>NZ_LGDY01000093.1 GCF_001279525.1 Nocardia sp. NRRL S-836 | reverse complement strand
GCTGTGGGAAGGGCCGGAGTGGGGCGGGCTGCGGTAGGGCGGGCTGCCGTGATCGGGCGGGCTGCCTTGGAGCGAGCCGTGGTGGGGGCTACCGCGGTGGAGCCAGGCGCAGTAGGGGCTGCTGTGGTGGGAAGGCTCGCCATGAGGCGGGCTGTGGTGGAGCGAGCCACCGTGGGACGGGCCACCGTGGGGCGGCCTGCCGTGATCGGTCGAGCCGCCGTGATCGGTCGAGCCGCCGTGGAGCGAGCCGTGATGAGGCGAGCCGCGATGCGGGCCGCAGCGGGCAGGCTTGCGCAGGGGTCCCCCCGACGTCAGGGCCCCCTGCGTCCCAACGTACTCAGCGGGTCCGACAGAAACGTGGAAGCGGCCAAGAGCCCCGTCAGCGATCTGCGCCCGAACGCCCGGCCCAGCCGGACGTGCACCCGGCTCGGCGAGCCGAGTGCCCGGCCCAACCGGGTCTGCGCACAACCCGGCGCCACGAGCGCGCGGCCTATCCAGACATGCGCACAACCCGGCGCCACGAGCACGCGACCTGGCGCACCGAACGCGTGCCCCGCCGAAGCCGGGGTGCCGAGATGAGGGTCGCCGTCGCCGCCATGGGCGACGTGGAGCTGCACCCGCTCGACGTCCAAGCCGCCGCCCACCTCCCCGTGGTCCGTGCCCACGAGTTCGCCGCCGCCCGAGGCCTGCTGCGCAGCCTGCTCACCGAACTCCCCGAGTTCGGCGGAGGCGACGGCGACGGCGAAGGCGAAGGCGGCCGCAACGTGCGCATCGCGGCGCGTGAGAGTGGGCAGCCGTACCTGCCCGACCACCCCGACCTGTCCATCAGCCTGTCGCACGACGGCGGGTACGTCGCCGCTGCCTGTCAGCGGGGAGAAGGGATCGGGGTGGACGTGCAGGTGCCGGTGCCGGCGTCGGAGGGGTTGTTGCGGCGGTGCGGGGTGGGGGAGTTGGCCGGGTTGCCGCAGAGCGAGCGGGACTGGGAGTTCGCCTGGGTCTGGACCGTGCAGGAGGCGTGTGTGAAGGCGACCGGTGAAGGGTTGTCCGGGCGGCCGTGGGCGGTTCCGGTGGCGCGGGGACAGGCGAGTGGGCGGTGGGGCGGGGTGCGGTGGAGCCGGGTGCGGCACAGCGTGGTGCCGGTGAGCGTGGCGTTCCTGGAGGGGCGATGATCACCGGGTTGAGCTGCTACACGACGAACCTGGTCGGGTATTTGGCCAGTGAGTTCGCGGGGACCGAGGCGACGTTCGCCGAGTCGGTGCGGCTCGCGGTGCGGACGGACCTGGACGAGCTCGCGTTCTCGCACCACCGGTACCCGTTGAACCGGCTGCCGGACGGCACCCAGCTCTCCTACGCCACCGGCGACCCCGTGCAGGGCATCGCCGACGAGCTGGAGCGGTACGGGCGGTGCCTCGTGGTCACGGACAACGCCAAGCTGCCGTGGTCGCCGGGCAGCAGCCCCGCGCCGCACTGGGTGCTGGTCGAACGCCGGCGGCAGGACCGCTGGTACGTGCGCGACGGGTTTGCCGGGCTGCTCGCGGACGGGGAACAGCACCCGTTCGCCGGGTGGCTCACCACCGAGCAGCTCGTCACGGCCATGCGACCGGGTGAGTGGACGACCGAACAGAAGATCAGGAACGAGCACGTGTTCGGTTTTCCGCTCGAACAACCACCAGGCCCGTTGTGGCTCACTCGCGAGCCGGGTCCCGGTGTCACGCCGCGGCTCGACGGCGAGTGGCTGCGCAAGGACGAGGAAGTACTGCCGTTCCTGGCCGACCGCATCACCGAACGAAACCTCGACGACCTGTGGACCGCGGCGCAGCACCGGGCCTTCCGGCACCGGCTGTTCGGCCACACCGACGCGGGCACCGCCTGGGAAGGGCTGCCCAAGGCGCTGCGGTTCGCCGTGGACTCGGCGCGCAGGGGACGGCCGCGCGCGTCGCTCGTGCACAACACCCTGCGTCACCTGCTTGAGCTCGAAACCGATCTCGCCCCGGAGGCAACCGTGCTGACCACCCGCTCCCTCTACGACTGGTTCCACGCGTCCGCACAGGAGTACCCGGACAACGTCGCCATCGAGATCTCCAGCGTCACCCTGACCTACGCCGAGCTGCAGGAAGCCGTCGAACGGGTCAGCGCCGCCATGCTGGAGAACCTCGGCCGCGCACCGAAGCGCGTCGGCCTGATGACCTCGCGCAGCCTGATCGGCTACATCTCCTACCTGGCCGGGCTGCGGCTCGGCGCGACGGCGGTGGCCCTCAACCCGGCCGCGCCCGCCGTCCGCAACCTCGGCATCACCGAGGACGCCCACGTGGACTTCACCATGATCGACGACAGCTCCGGCGAGGGGCTGGAGGAGTACCGGGCGAAGACGACCGTGCCGCTGTTCGACATGACCGGCGACCGCTGGCGCAAGTTCCTGCTGCCCGCCAACGGGACGGCGATCCCCGACATCATCCGCCCCGACCTCGACGAGGGCTCGTACGTCGTCTACACCAGCGGTGCCACCGGGAAGCCGAAGGGCGTGCCGGTCACGCACACCAACGTCAGCTGGTTCCTGGCCGAGGTCATGAAGCGCTACAAGCTCACCCCGGACTCGCGGGTGGCGCAGACGTTCGAGATGTGCTTCGACGGTTCGATCCTGTCGATGTTCGGTGCGTGGGGCTCCGGCGCGACCCTCGTCGTCGCGGAACGCGGTGACGTGCTCACGCCGGTCAAGTTCATCAGCGGCAAGCGGCTCACGCACTGGATGTCCGTGCCGTCGCTGATCTCGTTCGCCAAGCGGCTGCGCGCCCTCGCACCGAACAGCATGCCGACGCTGCGGCTCAGCTCGTTCGGCGGCGAACCCCTGACCGTGGAACAGATCGAGGCCTGGACGCAGGCGGCACCGAACACCGCGGTGATCAACTGCTACGGCCCCAGCGAGGCGGCGTGCATCGTCACCGCCTACGAGGTGCCGGCCGACCCGCAGGACCGCATCGTCACCTCCAACGGGTCCGCGCCCATCGGCACGGTGTTCGACCACCTCGACCACGTGCTGTTCAACGACGAGTTCGAACCGCAGGACGACGACGGCGAGCTGTGCGTGCGCGGCCCGCAGCGGTTCCCCGGCTACCTGACCGAGAGCGAGAACATCGGCCGCTTCGTGTCCTGGAAGGACGGTGAGGCGCGCGGAACCCTCTACGACGGCACCAGCCCCGTCTCCGGCGACCTCTGGTACCGCACCGGCGACCGGGTGTGCCGGGAGAGCGGCGAGCTGGTCCACATGGGACGGATCGACCACCAGGTGAAGGTGCGCGGCAACCGGGTCGAGCTCGGCGAGATCGAGTCCGTGCTGCGCCGCCACCCCGGTGTCGTCGAGGCGGTCGTGCTGGCCGTCACCGCGGCGGACGGCGAGATCGACCTGCACGCGTTCCACACCGGTGCCGAGGTCAGCGAGGAGGAGCTCACCGAGCTCACCGACACCCTGCCGGTCTACATGCGGCCGCGCGCGTTCCACCACCGCGCCGACATCCCGCTGACCGACATCGACAAGGTCGACCGCAAGCGGCTGCTCGCGGAGTTCCTGGAGGCACAGGGTGTTCGTTAGTCCCGCGACGGCGATGCAGGAGTCCGTCTGGTGGATCCACCAGCGGGCCCGCAACAAGTCCCTCTACAACCTCACCTGGCGGCTGCTCTGCGACCGCCCGCTCGACACCGAACGGCTGCGCGCCGCCTGGCAACGCCTCACCGACCGTCACGAGGCCCTGCGCACGGCCGTCCAGCGGACCGGCGACGACGTCACGCTGACCGTGCACGACACCCGGCAGGCCCGCCTGGACGTCGTCGAGGTCCCCCACGGCGACGAGGAACTGGCCCGCTTCATCGCGGAAGAGGTGCAGGAACAGCCGATCGACCTCGCCGACGCGCCGCTCGCCCGCCTCACGCACGTGCGGGTGGGGGAGCGGCACGAGCTGCTGCTGACCGTCCACCACATCGTGCTGGACGGCTGGGCGATCCAGCTGCTGATGGCCGAGCTCTCGACCGCCTACGAGGGCGGTGAGTTCGACTCCGACGCCGTTCCCTTCACGGTGTACGCGGTGGAACAGCACGAGGCCCGCGCGAGCGGCAAGTGGGACAAGACCTTGGACCACTGGCGTTCGGCGCTCGACGGCGCCACCGCCACGACCGTCGCCGCCGACCGCCCCGGCCGGTTCGGCGTCGGCGCGCCCGGTGTCGTGATCAGGCACATGCTGAGCGCCGAGGCCAGCGCGGGCGTCGCGGCGCTGGCCAAGGCGTCGTTCGCCACGCCGTTCGCGATCATGCTGGCGGCACTGGAGATCGTGCTCGCCCGCACCGCCGGCAACGACATCAGCCTCGGTGTCGTCGCCGCGAACCGGATGAGCGCACGCGACCAGGCCCTCATGGGCTACACCGCGAACCTCTGCGTGGTGCGGGCGTCCATTGAGGACACCGACACCATCGCGGCGGTCGCCACCCGCGCCCGCGACGGGCTGTGGCAGATGTTCGCGCACCAGCACGTGCCGTACCCGGCCGTGTTCGCCGCGCTTCCCCCTGCCACGCAGGCGTCCCTGACCGACGCGGCACCGCTGCTCGTGAGCTACCTCGGCTCGATCGGCTTCGACCTCAAGCTCGGCGACGTCGGCCTCACCTGGCTCGCCAGCCCCAACCGCGCGGCCCGTGCCGACATGGCCATGTCGTTCGCCGAGGTCGACGGCGGCCACCGCGCCGAACTGGAGTACAACACCGGCCGCTACGACCGCGACACCGTCGTCGGCCTGCTCGACGACGTCGACGCCGTGCTCAGGGCCGATCCCGCGCTCACCGTCGGCGCCCTGCCGGTCAGGACCCGCGCGGTCGCCGGCCGCGCCGAGACCGAAGCCGTGGAGCACCAGGCACTTCCGTCCGGAACCGAGTGGGAGGTGATCGCGCAGGAGTGGGCCGCGCTCGTCGAGTCACCGCCCACCGGCCCGGACGCCGACTTCTTCGCCTCCGGCGGCCACTCCCTGCACGTCGTGCGGCTGCTGGCGGCCGTGCGGGACCGGCTGGGCGCGCCCGTCGACATCGCCGACTGGCTCGTCGAACCCACCCCGCGCCGGCTCGTCACCCAGCTGCTGAACACCGAGGAGCAGGCGGCGCCGAGCACGCTCGTGACGTTGCGGGACGGCCCCGGCACGCACCTGCACCTGGTCCACGGCGCGGGCGGCGGCGTCCAGGACTACCGCGAGCTCGCTGCGGCGCTCCCGGACGACTGGCGCGTCACCGTGTCGCAGGAGGTCGAACCGCTGGCCACCGTGCCGATGATGGCCCGCGCCTACCGCACCGACCTCGACCTGGCCGGGCTGACGCCCGACGTGCTGGCCGGCTGGTCGATGGGCGGGCAGGTCGTGTTCGAGATGGCCGCCCGCTACCCGGAACCACCGCTGCTCGCCCTGATCGACTCGACGCCACCGATCGGCCAGAACTACCCCGAGGACGTCGAACGCGAGTGGTTCCAGGACTTCGGCCGCAACGTCATGGCGTCGTTCGGCGTCGAGGGCGAGTTCGGCGACACGCTGGTGATGGCCGCACGGCTCGCCCAGGCCGGCCACCACGTGCCCGCGCACGTGCTGAGCGAGCGCTGGGATGCCTTCCTGCGGCACGCCAGGGCCTCCGCGGGCTACACGGCTCGCAAGCCGCAGCAGACCCGTGCGGTCGTGGTCGCCGCCGACCTGCTGGACAGCCAGCTCGACCAGTGGGCGACGCTGACCGACGCCGCCAAGCACCGCATCGACGCCGACCACTACGGCGTGCTGCGCGGGGAGGCCGCGCGGGAGCTAGCGCTCGTCCTGGTGGATGCGGCGGTGCAGTGACTCCATCCGCTCGTCCAGCTGCGCCGCGATCAACGCCGACGACATGAGCTCGTCGACGAAGTCCGCGGGCGGCCGGTCGTCGTACTTGTAGAACAGCTTGTGCTCCAGCGTGGCCCAGAAGTCCATCGCGATGGTCCGCAGCTGCACCTCGACCTTCACGTGCTCCACCCGGTCCGACAGGAACACCGGGATCCGCACGATGAGGTGCAGGCTGCGGTACCCGTTCGGCTTGGGCACGGCGATGTAGTCCTTGGTGAGCAGGACGTCCACGTCGTGCTGGCTCGCCAGCATCGCCGACACCCGGTACACGTCCGACACGAACGGGCAGATCACCCGCACGCCCGCGATGTCGTCGAGCTGGTCGCCGATGCGGTCGGGCTCGAACGGCAGGCCCTTGCGCCGCAGCTTCTGCAGGATGCCCTCCGGCTTCTTGACCCGGTTCGTGATGTGCTCGATCGGGTCGTGCCGGTGCACCGAGTCGAACTCCTCGCTGAGGATCCTCAGCTTGGTCATCAGCTCTTCGATCGCGAACTTGTAGACGAGCAACCTGCGTTCGAGGTCGCGAAGCAGGCTGAGGTCGTCGGCCAGGTCGGTCACGCCGTCCAGCGTACTGACCTGGCTATCGGTACTGGTTCACGGCTTGCGGCGCGTAACCGTAGAAGCCGGGCAGGCCGCCGGTGTGCAGGAACACGACCGGCTTGGTCAGGGTGGGTGCGAGGCGCTCGAACGCCACCGCGGCCTTGCCCGTGTAGACCGGGTCCAGGATCACCCCTTCGGTGGACGCGAACAGCTTCAGCACGGCCCACATCTCGTCGGTCGGCACGCCGTAGCCGGCGCCGATCGTGTCGTCGGTGACGGTGACGTGGCCGAGCTTCGGAGCGGCCCGGCCGAGCAGCCCGGCGGCGTCGGTGGCGAGCCGGTGCAGCTCCGCGGTGGCCTCCTCGGCGCTGTGCGAGACGCTGGCGGCGTGGACGGTGCCCGGCCACCCCAGCAGCTCGGTGCCGAGCGCGAGGCCCGCGGCGGTGGCGCCGGAGCCCTGCGGCACGACGACGCACGCGTCGTCGATGCCGCGCTCGCCCAGCTGCCCGACCAGCTCGACGGCGGCGGCGACGTAACCGAGGGTGCCCAGCGCGTTGGAACCGCCGACGGGGAGCGTGACGGCGCCCGCGTGGTTGACCCGGTCGTAGACCTCGACGGCCTCCTCCGGCGTCGCGCAGACGTGCACGTTCGCGCCGAACATGTGGTCGAGGACGACGTTGCCCGACTGCTCGTAGGCGGGACCGGACATCGGGACCTTGGCGGTCAGCACCAGCTCGCAGCGCAGACCGAGCTTCGCGCACGCCGCGGCGGTCTGGCGGCCGTGGTTGGTCTGCAGCGCACCGAACGTGATGATCGTGTCCGCGCCCTGCTCGACCGCCGCGCCGAGGAGGAACTCGAGCTTGCGGAGCTTGTTGCCGCCCGCGCCGAGGCCGTTGACGTCGTCGCGCTTGACCAGGACGGGCGGGCCGCCGAGCGCCGCGGCCAGGCGCGGGGCGTCGTCGAGCGGGGTCGGCCAGCTGCCCAGGCTCACCCTGGGGAACGCGGTCAGGTCCATGGGGCGAGCTTAAATGCCACGCGGAGGGGCAAGGCGGGACCGGCGGCGTAGGCGGGCGGGGTGGACGGGCGGGGTGGACGGGCGGTGCGACGGCGGCGCGCACCGCGGGCCGCGGACCACGGTGGCGCTGCCGGCCGCGGGCCACGGCTCACGACGGCTGCGGCACGCGCCCGTCCACAGTGGAACCCACCAGCCCGCCGCCCGCCAGCCGCCGCCCTCCTACACCTCCCGGCCGAACTCGGCGTACCGCGTGGAACCGCTTTCCGCCGCCGCCACCGCGAGCACCAGCCGCCGGTGCAGCGACGGGTAGATGCGCGGCCTGGCCTCGTCGAGCGTCAGGTACACCACGGACTCCAGCTCGGGGTCGTGCGCCACGGCACCGTCGAGCACACCGCCGTCGAACACGAACTGGTGGCAGTCGCGCCAGACGCCGTTGCGCGGCGTCCAGTCCACGACGAGCAACCGCCCGAGCGCGAGGTCCGTGCCGAGCTCCTCGCGGATCTCCCTGGCGGCCGCGGCCTTCGGCGACTCGTCGTCCTCGGTCATTCCACCGGGGATGTCCAAGACGGACTTGTAGGTCGGCACCACGAACAGCATGCGTCCGGTGGAATCACGGATCAGCGCGCCCGCGGCGGAGGTCTTGGTGGGACGGCGGGAGGCCACGCCGGGGTCGTGCTCGGGTTCGGGCGGGCCCTCGTCGAGGACGTCGGCGGCGAACGCGGCCGGGTCGCCGTGGTGCAGTGCGGTCATGGGTCGATGATCACACCACGGGGTGAATCGTGCGCACGCCGGTCCGCTCGTCCGTGCCTGGTGAGCGGTACCGCGGGTGATGACTGTGCGCAACCAAACGACCGAGGAGTACGCTGGGCGGTGTAACTCCGTGCGATCAATCGCCGATGTCCGAAGCGACATCGGTGGAGGTGACGCCAATGGGGGCAACCGGTGCCGCCAAGCGCAGACGCGACGGACACTCGGCGCCGTGGTCGGTGGTCGGGCTCACCGTCGTGTTCGTCGTCGTGGCCCAGGTCCAGTTCGCCATCGCGATCGCGGAAAAGGTCCTGTGGCCGGTCGCGGTCGGGGTGCTGCTGCTGGCCGCGGCGGTCGTGTTCGTGAAGACGGCACGCAGGCTGCGGTGGGACGACAGCGACCCGTACGAGGCCCCGGAGCAGCCGGCCAGGCCGCTTCCGACGGCCGAGCACGAGCGCCACGTCGACGTCGACGGCAGTCTCGCCCGTGCGGTCGGCGAGGTGGTCCACGCGTCCAGGCGCTGGCGGGCCTGACCGCGGCACGACGCGGACCGGGCCGGATCGGGCGGCCCGGTCGCCGTCGCACGTCTGCTGCTAGTCGAAGAGCCCGATGTCGTGCGCGACCGTCCCGGCCCGGTAGACCAGGTCGGGCCGGTGGGCGCCCACCCGCTCGAAGTCCACGGACGCGAAGATGATTCGCAGATCCAGCTCGCAGTCCCGGTAGCTGCCCTCGTGCAGCCGCAGGAACGCGTCCAGCATCGGCACCTCGGAGCCGCTCGTGACGATGCTCCCGAGCACGCCGAGCAGCTCGGCATCGGGACCACCGCGGCCGATCCGGTCGCACAGCTGCACGACGAACGCGCTGCTGGTGCCCACCTTCGTGGTCGCGAGCCGTTCGAGGGTCTGCACGCCCACGGTGATGTCGCGGCGCAGGCACTCCAGCACCAGGTCGGGGTACCGGTCGGCCCAGCGCAGGTAGTGGCGCGCCCGGTCGGCCGGGTGCGCCGGTGAGGCGGTGAGCTGGATCAGCGCCCGCGCGTAGTCCACGTCGAGGCGGTGTTCGGGCAGCGCCTCGAACGCGTGCTTGAACTGGCTGCCCGCCGGGTCGCCGGTGAACCGGACGTCCAGCGCCGCCTCGCTCAACGAGACGCGCCCCGCGAGCCCGTCCTGCTCCACGGTGGTCGGGACCGGTGTGCCGATGGCGAGGACCACGTGCGGCGGGGTGTCGCGCCGCACGTACAGCGACTCGATGAGGGTGCGCCATTCCGCGTCCGACAGCTGCGACTTCCAGAACGTCGTCAGCTTCGACCAGTCCGGCACGCCGATGTCGTGCGAGCTGCAGCACTGGTCGAGCACCACGTGCAGCACGACGAGGTTGAGGCTGTAGATCGCGTACCGCGCCGGTGCGGGCCTGCGCACCGGCTGGTAGGCCTCCAGCGAACGGGCGCGCGGGATCTGCGCCAGTGCGAACAGCCGCTGCACCAACGTCTTCAGCGCGTCGCGGTGCTTGTCGGCACCCGCCATCTCCATCAGGAACTCGATCACCGGGTTGCTCGACGTCAGCGGCGCGAACGACAGCAGGCCCCACAGCAGGCTGTCGTCGGGCTGCGCGCCGGTGATGCGCCGCCCGGAGGACTCCCGCTCGCGCAGGTCGCTGAGCACGCACCAGATGAACCGCGCGACCAGGAACTCGCCGAAGGTGGCGTGCAGGAACTCGTAGGTGTGCAACAGGTGCTTGTCGCGGGTCGCCGTCGCGCACTGCACGAAGAAGAACCTGCCGACGATCCGGTCGCCCTCGCTCAGCGGCGTGCGCATCCCGTGCGTCGACTGCGGCACACCGGCGCGCAGCAACGCGGTCAGGTCCTGGTCGATCGCCTTGCCCGCCACCCACTTCGTGCCGCGCTGGAACATCGCGAACGCGACCACCGACAGCTTCTCCAGCTCCACCTCGACCGGGTCGTCGTCCGCCGCGACGACGTCGTTGCCCTTGTCGACCTCGCGGCGTGCGAAGCGGCGCAACAACTTCTCGTACAGGTCGATCCGGCCCAGGCTGTCGTGGTGGCGTTGCAACGCGTTGCCCACGGCGTCGTACAGCGCGAGCATCAGCAGCAGCAACGGCTGCTCGGCCAGGTCGTGGTGCGCGATCACCGCGCCGGCGGTCAGCGGCAGGACCTCGTTGTGCCGGAAGTAGTCCTCGTTGGAGGAGTTCCAGACCTCCAGCCACGCCGCCACGTTCGCGTCGGTGAAGGGCGCGAGCCGCAGCACGTCGGTGTCGAGCGGGATCTGCATGCCGCCGGCCACGCTGATCCGGCTGGTCACGACGACCGCCACCGGGTGCCCGGCGTCGGCGTGGTCGCGCTGGAACGTCTGCACCCGGTGCAGGAAGTCGGTCTGGCTCACCCCGGTCGCCTGCAGCAGCTCGTCGAACCCGTCGAGCAGCACCACCGGCAACGCGTCACCGGCCGCCCTCGCCATCGCCGCGAAGCTCACGTCCTCGTGCAGCGCCAGGCTGAGCCCCTGGTCGATCTGCCTGCGCAGGTCGGCCTCCGCGGCGACCGACCGCAGCTCCACGCGCACGGTCAGGAAGTCGCTGGCCGGCAGCCGCGCGGCCAGCACCTTCGTGAGCAGCGACTTGCCGGAGCCGGGGTCGCCGAGCACCACCAGCGGGTGGCTGACCGCCTTCGGCGAGGTCAGGTGGCCGACGAGGTACTGGTAGAGGTCGGAGCGCTGCTCGGGCGCGCACCAGAAGCCGAGCTCGGCCGGGTGAGCGCCCTGCGTCATCGGCACGACCTGGTAGTCCGGGTCGACGTAGGCGTGGCGGGTGATCGGGATCTCCAGCCCGGCCGGCACCTGGCCGGGGTCGATGATCGGCCGGTCCAGCACCGCCCGGTAGCGGTTCGCCAGCGCCCTGCGGCGCTCGTCCGGCTCGGCACCGACCCGTGTGCGGGTGAGCGCCTCCTCCAGCCGCGTCAGCCCGGCCGAGATGTGCGCGTTCTGGTCGGCCTGCAACCAGAAGGCCAGCTCGTGGTACTCGGCGCCCAGCTTGCGGACCAGCTCCTCGTACCGGGTCAGCGCGGCCTTGTGCAGGGTGGACAGCACCCGTTCGGTGCGGTCGCGCTGCTCACCGCTCAGCAGCGCCCAGACCGCCCTGTCCCTGACGAGCCGCAGGATGCCGCGGCAGGCGCCCTCGTACTGCTGCTCCAGGGCCAGGAGGTTCTGCTCGTAGGGGCGGTGCGCGCTGGGCAGCACGCCCTCGCCGTCGAAGATGTTGTTCAGCCCGACCAGCGTGCGCTGCTCGTCCTTGCCGAGCCCCAGCTCCGTGAACCGGAACGGCAGCTCGACCTGCTCGAATGCCTCGAACAGCGCCACCACGACGATCACGGTGTGGGCGGCGTGCAGGCGTTCGGTCCGGCTGTACCGGCTCAGGCCCGACCGCTTCTCACCGGCCTTGACCAGCAGCTCGTGGCTCAGCCGCACGAAGTCCGTCTTCGCGTCGAACCAGCCGAGCAGCTCGGACACCCCGCCGGCGGCACCGCCGAGCAGCGTGAACCCCGCCAGCCTGTCGAGCGCGGTGACGAGGGCGCTCTCCCTCTTGCCGAGGAGCCGGACGGCGTCCGCGTAACTGTAGGTCTTGGCCACCGGTCAAACTCTTGCCCGGTGATCATGAAACCGGGACGGCGGCTGCGGCGACAGGTCGTTTGGCGCCGTCCAACGGTCGCGGCTGATCGGCCGAACGGACCAGCCGGGCCGAAACGGGGGTCAAGGTTTTGCGCAAGGTTTTGGGCACGGCCCGGTGAGCAGGCTGGGCGGCGCAAGCACACCTTGAAGGGGGACGAACATGAAGGTTTCTTCTGCTCTGGCCGCTGTGCTGTTCGCGGCCACGACGTCGCTCGCGCTGATGGGGACGGCGAACGCGGCGGACGACAAGCCGGCGCCCGTGCACACCGGCGCGGCGGACACCGTCGAGTCCGGTGTCGGCAGCCTGGCGTGCGCCTCGCCCGCGCACAGCAACAAGGACACCCGCAGTGGCCGGTTCTTCGATGCCGGCAACGTCAACATCCGCCGCGGCCCGCACACCAGCTCGTGCACGTCCGACGGCCAGGGCCAGCTCACGCACAACGTCGACTACCACTGCTGGGCCCTGGGCGACTCGGTGACCAGGAACGGCAGCACTTACACCACGTGGACGTACCTGCGGGACACGACGACCGGCGTGCAGGGCTGGGTCAGCGACGCCTACCTCGACCTGAACTCCAACGGGCTCCGGGGCAGCCTGGTGGCGTGCTGATCCGGGCACCGCACGACCGGCCGCTGACCGCCACCGGCTCTACGGGCCGGTACCCGTGAGCTGGGCCAGCAACGCCACGGTGGCGGCGTGACCGAGCCGGTGGCCGGTGGCGAGGTGGACACCCAGAGCCGCCTCGCCGCTGGCCACCGCCGCGTCCACGGCACCGCACGCCGCCCATGCCTGCGCCTGAGCCGTGAGGGCGCGGCCGTGGAGCACCCGGAAACCGGCTTCCGCCGCCAGCGTGACCGCCTGCTCGGTCAGGCCGGGGTCGGGACAGCCGAGCGCCACCACCGCGGCGCTCAGCTCGATCAGGGACTCCACCTCGCCGCGCAGGTAACCGTCGCAGCGGGCGAGGTCCAGAGCGTGCCGGTGGCGTTCGGCCGCCTGGGCGCAGCGGTTCCACCTGCGGTCGACCAGGCCCAGCGCGTTCTGGGCGTCCAGCTCGGCGCCGCGGCTGTCCGTGTCGCGGGCCAGGTCCAGCGCGCCCTCCGCGTGCACCGCCGCCCGGTCGTGCGCGCCCAGTGCGCACTCGGCCAGGGCGAGCCGCGCGAGGGTCGCCGCCTCCAGACCGCGCGCGCCGAGGTCCAAGCGCAGCACGGCGGTGAAGTGCGCGACGGCCCCCGACAGCTCGCCCAGCTCGAACGAGATCCTGCCGAGCAGGCTGAGGCCGGCCGCCTCGCCGTACCCCGAGGCGTGCGCGCGGTGGAGGGCCAGCGCACGCCGGCACTGCCGTTCGGCGAGGCGCAGGTGGCCCATCTCGTGGTAGACGTCGCCGAGGTCGCCGAGCACCTCGGCCTCCCCGGCCTCCGCGCCGATCGACCTGACCACGGCCAGCGCCCGCGCGTGGCAGGCGGCGGCGTCGCGCAGCCGGCCGCGGTGGCGGTGCAGGACGCCGAGGTTGCCGAGCGCGGCGGCCTGTGCCTCGTGCCAGCCGATCCGCTCGCTGAGTGCGCGGGCGTGCTCGAAGTGCTCCGCGGCGAGCCGGTAGTGGCTCAGGCTGAGCCGCGCGGTGGCGATGCTCTGGTGCATGGCGGCCTGTGCGCGCAGGTCACCGTCCACAACGGACGCCTGAAGTCCCGCGTGTGCCGTGTCGAGCCAGTCGTCGTGGTGCTTGCGCAACCAGAAGTAGCCGCGCAACGCGTCCGCCAGCCGCCACGCCATCGGGCCGTCGGCCGTGTGGACGAGCGCGACCAGGTTGTGCCGCTCGGTGTCCAGCCACTCCAGCGCCTCGGCGCGGCCGCTCAGCGCCGCGCGCACCTCCGGCCGCGGCAGGTGCAGCACCGCCGGGTTCACCAGCTCGACGGCCGCGCACGCGGTGTGCAGGTACCAGTCGGCCAAGCGCCGCAACGCCTCCGGCTCCGCGCCGAGCTGCCGGGCGTAGAGCCGCAACAGGTCGTGCATCGCGTACCGGTCCGGCGCGGTCTGCTCGACCAGGTGCGCGGCCCTGAGCACGTCCAGCAACCGCCGGGCGATCGGTAGGTCCACACCGGCCAGTGCGGCAGCGGCGGAGGCGCCGTGGTCGGGTCCGGGGTGCCGGCCCAGCAGGCGGAACAGCCGGGCCGCGGGCGGCGGCAACGCCCGGTAGGACCACGAGAACACGCTCCGCACCGCGGAGGCCGGGTCGCCGGGCACGTCCAGCGCGTCGAGGTCGTCCAGCTCCGCCACGAGGTCCGCAAGGCCGGCCACGCCCGCAGCCCGTTCCGCCGCCACCCGCACCGCCAGCGGCAGCCCCACGCACCGCCGGACCAGCTCGGCCGCCACCGGGAGCTCCGCGTCGACCCTGGTCGCGCCCAGCACCCGGCGCAGCAGCTCCAGCGCCTCCGGTTCGCTCAGGCGCCCCACCGTGACCCGGTGCGCGCCGTCGCGGGCCACGAGCCCGGCCAGGTCGTCGCGGCTCGTCACCACCACGGCGCAGCCCTGCCGTCCGGGCAGCAGCGGCCGCACCTGGCCGGCCGACCGCGCGTTGTCCAGCAGCACGACCATCCGCCGCCCGGCCAGCGTCGAGCGGTACAACGCGGACTGCTCGTCCACACCGGGCGGAATCCGCTCCACCCCCAGTGAGCGCAAAAAACCCTCCAGCGCCGTGGAAGCGGTCATCGGCTCGGCCGTGTCGTAGCCGCGCAGGTTCACGTACAGCTGCCCGTCGGGGAAGTCGCCGCCGTGCAGGTGCGCCCAGTGCACCGCGAGCGCGGACTTCCCGGCGCCCCCGGTGCCCACGACCACCGACAACGGACGACCGAGCTCCCGCAACGCCTCCTCCCTGCCGACGAAGTGCGGGACACCGCCGGGCACCTGCGCGGGCGGCCGATCCGCCTCCGGTGGCGCCACCTCGGGTGCCTGCCGCAGCAACGCCGTGTGCAGCCGCCGCACCTCGGGCACCGGGTCGACCCCGAGCGCGTCGGCCAGCCGGTCGCGCAACGCCTGGTACTCCGCGAGCGCCTCGGCCTGCCGCCCCGACCGGTACAGCGCCAGCATGTGCTGCCCGGCCAGCCGCTCGTCCAGCGGGTGCTCGCGCACCGCCGCGGCCAGCTCGGTCACCAGCTCGCCGTGCAACCCCAGCTCCAGCCGGAGGTCGATCCGATCCAGCTCGACGCCGAACCGTTCCTTCGCAAGGCTTTCCCGGACGTTGTCGAGCCACGGCGTGCTCAGCCCCGCGAACGCCTCACCCCGCCACAGCGCCACGGCCTGGTCGAACAGCGCCAGCCGGGCCGCGGGACCGGCCTCCGCCCGCCCCCGCGCGAGCAACCGGTGGAACCGGTGCAGGTCCACGGTGTCCGGGTCCACCACGAGCACGTACCCGCCGGACCGGTGGGTGATCTCCACGTCCAGCCCGCGGAACGCCTGCCGCAGCCGGGACAGGTACGCGTACAACGTGTCACGCCCCCGCCGTGGCACGGCGTCACCCCACGCCCGGTCCAGCAGCTGGTCGGCGGACACCACCTGGTTCGCGTCGACCAGCAACGCGGCCAGCACACATCGTCTTCGGCCGTGCCCGAGCTGGACGGCCTGGTTCCCACGCCAGGCCCCCACAGTCCCGAGCAGCCGGAACTCGGTTCCCCCCATCCGACCGGGATAGCACGCCGGGGCAGCGCGACGGGCCGGGTCGCGGTCCCGTTCGCCCGACAGGACCAATGCCGCGACCGGTTCGCCCGCGCGGTCAGGCGTGGAAGCGGACGTCCCCGCCGTGCCCGGATTCCACGCGCTGGTGGAACTCGGCGATGTGCCGCCACATCGCGACCGGGTTGGAGTACATCGGGAAGTGGCCGCTGTGCGGGATCTCCGCCAGCTCCACGCCGTTCGCGTCGAGCTGCGGCAGATAGGGCAGCCCCGCGTGCTCCTCGCCGTACAGGAACATCCGGGGACACGGCAGCGACAGGAACTTCGGCATCAGCCCGCCGTGGTCGGAGAGCTCCACCATGGACTCGAGGATGCCGCGCGCGGCACCGCGGCGGACCTTGTGCGGCAGGCCGGTCGCGTACAGGGCGGCGGCGTAGCCGGGGGCGCGGCGGACGTCCTCGGCGAACGCGGCGAAGAAGTCGGGGCGGTGGCCGGAGAGCGCCGGTCGGCTGAGGAAGCAGTCCTGCGGGGTGAGGTTGCCGTGCATGTTGACGAAGCTCAGCACCCGGCCGGGCTGGCGGTGGGCGAGCAGCAGGCCGGAGACACCGCCCATCGAGTGACCGACGAGGTGGAACCGGTTGACGCCCAGGTGGTCCACGACCGCGCGGGCGGTGTCGGCGAGGAACGGGATGTCGACGGCGGCGAGGTCGGCGCATTCGCTGGCGCCGCAACCGGGTGCGTCGAAGACGATGACCGGCCGGTCGTGGAACGCCGGGCGCAGCACGACGTCGGTGTAGTCCTCTTTGGTGCCACCGAACCCGTGCAGGAACACGACAGGGGCGAGCCGGCCGGTGGTGCGGGCTGCGGCGATCTTGAGGTTCACGCCGTTGACGCGGAGTCTCAGCAGCTCGTGAACGGTGTCGTGGTGCGGTGGCATGGCGGCCTTCCCCCGGACGCAGGTGCGCTCTGCGAATCGGGCGCCAGCATGACAGTCCACTGTGAGCGCTCACAAGTAGTTGAACGATTTATCATCCCGGTCCGTATGCCGGTCTGTAACCACTTGGGGTCAGTGAACGTGGAGGGGTGGTTCGTCAACCAAGCGCTGGGATCGAGCGCCATCAGCCCCCTGCCGAGCGGAGCGCGCCACCGCTCGGCAGGGCCTCACCGCGTCTGCGGAAAACGACGTATGTGAACGTGAACATCGAGGATTCACGATTGCGGGGCCGTGATCGGTTCGTTGCTGGACGTCGTTCGCGAGGCTCGCCAAGATGGCGGTCGAAATGCTTGCGCACCCCCATTTCCACCCGACCAGCACTGGACCGCCACCTCCGGATGACCAGAACCCTGCCGGCCCTGCTGCTCGCGGTGTCACTCGCCGCGTGCAGCACGCAGCCGACCACGCCGCCGAACCCCACCCGCCCGCTGCTGAACCAACCGACGCTGGTCTCCGACGCGCCCGAGGGCGTCCCGCACGTGGTGCGGGCCGTGCCGGACCCGCTCACCGTCGAGCTGGCCGACGGCACCCGCGTTCGCATCGCCCTGCTGGCACCGCCCGCCGACTGCTGGGCGCCGCAGGCGCTGGCGTTCGCGCGCACCACGCTGCTGGCCCGCACGGTCCGGGTCAGCAGCATCACGCCCGGCGAGGCCAGCCTGCTGCTGGAGGACGGCACCGACTACGCGCTGCTCGCCGTGCGCGAGGGCGTGCTGCGGTCGCAGGGCGCTGACGGCGGCAGGTTCACCGATGCCGAAATGGCGGCGGCGCAAGCGAACCGCGGCCTGTGGGGACCGCCGTGCGAGGGCATGGACCCGTCCGAGCCGACGAAGGCGGTGGCGCCGACACCGGTCACGACGACTCCGCCGCCCCCTGCCCGGACCACCGCACCGCCGCCACCACCGCCACCTGCCCCGCCCCGGCCGTGCGCGGTCGGCTACGTGATCACGGCTCAGTGGCAGGGCGGGTTCACCGCCGAGGTGACCCTGCGCAACACCAGCGCGTCCCCGGTCAACGGCTGGACGGTGGGCTGGACGTTCGGCGGCGACCAGGCCGTCACGCAGATGTGGCGGGCCAGGCTGCTGCGCGGCACCAGCCCGGTCCGCGCGTTCAGCGAGGACTACACCGCCGAGATCGCGCCCGGCGGCACGGTGTCGTTCGGGTTCAACGGCAGCGTTCGCGGCGCCAACCCGGAACCGGCCGCGTTCACGCTCAACGGCAGCGCCTGCGCCGTGGAGTGACCGACCCGTCCACAGCGGACAGACGACGTGCCGGGCACCGCGTCCGCGGTCCGGCGGTGGCCATCACGGGGTCTTCCCGGGGTGGACCGGTGCGTGCCAGAGCCCGAAGAGGGCGTCGATCAGCCCGGTCGCCGCGTCGGCCCAGCTGGCGCGCGGTGTGGGGGTGCCGTCGGCGAGCGCGCGCTCGCGTTCGGCGATCATGTGCACGAGCAGCTGGCGGGCCATGTCACCGCGTTCGGCGTGCACCTCGTCCGGCAGCTCCGGCAGGGCGGCGTGCAGCCCGGCCAGCACGCGCGCCATCGCCGGCGTGCGCGACTCCTCGATCATGATGGGCCGCAGCGACGGGTCGGTCATCACCTGTGCGCTGAACCGGGCGAACCAGGTCGGGCTGCCGAGCTCGGCCAGGTGGTCGACGCTCGGCCGCACCAGGCACGTGAGCCAGTCGCGCAGGTCCGCTTCCTCGCCGAGCTGCGCGACCAGCCGTTGCCGGGCCAGCTCGACCGGCTCGGCGTGCCTGCGGACGATGGCGCGCACCAGGTCGGCCTTGGTGCCGAAGTGGTAGCCGACCGCGGTGTTGTTGCCCTGCCCGGCGGCCTCGCTGACCTGGCGGTTCGACACGGCACCCACGCCGTGCTCGGCGAACAGCCGTTCCGCCGCGGTCAGGATCGCCGCACGGGTCGCGGTCGCGCGTTCGGCCTTGCTCATGATCACCATCGCACCGGTAGCTCCTCGGGCCCGACGGGCCTCCACTCGACGGAGATCTTCCACCGCGACCGCCGGGCCCGGCGACGGGAGGCGGCGCGTCGAGCACCGCTGGAGCACGCTCGCCGTTCTTCTCCACCGTCCCGGACGTTTGCTGTTAAGTCAATCAACTGACTTACGATGACCGTCATGACTGCTCGCCCGAACGTCCTGGTGGCCGTGCTCGCGCTCGGCGGCATCGTGGTCTCGCTCATGCAGACCCTCGTGATCCCGTTGCTGCCCAGGCTGCCCGCGCTGCTCGGCGCGCCACCCGGCGACACGGCGTGGGTGGTGACCGCGACCCTGCTGGCGAGCGCCGTCGCCACACCGGTGGTCGGGCGCCTCGGCGACATGTACGGCAAGCGGCGGATGCTGCTGGTCAGCCTGGTGCTGCTGGTCATCGGCTCGGTCGCGGCGGCGCTGAGCGAGACGTTGCCGTGGCTGGTCGCGGCACGGGCGGTGCAGGGGCTCGCGGCGGGCGTGATCCCGCTGGGCATCAGCATCATGCGCGACGAGCTGCCGGCCGAACGGCTCGGCTCGGCGACCGCGGTGATGAGCGCGTCCCTCGGCGTGGGCGGTGCGCTCGGGCTGCCGGCGGCGGCGTTGCTGGCCGAGCGGAGCGACTGGCACGTGGTGTTCTGGACCGCGGGTGCGGCGGGCGCGGTCGTGACGGTGTGCGTCTTCGCACTGGTGCCGGAGTCCTCGGTGCGCAGCGGCGGGCGGTTCGACCTCGTGGGCGCCTTCGGGTTGTCCGCGGCGCTGGTGTGCCTGCTGCTGGCGATCTCCAAGGCGTCCGAGTGGAACACGACCGGGCTGTTCGCGGCCGCGGCGGTGGTGCTGCTGCTGTGGGGCTGGTACGAGCTGCGGCGCTCGCGGCCGCTGGTCGACCTGCGCACCACGATCCGCCGCCAGGTGCTGCTGACGAACCTCGCGTCGCTGGTGTTCGCGTTCGCCATGTTCGCGCAGTCGCTGGTGCTGCCGCAGGTCCTGCAGCTGCCCGCGGCCACCGGGTACGGCCTCGGCCAGTCGATGCTGGTGACCGGTCTGGTGCTGGTACCGGGCGGTCTGGTCATGATGGTCATGGCACCGGTCGCGGCCCGCGTCTCGGCGGCCGGTGGTCCGAAGAGGACGCTGATGTACGGCGCTTTCGTGGTGGCCGCCGGCTACGGCGCCGGGGCCGGCCTGATGTCGCAGGTGTGGCAGCTGGTGCTGGTGTCGTCGGTGATCGGCGCGGGCATCGGGCTCGCGTACGGCGCGATGCCCGCGTTGATCATGTCGGCCGTGCCGGTGTCGGAGACGGCCGCGGCCAACAGCCTCAACACGTTGATGCGCGCGATCGGCACGTCGGTGTCCAGCGCGGTGGCCGGGTCGATCCTCGCGCACCACGCGAACCTGGGCGGCTTCCGGCTGATCATGGGCCTCGGCGCGGCCGCCGCACTCGCCGCGGTGGCGGTGGCCGCGGCGATCCCGGACCGGCAGCCGGTGATGTCCGCGCGCTGACAGCGGGTCAGGCCGGGAACAGGTCCGCCGCCGCCTCCCGCACGTACCGGATGTCACGCAGGTACAGCCGGTCGTGGCCGTCGGCGATGTGGCGCGCGAACGCCTCGTCACCCGCGTTCGCCCGCTCGTGCATGAGCTCCACGAGCGCGGTGAGCCGGTCGGCCACCGCCTCCGCCAGGCCCGAGCGGTCCGCCAGGCCGTAGGCGTCGCAGAACGCGCGGGCCCTGGCGGCCTGCTCCGCCGTGGTGCCGAAGCCGTCGTGGTTGTCCGGGTGGGTCAGCGGCGCCCACCGGTACAGCGCGTAGGCCACGTCCCACAGCCGCGGCGCCGGGTGCGCGGTGTCGAAGTCGATCAACGCGACCGCCGTCGTGCCGTCCAGCACGCAGTTGTACGGCGCGAAGTCGCCGTGGCAGACCACCTCGGCCGGTTCCCGCACCGGCAGCATCCAGCCGGTGCGGTGGTCGTAGCCGGCCGTGGCGTCGTGGTAGGACCGCAGCAGCCGGGCGGCGCTGACGAGTGCCTCCCGCGATCGCACAGCGGCCGACAGCGGGTAGTTGCCGACCTCACCGGGGAAGAACGTGAGGACCTCGCGGCCCTCCTCGTCGATGCCGTGGAAGTCCGGTGCGCCGGTGAAGCCCCGCTCGCGCAGGTGGCGCAGCAGTCCGTGCACACGCGGTGACCACGGGCCGACGGGGCGTCGCACGGTCTCGCCGATGCGATAGACGACGTTGATTCCGCCGCCGGCGAGCAGTTCCACTCATCCTCCCGGTCCGTGACACCATCACGCCCATGCCTGCACAGTGGCTCGAGGTCCGTGCCCACCTGCTCGAACACCGGCACGCCTTCGCGGTCAAAGCCGCCGCGGAGTACCCGGACGTGCCGAAGGTGGCCGGCACGCCGCTGCTCACCGCGGCCCACTGGATGCCGTCCGAACCGGTCCCGCTGCACGATCTCACCCTGGAACTGGCCGGGGCCACCGATTTCCCGCCGATGACCGGCGGCCTGCCGGAGGGCTTCCGCAGCTACTCGGAGGCGATGGCGGCACTGGCGGCACCCGCCGTGTTCGAGAACCGGCCGACCTACCGGCTGCTCGGCAGCACCGGCCGGCACCTCACGTTCGGCGTCGGCTCGTACTTCGACGGGATCGACGTGGGCGAGGCGTGTGCGCACGAGTACGCGGCACGCGAGCTCGGACTGGCCGACGCGGTGCCGATGCGCGAGGCCGTGGGCGACCCGTGCGACCCGGCGCGGCGGCCGGTGAACGTCGCGATCAGCACCCTGACCATCCGGCACGACCGGGCGAGCGGCGCGGCGACGTTCTTCCTGCACTGGCGGGACCCGCGCAAGGTCGGGCACGCGGGCGGGATGTACCAGGTGCTGCCGGTCGGGGT
Organism: Nocardia sp. NRRL S-836; assembly: GCF_001279525.1. Lineage (GTDB taxonomy): Bacteria > Actinomycetota > Actinomycetes > Mycobacteriales > Pseudonocardiaceae > Lentzea. The sequence goes on along the minus strand of NZ_LGDY01000093.1, from coordinate 150,581 downwards.
GTTCCAGCCCGCCACCGACGTGGCGAACGACTTCTCGCTGTGGCACTGCATGATCCGCGAGTTCGCGGAGGAACTGCTCGGCGCGGCGGAGGAGTACGCGGAGCCGGTCGACTACGCGGGGTGGCCGTTCGCGCGCAGGCTGGCCGAGGCGCGGGTGCACTACCTCGGGATGGGCGTGGACCCGCTGACGTTCGCGACGGACCTGCTGACCGTCGCGGTCTTCCCGGCCGCGCTGTTCGACGAGCTGTTCGGGGACCTGGTGGCGCACAACGACGAGGGCCGCGTCCTGGCCGGGCTCGACTTCACCGCCGCGAACGTCGAGCGGTTCGTGCACGACGAACCGACGCAGGCGGCGGGGGCAGCCCTGCTGGCACTGGCGTGGCAGCACCGGGAGACGCTGCTCAGCCGGCCGCGGTCCACTCGCGACTGAGCTCGGCCGCGAACAACCGCAGCAGGCCGGGCAGCCGGTAGGTGTCGCCGTCGCCCCACTCCGCGAGACCGAGGTCCACCAGGCGGTCCAGCGCCGCCTCCGCCTCCAGCACACCGGTGTCCAGGTGCACGGCCGCCGTGGCCGCGTCGCACAGCCCGTGCCGGCCGAGCACCCGGAACGCCGCGACCGCCAGCGGGTCGTCGACGTCGGCGAGCGCCGCGGCGTAGGCGGCGCGGACCGACTCGCCGCCGTAGCTGAGCTCGGCGAGCCTGCGCTTCTCCGGTTCCAGGCGCCGGGCGAGCCACGCCAGCGACCGGCGTGGGCGGTGCGCGAGGATCGTGCCCGCGAGGCGCAGGGCGAGCGGGATCCCGTGGCAGCAGCGGACGATCCGGGCGGCGGAGGACGGATCGGCCTCGACCCGTTCGGCACCGGCCAGCCGGACCAGCAGCTCGAACCCGTCCACTTCGGACAGTGCGGAGAGGCCGACGTGCGCGGCGCCGTCCAGCAGCAGCGGCGAGCGGCTGGTGACCAGCACCGCGCACGGCCCGGCGGCGGGCACCAGGTCGCGCACCTGGGCCGGGCCGGTCGCGCCGTCCAGCACCACCAGCACCGCGCGGCCGGCCAGGTGCGAGCGCAGGACCGCGGCGGCCTCCTCGGACGTCCACGGCACGTCCTTCGCCGGCACGCCGAGGTGGCGCAGCAGCCGGTGCGGCACCCTGCTGGCCTGGCTGAGGTCGATGTGGAGCTGGCCGTCCGGGAACGAGGCCGCGGCCCGGTGCGCGACCTCCAGCGCGAGAGCGCTCTTGCCGATGCCGCACGGACCGTGCACCACGGCCAGCGCGGGCCGCTGCCGCAGCACGTCGTGCAGCCGCGCCACGTCGTGTGCACGCCCGGCGAACGCCCCGCAGCGCGCCGGGAGCTCGCGCGGCGCATCGGGTTGCGGAGCGCGGACCGTGACGGTGAGGCCGGGATCGCGGTCCAGCACGGCCTGGTGCAGCTTCGCGAGCTCCGGCGAGGGTTCGAGGCCCAGGTGCTCGGCGAGCACGCGGCGGTAGTCGCTGTAGACGGCGAGCGCACCGGCCAGGTCGCCGGCCCGGTAGAGCGCCGTGACCAGCTGCGCCCGCGGCCGTTCCCGCAGCGGGTGATCGCCCGTGAACTCGCGCAGCGGCGTGATCACCGCGCAGTGCTCACCCAGTCCGAGCCGGGCGTCGAAGTGGTCCTCGGTGACGGCGAGCCGCAGCTCCTCGACCGGTGCGATGGCCGCGGCGAGCGCGTCGTGCCCGGCCAGGTCTTCCAGCACGGCACCGCGGCACCCCGACAGCGCCGCACCGAGGTGGCGCGCGGCCTCGGCGTGGGCGCCGCGGGCCAGCGCCGCGCGACCGGCCTCGGCCCGTTCGGTGAACAGGTGCAGGTCCAGCTCGCCGCGCCGCAGCGTCAGCTCGTAGCCCGCCTCCCGGCCGGCGATCCGGCAGGAGCCGTCGGGCAGCGGGGGGAGTGCCCGGCGCAGCCGGTTGGCGTACGTGCGCAGGTTCGCGACCGCCGAGATCGGCGGCTCCTCGCCCCACAGCGTGCGCACCAGGCGGCGGACCGGCACCGCCCGGCCGGGGTTGAGCAGCAGCGTCGCCAGCAGGAGGCGTTGCTTGAGCGAGCCGGGCACGACGACGCCGCCGCGGGCCCGCACCTCGATCCGCCCGAGAACTCTGAACTCGACTGACACCCGCCCGATCCTGGCCGTGGCCGCTGACACACCGCCGACACGGCGTACACGGGCGCGTGTATGCGCGCTGGGGGCAGGTGTGTACGCGGCTTTCCTAGGTTGGCGCCACCGACGCCACCCGGCGCCGGAGGAAGGGAGCGCGGAACATGCGCAAGACGTTGGGGTCGCTCAGCGACAAGCTGCTCAGTGTGTTCGTGGCCAAGGTGGACGTGGGTGCGGGCTGCCCTCCGGACCCGTTCTACAAGCACTGCTACTGCCGTGAGCGCAGCGACTTCCGCCAGCGCTGCTCGTACAACGGCGCCTGCCAGGTCACGTGCGGTCCGTGCGCGGTCTTCCGCACCTGCGGGACCTGACCCCTCGACGCCGCGGGTGGCCTGTTGGCGGCCACCCGCGGCGTTCCCCTTCGAGCTTCGGAGAGTGCCATGTCTGTGCTGACCGCGGCGGTCGTGCTCGTCGGCGTGCTGTGCGTGCTGGACCTGCTGCTGAGCTTCGGCGTCATCCGGCGGCTGCGCGCGCAGAACGAGGTGCTGCGCGACCTGCGGGAGAAGCAGGCGGCGGCCGAACCGGACATCATGCTGCCCGCGGGTGCGACCGTGGGCGCGGTGTCCGATGTGGACGTCACCGGTGCGCTGGTCGGCTTCTTCTCGCCGGGCTGCGAACCGTGCAAGGAGCGCATGCCGCAGTTCATCGAGTACGCCACGGGGCACCGCGGCAGGGTCATCGCCGTCGCCGCCGGTGGTGCGGAGGAGACCGCCGACATGGTGGTGCGCCTCGGTGAGGTGGCGGAGGTGTTCGTCGAGGAGATCGGCGGACCGCTGCACACCGCCTTCGGCACCACGGGTTATCCGGCCGTGGGGCTGGTCGACGCGTCCGGGACCGTGGTGGCGAGCGGGTGGGAGATGTCCGCGCTGCCGGTGCCGGCGACGCGGTGACCCCCTCGCTGGGGGCCGGCCGGGTGCTGTCGCTCCTGGTCAGCGCGATCGGGCTGACCAGGAGCGCGGCACCGGCGGGCACACCGCTCTACGCGGTGCTGTGCCTGCTGGGCGGTTTGGTGCCGCTCGGGTCCGCGTGGTGCACCAAGGTGCTGCTGGACGGGCTGTCCGCCGGTGGCGCCTGGGCCGCGCTGCTGCCGTGGGCGGCGGGACTCGCGGTGACGGGTCTGCTCAGCGGGCTGCTGCCGGTCGCGTCGCAGTACCTGAAGCAACGGCTGGACCGCGCGGTCGCGGTGGTGTCGATGGACCGGCTGTACCGGGCGATGGGGCGGCTCACCGGTCTCGCGCGGATGGAGGACCCGCGGTTCCGCGACAAGCTCCAGCTGGCGCAGCAGACCGGGCGCAGCGGGCCCGGTCAGCTGGTCGACGACGGCCTCGGCGCCGCGCAGGCCGTGGTGACGCTGTCCGGCTTCTTCGCGACGTTGCTGCTGCTCAACGCCGGTATGGCCGTGGTCGTGCTGGTCGCCGCCGTTCCGGCGCTGCTCGCCCACCTGCGGCTGAGCCGGGCGCGGGCGCGGGTGCTGTGGTCGATCACGCCGGCCGAGCGGCGGGAGGCCTTCTACGCCGAGCTGCTGTCGAGCCTGGACGCGGCGAAGGAGCTGCGGCTGCTCGGGCTGGGCGACCTGTTCCGGCGGCGGATGCTGGTGGAGCTGTCGGCCGCGCACGCCGTGGTGGAGGGGCAGGACCGGCGTGACGCGCGGGCGCACGGGGCGCTGGCCGGGCTGACCGCCGCGGTGGCCGCGGGCGGGCTGGTGTGGTCGGTGTGGCTCGCGGCCTCCGGTTCGTCGTCGATCGGCGACGTCGCGATGTTCGTGGCGGCGGTCGCCGGGGTGCAGGGCGCGTTGCAGAGCCTGGTGCACTGCCTGGCCTCCGCGCACCACTCGGTGCTGCTGTTCCACCACTTCCAGGAGATCGTGGCGCAGCCGCCGGACCTGCCCTGCGGTGCGGCCGGGGTGCCGCCGCTGCGGTCCGGTGTCGAGCTGCGGGACGTGTGGTTCCGGTACGCGGACGACCAGCCGTGGGTGCTGCGCGGCGTGAACCTGACGATCCCGCACGGTCAGTCGCTCGCGCTCGTGGGGCTGAACGGAGCCGGGAAGTCCACGATCGTCAAGCTGCTGTGCCGGTTCTACGACCCGTCGCGTGGCGCGGTCCTGTGGGACGGCGTGGACCTGCGGTCGATGTCGGTGGACTCCCTGCGCGCGCGGATCGGCGCGGTGTTCCAGGACTACATGCGGTACGACCTCACCGCCGCGGAGAACATCGGGCTCGGCGACGTGTCCGTGATGGACAGTCGCGATCGCGTGGCCGCCGCGGCCCGGCGGGCCGGAGCCGACGACGTGGTGTCGGCGTTGCCGCGCGGCTACGACACGTTGCTGTCGCGGATGTTCTTCGACGAGGCCGACCGCGCGGACCCGGAGACCGGCGTGCTGCTGTCGGGCGGGCAGTGGCAGCGGCTCGCGTTGGCGCGGGCTTTCCTGCGCGACCGCAGGGACCTGATGATCCTGGACGAGCCCAGCTCCGGGCTGGACGCGCAGGCCGAGCACGAGGTGCACGCGAGCCTGCGGCGGCACCGCGCCGGTGCGACGAGCGTGCTGGTCTCGCACCGGCTGGGGGCGGTCCGCGACGCCGGGGTGATCGCCGTGCTGGCCGGTGGGCGGGTGGCCGAGCTGGGCACGCACGACTCGTTGATCGCCCTGGACGGGTCGTACGCGCGGTTGTTCCGTTTGCAGGCTTCCGGTTACGACGAGGTGGTGTCCGGGTGATCTGGGTGGGGCTCGCGGCCGTGGTGCTGGGCGGCGCGTGCGTGGTGCTGGCGCGCAGGCGGTGGCTGGTGGTGACCGTGCGCGGGGTCAGCATGGAACCGACGTACCGCTCCGGTGACCGGTTGCTGGTGCGGCGGTCGCGGCTGGCCGCCGTCCGGGCCGGTCAGGTCGTGGTCGTGCAGGTCGAGGCCGGCCGCGGTGACCCGACCGGCGGGCGGCTGGTGAAGCGGGCGGTGGCCGTGCCGGGGGACCCGGTGCCGGCCGCGATGCCCGTGCCGGACCCGGTCGTGCCGTCGGGGCGGCTGCTGGTGCTGGGGGACAACCTCGCGCGCAGCAACGACTCCCGGCGCCTGGGCTACCTCCCGGCGGCCGCGCTGATCGGCGTGGTGCTCCGGCCGATCGGGCAGGGGTGAGACCGGTGCTCGGTGCTGTCGTCCTCTGTGGACTCGTGCTGCTGGTGTCGGCGATGAGCAAGGTGCGCTCACGCGCGGACTACGCCGAGTTCGTCGCGTCGGTGCCCGCGTTCGGTGTTCCGGCGCGGTGGGTCCGTTCGACCGCGTTGCTGACCGTGTGCGCGGAGTTCGCGGTCGTCGCGCTGCTGGCGTGGCTTCCGGTGGCCGGGTTGTCGGCCGCCGCTGTGCTGTTCGCCGTGCTGACCGCGGCGGTCTGGCGGGCGGTCTCCCGTCGTTCTAGCGCTGTGTGCCGGTGTTTCGGTCGTTCGGCCGCGCGGTTGGGCGTGCGGCACGTGGTGCGCAACGCGGTGCTGCCGGTGGTCGCGCTGGTGGGCCTGGCCGTGCCGGAGCTGGACCCGGTGGCGTCGGTGCTGGCCGCCGTGCTCGGGGCGGTGGGCGCTGCGATGGTGCTGCGGTTCGACGACGTGGCCGAGCTGCTGGTCAGCGCGTGAACGGGTTGGGCAGGTACGCCCACCTCTTCGTCGTGTGGTCGAGTCGCATCAACGTGAGCGGTTTCGCCGGGATCGGGTCGTGCAGCAACGCGTGCCGGTCGGGCGTGTCCGGCACCGTCCGTGCGACGACCTGCCACAGCTCGTCGTCCGGTGCGTCGAGCGCGCCGACGAGCCCGGTCACGGCCGTCGCGAAGAACGTCGCGAACGTCTTGGCGCGCAGGGCGGCGGGGTCGGCGTGCAGCCGTTCGGGCAGGCCGGGACGCGGGCTGACGCGGATGTCGGCCAGGTCGCGGTAGACCAGCCGCCTTGGCCGGCCGTTGACGAGCCCGAGCAGCAGGTTCTGCTCGTGCGCCTCCAGCGCCACGCCCCTGGCGAGCAGCGTCATGAGCGGCGGCACCGCCAGCTCGGCGAACTCCGCGAGCCAGCCGGCCGGGTCGCCGAGACCGCGGATCGGCGGCGGCCCGCCGTCGACCGGCCGGGCCGTGAGCGCGGCGAGCGGCAGCAGCGTCTCACCGGGGCGGGGGAGCGGCCGGTCGCGCAGAATCACGCCCAGCTCCCGGTCGGGCCGGCCGTTCGTCAGCACGGCGGCCGACGCCCGGTTGCGTTGCAGCTCGATGCCCTCGACGGTCCGGTCCAGGAAGTCCGAGACCGCCGTGGCGGTGGTGATCGAGCTCGCCGAGATGTCCCGCACGGCCGAGGTGAGCTGCGCGCTGAGCGTCGTCTTGATGTGCCACGGGCCGGCCGACAGGGTCCGCAGCGCCATCAGCGGGCTCGCGTCGAGCGTCCCGATCGAGTGAACTTTCGTCCGTCGAGCCTGCCAGGGGTGCACCGGCAGCAGGATCGCCCGGCCGTCTCGCAGCTCGTCCGGCCAGTCGCCGAACACCACGTGGTCCGCGGCCGGGTGCAGCCTCAGCGCGACCACCGGCCGGTGCTCCGGCCCGTAGTCGAGGTGGTCCTGCGCCGTGAACCCGGTCCGGTTGCGGCAGCACGGGTGCAGCGGGTGCCCGTCCACCACGCTCTGCTCGTGCTCCTCCAGCGTCCGGTCGAGGAACGGCGTGGCCAGCGGTTCCGCCGTCCGCGCCAGCGCCAGCCCGGCCACGCTGTGCGCGACCTCCCCGGCGAGCTCACCGCTGCCCGGCCACTGCCCGACCACGTCGGCCGGATGACCGCTCGTGCGCGCGATCGGCGGCAACGGCTCCACGGCGACCGCCCGGCGCACCCGCGCGAGCACCGCCGCCCGTGCGTCCGGCAGCCCGGCGACGAACCGCTCGGCCCGCTCGCCCTCCAGCGCGGCGGCGAATTCCGTCTCGACCTGCGTCTGCGTGAGAATGACGTGATCCTGACACATTCGCCAGAGGGAAGCAGACACCGGTGGAAGCGATCTCCGACCCCGACCGCACCACCTCGACCGCACTGCTGAACTGCCTGCGCCGCGAGGTCGCCGAGGTGTCCACCACCGCCGGCCACCTGCTCCTGCGCCTCCCGCACACCGGCACCCTGCTGCGCGCCCGCCACGGCCGCTGGCCCGAGTCACCCGAGCTGTTCACCGGCACCTGGCACCCCGTCACCTGGCACGAGCTGGCCGTCCTGGTCGTGAAGGAGCTCGGCACCGCCCCCGTCGGCTTCCTCGACGAGATCGCCGCCTCCCACTCCGCGATCGCCGCGATCCTCGCCGCCCGCACCACCCCGCCCGCCGACCTGTACCAGCGCTCCGAACAGGCCCTTGTCGCCGGCCACCGCTACCACCCCGCCCCGAAGAGCCGCGGCAGCCTGCCCGCCACCACCTGGCTCCCGTACGCCCCGGAAACCCACGCGAGCTTCCCCGTCTCGTTGCTGCACACCGACGTCGTGGACGCCGGCGACATCGACCTGCCCCCCGGCACGCTGCCCGCCCACCCGTTGCAACTCGCCCTGCTGGGCCGCACCGCGGACGCCGAGGGCCCCGAGGTCTGGCCCACCTCCTCCGTCCGCACCGTCTACGACCCCGCCGCCGACCTGTTCTACAAGTTCAGCCTCGACATCCAGATCACCAACGACGTCCGCCGCCTCTGGACCTACGACCTGCGGTGGATCCCACCCCTGGCGCAGGTGCTGAAACCCGTCTTCGCCGACATCGCCGCCACCTACCCCGGCACCGCGTTCCTCCTCGACCGCGGCTACCGCACCACCCCGGCCGCCTTCGAGGCCCTCGCCGTGGTCCTGCGCGACGGCATCCGCCGCCACACCCGCCCCGGCGTCACCCCGCTGCTCGCCGCCGGCCTCTCCGAGGGCTTCGACGGCAACCCCCTCGACACGCTGACCGACCCGCTGGCCTGGTTCCGCGCCTACGTCTCCGTCGTCGCCCCACCCGTCCTGCACGCCTTCTTCGCCCACGGCGTGGTCATGGAATGCCACATGCAGAACGTCCTGGTCGGCGTGGACGCCTCCGGCCTGCCCGTGCAAGCCTTCTACCGTGACCACGAGGGCATGCGCCTGCTGCCCCGCCACACCGCACTGCTGTCTGATGTGGACGGTGGTGTTGCCGGCGCCCGCGGCGTGTCCGAGGCCAAGGGCTGGGAACGCCTGCAGTACTGCCTCGTCGTCAACCACCTGGTGGAGATCGCCGGAGCCGTCCAGGCCCGCCACCCCGGCGCCGACGTGTGGGGTGAGGCCCGTGCGGTGTTCGCCGCGTACGCCGAGGAGCACGGGTCGCCCGCGTTGCTGATGTCGCTGCTGGAGAGCCCGGTCGTGCCGGCGAAGGCGAACCTGCTGCTGCGGTGGAGCCGGGCGGAGGGCACCGCGAGCCGGTACGTCGACTGCCCCAACCCGTTGCGGGGCACGTCGTCGTGAGGCGGCGCCGGGTGCGTCGCGACGCCGGTCATGTCCCCCCAATCCGGCCGAACCGCGCTCACCTAGGCTGACCCGGTGATCACCGGCCCGGTCATGTCCGGCTGGCGGCACCCCGCCCGCCTCGTCGTCCTCGCCTTCCTGGCCGCCACGGCCGTCGGGACGGTCCTGTTCCTGCTCCCCGTCGCCACCGAACCCGGCCGCACGACCACCTTCATGACCGCCCTGTTCACCGCGGTCTCCGGCATCACCGGCACCGGGCTGGCCGTCGTCGACACGGCGTCGCACTGGTCCACGTTCGGCGAGGTCGTGCTGCTGACGCTGTGCCAGGTCGGCGGCTTCGGGATCATGACGATGGCCTCGGTGCTGGCGTTGCTGGTGTCGCACCGGCTCGGGCTGCACATGCAGCTCACCGTCAAGACCGAGACGAACACGCTCAACCTCGGGCACGTCCGCGAGCTCGTGTCGGGGGTCGTCCTCATCAGCCTCGCGGTCGAGGCGGCCGGCGCGCTCGTGCTGGCGGCGCGGTTCTGGCTCGGCTACGGCATGTCGCCGGGGCGGGCGTTGTACGAGGGTGTGTTCCACTCGGTGTCGGCGTTCAACAGCGTCGGGCTCGCGCTGCACCCGGACAACCTCATGCGGTTCGCCACGGATCCGTGGGTGTGCCTGACGATCGTCGTGGTCGCCGTGACGGGTGGGCTCGGGTTCCCGGTGCTGTTCGAGGTGCTGCGTGGCAAGCGGCAGCGCAAGCGCCGGTGGTCGCTCCACACCAAGATCACGGTGCCGGTCTACCTGGGGCTGATGGCGTTCGGGACGCTCGTGGTGCTCGTCGTCGAGTGGGCGAAGGCGGGCACGCTCGGGCCGTACGGCGTCGCGGACAAGCTCCTCATCGGACTGTTCCACGGCGTCATGCCCGGCACGGCGGGGTTCAACACCATCGACATCGCCCAGCTGCAACCGGCCACGCTGCTCGTCAACGACGTGCTGATGTTCATCGGCGGCGGCAGCGCGGGCACGACGGGTGGCATCAAGGTCACCACGTTCGCGTTGATCGCGTTCGTGCTGCTGGCCGAGGTGCGGGCCGAGCCGAGTGTGCACGTCATGGGCCGCAAGATCAGCGCCGAGGTGCAGCGGCAGGCGGTCACGGTGGCGTTGCTGGGGATCGGCGTGGTGATGGCCGCGACGCTGTTCCTGCTCGCCACCACCGGCTTCCGGCTCGACGACGTGCTGTTCGAGACCGCGTCGGCGTTCGGCGGGGTCGGCATGTCGACCGGCATCACGGGCCGGCTGCCGGTCAGCGCGCAGCTGGTGGTCATCGTCCTGATGTTCGCCGGACGGGTCGGGTCGATCACACTGGTGTCGGCGCTCGCGCTGCGCGAACGCCGGCGACGCTACGAGCTACCCGAGGAGCGACCCATTGTCGGATAGGCAGGCATCCCGTGTCGTCGTGATCGGGCTGGGCCGGTTCGGCAGCTCGGTCGCGCTGGAGCTCATGTCGCAGGGCACCGAGGTCATGGCGATCGAGTCCGACCCGGCGCTGGTCCAGCGGCACGCCGACGACCTCACCCACGCCGTGGTCGCCGACAGCACCGACGCCGAGGTCATGCGCCAGCTCGGTGTCGACGAGTTCCAGCGCGCGGTCGTGGGCATCGGCACGAACCTCGAAGCCAGCATCCTCACCACCGCGGTCCTCGCCGACTTCGGCGTCCCGACGATCTGGGCCAAGGCGATCAGCCACGAGCACCGCCGCATCCTCGAACGCATCGGCGCCCACCACGTCGTGCTGCCCGAGCACGAGATGGGCGAACGCGTGGCCCACATGGTCACCGGCCGCATGCTGGACTACATCGAGTTCGAGGACGACTACGCCATGGTCAAGCTGCGGCCGCCGCGCGAGGCCATCGGGCACCCGCTCGGCAAGAGCAAGCTGCGGGCCAAGTACGGCGTCACCGTCGTCGGCGTCAAGCGCGCCGGTGAGGGCTTCACCTACGCCACCGCCGACACCGTGGTCGAGCACGGCGACGTGGTGATCGTCGCCGGGAAGACCGCGGACGTCGAACGGCTGGCCGACCAGGTCTGAGCGGCGAATCCGGGCAGCTGCGAGGAGTAGTCCCGGTCAGCGCCGAAGCCGGAGGCCCGGCTCAGGAGACCCTTGTGTCGGCCGTGGTCGCCGCGAGCCGGAACTCCACGGTCGCGGTGAGGTCCGGCGACTCCAGCGCCGCACGCAGCCGGGGCACGGCCTCGTCGTCGATGCGGCGCCGGATCTCCCGCAGGTCGGCGTCGCCGTGGGCGCGCACCACCAGCGCGAGCCGGGGCGCGGTGTGCGGCCCGGTCAGCGCGGCCTCCACCTTGCGCACGCCGGGATAGCCGCCGATCTCCTCGGCCAGCGGCGCGGCCGCGACCCCGGTGGACATCCGCGTCGAGCCGTTGTCACCGGTCCACCGCCACGTCGTCGTCGGCGTGCGCGGGACCTGGGCCAGCAACCAGCGCACGCACAGCAGGCCGAGCACGACCGCCACCGCGGCGGTGACCACGAACACCCACGTGGGTGGCAGCGCCGTTCCCGGAACGAGCGGGGCCTGCGGATCGAGCCGCGGGATCCGGCCGAGGTGTGCGGCACCGGCGGCCCCGCCCGCGGCCAGCAGCACCAGACCGCACAGCGACAGCAGCACCCGGTTCACGACGCACCCCTGGAAGCCTTGACCCGCACGACGACCCGCGGCGTGCGGGCGAGCGCGATCTCCGCCAGCCGCCGCTGCACCGACTCGCGCACGGTGTCGGCGAGGCCCTCGGTGTTGGTGCGCCGGGTCCGCACGGCGGCCTTGACCCGGCTGCGCGCGACCCGGACCGCCGCCGACTCGACGCCGTCCACCCGCGCGGCCGCCCGCACCGCGTTGCGCAGTCCCCGCCGGGACACCGACGTGCGCTCGTCCAGCGCCGCCGTCCGCGACCGCCCCGGCACGACCGCCACCAGCACGAGCACCAGCCCGGCGGCGGCCGCGACGGCGGCGGCGATCAGCACTTCCCTTGCGGCCCACGATGTTCCGTGCAACGTGTCGGCCACCGCGGAGTAGGAGATGAGCGGTGTCCCGCCCATCGCTAGCTGGATCGCGCACACGGCGACCAGCGCGCACACGGCGAGCAGCACCAGCGCGGTGAGAACGGCCGGCAACGACCGGCGTGACCGGCGGGTCATCGCACCCTCCCGGTCGCCTGGGCCGCCGTCCGCAGCTCGGTCACCGCAACGTCCACAACGGACACGGTGAGCCCGGTGAGCGCACCCACCCGGTCGGCCAGGTGCGCGCGGACCGCGGCGGTCGTCGCCGCCACCGGCGCGGGGTAGTGCAGGTCCAGCCGCACGTCGAGCGCGGCCACCCCGCCGGTCACGTGCGCGCCGGCGGTGGCGGCCGCGACACCGGCGACCTCGTGCGCCGCGCGGGTCGCGATCCGGCCGACGGCGCGGTCGGCCACCGTGGTGGTGCCGCGCTGCGGCACGGTGAGCGTGGTCGTCATCGGCTCAGTCCCTGTCCCTGCCGAGCAGCTGCGCCAGATCCAGCTTGCCCTCGGCCACCCGGCCCGCGACCAGGCCGAGCGCGCCGAACACCAGCACGAGCAGGAAGGCGCTGAAGCCGCCGAACGCCGCCGCGAGGCCCAGTGCCAGGCCCGTCAGCAGTCCCAATGCGGTCGTGGTCATTGCCGTTCTCCTTCGCCACGATGGGAAACCCGCCGCCTCGCCCCCGACGGAGAGGCGGCGGGCAGGACTCACTGGACGCGGCTGCCGCCGGACTCGGGCTCGGCGCCGCCGTCGTCGTCGGCCGGGATGTACACGTCGTTGACGTTGATGTTGACCTCGACCACCTCAAGGCCGGTGATCTGCTCGATAGCGGCGATCACGTTGCCGCGCACCGACTTCGCGAGGTCCGCGATCGGCACGCCGTAGTCGACGACGAGCTCAAGGTCGACCGCGGCCTGGCGTTCGCCCACCTCGACCGACACGCCCTGGCCGGCGCTGGCCGTGGCGCCGGGGATCCGCTCGCGCAACGCGCTCAGCGCCCTCGTCGCACCGCCGCCGAGCGCGTGCACGCCCTTGATCTCGCGGGCCGCGAGGCCGGCGACCTTCTGCACCACCACCTCCGAGATGGTGGTCGTGCCCCGGTCGGTGACGAGCTTGCTCGTGCCGCTGCCCACCGCGCTGTTCTTCTCCGCGCTGTTCTTCTCCGCAGTCTGCGTGGTCATCGTCGTTCCTTCCTTCGAAGCACCGTCCACACCTGAAAGACACCGCCGATCCGGGAATGTCACGGCCTGATCGGGTGATCCGGCCGTGAACCGTCCAGGGCGTCTCCGTCCACATCGGTCACGACGAGCCGCAGCCGCGCCGACTCCCACCGCGTGCCGGCGAGAGCGGTCCGCAGCACGGCACCCGCCTCCGCCAGCAGCGCGGGCAACGGCAACCGCGTCGCCACCACCCGCACGCACACCAGGTCGTCCGCCACGTCCACCGCGAGCCCGTCGACGTCCCACGGCACGCGCACCGACAACGCCGGCGTCGACGGCCGCAGCCCCTCGACCTTGCGCAGCGCCTTGAGCAGCTCCTCCACGATCAGCACGCGACGTCCACCACCGTCACCAGCACCGACTCCACCGCGACGCCGGTCAGTTCCGGCACCACCGCGCGCACGGACCGCTGCACCGCCCGCGCCACGGCGGCGGCCTGGTCGTCACCCGAGATCACCACGTCCACCTCCAGCTGCACGGCGGCCTCCGCGTACCGCACCCGGACCCCTTCGACGGGCGCCGGGTTCAGCCCCTTCACGTGCTGGCGCGCGGTGCGGACCACGGAGCCGACCAGCCCCGCGACCCCCGGCTGCACCCGCACGCCGGGCACCCGCTGCGCCGCGTGCACCGCCACCGCGGCCACCACCGGCGCCGCCACGACCGTTTCGAGAGTTTCGAGCACCCCGGTCACCCTTCGAGCACGTCGGACACGACGAGGTCGAGCCGCGCCAGCCGCACGCCGATGCGGGCGGAGGCCGCCGCGATCACCCGTTCCCGCACCACGTCGAACGTCCGCGCCGTGGCCGGTCCCACCGCGATCGCGATGCTCAGCTCCACCTCGATCACCGGGTCCGCCTCGCTCGACTCGGCCGCCTCGCTGACCCGGCACCCGCGCGCCCGCACGCCGTCGACCCCGTCCGCCGCGAACCGCAGCACCGCCGCGATCGCCCGCGTGCTGATCCGCGCCGGGTCGGTGCCGCCGCTGGGCAGCGGCACGGCGTCACCGCGCCGCGCGTCCGCCCGCACCGCCGACATCACCCTGCTGACCAGGTCGGACGGTGGTTCGACGCGTTCGCTCGCCATCTCCAGCGTGGCCGCCCGCAGCACCAGCAGGCTCTCGCGCACCGCCGCGCAGTGGGGACACCGCCGGGTGTGCTCGTCGGCGGTCTCGATCGTCTCCCAGACCTGTTCCACGTCCCGCCCACAGGGCAGGGCGTAGTCCGCCGTCACCTCCACGGCGCCATCACCTCCGCGAGTTGTGCGCGCGCACGCGCGAGCCTTCCGCGCACCGCCTGCTGCGTGGTGCCGATCGCCCCGGCGATCTCGTCGTACGACCGGCCGTGCACCTCGCGCAGCACCCAGCACGCGCGCTGTTCGGGCGTGAGCGCCCGCAACGCCACCGCCAGCGCGTCCATCTGCGCGCTCACCTCCACCGCCCGTTCCGGCCGTTCCCGCGGCGCCACCGACGGCTGCTCGTCGAGCTCGACGTCGGCCACCGGCCTGCGCTGCCGCAGCACGTTCAGGCACCTGTTCGTCGCCGTGCGGTAGAGCCACCCCACGAACGCCGCGTCGTCGTTGAGCTGCCCCAACCGGCGCCACGCGGTCAGGAACACGTCCTGCACCACGTCCTCCGCGTCGCCCGCACTCCCCACCACGCGCAACGCCAGCCGGTACATCTGTCCCTGGTAGCGGCGCACCAGCAGCTCGTAGGCGCGCATGTCGCCGTCACGGGACCGCGCCACCAACGTGGCATCGTCGAGTGCGGCGGCCTCCACGCTCATGGCTGCTCCCACCTGTTCGTCCGTGTCCCCTCCTTGGACACGTTCGTCCGCGAAACGTCACGCGGTCGGTTCACCGGGGAAAAACCACCGGTTCGTGGGACCCGCGGGAAATGTGACTTCGATCTTGCGGCCGGTTCTCCGTGGCCTCGGGGCCGATCTTGCGCTTGCATGGTCCCGGGCTGTGGAACTCCAGAGGGTGGCCTCGGTGATGGCCCTGTGGTGGCCCTGTAGCCCTGTGGTGGGAGGAACCGGTGACCGAGCGGTTGCGCGTCGTCGAGGCCCGCGTGCTGCGGTTCGCGCCGCTGGTGCTGGGCCTGTCCCTCGCCGGCTACGCGTGGCGGCTGACGTTCCCCGAGAGCTGGGGGATGATCGACCTGAAGGTGTACTGGAGCCTCGCCCCGAACGTGCTGAGCGACCGGCTCTACTCGGTCAGCATGCCGTTCACGGCGGACTTCCCGCTGCCGTTCACCTACCCGCCGTTCGGGGCGGTGGTGTTCCTGCCGCTGTCGGCGCTGCCGTGGCTCGCGGCGCGGATCGTCTGGCAGCTGCTGTCGCTGCTGTGCCTGTGGTGGCTCGTGCGGACGGCCCTGGCGGTGCTAACGCCGAAGATCGGCCACGACCCGCGGCGCGCACTGCTGTGGACGGGGCTGGCGCTGTGGTGCGAGCCGGTGCGCAAGACGCTCGACTTCGGCCAGATCAACCTGGTGCTGGTGGCCGGCGTGTTCGCAGCCGCGGTGGCCACCCGGAACTCCGTGGCGGGCCTGGGCGTCGGCGTGGGCGCGGGCCTGAAGCTGACCCCGGCGATCACGGGTCTGTACTTCCTGGCCACGCGGAGGTTCGCCGCGGCCGCGTGGTCGTTCACGGGCTTCGCGCTGACCGTGGCCATCGGCTTCCTGGTGTCCGCCGCGGACTCGTGGCGCTACTGGTTCGAGCTGCTCGGCGCCGCCGACCGCGTGGGCCCGGTGGGCTCCGCGATCAACCAGTCGCTGCGCGGCGCCCTGTCCCGCTCCCTCGGCCACGACGTCGAGACGTCCTGGCCGTGGCTGCTCGCGGCGGCCGTGTCCGGTGCACTGACGTGGTTCGCTCTGCGCTCGGCCGTGCGCGCGTCGGACACGCTTGCCGCCGTGCTCGCCGTACAGCTGTTCGGCCTGCTCGTCTCGCCGATCTCGTGGAGTCACCACTGGCTGTGGGTGATCCCGGTGGTGCTGTGGCTCGTTTACGGCGTCACGGGCCGTGCGTCACTCGCACTGGCCGGCGCCTGGGTCGTCGTGACCGGCACGGACCTCATCACGTTCCTCGTCGACCGGCAACCGTCGATCTGGGAGATCCCGAGACCCTGGCCGCTCGCCGCACTCGGCTGGGCCTACCCCGTCCTCGGCCTGCTGACCCTCGCCGCCACCCCGACGCTGCTCGGGACGACCTCGAAGGCGGGCCGCCGTGCTCACACCCGCGAAGTTTGAACGGCCCCTGCTGGCCGTCGCACCGTGGCTGCTGGCGCTCTCCGTCCTCCTGCGCGCCTGGACCATGGTCACCGGCTTCGGAAGCGAGTCGATCGACCTGTACGTGTACTGGTCGCTGGCCCCGCACGTCCTCGACGGCGACCTCTACCAGGTGACGTCCGCGCACTCCCCACCCGACTTCCCGCTGCCGTTCACCTACCCGCCGTTCGGCGCGCTGGCGTTCCTGCCGATGACGTGGCTGTTCTGGGGCGCGGCCCAGTGGACCTTCCGCGCGCTGTCCGTGCTGTGCCTGTACTGGCTGGTGCGCGTGACGCTGCGCTCGACCGCTCCGGCGTGGACACCGGTCTGGGCCCGGCGCGCGTTCCTGTGGACCGCGCTGCTGCTGTGGATGATGCCGGTCTTCCACACCTTCGAGTTCGGCCAGGTCAACCTGCTCCTGGCGGCGTGCACGCTCGCCGCCCTGCTGACGCGGCGCTCGCACGTCGCCGGCGCCGGCATCGGCCTGACCGCCGGCGTGAAACTCGTCCCGGCCATCTCGGGCCTGTACCTCCTGGCCACCCGCCGCTGGTCCGCGGCGGCGTGGTCGGCGACCGCGTTCCTGGCCTCCGTCGGCCTCGGCTTCCTGGTCGACTTCCAGCAGGCCGAGCGGTACTGGTTCACGCTGATGGGCGACCCGAGCCGGGTGGGTCCCATCGCGACCGCGCACAACCAGTCACTGCGCGGGGCGTTGTCCCGTTCCCTGGGCCACGACGTGCAGCTGACGTGGCCGTGGCTCGTCGCCGCGGCGCTGTCGGTGGTGGTGGCGCTGTTCGCGCTGCGGGCCGCGGTGCGGGCGGGGGAGCCGCTGGTCGGCGTGCTGTCGGTGCAGTTCCTCGGGCTGCTGCTGTCACCGATCTCGTGGGACCACCACTGGGTGTGGGTCGCGCCGCTGCTGATCTGGCTGGTGCACGGGCGCCTGGTGACCTGGGCACGCGTGACGTTGCTGGTGTCGTGGTGCCCGGTGGTGTTCTACGACGTCATCGCGTTCCAGCTGCGGCGGCAGCCGACGATCTGGACCATCTCGCGGCCGGGGTGGCTGTCGGCGGTCGGGTGGGCCTATCCGGCGCTCGCGCTGGTGACGTTGGTGCTGGTCGCGGTGGCCGTGGGGAAGCCTCGGGCGTTGCCCGTGCTGCCGAAGCGGGTGCTGGTGACGCAGAACAGCTGAGCGCGGGCGGGGTGATAACGGTGTTCCGGCCGCGCAACGGCCGGTGTTCCACTCGGAAGCCGAGCGCGGTTCACCGGCGTGGCCGCGGGGGAGGGGTATGAGCTGCCGGGCCCAGGCGGCCCAGGACATCGGCCGCCACGACGTGGTCAAGGACGTGGCGGCCAGGACGCAAACCCGACCCGATCGACGCCGCCTTCCGCCCCGCCGACGTCAGCGACCGCGGCACCGCCGGCAGCCGCTACGCCCTGGGCACCGTGCGCACGCATGTCGTCTCGCGCATGTGCGTCAACGCGCCGGATCACCACGCGACCGTGTTCGCGGACCTCGAACGGGTCGGTCCCACCCGCTACCGGCTCCTCCACTGACACCGAACGGCGGCCGGCCTCGCGCCCCGCGGTCAGCTCTGCCGCAACGGTGCCCCGGCGTCGTGCAGGTGGTGCAGGACCTGCGCGTAGGAGTCGCGCAACGTGGTCTTGCTGTACGGAATGCCGTGCCGCAGGCAGAAGTCCTCGACGACGGGCTGCGCGTGGCGCAGGTTCGGGCGGGGCATGTGCGGGTAGAGGTGGTGCTCGATCTGGTGGTTGAGACCGCCCAGCAGCGCGTCGACCCACCGGCCGCCGGTGACGTTGCGGGAGGTCAGCACCTGCTTGTGGAGGTGGTCCAGGCGCTCGCCCTCGCCGATGATCGGCATGCCCTTGTGGTTCGGGGCGAACGAGCACCCCAGGTAGACGCCCATCAGGCCCTGGTGCACCGCGATGAACACGACCGCCTTCAGCGGCGACAGCACGACGAACACCGCCGTCAGGTACACCGCCAGCGGCAGGAGCTGCAGTGCCGCCTCCCGCCACGGCGTGCGCAGTTCCCTGCGGCACAGGGCGACCAGGCCGGACAGCCGCAGCACGATCGCCTCCGCGGTGAGCAGCGGGAAGAACAGGAACGCCTGGTGCTTGGTGATCCAGCTGTACACGCCGCGCTTCTCGGCGGCCTGGGCGCGACTGAACGCGAGGGCGTGGATCTCGATGTCGGGGTCGTGGTCCTCGTGGTTGGGGTTGGCGTGGTGCCGGTTGTGCTTGGCGACCCACCACTGGTAGCTGATGCCGGTGAGGCTGCCGTGCAGGTGCCCCACGACGTCGTTGTTGCGGTGGCTGCGGAAGATCTGCCGGTGCCCGGCGTCGTGCCCGATGAACGCCAGCTGCGTCGAGGCCACGGCCAGGACGGCCGCCGTGACCACCTGCCACCACGAGTCGCCCAGCACCACGAACGCCACGGCGATCACGGCGAGCAGCACCGCGTTGACGGCCATCCGCAGCAGGTAGTAGCCGCGCCGGCGCTCCAGCAGGCCGGCGGCCTTCAGCTCTCTGGTCAGGCGGGCGAAGTCGCTGCCGCGTGGGACGTTCTTCATGTCGGTCGAGTCGTCGCGTGTGACGGTCATGCACCTGCTCCGGGGGTCGGTCGGCTGTGGGGAGCCGTGGTGGGGTTCAGCTTGTCGGCTTCGGTGTCGAGGCCCGGTTCGTCCGGCCCGGACTCCTCCGGTTCGCTGGTGTGCACGTCGGCCGGCAGCACGTGCTCGTCGGCCTCACTGAGCAGGGAACGGACCGCCGAGTTGAGCACCGCCAGCAGCGGGACGGCGAGCAGCGCGCCCGCGATGCCCGCGACCAGCAGGCCGGACGCGATGGCCAGCACGACCGCGAGCGGGTGCAGCTTCACCGCCCGTCCCAGCAGGAACGGTTGCAGCACATGGCTTTCCAGCTGGTTCACGGCGATGACGATGATCAGGGCGATCAACGCGGTGACGGGCCCGTTCGCGACGAGCGCGACGAGGACGGCCACGGCTCCCGCCACCACCGCGCCGAAGATGGGGATGAACGAGCAGATGAACACCAATGCGGCCAGCGGCACCGCCAGGGGAACTCGCAGGACCGCGAGGCCGATGCCGATGCCCAGCGCGTCGACCACGGCGACCGCCCCGGTGGCGCGGACGTAGCTGACCAGCGCGGCGAGGCTGCGGCGGCCGGCGACGTCGACCCGCCTGCGCGGGCCCTGCGGGACCACACGCACGAGGAACTGCCAGATCCGCGGGCCGTCGTAGAGGAAGAACGCGAGCGAGAACAGCACCAGCAGTGCCTCGGTGAGGATCTCACCGAGCGTCGCCGCGGTGGTGAGGGCGCCGGTGGTGATGACGGTCTGGTTGTCCTGCAACGTTTTCACGATCCGGTCCGCGAACTCCCGCAGCTGGCTCTCGCTCAGGTGCAACGGTCCGTTGACGAGCCAGCCGGACACGGCATCCACGCTGCGGGTCAGCTGCGCGGCGAGGTCCGGCACCCCGTTGACGAAGGTGATCACGACGAACGTGACCAGCCCGCCGAGCAGGGCCAGCCCCGCGACCAGCACCAGCGCGGTGGCCAGGCCCCTGGGCACCCGCCGCGCCATCAGCTGACCGACGGCCGGGGTGAGCAACGCCGCCAGCAGCAACGCGATCGCGAGGGGCACGACCAGTGCGGCGAGCCTGCCGAGGACGGAACCCAGCACGTACAGCGCCGCGACCACGACCAGCAAGCGCCAGCCGATCGCGGCGGCGACGCGCAACGCGTCGGGAACGGCGGACGCGGCACCGCCGCCGTTCCGCTCCCGCGTCACCGGCTCTTCCGGCGTGTTCTTTTCCGGGCTGGTCTCTTCCGGCGTGGTCACGGGAGGAGTCGAGCGGAACCGTCTGCCCGCTCTGGTGTTCACGGCGTTCGTGCCTCCGGTGTCGGTGTCCGACGCCGGGGTCCGGGGCCATCGGCGGTGGGCGGCGGGTTCAGGCCGCCTGCGGTGTGAGTTCCCCCTGGTCGCACACCACAAACAGGCAAACCCGCTGCACCTTCGAGGATTGAGCTTCGCCGCAGTGGGAATCCGCAGTGCGTGTCGCACCTGAGGTTCAGGTGTGGGGGAAGGACGGAACCACAATGGGTACCGACGACAAGATCGACGCCAAGGGCGACGAGCTCAAGGGCAAGGTCAAGGAAGGCCTGGGCGGCGCCACCGACGACCAGGGTCTGGAGACCGAAGGCAAGGTCGACCAGGCGAAGGGTCACCTCAAGGAGTCGGCCGAGAAGGTGAAGGACGCCTTCAAGAAGGACTGACCCTCTTCGCCCGTCGCAGGAGCGCGCACCCCAGGGTGTGCGCTCCTGCGGGCGTTCTGCCGTCGTCAGTTCTGCCGTCCTCAGGTCAGCAGCCCGGCCGCGAGGAGCGCCGCGCTCACCCCGGCGCCCATCACCTCGACCGGCACCGGCCGTCGCCGGGCCCACCGCGCGAACGCCACGTTCAAGACCACGTGCGCGGCGGCGGTGGCGAACACCCACCGCGGATCCGAGGCCAGGAGCAGGGTCGCGCCGAGGTGGAACGAGGTCGCGGTGATGCCGCGCAAGCCGCCGTGCAGCGGGTGCGTGCTGATGTACCCGCCGTGTGACCGCAGCTGCTCGGCCGCCTGCCGCCCGACGGGCCGGCTGAAGCGCCTCAGCTGCGTGGCGACGGCGAACACGAGCCCCGCCAGCGCCCAGCCCAGGCCCGCCCAGCGCGCCGATCCGGTCCCGTCGACGACGACCAGCACGAGCGCGAGCCGGACCACCTCGTCGGTGGTTCCCGACGCGACGGCGAGGATGGTGTCCCGCTTCCCGGCCGCGTGCAGCCTGCTCGCCGACGCGAGCACCGGCAGGCTCGCCGCCAGCGCGACCAGCCAGCCCAGCACACCCAGCAGCGCCGCGCCCGCGTCCGCGATCCCGGACGTCACGACCAGCGTGGCCGCGGCGAGCACCAGAACGCCCGCCATCACGGCGGCGCCCGCCCTGATCCTCCCGGCGACCTCGGGCGGACCGGCGCCGGGTTGTTCCCCGCTCGTCGACTCGTCGATGACCCCGACGCTACGCCCGAACCCGGCTCCCGGACAGGCGGCCGGCCGCCGAGTCCACTGTGGAGTGCCGTCGGCGACTAGCTGCGCGGCCGGCCGGTCCTCGTCATCCCGTCGATCTGCGGTGCGCGGGCGTTGACCTGGTCAGCGACCTCCGACAGCAGCTGGTTGGTGTTGCGGGCGTAGTTCCGCATGAGCGAGAAGGCGTCCACGAGGTCGATCTGCAGGCGTTCGGTCAGCACGCCCTTGGCCTGCTCGATCGCGACCCGGCTCGTGAGCGCGGCCTGCAGCTGCTCGGCGAGCACCTGGTTCTGCCGCGACGCCCGCACCTGCAGCAGGCTGATCGTCGCGACGTTCGCGAACGACTGCGCCAGCGCCGCCGCCTCCGGCAGGAGCGGTCCCGGCGAGGCGCGGAACAGGTTCAGCGTGCCGATGACCTCGTCGCGCAGCCGCATCGGCACCGCGTCGACCGCGGCGAACCCGAGCTCCGCCGCCGCGCCGCTGAACCGGGGCCACCGCTGCGGTTCCGCACGCAGGTCGTTGCCCCGCACGCTCTGCCCGGAGCGGAAGCACTCCTCGGACGGACCTTCTCCGCCCTGCAGCAGGAAGTGCTCAAGCGGGCGCACCAGTTCGCTGGAGACGGCCATCAGCCTGAGCGCGCCCCGTTCGTCGGCCAGCAGGATGCCCGCCGCTTCCACGGCGAGCAGCTCGACGCACCGTTCAGCCAGCACGTGGAGGAACTCGATGCTGTCGAACCGCTCCACGAGCGTGTCGGCCAGTTCGACAAAGGTCTGTGCCACTCGTTGGTCCGACACCTGCGCGCCCCTCACCTGTCGTTGTTGGTGACCGTCGTTCCGTGTCCGGCCACGGCGCCGGACACCGGGGAGGGGCACCGGCCGGATCGCGCGCACCCGGCCGAACGCCCTGCCGTAGCCGGCGGTCGGCCGCCTCGCCACCACACCGGCCGCCTCGCGCAACGAGCCCCCGAGCAGCACCGGTTCCCCGTACCGCTCATCGGCCGGCACCTCGTCCGCGACCCGCGCCGGCTGGTCCAGCAGCAGGCCCACCACCGCGTCGGCCAGCTCTCCCACGTCGAGGATCTCCTCCGGCAGGAGGGTGCCCGGCGTGTCGCGGTAGACCTCCAGCGCACCGAGGGACTGCTCGCCCGACGACAGCGGGAACGCGAACACCGCCGCAACCCCGGCTTCGACCGCGGCGGGAGCGAACCGCGGCCAGCGCGCCGTGCTCGCGGAGTCCGCGAGGTCCGGCACGAGCACCGGCCAGTTGTCCCGCGCCACCGCGAGAGCCGGCCCCTCCGCGAGCGCCGTCTGCAGCTCCGCGACCTCCTCACCGCAGAAACCGGCGGTCTCGAACGAGCGCACCGCGTTCGCGCCCGCCCTGAGGTAGATCGCCGTGCCGACCGCGTCCGTCCTGACGCCGCAGGCGATGCAGACGTGGCGAACGGCGTCCCGCACGCTCGCGTGCCCGTCCACGCCCGCTACCACGCCGGGCACACGGCAGAACCGTCGCCGAGGTGCCGGGCCAGCACTGCCGGGGTTGCGTTCACGACCCACCGCACACGGTGCTCAAGGACATCTCCTCACGAGGCCAGAGCTACCGCGGGGTCTGGGCGGATTCACCCACCAGCCTAGCCGAGGCGAGGTCGCGGTCAATCCTTCACACGCGATCAGCGCAACCAGCCCGCACGCGCGTGGGTTACACGTCCGGTTCCGCTTCCCGGATCGCTGCCAGCGCTGTGATGTCGATCGAGCCCGCGATGACCCCCTCCGCCACCCTGCTGAGGTGTTCGCCGTGGCTCCGCGAGTACCGGCGCAGGCGCTCGAACGCCCCGCTCATGCCGATCTGGAGCCGCTCGGCGAGCACGCCCTTCGCCTGTTCGACGAGCACCCTGCTCTGCAACGCGTTCTGCAGCTGCCCGGCGAGCAGCTCGCGGTGGCTGATGACCTGTGCCTGGAGCAGCCCGATGGTGGCGACGTCGGCCATGGCCTGCGCGACCCTGAGAGTGGGTTCGGTCAACGCCCCCTCGGCGACGGTGAACAGGTTCAGCGCGCCGACCGTCTGCTCGCGCAACCGCATCGGCAGCGCGTGCAGGGCACCGAAGCCGGCCTCCCGCGCCACCGAGGAGAACTCGGGCCAGCGTTGCGGCGGTTCGGTGAAGTTCGCGACGGTCACCGGCACACTGGTGAGGTAGCACTCCATGCACGGGCCCTGCCGGTGCTGCAGCTCGAAGAGCTCCAGCAGCCGGGCGCGGTCGCTGGAGGCACCGACCACCTGCAGCTCGCCGTGGTGGTCGACGAGCAGGATGCCGGCGGCGTCCACCTCCAGCGTCGTGACGCAGCGGTCCGTGAGCAGGTGCATGAACTCGACCGGGTCGAAGTCGGCCACCAGGGTGTCGGCCAGCTCGACGAAGGTCTCCGCCAGATTCTCCATGGTCATGGGAGCCACCTCTGTTGTTCGATCGCCGGCGGAGTGGTCATCGCGGATCCGACCACCCCTCCTGGCTCAGCCGCAGACGCCGGGCGACGATGTCGCGGGACACCTCGATGACCGACCGGTCGTGAGCGAACGCGTGGGCACGCAACCGCACCAGTGCCTCGTCCATGCTGACCCCCATCTGGACGGACAGCATCCCGGTGGCCTGGTGCACCTCGGCGCGGCTGAGCGGCATCCCGTCGACGGGAGGGAGCTCGGAGCCCAGGTGCGGGCGGGTCAGCTCGTCCAGCAGCAACGACATGGTGATGTCGGCGAGCACGAGTGCGTCGTAGACCTGGTCCGCGCTCAGCGGGCCCTGGCTCGTCCGGTGCAGCACGAGCGCGCCGAGCCGGATCGCACCGCTGCGCAGCGGGAAGGCGAACAACGCCTGCGCTCCGGCAGCGGCCGCGGCGGGCGAGAACAGCGGCCACCGCTGGTGGCTCGCCCACGAGTCCAGCTCGGCCACCAGCACCGGCACCCCGGACCGGACCGCGTCCTCGCACGGCCCCTCACCCAGGGTGAACCGCAGGTTCTCGAGCTGGCTGCCGATCCCGTCCGTGGAGTACCGGCTCTCGCCCCGGCCCATGCCGTTCATCAGGGTCAGTTGAGCGCCGCTCACCCCGACCAGCGGCACGCACGCCTCGCACGCCGCCTCGCTGGAGGTCGTGACGCCGCGGGCGGCCGCGTCCCCGGCGAGGTGCGCCAGCACCTTGGCCAGTCGCTCACCGCTCACCGCTCACCGGTCCCGCCCTTCGTCGTGCAGAGCATCCCACGCGGCTTCACGGCGGCGGCCGCTCGACCACCGCACGGGACTCGCCGGGCGCCAGGGGCCGCACCGGTGCGGGTGGTTCGGTGCCGGCGTCGATCCGCGCGGCGAGGTCCAGCGCCTCCGCGTGCCGGTGGTACCTGCGCGCCAGCGACACGAGCGGCCGGAACCGGTCGCGCACGCGGGCCGATCCCACGGACTCCGACATCGCGAGCGCCCGCAACCCGACGTCCACACCGGCCTGGACGTCCCCCTCGACGAGATGGCTGGTGGACAACAGGATCAGGCTGAACGTCCGGCTGCGGACCATCCCCTCGCCGTAGCCGTCGACCGCCGTGGTGAGCAGCGCGACGGCCGTGCCCGCGTGCTGCCGCCCCGCCGTGCCGGACAGGTCCGCGTGCACCGCCCCGGACAGCCCGGACAGGTCCGCCTCGGTGAAGAACGCCGCCCACCCGGCCACCTCACCGCGGTCCGCCGCGGCGAACTGCTCCTGGCCTCGCCCGAGCAGTTCGAGCGCACCCCGCTCGGCCCCCTTCTTGGCGCACGCCCACGCCGAGTTGACCGACAGGATGCCGGCCGCGAGCACGTCACCGGACCGCGCGGCCGCGAGCTGCCCGAGGTCGAAGTACCGCAACGCCTCGTCGAGGTGCCCGTGGTGCAGGAACACCCGCCCCAACCGGTAGCAGACGTTGGCCGTCAACCCGTCCGCGCGAGCGAGCCCGGCCAGCACCAGCGCGTGGCAGAAGTGGTTGTGCGCGCTGTTCACCAGCCCGGCGTCGAAGCACACCCAACCGGCCAGGTTCCGCAGGTCCGCCAGGGCCACCTGCAACCGCCGCCGCACGTGCTCCGGCGCGGCGGCGTCGAGCAGCGGAAGGCTGTCCCGGATCCGCCGCCGCACCTCGTCGAGACAGGCCTCGCCGCCGCTGCGGTAGTCGATCTCCCGCAGCGTGCGGATGCTCTCCTCCAGGCGCGTGACGTCCGATGTTCCGATCATGGCAAGCCCCCGGACCAGCAACGGCGGAGCGGGTACCGCCGGGGACCGGGGCGGCCGGATTCGCCCTCGATCGTATTACGCCACGCCGTGGTCGTGCACCGCTGTTCGACAGCAAACGACGACCTCGTGCCGCGTTCGCCGTTGCCGGGCGGGAGGTCGTCCCGGCGGCCTCCTGCCGCGCCGGCGACCGGGTCCGTGTTTCGTCCACACAGGACGGACTGGAGGGCGGCGCTGTCGCCGCGTGGCCGGAACGCCGGAGCGTCAAGCGCTGTGGCGGATCGCCACCAGCGCGATGTCGTCCGTCGCCGGCTGGTCGCCGACCATCGTGGCCATGACCTGGGTGCACGCCGCCTCCGGCGCCGTCGGCACCACGACCTGCCGCAGCCGCTCCAGCCCTTCGTCCAGGTCCTGCCCGCGGCGCTCCACGAGACCGTCGGTGTAGAGGATGATCAGCGCACCCGGCGGTACCTCGACGTCGGTGCTGCGGCGGCCCGTGCTGCCGAGGTCGAACCCGATCGGCGGACCGACGTGGGCGGCGACGAACCCGGCCTCGCCCGCCGGTACGGCGCTGATCGGCGGCAGGTGCCCGGCCACGGCGAGGCTCATGCGGTGGGTCCTCGTGTCGATGACCGCGTAGGCGACGGTGGCCATCGTCTCGTGCTCGAAGTGGCTGGCCTTCCGGTCGAGCTTGTTGAGCACCTCGGCGGGGTCGGGGTAGTCCAGGGCGTAGGCGCGCAGGGCGCTGCGCAGCCGTCCCATCACGACAGCCGCTTTCAGGCCGCTGCCGGCCACGTCACCGATCACCACGCCGATGCGGTCGCCGGGCAGCTCGAACACGTCGTACCAGTCACCGCCGACACCGCTCTCCGTGCCGGCGACGTAACGGGCCGCGAACTCCCAGCCGTCGGTGCTGGGCAGGCGCGAGGGCAGCAGGCTCTCCTGCAGCATGGCGGCCGCGGTGCGCTCGGACCGCATCCGGTCCACGTACACCGCCACCGCGAGGCGGTCGGCGACCAGCTGCAGCGCCTCGACCTCCTCGTCGGTGAACCTGCGTGCCGTCGTGCTGCCGATGTGCAGCACCCCGGTCAGCTCACCCTCGGCGATCATCGGCACACCCAGCAGCACCTGCACGCCGTGTTCCCACAACAACGGGTTGACCACGGTCGACTCGTCGACCCGCTCCAGCTGCAACGGCTCCCGCGACTGCGCCACGCGGCCCGCGAACCCCTTGCCGACCGGCACGCGCACGCCCTGGAAGACCTCCTCCTCCAGCCCCGAGGACGCCTTCGCCACCAGCTGCACGCCGGTCCGGTCCGCCAGCAGCACCGCCGCGGTGTCGACCGCGAGCAGCTCACGGGTCCGCTCCAGCAGGACCTCCAGGAGCTTGTCGAGGTCGAGCTCCCGCAGCGTCCAGTCGGTGACGGCGTTGAGGACGTGCAACCGGATGGCCGAACTCCCGGGTTGAGCCATTCCGCCTCCCTCTGCGCCGATCGCGCCCATGACAGTACGTCGTACACCGGTGACCTTCCCACGGTCGGTCCCGGTCTGAGGCCGTTCGATGCCCGGAGTGCCGGGCCATGACAAGGCCAAGGCCCGGAAGAGCGGTGAAAAGGTCACACAATTCGCTCGTTCCGGTGACGGCGATTCACCCTGCGCCGTCGAGGCGCGCCGATCCGGCGATCAGGGTGTGCGCGGAGCCCGCTGGACGGGGATGCGCCAGAACGGCACACCGTCGAATCGCGTCACGTCCGCCCAGACGACCTTGCCATCGTCCCCCCGCACGACACCCCACGCAGCGCTGAGGCCGCTGACCAGCCGAAGCCCGAAGTGGGTGAACGCCGGTGCGGGCGGCCGTGCGTTCGCCGTCCTCCACCTCGACGCGGACGTGGAAGGCGTGTCCGGGAGGTCGTCGCGGCTCCGCTTGTGGCCGGGCGGACACGTCCCTACTGTGATCGGTGCCTCTCACCCTGGGCGGGCAGCGGAACCGCGGCAGACGACGTGGGCAGAAAAGGCGGGCCTCGCGATGGACGGCCAGCTCGAAGACGACGCGCGAGCGATGTACGTGCGGACCCACGACCGCGAAGGCGTCGCGGTGACCGTCATCGGCGGTGACGTCGACGAGGACGCCGACCTCCTGGTCGACGAGGTCCACGCCCAGCTCACCGCACACCTGGCCGCCCTCGTCCTCGACCTGCGCGAGGTCACCTTCCTGGGCTCCAGCGGCCTCAGCGCGCTCGTCGACAGCCACCGGCAGGCCGTGGCGGCCGGGACGAAGCTCCTGCTCGTCGCCGACCAGCGCACCGTGCTCCGCGCGCTCGCCGTGACCGACCTCGACCAGGTCTTCGAGCTGCACCCGGACCTGGACTCCGCACTCGCCGCCGCGCGCTGAGACACCTCCCGGCGCCGCCGGCCCGGACCTGAGGCGGGTCAGCCCTTGCCGGGCTTCTCGCCCTTCTTCTCGTCGGCCCTGCCCTTGCCCTTCTGCTTCTCGGACCCCTTGTCGTCACCCTTCGGGTCGACCTGGACAGGCACGACGACGGTGTGGGCGACCGGAGGCGGAACGGCCCCGGCAGACGGCGGGGCCTCACCGGACGGCGTCGAGGCGACCGGCGTGGTCGAAGCGGGCGGCGCTGATCCGCTGGGTGTGGCCGGCGGCGGCCAGAGGAAGGCGGTGGCGGCACCGGCAGCGCACAGCAGCGTCAGCGCGGCACCGGCGACGAGCGGCCGGACCGGGCGTCGTGCCGGAACAGGGTGTCGTGCCGGAACCGGGTGTGGTGCCGGGATCAGCGCTTTGTCGAGGGTGGGCGTGGCCTGCGGGTCACGCAACATCCGGGCGCAGTCGGCGGCGGTCGGGCGGCGCCGCGACGACAGCGAGGTCATCAGCGTGAGCAGGCGCCTGAGGTCCGCGGGCAGGTCCTCCGGGACGTCCGGCTGCCGGTGCAGGCGGGCGACGGCCGCCTCGATCTCGCTGCCCTGGTACTCCCGCCGGCCGGTGAGGCATTCGAGCAGGACGAGCCCGAGCGCGTAGACGTCGACCGGATGCCCGAACTCCTCGCCGCGCACCTGTTCGGGTGCGAGGTAGGCGGCGGTGCCCACCAGCTGGTCAGGGCGGGTGAGCCGGGTGGCGCCGATCAACCGGGCCAGCCCGAAGTCGGCGAGGTGGACGTTGCCGTCCCGGTCGAGCAGCACGTTGGACGGCTTGACGTCGCGGTGCACGACACCCCGGTCGTGCACGTGGGCGAGCGCCTCCGCGAGCTCGGCCCCGAGCCGGCGCACCTCATCGGCGGCGAGCGGTCCGTCGGCGATGCGGTCGCGCAACGTGTGGCCCTCGATGAGCTGCAACACCACGAACGGCGTTCCCCCGCTGGTCCCGGCGTCGTGCACCTGCACCAGGCGCGGGTGGGACAACGCGGCCAGCGTTCTGATCTCGTTGTCGAACCTGAGGCCGTCGGCCAGGTCGGACCCGGCCCGGAAGAGCTTGACCGCGACGTGCCGGTGCAGGCGGGTGTCCCACGCGCGCCACACCTCTGCCATCCCGCCGCACCCGATCAGTTCGGCGAGCTCATAACGCTCGGCGAGCGGTCTGTCGTGGGCGGACACGGTCATGGGGGCCTTCCGTCGGTGCTCAGCTCCGCCTTGTATGCCCGCCCCTCGCGATCACCAAACACCAGAACCGGTGGAGAGTCGCCGCAGTTCAACGCGCGTTTGGTTGTGAATAACCGGGTATGCGCCTACCGTGGTGGTCACGCACACGATGTGCTCGCCACAGGGCGGGTTGTGGTCCGGGTTGAGCACGCAGCCGAGGGCGCGCAGTGCGCAACAGGGAAGAGCACTCGATGGTTGCTCCGTTCCGCGATGATGCAGCACCCTTCAGCGTTGAGGTCCAGACACGTGACGGTGTGCCTGTCGTCGTGATCAGCGGGGAGATCGACACCAGCAACGACCACGAGGTCAGCGACATCATCGGCGTCCAGCTAGAACGCCGTCCGGCGACGTTGATCGTCGACCTGCAGAACATCCAGTTCTTCGGCTCGGCGGGTATGCGCCTGCTGGCGCAGAGCCACCTACGCGCGCACAACGCCGGCACGAGGTTCATCGTGATCGCCGGTCACCGCGCGGTGCTGCACCCGTTGGAGATCACCGAGCTCGACCAGGTGATCGAACTGCACCCCGATTTCCCCGAGCTGCTCGACCACAGCAGGCAGTAGGCGTTCCTCCACGACCGCAGCAGAGCCGCGGTACAACCGCGCTCTGCGGCGTGCCGTGGGCCCGTGACGCGCGTTCGGCGTCAGGCGTCACGCGTCACGCTGAACGGAACGGCGGCTCACAGGCGATCTCGGCCCAGACGGTCTTGCCCGCCGGACCCGCGATGACGCCCCAGTCCTTGGCCAGCTGGTCGATGATCACCAGCCCTCGCCCGCGATCACCGTGCAGCCGCGAGACGCCGACAACGGGCAGGTCCGCACCGGCGTCGTCGACCTCGACCCGCACCCAGCACGGCTCATCCGACTGCGACAGCCGCAACGCGAACGGGCTCGTGCCGTGGTCAATGGCGTTGCTCACCAGCTCCGTGACGACGAGGAGGATGTCGTCCAACTCGTCACCACTCACGTCAGGCAGCATCTCGCGCGTCCAACGCCGCGCCGCGGCAGGCGCCCCGGCGTTCCCGGCGAACTCCACAGAGCCAGTCCGGGGACCGTCATGTGTGTCGCCAGTGCGATGCACGCGCCTCACGTCCTCGTCAAAGAGTGGTAACGCTGCCCCGACGTCCCGCCGCGCCCGACCAGCACTCACCACATGATGCCCCTGCTGCAACCGGCGCAATCATCCGCGAGGATCTTCAGCCACGCGTTGCCGAGGGTGATCGACGTGCCGGGGGCGTCGTGGCGCGGGGCTCACGACGTTGCGAGTACAACCTCGACCCGTGGAGCTTCGCCCACGGAGCCGTGCAGCACAAGCCGGTCGAGCCCGATCGCCATCCGCACAGCGCCCGGCGGCTTGTGCAGGCCGTTCGGCCAGCCGGGTCCCGGGCCCGTGCATTCGGAGGCGTCACAGCGCGAAGGTGGAGTTGTTGCTGTGCATGCCTTTCTCCTGCTCAAGGCGAGTGCCACGGCGCCAGACGGCACGGGTGCCGAGGGTGTCGGAGATCGTCGTGGTCGGATCACCGTCCACCAGAAGCAGATCGGCCCGCGCGCCTTCGGCGATGCGACCGCGGTCGTGGAGCCCGAAGCGTCGTGCCGGAGACGACGTGGCCGCGGCCAGAGCGCTGACGGGGGAGAGACCCGCCTGGACGAGGTACTGCAGTTCCTGGTGAACGCTGGCGCCGTGGGCCAGGCCGCCCAGGAAGGGGAGCGGCATCGAGGCGTCCGTGCCGACCAGGAGGTCGACACCTGCTTCGTGCAGCGCCTTGACGGAGCGGAGCACGTCGTCGAGCTTCCCTTGCGGATAGCGGTTGAAGCTGCTGCGAAGAGTCTCGGTCCAGGCCGCGTCGAGGCGGGAGGACACGCGCGGATCGTCAGCGAGGGCATCACCGGTGATGCCCATCATCGACGCGTTGAGCACCACGCACGGTACGACGAAGACGCCTGAGGCCGCGATGAGCTCGACGAGGTCATCGGTGTGCGGTTGGTCCATGAACAGGTGCACCAGCCCGTCGATGCCCGCCTCGATCGCCATCCTGGTCGCCTCGACGGTGAGGGTGTGGGCGACGGTGAGCATGCCGTGCCGGTGCGCCTCGGCGACGCCTGCCGCCACGGTCTCCCGGTCGAGCATCGGAAGACCGGGATGCCCCTCGACACTGCCGTCGTCGATCATGAACTTGATGTAGTCCGACCCGCTCGCAACCAGCCGCGGGATGAAGCCGGCCGCTTCCTCCGGCGTGGTGGAGAAGGGCTGGACGATCTCGCCGACGGGGCGGCGCCCGCCACCGGGCCGGAAGCCCTCCGGGAACAGCTCGCTGGGATGCCCGCCGGGGGGCGTGATCCCGAAACCCGCC
This sequence comes from Nocardia sp. NRRL S-836, assembly GCF_001279525.1. Taxonomy (GTDB): domain Bacteria; phylum Actinomycetota; class Actinomycetes; order Mycobacteriales; family Pseudonocardiaceae; genus Lentzea. Next base: position 119,095 of record NZ_LGDY01000093.1, on the reverse strand, counting down.
GACCGGACGTCGGCGAGAGCGTCGTTGCCGGTGATGTGCGCCCGGTTGGGCTTGGTGTGAGTGCCCTGCATCTCCAGTTCCGTGGTGACCCCGAACCGCAAGGCCAGCGCCAGCGCCTCCTCGTTGGTGTGCACATGCGCGTCGAACAGACCGGGGAGCAAGGTGCCGCCCCGAGCGTCGACGATCTCGCTCCCCGCAGGCGGAGGCACGCCGATCGACGTGATGACGCCACCGTCGATCACGACGGTGGCGGCGTCGAGCACCCGTTCGCCGTCGAACACACGCGCGTTGGTGATCGCAGTACCCATGGTTGTCACTCCAGTCTTCGGCTTCCTGTCGCCGTAGCGACCAACGCTAGAACCATATCAAACTTAGAATGACTTCAACTTTGACATGGTTCCAGGTGTCCTATGCTTCGCTCCGTGGAGACGGTGGGGCGCCGCGAGCGCAAGAAGGCGCGGACGCGCCAAGCTCTGTCGGAGGCGGCGATGACGCTCTTCCTGGAGCGCGGGTACGACAACGTGACCGTGGCCGAGATCGCCGCGGCGGCCGACACCGCCCTGGGCACCGTGTTCAGCCACTTCCCGGACGGGAAGGAGTCCCTGATCTTCGATGACGGCACTCAACGCACCGCCGCCCTGGTGGGCGCCGTTCATGACCGCCCGAGCGGAACGACGATTCTGCGGGCGCTGCGGGGGTTCCTGGCCGACCGGGGCCCGTTCCGGAGCAACCCCTCGGCGGAGTTCCGCCGCAGAACGGAGCTGATCGTCAACACTCCCGCTTTGCGCGGATACCAGCTCAAACTGTGGCTCCGCAGCCAGGACGCGCTCGCGGAGGCCATCGCCGCCGAGTGCGGGAGGTCTGCTGGTGACATGGACATCCGTGCCCTCGCGCGGTACGTCCTGATGGTCCCGGATCTCGCCGGCGCCGAGCCTGATCCACGCACCGCTCTCGACGTCATATTTGACATGCTGGAACAGGGATGGCGTGAAGCCTGAGCTCGTGCGTGCCGAGAATTACGTCCGTGCAGGTCGGTGCGGATCAGCAGCTCGGGCAAGCAACGCCCGGTCCGCATGTCGGTCGACCTCAGTGCAGCGGAATCGTGACGGCATCTGAGGTGCTGCTGTGCTTCTTGCAGAAAAGTCGAGTCAGTACCGACTTGTGCACGCTGGAAGGCTCTCATCGACGACCGTAGTCGATGCACGTCTTACATCCAGCCGGGCCATGCTCGCGCAACGTGTTTCCTCGGCGGACGTACTCACCTAACGCCGCGCACGCGCCAAGACATTCTCCTCTGCCAGTGCCGTCGGCGGGTGGTGGCTCAGACACATCGGCACCTTGATCTTCGACGGCGTCGTGCCCTCTGTTGCTCCGTAGAACTCACCGGCGGACAGTCGGCCGATGTCGTCGATGCGGCCTCCCTTCGCGCGGGCCAGTTCGGTCGCCGTCTGGATCTGGACGGCTGAGTTGAGCTCGGTGAGAGCGCCTCCGGTAGTGCCGAGATAGCGCTGGAGACCGGCCAGCACCACGTAGAGCGCGCCACCGCCATATCCGGGCCCTGATCATGATTGTCCGCTTGGAATCAACGGGTGCGCCCGTGTTCGTCGTCCCAGGATGGCGGCGGGTCGTCAAACAGCCGCCAAGCCAGCAGCCGGTGGCCCCCAGCCGGGCCCGCATCGACGTACAGCGGGACGCTGCCCGTGCAGCGACTCTACGTTCTGGTAGGTCGTGCGGACCGGCTCTTCCACCTCGGCGGCCGGCGCGGCGGCTGTCACACATCCTGACTGCAGCAGGAGTAACGACACCAGTTGACTTGCGAAGCCCGCCCGCGCGCAACCCACCCAGGCAACGCACCCGCATTCAGCCCACTCGCGCAGCCGGCCCGAGTGGCCCGCCCGTTCACCCCACCGACACGGCCCGTGCGCGGGCCAGGCGGGCGCGGATGCCGTTGGCCTCCGGTGCGCCCAGTTCGGTGAACAGGCGCCGAGGCGGTCGAACACTGCTGCCAGGCGGTCGTGGGCCAGGGCCTGGTGGTAAGGCGAGACGGCGTCGCAGGCCACGGCCAGGGCGGTGCGGGCTGAGCTGAGAACGAGGCCAGCTGAGGGCGCTGACCCCCCGGAGTCGGGGTGGTCGTCGGCTTCAGGCCTGAGGCCAGGTGAACCCCGGAACGATGTCCGTGAGCGTCCGAAAATGCCGGGAACCCCTGACCTTCGCAGGTCAGAGGTTCCCGGTTTATGTGGGCGATACTGGGATCGAACCAGTGACCTCTTCGGTGTGAACGGATCATTTCGAGAGCCAGGCGGCCGCGCGTATCTCAAAACGCTTGCCTTGATCTGCATGGATGACCGGATATGCTCTCACGGATTCGCTAGAATCGCGGTAGTGGTCCTGCGTCTCGGCTACCGGATTTACTACCAGTCCAGGGCTGCGGCTCGTTCGTTGCAGCCGACTCGATTGGTCCACTGCATGAGTTCGATTACTCCTTCACGCGCGCAACTCCCTCCTTGTCTTTGCTGGCATCGCGGTGCTGGCATCAAGCTTCGCGCGCAGGGTTAGCCGATGCACGTTGACGAGCGTTGACCGGCGGCTGGATCGACGTTAGCGAGTGCGCTTACGTCCCGAACGAGATCGAGGTTTTTCGGCTCCCCAAGGATCAGCGGAACCGCCTCGGCGAAGCCGCGAGTATCGCCATGCCGCTTGATCCCTGCGGATGAAGATTCCGGCGCGCATGCGGGTGCGCTCGCGATGAATATCATCGTCGGAATCCATCCTGGGCGACGCGTCCGCGAGTCGGCGCCGTGAGTTGATCAACCTTTTCATGTGAATCGCGCTCATCGCGTGGTCGAACAGTTCATAATCGGATCATGCAGCGCAGAATGCGTCCGAGGCCGGTCGAACCCGCGTCGGCGACGAGCTCATCGTGGAGAGAAATCCTAGGCGCCACCGCGCCAGTGCTCGCGCTGCTTGCGGTGGCGGGCATGACACTGTCACTGCTGACGCAGTATTACTACTACGGGCAGCTCGGTGTGGGGCTGCTCGATGTCCCTCAGGACAAGGCGTACCTGATCCTGTCCGGGCTGGCGGTCACGTTGACTGTCGCTGCACTTGCGGTCGCTTTCACCACTGTCCTCGTGCTCGGTTTCAGGCTTGTGCGCTGGTTGGAGTCGACGCTCTTGACTCGCCGCGGCTATCGTGCGTTCGCAATAACCGCGAGTGGTTGTGGGCTGGCGTTCTGTGCACTCGCTGTCATCATCGGAGTGTCGCTGCCACATGGCACGAACCGTGAGTTGGTCGTCTCTTTCGCGCTCACGCCAGTCACCGGGATCTCGCTCGGGCTCGCGGCGAGCGTCGCGCTGCGCCAAGGCTCCTCGGTGCTTCGGCGGCACCGGGCGCACATTCGCGGGACCACGCGGTTGGCGTTCGTCGGCACGACACTGCTATTACTGATCGTCTTCAGCTGGGATCAGGCAACCACTGCGACCGAAGCTGGACGAGCACTCGCCGCAGGAAAGCCGTACGACAGGAGCGCCCTGTGGTTCTTGCCGCCACGCGCCGCGCACGTGACACTCACCCCGGTGTCGGCGGATCCGTTGCGAATCTGTGAGAAGAAGGGGTGGCGGGCCACGAGGATTGCATCGCGCGGTGGAGTCGCGATCATCTTGTTCGTCCCGCCGGCAGGTGGTCCGGGTCGGGCCACCACGCTGGAGGTACAGGCATCGGAGTACCGGGTGGCAGTTCCACTCACAGCGACGGTGTCGTCGAGTGTGTGCGTGAAAGACCCGCTGCTCGGCACCGGTTGACGTTCTGCACCGCTGCTGAGAACGGTGTCGTGACAGTGCTTGGCCGACCGCCCCGCGGTGTCGAGTGCCAGCGCTTGCTGGGCGCTGCTAGCGACGACCACGTTTGATCAACGTGATGAGCACCGATCGTGCGTCCTTCCGGCGATCCGCATCCGGGTGAAAGAGTGCCGTGCCTACCGCGAGGCCGAGGTACACGAGCGGGACCGTCGCCGTGACGGCGAGGACGATCGCCCCGACTGTTTCGATCATGCGTCCGGCCCGGTGTAGTCGAGGCTCAGTTCGGACCGGCCGAGCTTGACAGCCCAGCCAGACTCGGTCTTCTCCGAGCTCGTGCCGTCAACACCGATCTCCGGGGTGGTAAGGCTGGCGACGAGGTCTTCAGGGTAGGGATCTTCGTTCCAGCGCAGCGTCCAGCGCTCGCCGGCGCCCCACAAGAAACGCTCCTGGCTCTTCCAGCCTCCACCTCGCCGAGGTCGCCGCAGAGGGGCGCCCCACCAGTTGCCGATGTCCCAGGTTTGGTGCGGATCCCTTGCGGAGATGCGGACGACAAGTGCGGCGAGCAGCGTCTCGATCTCGGCTGTCATCGGAGGAATGCGATCGAGGGAGTTCTGCTCCTCCGCTGAGAGAGGCACGTCCGCGAACGGAAACGAGCCCGTCTGCCGTTCGGTGAGATTGCCACTCGATCTCGAGACCGCGCTCAGCGGTTCGAAGTCCGAGCGCGCGGCGAACACGGCGCGGGCGTCCGTCGGAAGGTGGATCGCGTGGAACGTGTTGGACCAGTCGCCGGCTACCAGCCGGAGGCCCGGCATGCCGAGTTGAAGATCACGCGGATGGCCGATGAGACGACCGAACGCGTTGCGCACGGCGCTCGGCACGATGAAGACCATGCGGTCGTACTCGGGTGAGGCGATCATCGTGTACGACAGGAAGGCGTGCGCACTGTAGACGTCGACGTGGTCCGGCATGCTCTCGTACCTGTTGAACAGGTGCAGCGCGAGCAGTGCTCGGAGACGACGCTGTCCCAGTGAGCACCGGTCGAGCCCCAGGCAGGCGCGGCCGAGGCCTCTTTCCGCGGCAATCTTGTCCTCGCCGGTGAAGGAGCGGCGGAGGTCGCGACGGGTGCGGCGGTTGGACGCGGGCATGACGTGATCCATCTCCGGCGGCTCGGCCCGCCATGGGTCACGTTGCTCTCACACAGTCATGCTTGAAACACCACGAAGCAGGTGCCCCACACCTTCTGACGTCGTACGCGGTGGTGCCGAGACCGTCCGCTGGACGCCGTGGCAGCCCTTCGTGAAGGCCGCACCTCCACAGGAGGTTCGACGACCGTATCACGCCCCGCCAACGCCAAACTCAGACGATCTTCCTAGTCGGGTACTTGTCCCGGATGTGGGCGTTGAAGTACCTCCCGTGGCTCTGAGCCGTGAGGAACGCGCGGTGAACCTCGACCGGAACACTCGTGTACCGATAGCGGCGGCCGTTGTTGAACAAGACCTCCAGCGTGCCTGAGGCGTCCTCGTAGCCGATGGAGCGAATGTTGGACGAAGCGACGGTCTGGTGGTGCACGGTTCCTCCAGATGGTCGAAGCCGAAAAATGTCGGTGTGCCGGGGTACACCTGAGGTCGAACGGAGGGGACGACATGACCGAGCAGAGATCTGACGAGCGACTGCCGAACCCCAACGGCTGCCGGTGGTGCGGTGTCGACAAGCAGCGTCACCACCAGCGCTGGGCTCCAGAGGTGAGGTGGCACGGCTGGGCCGAGCCGACGGGGGAGCAGCGCAAGCACCGCATGCTCGCCCGCCGGGCACGGCGCCAGGCGCCGGGTTCCGGAGCTACTGACCGGCTAGCCTCCTGAGCCTGCGGAAGACGTCACGGAGTTCGCCTGGAACCTGGTCCGGCCGTTCCAGGCGCATGGCGATCGCCGTCACCATCGAGCCCTTGCCCTCGGGTGAGGCTTCGCCATGCTTCTGGAGCATGTCCTCGACGCGCTTGCTGAACTTGCCCTGGCCGCGCAGCGCGGTGAAGTCGCCGGGCGTCCACTCGCCCGACTGGCGTGGCCACACCTCGTTCGCCGTGCCTGCCCAGGTGTCGTCGTCAAAGAGCTCTTCGAGCTCGTCCGCACCGCTGAGCTTGCCCAGCTCCACGAGTACCTCGTCCTTGCGGCCGCCGAACTTCTTCGAGAGGTTCGCCTCCCGGAAGATCCTGCTCCGCTTCTCGCTGTCCGCATCGATCATCAGGATCACCGAGCGGTCGTGGGCGACGAGGTAGCTCGCGAGCTGAAGCGCGCCGTCATTGCCGCCGCATCCCCAGAGCGCGATGCCGGCGGCCTGGAGCGACAGCCCTTCGGACAGGGCGAAGAGGATGGGCATCGCCTGCTGCTCCGTGTCTCCTTCGACGGCGAAGAAGCACCGTTCGTGCAGCAGCACCGAGTTGCGCAGACCGACCGCCGCAGCGACGGCTCCCAGGTGGCGGTCGAAAGCGGCGTGTGTGCCGCTGCCGAGCCGCTCCATGACGGTCCGGCGGCGCTCATCCAGTCTCAGCAGGACGACATCGCGGATGTCGACGCCGTCGATCAGGTTCATCGAGTGGGTGGCCACCACCACGCTGACGTGCGCCAGAGCCGCCTGATCGCGGATCAGGCGCATCACCTCGCGCTGGAAGTGGTAGTCCAGGTGCGTGTCCGGCTCGTCGTACACGACGATCACCTGTACCGGCGTGGCGAGATCGTCAACGCCTTCCTCGGGCGCCAGCGGCTCCTGCAGCAGGTCGCTGGTCGCTTCCCAGATGGCCATCGAGATCCGCCGCGAGCTGCCCTGTCCGGACCTGTCCAGGCGGACCGCTTCTCCGGTCGACCGCTCCAGCCGCAGTGAGGTCGGTCCCAGGGCAGGGGTCAGTCTCACGGTGGGTTCGACGCTGACCGCCGCGATGTCCGGGCAGCGCTCGGCGATGTGGTCTGCCAGCGGCTTCGCCTGGATCTCCAGCCAGCCCTGTGCCTCCGTCTCCAGCTTCGCCAGCTGCGCACGGACTACTTCTTCGTCCAGATAGGACTTGAACCGCACGTTGAGCACCGCGCGAATGGCCGCTTCCGGGTGTGATGAGCTGCCCTCGAACGCCGCGACGCGCGGCAACCGGTCGCGCAGGCCGGCCGGCAGCTCGGTCCACCCGTGGCTGCTGGAGTGCGCGGCGGCGTACTCGCGCAGCGCAGCGAGCAGTTCAGGTCTGTTGGCCTTCGCCAGGCCGATGCCGCACGACGTGGCGAGCTGCCTCAGTTCCGGCACCTTCTTGCTGTCGAGGTGACGGAGGTTCTCGTCGTCGGGCATCGCGGCCCAGATCTCGTACCTCGTGTCATGGGACGCGTCCATGACACGCCGGACGCGCACGGATCCGGGCAGGGCGAAGGCGTTCTGCTCCCATGCGTCGAGGGCGAAGGTGCCTTCGACCTCGACGTACGGCGAACGTTCGCCGGCTTCCTCGGGAAGGAACGTCCGATCGTCTTCGATGGGTTTGTGCTCGCCGAGCAGGAACCCCAGTGCCGCAAGGGCGGCGGTCTTACCGCCGTCGTTCGGCCCGGCCAGGATCGTGGGCTTGCTGATCGGGATTTCCGCCACCTCGGCGAGCGAGCGGAAACCTCGTACGGAGTAGTTCTCAAGGTGCACTGAATGACCGTCCAGGTCGAGTAGTCGATCACGTTGATCCCCGACCCACCTGCGCCGCGCCGCCTCGCTGCCCGAGTGGTGGCTCGCACCATAGGGGGTCCCTCGATCGGAGCGAAACTCGACACGCCGCGTCCGTCTGGTCGATCCGGTGCGCTCTTACTTGACCTGTTTGGGTGAGCTGTAGGAGTGCATTCTTTCGCTCTCACATGGAATTCCGGCTCGCTCTGTCCTATGTGGATGGTCGATGTCCTGGTTGCGATCATGAACGGTGATTTCGGGGGCGCGCTCACATTTGCGAGGCCCTGTCACCCGTTTGGAGTCGTAACGCTGCGTTATCCGGGAGCGACGTAGTGACCGTCTGTGCTTGGGTTGGGCCAAGAGGAGTGTGGGCTGGTGGGCTTCTGGGATCGCTTCCGTCGCAGGGCTGCCGCGCCTGCTCATGCCGTTGCAGTGGCACCGGTCCAGCGATTCGACGCGAGGCCGACAGCACCTCCGACACCAAAGCCGCAGGTGCCGACCTGGGTTCCACCTGGCGTGACCATCCAGATCGGGCGGTACGCCGTTCCGGGCGGGATGATCTACGTCGGACCAGTGCCCCGGCACGTGTGGGGCACCGACGAGATGCCGGAGAGCATCGATCCCGCGCTGAAGGTCAACTACGCGAATCCCGACCGTGTCGGCCACGGGATGTCGTACTGGCCTGCCTACCACGCGATCTCCCCAGCCAACCGTGGTGGGTACCTGTCATGGCTCGCGGGCGGGCGCAAGGCGCCGGACGCCTACATCGGGTACGTCTTCCTGTTCTTCTACGGGCTTGAGCGACGCGTGCTCATCGATGCTTCGAGCGATTCGTCGGCACGAGCCGATCTGCGGCGCATCTACGCCGAAGTGTTGAGGCTTCAACGGCTCTACGGTGGGAACAGGTCGTTCAACGGCTATGCCACGAAGTTCCAGCAATGCCTTGAACTGATGCTCACAGCCGAGGGGGAGAGCTCTTCCGTTACCCCGCCGGATCCGGCGACCGCGGTGCGGTATCCAACGCCTGTAGCGCTCCAACTCGGGCTCGGCATGCTCGCCCGCGACGGGCAGCCGGTACCGGCGGAATGGGCCCTCAGCTGGGCGTTGCTGCACCCGGAGATCTATCCCCGCACGCCCGCGGCCCGGTGTCCCGAAGAGTTCCGGAAGTTGTTCCAGGAGCGCTATCGGCGAAGGCATGGGGTGGGTTTGCGCATCCGGCCGTCGAAGCAGCTCGTGTCGTTGTCCTACCGCCCGGCGAGTGGTGGTCTCGGCACCACGCAGGTCGGCCTCGACGTTCCTGACGTCGTCGCGGAACCCGCGGCCACCCGTGAGCTCGCGGACCTGGTCGATGAGTGCACCGCGGCGCTCGATGCGTACAGCAGGCTCATCGGCAAGCAGCCGGATGTCGCGAACTCGTTGGCGGCGGCGGCATTGCTCCCCGCGGAGTTGCTGAGCACCAGCGGTGAAGCGTTGCGGCCCGTGCGTGAGTTGATCGATCGGACGCTCGGTGACGCAGAGGCGCCTGTGGTGGTGCCTGCGGCTGACCTGGTCGCACTGTGGCCGGCGCGTACTCCCGGCAAGTTCGGGAAGGTGGACGCGGTCGGGCTGGCGCAGTTGCTGGAACGGCTCGGCGTCGGTGTGGAGCCTGACGTCCGCATGGGCGGGCCGGTGTTGTCGTCCGGCCCTGCTGTGTTGTTCCGCCTCGGCCAGGAGCAACCGGCGGTCGCCAGTCACGAGTACGCCGCGGCCACCACGTTGTTGCACCTCGCCGCTGTCGTGAGCGCGGCGGACGACGAGGTGTCGGAAGCCGAGCGGGCACACCTGACCGGCCACCTCGAGACGGGTCTGCACCTGTCGGCCGGTGAACGTCAGCGCCTCAGCGCGCATCTGACGTTGCTGTTGGCTTCGGAGACCAAGCTGACGGGGTTGAAGAAGCGGCTCTCGGTGCTGACCGCGGCACAACGAGGTCACGTCGCTGACTTCCTCACCATGGTGGCAGCCATCGACGGTCACATCTCTCCGGGTGAGGTCAAGACGCTGCGCAAGATCTACACGCTGCTTGAGCTGGACCCGGAGTCCGTGTACGGCAGGTTGCACGTCTCCGCGGCGGCCAAACCCGCTCCTGCGACGGAGCCGGTCACCATCGGTACACCCGGCCCGAAACCCACGGGATACCTGATCCCGCAGCCGCAGCCGGCCGCTACCGGTCAGCTCGTGCTCGACCGCGAACTCGTCGAGGCCAGGCTGGCCGAGACTGCCGCGGTCTCGGCCCTGCTGGCCGACATCTTCGTCGACGAAGCCGACGATCCCGCTCCACCACCTGCCGCAGTCGCGATCGACGTGCCCTCGGTCCGCGGACTCGATGCCGCGCACTCCACGTTCGCCCGCCGGGTGGCTGACAGCCCGCGGTGGACCAGGAGTGATCTGGAAGCGCTGTGCGATGAGCTGGGTCTGATGCTGGAGGGAGCGTTGGACTCGGTGAACGAGGCGGCGCTCGACGCGGTAGACGAACCTCTCGTCGAGGACGACCACGACGAGTTCCGCATCAACGACTATGCGCGAGGAGCACTGCTCGCATGACGACCGCAGCCACCCGAATCCGCCCCCGCGACCGCGACGCGATCGTGCAGTCCCTGCGTGCCGGCGTGGTGCCGCGGGCCGGGCAGCAGCACGTCCAGGTCGGACGCCACCACGAGGTCAACTCGCTGGTTCGCGACATCGACCGGATCGCCGACGGTGGGTCGACCGCGCGGTTCGTGATCGGCGAATACGGTTCCGGGAAGACGTTCTTCCTGCACCTGGTGAGGTCGATCGCACTGAAGCAGAAGCTCGTCACGATGCACGCCGACCTCGCCCCCGACCGGAGGTTGCACGCCACAGGAGGTCAGGCCCGCAGTCTCTACGCCGAACTCGCGCGCAACACCGCGACCCAGGCCAAGCCGGACGGCGGTGCGCTGGGCGCGGTTGTCGAGCGGTTCGTCTCCCAGGCGCTGGCCACGGCGCGGGAGCAGGGCAGCAATCCGGAAGCCGTGATCCGGCAGAGGATGGCCGACCTGTCGGAGCTGGTCGGCGGTTATGACTTCGCCGAGGTGATCGCGGCTTACTGGCGTGGTCATGACACCGGCAACGAGCAGCTCAAGTCCGACGCGGTACGGTGGCTGCGCGGCGAGTTCGCGACGAAGACCGATGCGCGTGCGGCACTGGGGGTTCGCACGATCGTCGACGACTCCAGCTTCTACGACCAGCTGAAACTGCTGTCCCGCTTCGTGCGGATGGCCGGCTACAGCGGGCTGCTGGTCTGCCTCGACGAGATGGTCAACCTCTACAAGCTGACGTCGTCGCAGGCACGATCGGCGAACTACGAGCAGGTCCTGCGCATCGTGAACGACAGCCTGCAGGGCACCGCCGCGCACCTGGGTTTCCTGTTCGGCGGTACCCCCGAGTTCCTGATGGACACCCGTAGAGGGCTCTACTCCTACGAGGCGTTGCAGTCCCGGCTCGCCGAGAACTCCTTCGCAGCAAACGGACTGAGCGACTACTCGGGGCCGGTGTTGCGTCTGTCGAGCCTGACCCAAGAGGACTTCTACGTCCTGCTCACCAAGCTCCGACACGTCTTCGCCAGCGGCGAGCCCGTGGACTACCTGCTGCCCGACGAGGCGCTGCACGCGTTCATGCAGCACTGCTCGCAACGGATCGGCGACGCCTACTTCCGCACGCCGCGGACCACCATCAAGGAGTTCCTGAACCTGTTGTCAGTGTTGGAGAACAACCCCGGCACCGACTGGCGGCCCCTGCTCGGTGGCGTGCGGCTGGAAGCTGACGTCAACCCGGATCTGGAACCGCTCACGGACGTCGCAGGCGACGATGACCTCGTTTCCTTCAAGCTCTGAACCTGTCCGGTCGTCCAGCTTCCCAGCGCTGCACCACGCGGTGCAGCGCTGGGTGTGGCAGCAGGGTTGGCCGGAACTGCGGGACATCCAGGAGCGCGCGATCCCGGAGATCCTGCCCGGTGACCGCGATGTGATCATCGCCGCGGCCACGGCATCCGGAAAGACCGAGGCCGCGTTCCTGCCGATCTGCTCGGCGCTGCTCGAAGAGCCCGGTGCGGGCATCCGCGCGCTCTACGTCTCACCGCTCAAGGCGCTGATCAACGACCAGCACCGGCGGTTGGACGAGCTGTGCGGACGTCTCGAGGTGCCGGTGCATCGCTGGCACGGCGACGTTGCCGGGTCGGCGAAGGCCAAGCTGCTCTCGAAGCCCGAGGGCATCTTGCTGATCACCCCGGAGTCGCTGGAAGCGATGTTCGTCCTGCGCGGTGGCGACGTCGCGCGGATCTTCGCTTCGCTCGGCTGGGTCGTGGTCGACGAGATGCACTCGTTCATCGGAACCGAACGGGGTGCGCAACTCCAGTCGCTGCTGCACAGACTTGAGCTCACGGTGCGGCGACCGGTGCCTCGCGTCGGGCTGTCCGCGACGTTGAGCGACATGGCCACCGCCGCGGACTTCCTCCGCCCTGGGGACAGCAACGCTGTCCGGGTGCTCGAGTCCACGGACAGCGCGGGTGAGTCGAAGCTGATCGTGCGTGGATACGCCGATGAGGTGCCGGATGACGAGCCGACCGACGAGCCCGCGAGCAGCATGGCGATTGCCGAGCACCTCTTCACGACCTTGCGGGGACGCAACCACCTGGTCTTCGCGAACCGGCGCGGCGCCGTCGAGTACTACGCCGACCACCTACGCGCGCTGAGCGAAAACCGGGGTGTGCCCAACGAGTTCCTCCCGCACCACGGGAATCTCGCGAAGAACGTCCGTGAGCACGTGGAGGAACAGCTCCGCAGCGCCCGGCCCACGACCGCCATCTGCACCTCCACGCTGGAGATGGGCATCGACATCGGCTCTGTGACCTCGGTGGCGCAGATCGGCGCACCTCCGGCCGTCTCGGCTCTGAGGCAACGCCTCGGCAGGTCCGGCCGCCGGGGCGAACCGTCGGTGCTGCGGGTCTACATCACCGAACGGGAGATCTCGTCGACCACTCCGCCCGCCGACCAGCTCCGCGCTGAGCTCTTCCAGACCGTCGCCATGATCGACCTGCTCGGCGAACGCTGGTACGAACCGCCCGACACGTCGGCGTGGCACCTCTCCACGCTGGTCCAGCAGGTCCTGTCGGTGATCGCGCAACACCAGGGCGCCGCGCCGGCACAGCTGTGGAAGGCCTTGTGCGCAGGCGGTCCGTTCGCCCACGTCGACCAGGAAACGTTCGTCGAACTGCTGCGCGACCTCGGCCGGGCGGAGCTGATCCAGCAGGAGGACGACGGCCTCCTGCTGCTCGGGGCCGCAGGAGAGGCGATCGTCAACCACTACAGCTTCTACGCGGCGTTCACCAGCGGCGAGGAGTACCGCCTCGTCAGCGGAAACCGCAGCCTCGGCACCATTCCTGTGGTCCACCCGATCATCGAGGGCCAGCTGCTCATCTTCGCCGGCCGCCGCTGGCAGGTCGTCTCGGTCGACTCGAACGCCAAGCTCATCGACCTGGCACCCGCTCGCGGCGGCAAGGCACCGAGGTTCTCCGGCGGTTCCGCGGAGATCTGCGACGAGATCCGCCGCCGGATGCGGTGGTGGTACGAGTCGGACGACGAACCGCCCTACCTGGACGCGACAGCACAGCGCCTCCTCGCGGAGGGCCGCCAGTCCTACCGGCGTCTCGCACTCGGCGAGAACCCCGTGCTCGCCTGGGGCGATGACACCCTGATCTTCCCGTGGCTCGGAGACCGCGTGCTGAACACGCTCGCAGTGTGGCTGACGACCGCCGGCTACGAGACCAGCACGGACGGCGTCGCCGTGGCGATCTCCAAGTGCACGCCCGCCGAGCTCGGCCACGCGGTCCGGCAACTGCTGGCCAGCGACGGGCCGACCGCCGTCGAGCTCGCCGCGGAGGTGCCGAACACCGTTGTCGGCAAACACGACGCGCACCTCGGACGACCGCTGCGAGAGCGTGCCTACGCCCACGGCAAACTCACCTTGCCTGCTGCCCGTACCGTGCTCCAGACCCTCGCCAACGTTCTACCGGTGGTCGACATCGACCCCATCGCAGGTGTGCCCGCACCAGTCGCGTACTCGACGCTCGACGACCTCTCCTTCGCCGTGGTGGACCTGGAGACGACCGGGTTCGCGCCGCGCCGAGGAGACCGGGTGGTCGAGATCGCCGTCGCCCGGCTCGGACCGGACGGTGAGCGGCTGGGGGAGTGGAGCACGCTGATCGACCCCGAGCGGTCCCTCGGTGCGTCCTGGGTGCACGGCGTCACCAAGTCCGACGTGGAAGGTTCACCGCGCTTCGCGGACGTGGTGGACTTGATCGCGGAGCAGCTGCACGGCGCGATCCTCGTCGCGCACAACCTGCCGTTCGAGCTGAGGTTCCTCGAGGCCGAGTTCCAGCGTGCCGGCAGGCCACTGCCGGTCGACACCGGGATCTGCACACTCGAAGTGGACAGGCTGATCCACAACGCCGGGCGCCGGAAGCTGCAGGATTGTTGTGCCGCAGCAGGTATCGACACCGCAGGGCCCGCACACCGCGCCCTCGCCGACGCGCGCACGACCGCAGACCTCCTGCGGCACTACCTGCGCCTGCCACCGCCGACAGGGATGACCCGCGACTGGTTGAAACGGCGATCCTTGGTGAATCCGGGCGCGATGCGACTGGATCTTGGCGGTGGCAGGCGTGTCACCTCGCGCGCACGCGGTTGATCGGAGGTGTGCACGATGACGGCACACGTGTTGCCAATACAACAACCCTGACGTCGCGAGGACCGTCCACCGCCGGATCCTGAAGCACGCGAGAGAACACCCGCACTATTGATCGCTGGACAACCCATCCAACGCCTCGTGCAGCGAGTCCGCTTCCACCGAACCCAGCTCCCGGTACACACGGAGTGAGGCGAGCCACCACCGGCGGGCCTGCGCGGTCCGTCCGGTGGTGGCGGCCACGTCGCCGAGCCAGCGAAGTGCGCGGGCTTCTTCGTGACGGCTTCCGGAGCGTCGGCTGTAGTGGACGGCCCGGTGCAACGCGACCTCGGCTGCCGTGTTGTCTCCTGCCTGGTGCTGGATGCGGCCCAGCCGGCCGAACCCCTCGGCGGCGTCGATGTCGAGCTGCAGTTTGAGCGCGATGTCCAGAGCCTCCTGGACGTGCCGGACGGCATCGTCGTACCGCTCCAGCTCCATCTCGGCCAACGCCATGCCGCGCAGGGTGATCCCGATGTTCCGCGTCGCTCCGGCGCTTCGATACCAGTCGAGTGCGAGTTGCTGACTGCTCAACGCCTCCGCGAACCGCCCTCGCCGCCGCAGCACGGCGGCGAGGTTGGCCAGTGCGTTCGCCCTGCCGTGACCGTCTCCGAGTTGCTCGAACAACCGGCGGGCCCCGTTGTAGTGCCCCTCGGCCTCGTCGAGCAGTCCTGCCTCGACGAGTGCCATGCCGAGGTTGTTCCGCGTCCTGGCCTCAGCGAGCGGGTCACCGGCACGAATGGCGGCCGCGAGCGCCTTCTCATGGGTGCCGCGCCAGCCGTCGAGGAGCTTGTCGAGGAAGTAGTAGTCCCGCAACGTGTAAGCGAGTAGCCAGGTCCGCTCGTCGAATGCCGGGTCGTCCAGCGCGCACATGGCTTCCAGGTTCCGGCGCTCGACCTCGAACCACCGTAACGCCTCCTGCCTGCCGTCCAGCACTGGAACAGCGCGAGGTCTGTCCGGCAGGGGAAGACGAAGCCGGTGCGGCATCACGAGCCGGCCAGCGTGGTCGGCGGAGTGGAGGTAGTGGTCGAACAGCATTTTCAGCGCGTAGTTCTTGTTGTCCGCGTCCTCCGTCGACTCGCTGATCTCCGCTGCGTAAGTGTGCAGCAGATCGTGCACGGCGAACCGGCCGTGACCAAGATGCGACACGAGGTGCCTTTGCCCCAATGACCGCAACGTTCGGATGGTGATGTTGTGCGCCAGTCCGAACAGGGCTGTGGCGGCGTTTGTGCTGAACTCCGTGTTGGGATGCAGGCCGAGTAGCCGGAACGCGCGCGCCTCGTGCGCGGGCAGGCGCTGGTAAGACCAAGAGAAGACGGTTCGCACGGCGGAGTGGGCGTCGTCTTGCGTGTCAAGGGCACCGAGTCTTGCGCGCGTGTCGATCAGCTCGTCGACCACTTCGTGGATCTCGTCCGGCTGGTCGGCCAGGCGTTCGGCGACGATGCGCAGCGCGAGAGGAAGCCCGCCGCAGTAGCGCGCCAGCTGTGCGGCCGCCTGCTCCTCGAGTTCGGCGCCCACGGCCTCGTTCAGCAGCGCCAAGCTGTCCGATTCCGACAACGGCCCGATGGTGACCGCACTGGCGGGGTGGTGGATCGCGAGGCCCCGCAACTGGTGACGGCTGATCACGACGACGGAGCACGAACCGGCTCCGGGCAGCAGTGGTCTGACGTGCTCGACCGAATGTGCGTTGTCCAGCACGACCAACGCTCTGCGGTCGCTCATCAACGTGCGGAAGTGCGCCGCGCGCTCCTCAACGGTGGCGAGTTCCTCTGGCCGGGCGTGGCCGAGTGCCCGCAGGAATCTCGCTAGAGCGTCATTCGGGCTCAGTGGGTCATCAGTGCCGAACCCGTGCAGGTCCACGTAGAGCTGACCGTCCGGGAAGACCGCCGTGTTGTTCTCGGCCCAGTGCAGGACGAGCGCGGTCTTCCCGACTCCCGCCATACCGGTCAACACGGCGAAGCCTTGAGGCAGAAGGGCGTCGTCGAGCTGTTCCAGGAGGGCCGCCCGGCCGGTGAGCAGGCGGCCGGGCGCGGGCAGCTGACGCGGGACGATGGTGGGTGGTGCGTGGGCAACGGTTATGTGCACACCGCCGTGGATGGCGCCGGCCTGCACGACGCTGCACGCTGTTCCCGCCATCTCGTTGTGCACGTTCACCATGACTTGATTCTGAGCCGTTCATGGCCTCGGAAACGATGCTCTGCTCCGGTGACGTCCGACGATCAGAACTCGGCCAGGATCTCCGCGTCGAAGTTCTCGTAGGCCGACACATCGGTTTCGGGCTTGAGAACAAAGGTTCTCATGCATTCCGGCGCGATGTCGTCCAGCACGCCGTCGACCGTAGCGAGAATCTCCTTGCGGAGGCCGTAGTAGAAAGTCCGGATCAACGCACTCCTCGCCTCACGACCGAGGTTGTGAACCTCTCCTTGAATCGACTCGTCCAGATTGACCCTGACGTTGCGAAGCGAGAGCTGTCCGAGTTCGTGCTCCACGTGGACTGCGTCGCCCTCGGCGCCGCCTGCCGAGGACACCGGTGGCGTCAGGTCACCCGCTTGCAGCCAGTCGCTGCCGACGCGCTTCACCGGGCACCCGATGTCCTGCAGCCGCTGGGCGAGGAGCTGACGTTTCTCGGCGCTGTTGTCGAGGCGGACCGCGTGGTAGCCGTCGATGTCGGTGAACCTTCGGACCTTGCCGAACTCGACAAGCAGGGTGCGGTCGGGTTCAAGCGCTAATGCCATCCCTGCCTCGAAGATGACGTTCGGCCGTGCCTGACCGGTCGGCCGGAGGTCGCGGTCGTCCTCGTCGTCGGCGTGTTCCGGCTTCAGTTCCACGATGTCGTCCGGAGTCGAAAGCACGATGATGGCGCGCCCCTTGCTCATCACGGTCCGTAGGACCTCGCCTATGTGCGGCAAGCCCTTTCCGGTCTCGCCGAGCACTTCGGCCCATTCGACGGGATCCAGCCCGATGGCGCGAAGGAACGTGTAGAACTCGCGACGGGCCTTCTTGTCTCGTCCGTGGATGACGAAGACCGAGTTGTCCCGCGTCTCCGCCTTCACCTCGGCACGTGGCGTGACCGCACGTGGCCTGCCGAGCCGCGCCTGCGTCTCCAGGAGGATGCGCTTCTGCTCGGTGACGGGCTCCAGGAAACAGCGCTGGTATGGGTGCTGCCAATACCCCATGCGGCCGTTGTACTGGCTTGGTGGCTTTTGCCAGTTGCCGATGAACTTGACCCGTGCGCGCCTGGGCTCGTGGAGGAAGCTCTTGACGCGGGGAAACATCAGGCTGCCCTCGTATTGGGTGCGGAACTGCTGTTTCAGATCGCCGGGCAGCAGTGACAAGCACTCCGCGTACCAGATCTCGTACTTGGCACCGAGCGCGAGCGCGGCTGACTTCCCTTCGGCGTCGTCGTCGACCTGGGCGCGCTTGGCCAGCGCATCGAGTTCGGTCACCTGTGCGATCAGTTCGTCGAGCCCTGCCGACGGGCCCCGTACCTCCATGAGCGGAGTGTATCGCCGCACGTCGACAGGAAATCCGCGGTCCCGCCGACAAGTGGTCAGCTGAGGCACTCCCACGTGCTCGTGACCTGGCCTCCGAACCGGGCCTGCATGAAGCAGACCAGCCGGACGAGCTTCGTGGCGGAATAGTTGCTGCGGCAGGCGTTGAACGCGCGCTCGTGAGCTTGTCGCCATTTTGAGGAAGGTCTCGGCGTATTGGGCGAAGAGTGTAATCGTCGAGCAGTCGCGCGAGGCTCACCGCTAAGGGCATCGGACTACGTACTTGAACTTGAGATCAGTGTCCGTCTCGTACCGTCGGTCAGGAGGGTAGCAGCGCGGCGCGGTCTATCCGCGTTCCAACAGCGGGAGCGCGGTTCACTGGTCGGTTGTTCGGTACGGGCTTGTCGCTGCCAACTAGGCCGCCAGCAGCCGCGCGATGATCGCCGCACCCATGCTTTCCCCGGTACTGAACGCGTCGAACGGCAGATCGTAACCGCTGAGCGATCGGGTGATGTCGCCGTTCGCCGCAGTGCGCAGGTCGCTACGGGCCGAAAACAGCAGGCACGCGAGAAGGACGGCAGCGTGAACCTCGGCTCGGATGCCCGCTGGAAGGGTGACGACACCAACGGCTGCACCCTGGAGATTCTCGATGAGAACGCCGTGGTGAGGGCGGACAGCCGCAATCGCAAGACACCCACCGCCGGAAACAACGAGCAGTGCCGCGGACCCGTGCGCGAACTGGCGAGATAGTTCTACGCCGCCGTACAGCCGCAATGATCAGCTGAGTCGGCAAGCCGCACACGACGTTGCCCCAGCTGCGTTCCTGTGTGCAGAACGCTCACGCGCTGATCACTCACGGCAGGGAAGCCCCTGCGCGAGCACGTCGAAGTGCCGTTGCTTCGACCACTCCGTCCGATCACCGATGACGTAGAGCCTGCGCTTCGCACGGCTGACCGCGACGTTGACGAGGTTGGGTTTGCTCGCCGCCCACTTCTTTGCGCCGGCCTGCGCGGATCTCCGCCCAGGACCAGGATGACGATATCCGCTTCCTTGCCCTGAGCTGTGTGGACGGTTCCAGCGACCAGTCCTGGATACCGTCGCCGGTGTTTGCCGATCTCCATTGCGACGTCCCGAAACGGTCCGATCACCATCACCTCGGACATGTCGAACCCGGACTTCGCGAGGTAGACGAGCATGTCACCGAGCTTCTTGCCCTCGGCCGGTTTCCAATGGCCGCTGCTTTCCTCGCTTGAGATGTGCAACCACTTGCTCTCCGGCAATAGCTGGTCACCCGACGGAAGCGTGAGGTCCTTGCTGCGATGGCCGCCCTTGATCATCATTCCGTCGTATGCGATCTGGTTGACGATGCCGAACATCGGCTCGTCGCACCGCCTCTGCACACGCAGCGGAGACCCGACCCAGATCGGCCCGTCGTCGGTGGGCAGATGGGTGCCGAGCAGCGTCAGCTGATCCGCCAGCTGCTGCGCGGATGTCCGTGCGGGCAACCACTTCTCGTCGACGCCGTGGTCACCCCGGATCGCCTGCTGAACGCGGAAGGGCAGTGAGACGATCGGCTTGAGCTGAAGTGGATCGCCGACGACGACCACCCTCCTGCTGCGCCAGATCGCACCGACAGCGTCCTGCGGGGTGGCCTGTCCCGCCTCGTCGATGAAGAGCCACCCCAGCGACTCGGGCCGATGCCCGCCGGCGGCGGGCCCTGCGGTAGGTCATGAGCGCGATCTGGATTCCGTGCTCAGCGAGCACGGAATCCAGATCGACTCGACGCCGTAGACCTGGTACCACTGATAGTCGATCAAGTCGACGATCAGTGGTACCGCGGGCCGAGTTCCCGCGTGAAAAAGCCGAGGCCAACATCAGGCTTTTGTTGGCCAGCTTGAGATCTCGGACTTCCTTCCGCAGCCGCAGCAACTGCTCGTGCTCGGCCGGCAGCCGTCCCTGCGACGGCCGCGCAGCGGGCTGGGAGCCCTCCGTAAGCGCCTTCTTGATCCATACCCGCAACGTCTCGTAGTGCACATCGACCAACGGGTCGATCGCCCTGGCGGCGGCATGCAGAGACTCGAACTCATCCAGACGCTCCGAGTCGGCTGGTAACCGAGTGAGCCGGAGGGTGAAGCCGTAAGCGTTGCCTCTGAAGGCAAAGACGAGACATGGTGAACACTTGTGTGGCAGCGAAGAGGTCACCAGCAGTCTGATGAGCGTCGATTCGCTGAACTGCGGTTTTGTCAATCTTGGCGACAAGGCTTCGCGTACATCTCGCGAGTTGAGGGAGGGCTTCTGCTCCCAATTTGCTTTCACGCAAGGCAAACGGCCCGCCGATAAGGATCATCGACAGGCCGTCTGACCAGACAAAACACACTGTGGGCGATACTGGGATCGAACCATTGACCTCTCGGTGTGAACTATGGCGATGAGATCGCGCTGACCTGCAGAAATGTGACTCCTGCGGGTCGGCGCGGTTCCGTTCAGGTTCGTTGAGGACCGTTTCGGTGCGTCCAGCGCACGACGCTGCTCCCAATCCGCTCCCAGAGTGTGCTCCCAAGGCTGACGTACTGCTTTGTCGCCGACATGGGCGTCCTGTGAGGCACGAGGAAGAGTCGACCTTGGGGGATTTCAACCGACTTCCTCTTCCCTCTCGTCGAGTATCTCGGTCCCGTTCCACACGAAGCGGGCGGTGGTCACGGCCTCTTCTCCGTCGCCACCCGTGATCAGCTGGTGGATCGCGATGCCGTCCAGTTCGCGGTAGGTGCACCACTCGTGGTCGGAGGTGAGCACCAGGTCCAGGTCCAGTGCGGACAGCAACTCGAAGACCTGGCCGCGGTTGACCGCGTCGACGCCGACGAAGACCTCGTCCAGCAGGATGACCCGCGGTGCTCGGGCGACTGCCTGGTAGTGGGCCGCCACGGCGGCGAACAGGGGTAGGTGCAGGGCGATCGCCTTCTCACCGCCGGAGAGTGCTCCGTGAAGTTTCTTGGTCAACGGCTGCCAGCCAGTGCCGTTCATGCGGTCGAGTTTCACCACGAACCGGTGCCAGGCGGTGTAGTCGAACACCTGCCCCAGTTGCTGTTCCCAGCCCGCGGCGGACTCATCGGCCTTGGCCTGCTCGACGCGCTCGCGGAAGAATCGGTGCAGCGACTCGCGATCGGCCTCGCTCAACCGCACTGGATCCTTGAGCAGGAGGTCGCGCGCCGCCCTCGTGCCGGCCGGCAGGTCTGGCGAGACTTCCCACACCAGTCGCACCGCCACCTTGGACGCCGTGCGCACGCGCTCCAAGCGGGCGTTCATGCCGTCGACCAGCTCGTGCGCCTGCCGTATTCGGGCGGCGAGGTGGCGGCGGGTGTCGCCGGTGAGGGTTCGGTCGAACAGTTCGCGTTCCTGTGCGGTGATGTCCTCCCGGCTGCGCTCGGCGTCGGATCGGAGCCGGTCGAACAGCGCCAACGCGCCGATGCGCATTCCGTCCACCATCGCGGAGAAGACCTGGACGCCCTCGTCGGAGTCGAGCTCGAGGTCGGCGCGACCGCCGAGTACCTCGCGGGACGCGTGCACCTCCTCGGCCAACCGATGTGCGGCGTCGCCGATGTTCTTCGGTGAGTGAGGGAGCGTCGGCCACGAGGCTGCGACCGTCCTCGCCGCGTCGAGAGTCGCCCGGACACCGGTGGACGTCGTGAGCGCCTCGGTGAACGCGGCCAGGTCGGGCAAGCCGCTGTCCGCGGGAAAGCTGCCGTTCGCCAGGTGGCGGAAGCGAGTTGCCGCCTGGTCGCGAACTCCGATGGCGCTGTCGCGAACCTCCGCGTCGGTGGCGCGCCGGGTGGTCAGCTCACCCAGCCGCTGGGCCAGGCCGCTGATCTCCTTTCGCGTCCTGCCCACTTGCTGCTTGAGTTCGTCGAGCTCGACCCGCAGGGCGCCGAGCTGGTCGAGCACGCTCCGGAAGTCGACGCCGATGGTGCCCTCGACGGCGTCCAGCTCACTGTCCAGTCTGCTGGCCACGGCTTCGGCTTCGTCCGCCTCGGCCTCTCGCTGCTCGGCGACGAGCCGGGAACG
This sequence comes from Nocardia sp. NRRL S-836, assembly GCF_001279525.1. Lineage (GTDB taxonomy): Bacteria > Actinomycetota > Actinomycetes > Mycobacteriales > Pseudonocardiaceae > Lentzea. The sequence continues at coordinate 97,296 of NZ_LGDY01000093.1, read as the reverse complement.
CTGGGCCTGCTCGGCGGTTCGGTCGGCTTCGCGACGCGTCGCGACCAGGGTGGTGTGCTCGTCGATCCACGCGTCGGCGGCGGCGCGGAAGGCGTTCACGGCCTCCGCCACGGCGTTGAGCGCCTTTCGCTCCGTGGGCAGGCTGTGTTCGGCCGCGGCCGCGGTCAGCTCGCGCAGGGCGCGGTCAACGCGCTGCTCCTGCTTCGACAGGGTGTCCAGCGAGCGCCGGACCACGCCATCGACGGTGGAGACCGCCGCCTCTGCCCTGGTGAGTGCTTCCAGGGCCGCGTCCGCGTCGGCATGGCCGGGCCGCGCATCCAGGTCGACCTGGACGGCCGACCTGCGTGACGCAAGCGTTCGCAGCGCGGCGTTGTGCGTCTCGATCAGCTCTTCCGACGTGGTGATCCGCTCGCGCAGTTCGGTCAACCGACGTTGCCTGGCCCGCTGTCGGGCGAACGCGCCGATGTGTGCGGCCTCATCCTTCTGCCACGTGCCGCGCAGGGTGCCCAGGCGCCAGCCGCCATCGGCGCCGATCGCCGCCGGGTGCCCCTTTGGCGGGTGTTCGCCGTAGGCCACCTCACCCAGCAGGCGGGTGACGACGCCGGTGGTCACGGGCGTGTCCACCTCGGGCACGAGGACTTCGGCGAGCGACCGGCCCGGCGCCGTGGGTACGGAGCCGGGCACGGCGAACGTGTCGTGCCCGGTGATCGCGCCGTCGTGGCCGACCCAGGCGTCCAACAGGCCCGACGCCTGGAGTGCGGCTTCCACCGACGCGCGGACCTCCTCCGGCACTGCGTCGGCGAAGCGGACCAGCCGCCACAGCGGCGCGCCGTTCATCGTTGTGCGGTCGGTGGTGCGGGTGTGCGCTGGCAGGGGAGGCAGGTCCTGTTCGGCCAGCAGCCGGCGGACCTCCTCGCGCAGTGCGCCACGTTCACGTTCGGTGTCTTCCCGCGCCGTTTCCACCAGGGTCTCCTCCCTGGTGACGGCATCCAGCACGCGCCTGGCGACGGCGTCGACCTGGGACAGCAGGGCGGTCTCCGCCGCAGCGAGACCTGCGAGCGCGCCGGGCTCGGGAAAGACGAGTTCGCGGCAGCCCGCCGCCCAGGTCACGATGGCGTCTTGCAGCTTCGCGAGTGCTTCGTCGCGGCGGGCGCTCAGCACCGCGCGCCGTTCAACGGCGTCCGCGAGTGCTTCCCTGGCCTCGTCGAGTGCCTGCTCCGTCTCCTTCCTGCCCGCGACGGCGACCCCGTGCTCGCTCAACGCGGCGCGCACGGCTTCCACCTGTTGACCCCGTGCCTGCACCGCGGCGCGCAGCAGACCCCGCGACCGAGAGGGATCGTCGAGGGCTCTGGTGATCTCCGCGTGGACGGAGGCCAGCCCGACGCGGGTGGCGTCGGTTGACGCGACTTCGGCCAGCGCCGCGGCGGTCCTGGTCCGTGCCTCCACGTGCCTGGCGGCGGTGTCCGCGGCCTCCACATCAGCCCGGGCGGTCTCGCGATGGCGGGTCGCGTCGGCGCGCCTCGTCGTGGCGGCCGTACGCGCCTGGCGGACCTGGGTTCGCAACCGGTCGAGCTGTTCACCCTTCCGGTACGCCTCACTACCGATCAGGCCTTGAACACGCCCGTCGGTGTCGACGATCCGCCGTTCCAGCTGATCCTCGAGCGCCTCGGCTTCTTCCTTGCGCAGCGCCGCACGTTCGTGCTCCTCGGCCGAGCGCTTCGCGGCCTCCGCCAGGTTCCCGAGCTCGGTCGTCGCGGAGATCAGCTTCGCCGCAGCGGCGCGCAGCACTCGCTGGGCGTACGCGCGTTGCCTCGCTCCGAGGCGCTGCGCTGCCTCCACTTCCGCGTCCATGCGGTTGAGCTGTTCACGTTGCCGGTCCAGGCGTTCGAAGCCTTCGGCCAGATCGCTGATCTCCGCCTCGCCGAGGGGCGGCAGGGCCTTGGACAGCAGCGTGGACAGCAGCACGGGGTCGAGCCGCTGCGAGAGCTTGGGTGTGCGGAGCTGGAGCAGGGCCGTGATGAGTGCGTCGTAGCGCTGTTCGCTCAACCCGTGGAACAGGGTCGAGCGCACGGTGGACCGGTAGTCCGCGGCGTTCTGGTGGAGCACCCCCTGCTCGCCGAGCGCGGCTTCCAGCGCCTTGGTCGTGAGGGGGGCGCCGTGCTGGTCGGTGAGCGAGAGGCCGTTCGGTACACCGATGCGGAGGTCGGTGGTGAAGTAGTCCGGGTGCACGGTGGTGGTGTGCTTGGTCGCGGCCAGCCTTGCGCCGCAGGAGAACCACCTGTCCAGCGAGCCGTTCGCACCGGGGAAGCGGAACTCCAGCCACACATAGCCGACCCTGGTGGCACCGGACGCCCCGTCACCCATCAGGTTCCAGTGCATGGTGCGCTCGGACGTGCCGAACGTGGACAGCCGGTTGGCGCGCAGATTGGCGTCGAACAGGAAGGGCAGCAGCAGTTCCAGCGCCTTCGACTTGCCGGTGCCGTTGGGGCCGCGCAGCAGCAACCGTCCTTTGTGGAATCGGAAGACCTCGTCGTAATAGCGCCACACGTTCAAGATCCCGGCGCGTTCCGGCACCCACCTGATCACTGCCGCGGGCTCCGTGCCGGTGCTGGCGCTCGGCAGTTCGGTCACCGTCATGGCTCGTCCTCGACGTCGTCGGTGCTGGTTCGGGTCACCGCGTAGCGGGCGGCGGCGGGACGGGCTCGCACGACTCCGCCGCCGACCCGGACGAGGCCGAACGCGGTCAGCACTTCGAGTGCGTCGGCGACCAGCCGGCCGGAACCGTTCTCGCCGCGGTAACCCTTGGCCCATTTGGGAAATCGGTTCAGGAGCGCGTCGGCCTCACCGTGCAGCTGTTCCACGGCGACAGGTCCGGGCGCGGACGCGATTCCGTCCAGGAGCAGCAGTGCGGCGACCTTGGCGTTGCTCGAATCGTCAGGGAACCGGCTGTCGGTGGCCAGGCCGTCCGGATCGACCAGCATGAAGCCCTCGGCACGTTCCTCCACCAGGAAGCCCGCCTGGTCGGCGGCCCGGCGCAGGAGCTGGCCACCTGTCGGGGATTCCAGATAGGCGAGCTCCGCGGGCGTCAGCTCGTCACGGTGCACGACCGGGTCCTCGACCAGCCTGCGGAACACCGAGTGCCGCAGCCTCAGGTTGCGCCGCACGTCGGACACCTCGTCGTCGGTGTCGCCGTAACGCCGTTCCCTGGACAGCCTGGTCAGCAGCTCCGGGAAGAGCAACGGGACCTCGTCGGCGGGTACCGCCACCTGCGAGGCGCCGACCGGGGCCGCCGGCAGGCGCATGAGCAGCGTGGCATCCACCTGGTAGAGGACCTTCGCCGCGGCGGAGTCCACGTACGCGTCGGTGACGCCGTCCACCACCTCGACCGCGCCGAACGACTCCAGCAGGCGCAGCGCGTCCACGAACGCCATCCGTTCGGCGCGACTGGACGTGTCGAACCGCGGCAGGGCCGGGTCCGCCGCACAGGCCTGGACGACGCGGTCCGCCAGCAGTCCGATGGTGGTGACCGGAATCGCCAGCAGCTCGGCGGCCACCACGCACATCAGCGTGTACCGGCGGCGGTCGAACGGGGCACGGCCGGCACGGTGCCGTCGTGCCGGACGGGTGGGATCGGTGGCGAGCCTGACCTTGGCCAGCCGCGCGTATCCCAAGCGCGGCTCGACCACGAGCGACCACCCGCAGTAGTAGTCGAACCACTTCTCGACCGGGTCCCGCCGCCTGCGCACGAGGTCGAACGCCTCCGGTGCGGTCCTGGCGCTGATCAGCGGTGCCGCGAGGAGCAGGCGGATTGCCCGCGAGACCTCCTCGCGTTCGGCGATGACCAGCTGGTTCGCCAGGTTGCTCATCCGGCCTCAGCTTCCCGGGGGCGTGTCGTGCGGCCACCCGCCGTGCGGATCTCGACGTCGTAGTCCGGGCTGATGAACACCCCGCGCGGGCTCCGGATCACGGCGTGCTCACGGTGCTCCCGCGGCGGGGTCAGCAGAATCTCCACCCGTCCGTCGCCCGTGGTGGCCCGGTGGACGCCGTGCGGGTCCGGCGCTGTGGCCAAGGCTCGTCCGAGCAACTCCAGCAGCCGTTCGAGCACCTCGTGTTCCAGTTGCGCGAACCGGGAGAGCCGGATGCCGCCTCCGGTGTCCAGCCGGTCCCAGGCGGCCTTCAGCGCGGCCCGCTCAGCGCGAGCCCGTTCGGCACGCACCGCCTTGACCGCCGCCACGTCGCGCACTCGTCCGGTGCGGCTGAACCGCTCGGTCCGGCCCGCACTGCGCAGGAGCGCGGACACCTCCACGGGAGGTGCCTCGGACCAGCCGGCCGACGAGCTGACCAGTTCGGGATCGGCGTGCGCGAGGTGGGCGTGCCGGGCCGAACCGAAGCCGAAAGCCGTGGCCCACAGCAGGTGCAGGTCTTCCTCCGACGGCGCCGCGGCGAACCAGCGAGCCAGCTCACGGAAGTCGGCCGCCGCGCTGGTCGATCGGCGTCGAGATTCGGTGATCCGGTCCAGGACCTGCAACAACGCGATGATCGCGCGCCGAGCGACCGTGAACAGCTGCTCGGCACGCGGTGTGCTGCCGTCCACCGGAAGGAACCACGACCGCAACCCCTCCCATCTGGCCCGGCGCAGCTCCAGCCATGCCACGTCCGCACCGTCGTTCCCGGTGGGCGGGAGCTCTGCGCCGAGCAACGCCCGATGATGCAACAGAGGCACACCGTAGCCCTCGACCACGGCGATCCGATTGGCGATCGCGTGCGTGCGCTGCTCCAGGTTCGTGGTGAACTCCTGGAGATAGGCCACGGTCGCCGACTTGACCTCGCGGAAGGTGTCCTGGTCGGCGCCCTCGGCGCGCAGCAGGCGCTGGAGTTCGCCGTTGAACTGCTTTGTGTTGCCCCGCAGGGCTTCCAGGTGACCTTCGAGTTCGACCAGCGTGCTGAAGACCCGGCGATCTGGCGCGCCGTGATCACTGAGGTGCACGGCCAGTTCAGCAAGCCGGTCCGCGATCGCATCGAGAACGGCGGTCTGGAGCGCTCCGGTCGAGGCCAGCACGCCCATCGCGTGCACCACCCCGGCAAGTGCGGCCTCACCTCGTCTGGTCAGCGAGTACTGGATGTTGCGCCGCTCGTACTCGTCGGCGGTCCGGTAGTTTTCGGCGTGGTTCTGGGTGACGTCGAGCAGCCCCCAGCCGCGCAAGCTGCCCAGCGCGTCGATGAGATCCTGGTCATCGAGGGGGTCGAGCCAACCGACAGCGCGAAGTCTCGACCGCACGTCGTCCAGCCCGAGAGCGGTCTCAAGCCGTTCGTTGGCCTCGCCGAACGCATTTAGGATCGCGACGTACAGCTCCGCCCGCTCGCCCGTGGTGAACCGGAACATCTCCGATGGCACGCGCATGGCAGCCAAGACTTCCCTCCTCCCCTCAGTCGAGCACGCTACGGCAGCCCACCGACAACCCGCCCGCGTTCCTGGATCTCGTCCAGCAAGCGAGCAGTGACCCGCTCCTCCGGAACCGCCGACCCGTGCTCGCGCATCGCGCTGGCCAGCCCGTCGTCCCAGGGCGCCTCGGTGACCCGTCCCACCGGCGTGCCGTCACCCAACGCCCGCAGGTAGTCCTCAGTTGCCATGCGCCAAGGCGTGGCGCCCGTGCGGGCGATCACGTGCGCGGCGATCCGCACGCCCTCACCGTCGAAGTCACCGTGGTAGCGCAGCGAGGATCCTTCCGTGGCCAGCCCGCGCAGCAGGGCGATCACCGCGCTGTTGGGCCACCCCGACGTGCACACCATCGGCGGGCACGAGGGCCCGAGCCGGGCGACCGCCACCGCGAGCACACTCGGGTTCTCGAAGGCCCACACCTCCTGTGGCGCGCCGACGAACGAGGTGGCCCGCACCTGTGCCAACGTCAGGGCCGCGACGTGCCCCTCGTCCGCACACACCCGCAGGACCTGTCCGCCGACACCGCTCAACCTCAGCCCGGCGGCCAAGACGACCGACGACAGCTCGTCCTCGACCACCCCGGCGCTCTCCCACAGCGCCCGACGCTCCTGAGCGTTCCCCGGCAGCTCCACGTCGTGCAACTCCGCCAGTGCCCGCAACACCATCCCCGCGCCCCGCGTTCCCTCGTCCAGGGCGTGCGGATCACCGAGCAGGTTCTCCGCGAGCACTGGCAGAGGCACGCCCGCCGCGGGCAATGCGGCGAGGATTCGCAAAGCGCGATCGAGTTCCCTCCTGGTGCGCTCGACAGAACCGGCGACGAGCCCTGCGCGCCGAATGGACTCCACCCACCCCTTCAACGCCGGTTGGCTGGTAACCACGACATGGCTGTCCAGCCACGCCCACAGCTCGGAGCGGGAGGCATCGGCCAACGCCCGCTGTCCGGCCCGGTCGTCCAGCGGTCCCAGCAGGGCCACGACAACCTCGCGCGCCCCGGCACCCACTGCGGACATGAGCAACTCGTCGAGCGCGGCCATCGACACCGTCGCGTACTCGCCCGGCAGGCGATCAGTTCCCAGCAGATCGGCCACAGCCGACCGTTGTTCCTCGTCGAGGGGGCCGGCCTTCACCCGGCTGACCTGACGTCCCGACGAAATCCGGTCGTGCACGGCCTTCCACAAGGGCATCAGGGCTGGCGACCCGAGTCGGTCTAACGCGCGCATGAAGTCAACTTTGGCAGAACTGCTCACCGGCCCGGCACGACGTGGCCGGGCGTGGGCAGGGTTTTACGGGACTCCGGCTCTCGATCCAGGAGCCATGCACTCGATCAGAAGAACGCGCCGAGGTAGACGCGTCGCCGAGCGCTTCGCAGGCCGACGGCGACGATCGAACTGCGCACCGCGTCAGGCAGCTCCCAGTCCGCGGTCTGCTCGGCGTAGCCAGGCCAGAACGAGCCGGTCCGCGGCGTCAATGCCCCAGTGGCACGACGCCGAGGTTGGTCAGTGCTTAGAAGATCTTGTAGGTGTGGTCCTCGGACAGCCGAATGGATCGTTTGGATGAGCGTCTGTCGTAGCCGGCTCGGCTGCCGACCTGCAGAAGGAATTGCTCGGGGCCGCCCAGGTTGCTTGAGGTGGGTGGGAATTGATGTGCGTTGCACCCTTGCCGGTGACCGCTCAGGTGGTGGCGAAGAGGTCACCAGCGATCGAATGGTCTTCGATTCGCTGACCTGCGAATTCGCAAATCTCGGTAGCAAGAGCTTCGCCTGGACCTCGTGGGTTGGCTAGGGCCCTGCTTCCAGTTTGCTCTCACGCAACGCAAACGGCCGACCGATGAAGATCATCGGCCGGCCGTTTGGACTGGTAAAACACACTATGGGCGATACTGGGATCGAACCAGTGACCTCTTCGGTGTGAACGAAGCGCTCTCCCGCTGAGCTAAACGCCCGTGTTCTGTTGTGGTGTTGCCCCGCTCTCGCGGTGTGGTCATAGCTTACAACATCATCAACGAGAACCAAAAATCGGGCTCTGCAACCAGGCCCAGTCGAGGCCGAACCAGCCGCCTACCAGCGCGAACACGTTGAGGAGGTAGCAGGTCGCGAGGACGATGGCGCAGACGCCGGCCATCACGAGGCCGCGGACCCAGGCGGGTTGGCGCTTCAGCCACTCGACCCAGCGGTCGTAGTAGCGCTTGGCGAACTTCAGGACGCGGCCGGCCCACTCGAACTCGGTTGCGAGGATGGCAAGGCCCGCGAAGACGACGAGCCAGCCGGGGCCGGGGTACGGGATCATGATGACGCCCGCAGCCAGCACCAGGCCGCCGATCACGCCGACGCCGATGCGGTAGGCGAGGTTCAGCGCCGGGTTGCGGTGGAACCGGTGGCGCCAGCCCTTGTGCTCGGTGGGCTTCGCGTCGGGCTTGGTCATGTGTCGATCATCCTGTTGGGACTCAGGCGGGCGCAACCTGACCCAGTGCCAGCACCTCTGAGGGTTTCGGAGGGGGCTGGCGGCCGGGTTCGAGTGAGACCGCGAAGGTCGTGTGCTTGTGCGCGTCGGACGACCACGGGAGCAGTTGTGGTGTGGTCGAGCCGGCGCGCACGTCGAACATGGCCAACGGTACCGGCGCTTTCGTGCTTGCGCCCCAAACCACGTAAACGTGACCGGAGTCGTTCGGTTTGAGGTTCATCGGCATCACCGCGGCGGAGGTGGGGCCGGAGAGGACCACGGCCACGTCGTCGCCGGAACCGGTGGCGCGCAGCACCGCGCGGTTCGTGGTGGGGTCGGCGGCCAGGAGCAGGGCCCTGTTCAGGTCGTCGGTGCGGGACTGGGCGGCGGCCACCTCGTCGGAGAGCTGGGTCACGCGCACGCCGAGGTAGGTGCCGGCGGCCAGGACCGCGAGTGCGGCCGCGGCGGCCAGCAGGACGCGGCCGGTTCGGCGGCGGTGTTGCGGGCGCAGCGGGGTCGGGGGTGCGGCGGGGCGCGGAGCGGGGGTGTCCTGGGGGGTGTGCTCGATCTGCTCCAGCAGCCGCGCGCGCAGGTGGGGTGGGGGCTGTTCCTGGCGGACCGCGCCGCCGATGCCCGCCAGGACCTCCTGGGTGGCCTGCACGGTGTGCCGGCAGGTGGGGCAGGTCGGCAGGTGGTCGCGGAACGCCGCTTCCTCGTCGGGCTCCAGGGAGTGCATCGCCCAGCCGACGGCGAGCTCCTCGTGAGCGCACAGCTCGCCGTTCACCGGTTCACTCCCGTCGTCTCGCCGGTCTCGCCGGCCCACAGGTTCCCCAACGTGCCTCTCAGGCGTCTTATCGCCGCGAACGTGCGCGATTTCACAGTCCCCAGTGGTACGCCGGTCAGTTTCGCCACCTCGCACTGCGTGTAGCCGCCCAGGTAGGCGAGCGCGATGACCTGGCGCTGCTCTTCGGGCAACGTCCGCAGTGCCGCCCTCACCTCGGCGCCCACCACGCTCACCAACGCCTCGTGGTCCGAACCCTCCGAGGGTGGTGACACGTCCTCGGTGAGGGGAACAGTTCGGCGGCGCTGGGTGTTCTCCCTACGGACGGCGTCCACCGCGCGGTGGTGCACCAGGGTCATCAGCCAGGTGCCGAAACCGCCGCGGGCCGGGTCGAACCGGGCAGGGTGCCGCCACAGCGCGAGGAAGGCTTCCTGGACGACGTCCTCCGCGAGCTCCGGGTCCACGCAGATCCGCCTGGCCAGCGAGTACGCCGGTGTGCCGTACCTGTCGTACAGCGCACCGAACGCCGGCCGGTCGCCCTGTGCCAGCCTCTGCACGAGCTCGAAATCGGTCGGGCGCTCGTCGCGTGACGCGGCGGTCGGGCCGGGCGAGTCAGCCACCAGAGATGTCCTCACGTCCAACATTCGCGCAACAGCCGGTACCGGGTTCAGGTTAGACCCAGCAAGATGGGGGTCGCTGGACTCGGGCTGGCAGCAAGGAGGACACGCAACGCGCACGAACGGTCGCCCAGCGAGGTTGAGCTGACCCGATGGGGTGATCTGCGACCGAACAGCGAGCGTTCCTCGCCACATGCTCGTCACAACTGAGGTGCTCGGTCGTTTCATTGACCGGGAAGGGAGAAGAGGGTAACGACGATGCGCAACGATCACGTGACGCTCCGCTCGACAGCGGTCTTCGACCTGCTGGCACCGAGGACCCCTGCGGTTCCGGTCCAAGTGGAGCTGCGATATGACACAAAGGACCCGTACGCGGTCGTGGCCGCGTTCCGCACGGGTCGCGCGGGCTGGGTCGAGTGGGTCTTCGCCCGCGACCTGCTCGCGGACGGCCTGATCGCCGACGCCGGTGACGGCGACGTCCGGATCCGGCCCGCCGCCGACGACCCCGAGGTCGTCGTGATCGAGCTGAGCTCGCCGTCCGGGCACGCCATGTTCGAGGCGTCCGCCCAGGAGCTCGCGGACTTCCTCGACCGGACCTACGACGTCGTGGTGCCCGGCAACGAGCACCTGTGGGTCAACGTCGACGAGGCGCTCACGCACCTGATCTCGAACGACCTGAGCTGAAAACCCGAGGTAGGGGGCCCGCGAAGGTGGTGCGGGTACCCCCGGTGAAACTCGGTTGGACCCCTCGTATAAAGTTCGTTCCAACATCACGAAGTCAGTGATGTACGCGGATGTAGCGCAGTTGGTAGCGCATCACCTTGCCAAGGTGAGGGTCGCGAGTTCGAGTCTCGTCATCCGCTCTGTGGGTCCCCGGTGGCTGTCGCCGGGCGACTCATAACTCCTGGCGGAGTGGCCGAGTGGCTTAGGCAAGGGCCTGCAAAGCCCTGTACACGGGTTCGATTCCCGTCTCCGCCTCGGACGATTAGCTCAGCGGGAGAGCACTACCTTGACACGGTAGGGGTCACTGGTTCAATCCCAGTATCGTCCACTCGGTTTGGCAACGGGGCGAGGTGCGCAACGCACCTCGCCCCGTTCTCGTTCCACGGCCTGGGCGTGGCCTCTCGGTGGTGCCGGCACGCTCAAGATCAGCCGATTTGGAACTTCGGGGGACCGTCGGATAAAGTTCCTCTCGCACCGAGGGAAACCCCACAAGGGAATCCTGAGGGGCACGCGGATGTAGCGCAGTTGGTAGCGCATCACCTTGCCAAGGTGAGGGTCGCGAGTTCGAGTCTCGTCATCCGCTCGGACGATTAGCTCAGCGGGAGAGCACTACCTTGACACGGTAGGGGTCACTGGTTCAATCCCAGTATCGTCCACTCCGCACTAGAAGCCCCCGGTCCACCAGGACCGGGGGCTTCTTGCTGTTCCAGCACGGATCGATAGCCGCCCAATTTTTGTCCATTAATTGGTCGTAACGGCCGAAAACGACCACTTTTTGGTCTTTTATGGCGAGATAGCCGCATCTACTGTTCAGTGCCGTGTCCGGCTACAAGTACGACTTCTTCATCAGTTACTGCCGATACGGCAGCGTGCAGAGGTGGCTGCTCAACCACTTCCTGGACAAGCTCCGGGAATGTTTGGCCGACCAGTACGCGCCGACGCCGACGGTGTACGTCGACCGCTCGATGGAGCGGGGGGTGCACTGGCCGTCGAACCTGCAGAAGGCGCTGCGCCACAGCAAGATCATGATCCAGCTCCTGACCCCGCAGTACTACCAGTCGCGATGGTGCATGGCCGAGCAGAGGAGCATGCGGGCAAGGGAGGAGATGCTGGGTCTCGCAAGCCTGGACATCTCGCAGGGGCTGATCTACCCCATTCTCTACGCGGACTCCGAGAACTTCCCGCCCGAGGAGAGAGAACGTTCCTGGGTGAATTTCAAGGACGTCGCCCACCCGGATCCCGTGTACCAGCAGAGCAAGAAGTACCTGCGATTTCACACGCGGGTCAACAACCTGGCGGCAGATCTCGTGAAGCTCGCCAAGGTGGCTCCTCCGTGGCAGGAGAACTGGCCTGACATCGATCCGCCCAACCCCCCGCTCCTGGACCCACCACAGATACCGAGGTTCTGACCATGGCTGGGACCGTCATCACCTTCTACTCGTACAAGGGCGGCGTCGGGCGCAGTTTCATCATGGCGAGCATCGCGGTCCTGCTCGCACGCTGGGGCTATCGAGTGCTGACGATCGACTGGGACCTGGAAGCTCCTGGGTTGCACCACTACTTCGGGCCGCTGATGCCAGGTCCGGCGGAAGGTGGCGTGATCGATCTCGCACACGATTTCCTCGCGGGTGCGCAAAGGCCGGCGGCGCACATCCTCAAGGTCGATGTGGAGGGCAGTGGGTCACTCGCTCTGCTCGCCTCGGGGAAGATGGATCGCGGGTATATGGGTCGGATGCAGGCGATCGACTGGGAGGACCTGTACGCGCGGGGGTTCGCGAACTTCCTTGAGACCTGCCGTGACATCTGGACCGCCGAGCACGACTTCGTGCTGATCGACAGCAGAACCGGCATCTCCGACATCGCGGGCATCTGCACCGCTCATCTGCCGGACCGACTGGTCGTCGTGTTCACGGCCAACGACCAGAACCTGGACGAGATCGTCGACATCGCCCGGCGGGCTGACGACGCGAGGGACCGGATGCCGTACGACCGGCCTCGGCACACCGTGCTCCCGGTGCTGTCGCGACTGGACAACCGGCTGGAGTACGAGCGCGCGGACGCCTGGCAGCGCAAGTGCGCCCAGGCCGTCACCCCGCTGTTCGAGAACTGGCTCGTGAAGAGCGTTCCCGAGGACTTGATGCTGCGCCACCTGACGGTGCCCTACGTCTCCTACTGGAGCTTCGGCGAACAGCTGCCGGTTCTCGAGGAGCTCGTGCCGTCGCCGGACCAGATCTCGTACGCCCTGGAGACCGTCGCCGCAGTGATCGCGCAGGGGTTCGACCGGACGGACGTGCTGGAGGACAACCGTGACGCCTACGTCGCGGCGGCCCGCAACCACCACCGGGACTTCGCCCTCGACCTCCTGGTGTCCGGTCCTCGAACGCTGTTCAGAGCCACCGAAGAGCTCGTCGCCGAGCTGAACGCTCTCGGTGTGCGCGCCGAGCGTTCGGTGTCGGGCGACCCGGAGATCCTGGAACAGGCCGGCGTGCCGGCGAGGCACCTGTGCCTGCTGGTGGACGTCGAGGCGAGCCGGTGGCAGCTCACCGAGGCAGAGCGCTTCCTGCGGCACGCGATCGGGCCGGAAGGCGGCCAGCGGCAGTTGTTCTGCGTCCTGTCGGCGAACACGGACCGGGAGCTGCTGCCGGGCTTCCTGCGCAACCTGCTGCCCCTGGAGCTCGGTCCACAGGTGGGAACGGTCGCACGAAAGCTCCACGCCCTGATCCAGGGCGCCGGCGAGCACGAACCGAACCAGGAGGCGCTGATCGCGGCCGCGGCCGCACTGCGCGGCCTGCCCGAGCAGATGCCGTACGCCAGCCGGTTCGCGCTCGTCGAGGAGCTCGTGCGGGACATGACGGCGGCGCTCGACCGCGGAGACGTCGGTCTGCTGCTCGACCAATCGGCCGACCTCTCACTGATCAGCAAGACCCACGGCAGCGGAGCGCAGGTTCCGATGCCACCGGAGCTGCGGGCCGTGGTGACGGACCTGCTCGCCCGCATCGATCGACGACTCAACGCGTTCACCGACTGAGAAAGGCGGCGTGATGCCGGAGAAGCTTGGTGCCCCTGAGCTCGCAGTGTTGATGGTGCTGATGCTGGAGAACCGCAGCGTGCTCAACACAGAGTTGAACGACAAGGTCAGGCTCACCAAAGCCGGCCGGGTCAAGTTGAACAAGGCCGGCCTGATCCGGACGGACGAGAACGTCAAGCCGATGGTTCACGAGATCACCGACGAAGGCATCACCCGGTGCGTGGATGATCTCATCGAGGGTGAGCTGCCGCCGAGAACGCCTTCGTACGCACGCGCCGGCTTCGCCCTGCTGCGCAAGTTGATCAAGCACCACAACGCTCGCGGCACGCTCGTCGAGGTGATCCGGTCCAGGGACCTGGAGTCGTTGATCCGGTCCGTCTACGAGGAGCTCGCGGTCGAGCCGCAGGACTGGATCAGGCTCGCGCGCATCCGGCCCAGGCTCAACGGCGCGGAGAAGGGCGAAGTGGACGACGCGCTGGTCAAGATGATGAAGACCGGGACCGTCCACCTGGCGCCCGAGTCCAACACCAAGGTGCTCACGCCGGACGACCACGCCGCGGCGTTGCGGCTCGGCAACGAGGACTTGCACCTCGTGGCGATGGAGGAGTCATGACCGCGCAGTTGCGGGAGGCGCTCGCTGCGCTGCGGTTGAACTCCGTCCTCACCCCGGACGACGTCTGGCGCACCTCGCCGTCGCACGTCGACGGGTTGCACAGCAGGGCGGAGCACCGGATCAGGGCTGCCATCGCAGACGCCAGGGAGAGCACCGGTCCTAACCCCGTCGGGCTCGTGTTGCAGGGACGCAAGGGTGTGGGGAAGACGCACCTGCTGGGCACGGTGCGCAGCATGGTGCAGGAGATCGGCGGCTACTTCTTCCTGATCGAGATCAGCTCGGCGGCGATGTTCTGGGACGACGTCGCCAACGCCATGCGCAGCGAGCTGCTCAGGACCGGTGACAGCGGTGAGCTCCAAATCGTCGTGTTGCTGCGGCAGCTCTGCCGTGGTGCCGGGGTGTCGGACGAGGTCACGCGCGCGGTCCTGAACGAGGCTCCGCTTGCGCCGCACCACCTGGGTGAGCTGGTCGACGGGCTGCGCAAGGTCGACTTCCGGATCGCGAACGAGTGCGAGGAGGTGATCCGGGCACTGGTGCTCTACGTGTCCAAGCACTCTTCCATCGGTCGCAACTACCTCGAGGGGATCGACGACGACGAGGCCGCAGAGCGTCGTGAGTGGGGTTTGTCGAGCAAGACGAAGTCGGCGCAGCAGGTGGTCAGGGACATCTCACGCGTTCTCGCCCTGACCGGTCCCAGCGTGGTCGCGATCGACCAGCTGGACACCGTGGTGAACAACAACCAGGACGTCATCGAGGACGATCTCAACCCGGAGGAGGCGCGTGAGCTGGCGCTGATCTCCGACGGGTTGATGCAGCTGCGCGAGATCACCAGGCGCACGACGACGATCGTCGCCTGCCTGCCCAGCACCTGGACGAAGCTGGGCAGGGCCGCCAGCGACACCGTCGGTGACCGGTTCACGCTGACGCCGCCTCTCGGGGCGATCCTGGATCCTGCGGTCGCGCAGACCCTTGTCGAGAAGTGGCTCGGGGTGGTTTACCAAAGCCGCGGGATCGTGCCTCCGCATCCGACCTGGCCGGTGGCAGCGGAAGCGTTCGGAGCCGACTGGCAGGCCGTGACGCCACGCATGCTGCTCAAGCGGGTGCACGCCCACGCCGAGTCCTGTCTGCACGGTGAGATCCGCGAGCTTCGCTCGTTCCAAGAGCCCGAGCAGGAGGAGACGACCGCACCACGCGTCGCGTTCACGCCGCAGGCCGGTCCTGCGCCGGACTACCTCGCCGAACTGGACGCCAGGTTCGAGCGGTTGCGGGAGAAGGCGGCGTTCGTCGCCGCTGACGTCCGGCCGCACAACGAGGACGATCTGATGCCGGCGCTGTTGCTGGCGGGCTTGCGGTCGTGGGTCACCGAGATCGGTAACGACGACCTCGCCTGGCACCCGGAGCCGCAGTCGCCCGACAACAGCCTGCACGCGAGCTTGCGACACACCGTCGACGAAGAGCGCGATGTCGAGGAACGCTGGGTGTTCCGGCTCATCGCGAGCAGTCACGGCAACCGCGTGCTTCGGCGCTTGCGCGGTGCCCGTGCCGCAGTCGCGGGCGGGCGGGGTCGGCACCTCGTGCTCATCCGCAACGGCGCCAAGGGGTGGACCGGGGCGAAGACCAGGGGCGAGGTCGCGGAGTTCGTGCGGAGCGGCGGCACGAGCATCGACGTGTCGGACGAGGACCTGCGGACGTTCATCGCGCTCAAGGAGATGTGGTCGTCGCAGTCGCACCAGCTGCTCGCGTGGCTGGTGGCGCGGAAACCGGCCAGCAGCAGCACTTTCCTGAAGACGATCCTGCCGGATCCCGCGAGGAGCGGGGGGAGGAGCGGTCATCAGGAGACGCGCCCTCCGCCGAGGTGGGAGCCCCAACCACCACAGCCCCGGCCGCAACCGGAGCCGCAACCTCAGGCTCAGCCGGAGCCTCGACCGGAAGCACGGACGAGGCCGGCGTCGCAGGAGGGGCTACCCGCTCACGAAGGCGCGATCGTGCTCGGGATGGACGGGGAGGTCCGGATCGAGCTGGAGTCGCTGCGCAAGCACGCGATCGTCTTCGCGGGGTCGGGCAGCGGCAAGACGGTGCTGCTGCGGCGGATCGTCGAAGAGTGTGCACTACAGGGGGTTTCGGCGATCGTGCTCGACCCCAACAACGACCTGGCGCGGCTCGGGGACGCCTGGCCGGAGCCGCCGGCGGACTGGCTGGCCGGGGACGCGGCCAAGGCCGCCGAGTACCTGGCCGGTACCGAGGTCGTGGTGTGGACGCCGGGACGTGCCAGTGGGCGCCCGTTGGTGTTCCACCCGCTGCCCGACTTCGCCGAGGTGCGGGGCGATGAGGACGAGTTCGCGGCGGCGATCGAGGCCGCGGTGGCCCGGCTGGTGCCCCACGCCCGGATCGCCAACGAGACGAAGTTCGCCGTCCGCGGGCGGGCTGTGCTCAAAGAGGCGCTGAAGTACTACGCGCGCAACGATCGGCGCGACCTCAGCGGGTTCGTGGACCTGCTCGCCGAGCTTCCGGAGGGGATCAGCAAGCTGAACTCGGCCGCGGCGACGGCGGCTGATCTCGCGGAGACCCTGAGGGCCGCCATGGTCAACGACCCCCTGCTCGGTGGGCAGGGGGAGCCGACCGATCCCGGCATGCTGCTCGAACCGGCGCCGGGCAGGAAGGCGCGGATCTCGGTGATCAGCTTCGTCGGGTTGCCGTCCGACGAGCAGCGGCAGGGCTTCATCAGCCAGCTGCAGCTGGAGGTGTTCGCCTGGATCAAGCGGAACCCGGCGGTGGACCGTCCGCTCGGTGGGCTCCTGGTGATGGACGAGGCACAGATGATCGCACCCTCCGGAGGGGTGACCGCCAGTACCCAGTCGACGATCCTGCTGGCGTCGCAGGCCCGGAAGTACGGGCTCGGGTTGTTGCTCGCCACGCAGGCGCCGAAGGGCGTGCACAACCAGATCACGGGTAATGCCACCACGCAGTTCTTCGGGCGGTTGAACAGTCCCGCCCAGATCGCCGCGGCGACGGAGATGGCTCGGGCCAAGGGGAGTTCGGTCGCGGACATCTCACGGCTGGAGCGCGGCCAGTTCTACGTCACCGGCGACACGTTCGGGTTCCGGCGGATGCGGGCGCCGTTGTGCCTGAGCCATCATCCGCCCAGCCCGTTGCGGCTGGAGGAAGTGGTCGAGCGGGCCAGGAAGTGAGAAAGGGCGGTGTCCCGGAACGAGGCACCGCCCTTTCTCGTCGGCGTCACGCGGTCAGCATGGCCTCGATGCGCTGCCACAAGCCGGAGAACTGCTCGGTGGAGTCGCCGAGCACCACGAAGTTCACGATGTCGTCGTCACGCACCTCGACCGCGTAGACCGCGTTGTCCTCCCGCTCGACGCGTACCGAGACGGTGGTGCCACCGAGGTGCAGCGTGCCGGCCAGGCCGCGCTTGGCGAGCGCGGGTGAGGCGGCGGCGAACTGTTCGGCCAAGGCACGCAGGGGGTTTCCCGGACGTGCGGGAACGGGCTCGGGTTCCGGCTGCTGCTTGAGCGCCGCCACCAGGTCGGCGACCGGCATCCGCGGGCGGCCCGTGGTCTCGGCTTCCTCGACACGGGACACCAGGGTGTCGACGACGTCGCCACTCGTGTGCAGGTGCGGCGCTGACGTGGGGTCCTCACCGGTCAGCACCAGCAGCACGTGCTCGTCGTCCGTCCGCACCTCGTCCGCGGTGGACACGAACGACACGAGGAAACGGACCTCCGCCTCCGGCAGGTCGTTGCTCTCCAGCACGGTCAGGCCGCGTTGCCGGCATGCCTCGACCACCTCGTCGACCACGGCGCGCTGCTCCTCGTTGAACGACACGGCGATGTCATAGGTCGCGGAATCGGTCACTCCAACCTCCTTGATGACGTTCCGGCCGGTGGCCGGGTGCGCGCAGCCAACACAGCGGGTGTTGACCAGAAGTGGATGGGGAGTGGACGCGTTGACCACCTCGGTGGGCAACGGGAAACACCTGGTTCCACGCCTTTGGAAGACGAATGCTCGAAGGGAGCCCGCAGAGAGCGGGCGAAATCCGAAAAACAATTCCGATCCCTTCGGAGGATTCGCCATGTCCAAAATCGTGCCCACTTTCGTGACCGGTATCGCCACGCTCCTGGCCGCCATCGCCATCGCCGCTTCCGTTTCCGCTGGTGCCGGGGCGAACGCGGCCGACGAGAACCCGCCGAAGCCGCCGACCACCACAACCACCACGGAGACGCCGGACGGCGGCGGGAACCCGTGGCACGACTGACCTGACCGCAAATGACCCCGGCCGACCGTCGTCATTCGGCGGAAGGCCGGGGCATTGCGCTGAACTCGTTCCGGGTGCTGTACTCGGGACACCTCTGAGCGGGAGGCAGTCGTGACTGCAAGTTTTGGTGAGTTACTGCGCGAGCGACGGCTCGCGGCGGGATTGTCGATGGGGCAGCTCGCAAAGCTCGTGCACTACAGCAAGGGTTATCTCAGCAAGATCGAGAATGGGCTGAAACCACCGAACACGGCGTTCGCCCGGCAGTGCGACAGCGTGCTCGGTGCCGGTGGTGAGCTCATCGCGGCGGCGAGCAGGCCGGCGCCGACGCGGCGGCAGGTGCTGGTGGCCGGGACGATGCTCGGGGTCGGGGCGCTGACGGGCAACGCGCCCTCGCCGGAGCTGACCTTCCGGATGCGGGACCGGTTCGAGCACCTGCAGGGGCTTGGGCTGCGGATGAGCCCGAGGGCGATCCTCGAACCGTTGAAGGAGCTGCAGTACAAGGTCGACGCCACCGCCCGCAAGGACGGCAGCACGGCGTTGCTGCGGCTGGCCGCGAGGATCGCCGAGTACACCGGCTGGATGAGCCAGGAGGCCGGCGACGACCAGAACGCGTTGTGGTGGACGCGGCACGCGTCGGAGCTGTCGCGCGCGGCGGGCGACCCGGAGATCGCCTGCTACGCGCTCGTGCGGGAGGCGGGGCTCGCCCTCTACCGGCAGCAGGCGGCCGAGACGATCAACCTCGCCCAGCAGGCGCAGTGGATCGGACGGGCCGGGGCGCGCACGCTCGCGCTGGCCGCGCGGCGTGAGGCGCAG
Organism: Nocardia sp. NRRL S-836; assembly: GCF_001279525.1. Classification (GTDB taxonomy): domain Bacteria; phylum Actinomycetota; class Actinomycetes; order Mycobacteriales; family Pseudonocardiaceae; genus Lentzea. The sequence goes on along the minus strand of NZ_LGDY01000093.1, from coordinate 78,579 downwards.
GGCCACGCGTTGGCGGGAGACCGCTACGCGGCGGAGAGCGCGTTCGAGCGAGCGGCCGAGCTGATGCAGGACGCGCCACGGGACGACCGCGCCTACCCGTTGCTCGGGTCGAGCGTGCCGGACCCGCTGGAGCTCGCGCGGGGCTGGTCGTTGTGCGACCTCGGGCGCAACGCCGAGGCAGCGGACCTGCTGGACCGGCAGCTCACCCTGCTGCCGGCGCGGTCACAGCGGTCGCGGGCCCGGTTCGGTGCGCGGCGTTCGCTCGCCCACGTGCTGGCGGGCGAGGTCGACGAGGGCTGCCGCACGCTGGCCGCGACGCTGGCCGACGCCGAGCAGGTGGACTCGGCGACGATCAGGACCGATCTGCGGCAGCTCGCGCGGACGTTGGGGCGCTGGCACAACCACGGCCCGGTGCGCGAGGTGTACCCGGACTTGAGGCGGCTGCTGGCTCACCGCTGACCGCAGGCGCACGCCAGTCCCGCGCGCTCGGCCCGCACCTCCCCGGCCTCCGGCTGGTCGAGCGCCGCGTACACCTCCTCCGCCACGTCCCAGTGGGCCGCGGCCTCCCGGTGCCGGCCCAGCTCGTGCAGGGCGCGGGCGATGCCGGCCTCCGCGTGCGAGCGGTGGGTGGGGTTGCCGGTGGCGTCGGCGACGTCCAGCGAGGACCGGAAGAGCCGCAGCGCCGTCACGTGGTCCCGGCCGTCCTGGGCCACCAGGCCGCGGTCGCGGTAGAGGCGGGCGCGCAGGTCCGCGTCGTCCACCCCGGACGCCACGGACGTGGCCAGCTCGTGGTGGCGCACGGCCTCGGTGAGCCGGCCCGCGAGGCGGTGCGCGTCGGCGATGTTCGTCAACGCGTAGGCGATCAGGGCCGAGTCACCGAGCTCGGAGGCGATCTCGTACGCCTCGACGTGGGCGGGGATGGCCTCGTCGAGCTCGCCCAGGTGCTGCCGGATCGCGCCGAGGTTGTTCAAAGCGTGGGCGAGGCCGCGCCGGTTGCCGATCGAACGTTCGATCCGGACCGCCGCCTCCTGCTGCCGCAACGCGGTGCGGTACTCGCGGTGCTGCTCGTTGAGGTAGCCGAGGTGGCTGAGCACGTGCGCCTGGCCGCGCAGGTCGCCGCACTCCTCGTACTTGCGCAGCGCGGTCTCGAACTGCGCCATCGCCTTCTCGTGCTCACCGAGCTGCATGGTGCAGATGGCCATCGCGCCGAGCGTCGCCGCCTCGCCCCACACGTCACCCAGCTCGACCCACAACGGCAGCGCCGCGGCCGCCAGCTCCAGCGCCTCGGTGTGGCGGCCGAGCCGGTCGTGCGTGGTGGCCAGGCGCAGCAGCACGTGCGCCTGGCCGTAGTGGTCCGCGCCCACGGCCTGCCGCGCCAGCTCCGTGGCGTCGATCCAGTCGCGGAACCGCTTGGCCGAGGCGAACCGCCGCCACACCAGCACGGCCACCCGCCACGCGTGCCCGGCCAGCCCGTGCTCGCTCGCGTAGGGGACCGCGGCCACGAGGTTGTCGCGTTCGGCGGTGAGCCACGTCAGCGCGTCGGCGGTGTCGTCGAACGTCAGCGCGAGCGGGCTCGTGCGGTCGACCGACGGCTGACCGGCCCGGTCGAACGGGTAGGCGGTGCCCACCGCGGCCGCGAGCGTCACGAGGTAGAAGTCGAGCAGCCGCAGCAACGCCTCCCGCTGCGTCGGCGGCGGGTCGGCGGAGGCGAACTCCTTGAGCGCGTCGAGCATCTGGTAGCGGTCGGGCGCGACCTCCTCCAGCAGGCACACCTCGTGCAGGTCGTCGAGCAGCGCGCGGGTGACACCGATGTCGTGGCCCAGCAACGCCGCCGCGCCCACCACGTCGACGTCGGGTCCCGGCAGCTGGCCGAAGAGCTGGAACGCCTCCTGCTGGGCCGCGTCGAGCTGCAGGAAGGACGCGCGGATCGCGGCGGTGCCGTCCTGCTGCCACGCCCCGTTCTCGTCGATCAGGCCGAGCAGGTGGTCGAGTGACCAGCGGTCGTGCCTGCGGAACAGCGCGGCCGCGATGTTGATCGGCATCGGCAGGTAGCCGCAGCGCTTGACGAGCCCGGCGACGTCGGCGGAGCGGCCCTGCACGCGGAACGGGTCGATGAGCGTGGTGAACAACGTGAAGGCGTCGGCCGGCGGCAACGGCGACAGCCGCACGTGCGCGCTGATGTCCGGCTCGCCCATGTGCCGGCTGGTCACGACGGCGAAGCAGCCCTCGGCCTCCGGCAGCAACGGCCGCACCTGATCGGGTGAGACAGCGTTGTCGAGGACCACCAGCGTCTTCGTGCCGTAGAGCTGCGTCTGGTAGAGGGTGGTCTTGCGGCTCACGGTGTCCGGGATCTGCTCGGGCGGCACGCCCAGCTCGGTCAGCAGCTGGGTGAGGGCGTCGGAGATCGACGTCGGTGCCACGTTCGGCGTGAACCCGTTGAGCCGCACCAGGAGCTGGCCGTCCGGGAACCGCCGCTTGAGCCGGTGCGCCGCCTCGATCGCCAGGCCGGTCTTGCCGACACCGGGTGCGCCGCTGACCCACACCGCCCGCCGTTCGCCCGTTCCCGCCGCGGCCCGCTCGATCACCGCGAGCTCGTCGGCCCGGCCGGTGAACCGCCCCGGCCGGGAGGGCAGCGAGCTGACCGGTTCGCCGCGCCGTGCCCGCTCGGCGAGGTTGCGCAGCAGCGGTCCCGGCTCGAACCCGGCCCGGTCCAGCGCCTCGCCGGCCGCCTCGAAGACCTTGATCGCACCGACCTGGTCACCGCCCGCGATGAGCGCGCGCATCAGCAGCTCGGCGTACTTCTGGTGGTCCGGCCGGGTGCGGACGGCCCGGCGCATCCGGTCGCGGGCGGAGCGGTGGTCGCCGATCACCAGCTCCAGCTCGGCCAGGTCGCCGATCGCGTCGTGGTGGCCCTCGTCGGAGAAGACCACGTCGGCGCCACCCACGCGGTCGATGTCGATGTCCTCGACGAAACGGCCGCGCCACAGCCCCACCGCCTCCCGCAGCAGCTCGACGGCACGGCGCTGGTCGCCGTCCTGCACCGCCCGCGCCGCCTGCTCGCGCAGCCGGTCGAACCGCACGGTGTCGATCCGGTCCTCGTCGACCCGCAGGACGTACCCGGTCGGCGTCGTCGCGATCATCACGTCGTCGGCGCCGGCCTCGGTGAAGGCCTTGCGCAGCTTGTTGACGTAGCCGCGCACCAGGTTCTTGCGCTCGGGCTGGTCCGGCCAGACGATCTCGGTGATCCGCTCCGGGGTCATCGGCCGGTTCGCGTTCACCAGCAGGACCACGAGGACATAGCGCTGCTGGAGATCGCCCAGTGGTACCTCGGCGCCGCCGTGCCACGCCTCCAGTGGGCCCAGCATCCGGAATTCCACTCCGCCTCCCTCTGGCCAGCTTCACTTCTGGCATGGATGTCGCACAAGGGCCCTTTGGTGTGTCGCGAATCAGCATTCTTTCCACTTTCGGTCTACATCCGGGCGGAAAGCTGGGATCACGTGAGGTGACTTGGGGGAGACGGATGGTGTCCGAAGTGCTGCCGTGTTACGTCCTGTGCGACGTCTCGTTCTCGATGGCCGACCACCTCGACGAGGTGAACGCCGGTCTGCGCGAGTTCCGCGGCGCCGTGCACGCGGACCGCACGGCGGTCGCCGAGGTCCGCGTGTGCGTGGTGGCCTTCGCCCGGCAGCCGCGGGTGGTGCAGCCGTTGCGCCCGGCGATCGACGGCGTCGAGGTCGTTCACGCCCGCCAGGAATCGGGCACGGACTTCGGTGCCGCGTTCACCCTCATGCGCACCAGGATCGACCGTGATGTGAAAGTGTTGAAAGCGCAACGCATTCGCGTCCGTCGCCCGGTGTTGTTCTTCATCTCCGACGGAAGAGCCACCGACACCGTGTGGGAGATCGCGCTTTCCGGCCTCACGACCTCGGACAACTGCCCCGAGATGATCGTTTTCGGGGTCGGTGCCGTCGACGTGCCCGCGCTGGACCGCATCGGCGTCACGCGGGTGTTCCTCGCCCGCGACGGCGTCCGACTGGGTATCGCGCTGGCCGCGTCGGTGCTGCGTCCAGAACATCACTGATCAATCCACGGCGTGTCCACTTCCCGTCCACGCCCCCGCCGCACGCTGCGCCGCACACGAGCACACGAAGGGGGAGAGGCGGCGATGACGACGCACAGGAACCTGGTCCGCGAGCTGAAGAGGGTGCGCAAGGGGCGTGGCGTGCACGCGGCGGGGATCGACGAGAAGATCGGCCCGACACTGCGGGCCGCGTGCGGCATCACCCGGTCCGACGGCGCGCTCACGGCGCGGCAGAAGCTGATCACCCGGCTGACCGAGCTGGTCGAGCAGCTGCCCGACGACCTGCAGCTCGCCACGCGGGCGGCGTTCGCGCTGACCCCGGAGACCCGGCTGCCGCTGTACCAGGACCGGGTGCTCGCGGTCGCCGCCGAGGTCGACCGCGACGCGCGCACCGTGCGCCGCCGCGTCGACGAGGCCGTCGACCAGCTGGCCGAGCTGGCCGCCACGACCACGCGCCGCGACACCGGCGGCTGGCACCTCGCCGAGCTGACCGTCTCGGTCACGCTCGACAACGGCCCGGCCGAGGTCGTGGAACGCCACCGGCTCGTGGTCGACGCCGACCACGTCGACGAGGTCGAGTTCACCGCGCTGTTCGCGGTGCCGCGCAGGGACGTCCGGCTGCTGCACGGGGGCACGTTGCAGGACCACGGCGTCGTCACGCACGACCGCCCCGGCTTCACGCTCGTGCCCGCGGAGCCGTTGCCGCGCGGGGAGACGTTCGAGTTCACGGTGCGCTACCAGCTCGACCGCGACGCGTTGCCGCCCGAGCTGCTGCACGTGCCGGAACGCCCGTGCGAGCAGTTCGACCTGCGGGTGCGCTTCGGCACCGACCACAAGCCGCAGGTGCAGCGGTTCGACGGCGCCTACCGCCGCGACCCGGCCGGGCTGCCGTTCCCGGTGGACCGCGCGGGTGAGGTGCACCTGCGCTTCCGGCGGCTGCTGCCCGGCCTGATCTACGGCGTGCGCTGGGAGAACGTGCCGCGGCGCGGTGCGTACCACTCGGCACCGGCCGGCTCGCCCGCCATGTTCCACGCCCACGACGCGGTCGGCGTGATGCGGCAGTAGCAGCCCGGCCCCGCCAGACCCACGCGGGCGAGCGGCTGGGAACGCAGGTGGGCGATCTCCTCGTCGGTGGACAGGGGTCCGCTGGTTCGACAGGTGCTACGCGGTGGGCGGCGGGCCGGGCGGGGGGTTCACGAGGTAGACGTTGTGCCGCGGCGGCGTCTGCTGCGGCGTCGGCGGCTGCTGCCCGCGGCGGGGTGAGCCGTGGGACCGCAGCCCGACCAGGACGAGCCAACCGGAGAGGACCAGCAGGACCACCACCGCGGCCACGGTCAGCCACGTCATGATCGTGCGGTTCACTTCGGCGTCGTCGTCGGGCTTCTCGGTGACCTGCCGGTCGCCGAACGCCTGCTGCAGCTGCTCGGCGCTGTAGACCTCGCTGGTGCCGTTGAGCGTCACCGACAGGTGGTCGACGTGCTGCGGGTAGGCGTCCCAGACGACCTCGGCGAGCTGCTCGGTCGTCCTCGTCCGGTCGGCGGAGCTCGCGGTGACCTCGAAGTGGTCGATTTCGCCGCTGATGCTGTGGTAGCTCGACAAGGTGGTGTAGCCCGCTTCGGCGAGCCGGAAGTGCAGCGTCGTCTGGTCGTTGAGCATGTCGCAGCCCGTCAGCGCGAGGCACAGCAGCAGGAGCAGACCGAGACGTCTCATGCTCCCGAGGCCAGGGCGGAGGGCCGCCTCCCGTCCGGGAAACGGCCCTCTTCGCGGACGGTCGGATCGACCGCAGGTTCCAGCGCTCCGGTTCCCCTCGGAAAAGCGCGGGACAACGGCGGCGGATCTGTGCTGCACTCGCGCGTGTCCCCGCGCTGTCGTGGCAGTGGGACAAGGGGAAGGTGCTACGCGTGCCGACATCGCAGGGACTGGAGATCGGGTGAGACCGCTGGTCCTGATCGACGTCGACGGCCCGCTCAACCCGTGGGCGGCCCACCCCAAGCCGCCCGGCTACCGGCCGTTCGACATCAAGGTCGGCTGGTGGCGCAAGCTGCGCATCCACCTCGACCCCGCCCACGGCGCCCAGCTCAGGCAGCTCGCGGAGGACACCGGCGCGGAGCTCGCCTGGGCCACCACCTGGTCCCACCGGGCGAACACCGAGATCGGGCCCCGGCTCGGCCTGCCCACCCTCGAGGTGCTGGAGTTCGCTGACGAAACCGGCTGGAAGTACCCCGCGGTGGCGCGCTACGCGTGGGAACGGCCGCTCGTCTGGTTCGACGACGACTTCGCCCTGCAACGGGAGCGGAACCGGGACTTCGTCCACAAGCGACGGCACGTGACCACCGCGCTCATCCACGTCGACCCGGCTACCGGGATCACCGGACAGCACCTGGACGAGGCACGGAAAGCATTCAGCCGCAACCCGTGGTGCACCGGGAATTCACCGTTGGAGTCGAGAAGGTCTCAACCGGCGCGCCTGGCTTGACAACGAAAGCATCCCGCGCGAATCCTCCGCTCGTGCTGAAGCGACGGAACGTCACGACGAAGTTGATCGGCGTCGGCGCGTTGGTGCTGGCGGTGGCCGCCTGTGGCGCCCCGCCCGCCAAGGAGACGCAGACCGGGGCCGCGGGCACCGCGAAGTCCGCGAGTGAGCTCGGCGGCGTGGACAAGCTGGTCGAGGCCGCGAAGAAGGAGGGCAAGCTCAACGTCATCGCGCTGCCCCCGGACTGGGCGAACTACGGCGAGATCATCAAGGCCTTCGAGGCCAAGTACGGCGTCAAGGTCGACTCCGCGCAGCCCGACGCGTCGAGCCAGGACGAGATCAACGCCGCCAAGCAGCTCAAGGGCAACGACCGCGCGCCGGACGTGTTCGACCTCGGGCTCAACGTGGCGCTCGCCAACAAGGACCTGTTCGCGCCCTACAAGGTCAGCACCTGGGACGACATCCCCGCTGAGCTCAAGGACGCCGACGGCCTGTACTACGGCGACTACGGCGGCTTCATGTCGATCGGCTACGACGCCGCGAAGGTGCCGGCGCCCGCGAGCGTGAAGGACCTGCTCAAGCCCGAGTACAAGGGCAAGGTCGCGCTCAACGGCGACCCGACGCAGGCCGGTGCCGCGTTCGCCGGTGTCGTGATGGCCGCGCTGGGCAACGGCGGTTCCGCCGACGACATCGCGCCCGGTGTCGAGTTCTTCAAGCAGCTCAAGCAGGCCGGCAACTTCCAGCCGGTCGACCCGTCGCCCGCGACGATCGAGTCCGGTCAGACGCCGGTCGTCATCGACTGGGACTACACCAACGCCGCCCAGACCGAGAAGCTCAAGGGCAAGCTCGACTGGAAGGTCGTCGTCCCGGCCGAGGCGCAGATCGGCGGCTACTACAACCAGGCCATCAGCAAGGACGCGCCGCACCCCGCGGCCGCGCGCCTGTGGCAGGAGTTCCTCTACTCCGACGAGGGCCAGAACCTGTACCTGAAGGGCATGTCCCGCCCGGTGCGCCTGGAGAAGATGGGCGACAAGGCGGACAAGGCGGCGAAGGACAAGCTGCCCAAGACCGACGGCAAGCAGGTGTTCCAGACGCAGGCGCAGGCCGACAAGGCCAAGGCGGTGCTCACGGCGACCTGGGCGCAGGCCATCGGATGACCGCTGTCGCTCCCGTGGCGACGACGCCCGGCGGCTCTACCCCGAACAGGGGCGGGGCCGCCGGGCGGCCGTCCGCGGCCGCGTGGCTCGTCGCGGTGCCGTTCCTGGCGTTCGTCGGCGTCTTCCTCGTCTACCCGACGGTCCTCGTGCTCGCCGGGGCGTTCCAGGACGCCAACGGCGCGTTCACGCTGGACAACCTCACGAACCTGTTCAAGGGCGTCTACCTCGACGCGTTCGTGCGCAGCATCGAGCTGTCCGCGCTCACCGCGGTCATCGGCGCCGTCTTCGGCGCGCTGCTCACGTGGGCGGTCGCGGTCGGCGAGCAGGAGGGCATGGTCCGCCGCGTGGTCGTGGCCGCGTCGGGGGTGCTCGCGCAGTTCGGTGGCGTGCCGCTGGCGTTCGCGTTCCTCGCGACCGTCGGCTTCGAGGGCCTGGTCACGAAGTTCCTCCGCGACAACGCGGGCATCGACCTGTTCGCCGGCAGCGCGTGGCTGTTCGAGCTGCCCGGCCTCACGCTCGTCTACACGTTCTTCCAGATCCCGCTGATGGTCATCGTGTTCCTGCCCGCGCTCGACGGCCTGCGCCCGCAGTGGCGGGAGGCCAACGCGAGCCTCGGCGGCACGAGCTGGACCTACTGGCGCCACGTCGGTGGCCCGATCCTCACGCCGCCGTTCCTCGGCGCGCTGCTGTTGTTGTTCGCCAACGCCTTCAGCGCCTACGCGACGGCGGCGGCGCTCGTCTCGCAGGGCAGCCCGATCGTGCCGCTGCAGATCCGCGGGTTCCTCACCGGCGAGGTCGTGCTCGGCCAGGAGAACCTCGGCAAGGCGCTCGGCCTGGGCATGGTGGTCGTCGTCAGCATCGCGATGGGCGTGAACGTGCTGCTCCAGCGGAGGGTGGCGAAGTGGGTTCGCTAGGCAAGCAGCGCGTCCTGCGCTCGGTCGTCCTGCTGGTCCTCGGTGTCTACTTCGTCCTGCCGCTGATCGCGATGGCGGAGTTCTCCACGCGCGGCAGGGGCGGCAGCCGCAGCCTCGAGTCGTGGACGTCCATCGTCGACGACGAGGGCCTGATGGAGGCGCTCGTCAACTCGCTGCTGCTGTCGGTCACCAGCGCGGTGCTGATGCTGGTGCTGCTCGTGCCGACGATGGCGTGGATCCGGTTGCGGCTCCCACGGCTGCAGCGGCTGGTGGAGTTCCTCTGCCTGCTGCCGCTCGCGATCCCCGCGATCGTGCTGGTGGTCGGCATGGCGCCGCTCTACGCGTGGGTGAACTACTTCCTCGGCGACTCGCCGCTCACGCTGACCTTCGCCTACACGGTCCTGGTGCTGCCGTTCGCCTACCGCGCGATCGACGCCGGTCTGAGCGCCATCGACCTCAAGACGCTCGCCGAAGCCGCGCGCAGCCTCGGGGCGTCGTGGCTCACGGTGCTGTGGAAGGTCGTCGTGCCGAACATCCGCGTCGCGCTGATCGGTGCGTCGCTGCTCTCGGTGGCGTTGGTGCTCGGCGAGTTCACCATCGCGTCGCTGCTCAACTTCGACACGCTGCAGGTGCAGGTCAACCTGCTCGGCAAGCGCAACGCCGGTGTGTCCATCGCGGTGTCGCTGCTCTGCCTGATCTTCGCGTTCGTCCTGCTGTTCGCACTTTCCTACGTCGGCCAGCGGCGGCGTCAGACCGTTGCCGAAGAAGAAGTTTCGCCGGGGAGCAACTGAGACAATGGGTCACCTGGAACTCAAGGGACTGCGCAAGTCCTTCGGCGGCAACACCGCGCTGGACGGTCTCGACCTCGAACTGGCCGAGGGCGAGCTGGTGTCGCTGCTCGGCCCGTCCGGCTGCGGCAAGACGACGGCGCTGCGGATCGTCGCGGGCTTCGAGACCGCCGACTCCGGCACGGTCACGGTGGGCGGCAAGGACATCACGGGGGTCCCGGCCAACAAGCGGGACATGGGCATGGTCTTCCAGGCCTACAGCCTGTTCCCGAACATGACCGCCGCCCAGAACGTCGCGTTCGGACTGAAGCTGCGCAAGGCCGACGTGAAGCGCACCGGCGAGCTGCTGGAGCTGGTGGGGCTCAGCCACCTCGGCGGCCGCTACCCGCACCAGATGTCCGGCGGCCAGCAGCAACGGGTCGCGCTCGCCCGCGCCCTCGCGATCCAGCCGCGCGTGCTGCTGCTGGACGAGCCGCTGTCCGCGCTCGACGCCAAGGTCCGCGTGAACCTGCGCGACGAGATCCGGCGCATCCAGACCGAGCTCGGCATGACGACGCTGTTCGTCACGCACGACCAGGAGGAGGCGCTCGCCGTCTCCGACCGCGTCGGCGTGATGTCGCACGGCCGGCTGGAACAGCTCGACACGCCGTCGGTGGTGTACCGGCAGCCCGCGACGGCGTTCGTGGCGCAGTTCGTCGGCGTCACGAACAGCGTGCTCGCCAAGGCGGAGGGGCAGACCGTCGTCGTCAACGGCGTCACGGTGCCCGCGACCCACGACCAGCCCTCCGGCAGCGACGTCCGCGTCATCGTGCGGCCGGAGGACATCGGTGTCTCCGCGCACAGCGGCGACGCCGATGGCAAGATCGTCGGCGACGTGCTGACCCAGTCGTTCCTCGGCCCGGTCACCCGGATCTCGGTCCGGGTGGGCGAGCAGGTCCTGCGGGTCGACCAGCCGTCCAACTCCGCGGCGGCGTTCCAGCCGGGCACGCGGGTCGCCCTCGACCTCAGCGAATCAAGGATCATGGTGGTACCGGGATGATCAGAAAGCTCCTCGCGCGCGACACGGCGGAGGCCCACCGGGTCGCGACGCCGCTGGAGCTGCTGTTCGACCTGAGCTTCGTGGTGGCGGTCGCCCAGGCCGCCGCCTCGCTGCACCACGCCGTGTCCGAGAACCACGCCGGCGCCGGCGTGGTGGCGTTCTGCATGGCGTTCTTCGCACTCTGGCTGCCGTGGCTGAACTTCACCTGGTTCGCCAGCGCGTTCGACAACGACGACACGCTGTACCGGGTCATCACGATGGTGCAGATCGCGGGCGTGCTCGTGGTCGCGTCGGGCATCCCGGCCGTCTTCGAACGCCAGGACTACCGGATCGTCGTCGGTGGCTACGTCGTCATCCGGCTCGCGATGGTCGCGCACTGGCTGCGGGCCTCGCGCGACAACCCGGAGCACCGCCGCTGCACCCGCCGCTACGCCGGTGGCATCGCGTTCATGCAGGTGCTGTGGCTGCTGTGGGTCCTCGTCGCGCCACCAGGCGCGCAGTTGCCACTGTGGGTCGTCTTCATGCTCGGCGAGCTGCTGGTGCCGCTCTGGGCGGAACGCGAGTCGGCCACGACGTGGCACCCGCACCACATCGCGGAACGGCACGGCCTGTTCACGCTGATCGTGCTCGGCGAGTCGATCCTGGCGGCGACGCTCGCGTTCCAGAAGGGCTTCGACAGCGGCGTCAACCTGATCTCGCTCGCCGCGGCCTCGCTGGTCATCGTGTTCTCGGTCTGGTGGATCTACTTCGAGTCGCCGACCCACCTGCACAACCAGCGGAAGGCGTTCCTCTGGGGCTACGCGCACCTGTTCGTGCTCGGCTCGATCGCCGCGCTCGGCGCCGGTCTCGCCGCCTCGGTGGACTACGACCTGCACCTCTCACACGCACCGGGCACGACGGTCGCCGCGTTCACCACGGTGCCGCTGGCGGTGTTCTTCCTCTGCGTCTGGTACGTGCAGGACTGCCCCGGCGAGACGGGGGTGCGCAAGTACCTGCTGCCGCTCGGGTCGGTCGCGGTGCTGGCGGCGACGTTCGGGCCGGCGCCGATCCACGTGACCGCGGGCATCGCGCTGCTGCTCGTCGTGGCGACCCGGTGGGAGGCCGGTCAGCGCGCCGTGGCGTAGTCCCGCGCGTGCGCTCGTCGTCCACACGCGTGTGGTGCATGATCGTCGCCATGACCGGTGTTCGTGAACTGCGCCTGGTCGTCACCGCCGACGACTACGACGACGCCCTGCGCTTCTACCGCGACGTGCTGGGCCTGCCGGAACGGGCGGCGTTCAGCTCGGACGGCGGGCGGGTGACGATCCTCGACGCCGGTCGGGCCACGCTGGAGATCGCCGACCCGCCGCACGCCGAGTTCATCGACCGGGTCGAGGTGGGGCAGCGGGTGGCGGGCCGGATCCGGGTCGCGTTCGAGGTGGACGACTCCGAACGGGCGACGCGCACGCTCGAAGCGGCAGGGGCGCGGGTGATCGCGGAACCGACGCGCACACCGTGGAACTCGCTCAACGCCAGGCTGGCGGCACCGGCCGGGTTGCAGCTGACCCTGTTCACCGAGCTGGGCGGCGAGTGACCGAGGTGACGATCTCCGCCGCGGGCTACCGCGACCTCGCCAACCGCGACGTCCTCACCACCGCCGTCGTCACGGTCGCCGCGAAGTTACCGATGTCGATGACGCCGCTGATGATGGTGTTCCTGACCAGGAGCCTGCCCGGCGGCTACGTGCTCGCGGCGTCGCTGACCGCCGTCTACGTGCTCGGCGAGGTCCTCGGCGCCGGGGTGCTGGGGCTGCTGCTCGACCCGTCGCGGATGCGCGGGCAGCTCAGCGCCGGGCTGCTCGTCGGCGCCGGTGCGTTCACGACGCTGGCGCTCACGAGCAACGTGACGGTGATGGTGGTCGCGGCGTTCGTCGCGGGCGCAGGGCCGTCGACGACACCGGGCGGGCTGCGGGCGATGCTGCTCGGGCTCGTGCCGGACGCGCTGGTGCCCAAGGCGATGGGCTTCGACGCCCTGATCACGCAGGTGGTGTGGGCGGTGGCACCCGCGCTGGTCACGGTGCTGGCGCTCAGCGTCGACCGCCGCGCGCCCGTGGTCGTGTCGGTGAGCCTCATCGTCGTCGCGGCGTGGCTGGTGTTCATCCTGCCGCGCGGGCACGTGACGTCCCGGTCGGGCACGGCGAAGGTCCGCGTGGTGGCGTCGGCGTGGCCGATCTACCTGGTGAGCGCGGCGGCACTGGCGCAGCTCGCGGTCGCGGAGCTGGTGCTGCCCGCGCTGCTGGAGCACCGGGGGATCGGCGTCGGCTGGACCGGGCCGCTGCTGACCGGGTTCGCGGCGTGCAGCGCGCTGGGCGCGGTGCTCTACGGGCTGCGGCCGTGGCCGGGATCCCTGCGCGCGCAGGGGCTCGTGCTGCTGGTCGTCACGGCGACGTGCGTCGGCGCGGCGGCGTTGTTCCCGAACCTGCCCGGCATCGCGGGCGCGTTGCTCGCCGCGGGGCTCTTCCAGTCCGGCGTGCTGGTGACCCGCAGCCTCGCGTTGCGCGAACGGCTGCCGGTCGGCGCGCACGCCGCCGGGTTCTCGATGATGTACGCGGTGACCGGCGCCGGCTACGGCCTGACCGCCGTGGTGGCCGCGTGGGCGCTCGACGTCGGCTCGCCGGTGTGGGCGGTGCTCGGCGGTGTCGTCGTCACCCTGGTCCTGACAGCGATCAGCGCGGCTGCCGAACGCCGGCAGCCGCGCTGATCTGAGCTGTTCTGGGACGGGTACGTCTACCCGCGGTAGAAGTTGCCCTGGGTCTGCACGTTGAGCTCGTCCGTGCGGAAGAACTTCGCCGGGAACACGCGCGGGTCACGCATGTCGATCACGTCGAAGCCGCGGCCCATCTCCGAGGAGTAGATGTAGCCGTTGTAGTAGTACGTGGACCACGTGCCGCCGCCCGCCTTGTTCGGCATCGGGCCGCGCTCGAAGAAGCCGATCTCACGCGGCTTGCTCGAGTTGGTGAAGTCCCACACCGAGACGCCGCCCTGGTACCAGGACTGCACCATGATGTCCTTGCCGGGCACGGGGATCAGCGACCCGTTGTGCGCGACGCAGTTCTCCGACTCGCCCTGCATGCGGGGGATCTTGAAGTAGGACCGGAAGACCAGCTTGCGGTCCTTGCCCTTGCCCACGATGTCGTAGATGCCGTTGGCACCGCGGTTCGGGCCGATCTTCTCGTTGCAGGTCGCGGCGCCGCCGCCACCGAGCTCGTCGGTGAAGACGACCTTGGTGCCGCTGTTGTTGAAGGTGGCCGAGTGCCAGAACGCGAAGTGCGCGTCGTCCTGCACCCGGTGGATCTCCTTCAGGTTCTCCCGGTCGGAGATGTCCCACAGCACGCCGTCACCCATGCACGCGCCGGCCGCGAGGTCCATCTGCGGGTAGACGGTGATGTCGTGGCAGCCGGTGGTGGCCGAGGTGTAACCGGTCTCGACGGTGCCCGGCACGCCCGGGTTGCCGCCGTCCGGGAACAGCACCGGCGCCTTGAGCAGGGCCGCGGCGGCCGGGTTCTTGACCGGCACCTTCACGATCGAGATGAGGTCGTGCGGCGGCTGGCAGTCCGGGAACGTCACGTTGGGGGAGTAGGACGAGACGTAGAGGTACACGTCCTTCTTGTTCTTGCTCGGCACCATCGTGTGGGTGTGCGAACCACACGCGGTCTCGACGGCGGCGACGTAGCGCGGAGAGCTCTTGTCGCTGATGTCGAAGACCTTGATGCCCTCCCACGACGACTTCTCGGTCGCCGGCTGGGCGACGCTGTTGCACGAGTTGTCGTTGCGCGACGAGTCGGTCGACAGGAACAGCAGGTTCCCGTACACCGAGATGTCGTTCTGCGAGCCGGGGCAGAGCACCTGGCTCTTGATCGTGGGCTTGCGCGGGTTGCGGATGTCGTAGATGACGAAGCCGCTGTAGTTGCCGACGAACGCGTAGTTGTCCTGGAACGCGATGTCGGTGTACGTGGAGGCCGAGTTGTCGAACGGAGCCTGCTTGGGCAGGTTCGCCAGCAACACCATGTTGCGGCTCCGGCTGATCTCGTTCTCGCCGGGAATGCCGTCGACCGCTTCCGCCTGCGCCTCGAGCTGGGCCTGCGACAGCCCTGCCCCGTCGGCAGGAAGGTCGGGCTCGGCCAGGGCGGGTGCCGTCAACGTGGACAGCGTGAGCGCCAGCGCCCCCAGAACCGCCATCGGCGCCCTGCGCCGAACGGTCGTTGCGCGTGAAGTCACAGCTGTGCCCCCTCTCACTCCGGGTTGGTGAGGGGGAGTATCACCCGTTCGCCTTGCTAAAGGCCAGCGTCTTTCGGAGGGTTCTGCGCTTCTGTCCGGGTTGGGGGACGGGGTGGACACACCGTCGACCACGTGTTCGACCGCTGGGCTTCCGCCCGACTTGTATTGTCCGGGGCATGCGTTCTGGGGTTCTGGTCATCGCCGCGACGGTCGCCCTGCTGGCGGGCTGCTCGTCCGCACCCGAAGCCGCGCCGGTCATCGCGCCGGACACGCCGGGTGGTTCCGCTCCCACGCTGGCGCCCTCGCAGGTCAGCGGTGTCATCCCGGCTCCGCCCAACGACGCCGACCGCAGGTACGTGGCCATGATGATCGGCCACCACGAGCAGGCCCTCGCCATGACCCGCTTCGCCCCCGACCGCGCCGAGAACGCGACGGTGAAGGGCCTGGCCGACCGCATCCGCTTCTCGCAGGAACCCGAGATCGGCGCCATGAAGCAGTGGCAGCGCGCCAACGGCGAGGCCGGTACCCACCAGGACCACGGCTCGATGCCGGGCATGGCCACCCAGGAGCAGCTCAACGCGCTCGGTGCGGCCCGCGGCAAGGACTTCGACCGGATGTTCCTGGAGTTGATGATCAAGCACCACGAGGGCGCGCTGCAGATGGCGACCGAGGTGCTCGGCGCCGGGACCAACGTCGCGGTCGAGGAGATGGCCAACGACGTCGTCGCCACCCAGACGGACGAGATCAACCGGATGAAGGCGTTGCTGCCCACCCTGTGAGACGTCGGCGGGCCTTCGCGATGCCGGCGTGGCCGAGGCGTTCGTCGATCTCGACGGCCTGCTCCCACACCTCGCGCGCCTGGGCCGGTGCTCCGGCCGCTAGGTGCGTGTCGCCGAGGTGGTGCAAGGTGTAGGCGGTGCTGTCGAGGGTGCTCGCCTCGCCGCGCCACACCGCGAGCGCCTCGGCGTAGCGGCCCTGCTCGCGCAACGCGCGGAGGTCGAGCAGGTCGGAGCCGGTGACCCGGAGCAGGTAGCCGGTCGGGTGGGTGTGGATGCGCCGACCGGTCCCGGCACCTTGCGCAACCGGCTGATCGCCGTCCGGACGGCCCGCGGGTCGCCGAGCCCGTGCAACGGCACGACCTCCTTCGCACGGGCGAGCAGCGTGGCGAGGAGGGTGCGGTTGCGGCCCTCCGGAACGTCGACCGGGTGCCCGTCCAGCTCCACGCGGAGCGGTCCGAGCACCCGGAAGCGCACGTCTTCCCCCATGCCGGGGCAGTATTGCCTACCGTTCGGCGCGCTGCTGCGGCAACACGAGGTCCTCGGCGTGCTGGAAGGTCTCGACGGCGTTGCCCGTCACGTGCCGGGCGATGCCGCGGTTGCGCTTGTGCGCCTCGCGGAACGAGTCGGAGGCGACCCAGGCGCGGAAGTGCTCCTCGGACTCGAACTCGTTGACCGACACGTACGGCTGGTCCTCGCGGGTCGGCTTGAGCAGCGTGCTGCGCAGCAGACCGGGAACCCCCGGCAGGAACGTCCGCATGTTGCTGCGGAAGTGGGCCTCGAACTCCTCCGCCCTCTCGGCGGGCACGAACAGGCGGTTCGTCGCGATGAACATGCGGGGCCCTCCTTGATTCCGACGCACTGTCGGGAAGTATTCCTACTGCCCGTCGGGAAAGCAAGCGCGCTAGGATTCGGCCGTGCCGAGGATCAGCGCCGACACGGTGGCCGAGCACCGCGCCAACCGGTTGCGCGCCCTGCTGGACGCGGGGCGCGAGATCGTGGCGTCCGAGGGCGCGGAGGCGCTGACGCTCGCGGCGCTGGCCAGGCGGGTGGGCCTGTCGCGGCCGAGCCTCTACGAGTACTTCCGCTCGCGGGAGGAGTTGGTCGCCGCGATCGTGTCCGACGCGCTGCCCGAGTGGGCGGACAAGCTCGACGACGCGGTCAGCAACGCCGCCACGGTGCCGGAGAAGATCGAGGCGTACGTGCGGACCGAGCTCGCGATCATCACCGACGGCAGCCACGGCGCGGTCGTGGCGTTGTCCGCGCACGCGTTGCCGGACGCCGCGCGGGAGCAGATCAGGGCCGAGCACGAACGCCTGCTGGCGCCGCTCGTGTCGGTGTTCAAGACCGCCGGGGTGCAACGCGCGCAGCTGCGGGCGATGCTCGTGCACGCCATGGTCGAGGCCTCGTCGCGCATGATCACGCCGGGGCGGACCGAGCACAACGAGGCGGTCATCCAGACGTTGCTCGACCAGGCGGTGCACGGGCTGCACCAGCCGCTCAGCTGAACCGCAGCACCTCGCCGTCGCGGACGAGCTCGCCGCGGTGCTCCGGCCTGACCGGGCCGAGGGCGAGGTCGAGCAGCGGCACGGCGGCCCGGTCCGGGGTGGGGGCGGTGCTGACGTCCCACCACAGCGCGGACGAGGGCGTGTTCATCATCCCGGGGCAGGCGGCGGCGATCAGGATGCCGCGGGCCGTGTCGGACTCACGGCGCTGGCGTGCGAGCACGCGGACGGCGGCGACCTGGCCGATCTTGGAGGGGATGTTGACGAACGCGGGCCACGCGCCGAACCGGCCCGCCTTCATGTCGTCACGCCACCGCGCGATCTCCGCGTCGATCTCGTCCAGTGTGGAGGGTTCGGTGAACCGCCGGTGGAGCACGGGGGCGAGGTGGTGCAGCGTTCCCAGCGAGCTGGCGACGACGATCAGGCGGCCGTTGTCGTTCAGCAGTGGCGCGAAGGCGGTCAGCAGCCTCGTGGTGCCGAAGTTGTTGACCCGGGTGTAGTCGTCGATGATCGCGCGCGGGTCGTCGTCGGGGCCGATGCGCATGACGGCGTTGCCGAAGACGACGTCGACGCCGCCGTGGCGCTGCCGCAGCAGCTCGGCGAAGCGGTCGACGGGACCGGCCACGTCGAGCACCTCGCCCCGCACCCGCGCGCCGCCCGCCGGCATGGTCTCGGCGGCGGCGGCGACCCGGCCCGCGTCACGGCCGGTGAGGTAGACGGTGTCCCGCGGGGTGAGGCGCCGGGCGAGCCCCTCCGCGAGCGCGAGGCCGAGGCCCTGGGTGGCGCCGGTGATGAGAGCGATCATGTCTGTGCCTTTGCCGTGCCGCTGAACCGGGTGCTGATCACGTCGTCGACGCTAGGCACGCCGTGGCCATGCGGGTAGCGAAAGTTCCTCAACCGGGGTATGCGTACACCTCATGACCTTCACGGATGCGTCACTGGTCGCGCTGCGGGTGTTCCGCGAGGTGGCGGAGCGCGGCACGCTCACGGCGGCGGCCGGTGCGCTCGGGTACACGCAGTCCGCGGTGTCGCGGCAGATCGCGTCGCTGGAACGGGCGGCGGGCGTGCCGTTGCTCGAACGGCGCCACGACGGCGTGCGGCTCACGGCGGCCGGTCGGCTCGTGCTGCGGCGGGCCGCGGTGGCGGTGGACCAGGTCGACGCGGCGGCGCGGGAGCTGGCCGGGCTGCCCGAACAGGACGAGAGCACCGTGCGGCTCGGCTGGTTCGCGACGGCCGGGGCATGGCTGGTGCCGCGGGCGTTGTCGGAGCTGGGGCGGACACATCCGTCGATCACCGTCGTCACGCGCGAGGGCAGCACACCGGCGTTGGTGCGCGCGCTGCGTGCGGGCACGTTGGACGTCGCGTTGATCGCGTCCACACCGCCGTTCCGCGCGCCCGACGACGAGACGCCCGCGCTGGCGTTCGACACGCTCGCCGAACGCAGCCTGCGCGTCGCCCTGCCTTCGACGCACCCGTTGGCGCGCAACGACTTTCTCGACTTCGCCGAGCTGAGCGGGCAGCGCTGGATCTCCGGTCCCGGCGACCCGCTGGTGATGGGCGTGTGGCCGGGGCTGCCCGAACGGCCGGTCGTCGCGCACACCGCCCGTGACTGGCTGGCGAAGCTCCAGCTGGTGGCGGCCGGGCACGGCATCACCACCGTGCCGGCCTCGCTCGCCGCGGTGGTACCGGCCGGGGTGCGGGTGCTGCCGGTGCGCGGCGGGCCGTCGGAGCGGCGCCGGGTCCTGCTCGCCCGGCTGCCGGGCCCGGTGCCGGAACCGGTCGCGCGGGTCGCCGCCGCCCTGCGCGCCGTCCTGGTGACTGAGTGACGGCATCAACCGATCGGTGGATGCCGGTCCCGCTGCTCGTTCGATGATCTCCGCGCGCGGTTCGCCGAGTCTTGTCGCATGGCAATCATCGAAGTGCACGACATCGGCAAGAGGTACGGGCCGAAGATCGCGGTCGACTCGGTGTCGTTCTCGGTGGCCGAGGGGGAGATCTTCGGAGTGCTCGGGCCGAACGGCGCGGGCAAGACGACGACGGTCGAGTGCGTGGCCGGGCTGCGGACGCCCGACCGGGGGAGCGTGTCCGTGCTCGGGCGTGCGCCGGCCGAGTCGCGTGCCGCGATCGGCGTGCAGCTGCAGGCCTCCGAGCTGCCGGAACGGATGCGCGTCGGGGAGGCGCTGAAGCTGTTCTCCTCGTTCTACCCGAAGCCGGTCGACTGGTCGGAGCGGCTCGGGCTGACCGAGCACCTGAGCGCGGAGTACGGGCGGCTGTCCGGCGGCTTGAAGCAGCGGCTGTCGATCGCGCTGGCGCTGGTCGGGGGACCGCGCGTGGCGATCCTCGACGAGCTGACCACCGGGCTCGACCCGCAGGCGCGGCGCGACACGTGGTCGGTGATCGAGGACGTGCGCGCGGCCGGCGTGACGATCCTGCTGGTCACGCACTTCATGGAGGAGGCGGAGCGGCTGTGCGACCGCGTCGCCGTGATCCGCGGCGGACGGGTGGTGGCACTGGACACCCCGGCCGGACTCGTGTCGCGTGTGGACGGTTCGACGCGGGTGCGGTTCGTGCCGTCCGCGCCGATCGACCTGGACGCGCTGCTGGCGTTGCCGGACGTCGCCGGGGTGGACCTCGTGGGGGAGCAGGTCGTGGTCACCGGTGGCGAGAACGTGCTCGCCTCGGTGACGTCATCGCTGGCGCGCAAGCAGATCGTCGCGCGGCAGCTGCGGGTGGATCAGGTGTCGCTGGACGACGCCTACGTGGAGCTGACCGGGGGTCGTGATGGTGCGGATCGTTGAGGTCGAGGCGCGGTTGTTCCTGCGGGACCGGCTGAACTCGTTGTTCGCGGTGGTGTTCCCGTCGCTGCTGCTGCTCGTGCTGGGGGCGGTTCCCGGTCTGCGGACGCCCGCCCCTGAGTTCGGCGGGGTCCGGTTCATCGACGCGTACATGTCGTCGTTGGTCGTGTTCACGTTGGCGTTCATCGGGTTGCAGCGCGTTCCCACGGTCGTGGCGACCTATCGGGAGAAAGGTGTGCTGCGCCGGCTCGCCACGACGCCGATGCACCCGTCGCGCCTGCTGGCGGGCCAGATGGTCGTGAACCTGTGCGCGGCGATCTTGTCGGTGCTGCTCACTATCCTGGTGGGGTACGTGGTGTTCGGCGTCGACCTGCCGCACCACCCGCTGGGCCTGGCGGCGGCGGTGGTGCTCGGTGGCGCCGGCACGTTCGCGCTCGGGCTGGTGATCGCCGCACTGGCCCCGAACGCGCGCGCGGCCGGTGGCTGGGCGACGGCGGTGTTCATGCTGCTGATGTTCTTCGGTGGCGTGTACCTGCCGCGGTTCATGCTGCCCTCGGTCGTGCAGGCGATCGGCTCCTACACACCACCCGGTGTGGAGGCGGTGCAACAGGCGTGGCTCGGCAGCGCGCCGGACTGGAGGCATTTGGCGATCATGGGGCTGGTGAGCCTCGTGGCGGGTAGCGTCGCGGCCAAGACGTTCCGCTGGGAGTAGCTCGTGGACCAGGCCGCATTGGACAAGTGGGAGCGCAGGCTCGCCTCTGTCGCACACGCGATCCCGTACTTCGTGCTGACCGTGACGACCGTGCTGTACACGATCTTCACGCAGCAGTCGGCGTCGGAGCGCTGGTTCACGTACGGCGTCGTGGCGTTCGGGTACGCGTGGATGCTGTGGTGGTTCACCCTGCACCCGCAGTGGCGCGGCCGTCCCGAGCGGATGGCCGTGTTCGTGGGCGGCATGGTCGTCTTCTACGCGGTCCTCGGCATGCGCGAACACTGGTTCGGTGCCGTGTCCTACGCGGTGTACATCTACGCGAGCGAGGTGGTGCGCCCGCGCTGGATGTTCCTCGCGACGGCGGCGACGGCCGTGCTGGCGACCATGTCGTTGTTCGGCGGCTACCCGCCCGAGGCGGAACGTCCGGCGTTCTGGCTGCTGCTGCTCGTCTTCGTGGTGGTCGCGTGCGTGTTCACGTTCGTCGGGTACGTGACGACCGAGCAGGCCCGCCTGCGCAAGGCGTTGCTGGAGGAGAACTCCGGCCTTCAGGCGCAGCTCCTGGTGCAGGCCCACGAGGCGGGCGTGCAGGACGAGCGCCAGCGCATGGCCGGGGAGATCCACGACACCCTGGCCCAGGACCTGGCCGGCATCATCACGCAGCTGTCCGCCGCCACCCCCGACGACTGGGAACACCGCGTCGCGACCGCCACCGGCCTGGCCCGCTCCGGCCTGGCCGAGGCCCGCCGCTCCGTCCACGCGCTGCGCCCGCCCGCGCTGGACGAGGCCGCCCTGCCCGAGGCACTGGGCGAGGTCGCCTCCGGCTGGACGGCCCTGCACGGCGTCCCCGTGTCGGTGACCCTGACCGGCTCGGCCCGCGTCATGCACCCCGAGGTGGAGGTCGCCCTGCTGCGCACCGCCCAGGAAGCCCTCGCCAACGTCGCGAAGCACGCGTCGGCCTCGCGCGTCGGCCTGACCCTGTCGTACATGGAGGACGTGGTGACCCTGGACGTGCGCGACGACGGCATCGGCTTCGACCTGGCCTCACCGTCCGCTGGCTTCGGCCTGACGGCGATGCGCCACCGCGTGTCCCGGCTGTCCGGGGCGCTCGACGTCGAGTCGGAGCCCGGCGCGGGCACCGCGATCTCGGCGCGGGTGCCCGCGTGACCGGCCGCGCGCGTGGCTGGCCGGGTGGTGGTGTGGGTGGGGGTGGCCGCGGGTTCGGCGGTGGGTGTGACTGGTTGGGTGTCTGCGTGGGTGAGGGTGGCCGCGGGTTCGGCGGTGGGCGTGGCTGGTCGGGTGTCTGTGTGGGTGAGGATGGCCGTGGGTCCGACCGTGGGTGTGCGTGGTCGGGTGCTGGTGTGGGTGGGGGTGACGGCGGGTCTGGTCGTGGGTGTGCGTGGTCGGGTGCGGTTCGGAGCTGGGGTGACGGCGGGTTCGGCAGCGGGTGTGCCTGCTGGGGCGCGAATGCGGGTCGGCTTGCCTGCGCGACCGGCCGCGCGGTCGCCCCTGTCCGTCCACCCCGCCGTGCGGCTTGTGACGTGACCCCGGCGGGGGTATCCGCGTGATCCGCCTCGTGATCGTCGACGACCACCCCGTCGTCCGCGACGGCCTGCGCGGCATGCTCGCCTCGCCGTCGTTCGAGGTCGTCGGCGAGGCGGCTTCAGGGGACGAGGCGGTGGCCGTGGTCGAAGCGCTCTCGCCCGACGTCGTGCTGATGGACCTGCGCATGCCCGGTTCCGACGGGCTGTCCGCCATCGAACGGCTCCGCGACCACCCGGCCCGCATCCTGGTGCTCACCACCTACGACACCGACCGCGACGTCCTGCCCGCCATCAAGGCCGGTGCCACCGGCTACCTGCTCAAGGACACCCCGCGCGACGAGCTGCACCGGGCGATCGTCGCCGCGTCGTCGGGTGAGGCAGTGTTGTCGCCGGCTGTGGCCACGCGGTTGCTGGGGCAGGTGCGCGAGCCGGTCTCGGAGGCGTTGTCGGCGCGGGAGCTGGACGTGCTGGGACTGGTCGCGCGCGGCTCGACGAACCGGGCGGTGGCGGCGGCGTTGTTCATCTCGGAGGCGACGGTGAAGACCCACCTGCTGCACGTCTACGCGAAGCTCGGCGTCTCGGACCGGGCGGCGGCGGTGGCGGTGGCCTACGAACGCGGGCTGCTGCGCGGGCGGGGGCGGTGAAGCCGCTCCACCGGTGAACACAGCGCTGAACGCGCGTGTGCGGGGTTCTGGATTGCGGCGGGTGCCGGGTCTGGGGCGCGCGAGGCGCGAGCGCACGGGTGCCTGGGTCTGGGGCGCGCGAGCGCGAACGCACGGGTGCGGGTCTGGTGAGAAACGTCTGTCGTGTCAGGACGACGCGGATGCCGCGTGCGAGACACACGAGCGCCGCGCTTGGTCGCGCGAGGCGCGGACTGGCGCCAGGTCTGGCGCGAGACGCCTGCCGTGTCGGGACGGCAGCGGAAGCCGAGTGCGGAACGCGCGTGAGGCGCCGTCCCGCGGGGGCCGGGTCTGGATGGTGGTCAGACCCGGTCGGGCAGCGGCGTTGCCGTCCCCCCGCGGCGGGACCACCGAAGTGGTCCCGCCGCTGCGGCAACTCCCCCTTGCCACTCCCTCACCCCTCGTGGTGGAGGAAGGCCCGCCAGTCGCCGAGATACGAGATGTCCTCGATGTCACCCGATCGGAGCAACGCGGGGTCGTCGAGCACTGCGTCGCGCAGGACGGTGGCCAGTGCGGCGCTGCCGTCCTCCAGCTCGATGACGCCGATCTCCAGCTCCGGTGGCTCGGCCGGGACCAGGTGGTCGCGCAGGACCTTCAGCGGCAGGTCGTAGAGCTCACCGACCACCGCCGCCGTGCCCGACTCGTGCATGGCGGGGAACTTGCCCCGCACCGAGAAGTACCGGTACCTCGGGGCACTGCGGGCCCGGCACACCATCGGCGTGCCCTGCAGCTGCGGGTGCAGCGGGCCGCCCCGCATGCCGCCGCCGTTGAGGAAGATCAGGGCCATCGCGCTCCTCGGTGTCGTGGTGGATCGGGGTGGACAGGTCGGACAGGAACGCACCCGTGCCGCCGTGGCGCAGGGCCACCAGCTCGGCGGCGATCGACACGGCGGTCTCGGCGGGGGTGCGGCCGCCCAGGTCGAGGCCGATCGGGGAACGCAGGCGGGCCAGGGCCGCGTCGCTCACGCCCTCCGCACGCAGGCGGTCGAGGCGTTCGGCGTGCGTGCGGCGGGAGCCGAGTGCGCCGACGAACGCCAGCGGCCGCGACAGGGCCTCGGTCAGGACCGGGATGTCGAACTTCGGGTCGTGGGTCAGCACGACGACCGCGGTGCTCTCGTCGGTGCGGGTCGAGGCGAGGTAGCGGTGCGGCCAGTCCACGACGACCTCGTGGGCGGCGGGGAAGCGCTGCGGTGTCGCGAAGATCGGGCGGGCGTCGCACACCGTGACGTGGTAGCCGAGGAACCGGCCGATCTCGGCCACGGCGGCGGCGTGGTCGATGGCGCCGAACACCAGCAGGCGCGGCGGGGGCAGCCAGGTCTCGGTGAACACCCGGCCCGAGGCGGTGAACCGCACCGACACCGGGTGACCGTCCACAGTGGCCCGCAGTGCCGCGCGCAACGACGGGGAGTCGCGCTGCACCAGCACGTCCAGCGACCCGCCGCACGTCAGACCAGCCGAGAACGCCGTGTCGTCGGAGTAGCCGAACGTCGCCAGCACGGGTTCCGCGGTCGACAGCACGGTGCACGCCAGGTCGTAGACCTCGGCCTCCACGCAGCCGCCGGACACGCTGCCGATCACCTCGCCGGACGGGCCGACCGCCAGCGCGGCACCGACCGGGCGGGGTGCGCTGCCCCGCACGGCCACCACCGAGGCGACCGCGAACCGGTCCCACGCCAGCAGGGCCGGTGCCAGGTCACGCATGAGGCCTCCAGTTCCGAGTGCGGGCCCGGCCGGGTCGGGCCCGCGGGGTCACTTGCCGGTGATCACGTCGACGCCGAAGTACACGGCGAACAGCAGGGCCAGCCCCGTCATCAGCCAGCCGGGCCAGCGGCCTTTGCACACGCGCAGCACGACGTAGGACACGAGACCGGCGCCGATGCCGTTGGTGATCGAGTAGGTGAACGGGATGATCGCCACGGTCAGGAACACCGGGATGGTGAAATCCGCCTCCTGCCAGGGAATGCGGCGGATCTGGGTCATCATCAGCCCGCCGATCACCACCAGCGCCGGTGCCGCCGCCTGCGCGGGCACGACGGTGGCCAGCGGGGTGAACAGCAGTGCCACGAGGAACAGGCCGCCGGTGACCACCGACGCCAGGCCGGTGCGGGCGCCTTCGCCGACGCCCGCCGCCGACTCCAGGAACACGGTGTTCGGAGCGGAACCCGTGACGCCACCGGCGATCGCGCCCGCGCCGTCGACCATGAGGATCTTGCCCATGCCCTCGACCCTGCCGTCCCTGCTCAGGCCCGCCTCGTCGGACACCGACGTGATGGTGCCCATGGCGTCGAAGAAACCGGACAGCACCAGGGTGAACAGGAAGATCGTCGCGGCGATCACGCCGGCCGAGACGAAGCCGCCGACCAGGTCCACCCGCCCGAACAGGCCGAAGTCCGGCGAGGCGACGACCGACGACGGCAGCGACGGCGTCACCAGGCCCCAGCCGGAGACCGTGAACACCGAGTTCACGACGACGGCGACGACCGTGGCCACCACGATGCTGATCAGCACGGCACCGGGCACGCCGCGGGCCATCAGCACGACCATCAGCAGCAGGCCGAGGCAGAAGACCACGATCGGCCAGCCGCTGAGGTGGCCGTCGACGCCCATCCGCACGGGCACCGTCGACCCCACGGCGTCCGGCGTGCGGGTCACGAACCCCGCGGACACCAGTCCCACCAACGCGATGTAGAGGCCGATGCCCACGGTGATCGCGATCTTCAACGGTTCCGGGATCGCGTTGATGATGCGTTCACGGACACCGGAGGCGGCCATGACCACGATGCACACGCCCTCCAGCACCACCAGGCCGAACGCCTGCGCCCACGTCATCGTCGGCGCCATCTGGAACGCCACCACGCCGTTCACGCCGAGGCCCGCGGCGATCGCCAGCGGCGCGTTGCCCACCAGGCCCATCAGCACCGTCATCACACCGGCCGCGAGCGCGGTGGCCGTGGTGATCTCGGCGATCGTGAGCTTGGCACCGGTGACGTCGGCGGAGGCGCCGAGGATCAGCGGGTTGAGCAGGACGATGTAGGACATCGCGACGAACGTCGTGATGCCGCCGCGCACCTCACGGCCGAGCGTGCTGCCGCGTTCGGAGATGCGGAAGAACCGGTCGAGGGCAGACGACTGCCGGGTCCGTAACTGGGTCATGACGGCCTTTCCCATGCCGGTGGGCGCGTTCCAACGCCGGAACGCAGTGGGGCGATGCGAGCTCCGGTCAGCGGTTCGGGCTTGTGGCCGCTAGTAGTCGATGCGGGTCGCGAGTGACGTCCACGCTGTGAACGGGGCGTTGTCCTCGCCGGTGGAGATCTGGTGCACGGGCAGGTCCCACTCGGCGCGGGGCCTGCTGAACAGGTCGTAGAACTCGCGGTCGTCGAACCCGGCCGCGGCGGCGTCGTCCCGGTCGGCGGCGTAGACCACGCGGTCGACCCGGGCCCACAGGGCGGCGGAGAGGCACAGCGGGCACGGCTCGCACGAGGAGACGAGCACGCACCCGCTCAGCCGGAAGTCGCCGAGCACCTGGCAGGCCGCGCGGATCGCGACGACCTCGGCGTGGGCGGTGGGGTCGAGCGACGGCGTGACCTGGTTGACGCCGGTGGCGACGACCGAGCCGTTCCGGACGATCATCGCGCCGAACGGGCCGCCACCGGAGGCCACGTTGCGGGTGGCCAGGTCGATGGTGGCGAGCAGGTGTGCGTTCACAGCGGGGAGCTCCAGGAGTCAGGTACCGGTGAGGTGTTCCGGGCGGACCGGGACGCGGGTGAGCGCCAGGCCGGTCGCCGCGCGGATCGCCGCCACGATCGCCGGGGTCGACGAGATGGTGGGCGGTTCGCCGACGCCGCGGATGCCGTAGGGGGCGTGCGGGTCGGCCAGTTCGAGCACGTCGATGCTCATCGGCGGCATGTCGAGCACGGTCGGGATCAGGTAGTCGGTGAACGACGGGTTGCGCACCTTTCCGCCCGTGGTCTGGATCTCCTCCATCACGGCGAGGCCGAGGCCCTGCGCCGAACCGCCCTGGATCTGCCCGACGACGGCCTGCGGGTTCAGCGCCTTGCCCACGTCCTGGGCGCAGTCCAGCGCCACCACGCGCACCAGTCCGAGGTCGACGTCCACGTCCACGACGGCGCGGTGGGCGGCGAACCCGTACTGCACGTGCGCGTTGCCCTGCCCGGTGGCCGGGTCGAGCGCTTCGGTGGCGCGGTGCCGCCACTCGACCGTCTCGTCGATCACCTCGTCGCCGATGTCCGAACGGTCGTTCAGCCGCTCGCGCACGGCCAGGCACGCGGCCCGCACCGCGCCACCGGTCACGTACGTCTGGCGGGAGGCGGAGGTGGAGCCGCCGTTGCCGATCGAGGTGTCCATCGGCAGCACGGTCACGGTCTCGATGCCGAGCTCGGTCCGCACGATCTGCTGCATGATCGTCACCAGGCCCTGGCCGACCTCGCACGCGGCGGTGTGCACGGCGGCGACCAGCTCTCCGTTGACCATCGAGACGCGCACCCGTGCCGTGGAGTAGTCGTCGTAGCCCTCGGAGAAGCAGATGTTCTTGATGCCGACGGCATAGCCGACGCCGCGCACGACACCCTCGCCGTGCGTGGTGTTCGAGACACCGCCGGGCAGCTCGCGGATGTCGGACGACATCCCGGCCGGCAACGGCTTGTCCTGCACCAGTTTCAGCAGCTGCGCGACCGGTGCCGCGGAGTCGACCACCTGCCCGGTCGGCATCACCGAGCCCTCGGTCATCGCGTTGCGCACGCGCACGTCCACCGGGGACATCCCCAGCGCCTCGGCCAGTTTGTCCATTTGGGACTCATAGGCGAAACCCGCCTGCACGGCACCGAAACCACGCATCGCGCCGCAGGGCGGGTTGTTCGTGTAGACGCCGTAAGCGTCGACCGTCACGTTGTCGACCTCGTACGGGCCGACGCCCAGCGTCGCCGCGTTCGCCACGACCGCCGGAGTCGAGGACGCGTAGGCGCCGCCGTCCAGGTACATCTTCGTGCGGACGTAGACCAGCTTGCCCGTGCGGTCGGCGCCGTGCTCGTAGTACAGGACGGCCGGATGCCGGTGCACGTGCCCGTAGAACGACTCCTCGCGGTTGTAGACCATCTTGACCGGCTTGCCGGTGTGCAGCGCCAGCAGACAGGCGTGCACCTGCATCGACAGGTCCTCGCGGCCGCCGAACGCACCGCCGACACCGGACAGCGTCAGCCGCACCTTCTCCTCCGGCAGCCCCAGCGCCGACGCCACCTGCGAGCGGTCGACGTGCAGCCACTGCGTGGCGATGTACAGGTCGACCGACCCGTCCGCCGCCGGCACCGCGAGCCCGGACTCCGGCCCGAGGAACGCCTGGTCCTGCATCCCGACCTCGTACCGCCCGGTCACCACGACGTCGGCCGTGACGTCCTGCGAGCCGCGCCGGATCGGCACGTGCCGCACCAGGTTCCCGCCGGGGTGCAACGGCGTGTCGTCGACCGCGGTTTCCATGTCCACCACGGGTTCGAGCACGTCGTAGGTGACGACGATCTTCTTCATCGCCCGCAGCGCGGTCTCCGGGTGGTCCGCGCCGACCAGCGCGACCGGTTCACCCTGGTACCGCACGACGTCCACGGCCAGCACCGGCTGGTCCTTGTGCTCCAGGCCGTACAGGTTGCGGCCCGGCACGTCCGAGTGCGTCAGCACCGCGTACACGCCCGGCACCTTCAGCGCCTCGGTCAGGTCCACCGACACGATCCGGGCGTACGGGTGCGGTGAGCGCAACGTCGCGCCCCAGATCATGTCCTCGTGCCACAGGTCCGACGCGTACGCGAACTCACCGCGCACCTTGAGGTTGCCGTCGGGGCGTTGCGGTGACGTCCCGATGCCACCCGACACCGCGGAGGTCAGTTCGGCGGGGGTGAGGGTCATCGCGCAGCCTCCTGGAGCTTCGCACTGGCGGTGGCGAGGTCACGGGCCAGCTCGCCGGTCGGTGCCGTCCGCAGGACCCCGTCCCGCACCACGACCTCACCGCCCACGAGCAGCAGCTTCAACGGCGGGGGAGAGCCGAGGACCAGTGCGGCCACCGGGTCCGCGATCCCCGCGTGGTCCAGACCGGACAGGTCCCACACGGCGAGGTCGGCGAGCTTGCCGGGCTCGACCGAGCCCAGCGCGTCGTCACGGCCCAGCACCCTGGCCCCGCCCATCGTGGCCATCCACAGCGCCGTGCGGGCGTCCATCGCGCCCGGCCCACCGCGCTGACGTGCCTGGTACAGCGCCGAACGCAGCTCCACGACCAGCCCACCGTCCTCGTTGGACGCGGCGCCGTCGACGCCGAGCCCGACCGGGGCGCCCGCGTCCAGCAGGTCGCGCACGGGCGCGATGCCGGTGCCCAGCCGCCCGTTGGACGTCGGGCAGTGCGCGGAGCCCGTCGAGGTCGCCCCCAGCCGCTTCACCGCCGCGGCGTCGAGGTGGACGGTGTGCGCGAGCCACACGTCCGGCCCGAGCCAGCCGAGCTGCTCGGCGTACTCCGTCGGCGTGCACCCGTTCTCCGCCCGGCACTGCTCCCCCTCGTCCAGCGTCTCGGCGAGGTGGGTGTGCAGGCGGACCCCGTGCCGGCGCGCCAGGGCGGCGGCACCGGTCATCAGCTCCTTCGACACCGAGAACGGCGAACACGGCCCCACCGCCACGCGGACCAAAGCGTCATCGGCCGTGGAGTGGTGGTCGCGGATCGCCTGCTCGGTCGCGACGAGCGCGGCCTCGGTCTCCTCGACCAGGTTGTCCGGCGGCAGCCCGCCGGAGGACTGGCCGCGGTCCATCGACCCGCGGATCGCCTCCAGCCGGATGCCGATCCGCCGCCCGGCCGACACCAGCGCGTCGAACACGTCCCCGCCACCGGACGGGAACACGTAGTGGTGGTCGGCGGCGAGCGTGCAGCCCGTGA
The DNA here is from genome assembly GCF_001279525.1 of Nocardia sp. NRRL S-836. Taxonomy (GTDB): domain Bacteria; phylum Actinomycetota; class Actinomycetes; order Mycobacteriales; family Pseudonocardiaceae; genus Lentzea. Next base: position 48,941 of record NZ_LGDY01000093.1, on the reverse strand, counting down.
GCGCGAGCTTCGCCAGGCCGGCCGAGGCCGCCGCGTGCGTGACGGTGTCGTCCAGCCCGCGCCACACCGGGTACAGCGCGGTCAGCCACTCGAACAGGGTGGCGTCGGTCGCGAGCCCGCGCGTGGCCCACTGGTAGAGGTGGTGGTGGGTGTTGATCAGCCCCGGCGTGACCAGGCACGACGACGCGTCGACGTACGTGTGCGGCCCGGCGGGCGCAGGCGCGGGGCCGGGGCCGACCGAGACGATCCGGCCGCCGTCGACCACGACGTGGCCGGAGCGGTGCTCGGTCCCTGCCGAGTCCACCGTGGACACCGCGCAGCGGTCCAGGACGATCATCGGCGTGCCGCCGCGAGCCGCACGGCGTCCAGGATCTTCTCGTACCCCGTGCAGCGGCACAGGTTCCCGGCCAGCGCCTCCCGGATCTCCGGGTCCGACGGCGCGGGCACCCGCTCCAGCAGGTCGTGCGCCGCCACCACGAGACCGGGCGTGCAGAACCCGCACTGCACCGCGCCTGCCTCGACGAACGCCTCCTGCACCGGGTCGAGCCGGTCACCGTCGGCGAGCCCCTCGACCGTGCGCACCTCGCGGTCCTGCGCCTGCCCCGCGGCGACCAGGCACGCGCACACCGGCACGTCGTCCAGGTACACCGTGCACGAACCGCACTCGCCCTGCTCGCAGGCGTTCTTCGAGCCGGGCAGCCCGAGCCGCTCGCGCAGCACGAACAGCAGCGACTCGCCCTCCCACACGTCGTCGGCCTGGCGCTGCTCGCCGTTGACCGTCACGTTCACGCGCATGGCTGCTCCCGGTCCTCATCGTTTCCGGCACGAAGTTCCTGCCAAGCCCACCCGAGCGTCCTGCGCGCCATGACGGCCAGCGCGTGCCTGCGGTACTCCGCCGACCCGCGCACGTCGTCGATCGGCGCCGCCGCCGACGCCACCAGCTCGCCGAACCGCCGCTTCACCGAGTCCAGCAACGGCGCGGGGGAGGCGAAGTCCAGCTCGCCGGCCAGGAACTCCTCGGCCTCGTGCGCCCGCCGCGGCGTCGGCGCCGCCGACCCGACCGCCGCCCCCACCCGGTTCTCCGCCGGGTGCAGCGAGAGCGCGAACGAGCACACCGCGATCACCATGGCGTTGCGCGTGCCGACCTTGGAGAACTGCTGTGGCCCCTTGGCAGGCGCCAGGTGCACGGCCACGATCAGTTCGTCCGGTTCCAGCGCGTTGCGCTTGACCCCGACGTAGAAGTCGGCGGCCGGGATCATCCGCGTGCCGCGTGTGGAGGCCACCTCGATGACCGCGTCCGACGCCAGCAGCACCGGGTGCGTGTCCCCGGCGGGGGAGGCGGCGCCCAGGTTGCCGCCGACCGTGCCGCGGTTGCGGATCTGCGGCGACCCGACGGTCCGCGACGCCATCGCGAGGCCGGGGTGCACGTCACCGAGCTCGCCGATGATCCGCGCGTACGGCACGCCCGAGCCGATCCGCGCCCGTTCGACCGTGCGCAGCTCCTCGATCCGGGTCAGGTCGAGCAGCGCGGCCGGCCTGCGGTGGTCGAAGTTCAGCTCCACCATCACGTCCGTGCCACCGGCGATCGGCACGGCCTCGGGACGCGCGGCCTTCAGCTCCAGCGCTTCGGCGAGCGTGGAGGGTCGGAGGAAGTCCATCGTCAGCTACCTCGGTAGGTGGAGTAGGCGAACGGCGAGAGGAGCAGGGGCACGTGGTAGTGCTGCGCCGGGTCGGAGTAGTCGAAGGTGAGCACGACCTCGGGGAAGAACGGCGCGGCCTGCGCCGTGTCGAACACCAGCCGGTAGACCCCGGCCTCCAGACCGTCACCCCATCCGGTGATCCGGCCGTCGGCGTTCGTCCGCGCGGAGCCCACCTCGGTCCCGTCGCGGCGTTGCAGCGACACGGTGATGCCCGCGAACGGCCTGCCGCGTGCGGCGTCCAGCACGTGCGTGGAGATCGTCACTCGCCCTCCCATCTGGTTGTGAGCCAGTACACAGACTCGGACGTGCGGGTCTCTACGGCGTGACACATGAATGAGGAGGTTCCTACACGTAACGAATTTGTGCTTTCCTACAAACACGATTGGACGAGAGTGACCCCATGTTGCTGCTGCGGACGTTGCTCGGCATGACGGAACTGCGGCTGAGCCTGCAGACCGGTGCGGACCAGCTCGACCGCGCGGTGACCCGCGTGTACGGAACCGAGCTGCCCGACCCCAGCCGGTACCTCTCCGGCGGTGAGCTGGTGCTGTCCGGCCTGTTGTGGCACCACGGCCCGCAGGACTCCGAGACGTTCGTCCGCTCACTGGCCGCCGCGAACGTGGCGGGCCTGGCCGCGAGCGAGCCCCACCACGACCACCTCCCGCCCGACCTCGTGACCGCCTGCGAACGCCACCACGTGCCGTTGCTCGAAGTCCCCGTCGACCTGTCGTTCGCGACGATCACCGAACGCGTCTCGGCCGAGCTCGTCGGGCTGAGCCGTCACCGCCGCCTGCTCACCGTCGTCGCGGAGGGCGCCGGCCTGCCCGCACTGCTGCTGGCGGGCAGCCACGAGCTCGGCGCGCCGTGCTGGGTGCTCTCGACCACCGGCCGGGTCGTCGCGGGCGGCGAGCTGCCCGGCCGGGTGAACCTGGTGAAGGAGTTCCTGCAGGCCGACCGGTTGCCGAAGACGATCAGGGGCACCACGCTCGTGCCGGTCTCCGAACGCGGTGGCAACCGGCTCACGAGCTGGGTCCTCGTGGTAGCGGGCGAACCCCAGCACGAGGCCGCCGCCGAGCTCGCGAGCCTCGTCGCGCTCGAACGCCTCCGCCAGGCCCAGGGCCGCCAGATCGAGAACCGCACCGCCGCGCCGTTGCTCACCGCCGTCCTGCACGCCTCGGCCGACCTCGACTCCCGCCTCGCCGCCGCCGGTCTGGAGCACGCCCGGCTGCGCGTCGTCAGCGCCGTCACCAACGACCAGCGCACCGACCTCGCCACCGCCGTGCTGGAGGAGGCGCTGCCGCGGGCGCTCGTCACCGCGGCCGGCGACACCGTCTACGCCATCGCGAAAGCCGACGACTCGGTGCCCGACGAGGTCCGCACGGCGCTCAAGGTCATGGAGCCGGGCCTCGGCTCGTCACGGGTGCTCGTCGGGATCAGCTCGCCGGTCACCGCACGCGGCCTGCGCGGCGCGGCGGAGGAGGCGGCCCACGCCCGCAGGCTCGGCGAACGCCGCGGCGGCCGCACGTGCGTGGTCGCGGGCGAGGAGATCGCGCTGCACCAGCTGCTCCTCGCGGGCGTGCCGGAGGAGCTGCGGACGTCGTTGCGGCGCAGGCTCCTCGGGCCGGTGCTCGACTACGACGCCGAACACGGCTCCGACCTGGTCGGGACGCTCAGGGTGTTCCTGGACCGCGGCGGGTCGTGGACCGCGGCGGCGCAGAAGCTGCACGTGCACGTGAACACGCTGAGGTACCGGGTGGGCCGGGTGGAGGAGCTGCTCGGCGTCGACCTGGCGGAGTTCGAGGTGCGCGTCGACCTGTTCCTCGCGCTGCAGGCCGGTCAGTTGTCAGCCTGACGGCTGATCCTGGTCGAGCCTTCAGGCTGATGCCCACGCACGGCCGTGTTTCCTACCGTTCCGGGACATGAGAACCGTGCTCGCCGCGTTGCTGCTGGTGTTGTGCGGCTGCGCGGTGAGCACCGACATCCGGCTCGTCGTCGAGGGGCCGGGTACGGCCGACCGGCTCACCTACACGGTCCCCGGCGAGGAGGAGCGGACGCTCAGGAACCCCGACGTGCCGTGGCAACGCACGGGCGCGCGCAAGGGACGGGTCGTCGTGCGGCTGGAGGGCGTGCACGGCGAACTGACCTGCAAGATCATCATCAACGGCCGTCAGGTGAAGACCGCGACCTCCACCACCGGAGCAGCGCTCGCGTGCGATCACTCTATGGCCGTCTGATGTAAGCGGGGGAAAGACCGTAGCTTCATCTGCTCGGGGAGGTTACGGGTGATGAGTGACGTTTTGGCTGGTAGGACGGTTGCGGGCGGGTTTCGGCTCAGAGGCCCGCACGGCATTCCGGCGCAGTACCGGCCACCTGCCCCGCCCAAGCACTTCGTCGGCCGCGAGAGAGAGCTCGAACGGTTGCGGCCCAACGGGGTGACGGTCGTCAGCGGCCCCGCGGGAGTGGGCAAGACCGCGCTGGTCCTCAAATGGCTGCACGACCACCGCACCGGCGACCAGCTCCACGTCGACCTGACCGTGCGCGAACCGGCCGAGGCCCGGCTGGGCCGCCTGCTGCAGGCGCTGCGCCTGGACGGCGTCGCCCCCGCCGACCGCGCGGCGGCGTTCCGCTCGATCGTCGGCAAGCGGAAGATCACCCTGGTGCTGGACAACGCGAGCAGCACCGACCAGGTGGCACCGTTCCTGCCCGCGTCCGGCACGGTGCTCGTGACGAGCCGCGCGAAGCTCGACCTCGACGCGGCCCACGTGGAGCTCGAACCGCTGACCGACGAGTCCGGCAGCCTCGCGCCCCTGCTCGACCTGTCCTATGTGGAGCTCCCGGAACGGCAGGCCCGGCTGTACCGCCTGTGCGCGTGGCATCCGGGAACGCACTTCGACGTGCCCGAGGCGGCGGCGATCGCGGGCGAGTCGGAGTGCGACGTCGAGGACGCGCTGGACGACCTGGTGGAGAAGGCGTTGCTGACGGAGGTGGGCGATGACGCGTTCCGCTTCCATGACCTCGTGCGTGCTCATGCGCGCGCGAAACGCCATATAAGTTAATGGCGTTCTATGCGATCTAACGCCATTGCTCATCGCTGAACGAACAAGGCGGCCATTTAACGGTTGTCCACAGCGGGTGGTCCCATTCGGGAATCCGATTCGGTCTTATCCTTCGCGGCATGCCGAAGGATTTCCGGGCCACGACGCTCGAACGCGCCATCGGGCGGCAGCTGGCCGGGTGGCGGGACGAGCGGCAGCTCAGCCTGACCGAGGCCGGGCAGCGGGTGGGTTTCAGCAGCGCCAAGTTGTCCATGATGGAGAACGCGGTGCAACCGTCCGCCGTGCTCGACATCATGGCGCTCGGATACGTCTACCAGGTACCGGCCGTGGAATGGCAGGCCGTGGTGCGACAGGCGCAGTATGCGGAACAGGTGCGCGCGCTCGGCAATGTCACGGTGTTCGACCCGGCCGCCGATTTCGCGAATCTTGTGTTCGAGGCAACGGTGTTGCGAACGTTCACGACCGATCTCGTCCCGACGCTGTTCCAGCTCGCCGACTACGCGAAAGCAGTGGTGCAGCCCGACGACCCGCCGCGGGCCGAGCGGCAGGCGGCGATGCGGGAGGCGTGGGCCGGCCGGGTCGGCGGCCGGGACCCGCTGACCGTGCAGGCGGTGTGCTCGGAGTCGGTGCTGCGCCCCGTGATCGGCGGGCCGCGCGTGATGAAGGCGCAGCTGCTGCACCTGATGGAGCTGAGCGAGCTGGACACCGTGTCGCTGCGCGTCCTCCCGCACAGCGCGGGCGCCCACCCGGCGATGGGGGCGCCGTTCACGTTGCTCAGCTTCGCGCACCGGCAGCACAACGACGTCGCCTACTTCGAGACGTTCGTCAAGGGCGAGTACGTCGAAGAGCCCGCACAGACCGAGGGGTGCGCTCGGCGGTTCACGGCGTTGAGCGCGCTCGCGTTGGGGGAGGGCGAGTCGCTGGAGCTGATCGCGGAGGCCGCGGCCGAGCTGTGAGGCGGTGGATCGCCACGTTGGTCGGGCCGGACGCGAACCAGTGGTCGTTGCGATCTCCGATCACGTCAGCGACGCGTGACGCCTCCGCGAGGTGGTCGCGAACGCTCCGGTGATCTTCCGAGGTGGCCGCGCCGACCGCTCCCTTGAACATGAGCGAGCCGTACACGCTGCAAGCGTCCGGGCTACCGAGCCGCGATCGGAGCACGTCCCGCTCGGTCTGCGAGTAGACGAACGCCCGCTCGACCGTCATGCGCAGGTGCCGCGCGTCGACCCGGCGGTCTCCGGAATGCCGAGCAGCCCTGCGATGCCGTCCTAGCGCAACATCGCCGCTTGGATCTCGGGCACGACGTTGGGCGCGGTGCCGATGCCCTCCCGGCCGTCCGATCGCGCCCGCCTGCGGTGGTACGCGATGCGCTCGCCGACGGTGCATCCAGCGCGCCAACGACGGCCGGTGGGCGAGTCGCCGGAGCTGATCGCGGAGGTCGCGGCCGAGCTGCGAGCCGTCCCCACCAGCGTTGATGTCGGGTTGCTGAGAAAAGTCCGAATCCCTCCTGACCTGCGCCAGGATCGGAACGGCACCCCAATCCGACTCCAGGAGGCGGCATGTACCGCAGATTCGGTGTCCTGTTCGCGGCGGTTCTGGGCGTCACCCTCGCCGCTGCCGCGCCGGCCACCGCGGACGCGTCCCAGCAGCACGGGCGGTTTCCCGCGGAGTTCTCCCTGCCTGACGGGTGGCAGCCGGAGGGCATCGCGATCGCCGGCACCACGGCTTACTTCGGCTCACGGGCCGACGGGTCGATCTACGCGGCCGACCTGCGCACCGGTAAGGGCGCGGTGCTGGCTAAGGGGCCTGGCACGCCGTCGCTCGGCATGAAGGTCGATGAGCGCCAACGGTTGTGGGTCGCGGGCGGCGTCGGTGGTGACGCACGGGTCTACGACACGCGCACGGGGGCGTTGCTGGCGAAGTTCCAGTTCGCGACCACGGACACCTTCGTCAACGACGTCGTCCTCACCGACAACTCGGCGTGGTTCACCGACTCGCGCAAGGCGGTGCTCTACCGGGTGCCGTTGAGCCTGAAGCCGCACTCGACGCTGAACCTCACCGGCGACCTCGTCGTCACCCCCGGCGCGACGAACCTGAACGGCATCGAGACCGGACTCGACGGCGGCTTGATCGTCGTGCAGAGCAACACCGGAATGTTGTTCCGCGTCGACCCGCGCACCGGCAAGACCGCCAGTATCGATTTGAACGGTCAAACACTCACCAATGGTGACGGACTGTTGCGAGAGGGGCGGCAGTTGTACGTGGTGCAAAACCGGCTGAACAAAGTCGCGCGATACACGCTGGGTCGTGACGGCGCGACCCTGACGGCGGAACGGACGGACGCGCGGTTCGACGTGCCTACGACGGTCGCCGCGTTCGGAAAGCGCCTCTACCTGCCGAATGCCCGGTTCAGCACGCCGCCGACGCCGGAGACGACCTACACCGTCGTCGCCGTCGAACGTCCGCGGAACTAGGCCGTACGGGGGTTCTTGCGTTGTGAGAACCCCCGTAGTGGGTGTTGCGACGCTCACCTGACTGGGTAGCCTGCGACCGCGTACAGCACGTGATCGCTGCCATTCGGTGACGAAGATCCTCATTTGTTACCATTTTGCAGCCGAAGGGGTGACTTGGGTAACCCGCAGCGCTAGCCGTGGGACACAGGAGACGAAGAGCGCTGTGAACGAGAAGAGCGGTTACACACCGACCAACTACCGGACCATCAGGTCGCGGCTGGCCGGGGTGGTCGTCGTTCCCAGCGTGGTCCTGCTGGTGATGTGGGCGGTCTTCTCCTCGTACACCGTCTTCGACAGCTTCTACCTGCGCTCCGCCGCCGCCGGCGTGAAGGACGCGACGATCCCCTCGGTGCAGGCGTTCGTGGGGCTGCAGAAGGAACGTCAGCTGAGCCTCGTGCTGCTGAGCAGGTCCGGTGGCACCGACGTGGCGGCGTTGCGGCAGCAGCAGGAGCGGACCGACGAGTCGGTCACGAGGATGAAGGCGGCGCTCGCGGAGCTCTCCGACGGCGCGCCGCAGGACATCGTCGACCGGATCAACGCGCTCGACACCGTGCTGGGTGAGCTCGGGCAGCACCGCACGCGGGTCGAGGCGGGCAACGCCAACCCGCAGGAGGTCTACGACTACTACAACAGCCTCGTGGACGCGGGGGTCGCGCTGTTCGCCCGCCAGGCGCGGCTGGTGCCCGACGCCGAGGCCGGGCAGTCCACCGTGCACGCCGTCACGATCTTCCAGGCCGCCGACTGGATGTCCCGCGCCGCCACGATCGGTTCGCGCGGGCTGCTCAACAAGGCGTTCACGCCCGCCGAGCGGGTGGAGTTCGTTCGGCTGATCGGCGCGTATCACGCCGGTGTGGACGCCACGATCCCCTTCGCGTTGCCGCAGCCGCGCCAGCAGTACGACGCGCTGCGCACCAGCTCCGAGTACCGCACGCTGGTCGACCTCGAAGGCCGCCTCATCAACAGCGACGGCGGCGTCACGGACCAGCAGTGGCGGGCCGCCGCCGGTCCGGTGCACGAGAAGCTCGTCGCGATCGCCGTGCGGCAGGCGGAGGACGGCACGAACCTGGGACTGGAGAAGGCCAACAGCCGGGTCACCGCGGTGCTCATCGGCAGCCTGATCGCGTTGCTGGCGGTCGTCGTCGGCATCGTGCTCGCGTTGCGCATCTCGAACCGGCTGGTCAGCAGGGCGCTGGTCACCCGCCTCACGTCGCTGCGCGAGGACACGCTGCGGCTCGCGCAGGAACGGCTGCCGCACATCGTGGCGCGGCTGCGCGGGGGCGAGCAGGTGGACGTGCACCGCGACATGCCGCCGCTGGACTACGGCAACGACGAGATCGGCCAGGTCGCCGACGCGTTCAACACCGCGCAGTACACCGCCGTCGCGGCCGCGGTGAAGGAGACGCAGGCGCGTGAGGGCGTGAACCGGGTCTTCCTCGACATCGCCCACCGCAACCAGGGCCTGGTGCACCGCCAGCTCAAGATCCTCGACAAGCTGGAGCGCGAGGAGGAGAACCCCGAGCAGCTCGACTCGCTCTTCCAGCTCGACCACCTCGCCACCCGCGCGCGCCGCAACGCCGAGAACCTGATCATCCTCGCCGGCGAGCAGCCGGGCAGGCAGTGGCGCAAGCCGGTGCGGCTGAGCGACGTGCTGCGCGCGGCGGTCGCCGAGACCGAGCAGTACGTGCGGGTCAAGGTCAACCCGGTGCCCGACCGCGCGCTCGTGGGCGTGGCCGTCGCCGACACCATCCACCTGCTGGCCGAGCTGATCGACAACGCGACGGCCTTCTCCTCACCGCGCTCCGAGGTGGTCGTCCACTCCAACGCCGTGCCGCACGGGATCGTGATCGAGATCGAGGACCACGGCCTGGGCATGACGCAGGAGGAACGCCTGCAGGCCAACGCGAAGCTCTCCAACCCGCCGGACTTCGAGACCATGGCGTTCCGCGGCGAGTCCCGGCTGGGCCTCTTCGTGGTCGCGCGGCTCGCGGCCCGGCGCGGCATCAAGGTGGAGCTCCGCGACTCGCCCTACGGCGGCACGGTCGCCCTGTGCGTGCTGCCGCCGCAGCTCGTGGCACCGCACAACACCGCGGGCGACATCACCGAGACCACGCAGATGCCGGTGCGGTCGTTCCACGACCAGTACCACGGCCACGTCGAGGAACACCCGAGCTTCCCGCTGAAGCGGCCGCCCGTGCCGGACGCGGCCGTGACCCCCGCGCCCGCTCCCGAACCAGAGGTACCCGCGGACGAACCCAAGACCCCGGCACCGGCCTCGGACGGGAAGCCCCCGCTGCCCCGCAGGAAGAAGCGGCAGAACCTCGCGCCGCAGCTCATGCAGTCCGACGACGTGTCACACGCTGAACCGATGACCGGTGAAAGGTCGGCCGAGCGAACTCGAGACGGGCTTGCCGCGTTCCAGCGCGGCACCCGCGACGCGCGGCTGACCGACGACTGGAGATCAGAAGGAGCCCCCTCGTCATGAAGGACAAGACCAGCCAGCACGGCGAACTCAACTGGCTGCTGGAGGACCTCATCCAGCGGGTGGTCGGCGCCCGGCACGCGGTCGTGCTGTCGGCGGACGGACTCCTGCTCGGCCGTTCGGCCGGGCTCTCGCGCGACGACTCGGAACACCTGTCGGCGATGGCGTCGGCGTTCCAGTCGCTCGCCCGCGGCACCGGGCGCCACTTCGGCGGCGGCGCGGTGCGGCAGACCATCGTGGAGATGGAGCACGCGTACCTGTTCGTCACGGCGGCGGGACACGGTGCGTGCCTGGCGCTGCTCGGTGAAGAGGACGCGGACATGGGCATGATCGCGTACGAGATGAACATGCTGGTCAAGCGGGTGGGCACGTACCTCTCCTCGGCCCCGCGCGCAGAAACGGCGACCGTGCCCTCGGCACGAGAGTCGCGCTGATGTCCGCGCGTGAGGACTGGTGGTACGACGAGGCCGCGGGGCCGCTGGTGCGGCCCTACGCGATGGTGCGCGGCCGCACCCGGCCGAACGCGCCAAACCTGCATCTGGTCACGCAGGTCCGAGCCTCCTCGTATACGTCCGACCAGACGTCGCTGACGGTCGAGCACCGCGAGATCATGTCGTTGTGCGCACGCCCTCTTTCGGTCGCCGAGGTGGCCGCCTACCTCGACGTCCCGCTCGTCGTGGTCAAGGTGCTGCTCTCGGACCTCATCGAGCGCGGTGACGTGATCGTGCAGAACTCCGCTCCGCAGGTTCCCGACCGGGATCTCCTGCAGGCCGTACTGGATGGTGTTCGTGGGATCTGACGACCAGCTGACCGTGCCGACCTCGGTCAAGATCGTCATCGCGGGTGGTTTCGGCACCGGCAAGACCACCATGGTCTCGTCGGTCTCCGAGATCCCGCCGCTCAAGACCGAGGAGCTGCTCACCGAGGCCGGTGTGCACGTCGATGACCTGGCCGGCATCGAGGGCAAGGACACCACGACGGTGGCGCTCGACTTCGGGCGCATCACCATCAACGCCAGCGTGGTGCTCTACCTGTTCGGCACGCCCGGCCAGAACAGGTTCTGGTTCATGTGGGACGAGCTGGCCCACGGCGCGATCGGCGCCGTCGTGCTGGTGGACACGCGGCGGCTCGACTCGTCGTTCCCGTCCATCGACTTCTTCGAGCACCGCGGCATCCCGTTCGTCGTGGCGGTCAACTGCTTCGACGGCGGGCAGCTGTACACCGTGGACGAGGTGCGGCACGCGCTCGACCTGGACGACGCGATCCCGGTCGTGCTGTGCGACGCCCGCAACCGCGAGTCGAGCAAGACGGTGCTGGTCGGGCTGATCCAGCACTCGATGAGCCGGCTGGCGCCCGCCTGAGGGCCAGGCCGCCCGCCTGCGAACGCACACGGGGACCTTTCGCACCGTCTGAGAGTGCGAAAGGTCCCCGCGTGCGTCCTACTTGGCGTAGTTGTGGAACCCGCGGCCGGACTTCTTGCCCAGCAGGCCCGCGTCCACCATGCGCAGCAGCAACGGCGGCGGCGAGTACAGCGGCTCCTTGAACTCCTCGTACATCGACTCGGCGATGGCCTTCGTGGTGTCGAGGCCGATCAGGTCGGTCAGCCGCAGCGGCCCCATCGGGTGGGCGCAGCCGAGCACCATGCCGTTGTCGATGTCGTCGGCGGAGGCGAAGCCGGACTCCAGCATGCGGATCGAGGAGAGCAGGTAGGGGATCAGCAGCGCGTTGACCACGAACCCGGCGCGGTCCTGCGAGCGGATGACCTCCTTGTGCAGGGTCCCGCGCACGAACGCCTCCGCGCGTTCCTGCGTGGTGGCGCCGGTCAGCAGCGACGGCACGATCTCGACGAGCTTGAGCACCGGCACCGGGTTGAAGAAGTGCACGCCGATGACCTGCTCGGGCCGGTTCGTGGCCATGCCGAGCTTCATGATCGGGATCGAGCTGGTGTTGGACGCGAAGATCGCGTCCTCGTCCCGCACGACCTTGTCCAGCGCCGTGAAGACCTCGGTCTTGACCTGCTCGTTCTCCGCGACCGCCTCGACCACGAACTGCCGGTCGGCGAACTCGCCGATGTCCGTGGTGAACCGGATCCGCCCGATCGCCGCGTCCCGCTCCTGCTCGCTGAGCTTGCCCGCCTTGACGCCCCTGGCCAGCGACGAGGCGATCCGCCCCTGCGCTGCCTCGGCCGCGTCCGCGTTGACCTCGACGACGATGACGTCGAGGCCGGCACGGGCGCTCACCTCGGCGATCCCGGAGCCCATCAGGCCGGAACCGACGATTCCCACACGTTGAATGTCACTCACGCGCCCGATCCTGCCACGACCTGCTCGAACCGACGTGGTGCTGGTCCGAATGGGGGCCGGGGGTGGCGTCCGTCCGTTCGGGTCCGCACGATAGTGGCCTGCTACTCACGGCAGGGGGAAGGACATGGACGACAGACACCTCGCCCGCATCGCTGTCAGCGTGCCCTCCGCGGGCGTGCACCAGCTGCTGGCCGACCGGTTCCGGGGCACGCCGGTCGGGGCCGCGCTCAGCCGCGGGGAACCACTCGGCGGCGCCGAGCTCGACCACGTGGTGAACGCGGTCGCGGGGGAGATGGACCGCGACGAGAACTTCGCGAACGCGCTGCGGTACCACGTGTACAACGTGGACAACAGCGGTGACCTCCGGAACTTCCAGGCCGGGCCGGGCGCCCGGATCAGGCAGACGAAGCGCTACTGGAACATCGGGAACGTCAGGGTCGGCACCGGTGGCCTGGTGACCGGTGCGGCACTGCTGGTGGTGCTGCTCGGCGGTGGCACGGCCGCCGTGGTCCTCAACGCCCAGAGCCCGGTGGCCCTCGCCGCCGCAGTCGGCAGGTGGGAGCAGCCGGCCAGCACCCCCATGCAGGGCTTCGAGACCACGCCCACCGTGCTGACCATCACGGAGTCGGGCGAGTTCACGTTCTCGACGGGGCTGACCATGCAGCCGCCGCCCGGCTTCCCCCAGGACCGGGCCCAGCCCTCGGGCATCAGGCTGGACTGCCGCGGCACCGTGACGCCCGACGGCGACCAGTTCACGTTGCGCACCACGGCCGGCCCGTGCGGGACGTTCAGCGCCAAGCCCACCGCGGACGGCACGATCATGGACGTCTTCCTGCAGAACGGGTCGGCGGACGGCTCGACGGCGTTGCGCAAGAGCGGCTGAGCCGACGGCCGCACAGCCCGTGACCGGGGCTCAGGCGGCCGGGTGGTCCAGCACCCGTTCCACGAGCGCCGTGTCGCAGTGCTCGACCAGCTCGCTGATCTTCCCGCCGGTCACGCGCAGGACGAAGCAGTACGTCTGGTGGTACCGCTCACCCCGCGTGGTCGTGCCGTGGCCGCGGGCCTGCACGACCACGCGGTCCTCCTCGGCGATGACGAGGTCGGCCGCGAGGCGGTAGTCCGTGAACTGGGCCATCAGCGGTCGCAGCAACCCGCCGAGCGCGACCTCCTTCGGTCCCCAGCTGCCCGACCACGACCAGCCGCCGGGGAACACCCAGTGGAAGTCGTCGGCCATCGCCTCGGTCAGCGCGGCCGTGTCGCCCCGTGCCACCCGGTCGAAGACGTCCTGGACCAGCCTCTTGTTCTCCGCGGTTCCCATGTGGACGACGTTAGGCAGTGGGGAGCTATGCGACAAACGACGGTCTCGCATGTGTGCTATCACTTCTGAGCATGGGTGAGTTCACGGTCGTCGGGCTGCGGCTGGTGCGCGAGGCGGCGCGGCACGGGTCGTTCTCGGTCGCGGCCGAGCGGCTGGGCTACACGCAGTCGGCCGTGTCCCGGCAGATCGCGCTGATGGAGCAGGCGGCCGGTCAGGCGCTGTTCGAGCGGCAGGCCCGCGGGGTGCGGCTGACCGAGGCGGGCCGGGTCGTCGTCCGGCACGCCGACGCGGTGCTCGGTGAGCTGGACGCCGCCCGGCAGCACCTCCAGGACCTCGGCGCCCAGCCGGCCGGTCGCCTGCGGGTCGGCGCGTTCCCGACCGCCATGGCGGTGCTGGTGCCCAATGCCATCGCCGCACTGGGCAGGACGGCGCCGCGGACCCGTGTGACGGTCCGGGAAGGACTGAGCCCCGGCCTGCTCGCCGCCGTCGGGCGCGGCCGCCTCGACCTCGCGGTCGTGACCCCGGCCGGTCCGCCACCGCAGGGCGTCGAGGTGACGCCCCTGCTGGACGACCCGCTCTTCGTCGCGACGGCGCTCGGCCACCCCTTCGCGGGCCAGCCGGCCGTGACCGCCGAGGCGCTCCGCGACCAGCGGTGGATCGCGGGCAGCGCCGAGCCCGGCACCACGCTGCTGGGTGGCTGGACCGAACCGGCGTGGGAGCCGCACATCGCTTACGTGGCACGGGACTGGGTCGCGAAGCTCGGTCTCGTCTCGGCCGGTCTGGGCGTCACGGTCGTGCCGGGCCTGGTCGTGCCGGCGTTGCCGCCGTCGATCGCCGTGGCCCGCGTGGACCACCCCGCGGCGGTGCGCGGCACGGCGGTCGCCCACCGCGCCGGCCACCGGCCCGCGCGGGAGTTCGTCGAGCTGCTCGGGGACGCCACCGCCGAGCTGGTCGTCCGGCTCCGCCGGCACCAGCGCCCCTGAGCCACGCCTCAGACCGAGTCCAGGTCCCGTTCGATCGCGGCCAGTTCCTCCGGCGTGCCCTGGACCTTGGGGCCGGTGAACCACTTCCGCGCGGAGGCGAGCCACCAGATGCCCGCGAAGCCGAGCACCACGAGCACCGCGATCGGCGTGTAGTTGAACGTCTTCGCCGTCACCGGGCTCGCCTGCGGCAGCATGAACAGCACGGTGATGAACACGACCCACGCCACCGCCACGACCCCGACGGGCTTGCTCCACCTGCCCAGGTGCCACGGCCCGCGGTCGAACCGGTCGCCCTGCAGCAGCCGCAGCAGCGTGGGCAGCACGTAGGCGATGTAGAGCCCGATCACCGCGATCGACGTGACCGCCGCGTACGCGGTCGCGTTCCACAGGTACGGCAGGCCGAGCACGAACGCGCCGCCCGCGGCCAGCCAGATCGCGTTGGTGGGCGTCCGGGTGCGTTTGTTGATCTTGTGCCAGACCCGTGACGCGGGCAGCGCGCCGTCACGGGAGAACGCGTAGATCATCCGCGAGTTCGCGGTGACCGACGACATGCCGCAGAACAGCTGGGCGCCGATCGCGATCAGCAGCAGCAGCTTGCCGCCCGTGAGCCCGAGCGCGTCGATGAAGATCTGGGCCGGGGGCACGCCCGTCGAGCTCGTGACGGCGCCGTCGTAGTCGCGGATGGCGAACGTGATGCCGACCAGCAGCACCCAACCCGCGACCAGCGACACCACGATCGACATCACGATGCCGCGCGGGCCGCTGCGCGCCGCGTCGTGCGTCTCCTCGGTCATGTGCGCCGAGGCGTCGTAGCCGGTGAACGTGTACTGCGCCAGCAGAAGGCCGAGCATGCCGACGTAGAACGCCGACGACCAGCCGGTGTTGTTGACGAAGTGCGTGAAGACGAACGAGGCGGACTGGTGCTCCGACGGCAGGACCACCAGCGCGCCGACGATGACGAGCACGCCGGCGATGTGCCACCACACGCTGATGTCGTTGAGCAGCGCGACGAGCTTGACGCCGAACGTGTTCAGCAGGCCGTGCAGGACCAGGACCACGCCGAAGATCAGGATCGTGTGCGGGGGCGTGGCGGCGTAACCGAACTGCAGGTCGAGGAACGCGTTGATGAAGAACGCGGCACCGAAGTCGATGCCCGCCGTCACCGCGACCTGGCCGAGGAAGTTGAACCAGCCGGTGAACCACGACCAGGCGGCGCCGTTGCTCGGCGCGAGCTTCGCCGCCCAGTAGTACAGCCCGCCCGCTGTCGGGAAGCTGGAGCAGACCTCCGCCATCGCAAGACCCACGACCAGCGTCATCAGGCCGACGAACGGCCAGCCCCACACGATGAGCGCGGGACCACCGGTGTTCATGCCGAAGCCGTAGAGGGTCAGGCAGCCGGAGAGGATCGAGATGATCGTGAACGACACGGCGAAGTTGGAGAACCCGGACATCGTCCTGGACAGCTCCTGCGCGTAGCCGAGCTCGTGCAGGCGCTGTTCGTCGGCGGACCGCGGGGTGGTGGCAGGACTGTCTGCTCCGTCTGCTTCGTGGCTCATCGGCGTCCTCCTCATTTGGACTCCGTCCAGTCCTTTAGACGAAGGCTGAGGGTGGCGCCGGTCACCCCGTGGTGTCAAGATGATGCCGCCAATGGCTCGCAGACAGACCTTTGGAGGAACGCGGGATGCTGACCGTCGAGGAGTTGCGCGCGGCCGTGGACACCGGGGAGATCGACACCGTCCTGGTCGCGATCGTGGACATGCAGGGCCGCCTGCAGGGCAAGCGCTGCGCTGCCCGGTACTTCCTCGACGAGGTGCTCGGCCACTCCGCGGAGGGCTGCAACTACCTGCTCGCGGTCGACGTCGAGATGAACCCCGCGAGCGGCTACGCGATGTCGAGCTGGGAGCGCGGGTACGGCGACTTCGTGATGAAGCCGGACCTCGCGACGCTGCGGCGCGTGCCGTGGCAGGAGGGCACCGCGCTCGTCATGTGCGACGTCGTCTGGGAGAACGGCGACCCGGTCGTCGCCTCACCCCGGCAGGTCCTGCGCAAGCAGCTCGACCGGCTCGCCGAGCTCGGACTCGACTGCTACGTCGGCACCGAGCTCGAGTTCATCGTCTTCGACGACACCTACGAGCAGGCCTGGAACGCCGGCTACCGCAACCTCACGCCCTCCAACCAGTACAACGTGGACTACTCGCTGCTGGGCACCGCACGCGTCGAACCGCTGCTGCGGGCCATCCGCAACGGCATGACGGGCGCGGGCATGGTCGTCGAGTCGGCCAAGGGCGAGTGCAACCCCGGCCAGCACGAGATCGCCTTCCGCTACACGACGGCGTTGCGCACCTGCGACCAGCACGCCATCTACAAGAACGGCGCCAAGGAGATCGCGGCACAGCAGGGCAGGTCGCTGACGTTCATGGCGAAGTACAACGAACGCGAGGGCAACTCCTGCCACATCCACCTGTCGCTGCGCTCGAAGGACGGCGAGCCGGTCTTCGCGGAGGGCCACGGCATGTCGGAGCTGATGAAGCACTTCCTCGCGGGCCAGCTGGCCGCGCTGCGCGAGCTCACCTACTTCCTGGCACCGAACATCAACTCCTACAAGCGGTTCGTGGAGGGCTCGTTCGCGCCGACCGCCGTGGCGTGGGGCCGCGACAACCGCACGTGCGCGCTGCGGGTGGTCGGCCACGGGCAGTCGCTGCGGTTCGAGAACCGGGTGCCCGGCGGCGACGTGAACCCGTACCTGGCGGTGGCGGCGCTGATCGCGGCCGGGCTGCACGGCGTCGAGCGGAAGCTGGAGCTGGAGGACGAGTTCGTCGGCAACGCCTACGCCTCCGACCGCCCGACCGTGCCGACGACGCTGCGCGACGCGGCCGACCTGCTGGCGGGCAGCGAACTCGCGCGCGACGCGTTCGGCGCCGAGGTCGTCGACCACTACCTCAACGCGGCGCGGATCGAGCTGAAGGCGTTCGACGCCGCGATCACCGACTGGGAGAAGGTCCGTGGCTTCGAACGCCTCTGAACGCGGGGCTGACCGCGGTGCTGAGCGTGGACCCGGCCTTGGGTCGGGACGTGGGTCCGAACGCGGCGCTGAACGCGGGCTGGCACACGACGGTGAGCGTGGTGTGGAACGCGGCGCCGAGCGTGGGCCCGGCGCGAGGTCGGGACCCGGGTCCGAACCCGGCGCTGTGCGCGGGTCCGGAAGTGGCGCTGAGGACGCGGCACGCCGCAGCACCGAACGTGGGCTGGCTCATGGCGCCGAACGTGGGCTGGCGCACGGCACCGAACGCGGGTTGGCGCACGGCACCGAACGCGCGCTGTCCCATGGCACCGAACGCGCGCTGCAACGTGGCGCTGAGCGCGAATCTGACCATGGTTCCGAACCCGGCTCGGTACGTGGCTCGGCACGCGGCTCGGGACGTGGCGCTGAGCGCGTGGCCGCACGTCGGCCGGACCCCGGCACTGAACCGATCCCGATTGGTCCCCCTCCGGGGGGTCTGCGCACCCCAGTCCAATCATCGCAGGCAGGTACGACAATTCCGCCCCTCATCGGCATCAGCACGTACCTGGAGCGCACGCGCTTCGGCCACTGGGACGTGGAGGCCGCCGTGCTCTACCGCGGCTACCTCGACTGCGTGGTGCGGGCCGGTGGCAACCCGGTGATGCTGCCGCCGGTCGGCACGTGGACCGCGCAGACCATCGGGTTCCTCGACGCGCTGGTGATCGCGGGCGGTGCCGACGTGGACCCCGCCACCTACGGCGCCGAGCCGGACCCGCGCACCGGGGCGCCGCGGCGCGACCGAGACGAGGCCGAGTTCGCGTTGGTGGAGGCGGCGTTGGAGCTCGGCCTGCCGGTGCTCGGTGTGTGCCGCGGCATGCAGGTGCTCAACGTGGCGCTGGGTGGCACGCTGCACCAGCACATCGAGGGCCACAACCCGGCGCCGGGCGTGTTCGAGCACACGAGCGTGGACGTCACACCGGGCTCGCGGCTGCACGCGGTGCTGGGTGACCACACGACCGTGCAGTGTCACCACCACCAGTCGCTGGACCGGGTCGCGGACGGTCTCCGGGTCACGGCCACGGCGCCCGACGGGACCGTCGAGGCCGTGGAGCTGGACGGTGCGCGGTTCGTCGTCGGCGTGCAGTCGCACCCGGAGCAGGACATCGAGGACCTGAGGCTGTTCCAGGCCCTGGTAGACGTGTCAAGGAGAGAAGCGTGACCTTCGACGTCATCAACCCGGCCACCGAGGAGGTCGTGCGGTCCGTCCCGCACACCACCCTCGACGAGACCGATGCCGCGATCGCCAAGGCGCACAGGGCGTTCGGGAGCTGGCGGGCCGTCGCGCCCGGTGACCGCGCGCGGCTGCTGCGGAGGTTCGCGGAGCTGGTCGACGCGCACAACGAGGAGCTGGCGCGGCTGGAGGTCGAGAACTCCGGGCACACCATCGGCAACGCCCGCTGGGAGGCCGGCAACGTCCGCGACGTGCTGCAGTACTACGCGGCCGCGCCGGAACGGTTGTTCGGCAAGCAGATCCCGGTCGCAGGCGGGCTCGACGTGACGTTCCACGAACCGCTCGGCGTCGTCGGCGTGATCGTGCCGTGGAACTTCCCCATGCCGATCGCCGGCTGGGGGTTCGCGCCCGCGCTGGCCGCCGGCAACACGGTGGTGCTCAAGCCCGCGGAGCTCACGCCGCTCACCGCGATCCGGCTCGGCGAGCTGGCCAGGGAGGCGGGCATCCCGCAGGACGTGTTCCAGGTGCTGCCCGGCAAGGGCAGCGTCGTCGGCAACCGGTTCGTCACGCACCCGTTGGTGCGCAAGGTCGTCTTCACCGGGTCGACCGGGGTCGGCAAGCACGTCATGGCGGGCTGTGCCGACCAGGTGAAGCGGGTGACGCTGGAGCTGGGCGGCAAGTCGGCGAACATCGTGTTCGCGGACTCCGACCTGGAGCAGGCGGCCGCGACGGCGCCGTACGGGGTGTTCGACAACGCCGGGCAGGACTGCTGCGCCCGCAGCCGGATCCTGGTGCAGGAGAGCGTCTACGACCGGTTCATGGAACTGCTGGAGCCCGCGGTCAAGGGGGTGAAGGTCGGCACCCCTGGCGACGAGGCGACCGAGATGGGACCGCTCATCTCCGCGGCGCACCTGGGCAAGGTGGCGTCCTACGTGCCGGACGACGCACCGGTCGCGTTCCGCGGGACGGCGCCGGACGGGCCGGGGTTCTGGTTCCCGCCCACGGTCCTCACGCCCGGTTACGACGACCGCACGGTCACCGAGGAGATCTTCGGCCCGGTCGTCGTCGTGCTGCGGTTCACCGACGAGGACGACGCCGTCCGGATCGCGAACGACTCCGAGTACGGCCTGTCCGGCTCGATCTGGACGCGGGACGTCGGCCGCGCGATCCGGGTGTCGCGGGCGGTCGAGGCCGGCAACCTGTCGGTCAACTCGCACTCGTCCGTCCGCTACTGGACGCCGTTCGGCGGTGTGAAGCAGTCGGGGCTCGGCCGTGAGCTCGGCCCGGACGCGCTGGACGCCTTCACCGAGCTCAAGAACGTCTTCATCGCGACCTGATGCTGGCGAATCCGGAACACACACGAGGAGACTCAGAAATGGTGCAGCGACTCGAGGGCCGCGTGGCCGTCGTGACGGGTGGCGGCAGCGGCATCGGACTTGCGACCGTGCGCCGGTTCGCGAGCGAGGGCGCGAAGGTCGTCGTCGCCGACGTCGACCCGGCGAGCGGCAAGGCGGCCGCCGACGAGGCGGGCGGGCTGTTCGTCCAGGTCGACGTGACCGACGAGGAACAGGTCAAAGCGCTGTTCCAGACCACTGTGGACACCTACGGCAAGCTGGACATCGCGTTCAACAACGCCGGCATCTCGCCGCCCGACGACGACTCGATCCTCACGACGGGCATCGAGGCGTGGGAGCGCGTGCAGAAGGTGAACCTCACGTCGGTCTACCTGTGCTGCAAGTGGGCGATCCCGCACATGCTGGCCAACGGCAAGGGCTCCATCATCAACACGGCGTCGTTCGTGGCGACGATGGGCGCGGCGACCTCGCAGATCTCCTACACGGCCTCGAAGGGCGGCGTGCTCGCGATGTCACGTGAGCTCGGCGTGCAGTTCGCCAGGGAGGGCATCCGCGTGAACGCGCTCTCACCCGGCCCGGTCAACACGCCGCTGCTGCGGGAGCTGTTCGCGAAGGACCCCGAGCGGGCCGCGCGGCGCCTGGTCCACGTGCCGCTGGGCCGGTTCGCCGAGCCGGCCGAGATCGCCGCGGCGGTGGCGTTCCTGGCGAGCGACGACTCGTCGTTCATCACGGCGTCGAACTTCCTCGTGGACGGCGGCATCGCCGGCGCGTACGTGACGCCCCTCTAAGAGAAGCAGCACGGCAGATGATGGAACACGCGCAGGAGGCGTTGTTCCGCCCGGTGCGGGCGGGCAACGCCTTCGAGGAGACCGTCGAACGGCTCATGCAGGCCATCCGGCTCGGCGTCGTCGCGCCGGGGGAGCGGCTGCCGTCCGAACGGGAGCTGGCCACCCGGCTCGGCGTGAGCCGGGTGACCGTGCGCGAGGCCATCAGGTCGTTGCAGGAGAACGACTACGTCGAGTCGCGCCGGGGCCGCTACGGCGGCACGTTCGTCACCGGGCAGATCCCCGAGCCCGCTCCCGGCAAGGAGGTCGGCGACGTCCACGACGCGCTGACCGTGCGGAAGGTCCTGGAGACCGGTGCGGCCGAGGAGGCGGCCGGCCGGTCGCTGGGCCCGGAGGAGCGCCGCGGCCTGCGGGCACGCCTGGAGGAGGCGTCCACCGCGGCGCTCGCCGACTACCGCCGCAAGGACTCCCGGCTGCACCTGGCGATCGCGGAGGCCACCGGTTCTGCCTCGCTCACCGCGGCGGTCGCGGACTCGCGGATGCGGGTCAACGAGCTGCTCGACACCATCCCGCTGCTCGAACCGAACCTCGCCCACTCCAACGCCCAGCACGAACGCATCATCGACTCCATTTTGGACGGAGACCCGGCCGCAGCGCGCCGGGAGATGGCCGAGCACCTCGACGGGACGGCGTCGCTGTTGCGGGGCTTCCTGGTCTGAGCGCTCGGACGGGCCGGTCCGGCGGCCCTCCGGTAACATGAAAACGTTTGCACGTTCGATTGTCGCGTTGTCATGCTCATTCCGCATGGAACAACCCTTGGCGTCGGGCTTGCGGACAGTTACCGTCCGAACACCTCGGGGACTTGCAGCGCGAGGAGCTGTTGATGCCAGGGTTGCGCAAGGTGTTTCGCGACGCCGTGGGCAAGGTGCACTCACTCCGCGTCTTGTCCGAAGCGGGCATGGTCAGCCTCACGAACGTCAAGATGTCCCTCCAGGCACTGCGCGACGTCGCGGTGTGGGGGCCGAACGTCACGGCGCTGCGCCGCGCGGTGCGGCTGAACCCGGACGGCATCGCCGTGGTCGACGACCGCGGGTCGATGACGTACCGGCAGCTGGACCGGCGGTCGACCGCGATCGCGCAGGGCCTGCGGTCGCTGGGGCTGCAGCACACGCACGTCGTCGCGCTGATGTGCCGCAACCACCGCGGCATGGTCGAGTCGCTGCTGGCGTGCGCGAAGCTCGGCGTGCGAGTGCTGCTCGTGAACACCGGCTTCGGCGCCCCGGTCGTGCTGGCCCTCCTGCAACGCGAACGCGCGTCCGTCGTCATCCACGACGAGGAGTTCACGCCGCTGTTCCACCAGCTGCCGCCGGGCGTCCCGCGCTGGCTCGCCTGGTCGCGTGACGGCCTGGACCGCCGCACGCCGACGCTGGACCAGCTGGTGGCCAAGGCGCCGCGCGGCGAGCTGGACCCCCCGCGCGAGCCCGGCGTGGTGATCCAGCTGACCTCCGGCACCACCGGCGTCCCCAAGGGCACCGCCCGCGAGATCAAGTCGGTGCTGACGGCGTCGGACTTCCTCGACCGCATCCCGATGAGGGCGAACGAGTCGACGTTCATCGCCGCCCCGATCTTCCACTCGGTCGGCTACTCGCACCTCACGCTCGCCATGTCGCTGGGCTCGCGCGCGGTGCTGCACCGCCGCTTCGACCCGCGCAAGACGCTGTGGTCGGTGCAGGGCCAGCGCTGCACGACGCTCGTGGTGGTGCCGACGATGCTGCAGCGGATCATGGAGCTGGAGCGCCCGGTGCTCGACTCGTACGACCTGCGGCGCCTGCGCGTCGTGTTCTGCTCGGGTTCGACGCTCCCGCCGGACCTGGTGCAGCGCACCCAGGCCGTGCTCGGGCCGGTGCTCTACAACCTCTACGGCTCGACGGAGGTCGCCGTCGCCACCGTGGCCACGCCCGAGGACCTGGCCGCCGCGCCGTCCAGCGTCGGCATGCCACCGCACAACTGCGACGTGCGCCTCTACGACGAGGCGGGGCAGCGCATCACCCGCTCGTTCGTGACCGGCCGCATCCACGTGCGCGGCTCGCTCACCGTCGACCTCTACACCGACGGCACGCAGAAGGAGTCGATCGACGGCCTGGTCGCGACCGGCGACCTCGGCCACTTCGACCCCGTGGGCCGGCTCTACTTCGACGGCCGCGAGGACGACATGATCGTCTCCGGCGGCGAGAACGTGTACCCGGTCGAGGTGGAGAACCTGCTGATGACGCACTACCGGGTGCGGGACGCGGCGGTGCTCGGGGTGCCCGACGCCGAGTACGGCCAGCGGTTGCGGGCGTTCGTCGTGCCGGTCGCGGGGGCCCGCATCGACGTGCGGGAGCTGCGCGAGTTCGTGCGCACCCGGCTGGCGCGGCACAAGGTCCCGCGCGAGGTCGTGGTCGTGCCGAAGCTGCCGCGCAACGCCACCGGCAAGGTGCTGCGGCGCCAGCTGCTGTCGATCCGGCTGGGACCGCAGGCGCAGTGAGCGGACGGCGGAACGCACGCCACCGCGAGGCCAGGGGACCGATCCGGCGGGGGCGTGCGTCCCTGGCCGTGGGGAGCGCACGACTCGCGGTGTCGGGGACTCGGCCCGCGAGTCGTGCGCTCGGCCGGTGTCACCGCTCGAAGCGGTCGCCGGGGCGGCCCTCGAACTGACCGCCGCCGCGCTGGCCGGACCGGTCACCGCGCTGGTCGAAGCGGTCCGGCCCGCGCTCACCCCGGTCGTGGGCCCGGAAGCTGCCCGGCCCGCCGCGGTGGTCGGACCGGTCGGCCGCGACCGCGCCGACGATCCCGCCACCGAGCACCAGGCCCAGCAGGCCCACGGCGACCAGCTGGGTGGCGCGGTGCCGTGCGAAACCCCTCAGCCGGGAACGCCGGGCCGGCGCCACGGGAGGAGGGGCCGCGGTCGTCGTGGTCTCCGAGGGCGCCGGATCCGGGACCTGGTGCGGCGTCGTCGGCTGGTCCGCGGCGGGCTGGGCCGTCCGCGGCTGGTCTCCCGGCGCCCCCGGTGGGGGAGGCGCCTGTCCCTGCTCGCTCATGTCACCAACGATGCGCCGCCCGGCTGAGCACAGCCTGACAGTCGCCTGTTCGTTTCCTGAAGCCGCCGCACCGAGTTCAGCACCGGTCGGCTGGCCTGGAAGACGTGCCGCTGGTCGGCGTAGGTCGCCCCGAACCGCTCCGCGTCCAGCGGCGCGGCCCAGACGAAGTGCAACGTGGTGCGCGTGCCGTCACGCGCGTCACGGCGGGCGTAATGGTCGTGCAGGTCGGCGTAGAGCAGACGCAGTTCGTCCCTGTTGGACGCGGTGAGGCGGACCGGGCACTCGACCACGAGATCGCGCATGTCAGAGCTCCTCACGAACGGCGGGCCCACAGCGTGCGCGCCCGCCCCGCCCGGCCGCATCCGAAAAACCACTCAGACGGGTGTGCGTATGACAAACCGCTTGCACCCACCGGCTTCAATCAGGGTGTGGAACTGGTACCCCTCCGCGAGGAGTTCGCGCACGCGGCCACCGGGACCGGCGGGTCCGGGCCGCGGGTCGCGCTGCGGGACGGCTCCGGCACGCGCCGCGGCACCGCCGTGATCGGCACGTCCTCGGCCTGCTCCCGGACGGCGTCTTCCACGACGCGATCGTCATGTCGGTTTTGAGCACCGATAACATCTGAACCGCAAACCTGGAACCTTCCAGCCCCAGAGTCTTCACCGAGGAGTCACCGTGTCCGAGTCGCGCCCAGCAGTCGCCCAGAACCCGCCGCGCGTGGTGGTTCCGGCTGGGACGACGGCGGGCACGGCCGTGCGCGAGGCGGGGCTGCCCGGCAAGGGCGCCGACGCGATCGTCGTCGTGAAGGACGCCGAGGGCCACCTGCGCGACCTGTCGTGGACCCCTCAGGTCGACGTCGAGGTCGAGGCCGTCGCCGCGGACACCGAGGACGGCCGCAGCGTCATCCGCCACTCCGCCGCCCACGTGCTGGCGCAGGCGGTGCAGCAGCAGTTCCCCGAGGCCAAGCTCGGCATCGGCCCGCCGGTGAAGGACGGCTTCTACTACGACTTCCAGGTCGACAAGCCGTTCACCCCCGAGGACCTGCAGGCGCTCGAGAAGCGCATGAAGCAGATCATCAAGGGCTCGCAGCGGTTCTCCCGGCGCGTGGTCGAGTCGGTCGACGCCGCCAAGGCCGAGCTGGCGTCCGAGCCGTTCAAGCTGGAGCTCGTGGACATCAAGAGCGACGTCGACACCAGCGAGGTCATGGAGGTCGGCGGCGGCGAGCTGACGATCTACGACAACCTCGACCCGCGCACCGGTGAGCAGGTGTGGGGCGACCTGTGCCGCGGCCCGCACGTGCCGACCACCAAGCACATCCCGGCGTTCAAGCTCACCCGCGTGGCCGCCGCCTACTGGCGCGGCAACGAGAACAACCCGCAGCTGCAGCGCATCTACGGCACCGCGTGGGAGACGCAGGAGGCGCAGGACGCCTACCTGGAGCGCCTGGCCGAGGCCGAGCGCCGCGACCACCGCAAGCTCGGCGTGGAGCTCGACCTGTTCTCGTTCCCCGACGAGATCGGCTCCGGCCTGGCGGTGTTCCACCCCAAGGGCGGCATCATCCGCAAGGCCATGGAGGACTACTCCCGCCAGCGGCACACCGAAGAGGGCTACGAGTTCGTCTACTCGCCGCACATCACCAAGGGCAACCTGTTCGAGGTCTCCGGTCACCTCGACTGGTACGAGGACGGCATGTACCCGGCGATGCACCTCGACGCCGAGCTCAACGAGGACGGCACGGTCCGCAAGCCGGGGCAGAACTACTACCTCAAGCCGATGAACTGCCCGTTCCACGACCTGATCTTCAAGTCGCGCGGGCGGTCCTACCGCGAGCTGCCGCTGCGCATGTTCGAGTTCGGCGCCGTGTACCGGTACGAGAAGTCCGGCGTGGTGCACGGCCTCACCCGCGTGCGCGGCATGACGCAGGACGACGCGCACATCTTCTGCACCCGCGACCAGATCCGCGACGAGCTGGCCTCGCTGCTGGAGTTCGTGCTCGGCCTGCTGCGCGACTACGGCCTCGACGACTTCTACCTGGAGCTCTCGACCAAGAACCCGGAGAAGTACGTGGGTGAGGACGAGATCTGGGACGAGGCCACCGAGACGCTCGCGTCGGTGGCGCGGGAGTCCGGCCTGGAGCTCGTGCCCGACCCCGGTGGCGCCGCGTTCTACGGCCCGAAGATCTCCGTGCAGTGCCGCGACGCGCTCGGCCGCACCTGGCAGATGTCGACCATCCAGCTCGACTTCAACCTGCCGGAGCGCTTCGAGCTCGAGTACACCGGCCCGGACGGCTCCCGCCAGCGCCCGGTCATGATCCACCGCGCGCTGTTCGGGTCGGTCGAGCGGTTCTTCGGCGTGATGACCGAGCACTACGCGGGCGCGTTCCCGGCGTGGCTCGCGCCGGTGCAGGTCGTGGGCATCCCGGTCACGTCCGAGAACGCCGACCACCTGTTCGCGGTGCGCGACGTGCTCAAGCGCAAGGGCATCCGGGTCGAGGTCGACGCCTCCGACGACCGCATGCAGAAGAAGATCCGCAACCACACCATGCAGAAGGTGCCGTTCATGCTCCTGGCCGGCGCCAAGGACGTGGAGGCGAACGCGGTGTCGTTCCGGTTCCGCGACGGCACCCAGATCAACGGCGTCCCGGTGGACCGGGCCGTCGAGCAGATCGTCGAGTGGGTCGGCCGCCGCGAGAACGCCTCGCCCACGGCGGAACTGCTCTCGTGACGCCAGGGTCCGCGGGTCCGGAACTTTCCGGGCAGGACGGGATCGGGGTCCCCGACGCATTGCAGCGGTTGTGGACCCCGCACCGCCTGTCCTATGTGAAGGGCGAGGGCAAAGCGGTCGGCGATGAACCCGCCGGTTGTCCGTTTTGCCGAGTGGTCGAACTCGACGACGAATCGGGGCTGATCATCGCCCGCGGGTCGGAAGTGTTCGCCGTGCTCAACCTCTACCCGTACAACCCCGGCCACCTGATGGTGCTGCCGTATCGGCACGTGCCCGACTACACGGACCTGACGGTTTCCGAAACGGCCGAGTTCGCCGCGTTCACGCAGAAGGCGATGCGGGTGGGGCGGCACGTGGCGGCACCGCACGGGTTCAACGTCGGCATGAACCAGGGCGACGTGGCCGGTGCCGGGATCGCCGCGCATCTGCACCAGCACGTGGTGCCGCGGTGGGGCGGGGACGCGAACTTCATGCCGGTGATCGGGCACACCAAGGTGCTGCCGCAGCTGCTCGGGGAGACCAGGCAGCTGCTGGCCGACGGCTGGAAGGCACTCGGCTGAGGTCCTGCCGTTGATCGACTGTCACTCACTATCTATTGACTTTCGATAGCTAGTGAGCGACAGTCGATCCATGCCTCGACTGTTGCTGTCCCTGCTCGCCGCTGTCCTCGTCGTCGCGCTCGGCGTCGGCGCGATCATGTACGCCCAGGCCGACGACGCTCCCGGACTCGGGCTCATCGGCTTCCTGCTCATCTTCGGCGCCGTCGGCTTCGGTGTCCGGGCGGTATTGCGCGCGCGAAAGCCGGTATGACCACCCGCCCGTGCGTGATTGCGCCGCGTACCATTTTCTTGGACAAAAAAGTGACAAAAAGCACCCACGTTGTCCGCATGGGACAATCGGCGCAGTTTCCATGCGGTGCGGAATAGGTTGCGTTGCAACTTTCGGGTGCTTTTGGCGAACCGATCGAGACATTCCGCCAGCGCATAGCGATTCCAGGTAGGTGAGATCACCCACCTGGAGGCTTCGCCCGGAAGTCAAGTCCCCGCCTATGGCCGATCGTCTCAGCGTGTCCGGATGGTTACGGTGCGAACATGACCGCACCTGAGCGTTCGCGATTAGCGAGAGAACGGCTTTCGCGTGAGTTACGCCGGTTGCGCACCGAGGCGAAGATGACCGGCACGGCCACCGCCCGTGCCACCGGGATGAGCCAGTCCAAGCTGTCGAAGATCGAGAACGGCATGCTGCTCCCGTCGGTGACCGACGTGGAGCGTCTCGTCGCGGAGCTCGCCGCGGCACGGGAGACGCGGCTCGAGCTCGTCGAACTCGCCAGGTCGCTGCACGCGGAGGCGGAGACCCGCCGCGTCGTGCTGCACCGGGGTGCCCACCGCCACCAGCAGACGATCAGCCGGGTCGAGGCCCGCGCGGCGACATCGAGGTTCTTGCAGCTGAACCTCGTGCCCTCGCTGCTGCAGTCCGAGGCCTACCTGCGCACCGTGCTGGCCACGATGCCGGCGCCCGAACAGGAGGCGGCCGTCGCGGCGCTGCGGGTCCGGCGGTCCCGGATGGACGATCTGGCCAAGCAGTTCGTGTTCGTGCTCACCGAGAGCGCGCTGCGCTGGCGGCTGGGGACACCGGAGCTGATGGCGGAGCAGGTCGAGCACCTGGCCGCGATCCAGCGCCGGCCGAACGTCCGCCTCGGCGTCGTGCCGTGGTCGGCGGAGACGAACGTGGTCGCGCTGCACGGTTTCCACATCTACGACGAGCGCGTCGTCACGGTCAGCGTGCTGACCGGCAACGCCACCATCACCGACCCGCTGGACGTGCGCGAGTACCTCGCGCTGTTCGGCCGGCTGGAGCGGGCGGCGGTGCGGGGGGAGGAGCTGCAGGGGCTGCTGAAGAAGATCGCGGAGGACCACCGCAGGCTCGGCTAGCGACCGCCGGTGCCGACTCACCCGCGAGCAGCACGTTTCAGCAGTCCAGCTAGGCTGCGAACCGCCATGCTGAACATCTTCGCTCGCGCGTCCGTCTCGCGCGTCACCGACCCGATCGGGGCGTGGCTGCTGGCGCGTGGCCTCACGCCCAACGTCGTCACCGTGGTCGGCACGGTGGGCGCCGTCGCGAGCGCGCTGTGGTTCATCCCGCGCGGGCAGCTGTTCCTCGGCAGCGCGCTGGTCACGTTCTTCGTGCTGCTCGACCTCATCGACGGCGCGATGGCGCGGGCGGCCGGGCCCACCAGGTTCGGTGCGGTGCTGGACGCCACCTGCGACCGCATCGCCGACGGCGCCCTGTTCGCCGCGCTGACCTGGTACGCGCTCGACTCGGGCGCGCGCTGGACGGCGGTCGCGGGCTTCGTCTGCCTGGTCGCCTCACAGGTGATCTCGTACGTGAAGGCACGCGCGGAGGCCACCGGGCTCACCGCCGACGGCGGCATCGCCGAGCGGGCGGAGCGGTTCATCGTCGCCCTGGCCGGTGCCGGCGTGCAGGGCCTGGGCGTACCGCACCTGCTGGACTTCGCGCTGTGGCTGCTCGCGGCCATGACGGTCGTGACGGTGCTGCAACGGGTCCTCGCGGTGGCGAAGTCGGCGCGGGAGGCAGCGTGAACCTCGCGACGCTCGGGTACACGGCCGGCTGGCGGCTGATCCGGCTGCTGCCGGAGGCGTGGGCGCGCGGCCTGTTCGAGGCCGGTGCCGACCACGCGGCCCGTCGTGGCGGTGAGGGCGTGCGGCAGCTGCGCAAGAACCTGCGCCGGGTCGTGCCGCAAGCGGGCGACGAGGAGCTGGACGAGCTCGTGCGCGAGTCGCTGCGCTCGTACGCGCGGTACTGGCGCGAGGCGTTCCGGCTGCCGTCGATGGACCACCGCGCGGCGTTCGAGAAGTGCGACCAGCTGGTGTCCGGCACGGAGAACCTCGACGCGGCACTGCGCGAGGGCCGCGGGGCGGTCGTGGCGCTGCCGCACAGCGGCAACTGGGACATGGCCGGTGTCTGGCTCGTCGGCCACTCCGGCACGTTCACCACCGTCGCCGAGCGGCTCAAGCCCGAGTCGCTGTACCGCAGGTTCGTGGAGTTCCGCGAGACGCTGGGCTTCGAGGTGCTGCCGCTGACCGGCGGCGACCGTCCCACCGCGACGGTGCTCGCCGAACGCCTGCGCGCCAACAGGGTCGTGTGCCTGCTGGCCGACCGCGACCTGACCTCGTCCGGCGTGCCCGTGACGTTCTTCGGCGAGCAGACCCTGATGCCCGCCGGCCCCGCGCACCTGGCCGCGACGACCGGCGCCGCCCTGCTGCCGGTGGGCTGCTGGAACACCGCCGACAACTGGCAGTTCCGCATCCACCCGCGGATCAAGGTCAGCACCGTCCCCGCCGCCACCCAGGCGCTGGCGGACGCCTTCGCCGCCGACATCGCCGCCCACCCCACCGACTGGCACATGCTGCAGAAGCTGTGGCTCGCGGACCTGCCGGAGGGCCGCCGCACCGCGCTGGCCCGCCGGCTCGCGCGGTGACGGCCGGGCCGCGGACGGAGGTCGTGTCCAGGTGAAGATCGGAATCGTCTGCCCGTACTCGTTCGACGTGCCCGGAGGCGTGCAGGCCCACGTCGTCGACCTGGCCCGCGCCCTGATCGGCCTGGGCCACGACGTGAACGTCCTCGCCCCCGCCGACGACGACCGGTCGCTGCCCCCGTTCGTCACCTCCGCAGGCCGCGCCGTCGGCATCCCGTACAACGGCTCCGTCGCCCGCCTCTCGTTCGGCCCGGTGTCCTACGCGCGCGTGCGCCGCTGGATCGACGACCACTCCTTCGACGTGCTGCACCTGCACGAGCCGACGGCACCGTCCCTGTCGTTCCTGGCCCTGGTGGTCGCCGACGGCCCCATCGTCGCCACGTTCCACACCTCCACCCCGCGCTCGAAGATGCTCGCCGCCTTCCAGGGCGTGCTGCAGCCGTTCCTGGAGAAGGTCACCGCCCGCATCGCCGTCTCCGCGCTGGCCCGCCGCGTCCAGGTGGAACACCTCGGCGGTGACGCGGTCGAGATCCCGAACGGCGTCGACGTCGACTTCTTCGCCTCGGCGTCCACTTTGGACGGCTACCCGCGCCCCGGCGGCACCATCGGGTTCGTCGGCCGCTACGACGAACCCCGCAAGGGCATGCCGATCCTCTGGGAGGCCTTCGGCCTGATCGCCGACGAGTTCCCCGACCTGCGCCTGGTCGTCGTGGGCCGCGGTGAGCACGAGTTCACCGGCCCGCTCGCCACCCGCGTTGACCTGCTCGGCCAGGTCAGCGACGAGGACAAGGCCCGCATGCTGCGCAGCGTCGACGTCTACGTCGCCCCGAACACCGGCGGCGAGTCGTTCGGCATCATCCTCACCGAGGCCATGTCGGCAGGCACCGCCGTCGTCGCCTCCGACCTCGACGCCTTCCGCCGCGTGCTGGACGACGGCAAGGCGGGCGTGCTGTTCCCGGTCGGCGACGCGGCGGGGCTGGCCGACGCGTTGCGTTCGGTGCTGCGGGACAGCGCCCTGCGGGCCGAGTACGTGGCGCTGGCGTCCGAGCGCGTGCAGACCTTCGACTGGTCCGTGGTGGCCGGCCAGGTGCTGCGCGTGTACGAGACCGCCATCGCCGCCGATCCGCGCCGGGTGGGCGAGGCATGACCACCGTCCTCGTCGTCGTCCTGGTCGCGCTCCTCCTCTCCGCCTGGATCCTCGCGATCGCCAACCGCCTCGACCGCCTGCACGTGCGCACCGACGCCGCCTGGGCCGCCCTCGACGCCGCACTGGCCCGCCGCACCGTCGTGACCCGCGCCCTGCTCGACCCGTCGCTGTCCGCCGCCGCCTCCCGCGCCGAGTCGGCGTCGCGTGCCGACCGCGAGCTCGCCGAGAACGAGCTGTCCGGCCTGCTCGCCGCGGTCGACCGCTCCGCACTGGCACCGGCGCTGGCCGCCGAGCTGGCCGACGCCGAGGAACGCGTGGTGCTGGCCCGCCGCGTCCACAACGACGCCGTCCGCGACACCCTGCTCCAACGCCGCCGCCGCGTCGTCCGCTGGTTGCGCCTGGCCGGCACTGCCCAGCAGCCCTCCTACTTCGAGATCGCCGAACCCGCCGCACCGTCCGACGCCGTGATGCTCACGCCACGCCCGTCCGCCCGCGTGGTCCTCACCGACCCGGCCGGCCGCGTCCTGCTGTTCCAGGGCTTCGACCCCGCCCGTCCCCAGGAGCTCTTCTGGTTCACGGTCGGCGGGGGCGTCGAGGGCGACGAGGAGCTGCGCGACGCGGCCGTCCGCGAAGCCTTCGAGGAGACCGGCCTGAGGATCACCCCCGACGCCCTCACCGGCCCCGTCTGGCGCCGCAGGGCGGTGTTCAGCTTCGACGGCCAGACCTTCGACGCCGAGGAGTGGTTCTTCCACGCCTCCGTCGCCGAGCTCGCCGTGGACACCTCCGGGTTCAACGACGTCGAGGAGACCAGCATCTCCGCGTTCCGCTGGTGGACCGCGCAGGAGCTGGCCGCCACCGACGACACCGTCTACCCGGTGCAGCTGGCGGAGCTGCTGCCCGCGCTCACCTCGGGCGAGTGGGACGGCACGCTCCGCACGATCCGGTAGCGACGCCGGCCGCGGCGAGCGCGGGCCGTCCGGTTCCGCATCACACCGCCGGAATCACCGCCGACCCGTACGCGTCGCGCGTCTTGTCCTTCTCGTCGTGCATCAGGTACAGCGCGAAGTTGTCGACCCCGATCTCCTTCAGCTCCTGCAACCGGTCCACGTGCGCCGACTCCGGTCCCACCAGGCAGAACCGGTCCACGATCGCGTCCGGCACGAAGTCCGTCGACCGGTTGCCCGCCTTGCCGTGGTGCGCGTAGTCGTAGCCCTCCCGGTCCTTGATGTAGTCGGTCAGCGCCTTCGGCACCACACCCGAGTCCCCGTACCGCGCGACGAGGTCCGCGACGTGGTTGCCGACCATCCCGCCGAACCACCGCAGCTGGTCGCGCTGGTGCTCCACGTCGGTTCCCACATACGCCGGTGCCGCCACGCACATCGTGATCGCGGACGGATCACGCCCCGCCGCGACGGCCGCCTCGCGCACCGACCCGATGGTCCACCGCGCGATGTCCGGGTCCGCGGTCTGGAGGATGAACCCGTCGGCCTGCTCGCCCACCATCTTCAGCGCGCGAGGACCGTAAGCGGCCATCCACATCTCCAGCTTTCCGTTGCGCACCCACGGGATCTGCACCGCCGTGCCGTGGTGCTCGACGGAACGGCCCTCGGCCAGCTCCTTGATCACGTGCATCGCGTCGCCGAGTGTCGCGAGCGACGCGGGCTTCTGGCCGATCACGCGGCGGGCCGAGTCGCCGCGGCCGATGCCGCAGACCGTGCGGTTGCCGAACATGTCGTTCAACGTCGCGAACAGCGACGCCGTCACCGACCAGTCGCGGGTGGACGGGTTGGTGACCATCGGGCCGATGACCAGGTCGCGGGTGGCGGCCAGCACCTGGGAGTAGATGACGAACGGTTCCTGCCACAGCACGCACGAGTCGAACGTCCAGCCGTAGCGGAAGCCGCAGTCCTCGGCGGCGCGGAAGCCCTCCACCACGTCCCGCGCCGGCGGGTCGGTCTGCAGCACGATGCCGAAGTCCACGGCGTTCCTTTCCTAGACCAGGTACTGGTTGAGGTCGCGGGACACGAAGCGGCCGTGGCCCGTCGAACCGTGGTAGGCGCCGTCGGCGATCACCTTGCGGCCGCGGGAGAACACGGTGTCCACCCGGCCGGTGACGTCGAAGCCCTCGTAGGCCGAGTAGTCCACGGCCATGTGGTGGGTCGCGGCGGAGATCGTCTGCTGCGCGGCGGGGTCGTAGACCACGACGTCCGCGTCGGCGCCCGGAGCGATCACGCCCTTGCGCGGGTACATGCCGAACATGCGTGCCGGGGTCGTGGCGACGATCTCCACCCAGCGCTCGCGGGTGATCTCGCCCTTCACGACGCCCTGGTGCAGCAGGTCGACGCGGTGCTCGACGCCGGGCATGCCGTTGGGGATCTTGGAGAAGTCACCGACGCCCAGCTGCTTCTGGTCCTTGAAGCAGAACGGGCAGTGGTCGGTGCTGACCACGGACAGGTCGTTGGTCCGCAGCCCGCGCCACAGCGACGACTGGTGCTCCTTGGGCCGTAGCGGGGGAGAGGCCACGTACTTCGCGCCCTCGAAGCCCGGCCGCGCCAGGTCCTCCAGCGACAGGTAGAGGTACTGCGGACAGGTCTCGGCGAACACGTTCTGGCCGGTGTCCCGCGCGGCCGTCACGGCGTCGAGTGCCTGCGCGGCGGACAGGTGCACGATGTACAGCGGCGAACCGGTGACGCGGGCCAGCTGGATCGCGCGGGAGGTGGCCTCGCCCTCCAGCTCCGGCGGGCGGGTCAGGCCGTGCTGCACCGGGTCGCCCAGCCCGGACGCCAGCGCCTGCGCCACGAGCTGGTCGATCGCGATGCCGTTCTCGGCGTGCATCATGATCGTGGCGCCGGTCTCGCGGGCCTTCTGCATGGCCCGCAGGATCTCGCCGTCGGTCGCGTAGAAGACACCGGGGTAGGCCATGAACATCTTGAAGCTGTTCACGCCTTGGGCGATGCACGACTCCATCTCCTTCAGCGACTGGTCGGTCACGTCAGAGATGATCATGTGGAAGCCGTAGTCGACCGCGCAGTTGCCGTCCGCCTTGGCATGCCACCTGTCCAATGTGGACAACAGCGAGGAGCCCTTGGGCTGCACCGCGAAGTCGACGATCGTGGTGGTGCCGCCCCACGCCGCCGCGGTCGTGCCGGTCTCGAACGTGTCGGCGGACTGCGTGCCACCGAACGGCATCTCCATGTGCGTGTGCACGTCGATGCCACCGGGGATCACGTACTTCCCGGCCGCGTCGACCACCTCGTCGGCGTGCACCTCGAAGCCGGGCGTCACCAGCGCGGCGATGTGCTCGCCGGAGATCAGCACGTCGGCGGCGTGCGAGCCGGTCGCGTTGATGACCAGGCCGTTGCGGATCAGGGTGCTCACGGCGTCACCAGGCCCTCGTAGGTGTCGGGGCGGCGGTCGCGGTAGAACGCCCACGTGTCGCGGACCTCGGTCAGCAGGTCGAGGTCGAGGTCGCGCACCACGAGCTCCTCCTCGGTGTCGGACGCGGCCTCACCGATCAGCTGGCCACGCGGCGACACGAAGTACGTCTGGCCGTAGAACTCGTTGTCGCCCAGCGGTTCCACGCCGACCCGGTTGATGGCGCCGACGAAGTACTCGTTGGCCACGGCCGCCGCGGGCTGCTCCAGCCGCCACAGGTACTCCGACAGCGACCTGCTGGTGGCCGACGGGTTGAACACGATCTTCGCGCCGGCCAGCCCGAGTGCGCGCCAGCCCTCGGGGAAGTGGCGCTCGTAGCAGATGTAGACGCCGATGCGGCCGACCGCGGTGTCGAACACCGGGTACCCGAGGTTGCCCGGCTTGAAGTAGAACTTCTCCCAGAAGCCCTTGACCTGCGGGATGTGGTTCTTGCGGTACTTGCCGAGGTAGGTGCCGTCGGCGTCGATCACCGCGGCGGTGTTGTAGTAGACGCCCGGCTGCTCCTGCTCGTACATCGGCACGATCAGCACGATGTTGTTCTGCGCGGCGACCTCCTTCATCAGCGCCGTCGTCGGGCCGTCCGGGATCGCCTCGGTGTAGGAGTAGAAGTCCGCGTCCTGCACCTGGCAGAAGTAGGGGCCGTAGAACAGTTCCTGGAGACACAGCACCTGTGCGCCCTGCGACGCGGCGTTGCGGATGTGCTCGACCGCGTTCGCGATCATCGACTCCTTGTCGCCCGTCCACTTCTGCTGGACGAGCGCGGCTCGGATGATGTTGCTCACCTGGTCGTCTCCTTCGTCGTGTTGTCCTTGAGAGCGAGGAAAACCAGGAAGCCGGCCGCGAAGCCGACCACCCAGTTGTAGTCGTAGAGCGGCTTGAGGAACGGAATCAGGCCGCCAGCGGGGAACGGTCCGCCGTAGGCGCCACCGACCGCGAGCACGCCGCCGACGAGCGTCGCGACCACGGCCCGCCAGTTCCAGCCGCCGTTGAACCAGTACGCGCCGTGCCCGTCGAGGTAGAGGTCCCGCAGGTGCAGCCGGGTCTTCTTGATCACCCAGTACCCGGCGACGAACACCCCGGCGACGCTCGCCAGCAGGCCGCCGTAGAACCCGAGCCACGCGAAGATGTAGATGCCCGGGTCGGAGATCAGCCGCCACGGCTGGATCAGGACCCCGACCACGCCGGTGATCAGGCCGCCGACCGCGAACGTGATGCGCCGCGGGAACGCGTTCGAGAAGTCGTAGGAGGGGCTGACCACGTTGGCCGCGAGGTTGGCCGAGATCGTCGCCAGCACCAGCGACAGCAACGCGATCAGCACCAGCAGCGTGTTGTCGAAGCGGGACGCCAGGTCCGCCGGGTCCCAGATCGCCTCGCCGTAGAGCGCCTGCGCCCCCGACGTCGTCAGGATCGCCACGATCGCGATGAACGACATCGTGGTCGGCAGCCCGAGGACCTGCCCGGTGACCTGCTTCTTCTGACTGCCACCGAACCGGGTGAAGTCGGGCATGTTGAGGCTGAGCGTCGACCAGAACGCGATCATGCCCATCAGCGAGGGGAAGAACACCTTCCAGAAGTCCGGTCCCCACCCGAGCCTGCTGTCGCTGTGCAGGATCGGCCCGAACCCGCCGGCCTTGACCAGCACGTACCCCAGCAGGATCAGGAACCCGACGCTGACCAGCGGCGCCGTCCAGTTCTCGAACCGCCGGATCGCCTCCATGCCGCGCCAGATCACCAGCATTTGCACGACCCAGAACCCGAAGAAGCACAACCACAACGTCCACGGCTGACCGCCCACTTCGGACGCTTTGACCCACCCGTCGCCCGCCAGCCGGCCGATGATCACGTGCAGCGCCTTGCCACCCACCCAGGTCTGGATGCCGAACCACGCGCACGCGATGAACGCACGCAGCAGCGCCACCAGGTTCGCGCCCCTGATGCCGTAGAACGCCCGCGCGAACACCGGGAACGGGATGCCGTACTTCGTGCCCGCGTGGCTGTTCAGCAGCATCGGGACCAGCACGATGAGGTTGCCCAGGGTGATCGTGAGGAACGCCTGCACCCAGTCCATCCCCAGCGCGATCAGGCTCGCGGCGAGCGTGTAGCTGGGGATGTTGTGCGCCATGCCCATCCACAGCGCGAAGAAGTTGTACGTCGTCCACGTCCGCTGCTCGACCGGCACCGGCGCGAGCTCGGGGTTGTAGAACCTGCTGTCCCGGATGGGACCCACGTCGCTCAGCTCGACGCGGCCATCGGGTGTGACCTGGGGCGATGAGACCTCAGCTGCCATCGTTCAACCCCCTGTTACGCTGCTGAAACAACGCCCACGCGGTCGGTTCCATCCCGGAATCCTGGGTCCGGCGTCAGGTGCGTGGCAGTGTCAGAGTGTCCACGCTTCGCATGATCGGCGCACATTGTGTGCGTTGCGTGCCAGACTCGCCGCATGGGGATCTCCAGACGGACCCTGGTGCTCGGCGGCGCGGGCCTGGCGGGAGCGGGCGTGGCCGGAGCCCTGACACCGCGCGGCCGCCGTTTCCTCGGCTGGACCGGCCCGGACGGCGTGGTGCCCGACGTGCCGCCCGCACCGGTGTCGCCGACGCCGTGGGGTGCGTGGATGGGCACCGCCGGACCTGTCGTGCTCGTGCTGCACGGCCGCGGCGGCAGCGTGCGGTGGTGGGAGGACTTCGGCCTGCCCCGCTTCCTCGCCGCGTCCGGGTTCGAGCTGCGGTTCGCCGTGGTCCAGGGCGGTGAGGACTACTGGGTGGACCTGGTGCCGCCGGTGCCGTTCGAGGCGTGCCTGGGCATCTCCATGGGCGGCTTCGGCGTGCTCGACATCGCCACCCGTCAGCGGCCGCGGGCGGTGGCGGCGATCAGCCCGGCCCTGTTCGGTTCGTGGGAGGACGCCGCGCACATCAACGGCTTCGCCTCGCGCGAGGTCTGGGAGGCCCACGAACCGCTGCGGCACGCCGCGTCGATCGACTCGCCGGTCGGCATCTGGTGCGGCCGCGAGGACCCGTTCCACGACACGGCCGCCGAGCTGGCGCGCACGGCGCGGGCGCAGGTCGGTTCCTTCGACCACGGCGCGCACGACACCGGCTACTGGCGCCGCGTCCTGCCCGAGGCGGTGCGGTTCATCGGCGAGCACCTCGCAGGCCACCGGGCAGGTGCTTGAGCCGCACGACCGCCGTGCCCGCCTTCCGGTCGTGCCACGTCCGCGTGCCCCGCAGGTCCAGCGACTCCACCGCCGACAGCGCGACCAACGCCAGCCCGCCGGCCAGCAGCAACGGCCCGAGCCACCCCGTCCACCCGGCGCCCAGGTGCTCCCCGGCCACGACCCACGGCTGCTGCCACCCCAGCGCCGCCGGCAACGCCGGCTCCCGCCACCCGAGCCCGGCCAGCACCAGCGCCACGCCCGCACCGGGCACCGCGGTGGTGACCAGCGCGCGGGCCAGCACCCTGCTGTTCCGCAACCCGGTGGCCGGGCCGACGACCCGCAGACCGGTCAGCGCCTTGCCGAGGGTGGTGAGACGGAGCAGCGCCGCGTCGTAGAGGACGGCGGCGGCCACGACCACGACGGGTTCGTGGACCAGCGGCCACGACACGACCAGCACGAGGAGCCAGTCGAGCAGGCGGGCGAGGAGCCGACGAACGAGCATGACTCACGCTATGCGCCGGAAAGTCGCCATAAGTTGCCAGTTCAAGGCCAGATCGGGTCAGCTCGTCCGCTCGGTGATCTCCGCTGCCCGGAGCAGGTGAGCGGCAGCCTCGTCGTGGCGACCGGCGCCACGCAGCGCATCGGCCATGCCGCTGTGCAGGCCCACCAGGTAGGTGGGGTCGGAGGTGACGACCGCGGGCGTGTCCAGCGCGACCTCGTAGTACGCGATCGCTTTCGCGTAGTCGCCCAAGCCCAGGTGGACGAGGCCCAGCACCGAGGAGAGCGCGGCCACGAGCGCCTCGTCGCCGTGCTCCGACGCGAGACCCAACTCCGCCTGCGTGCGTGCCACCAGGCCGACCTGGTGGAAGGTGAGCGAGACATGAGACCTGGCGTGCGCACTGCTGATGAACTCGCTCGACGCACCGATCAGCCGCGCCGCACGGGCCACCGCCGAATCCCAGCCGGTCTCGGTCAGGTTGACGGGCCTGGTGGCGACTCCGGTGCGCAGTCCGATGAAGTCGGTCAGGGCCCACGCCAAGACGACCGACTCGGCGGTGCGGCCGGACTCGCGGGCCATCGCGGCGACCGCGGTCAGCGTTCGGACGTGCTCCTCGAACCACACGGCACCCGGCTCGCCGAAGCTGGTGATCGTCGCGAGCGCGCGCTGCCCGAAAGCCCGGATGAGCCGGTCCTCGGCGGCGGCGCGGCCGGCGGCGGGCTCGGCCTCGGCGCGTTCGGTCGCGTAGGCGCGGATCAGGTCGTGGAACCGGTTCTGGTGGTCGACCAGGCTGGCCGTGCGCAGCTCGCGCAGCAACCGCTTCGCCACCGCCGGGCCGAGCTCGGCGAGCGCCGCCGCGCCGTCCACGGTCAGCGTGTCGCCGGGGTGCAGCGCGAGCAGGCGGAAGAAGCGTTGCTGCTCGGGTGAGAGCTGCTGGTGGGACAGGTCGAACGCGGCGCGCACGTCCCTGTCGTCGTTCACCAGCACGCTCAGCCGGGCCTCGCGGAACTCGCCCGCCCAGTCGTTGCCAGGATCGCTCGCCCGCAGCGCCCGCATGATCGACAACGCCAGCGGCAGCCGCCCGCACAACCGCGCGAGCCCGGCGTCGCCGACCAGCGCCGTCGCCTCGGGTTCGCCGAGCACCCCGAGGTCGAGGAACACCGCCCCGTCCAGGCCGGTGAGGCGGTGCCGGCTGGTGACCACGACCTGGTGGCGCGCGAGGAGCAGCGGCCGGACCTGCGCGGCAGTGGAGGCGTTGTCGAGGACGACCAGCATGCGCTCGCGACCGGCGACCTGTGAGCGGTAGAGGGCGGCCCGGTCGGCCTCGGCGGCCGGGACGTCGACGACGCCGAGCGCGCGCAGGAACGAGCCGAGCGCGTCCGAGGCGGTGGTGCGGCGGGCGTCGTCGTAGCCGTGGAAGTTCCAGAACAGCCGGCCACCGGGGAAGTCGTGCTCCTCGGCGTGCCGCAGCACCAGCTCGGTCTTGCCGACACCGGCCAGGCCCGACACCACGACCAGGCCGGCGTCAGCGAGCGCGGACAGCTCCCCGGCCCGCCCCACGAAGAGCGGAGAACTGGGCGCGAGCCCGTCCAGCGCGGTCAGCGGCATGGCGGCGGCCGCGGTGGTGACGTGCACACTGCCGATGTGGCCGGCCTGCACGACCTGCCCGTGGTTGACGTGCACCTCGTTCACCGCAACAGTGTGCCATTCTCCTTCTGGCACAACGGGAATTCCACGCGGTCAACGCCCGAGCTCGGCCACCCACCGGCCGTTCAGCCGCCCGACCGACCGCGCGGCCAGCCCGTCCGTCTCGAACGCCAGGACCTCGGACGGCGTCAACGGCCACGGTGGACCGTCCGGCTCCGGACCCTCGTCCCGCGCCACGGCGAGCACCAGCAACGTCGACCCCACCAGCGACGCCACGCGGGAGGTCGCCTCGGCGTGCAGCGAGACCGGCAACGCCTGCACGGTCATGTTCTCCACGACGAGGTCGAACGCCCGGTGCCACGCGGCGGGCGGGTTCAGCAGGTCGGCGACCTCGTAGGAGACCCGCGAGTCCGGGAACCGCGCGCGGGTCGCGGCGATCGCGCTGGGGGAGATGTCGAACGCGGTGACGTCGAAACCGAGCGTGGCGAGGAACTCCGAGTCACGGCCGTAGCCGCAGCCCACGACGAGCGCGCGCTGCCCGGTGCCGTCGCGCCCGGCGGCCCAGGTGACGAGGTCGGGTTGCGGGGTGGTCTTGTCCCAGGGGACGGCGGCCGTGCCGGCGTCGGCCTCCGCGTAGAGGTCTTCGAACCACCCGGAAGGGTTGGCGGCGGCCAGGCGGCGGGCGTCGTCGTCAGCGGACATGCACCCGTTCTACCCAACCGGCCCGGGAACCGGGGGTGGAACGGGCTAACGGGCGGCGCGGGCCGCCGCGACGTAGTCGAGCAGCCCGTCGTCCGCCGGCCACCCCATCTGCGCGCTGATCGCCGCCCTGTTCTCCTCCCACGACCGCTGCGCCGCCGCCTTGATCGCCGGGTCGTCCCCGGTGAACCGGGCGCCCAGCGCGTCCCACCGCCGCGACAGCTCGACGACGCGCGGGTCGGTCGCGGGGGTGCCGTCGGCCAGGTGCCGGCACAGCTGCGCGACCAGCTCCAGCCACGACGCCTTCAACGCCTCCACGGCCTCACCGCCCATCGCGGCGGCGCGGGTGCGCAGGTCGGACAGCTGGTCCGCGGTGAAGTAGCTCTCGTACACGGACATCATCTCCAAAGTGGACAGAAGGGACTCCGGTGAGTCCTCGGTGAGCAGGGCCGCGATCCGGGAGCGCAGTGCCTCCACCCGGTGGGCCTGCCGGGTCAGGGCCGCGAGCTGGGCCTCGAACAGCGGGCGCAGCGAGTCCGAAGAGGACAGTGCGGACCGCACCTCCGCCAGGGAGAGGCCGAGCTGACGCAGGGATCTCACCTGATAGAGGCGGCGGACGTCGGCGGGCGTGTACCGACGGTGACCGGACGTCGTGCGTTCGGACGCGACGACAAGGCCGATCTCGTCGTAGTGGTGCAGGGTCCTGATGGTCAGGCCGGATGCTTTGGCCAGGTCACCGATGCTCCAACGGGTCACACCACGACCGTAGGACCTCCCGCCGCGTGAGGTTCAACCCTCGATCACACCATCGAGCGGATAAACCACCGGACCGAACGTGCCGATGAGAACGAAGATCGGTCCCCAAAAACCAGATTGAGGAAAACTGTGTCTCGTTCCGGACTGTTCCGTGCCGCTGCCCTGCTCGCCGTCGGTGCCGCCCCGCTGCTGGCGGGTACGGCCCACGCGGACGAGCTCTCCGCGGTCGACGGCGGCGTGCCCGACGTCGGCGCGGACAAGCTGATCACCGACGCCACGCAGCACGTCAAGTCGCTGGGCAAGACCGTCAAGCTGCCGACCGTCACCGCGCCGGTGGGTCAGCGCACGGCGCAGCTGTCGGTCCCGCAGGAGCGGACGCTGCCCAGCACTGCCGCGCCCGAGCTCGGTGCGCTGCCCGGTCTGTCCAGCCTGCCCGGCACGGACTCGCTGCTCGGCGGCACGCACTTCGGCGACCTGCAGACGCCGCACGCGTCGGACCTGCCGACCAACACCGTGCTCTCCGGCATCCTGCCGACGATCAACGGCTGAGCAACGCCTCCCGGCGGATGGGCCCGTGCCGACGCGGTCACGGGCCCATCTCGTGCACCAGCAGCGCCACGTACAGCGACAGCACCGACTCCGGGTCCTCCAGCGACACGCCGAGGACCTGCTCGATCCGCGCCAGCTGCTGGTAGTAGGCGGTGCGCGAGAGGTGCGCGGCCGCCGCGGCCGCCGACTTGTTGCCGCCGTTCTCGCACAGGCACCGCAGCAGCTCCACCAGGCGTGAGCCCTGGGCGGCGTCGCGCGCCAGCAACGGCCCCAGCTCGCGGTCCGCGAACGCGCGCACCCGCTCGTCCTCCCGCAGCAGGTGCAACAGCCCGCGCAGCCGGACGTCGGCGAGCCGGTGGTACAGCTGCGATCCCGGCGCCCGCAACGCCGCACCGGCCACGTGCGCGGCCTCGCCGAGCGACCGGCGAACGTCCGTTGTGGACGACACGGTCGTGCCCACCGCGATCACCACGGCACCGGCCGCCGTCCGGTGGATCTCGCGCGCGACCTTGCGCAGCACGCCTTCCACGCCCACGGTCATCGGCACGGACAGCAGCGCCCGCACCGACGTGTCGTCCACGACGCCGACCAGGGCCGCGACCGTGACCCGCCGCCCGGCCAACGCCGTGGCCTCGGCGAGGTCACGCAGGACCTCCTGTGTCGCAAGCGTTTGCCCGAGTCCGACGGACACCGGCCGGACCGCCACGCCGATCAGCTGGCGGCGTTCCAGCGGCACCCCCAGCGCCGCCGCCCGCGCGCCCAGGTCGGGTGAGGCGGGGGACTGGCCGAGCAGCTGCGCCAGCAACGTCCGGTGCGTCTGCCGTTCCAGCGACTCCCGGTCGCGCGCCACGAGCCGGTGCACTGCCAGCGCGGACGCCGCCCGTTCGGCCACGACGACGTGCCGGTGCGGCGGTGGTTCCGGCGACACCAGCACCAGCCGCCCCCAGTCCGCGCCGCGCGCACCGACGATCGTCACCAGCCACCCCGAGCCCGCGTGGTAGGACGTCCGCTCGGTCACCGTCACCGCGCGCGACCGCGCCGCCCAGTCGTCGAGCAGCAGCACCGGGTCGTGCCCGGCCGCGTCGTAGGCCAGCACGTCGTGCCCCAGCGTCTCCAGCACGACCGCGAGCCCCGACGTCCGCGCCACCTCGCGCAGCACCTCGGACGGCTCGGCGCCCGCGACCGTGAGCGCCGTGAACGTCTCGTGCACCTGCTCCGCGGCCCGCAGCTCGGCCAGCTGGGCGTCCACGATCAGCCCCACGACCGCCTCCGTCACAGCCACGTACCGCGTCTCGGTGGCCAGCGTCACGAGCGGCAACCCGTGCTGCTCCGCCGCGGCCACCAGCGCGGCGGGCACGTCGTCGCGCCACCGCCGCCCCAGCTCCACGACCAGTCCCGCGCACCCCACCGCTGCCAGCTCCTCGACGTAGCGGGCCAGCCCCGACTCGGGCAGCATCACACCGGTCGTCAGCACCAGCTCACCGCCGCGCAGCAGCGGCGCGATGTCCGCGATCTCCGCCACGTGCACCCAGCGGACCCGGCGCGACAGGCCGGCCGACCCGGCCACCAGGCGTGGCTTCCCCTGCCGGATCACCGGGAGGGCGACGACTTCGGCGACGGTCGGGTACATGGACACAACGTAATGCCGACCAGCCGATCCGGGTACAGGTTGTACATGGCGGCGGACCGGCCACCGCAGCAGACTCCCGAGACAGGTGGAGACCCCTGGAGGACGTGATGGCCCACAAGGAGCTGCTGGCACGGCACCGCGCGGTGATGCCGAAGTGGCTGGCCCTCTACTACGACGAGCCCATCGAGATCGCGAGCGCCAGCGGGCGCCGGGTGACCGACCGCGAGGGCACGACCTACCTCGACTTCTTCGCGGGCATCCTGACCAACGCCATCGGCTACGACGTCGCCGAGATCAGCGACGCCATCCGGTCCCAGCTCGACACCGGCGTGCTGCACAGCTCCACGCTCTACCTGATCAGGTCCCAG
The DNA here is from genome assembly GCF_001279525.1 of Nocardia sp. NRRL S-836. Lineage (GTDB taxonomy): Bacteria > Actinomycetota > Actinomycetes > Mycobacteriales > Pseudonocardiaceae > Lentzea. The sequence continues at coordinate 5,036 of NZ_LGDY01000093.1, read as the reverse complement.
GTCGAACTGGCCGAGAAGATCGCGGAGCTCAGCGGCATCCCGGACGCCAAGGTGTTCTTCACCAACTCGGGCACCGAGGCCAACGAGACCGCGCTGATGCTCGCCACGCAGGCCCGGCGCAGCGAGCAGGTGCTGGCCCTGCGCAACAGCTACCACGGCCGTGCGTTCGCCACGGTCGCCATCACCGGCAACCGCGGCTGGTCGGCGTCCGCGCTCTCCCCGATCAAGGTCAGCTGGGTGCACGGCGGCTACCGCTACCGCGGCCCGTTCCGCGCGCTCAGCGACGCCGACTACGTCAAGGCCTGCGTCGACGACCTGCGCGAGATCATCGAGACCACCACGTCCGGCGACGTCGCGTGCATGATCGCCGAGCCGATCCAGGGCGTCGGCGGCTTCACCTCGCCCCCGGACGGCCTGTTCCGCGCCTTCAAGGACGTCCTGGACGAGTACGGGATCCTCTTCGTCTCCGACGAGGTGCAGACCGGCTGGGGCCGCACCGGCGAGCACTTCTGGGGCATCCAGGCGCACGACGTGGTGCCGGACGCCATGACGTTCGCCAAGGGCCTGGGCAACGGCCTCGCGATCGGCGGCGTGGTCGCCCGCGGCGACCTGATGGACACGATCAACGCCAACTCGATCTCCACGTTCGGCGGCAACCCCGTCTCCACGGCCGGCGCGCTCGCGACCCTGGACTACCTGCTCGGCCACGACCTGCAGGCCAACGCCGCCAAGCTCGGCTCGCGGCTGCTCGGCGGCCTGCGCGAGCTGGCCGAGAAGCACCCGGTGATCGGCGACGTGCGCGGCAAGGGCCTCATGATCGGCGTCGAGCTGGTCGGGCCGGAGGGCGAGCCCAACGCCGCCGCCGCCACGACCGTGCTCAACGAGGCCAGGGCGCTCGGCCTGCTCGTCGGCAAGGGCGGCCTCTACGGCAACGTCATCCGCCTCGCCCCGCCGATGACGCTGACCGGGGACGAGCTCGAAGAGGCACTCGGCATCCTCGCGCAGGCGGTGGCGAAGGCATGACGGAGACCGGGATGATCAGGCACTGGATCGGCGGCAGGCACTGGGAGGCGGCGCCGGACCGCACCGGCGACGTCTACGACCCGGCCACCGGCAAGGTGGCCAACCAGGTCGCGTTCGCGTCGGTGTCCGAAGTGGACAGGGCGGTCGAGGTGGCCGCGGAAGCGTTTGCGCAGTGGCGCAACGCTTCCCTGGCGCAGCGCTCGACGGTGATGTTCAAGTTCCGCGAGCTGCTCAACGCGCGCAAGGGCGAGCTGGCCGAGCTCGTCAGCTCCGAGCACGGCAAGGTGGTGTCCGACGCGGCCGGCGAGGTGCAGCGCGCGCTGGAGTCGGTCGAGTACGCGTGCGGCATCCCGGCGTTGCTCAAGGGCGGTTTCAGCGAGAACGCCTCCACGAAGGTCGACGTCTACTCGATCCAGCAGCCGGTCGGCGTGGTGGGCGTGATCTCGCCGTTCAACTTCCCCGCGATGGTGCCGCTGTGGTTCGTGCCCACCGCAATCGCTTGCGGCAACACCGTGGTGCTCAAACCGTCCGAAAAGGACCCGTCGGCGTCGGTCCTCATCGCAGAGCTGTTCGCCGAGGCGGGCCTGCCGGACGGTGTGCTGAACGTCGTGCACGGCGACAAGGTGGCCGTCGACCGGCTCCTGGAGCACCCGGTGGTCAAGGCGATCTCGTTCGTCGGCTCCACGCCGATCGCGCGGTACGTCTACGAGACCGGCACCGCGCACGGCAAGCGCGTGCAGGCGCTGGGCGGCGCGAAGAACCACATGGTCGTGCTGCCCGACGCCGACCTCGACCTGGCCGCCGACGCCGCGGTCTCGGCGGGCTTCGGCTCGGCGGGGGAGCGGTGCATGGCCATCTCGGTGGTCGTGGCGGTCGGCCCGGCCGGCGACGAGCTGGTCGAGAAGATCAAGACGAGGATCGCCGACGTGCGGGTCGGCTCCGGTCCGTCGTGCGAGATGGGCCCGCTGGTCACCGGCGCGCACCGGGACAAGGTGACGTCCTACCTGGACGCGGGCGTCTCCGCCGGTGCCTCGCTCGTGGTCGACGGCCGCGACCACCCGGTCGAGGGCGACGCGAGCGGGTTCTGGCTCGGCCCGACGCTGTTCGACCACGTCGGCGCGGACATGACGATCTACACCGACGAGATCTTCGGCCCGGTGCTGTCGGTCGTGCGCACGGCGACCTACGAGGAGGCCGTGGAGCTGGTGAACAGCAACCGCTACGGCAACGGCACCGCCATCTTCACCAACGACGGCGGTGCCGCGCGCCGCTTCCAGAACGAGGTCGAGGTCGGCATGGTCGGCGTGAACGTGCCGATCCCGGTGCCGGTGGCCTACTACTCGTTCGGCGGCTGGAAGGAGTCGCTGTTCGGTGACGCGCACGCCTACGGCCCGCACGGTGTGCACTTCTTCACCCGCTCCAAGGTCGTCACCTCCCGCTGGCTGGACCCGTCGCACGGCGGGGTCAACCTCGGGTTCCCGCAGAACACCTAGCCTCGGGCGAGGTGGGCAAGAGACGCGTCTGCGCCCTGCTCGACGCGCTGGCGGCTACCTGCTCGCGCGTGCCGCCAGCGCCTCCGGGATCGGGTCGTAGCGCGAGAACCTGCGGGTGAACGTGCCGGTGCCGGACGTCAGCGCGCGCAGCTCGATGGCGTAGCGCAGCAGCTCGCTCGACGGCACCTCCGCGCGGATCACCGTGCGCCCGCCCTCGTCCGACTCGGTGCCGAGCACCCGGCCACGCCGCCCGGACAGGTCTCCCAGCACGGTGCCGAGGTGCTCGTCGGGAAGCCGGATGGCGACCTCGTCCATCGGTTCGAGCAGCTGCGTGCGCCCGGTGGCCGCGGCCTCCTTCAACGCCAGCGCGCCCGCGGTCTGGAACGCCGCGTCCGACGAGTCGACCGAGTGCGCCTTGCCGTCGACGAGAATGACCCGGACGTCGACCACCGGCGTGCCGTCGTGCAGCCCCTTCTCCAGCTGCGCGCGGACACCCTTCTCGACCGAGGGGATGAACTGGTTCGGCACCGCGCCGCCGACGATCCTGTCGACGAACTGGAAGCCGGAGCCACGGGGGAGCGGTTCCACGACGATGTCGCACACCGCGTACTGGCCGTGACCTCCAGATTGCTTGACGTGCCGGCCGTGCCCCTTCGCCGTTCCGGCAAAGGTTTCGCGCAACGCCACCCGCACCGGTTCGGTGTCGATCTCGGCGCCGCCCGCGCGCAGCCTGGCCAGCACCACGTCCGCGTGCGCCTCGCCCATGCACCACAGGACCAGCTGGTGGGTCTCGGCGTTGCGGTCCAGCCGCAGCGTGGGGTCACCGGCGACGAGACGGTTGAGGTTGCGAGCCAGGTTGTCCTCATCGCTGCGTGTGCGCGGCACGACCGCGACAGGCAGCAACGGCTCCGGCATGTCCCACGGCACCATGAGCAGCGGCTGTTCCGGCGCGGACACGGTGTCACCGGTCTCGGCGGTGGTCAGCTTGGTCAACGCACACATGTCGCCCGCCACGCAGTACGGCACCTCACGCAGGTTCGCGCCCAACGGCGAGTAGATGTGCGCGACGCGTTCGTCCGTGTCGTGGTCCTCGTGCCCGCGGTCGGCCATGCCGTGCCCGGAGACGTGCACCGGCCGTTCGGGCCGCAGCGTGCCGGAGAAGACGCGGACCAGCGACACGCGGCCGACGTAGGAGTCCACGGCGGTGCGGACCACCTCGGCGACGAGCGGCCCGTCCGGGTCGGCGGCCATGCGGGGCTGCGGAATGCCGTCGATGGAGGTGACCTCGGGAACCGTGTGCTCCAACGGCGACGGAAACGCCCGCGCGATCCCGTCGAGCAGCTCGGTCAACCCCATCCCGGTGGCGGCGCACACGGGCATCACGGGGTGGAAGGAGCCGCGCGCGACAGCGGTCTCCAGGTCGGCGATCAACGTGTCCTGGTCGATGTCCTCACCGGCCAGGTACCGGTCCATGAGCGTCTCGTCCTCGCTCTCGGCGATGATCCCCTCGATCAACGCCGCACGCTCCTCCGGGTGGTCGCCACCCTGCGTCAGCAACCCGACGAGCCGGTCACCCTCCGGCACGTACAACGGCACCACCCCGGCACCGAACGCCGCCTGGCACGCCAGCACCTCCGTGCCGAAATCGGCACGATGGTGGTCCGTGCGCGTGATGACAACAGCACGCGGCATGCCCACCAACGCACACTCCTGCCACAACGCCACCGTGGCCGCATCCACACCCTCGAACGCGTTGACAACAAAAAGGGCCGCATCCGCGGCCCGAAGCCCTGCCCTGAGCTCACCCACGAAGTCGACGTATCCGGGCGTGTCAATCAGGTTGATCTTGACGTCCCCGTGCTGCACCGGCGCGACCGCGAGCCCCACCGACCTCTGCTGCCGCACCGCCGCCGGGTCGTGGTCGCAGACGGTCGTCCCCTCGGTGACCGACCCCGCGCGGGTCAGCACACCCGTGGCAGCGAGAAGGGCCTCGGTGAGCGTCGTCTTGCCCGAGCCGGACGGACCGACGAGCACGACGTTGCGGACCTTGGCCGGGTCGTCCACAGCGACCGCGCCTGCCGATGTCCCGTTGTCGGAGCCCTTGCTTCCCATGGCGACCTCCGTCAAGTCGTAGTGTTCGATCTCACACCCGTTCACCTCGTCGTACAAGTGCGGGAACCCAAGTGGACGCCTCCGTGCACGCGCCACCACCCAGCCGGGCCGACCTCGTGCCGGTCGTTCGTCGTGGGGCCGTTTCGGCGGGGGTGGAGGGTGGGGTGCTGGGGCTGGGACCTGGTGTTTTGGGCGCGGGCGGCCCGGTGTGGGGTTGGGGTGGTCGGGCTTGGGGTGTGCACCCGTGGCGCGGTCGCTGGGCGGGGCGGCTGGCGGGTGGAGCGGCGGGTTAGCGGGTGAAGCGGCCCGGCTGAGGCTTGCGGACCCCGTTGCCAGCGCGGCGGGTGAGTTGCTGGCGGGTGGAGTGGTCCGGCTTGGGCGTGTGGCCCCCGTTGCCAGCGCGGCGGG
>NZ_LGDY01000092.1 GCF_001279525.1 Nocardia sp. NRRL S-836 | reverse complement strand
GCTGGCGAGCACCACCACGGCGGCCGGGCGGCCTTCGTGTTCCATGACGAACGAGAGTCGGCCGAAAGGGCGGTCGTAGGGCCTGCCTGCCGGGTGTTCTGGTGTGGGCAGGTGGAGCGGGTGGCGCCAGTCGATCAGGTGCGTCTGCGCCTCCTGCAGCGGCACTTCATAGAACGCCACCAGCGGTGACCAGCGCAGCGCGAGTTGCCGGATCACGGTTCCTCCGTCTCGAGCGTTTCGGGCAGTGCGCGGGCTGAGTGGACCGCGACTCGGCCGACGTCGAACACGCCTGCCTTGGCTTCCAGGTCCGACAGGACCGCGTGGACGTCGTCGGGCATCTCGGGCTGGTCGTTGTCGTCAGTGGGAAGCGGGAAGTCGTCGACGCGCAGCCCCCGGTGCTCGGGGTTGTCGGTGTCGAGGACGGCCTGGTAGACGTGGGCGACCTCCCACTGGACCACATTGCGGCTCACGGCCGATCCCCCTGCCATGCGAAGCCGGTGCGTTGCGCGCGTTCGACGGTGTAGCCGCGGATGGTGACCAGCAGCTGCTTGACGACCGCGTAGCGCAGCAGGTCGTGACCCAGCGGCAGAGTCACGCCCAGGTCCTCGCTGATTCCGAGGGTCTGCCGGTCGCGGATGTACAGGTCGGCCAGGACGCTGGTCGGCCGGTAGGCGCGGGCGGTGACCCAGACGAACGTTGCCTGTTCACGAAGGTGCGGGCACTGCATCAGCGACCAGGGGCGGCAGGTGTCGCACACCGGTGGGTGCGGCGTCTCGAACGGGCCGCAGTCCTTCGGGACGTCCTGCTCGGGCACCAGGAACGTCACCGGCCGCCCGGAGGGGAAGGGGTTGCCGCACACCTGGCAATGGCGGCCGACCATGCACTCCCGCTGGCGCAGGCCGTGGACCTGGGCCCAGAGCGGCTCGCCGACACCTGGGTTGTTCAGGCCGGAGAACCACAGCAGGCCAAACCCGTCGCGCTGCTCCAGCAGCACGCGGTCCGCGGCCAGTGCGGAGCCCTCGGTGTGCGCGATGGACAGGCGCTCCCTGCCGTCATCGCCGGTCAGGTAGGCGAAAGGCCGTTTCGTCAGGTCGATCTGCTCGCCGCTCCAGACGGTGAGGTAGGGAACGACCAGACCGCGCCAAGTGGGGCGGCCGGTGACGGAGTGCAGGCCGATATCGGTCATCCCTCCTCCCCCGGATCGGTGTCGGGCGAGACGGTGACGTAGCGGACATCGCGCTCGTCCACACTGATCACGTTGTCCTCGGTTTCCAGGAACTCCAGAGCGGCGTCGGCCGCGTCGGACAGGCGTGTGGAGTCGAAGGCGGGGAAGTCGGCGGGCGTCAGGCCCGCGAATCGCGGACGACTCGGGTCGATCTTTGCTCGGTACCGCAGGGGCGTCACCCACTCCACGTGGAAGGGCCGATGCGGCGTCTTGTCCGCCGTGCCCTGCTGCGCCTGCTGTTCGTGCTGCTCCTGCATGGTGCTTCCTCGGGTCGGGTTCTCGGGTCGGGTGATGCCGTGCGCGGCGGCGCCCATCAGGTGGCGGTTCGGGGTCATGGTGGAACTCGGCTTTTTCCCCTCTGTTGGGGAAGACGGGGCGCGGCAGCGTTCGGGAAACGGTGAGGGTGCACCGGTCGGTCCGCGGCCTGGGTCGGGGGCACACCACCGACCCGAGTCATTGAGGAGTGCGGCTCGCACGGGCGCATGGCGGACGGGCGGGGTTGATGCCCCGATCCCACACCGCGGTCCAGAGGAGTCCGGCGCCCCCGCAGTGTCCGCATCCGGGGTCGGCCCACGTCCACCACGCATGCTCGACCTTGCGGTACCGGGTGGTGGGGTGATCGCGGCGTCTGTCGCCATAAGACTCTCGGTGTGAGTGGTGTCGCAGGCAGACGGCTGCGCGGCGGACGCCGGCCCACCGTGGGCCGGCGTCCGCCGCCTCCCTGTGTCCTCGTTGCAGAAAACGAAAAGCCCGGTGAGCTTGGGACGGGGCTCAGTACAGGGGCACGGTGCCGCGAGAGGCCTGCTGCCGGATGAGCGGCTGGTCCCCCAGCCGACGCCAGCCGGTGTGGTCGACGGCGTAGAACCGGTCGCCGACTGCGACGACGTCACCGACCGACAGCGACCTGTTGCCGCGGCTGCGGTACTCCACGGCCCGCTCGTCCGGAGCACCGAGTTCGGGATCGGGGTCGATGTTGAACAGATCGAAGGCTCGGTCGAGAAGGACGTGATCGTCGAGGGCATCCTCGATGTAGAGGTAGACCTCGGTGACCGTAGAGCCCGGCTGGTAGCCGTTCAGCAGTGACGCGGACGCGTCGTTGTTGTGGAACACCCGGACTGGCACCGCCTCGATGGCGTCGGCGGTGGCCGCGATGGTGGTCATGAACCCTCCTGTGCTGGATGGACCCGGCCAGGCGCCGCCCTGAGAGGGTTTCAATGCGCCGTGCCGGGTCATACGTGCTTGTACTGACGAACCCACTGGTCAGCGAGAGGGAGCTAGCTGTGACCAGCTCGCCGGGGCAGAACGGCGGACTCGGCGGTCGCTCGCGCTGGCTGGTCGTGGCGACGAGGGGGATGACGTCACCGAACCGGTGGCCGCGGGACCGCTGGCGCTGGCGCTGGCGCTGGCCGCTGAGTATCAGTTGACGGGGCTCTGGTCGAGGTAGCTGCTCATGTGGACTCTCCCTGCGGCTGGCGACACGGTTGTGGAAGTGGGAAACGAAAGATGCCGGTCGTGCCGCTTCGCGGCACTCCCGGCATGATGTGGCTTGCGAGGGTGTTGTCAGGTCAGCTGCGCGCCGAGGAACTCGGTCGCCTTCGGTGCGAAGTCGCCGGGGTCATCGACGAAGCACGGTGCCGGGTCGTATGCGGAGCGTCGGTGCTCTTCTTCGATGTTGCGCATCAGCACAGCGGCTCGGGCGATGGCGACCGAGAGATCCTCGAACGACTCCTCGTGCTCGTTGACGACGTAGTCGAACCACCAGAGCACGAACTTGCCGTCCGCGTTTTGAACGATGATCACCGCGATCTCGTCGTGCGGGATCTTCATCAGCACCCTGCCGGGCGGTCCCATCCCGACCTCGTCGTTGACCTGCGCAACGGTCGTCTCGACCGGGCAGATCTCGTTGGCCTGCTTGGCCTGGTCACACACTGAGCCGTCACACCTCAAGACCGCGCCTCGTAGTAGTAGTTCTCGTTGATCGAATAGCCTTCTGACCGCAAGCAGCGCTCGGCGTACCACGGGGTGTAGGTCTCCAGCCATCGCACGGCGAACGAGCCGGGCAGCATGGGCACCGACACCGGCTTGCCGTAGCGTTCGACCTGGACGAGCCATCGAGGGGTCGGCTTCACCCATAGGCCCCGCCGGTCCTTGTAGATGCCGACGTACTCGTACGGCGGCTTGAACGAGATCCACGGCCGATCAAGATCCTCGCCCTCAAAGAGGAAGTCGTTGGGGCGCAGGAGTTCCACGCAGCCGTCGAGAATGCGCAAACGCCGCACCTCTCCGCAGATCTTGGCCACGAGTGGCTGCTTGTGTTCCAGGTCTGTCGACAAGACCATCTCGACGGTCTGTCCTACCGCGACGCGACGCCGCTTCACCGTCACGGCGATCCCTTCTCAGGAAGTGCTGTTTCCGTTGTTGAGCGTGGCTCGCCGTAGCCGTAGAAGATGTCGCCTGGCAAGCCGGTCCAGGTGATGGAGGCCGGGTTCAGCTCGGCACAGGCTTTGCGAGCGGCGGCATCCAGTGGCGCGGCGTTGAAGGTGTCGTCGTCGTACCGGCCGACCTCGGCGAGTCGGTCGAGTGTCGTGCCGCAGTAGAAGTGCGTGGCCTCGGGAAGGTGCGGGTCGGTGCACCAGAACCACTGCGTCCGACGGGACAGGAATACCATCTGGTCGTCGTCCCTGCCGGGATCGTCGTTGCCGACCTCGCGGTACTCACCGAAGTACTGAGCCTGGACTACCAGCCATGTCTCGCCCATCTCGTGCGGCAGAAGACGGGCGAACGTACGTTCGTAGGCGCTGGCGGTGAGCTGGAACTCGCCCGCCACATCGCCGACCGTGGTCGGCCCCAAGGGTTGAAGCTCGCTGTACACCGGCACCTCCATGTCCAGGACGCGAAAGAGCCTGTGACACCGGTCGGTGTCACAGGCTCTGAGGTGAGAATTGTTGTTGTGGCTGGGTTTCGCTGCACGGCCTCCGGCAGGGGCGGCTCGTATCCGCCTGCGGCGACTCCTCGGTTGGCGAAGCTCGTGCCAGCACGGCGTCGACGAACATGGCGGCCGACGCGACGGGCACAGGCTCGTCCTGTGCCGTGACGTAGTAGTCCCGGACGTCGTCTTCGGTCAGCGTTCGCCGTGATCGTTTCCGTCGAAGAGGTGCATCATGGCCATGACGTGGTCTTCCAGGTCACCTCGATCAGGGGCCGGGTAGCCGCACCGGCAGGTCAGGCCTGCTGGCAGGCCCGGTTAGGAACGTGCCGGACTGGTTTTCGAACGGCTTTGCATCGGTCGGCCCGGCGGGGGTGGCGGCGGAGGTGCCGCGCGTCCGAAATCCGAGGTCGACTGCGGTTCGGTATGCCTGCCTGGGGCGCAACACGATCGATGAAATTGCGCTTCGCCTCGTTGCTCCCAGCAGCGGTATGGCGGCACCAGCGTTGGGTGAGGTGACGACCAGCGCCGGATAGGCGCACCGTTGAACCACAGTCGCGCCGATGGCGTCATTGATCAGCACGGCCAGGTGCTCGGCTTTGGTGTTGCCGTGAGACAACGCGACCACGTCAGACGTGCCGCCGAGGGAGACGGGAACGAGGTAGTCAGAGCCCTCGTGCAAAAACGAACGCCGCTTCTTGCCGACGACGGAACGCGTCGACCGCCCACCGGTGGATCTGAGTGCCATGGCTCGACCGCCACGGCACGGAAGGATCTACCTGGTTGCTCCACGTCGCCGCGGTCGCTCGCTCCGAGCGCGCGTCGCTCAGGTAGCGGCGGGCGGCGGTGAGCGTGTCGTCGATCGGCTTGAGTTCGCGCTCGACCTGGCCGACGTTGCCGGCCGCTGCCGCATCTGCTGCGGCTCGCGCCTGCCGCATAGCCGTCAGCAGGTATTGCACGACCTTGAACAGCCGCTCGTTGGCGTCCCGCGCGTGGTGCCCGATGCACCGCTCGGCTTGTGCGGACGGCGGTGCGAGACGCGCGATGGGCCATCCGCGTGCCTGCTCGTCGTCGTAGCTGGTGCCGTCGGTCGAGGCCCACGACAGGCTGCTGTCGATCTGCGGCATGTACTGCGCGAGGTGCCCGTCAGGCTGCTGCCGGATGTGACGGGTGTCGTTCATCAGGCTTCGAGTCCTCCGTGTCGAGCGGGACCGTCGGGCTTGCCGTAGGTGATGAATCCGAGGCCGGACACGTAGCGCCAGTGCCGTCCGGGGCTGGTGCACGCGCAGGCCTGCTCGACCGCCTGCAGCACCTCCTCGGACATCGGGCGGTCGTCACCCAGCGCGGTCTGCACCCACGCTGGGATGCCGACCTTTGTCCAGCCGCCGAGCTGTCGCACCGCCGCGAGCGCGGCGCGCTGCTTCTGCCTGTAGTAGAACGTGCCCGGCCTGTCCCACTCCACAGCGGTCACCAGTGCGCGCACCCACCGCGCTGCAGTCACGGTGTCCACCGGCGCGTCGGCCGGGGGCACGATTTCCGCCTGATACGCGGCCGAGGCCAGCGCCAGAGCCTGAAACGGCCTCAGCGCGCCCCAGTCCCCCAGCGCAGTCGGCGGCTCCTGCCAGACCGCGCAGCTCAGCGCGATCACGTCCTCCCGCGAAGCATTGAGCCGGCCGTAGCCGCGGATGACGCGACTCAGCACCGACTCGAACTCGAAGCGTGTCGCATCCTTGTCGTAGCCGTGGAAGTGTCCGCACCAGGCCATCCAGTCGTCGAACGTACGGGGGTAGCCCACGCGGTTTCACCATCCCTCGGGTCGTGAGACTTCGTTGAGTCCGATGCGGTGCAGTTCCCCGCTCTCGCGGTCGTGGACGTGCACCGTCGTGTCTCCGGAGCCGGGACCGATCAACATCCCGAGCATCGCGGCGACTGCCTCGCGCGGCGTGTTGACCTCGCCATCGCTGGTACGCGGGTCCCATCCGGCGGTCAGCACGGCGACGAACCTCTCACGGCCGGCAGACGGCGCGTACAGGGCGACGTCGTCCCACCTGGGGAAGCTGGCCAGCAGGCGACCGCCGTGGGAATTCGGCCTAGCGCGGCCAGCCGCGATGTCGATCATGTCCACGATCGCCGTCGTGGTCTCGTCGTCAGCCCCGTCGAGCAGCCGCTCCATCGTCCCGCCGCGCACGGTCATGCTCGCGACGAACCGCAGCACCTCGACCAGGGCGCGGCCGTGCAGTTCTTCCAGCGCTTCCGCGACGCCGCCGATGCCGGCGAACCAGTTGCGCAGCTGCCCGAAGTGGATGCGAGGCTGGTCAGTGCCGAGGTCGATCATCGCGATGCGCTGAAACTCCGGGTCGTTGACCCAATAGCCGCGACGGAACGTGGCCAGGCCGTACGCCGCTGCCATCTCGTTCGGCTCGGCGTAGCACTTCGTGAGGCTGGTCAGAATCCGGATGGAGACGTCACCACTGTTCATGAGGCTTCCGTTTCGTAGTCAGAGGTTGGTGTGCCACGCGGTGGCACCGACCTCGGTAAGCGGGTAGTCGCGGCTGTCGGTGGATCGCTCGCACAGGCACGCGAACACCGCGCGGGCCTCACCGGTGAGCACTGCGACCTGGCAGCCGTCGACCTCGTACACGGCGTGCACCTCCGCGCGATCTCCGTCGGCGGCCTCTCCGAACACCGCGCTGCCGATGGCCTGGCGCAGGTCCGCCGGAACGTCGACACGAGGCTTGCCGGTCGAAGCGGGCTGACCGAACGCAACGGCCATCATGGACACGATCAGCGGGGCGTTGTCCTCGTTGGCGCTGGCGGCCAGCCGACACGGCGGCGTGCGCGGGTCGGTCAGGTTGACCACGAGCAGCAGGAACTCGACGGCAGCGCGACCGTGGTCGATGTCCAGGTGCTCCAGCATGTCGGCCTGGTCGAGCCTGCGCTTGAGTGCCAGGAACTTCACGCGCGGCGCGGGGGTGTCGGCGCGCTCAACTGCCGCGGCCCGGAACTGGCGTCCTTTAGCCATGCCCGCGGTCGAACCCGATGAGGCTCATGACGGCGGCGCGCTGGTTGAGCCTGGCGTAGTTCGGCAGGGTCGCGGCAGTGCGCTCGATGATGGTGTCCGACGCGGTCATCAGGCTTGCCTTTCGGCGTGACACTGACGTCCAGGTAGGACCGACCGGTCGGGGTGAGATGTAGGGGCTGCATCTGCCCTGATGTCCAGGGTGACCGCGGGCTACTTGCGGTGCATCGTGTAGGTCTCGCCGTTGAGGCGGAGCACCAGCTCGTACTCCCCGCCGGGACCCACCAGCGCCTCGGGCGACTCGGCGCCCCACTCCATGTCGATGACGTAGCGGCCGTCGGCGTCCACGAACACCGCGACGTCGAACCCGGCGACGATCATGGATGCCTTGTCGACGTGGCCTTCGGCGCTGCGCGTGGCGGGCTCGAACCTGGTCGCGAGGTTCAGCAAGTCGATCTCGCTCTGCTTCACAGGGCTGCCTTTCCCTCGCTGGTTCGTGTCTTGCGGGTGCCTGTGGTGCGCCGTCGCGAGTGGTCCTTGCGTACTTGCTTCTGAGAGTGGGTCAGCTGCCACCACAGGTGAGTGCGCAGTGAGTGCATGGACTGGTGGGGGAAGCCGCGTCGCCCGTGCTCGGCTTCCACACGGGCCATCACCTCGACCACGAGGTCGTAGGCCTCCACGGGAGCCATGGCGAAGCTGATTCGCGTGTGCTCGGAGTTGATCCGCGCGAACTCCACGAGCTGTGCTTCGTGATCCTGCAGCGACCCCTGCAAGGCTCGTGCGCTTTGTGTGGTGGCGTCCTGGACGGTCTTGGTCATCGGGCTCCGCTTACTGCTCAGTGGCATTGAGCAGGCCTGCCAGGCGGGTTGCGGCGCGCAGCTTGGCGCTCTGAACCAGTGCCGCCGCCGGGTCGACTTCGGAGGTGACCAGGTGGTAGGCCAGCAGCGCGGTCAGGCCGTACTGGATCTCGGGCCACATGGCCTGGCCCGGCTCGGCGTACATGTCGGACAGCTCGTCGGCCATCCGCGCCGCCTCTCCGGTGACGATCGCGTAGCTGACGTCGACGGGCATCCGGGTCGGCCGGGGCGTGCCGTACCAGTCGCGGGTGTAGTCGCCGTTCTCGCAGGCGTGGCGGGTGGACTCGAAGAAGTCCGCGGCGATGCGGCGCAGCGTGTCGTACGCGTCGCCGCGGCGGGACTGCGGCAGCACCTGCGGCAGCGGCGGGCGCTGGTACGCCTCCGGCAGGAGCTCGTGCAGCATGGCCAGGCCGAATCGGTCGGGCAGGTGTTTGATCAGCTTCAGGGGTGGGTCCTTTGCGGTGGGCGGAGAGGGGTGCGGAAACAGCGCGCTGGCCGCCCGTCGGGGTGCGTCCAGCGCTGGTAGGGCTTGATGCGGGTGCGGTGTGTCGGTCTAGCTGCGACGTGCCGCCCAGTTCTCGATGGCGGCGAAGACGGCGTCGTTGGTCACCGCGTAGGCAGCCTCGCTGTCGTACAGGTCCTCGCGGCGCAGCCCGCGCGCCACCCGGCTTGCGACGACATCGCCGGTGGCGTCGGACACGGACGCGGTGGTGCTGTAGTAGCTCCACTCGCCGCGCCGGAACTGGGCCAGGCCGGCGGGACTGAGCCCGTTCGGGTCGGTCTCGATGTCGTGGGCGAAGGTCAGGTGCACGGTGTCGTCGCAGTCGGCAGGTAGCGCCACGCCGTACCACAGGCGCAGCGTGAACTCGTCGAGCTCGATCGGGCTTGGCGGGACCTGCGGCCAGCGAGGCAGGTCCAGGTCCGGATGCCGAGGCGTGATCTTCAGCTGTTTGAAAGCGTCCATCACGAAGTCGTGCACCGCGCGGCGCATACCGTCGGCGGCCTCGATGTCCTCCAGGCACACACCTTCCACCTGCGTCATCGCGATTTTTCGACGGGTGGGCGGGTGGAAGAATCGCCAACAGGCCTTGTGGAAGTGCCAGTCGCCACGCTTGAACGCCTCGATCTCGTCGGCCGAGTACGAGCCGGAGGGATGTGCGTCGTGGTCGAGGTGGAAGCACGCGAGCACACGCCACGACGCGCTTTCGGGCGGCAGCAGGACGCCGAATTCAAGCAGCCGCTCGGTGTAGTCGACCGGCTACGGTCGTCGCTGGGCTGCACGTCAGGTTGTTCTCACGGGCAGTGACCACGATCCCCCGGTGACAGGCGCTGACGAGGCTCACCGACCGGGGTTCGTGACTAACAGTGACAGAACGTGACTATTCGCTCGTGACCGGGGCGTCGGGGTTGCGCCAGGCCGCCGGAAGCACGCCCGTGTCACGGATGTGGTGCAGCAGCCGGAGCACCGCGTCGCTCTCGTAGGTGCGCTCGTAGTCCTCCACGGACCAGCGCGCTTTCTCGACCTCGCGGTCGTCCTTGCCGTAGTTCTCCAGCTCGTCGAGCACCGCGCGGCGACGCGCGGCTTCCTGCTGGTGTCCGGTCATGACTTCGAGTAGCCGGTCGGCTTCCTGCTGTGCGTCGAGGGGGCCGTCGTGCGTCCGCGCGAGCCCGACGGTGTTGCGCTGCGGTACTCCGCCGAGAACGTCTTCGCGCTGCTGTTCGGGGGTCACGAGCACGGTGGTCGGCTTGCCGCCGGTGTGCTGGTCCGCGACGTATACGTGCAGCTCGGTCTCGTGGTAAGGAGCGGCGCGCAGGACCGTCAGCATGATTCGCGCGGCTTCCGCGGGCGAGGTGGTCATGATGTCGTCGATGGTGACGGTGGCGGAGTATGCGGCGGGCTGGTCGTCGGCGGGCGTATCAGTGGTCATCAGGCTCCAGTGCGGGTGGCGCCGTGGTGGCGGCGGTGGGCGTCGAGCCAGGCGATCAGGTGGTCGACGTGCAGGTGGACGTCGAGGGCGTGAGGCGGCTCGATGCGGGTGAAGCAGAGCTGCTGGAGCGGGGCGGTGCCGTCTTCGAGTTCGTGGCAGTAGGTGAGCGAGTAGTGCGAGCGCAGCAGGTGGGGCGCGACGTAGGGGTGGTGTTCGAGCTCGGAGACAACGGAGTAGCTTCCGGCCGCGTCGTCGTGCCAGCCGACGTAGAGGTCCGTGCCCCGGTTGTTGGTGATCCAGAGTTCGTCGGAACGTGCGGTGACGCGGGCGGTGAACTCGGTGAGAAACGCGGCTTTGCGTGGCTCGGAGATGCGGTGGTAGCGGCTGCGGGAGGTGCCGCAGGGTGGGGACCAGTCGCAGTCGCCCATCATGCGATCTTTGTCGCCCTGGAGCTGGAAGGCGGACGGCCAACTGCTGTCGTAGATGCTCATTGGGTGGTGTCCTGCTTCCGGTCGAGGGGGTCGGCGAGGGTGAGCGCGGTGTCAGGATGGTCGTGGTGGTCGGTGCTGTGCAGCTCGGCGTCGGCCGCCAGGGCGAGGCTGACGCAGTGCTGGCACCGCTCATCGCCGCACAGGCCACCGATGGTGCCGTTCGTGCACGCGTCGGGCTGTGGGCCGTCGAGCCAGGCTTTGAGGTCGCGGAGGGCGTCGAAGGGGTGGTAGCCCGGGTTGGCTTCCCCTGCTCCCTGGTGTTCTGCCTCGCCGCGCAGTTCCTCGTAATCGGCTTTGTCCTTCTCCCAGTACTCGTCGATCAGCATTCGGATGGCGTTGACGATGGTGTCGTCGGCGATGCGGGGAGTGGCGATCGGCTGGGGCGGCGTCATGGTGTCCTCGTGTGAGCTGGGGCGCGTGGTGCGGCCTGGTGGCCGGGGCCGGGGTGGAGGCTGACGTTGCCCTTGTACTCGTCGCCGGCCTCGTCGGGCACAGGATGGTGGTGGTGCCGCCGTCGGTGCGGATGGGACCGGTGTGGCTGGGGGTGGTGTAGCCGAGGCGGTGGGCTCGTTCGCGAGGCATGGGTCTTTCCGCGATGGGGCAGGGATCAGTGGGTGTGGTCGAGCAGGGTGTCGAAGTGCCGGTCGGGTTCGGTCTTGGTGGTCATGAGGTTGATGACGGTGCCGAACTTGTCTGGTCGGGGTTTTGCGGTGTGCAGGTGCTTGGTGGTGATGCCGGGGAAGGTGAGTTCGCGGATGGTGCCGTCGAGGAAGAGGACTTCGCCGGTGTCGGTGAGGGCGTAGGCACCGTGGTGTTCGCGGGCGAGGAAGAGCACGCCGGTGGCCGCGGCCTTCTCACTGGGGGTGAGGTGCTGGTCGAGCACGGCGCGGACGTAGTCGGCGGGGGTTTCAGGCTCGGGGATGCCGAAGATGGCGTGGATGGACTTCTTGGCGTGGTAGAGGTCCGGGTTGATGTCGTTGGTGCGTAGGTCGATGGCCAGGCCGAAGGTGGCGCCGCGTGCGCCGAAGGCGGCGCCGAAGTATTTCTCGCTGGTGTCGCCGAAGTCGATGTCGACGGTGCCGCCGTCGGCGAGCAGGACCTCGCCGGTGGTGGCGAGGAGGTAGCCGTTGTCCCACTCCGCGGTCAGGAACAGCACGCCGATGACGTCGGCGTGCTCGCGGTCGTCGGTGGTGAACTCGGCGGCGATGGTCTTGTGCAGGTGGGTGAGGAACGCGGTGTCGGCGCGGGCGGCGGCAGCGTTGCGCAGGGCGTCGGCGATGCGCTGCTGAATGGCGGGGTCGAGCTGGGCGACCCCGGCGGCGATGCTGTCGGTGCTGCTGTGGTCGAGCGTGATGCGGGCGTGTGCGGTGCCGACCTGGGGGACGCCGTTGATCTCGGCGACGTGGGCGTGAGCGGGGTGGGTGGACAGCTCGGCGAGGATGACGGCCCTGCCGTCGCGGACGTGGGTGTGGTCGATGGTGACGGCCTGGTGGCCGCGCCAGGCTTCGAGCGCGGCTTCTCGGGTGGGCGCGGTGGCCCGCAGGACGATAGTTGCGTCGCCGTGGATGGTGTACTCGCTGTCGCCGAACATGGGCTGGTCTCCCGGTGCGGTGGTGGGTGAGGCGGCTCAGAGCCCGGCGTCCGGGTCGTAGCAGTTAACGCACTTCTCCTCGTCCATGTTGTGAGGGTGCAGCGCGGCCCACTGGGCGAACCACTCGTAGGGAAACGCACGGGCGAGTGCGGTGGCGCTGCGGCGGCCGGCGCGGGCCAGGGTGCGGGGGAAGGCTTGGGCGATCTCGTCCCAGGCGGTGGTGACGATGCCGTCGTGCCAGGCCTGGCCGGGTCCGTCGCCGTTGGGTGCGAGCAGTCCGGCAACGGCGCAGCGGGCGTGGTAGCTGAGCTGGATGTCGTGGAATCCGTGCTCGTCAGGCTTGGGTGCCGCTGTAGTGGCGGTGTGTTCGGTGAAGACGTTGGAGCGGAAGCGGTGGGCGATGCCGGTGCGGGCGGCGTGGGTGAGGCGGATGGTGATCGGACCGTAGGCGCTGCGGAAGCAGCGCGTGCACAGCTCGTCAGGGGTGATGGGTAAGGGAGCGAGGGCGGCGCGCAGGTCGTTGATGCTGTCGGTGGGGCTGATGGTGATGGGTTCAGCGATGGTGAGGTGCTTGCCCTTGCCGCGGCAGGTGATTTGGTGGACGCCTCCCCACAGCACGGCGGTGTGGATCTTGCTGGCGCGGGTGGTGCGGCCGATCAGGCGCCGGTCCAGCTCGGCGTCGTCGATGTGTTCGTCGAGCACGCCGAGGATGCGGTCGGTCCACTGTCCGAGGTGCGAGTGGGTGGTGAGGTCGGTGTGCGGGTTCTCCGGCCCGGTGTGCGCGGTGGTCACAGTGTGGTCTCCTGGTTTTCACAAAGCACACAACAGTCCATATTGGACACAATTGGCTGTTCTGTTGTGGTAAAAGCATTCCGTGAAGGAAGTCGCCCCGCGTCGACGTGCTGACGCGGGGTGACTGTGAACGTGCGGATCCGTTGCGTGGCTACTGCGCGGGTGCGTTCTGGCGCACCGGCTCCCACTCGAGCTCGCTGGCCCAGTTCTTGGTGAGCTTGCACAGGAACGGCTCCGCGTCGTCCGCGTCGCCGGGGCGTGCCCACCAGCGGATGGTGCCGTTGCGTCCGCGGTCGACGACGGTAAACACCGAGGCCTGCCTGCCCTCGCTGAACTGGGCCGGCTTGGTAAGGCGGATGGCCATGCCTGTTTCCAGGGCGCGTGCGGCCTGCTTCTTGGCCAGCGCGGCACGGCAGCGCGCCCGCCAGGCTTGCGCTCCCTCGTGCTCGGTGTCGGACAGGATGTCGAGGATCTTGGCGGGAGCGTCGTCGCAGCCGGGCTGGCACTCCTCGCTCATGGACTTGAATGCGAAGTTGTGGGGCCTGGCCGGCCGGCGCTGCACGAGCACGATCCACGCCCAGACTGCACCGGTGGTGATGGTGCGGACCGCGGCGTAGAAGACACCGCCGATCGTGGCGCACTGCACGATCACGTTGTCGGCGTTGAGCTCGTTGGTGAAGAACGCGCGGTCGGTCATGCCGGTTGGGCGGTGCAGAGAGGTCCATCCCACGGTGCGCCCTCCTCTTGGTGTGGGCTGTCTGTGGTCGGTGAGCTCGGAGTGGGTGGTGGCGAGGCTCTACGGCTTGTCGTGCCAGTCCTGTGCGGCGTCGGCGATCTCGTCGGTGGTCGGCGGCGAGAACAGTGATTCGGTGGGCACCGGCTCATCGCGGGCATCGACCATCTTCAGCTCGCTATCACGTACGACCCAGCGCAGGGGGCCGTGCTCGAGGGCGTACGCCATCAGTGTGGACAGGTCCCAGCCGCAGGGGATCTCTTCGGCCATGCCCTCTGCCTCGCAGGTCAGGCATGCCCAGTACTCGCCGCCGTAGGCCATGCACAGCACGACCTCGTGCGGCTTGCCGTCGTCGGTGATCGTGACCAGGGCGATCGGGTCGATCTCGGTTGCGGAGGGCATCATCGAGTACAGCTCGGCGGCCTGCTCTTTAGTGACAATGGCGGTTCCGTCCCGGTCTTGGTGGTTTGGTGCGCAGCGCGGCGGGCTGGTCGCGGTCCGGGTCCATGCACCGCTGGTGCCGGCGAAACTAGGTCGTCAAGGTCAGAGTGTCGTCGCGGAAGTCGACCTTGCCCGTCGTGCCGGTGTAGTGAACAGACGACGTGACGGTGTGCGGGATGCCGCGTGAGCGAGCCCAGCTGATCATCGCGTCCAGGTCGTAGGAATTCGCGCTGAAGGTTGCCCGCTGGAGGGCACACCACTCCTTGAATCGGCCCAGCTCATATTTCGGCAGGCCGGCGGCGGATTCGAGTTCCCTCCAGAGCTGTTCTGTGTGTATCCAGATGTCGAGGTCGCGGTCCACAATGGTGCCTTGCGGGCTGCCGCTGTCATCACCATCGCGATGGGTGTGATCGATCGCCGCAGTGGGGCTATCGGAGCGGGTCACCGCACGGTGTCCTTCCCGGACTCGGCTTCGGTGCTGACGTCGGTTGTGTGCGTCGTGTCCTCGGGCATGGCGCACTCGGTGCACTTGCGGGTGGCCGGGCCGATGGAGCAGACCAGCCCCGCGTCGAGGCAGTGCTTGCTCGACTGGCCCTGGGTGAGACGGGGCAGAGCAACGGCGTTATCGCTGCTGGTGCAGGAATCGGGCGTGGCGGTCATGGCGGGATGCCCTGTCAGTGGCTGGGTGCGGGTTGGCCGGCACGGTCGTCGTCCCCGACAGCGTCGTCGTCGGGGGTGTAGTCCTCGACCAGTTCGCAGTCGTCGTACACGAAATTCGTGGCCATGAGCTGGAGCCCGTGCTTGGACGCGTACTCGCGCACCGATGCGATGTCGAGCTTGGGGCCGTACTTCGTGTGCCCGTCGCAGGTCTCGGCGGTGTAGGTCTTGACGTCGCCGGCGATCAGCTTGCCCCACATGCGGCCGGGCTGCGGGAACGCGGCGTCCAGCTCGTTGTCACCCAGGCCCGCGCCCTGCAGGGCTTTGCGGGCGCTGGCGGCGAGCTTGAACAGCGCTGCGTGGGCGACGTCGCGGTCGACGGGGCCGGTGTCGGGGTCGTCGATGTCCATGAGGTAGCCGAGCAGGCTGTTGAACGCGTGCGCTTCGCCGATGTTGAACACGGTCAGTTCCCTTTCGGTGGAGGCGGTACGGCTTGGCGGGCGGTGTCGCTAGTCGATCTCGTGCGGGAATCCGCACCACTGGGAGCTGTGAGGCATCCGGAAGGTGCAGGCGCGCACGGTGTCGGTCAGCCACTCGACGATCTCGTCGGCGGTGAGCGGATCGATGAACCACGGTTGCGGGGACTGGTCGGTGTTGAGGATCAGCCAGTGGCCTGGTTCGTGCTGGGCTTGCAGCGCGGCAGGCTCATCGTCGTGAGCCGGTGCCCGAGGGGGCCGTTGTCGCCGTCGTCGGCGCTGTGCAGGTCGTAGAACTCGACGTGCGGATTGAGGCGTACGTGCTTGCCGGTGCCGGTGTAGCGCGCGCCGATCGGGAGCAGGCGGACGGCCAGCCGCGCGCGGAAGCGAAGGTCTTCGGTGCGCAGCTCGAACGTGCGCAGGGGTGTCCGCGCCACAGTGTGCGCTCCCCTTGTGTTGGCGGATCGGGAGTCGGCTTTGCCGGGTGGCGTGCGCCGCAGTTGATCATGCCTGCGCGGCCGGGCCGGGGCCGCGCGAGCTGCGCCGGGCCGCGGCTCACGGACATGGAACGTCGAGTGTGGTGTGGATGTCGGCGGTGCCGTCGTCGTTTCTGATGAGCTGGTCGGTACGCAGGTCGATCGTGAGGGTGGCCGTGGCTGCGACGCTTTCGCACGCGGTGTTCAGCTCGTCGCTGATGTCGAACTCCAACGAGGTGGTGCTGCCGCTGTGGAACAGGATGACGCCGTTGCTGTCGAGGTAGTGGCCGTCGTCCCACTGTCCGGCAGCGAACTGCACGCCGATGATGTGTCGGCGGGCGTAGTGCACGGGTACCTGTCGCGCAGGGCGTTGCGGACCCTGTCGAGGATCGTGCTGGCATCGAGTGTCGTCGAGGTGGCGGGCGGGGGCGTCTTCACGCGTGCGGTCCAACGTGGCGTCGGATGCGGTGCTCCCGCTCGCGCGGGCAGGGCTCGGGATGTGGCTTTAGGGGCAGTCGCAGTCGTGCCCCAGGTGCCGCGAGGTCTCCCAGTGCTGCGCGTCGGCGACGGCCGCCGCGCGGGAGGTGTAGGCCGACAGCATGTGCCGGTCGTCCAGGGTGTCGCGTCGGTAGTGCAGGACGGCCAGGGTGTAGCCGTTGCCGACCGGGGCCAGTTCGTAGCCGGCGGAGGTCAGGCTCGGACGGGTGCGGCAGCGGGACTGCGCGTACTCGTTGCCGTCGTCCTCCGGCTTCCACACCAGCACCCAGTCATTGAGCAGGGACAGGAACTGGTCGGGCTGGAACGGCTTGCCGTCGGGCACGGCGATGCTCACCGTGGGAGTGCTGTCGGCCTGCCAGTCGTCGGGGTCGGTGTAGACGTCGATGCGGGGGCCGCCGGTCCAGCGGCACACGTCACCGCTGTGCGTGAGCAGCACCAGTTCGGGGATCAGGCCGGCGAGCTTGCGGCCCGGCATAATCGGGTTCACGGGCGGTCCTCCGTGGGCGTCGGGTGGGTCTGGCCGGCGTGGTGGCGCACCGCTGCGCGCCGGGCGGCGTGCGGGGTGGGTGTGGTGTCGATGCGGTGGCCGCAGAACCACACGACCATGCGGGTTTGCGCGGGACTGCCCGCCTCGGCATAGCGCTCGGAGGTGATCACGTAGCGGTTGTCGTGGTCGAGTTCCCACAGGTGCGTGCACGGGTCGAGCTTCTTGCCAGCGTGCGGCGCGCAGCTCGCAGCCGTCCGCGTTGTGGAGCTCCTCGCCCACGACCATCTGCCCGTCGTCCATCAGGACCGTGGGCGGCCCGGACGGGCGTGCCGATTGAAGTACTCCTACGACCGGCCGTTGGCTCTGACCCACACTCGGTACGGGCCGTATCCGAACGGGTCCGCGCTCGCCTCGATGTCGCATTCGATGACGGGCTCGGGGCGAGGTTCATCGCGGGCCAGTCCCTTCCTCGGGGGCGTCGGAGTCGTGCAGCGGCAACGTGTTGAGGCACGAGACGCACCGGTAGGTGTGGGCCTGGTGTGCTCCGCCGCGCTGCCAGTACAGCGAGCGCGGGTCGCGCACCGGGGCGGGGAAGTCGAGAATTTCGTCGGACTCGGCTTCCTCGGGCAGCACCTGACGCAGCGCGCAGGTGTAGTACCAGGCGGCGTCGGCGTTCTCGCGCGGGTCGCCGGTGTGCAGGAGCATCCCGGCCACGATCCGGATGCAACGCGGGCAGTAGTACTCGTCATGGTAGGCCCAGGCCAGGGCGGGCGGGGTGTTGAGCCACCGTGCGGCCAGATTGTCGGCGAACATGGCCAGCTCGGCGTGCTCAGGCGACATGATGCGTCGCAACGTCCCCGCGTAGGTCATGCCGCGCTCGTTGAACAGGTCCAGTGTGGACATGGTGGGCAGGTTCACGGCCGGGAAGGTCAGCGACCGCGCGCGGCTTCCGGTGATGACCAGGCCGATGATCTGGTCGGCGGGTACGTAGAACACGTCGCCGTCGCACATTTCCTGGCGTTCGGCCGCTTGGCTTGCCTGCCATCCGCTGTGGAACAGGTGCACGCGCGGCCTGCCGAGGATGCCCGCGCCGGTGAGCTCCACGCCCGCGTCGTCGAACAGCAGGCCGATCGCGGCGTAGCCGGCGTCGGTCAGGCTTCCGGTGCCGGTCTCGTCGCACCAGTGAGTGATCAGGTCGCGCTCGATCAGCAGCGGCACCGCGTCGTAGGCGGTTGGCGACTGGACCGCACCGTAGGCGGACAGTTCTTTGAGGATGGACAGTTCCGCGGTGTTGAGGGGTCGGTCCGCCACGGCGGTCGCGCCTTTCAGGACGGTGGCCGGGTGCGGCCAGGCTTGGCGTGGTGAGGCTTGGCGTGGTGAGGCTTGAGAGGTCGGGCGGGGAAGCCGGAGAGGTCCTCGCCGCTGTTGTGCGTCGCGAGCAGCAGACGCCAGGCGTCGAGCAGGTGCGTCTCGCGCGGCGTGACCGGGCTGGGACAGCCGTTTGGGGTCTGTCTTGGGTAGCAGCATCAGAGCCGCTTGGGCTCAACGGCAATCAGGCGCGCCGCAGCGTTGTCGGCTTTGTCCTCACGCACCGCGTAGGGCTTGATCCACTTAGGTTTTGCCATCGTCCGGCCTGGGCCGTACCACACCGTTCTGAAGTGGCCGCGACGGCGGTGGTAGTCCTGTTCCCAGCTTGACGACCCGCCACGCTCGGCCTGCGTTCGGCGCCTGCGGTCGTCCGCCGCCTCCAGATCGGGTCCCTCGACCCATCCGGAGGCGATGAACTTCGTGGTGGCGCCGCCGATCTGCCGACGCGCACGGGCCCTGGAATTCGCTGCTCTGACGGGAGGCATGGGCTGGTGGTCGGCCTCGGAGTCGCATATGTAGAGCAGCATGTTGAGCGCGAGGACGATGGCCTCACGGGAGCGTTCGCGGTAGGCGGCGGCGTCAACGACCGTGTGGTTCTCGTCGATGCCGTAGCCAGCCATGGTTTCGTTGACCGCGTCCTCGACCGTGAAGACCTCTTTGAGAGGAATCACGACCCGGTCGAACTCCATGTCTTCCAGGTCCGCAGTCGGTGAAACGATCATCATCAGGCCGACCGCAGCCATCGCCTCGTCATCGGTTTCGCAGATCGACCAAGTCGGCGAGGTGATGTCGCCCGCGATGCCGTAGACGAAAAAGCCATGCAGGTGCGCAGGGCTCCCCTCGAGCGTCGTGGTCGGTACCGGCCTGACGAACAGCAGGAGAGGCGAACTGTGCGCCATGTGCCGGAAGACGCTGCCAGGCAGCTTCTCGGAGGTCGAGCCTCGCAGATTGCTGACCATGTCCGGGTGGAACGAGAACGCGATCCGACCGGCTTTCTCGAACCAGTTCAGATGAACCGCTGCCGACTCGGCGAGCATCATCATGTAGTCGATGCGGAGGGCTTCGGTGGGCGGGTCGGGCTCTGCGATCTCGAAGTCGTCGAGCCCAGCCGCCAGGTTCGTGACGTTCGACCAGACGGCGTGCCGAACGAAGGCTTCTTGGAGCAACAAGAAGTACAGCGAGACCTGGTCCGCGAGCTCCGTGGTGTTTTTGGCCAGGAAACGCGGCTTGTTGGCGTTCACAGTAGTCACCTCTTAACGGACGAAGTCGATTCCTGCCCGGCGTCGTTGAGCAGCAGGCCGATGGCGGCGCCAACGGTGCAGGTGAGGCTTGCGGTGCCGATCTCGTCGCACCGGTGCGTGATCAGGTCGCGCTCGATCAGCCGCGGTACCGCGTCACACAAGGTCGAGGCCTGCACGGCTCCGTAGGCGGAGAGCTCTTGAGGATGGACAGTTCCGCAGTGCTCAGGGTTGGCGCCGCCACGGCAGTCGCGGCCCTTCGAAAGGTGGCCGGTGGTGGTCAGACTTGAGGATCAGGCGGGGAAGTAGGACAGGTCCTCGCCGCTGTTGTGTCGGCCAGGACAGGTGCAGGGCGTCGAGGAGGCTTATCTCGCGGGCCGTGGCCCACGTGCCGCACGGGTGGCGAGTACCTAGCGGGCTCCACGTTCGCCGTGGTTGATCTCGCCTCGCGCGCTGGTGCCTTCCTCGTGGTACGCGATGAACTCGATACGGCGGATCGGCTTGCCAGGGGAAGGATCGGTGCTGGTTACGGTCACCTCGCGGGGGCGGGTTGGGGCAGCGGCGTGGTCAGTGCGGCGATCAGCGAGGCCATGTCGGAGCCGTTCTCGGGGGTGAACCACTCCCACGTCGGGCGCTCGATCAAGTCCCCCGCGGGCTTGGCGTAGACGTCGCGTGCGCTGATCAGGCAGGCGGCGTGGGCGATGACGGCGCGGCGCTTGGCCCGCACCAGTTCGGTGATGAGGTGGCTGACGATGTCGCCCTGCTCTTTCCACGCCTTATCCAGGCCGTAGGCGTAAGGGCTGTCTCCGCTTTCGCAGTAGGGGCACATGTGGTCCGGGCCGTACGGGTCACCCAGGAAGGTGCCGTGGATGCACAGGTAGTCGTCGTGCATCCGCCTGGACCGCTGGCACTGCCGCGGGTCGCAGTACCTGTGCTGCTTGTTGAACTTGACCTCGTTGGCCGCCGCGATGGCGTACGCGGCGACGGCGGGCGGCATTGTGGTGCTCATGAACAGGCTCCCGGCAGTTGATGTGTCAGCTTGTGCGGGCGTGCCGCAGCGGGTCCTGCGCGCCACGTGCACGCGACAGGTTGCGCAGCGCGCGGCGGCGCTGCATCTGCTCGCGCATCAAGCGCGTCTCGCGAGGCTTGGCCTCGATGACCTCGGGGTCGTAGGCCAGCGGCGCGACGGCTTGCACGAACCGCGTGTACGGCACGCCGTAGGCGTCGGTCACGGCCTTCTGCGCCTGCCCCGGCACCGGGTAGGGGCCGGCGTAGACGGTGATCGCGGCGACCTTGTCGGCCGGCGGCGAGTCCGCGGTCGGCAGCGGCGGGTGCTCAGTGGCGGGCGGCTCCCAGCCCTCGCCGTAGAGACGCGGGCGTTCTTGCCCTTCAGGTCGGCCTTGTCGCGGCGCATAATCGGGCACCCACCCCGTTCTCTTCTGTTGTGGACGAACGGCTTTGTGTTGTGGTACAACACGAAGGCCCGCCGGGCAACCAGGGAACCGCAGGCGGGTCTTCGTGTTGCTTCTTGCCTGCCTGATGCGGTTGGGGTGTGTGGGAATCGACCGGCAGGTCGCCCGCACCAGGCAGCTCATGGGTACCGTGACGCGGCGCGGCTTACCTGACGCTGTCAGTTGTCGGTGTCGTCAGGCTGGTGCTCGTGTTCGCTGTCAGAGCACCTGATTCCCGTCACGCCGTGCGCCCAGTCACCGGGCTTGGCGGCCGGGTTGCCGGCGGCGTCGGCGGGGTGGACCTTGTTGACCTCACGCGCGCTCGGCTCGTTGAGCTGGTGGATCTGCTTGCCGCACCATCGGCAGTCGACCAGCGGCGTCGCGTCGTGGTCGCCCGCGTGCTGCTGGCAGGTCTGCACCTGTCCCAGGATCGGGTGGCTGACGGTGCAGGTGGCGGGTTCCTTGCACAGCAGAACCCACCGGCATTTCAACCGGGCCCCGTTGTCGAGGTAGACGGTGCCGTCCTCGGCCACGACGCTTCCGGGGATGTAGTCAGCGAGGGTGGTGCCGGGTGGGAACACGCTGGTTCCTTTCATGCACGCGCCACCGCACGCCGAGCAAGGGTGCGGTGGCGAGGCTTGCGGGGCGGGCTGCGTCAGAACAGGTCGTCGATCAGCGCGGTCAGGCTTGCGCCGCGGTCACCGGTGCCGTAGCCGTGGTCGTTGGTGGGGTGGCAGTACATGAACCAGGCCAGCCACCCGCCGAACCCGGCGATCAGGCCGCCGACGATCGACCACGGCCAGTGCAGCTCGGGCACGTAGCGCAGAATGAGGGTGACCACGACGGCCGTGACCACGCTGACCACGAACTGCACGAGCACGTTCGGGTCGCCGCCCTTGACACGGCTCACGGGCGTACCTCCTTCGGAATTGTTGTTGTACCGCAGGGCTTATGTGGACGCAGTGCGGCCAGAACCACAGGATTGCGGGCCAGGCCACGCACCCGGCGGCGACAGCGACCAGAATCGAGACGGGCCAGCCGACACTCATTTACACGAGCGTGGTCACGGTCAGTGCGGCCATGACCACGCCCATCGTCGGTGCTTCGTAGCGCCGGAACACCAGGTCGCCGATGCGGCTGGACTTCTCGCGCGCGGCTTTCACGCCGTCACGCAGCTTGCGTGCTCAGGCCGGCCGGAGTGTCATCCGGCGAGCAGGGTGCGGGCGTAGGCGAACCGCACCTCGGGGTTGTCACGCAGCCCGAGGTACAGCCACTTGGTGCGGTCCGGCTTGATCCACCAGCCGTCGTCCACGACGGGGTTGTAGCCGGTGTCGATGATGTGGTCCATCACGTGCGCGAGGGTCTCCACCTCGCGCTGGGTCTCGCGCGGGCTGCGGTTCCATACGCGCGCCCGCATGTGGTCATAGAGCGAGCGCTGCTGGTCGGTGAGCTGCTCGTACACGCCGGAGAGGTGGTGGCGGTACTCCTCGGGACCGTCGAGCTGGTACATCGAGATGTGCCAGCCCTCGATCGCGTCGGCGGCGCTGCGCACGAGCAGCACCATGTGCGAGAAGATGCTCCGCTTCTCCTTGAACCACTCCCCCGGCTTGTCCGGGTTGCTCGTCTGGTAGACGAACCGCTGCTCTCCCTTGTACCGCCCCGTCTCGGCGGTCTCGATCCAGTAGCGGATCTGGCACCGCTTGGTCGGGTGGTTGCCGTACTGGGCGTCCTCGACCACGTACGCGGTCTCGGCGCTGGTGTGGTTGCCGTGCAGCACGGTCACGCGGTCCACAGGGGACGATACGAGCGTCATGGTGATCCCTCCGGGTGAGATGCGAAACCCCGGTCGCGCGGGTGCGCGACCGGGGCTGGTCAGGCTTGCGGGACGCGCTCAGGCGGCTACGCCAGGCGGATGACCTTGATACGCCCGTCGAACTCGACGACGGCGTCGGAGTCGGAGTCGGAGTCGGG
Organism: Nocardia sp. NRRL S-836; assembly: GCF_001279525.1. Classification (GTDB taxonomy): domain Bacteria; phylum Actinomycetota; class Actinomycetes; order Mycobacteriales; family Pseudonocardiaceae; genus Lentzea. The sequence goes on along the minus strand of NZ_LGDY01000092.1, from coordinate 228,455 downwards.
GAGCGTGATCTCCAGGGCGTGGCACCGGTTGCGGGTGTAGACCTGGACGTTGCCTGACGGGAACACGTCGAGCACGCGGCCGTCGGGCAGCGCGAGGGTCACGAAGTCGTCCTCGGTCGCGGTCACCTTGACGTAGGGCTTGCCGTCCTCCGGTGCCGGCGTGGGGGCTCGCTGACCGGCGTTGTACGCGGCCACCAGGCACGCGGCGAGCTCCGTGGCGTCGTCACCGGTCAGTTCCAGTGACGTGCGGGCGAGGATGTCCGCCACGGCGGGCGGGGTTCCAGCGTCCACAGTGGGCCTCTCCTGTCGTCGTTCGGCTAAGGCTGGGCGTGGTTCAGTACTGGATCATCCGCGCGGAGTCGTCCGCCCGGACCGTGGCGTCGATCAGGAACACCGGCGAGTGCTTCTCGCGGTGCAGTACCAGCCGCAGTTCGTCACGGTGCAGCTCGGCTACGGTGATCAGCGGGTAGTCGTTGCCCGCCACCCACCACAGCCCCAGCCGGTCGCCCACCCGCAGCGCGTGCACGATCGTCTGCCACTCGGCGCGGCGCGAGTCGTCGACGCTCATGTCGTAGCGGCAGATCGCACTCGTGAGGTCGCCGCCACTGACGGCCCAGACCTGCGGGGATGCGGTGAGCATGCGGTACCGGCCGCCGGAGGCGTTGTTGGTGCGCGGGAACATGCGCTGCTGCTTGGCGGTGAAGATCCGCGGCGACTCGGCTTCCCCGCTGCCCCGCAGTTCCGCCCGGACGCAGCCCTCGCCGTCGAAGTCGCGGCGGAACTGCACCGTCTCGGCGGCGCGCAGGGCCGCGATGTCCTCGGCGGACAGGGGCTGCACGTTGTCGGTGATGACGGTCATGAGGCTTCACCCTTCAGCTCGGTTGCTGCGGTGTCGGCGGTCGCGTCCTTGGGTCGCCGGTCGATGACGAACGCCGTCTTGCCGGGGTGGTGGGCGCGAAACCCGTCCAGGTAGGCGTGGGCCTGCTCGGGGGTGTCGAACGAGGTGATGCCCGCCGAGATGGCGCCCGCCTGTTCCTGGTGCCAGGACGGGCGGCCGGTGTGGACCTCGACCTTGCCCTCTGCCATCACTGACCGGCTTCGGTCGCGGCCGGCGTGGGCCTGCGGTAGTGGGTCTCGTTGATCGAGTAGTCGCGTCCCCGGCGTGATCGGTTGCTGACGAACCCGAGTTCGGTGGTGAGGAACCGTGCCCACCTGCGCGGGTCAGCGGTCCACTCGCCTTGCCGCACCGGGTTGGGCGTGGCGCTCAGGGTGTCGCCGTGCCGGTCGGCTTGCGCGCACAGTTCCGTGAGCACCGCGCGGGCCAAGCCCTGTTTGCGGGCGGACCTGTCGACCTTGATCGCGTCGACGATGACGTGTGCCCGCTCGGTGTCCCGGCGGGGAACCGTGGAGCGCGCTACCCGCAGGAACACCTGCGGGTAGGCGGCTTCGATGTGCGTGCGGAACTGGCCGATCCAGTCGACCTCGCTGCTAGCCTGTGGTGCGGCGTGGGTGTCGTCGTTCACGGTCACGACTCCTCACTGTCGATGATCTCGTCGTCGAGCTCGGCTTCGTTGGCCTCTTGCTCGGCTTCGTCGACCAACTCCTCGACGTGACGGATTAACTCGCTGAGGCCCTGCTCGTACGCGGCCGTGAGCGCGCCGATCAGGAACGCGTGCACGTCCTTGTCGGGATCAAAGTCCACTTCGGACAAGGGCAGCGTGAACGCCGCGTCGGTGTAGTTGAAGTGCCGCAGCACCTCGCCGCCGTCGTGGGGCACGATCGTGTCCACGACGGTGCTCACGCCGTCGGTCGGGTCGTGCTCGCCGCCGCCGTCGTCGGTATCGGTGTCGGGCTCGTAGGCGGCGGGGAGGTTGTCGCGGATCTCGTCGGCGAACTCGTCGTAGAACGGGGGCCGCAGTCCCAGGCCGGTGATGTCGTTGATGTCGTTGTTGTCCAGTGCGCCGATGATCTCCAGCGCGGCCTGCTTGCGGTCGAACATGGCCAGACTTCCCCTCACGAGACATGCGTGATCAACAACAGGAGGCGGTGTGCCCGGTCCGGCGCACGGCATCCCGCACGCCCCGGCTGGTGCCAGGTGCGTGCGGGGTGCTCTGAGTCGGCTTGAGGGCAGTGCAGGGTCATTGAGGCAGCGGTGCACCGGCGGTGTAGACGAAACTGCGGTACTGCGACGGCCAGTCCCGGCGCACCGCGGACTCCACGCTCTGCGCCAGTTCGGCTTCGTTGACGGGTGCGGGCTCGACGACCTCGACGTTCTCGACGGGCATGAACCGGCGGGTGCCGTCGACGTCGATGCCTACCCGGTAGTAGGTGTGGTAACGAGTCGAGCGGATCTTGTCCCGGCCCTTCCACGCGACCTCACCCACCAGGCCCGCGTTCTTGCCGCGCGTGGTCGTGGACCGCACCACGCGGCCGACACGGACCAAGCGTGCGTCGGCTTCCATGCGGGCACGCAGCCGCTCGGTCCAGCGGGGACGCATCGAGGCGTTCGCCTTTGCGATCACCTCAGGCGTGGCGTCTACCCGGCAGTGGTTGTGGTAGGTCCACGACGACGTGGTTCCCCAACACTTCGTCGTCACCGACTGCGTGGGCTCGTCCCACACCACGGCGTAGAAGTCCGAGTCGTGCCCGCCGTTGTGCTCGTACTCGCCGAGCACCGCGCCCACGTACTCGTGACGAGGCTTGACGCACCCGCGATGGGTGTTGCGTTCTTCGCTGCTGGTGCACCCGCAGATGATGAGCGGCACGACACTTCACCCCTTCGACGTGAGACAGCTTGGACCCGGTCGGCCGCGGGCAGACCTCTGCCGCGGCCGATGCTGGCGAGTTCCCGTTCGGGTCAGGCGAGCCTGGCCGTGTGGTCGGTGTCCAGGCGCCTCTGCGCGGCGGTCTGCTGCACGCGCGGCGAGGCCTTGTGGTCCACGGTCCCGTGGAACCACGTGGTCCCCGAGGTCATGACCTGGCCGCCGCGCCGCTCGCCGCGCGCGATCGGCTCCCCGCACACGCAGCGGTGCGAGGAGAGCGTCAGCGCTGCCGGGCGCGTCTTCATCTCGTGGTCTCCTGACTGTGGTGCGTGGTGTGGGCAGGCTTGGGTCAGCAGTGACAGGTGGTCTCGTCCGGCTTGTACTCGCGGCGGGCGCGGGCGAACTCGTGCTCGAACTCGGCGGCGTTGTCGCGGTACAGCAGCGGCACCGCGGGGACGGGCACGCGCGCGGGGTAGACGTGCTCGAACGCGGCGAACGCCGTGCCGAGCCGGTAGCCGTCCAGGCGGGCGTCCTCGACGTCGCTCACGGTCAGCTTGTCGGTCAGCACCGTGCGCCAGGCGGCTTTGGCGCCGTCGGAGTGCATGGCGTCGTCGTTCAGCACGATGGAACCGAACTGCTCGACGACGTGCGCGACGCGGAGGCGCGTGCCGAGCAGCGCGGCCAACGCGTCGTCACGCAGCTTGATCATCAGGGCCAGCTGGCCGCAGTCGGCCAGCCGGTCGGACAGGTGGCGCCGCCCGTAGTCGGCGTGGTCCGCGCTCAGGTTCTCCAGCAGGACCACCATCGCGTGCGCGTTCACCGCAGCCAGGATGTGGGCGTTGCGCTCGTTGACGAGCGCCTGCGCGTCGAATTCGGGCATGACGAGACTTCCCCTCAGGGTCGGCGGGTGAGGATCAGAACGGCTGCGCGAGGTCCCAGCCGCAGGCGTGGCAGCACGTGTCGAGCCCCTCGACGCGGAGACGCTGCGCGTGGTCGTCAGTGACGCGCTTGGGAAACTCGCCGGTGGTGAATGTGGTTTCGTCCTCGCGGTCCAGGCCGGTCGTGCCGGCCCAGGCGCCGAGCGTTTCCTCCGGTGCGCCGCAGTCGCCCCACGACATGGCGTAGCCGTTCTCGGCGGCCATCGTGATGCCCAGTTCGCGGGCTTCGTCGGCGCACACCAACTGGCCCTTGTAGACATACCCGACAACGGTCACGGCACTGCCTCCTGTTACGTGGCAAGAGAAAAACCACGCCGCACACGGGGGAAGGGGTCCGGTGCGGCGCGGCTAGGCTTGAGAGGGCGGGCGGGGTCTAGTACTGCCCGAGGACGTCGTCGCGGTAGGCGTTGCGCGCCCGGTCCTCGATCATGTCGAAGTCCAGACCGGCCGCGTCCGCGAAGTGCCGCAGGTCGGTAACCGCGTCGCGCACGAGCTCGAACAGAGTCAGCCCGTCCATGTGGGGCTGGCACTCGCCGGTGCGCACGCCGTACTCGAACAGCATGTGCGCAGCGAACCCCGCGCGGCGCGTGTTGTCGTGCTGCGCGTCGGCTTCGTTGGCGGTGGCTCGCATGGAGCCGTCGCCGTCGAACTGGGTCGACAGCATCCGCAACTGGGAGAACGTTTCGATCGTCGCGGGGACCCCGTGGGAGTGGGTACGCGGCTTGCCCTGTGACGCGGCGGACGGCAACACGGACGCGGCGGCGGGCTCGGTGGCGGGCGTGGTGGTCATGGTCAGGTGACTCCCCGTCTGTCGGATGGGTGGCGCGGCTTGACGGGCCTGGCAGTGCCGGGCCATGACCGCGGTGATCGTGTAGTCGTGCTTCGCCCCGAGCGCGCGGCCGTAGGTGTAGCGGACGATGGACCAGTCGGTGACGGGTTCGCTGCGCGTGCGGGCGGCCTGCGCGGCCTGGTCCACGAGCTCGTGGGTGGTGCACGTCCAGCACTCGCCGCGCGTGCACCGCCCGTTCTCGCCCGGCTCGGTGCACGGCGAGAGGTCCGCGCGGACCGCGTCGAGCAGCTCGATGTAGCCGTGCCGCGCGGCTTCCCAGTCGCCGCCGTGACACACCGCCGTGTGCTCCGGGTGTTCGCCCTGCTTGGAGCGGGACACGTGGTAGTGCCACTGCGGCGGGCCGTCGTCCTCCACGTCGGCCGAGGGCGTGGCCTGCGGCCGGATCTCGCTGTAGTCCCGCCATCCGGGGATGCTTTCGCCCGCATACCAGCGGGCTTCCTTGGCGTACAGCCGCGCGGTGGCGCCGTCGGTCCGCTCGGACTCGGCTTCGCGCTTGGTCGGGAACGAGCTGTGAAGCACGCCCCCGTCCTTGGTCTGGAGCTGCCAGCCACGGCCGGCCTTGACCACCTGCCACGTTTCGGGCGGGTTGTCGGCGTGCTCGGCGGGACCGTTGAACAGAGACACCGGGGGCGTCCTTTCGTGTGCGGGGCGTGGCGAGGCTTGCGCCGCACGGCTAGTTCGAGAACCGGACCTCGCCGTTGGTCATCGCGACCAGCAGCTCCGGCACCGGCCAGAACACGTCGGTCCCGCTGTGCAAGGTGGCGCGCAGCAGGCTGGTGCGGATGTCGGCGGCGGCGACGAGCAGTTCGCAGGTCTCCGCGTTGGTCACCAGGTGTCGGACCGTGCCGACCACGCGGCCGTCCGGCGCGCGGTCGTCAGCGCGCTGCACCAGGCTTCCGGCCCGCGCGGCGCGCACGATCGAGGCGAGGTTCATCACGTCGACCGTGGTCAGCGGGGCGTGTGCGGTCTGGGTGTCCATCCTGGTTCCGTCCTGTGTCGACAGTGGTGGCAAGGCTTGCGATAGCAGAGGTTCGAACGTTCATGGTCAGGCGCGGCACCACACGGCTCGTATGGCTCCGCGCCCGGCCGTCGTCACTCGACCTGGTCAGCGCCTGCCTCACGGGCGGCGTCGGTCACGCCGGCATCGACGATCGTGAACTCGGCGCGGTCCACTGCGGACAGCGCGATGACGTAGCCGTTCTCGCCGTCGGCGGCGGGATCGTAGTCGTCGGGCAACTCGATCACTGCCGTGAGCGTGTGCAGTGCCATGTGCTTGCGCGGCTCCCGTTCGTGGTCAGTGCCACGCCGGACGGTCCGGCGTGGCGTGCAGGTGGGTGTGCGGGGTGTGGTCAGGCGTGCACGGTGACCGGCTGCGGCTCGTCGGTCTCGGTGTACGCGGCGGCGGCGATCTCGCACCCGGCTTCCGTGCACGGGGCGACGCGGAACCCGCTACCCTCGGCGCCGTTGGTGCGGTCGCCGAACCTGTTGATGCGGACGATCACGCCGTTGAGGCGCTGTCGCAGCAGCCGGGTGTTCTCCGCCTGGTTGTGGCGGCCGTAGGTGGCGGGGCGTCGGCTCGGCGGCACGAACGCCCAGGAGGCGACCTGCCGTGCGTCACGTGCCAGCTCCGCCGCGTGGTGGGCCAGGGCACGGACTTGCGCGGCTTCCTTGATGCTGTTGCCCAGCTCGATGATCTTCGCCATCAGCCGAGCGCCGTTCTGGGTCTCGTGGATCTCCAGGCCGTCCAGCTCGTGCAGCGCGTCGCGCTTGCTCTCCAGCAGGTGCGCGTACTCCGCGAGGTTGTCCGCGATCGCGCTCAGGTCGTCGGCGGCGTCACGCACGATGGAGTACGGGTTGTCGGCGGTGCCGGGGTCCTGGTGGTCCTCGCTGATCCATAGGTGCCAGTGCGGGTCACCCGGCTTGACGTGCAACGGGTGGTCCGGGTCCACGGCCGCTAGCTCGACCCACATGTCGACCGCGTGGGAGTCGAGCAGTCGGGCGCGCAGGCCCACGCGCGAGGCGGCGCCGTCGACCTGCATGATCTGCTCCATCGTGGCCGGTCCTGCCGTGGCGGGCGCGACCGCGCTGGTCTCGGTGGCGGTGCTGGTGGTGGTCATGCTGGTAGTCCTCTCACGCGTGCAGTGCCAGACGGCTTGCGAGTCGTCTCCTGTGTGCAGCGGCTAGCGCGGGGCATGCGCGGGCGGCCGGCCCGTGCCGCACCACGTCACCGCGCGGGCGGGCACCTCGAACCACGCGCCCGCGTTGTTGTTCGCTGACGCGTCCATCACCGTGTGCGGATACATCGCCGACACGAACCACATGTAGGTGTTCGTGGTCGGGCTGACCAGCAGCCACACGCCACGCACGTCCGGCGGCGCGACGAACGGTGACGCGTCCTGCACCCACACGAGCCGCTCCCCGGTCTCCAGAACCTGGTACGGGTAGCGGCACGTGCGATCCGGCTTGCCAGGCGGGCGCAGCTCGTAGGCCTGCGCCACGTTCGCCGACGCGGTCACCGCCGCCACGGCGGACGGAGCCTGCTTACCCGGCTTGCCCGGCTCGACCGGTCCCGAGTGAGCCACCGGACCGGCAACCACCAGCGTCACGGCAGCGACCGCGAGCCCCAACGCCCGCAGGCCGCGCGCCGAAACCTGTGCATCCATGACACAACCCCTCTCCCGCGGCTCAGGCCGCGGACTTGTCCTTGAGACGCATCAACGTCAGAGCCATCCCCGCACCCGCGCCGAACGCAGCCCACGGCTGGCCCGCCAGGTCCCGCACCTGGTAGTAGTGGCGCGTGTACGTGCCCCCGGTGGGCGTGGCCATTGGGGCAGAGGTGAACCGCGTGGCGAACCCGAGCAGTCCCCCGTGCCCGGTGGTCACCAGGCCGCGCGCGTCGTCGCCGGTGGCCAGGTACGCGTTCATCCGCTCACCCGGCTTGAGCGCGGACATCGCCGCGCGTGCCCGGTCGTCGCCGCACGGCAGGCACAGGGTGCGCCCGTCGTCGTCTGTCGGCAGCACCGAGCGCACCGCGCCGGTGTCAGGCACGTGGAGGTGCCCGCACCCGGCAACGGGGTACTTCTGCTGGGCAGGGGTGTCCCCGGTGGGACGCCACCCGGTGACGCGGTAGCGCCAGTGGTCGAACGAGTCGTAAGCCGAGTCGGGCGACAGGTTCAGCACGGCGAACGCCGCGCGCTTCGCGCCGACGTAGCGCGACACGTAGGCGTCGCTGTACGGCTTGCCGTCGCGCTCACCGGCGAGCAGGACCATGCCGAACTCGCCGACTCCGGTGGTCCACGTGAACAGGGGTGCGAACGACGCCACCACGGCCGTACTCCTTTACAGACAGGGGAAGGGCCGCTCCCTCACCGCGCGGGAGGGGGTTGGCGGGTGAGCGAGCAGCCCAGGAAACCCGTGGCGGGCACACGCCACGGGTGAGACATCGGGCACCACTGCCCGGCTTACTTCACGCGCTCCGCGTAGATCAGCGAGCGCGTCACACAGCCCGGAGCCACGAACGCGTCAACGAGCTGGACGCGGCACTGCCAGCCCGGACCGACCGCGTCGCGCGCGGCCAGCTCCCGGCGAATCGCGCGGCGGGCACGCCTGCGCACCCGGTCGGCATTGCGCTCCAGGGCGTCACGGCCCAGGGGCTCGGCGAACCGGACGAGGGCGTGCCAGCGGCCGAAGTCGTCGGCCCACGTGGACACGGTCTCCACGCCGGACGCGGACTTCACGCCGGTCATGCGGCTTGCGTGGCGGCGCGCTTGGCGGACTCGGCGTTGACGTGCCGCGTACCGGCACCCTTGGCGTAGCGCTCCCCCATCGGGTTGCTGCGGTACTTGCCGCACGAGCACACCGCCACGAACTTGCCGGTGCCGTCCGGCATCACGCCGATCATGTGCGTGTCGGAGACAGACTCCACCCGCCGCCGCATCGGCACGACCACGCCGGCCGACTCCCGGCCCACGCCGGCCGCGGAGTACAGGCGCACGTACCGCACGCGCGCGGCGTGCGCCTGCGCCTGCCGGGCGCGGCGCGCGGCGAGGCTGACGACTTTGTTGTTGCGACGCTTGCTCATGACACCCTCCAAAGGCTCTGTCGAACTCGGTTCATTCCGCACGGTGACGACACCGCACCCCCGGCGTGCGGGGGTACGGCATTGATGGCGGGCGGCTTCAGGACTCGTTCACACGGGCACGCACGCAGGCCAGCGTCGCGCACGCACAGCAGGTGATCATCGGCACGGGTTCGAGCGTCGGACCTCGGCAGAAGTCGAACTGACACCCCACCCGTTCCAGGGTGTCGATCACCTCGCGCAGCAGCTCCGCGTCCACCTGCACGGCTACAGCCACCCGGCTTTGATCAGCGGCAGCTCCGACTCGTACTCCAGCTGCTGGTAGTTGCGTGTCTCCCAGCAGGCACGCGTGTCCCCGAACGTCGCGTGACGCAGCTCGCCCTGCTGCTTGAGCTCGGCGCACCACTCGCACACCACGCCCGCCAGAGCGAAGTCCGGAGTGTCCCCGTAGCGCGCAGCAACGTCCTGGCTGCCTCCTGATCGGCACTGCGCACGGGCGCGATGAACGGACGAGCGCCGTCGGCCAACTCCATGCGCTTCACGAACGTGGTCGCGATGGCCATCTGAAGACCCGTGCGCGGAAGCTGATCCTGATCGTCAACGAGATCAGGGACTCCAAGCGGGATCAAATCCATGCATGCGCGGCTGGCGGTGAACCGCGGGGAGCAACCGGATTACGGTCGCGTCCGCTTCCTCACGTCGGCGCGACGCTGCAAGGTCGGCTCCGGAGCCGCGCAGCGCCCGCAGTCTGAACAACGTCGCCGCAATGCGGCTCGTTTCGGTGGCATGCATGTCCATGCGACGTCAGGAACCCGTGAAGTGGGATTAGTGCACGGCGATCGCTGTTACCAGCAGTTTTAAGTCAGGACTTCACCGCCTCGACGCTCTCGGTCTCCAAGCGTCAGGATCGTGCACAACGCTCTGCCGCGAAAGGAAGGAGATGAAGTCCATCGATGGAGATGTGTCGATGACGCTGTTCGCGGCAGCGCGGGTTTATGTGTTTGGCGCTCAAATCTGAATGACTGATCTCAGGGAAAGGTCTAGATGAAGCTATTTGCCAGGGTTGTATTGTCGGGTGCAGCCGTTGCACTTGCGCTCGCGGGGAGTGTCTTCGCGGGGAATGCCAGCGCGGAAATCTCGGCGCAAGCCTGTACTCAGCCTGGGGTGGCGAGCAACGGTCGCATCACACAGCAGACGCTCACGAATGGCGTCAACGGTTGCACTGTGTACCGCATCATTTCATGGCACAACTACCACAGTCCACAGGGCGACTACATCGGATTCTTCAACGTGTTCGGTCCCAACGGCACCATCGCGGTATCGCAGACCAAGTTGTGGAGCACCGAGGAGTCGTTCCGCGCCGAGGTGAACCAGACGGCCGGCAGTGGCCGACTCTGGTGTTCGGAGTTCTGGCGCAAGAACTCCGACGGCAGCTTCACCCGCACCGCGGACCCTGCCTGCTCAAGTGTCTGACAGACGACAAGGGGAAACGTGATTCGCAAAAGCCTGATCGGCGCCGCGCTGATCGCATTCGTCAACCTGCTGATGCTCGTCGCACCGGCGCACGCGGGCGGCAGCACCGCCAACTGCGGTCCCATACCGAGGCAGTCGTTCTGCTCGGTCGAGGTGATCGATTCACCCGGTGGCACGCTCGCCGCCGACTTCGATGTCTACGGGGGGTCAATCCCGGACATCACACTCAACTGGCACGTCGACGGTCCCGGCGGCCAGGTGAGGTGGTGCTCGGGCACGTTCAGAATGAGCGATCCACCCCAGTCGTGGCTGTGCCACGGCCTCAATCCCGGCTACGCCCGCCTGACGGTCAACAAGGACGTCTCCGCGCACGCATGGGCCGGACTGCGTTGGTGACTTTCGAGGAATGAACGGGGGTGTGTCCTTCGTGGACGCACCCCCTTCTCGCTGTCGGGGCAACCCTGTACGCCGGTGCCGAGCACGAGCAGGTTCGCCCGTTGTCGTCTTGAAGCTTGACTGCCTTGCACATTCTGTGTCCACTGCGGACAGAACGTGTGGTCACGTGGCCGGCACGGTCCACGACGGGATGCCGGCCTACGATTCGGCCTGGTAGGGCCGTGCGCAATACTGCGATCTCGGCTGTCGCATCGCGCCCGGAGTCAGCATCCGGGTGTGACACCCGATTCGGGTCAGGCGCTTCACCAGTCCAAGGTGGGGACACGACCTCACCGGGTCGACGTGGCTCATCGACACTCAGACGACGGTGACAAAGACAGTCGCGGAACCCATAGGGCCACCCGCTCGTTCTCCAGGCCGTTCTGCGGCACGACCACGACAGTTGGACCGCGGCAGTGCTGCCGCGGACCGGGCACCACGCCCAGGCTCGCACCAACCTTTCGGTTCTCTCTGGTCTGTTCTCATGGGCCACCGGCAACCGGGACCACGTCGGTGCCCAGCGGGTCACGTACCGCAGTCCGCGTTCCTGGAGCGCTGCCTGGTTGACGCCTCGGGCGACGAGGACCAACTGCTTGTCGGCCCGGTGCAGTCCGGCGGCGAGGGTGGCACCGACGGTTCCTCAGCCGATGATCACCTACCTGGTCATGGTCCTCCCACGTGGGCAGCCGGACGTCTCCCGCGCGTCACCGGGAAGACTCGTTCTGAGATGACGCGGGGACAAGCTCGATCACTTCGTGGACCCGGTTGGTGGACCATGAGCGCGTACCAGCGACCTGTAAGCGCGGAGGGCAGCGTCTATCTTGAAGCCGACTCGCGTGGACCGGACGCGTTGGTCGCGACGCCTGGATGTCAACGCTCAGCTGCGCATTTCGCAGGCTTTGAACGGCGAAGAGTGCAAGTATGGACCTGACGCTGGGGGGCGACATGCACATGATCCACTTCTCTTCTGCCGATCTGGGACGGGTGCGGTTGATGCCGACGCTCGGGCCGATGGCAGAGACGCTCTTCAGTCTGCGCGCGTTGCGGACGCGGGCTGATGAGGGTGTGCTGGGCGGCTGGCGGCGGCATGTGCGCGGCACGCTGAGCCCGAAGTACGCGCTTCTCAGCGCGATCTCACCGAAGCGGGAACCTTGCCTCGACCTGGTCACCTTGGCAGGTCGTTCAACTGACTTGGAAATCGGCGCGGAGCGGTTGCTCGCCAGCACGGTTTCGGCGATCGCGTCGGAGCTCGACCACTTCGGGGCCCACCACGGCCGGGTACCAGGGGTCCTGCAACACCTCGCGTACGACCTGTCCACGCGCCGCGAACTCGTCGCCACGCTCGGCGACTACCATCGCTTCGCGATCGGCCCGCGCTGGAATCGTATCCGGTCGCACCTCGACGCCGACCGCGCTCAGCGTGGCGCGGTGCTGCTGGAATCCGGCGTGGAGGGCCTGCTGTCGACCCTGCACCACACGATCACGTGGACGAATCCGATCCTGCGGGTCGACAGCGGTACTGCGAAGAGCCACGACTTCCACCTCGACGGCAACGGCTTGGTGCTGATGCCGTCGTTCTTCCTGCGCACGCCGCTCGTCATGTTCGACCCGGCGAGCCCGCAGGAGCTTTCGGTGGTGTTCCCTGCGAGTCTGGACGTGAGCAGTGCGGCGGAGATCTGGTCGGCGCGTAGCCCGGTGAAAGGTCTGGCGAACCTGCTGGGGCGCACGCGGGCAAGCGTCCTGCTCGCGATCGCGGACGGCGTCGCGACCACGGGCGAGCTCGCGAACCACACGGGCACGTCGGCGCCGGCCGCATCACAGCACACGTCGGTGTTGCGGGAGGCGGGGCTGATCGTCACTCGTCGGCACCGGGGCACGGTCCGGCACAGTCTCACCGAGGTGGGGTCGACACTGCTGTACCGCCAGATTGGCTGAGTGCGACCGCGTCAAGTGGTGACCGAGGCTCGATCCAGTCCAAGGCGCTGACCGGCTTCATCGCCGGCAAGGTCAACGTGCGGGACAACAGCACCTGGTTCATGTTGACCAGCTCGGAGATCAGCGAAGCGCTAGGGGTCGAACTCCAGTCGTGCGGCTTGCACCGCGCCGACCGCGAGCGGCATGTCCAGGCTACCGGGAATCCAGTAGCGCACCACGCCGGTCGGGTCCACGCGGTCGCAGTCGCCCGTCGGCACCACCAGGTGCAGGTCAACCACAGTCACGACTGTCCCTTCCACCGCTTCCACACGTCCGCTTCCTGCTCCGGCGTGAAGCCGTGCAGGGTGGCCAGACGGATGCTGGCTGAACCGGTGGGCCGCAGGTACTGCGAGGCGTACGGCTTGCCCGGCCCCTGCTCGGCGAACGTGTCGGTCTGCGACCAGTACAGGGCCGTGGAGAACGGGTTACCGCCGTAGGAAGCGGCGTAGAACCCCGTGTTCGTGCCCGACAACATCGCCGCCGCGGCCTCGACCACAGACAGCGGCACCTGAACCGAGTCGTCCGACGCGTCGTAGCCGCGGTGCTCAGTCGGCTTGTCCGGGTGGCTGGCCTCACCCGGATACACCCAGTCGGCGAGGCCGCGCTGAGCGCACTCGACCAGGCTCACCTCGACGTCGTCCGGCTCGATCCCGTCCGGGCGTTCCCGGCCGGTCTCCCCGTACTGCCGCACCCAGTTGTCCCAGTCGCGCGCGTCGAGGTCGTGCTCGACCACGACCAGGCGCGGCATCCGCCTTTCCACCCACGCCTGGAGCGCCCGCAACTCGCGCGGCGTGCCCTTGCCGCCCGACTCGAACTCACCGGTGTCGATCGCACGGCTCACGCGCTCCCACAGCGCGTAGTTGTCGAACACGACCCCGTGCGACAGCGCCGTGATCGGCGCGTCGATCACGGCGGGCGACTGGTACCACGACGCGATCTCACGTGCCACGTCGTCACTGATCACCTCCCGGACTGCTCGGCTTCCCGAACAGCGGCCATGATCACAGCCGAGCTGGCCATCAGAACTCCTCCCATACAGTCCGATTCGGACGGTCACCACGGGCACCGCGCGGCGTGCGCGGTGCCGACGAAACCTGCCGACCTCAGGCACGTCTTGACAGGCGGCGGGTAACCCGCCTTCTCCATGAACAACTCACGCCGGAAGTTCAGGTTCTCCTGCGCGAACTTGTCCGCGATCAGTCCCGCGGCTTCCCGGCTGAACTGCTCCGGGTGCGCAGCGATCAGGTCCGCGAACCACCAGTAGTGCCGTGCGGTGAACACAGGTGTCCCTCCAGTCCACGGGCCATCCCCCGGCTTGACACGACGCGGGGCCACCACTGCCCAGCCGGCAAGGATGGCCCCGCAATCCACACCCGACAGTGCGGGTCAGAACACGCACACCCCGTAGTCCGCGGCTATCTTGACCGCCCAGCTCCACGCACGGTTGCGCATGTCGCAGTCGCAGAACCCAGTGAAGTTCCGCCTGCCGTCGTGGATGCCCTGCGTGATGTCGCAGGTGGTCTCCGCCTCCTGAAAGTCCACGAGGCTTTCGAAAACCACGGCCACCTGCTCCGGCTTGAGCAGGAACGCCCCCGGCGACGTGAACAGCCGCTCGAATCCCGGCAGTCTCCGCGTGACCTCACAGAACGTGCGCGCGGTGATCGTCTCCTCCGCGTGCACGCTGTACGGCTTGTTCAGCTCCGCGATCGCGGCCAACACGGTCTGAACGGTCCTGCCGTCGTTGATCGACAGACGCGCGTCCACGAGCACAGCAGTCATCGAAAGCCCCACTCCCTTTGGCGGTCAACAACAAACGGCTTGCCGCGCTCATCGGCGGCAAGCCGTGAAACCCTCAAGCGACACACAGGCCTCAGAGCGCGTCACACCACCCTTTGCGCACCGCGTACGCGGTCGCCGCAGCACGCGACGTCTCGTCGGGATCCCACGGTCAGGTAGTCCTTGATGAACTGCAGGACATGTGCATCGATCCAATCGGGCTCGTCGCCCTTGCCGTGCACGTACAACGCTGGCTTTCCATCCGGCCCCTTGTGATGGAGGTGACCGAGGTCCAAGCAGTGTCTAAGAAGGGACGAGCAGATCCCCGTCGGCGTCAAGGCCGCGGACACGCGCCGCGACATCGAAAAGCGGTCTTTGGTCGTGCCGTGGAGGAACGTGACTCCGATCGACTTCATCATCGGCGGTCATGAGCTACCTGCGCGCCGGTGTCGAGTCGACACCGCGGCCGCGGTGTCGACAACGAAGCCGTAGCGCTTCACGAATCGCCGGTTCGGGTCATCGCGTCGGGCCGTGACCTCGTCGACGCGCAACCACAGCGGTTGGGTCAGTCGCCGACGGGTGGTCCCATTGAGCAGCCGGTGCCACCAGCGGCCGGCCCGGTCGATGCGGATCCAGAGCGCATCGCTGGTCAGATCCGCGAAGTAGGTCGGGTCGCGTGGGAGGTCCGCATGCCACTCCAGCGTGAGACGGTCGCCGGCTTTGAGCTGAGCGACTAGAGAAGACCACGACCTGTTGCCCAGGCCGCTCACGCTCGCGCGGCACACCGTGTTCCGAGCGTCAGCGTGAGTCCAGGCTGACCACTCGTCGTCGACCGGCGACCTGTAGCCGGTGATCTCCACCCCGCAGGACACAAGCCTGCAGTAGGCACCGTGCCTGTGGTCAGGCACAGTGCGCCCGTGCCACACCCGCTCGTCCCACGGTCCCAGGTCGGCGCACACGAGCGACGTGCCCCTCGCCGCGTCGAACGAGAAGTGGACGTTGTTGGCGTCGGTGAGCGCCTCGATGTCGGCGGCGGTCAGTGGTGCGGCAGTGAGAACACGTGACACGAGTTCTCTCCTCTCGTACAGGGGAAAGGAGCCTTCGGTGGCGGGCGTGCGGAGGCAGCGGAGGGTGCGGCCCAGCTCAGCTGGGCGAGGAGTGCAGCTCCGGGGAAGGGCCGCGGTGCGGGATCACGCGACCAGCACGCTGCTGGGTTGCGGGTCGCCGCATCTCGCCGTGACGTCCAGCCGGTCGAAAGCCATGGCGCGCGTACCAGGCGCTCAGAGCTGCGGTGGGGGCGCCCAAGCCGATGTCGCGGCCGGGGTGCAAGCCAAGCACCAGAGCGAGAAGGCGGGTGCCCAAGCCGTTGCCGCGCTGGTCAGGGGTGATCCTGATGGTGTCGATCCACAATGTCGCGTCAGGGCGCTCGATGATCAGCGCGTATCCGACCTCGCTGCCGTTGACGGCGAGGGCGAGTCGACCTTCGTTGTCCTCGTCAGCGTGGGGCGGGGCCACCGTGACCGTCCATCGGTGCATGAGAATATTCGGGCTCATGGATGATCTCGCTTGGTGTAGCCGAGGGTGTCGTTGAGCCGGGCGACGTCGCGCAACCGGCCTGCCCAGTAGCGGACGTCGCCAACAGGCTGACCGCGGTCAACGCGTCGGATCAGGTCGCATTGATTCGCTGGACCACGGTCGTGAGGATCTGTTCTCTCTGAAACCAGTACGGGTGCTTCTTGCGGACCTGTCGCTTCCTGGCAGCATCTAAGGGAATCCATTCGTTGACACACGCGAAGCCCCACTCGCTCAGCCTTTCGTTGGCCTCGTGGTTGTCGTAGCTCAATTTACCGAGGGCAAACGCCTTGTCGTTACGCCGCTCCTCGCACTCGACCGCGACGCGGCCGTCGCCGGGATTGAGGTACGCGGAGTGGAAGCCTGGCGCTAAAACGAGGCCCGCTTTCAGCTTGCTGATCGCCGTGCGCCACGACAGCCCCAATGTCCTACGACGTTCCGTGGCCGACTCTCCAAGGGCCTTGCGGACGAGGGACTGCGGCAGCAACGGCACACCCTCGTTGGCGCAGAAGGCGTAGAAGGTGTCCAACTTCGGCACGTACGAGAAGGTCTGGCCGACCCCGTCCAAGGCGGGCTCTTCGTAGATGGTGAACGACGCGTCAGGTGCGTTCTCGACCAGCAGGTTCTTCACGTCCTCCGTTTCGCCGCAGACGAATTCACCACCCAACGTGTACTGTGCACCAAGGGTGATGTAACCAATGGTTTTTCCCTCCTCGGCCGTCAAACCGTACTCGCCCAAAATCACGAGCACAACAGAGACTCTTTCCGGCGGACACGAGTGAATGGTGATTGACGCAGAGGTCTCTTCAGGCATGTTCAGGAAATTCCTTCGAGTCCGGCATCCCGGTCATTTTCGAGCCAAATTGCGGCCTGTGGCGGCGATGGTGCTATCGGATTCAGTTCACGGGAGACCTGTAGATGGCGGTGCGGAACAGCGGCCCGTTTTCGTCGAGCGCGACCCAGGGATTCGCGCGCAGGAAACCGTGACCGGCGAGAATCGCGTCGACCTCGTCGCTGTCTCCCACGCCGACGAAGATCAGGTCTTGGCCTTCAGCCTGCCCGTCAGCGACCTGCACATCGGCGGTGCGGCGATCCCACCAGGTGTCGAAGGAGTCCGGTTCGGTGGCGGTGCCCCTGGGCATGGCCGCGATCGCGGTCTGCCACGGCACGCCCAGATTCGCCTCGCGCACCTCGATCGGGAGTGGCATCCACTTCAGGACGTCCGCCCTCCTCACCACTGGCGCGCCGTCCTCGTCACAGGCCGCCCAGTCCGCCCCGAGGCCAGGAACATGGGTGCAGGTGGTGCCGAGGCGGTCCTCGTAGGGCTCCTCGTAAGAGGTGAACGCGACCTCCGGGGTTTCGGCGATCAGCCTTGTCGCTAGGTCCGTGGTGTCAGAGACCCGACACCATTCGCCGCTGGTGTACGTGGTGCCGAACTCCAGGCTCAGGGGCTCTTGCTGTTCCTCGTCGTCGCCGAACCCGTATTCCCGCAGGAGTTCGAGTACCGAGCGCACTCGGTGTGGCGGACAGGCGTGGAACGTGATGTGCCCGGTGGTGTACGTACCCAAGGTCGGTGATCTCCTCGTGGTCTGTGCAGGTCAATGGTCTAGGAGGTCAAGATGAGCTGCGAGGCGGCTGCCCAGGCCGCGGGGAACGCGGGGCCGGTCTTGTCGAACGCGGTGGCGGGCGCGATGGTCCGGAACTGCACGGCGGCCGGTAGGCCGTTGCGGAGTTTGTTGCGGGTCGCGCGTTCGTAGCCAGATGCGCGGATGGTCGTCGTCCGAGAACGCGGGGCCGCCGATGGTCACCGCCGCGCGAGCCAGTCGGGCTCGCTGGTTGAGTTGACCGCGCATGTCGGCTGATCCAAGGAAACCGTTACGAGGACTACAAAAGTGCCGTCACCGGTCACTTTCCGGCCGCCACACACATCAGGCTTGTCCCGCACGAAGCGAGCCGGCGTGGATCTGTTCAAGCACGCTTGCGGCGAGGCGGAGCGCTGCGAGTGATGAGGAACAACGGCTGTCTCGGCCGGTGCAGCGTCGCTGTGGACGCCGGCGTGCCCGTCCCTGCCGGGTCTACGTCCACGAAGGGTTGTAGGACAGGAGGGCGGGTGGGAGAGGCCACGGGTGAGCGATGTGGTGGGCGAGATGGCCGAGTAAGGCCGCGGCAGCTGGGTCGATGGGGGTTCGCCGGGCGAGGCCTTCGACGATGCTGAAGGCTTGCTCGGCGGTGATGTCCAGCGAGAGTGTGGTGTAGCCGCTTCCAGCTGGCGTGGCCGTTATCGCGGTCGTGGCACGGGCGGGATCACTGTTCTGTAGGCAGCGGTCGAGCGCTTCGAGTTCTTGTGTGATGACCTTGATATTGATCGGCCCGGACACCGCTGCCGCGGTCGCGAGGGCAGCAGCCAGCGCATGGCGGTCGGCCAGCCGGGTATAGGCAATGAGCAAGGCGTTCTTGATGATGCCCATGGTGTGGGCGTAGTGCAGGTAGTTGTGATTCGGGTTGGCGAATGTGTTGATCGAGTTGACGTCTGTGACGCTGTCGTCGCGGCCGAGCTTGCGCCCGGAGGCGTCGGTGACGGTGACGACGATGCGGATGGTGTAGGCGTTGATCGCGTCGGAGAGTGCTTCCTTGACGTGTTCGCGTGCAAGCAGCCATGCCTGGTGCCGCCCGTGGCTGCGCCGGAGGATGGCCCGCCATTCGTCTTCGGTGGTTGCCGGGATGAAGTAGGCGCCGTTCTCGTGGCCTTCGGTGGAAATCGCGTCCGGTTCGGGCTGGTCGCTGAAATAGCCGAGATCGCTGATGTCGCACAGGTCGCCGTGCTCGACGTGCAGAGTGACGGTGTAGCCGCTGATGTTGCCTTGCACTGGAACGTCGATGACCAAGGCTGAGCCGTCGTAGTAGCGGCTGGCCTTGTCCCCGTAGAAGTCCTGGTATGCCTCGTTGAACTCGTCGAACACCTCTGCGCCTTCGGAGGTCCTCAGTGGGGTCGTGGTGTGCGGCAGCGGTATGAACGTGGCGACTTCGCGGGCGTAGTGGATGCTGGTGCCGCGGGAACGAAGCGCGCGGTAGATGTCGAGCTGGTCTGGCGCGAGCATGGTGGCGCCTCCTGGTGGACTCGCGAAGCGGATTGTGACTGGACATGCCTGTGTGCTGTCAGTTCACGGCAGCGGCGTGAACGGCATGGCACAGGTTCGCAAGCAGGTCTTCAAGTGGTTGGTGGGACTCACCGGAATTCGCGGCCGCCTGGTGACTTCGACGTTGCGGGGTGAAGTTCGTGCACGGGAGGGCAGCGGGTCCGCAATCGGTGTCGTGTGGTGGCAGCATGTCCGCGGCGAACTCGGCGCGATACCGAGTGGCAGGCCGCGGGCAAGCGAGCGCCGTGTGGTGGTGCGCGCGGCGCTGTGGGGCAGCACTGCGCGGGCTAGCGGACCCGGCGAGCCAGGCTGTCAACATCGAGGATCAGCACACTCTTGCCCTCCACACGCAGCCAGCCGCGGCCGGCAAAGTCACTCAAGACCTTGTTGACGGTTTCGCGGGAGGAGCCGATGAACTGGGCGAGCTCTTCCTGGGTCAGGTCATGGGTGACACGCAGGTATCCGCGTTCGTAGGTGCCGAACCGCTGAGAGAGCAGCAGCAGGACTTTGGCCAGGCGGGCAGCCGCGTCGATGAAGATGTGATCGGAGAGCTGAGAACTCACACGACGGACGCGTTTGGCCAGAACTTGCATCATGTTCTCGACGAGCTCGGGCTTGGCGGCGAGCCACTGCCTGAGCGTGGCGCGGTCGATGACGGTCACTCGGGTCTCGGTGACCGTTGTCGCGGTGGCTTCCCGCGGATGACCGTCGACGAGGCTCAGTTCGCCGAAGGATTCGGACACACCGTGGACCATCACGAGGTTCTCGCGGCCGTTGTGCGCGCGCTGAACGATCTTCACCTTGCCGGACTGGATGATGTAGAGCTCATATCCAGGCTCGCCCTGGGCGAAGATGATGTGGCAGGGCGGGAACTCGAGCACCGCGCCATAGGTTGCGGCAAACTCGATGAGGGTGGGATCGGTGGTGATCGCGGCAGTGAAGGTGGTCATCATGTACTCCGAATCGCTGTGAGGCAGGTGTTCGTGCTGTGTTGCAGGCCTGTCCATGGCGGGGGCCGCGCGTGTCCGACGGCCACAACGCGTGCTGGTGATTGCTGCGCCAAGAACTCGGCCCCTGTACTGCAGGGCCGGGTCCGGAGTGCGGTGACCGGGTGTGCCGCCGTATCGGCGGCGAGGTGGCTACAGCGAGGTGGGGGTAGCCGGTCGAATGCCTCGGCGGCGCGAGGCGTTCCGGCCTGGTTGATCAGCACGTCCGGCGGCAAGAGTGCGGCGCTGGCGGGCAGGATCGCCCAGAATCCACCGCCGAGTCCGAGATGTGCAGGGTGTCGCAGGTCCGCATCAACACGGTGGTGAAGTCGGACGGCCTAACCGGTTGTCGGACGGCGATGCTGCGAAAACCGGGCCGGTGGCACGTCAGTCTTACTGACTGTGCAAACAGCAATGGGGAACTGTTCAACCCTTGGACAGTCCAGAGGGGCGTACTGCACCGGGCCGGTCACGTGCACCTTGAACTCGACGCCGCCGTAAGGCTCGTTGTCGACGCGGCTTCGCAGCACGACAAGAACGTTCCGGGGTGTGGCATGGCGCGAATGCGTGCAGCGGGGTGGCGTGCGGACACAAGGCACGGATCGCGGCTACTGGCAGCAGCCGGCCCGCAGGTCCAGCGCAGCCGCGGCACTCACTCCGGCGGTCTGGGCGTTGCTCTGCAACATGGGCCCAGCAGTGCGGCGCGGACGCCTGCGGCTTGCCCGTCATGGTCGTCGGCGTGGTATCAGGCTTTCGTGGCTAAACTAATAAGTGGGGTGGAGTCGATCGGCGCCCGTGCGTGTGAACGACACGGTCCGGCCGTCCGCCACACCGAGAGCGGTATGAACGGGATGGTGCGGCGGCATTACCGAGCTGCGGAGGATTCCGGCTCGCTGACGCTGCCCTCGGGCATTGGTGCGATCGCGGTCTGCCACGGCACGCCCAAGTTCCTCTCGCGCAGCTCCGTAGGAAGCGGCATCCACTTCAGGACGTCGGACCTCCTCACCACGGGCCGGCCGTACTCGTCACAGCTGACCACACCTGCAGAAACTGCTGCCACCACTAGACCAACCGGGGAGGGCCGGTGCTGTGATCGCACTCTGGCCGAGCTCGATGACATGTTCGCTCGGCTTGCTCGATTTGCGCGCACTCGGACTTCCTTTCGGAAGGTCGGCCGGCGGGGCACACTGGTGGCGTCTGCCGAGGGGCCCGCGCCGGCCAGGAGGTCGTCTTGGCCGGCGGGTGGGGTCAGGTCGTCGGCCCGGAAGGCGTGGACACCGCGGCAGGTCGCCATCGGTCGGTGTTCGAGGGCAGCTCCAATTCGAAGCGTCCACCGGGTGTCAACGAGCCGTGGATCTTCAGATCGTATGCCTCGGTGAAGTTGCGGAGATCCTGTTCGGTGGCGAACGCCGTCCAGTTGGTCCCTGGATGGCCCGGTGCGTAGACGAGGAAGGTCCACAGTTCCCCGTGTCCGGGTCCGCGTACGTATCCGAACGCCCGTCTGCCATATCCGTAGTGCATCGCGAACAGGATCTTCTGGCCGGTGAGGTCGCGGCGCAGGACCTGACTCATATGCGGCAGTTCGTGTTCGCCCCGGAACAGGACACCCTGCGCAGGAAGGTGCTCCAGGGTCATCGAACGCATGAGGTCCTCACGGGATGCCGGTCGCGCCGGTGGCCTCCAGTTCGGATCGGTCCCTGGTGCCGGGAGCGCGCACCGATACACCCGCATCGGGCGAGTGAAGCGCACGCCCCGGCTCCCGCCGGGCAGGTCGTGGTGGAAGATCCACAGGCAGGCATCGATGGTCTGTTCGGTCAAGGTGAGCGAGGAGACCGGGATCGGGTCTTCGAGGCTGCCACTCATCGACACGTACCCCAAGCCGAGGTAGTAGCTACCCCCCTCGCTGGTCTGCACCTTGTGCACGACAGGCCCATCACCGTCGGCCGGGTAGGCGATCACACTCGAGATGCGCCACCGCACGTCGTTGGCGAAGTGCACCCAGTCGCCGACGCGGGGGCCGGTCATCGCGTCGAGCGCGGCCATACGCTTGGCGATGATGGCCTGGTCCTGTTCATCTACCTGGTACCGCATTAATTTCCTTTCCCGGATGAGACGTTGTATGTCCGGCCAGATTGCAGCTTGATCAGCGACGCAGTTCGGGAGTTCGTCACTCGGCGTGCGCGCCCAGGGCGTCGGCCACATCGTCGGGATTCGCACTGTCGATATCGCTCAGCCACTGGTGGGGGTTGGCGTGCCGTTGCACCTCCTCCCATAACACCACCGCACGACGCTTCTGCTCCGTGAGGTAGTTGGTGTCCTCACCCATCCCGGCGATCGTGTCGTCGGTGAGTAGCCCTGCCTGCTCCATCCCGGCGATGAGTTGGGCGTAGCCGGCAGCCTCGTGTGACCACGTTCGCACTCAGGCCACCTCGTCCTCGCCGCAGCAGTGCTCGCGCGCCGTGCGCGCGAGCATGTCGAACGTGTCGCCCGGCTCGATGTCACAGAGCACGCCGTCGCAATCCGCGTGTACCAGCTGAAGCCGCGGCGCTAGGTGTTCATCATCGGGGCGGCGGCTTTCGAACCGCGCGAGAAGGTCGAACGCGCCGTTGACCTGGTCGTCGGCGCGCCCCTCGTGCGGGCCTTGTGGCTCGGGAAAGGGTCACGAGCATTCTCCATGTCTGCTCAGGTGGTCTGCGAAGTGCGAGCGCTCGCCGGCGATGCGCATGGCCTGGCACAGCAGCGTTTCGAATTCGGCGTAGGTCAACCGGGCGGTCAAGCTGCACACCCCGTTGTCTCCTCGGCGTCACGGTTGAACATCGTCAGGGTGCCCCCGGCGTCGGCCTCCCCCAGTTGCACCCGGTCGCCGTCCATGGCCAGGTCGCGGAAGTCGATCTTGAGGCAGGCACGTTTGCCTTGGACCTCCGACAACACGGCGGTGCGTCCGGTGCCGCCGCGGGTGGAGAAGGTGCCGTCCGGCTGGAAGCGAGTCGGCCCCGCTCGAGTCCGGCGGCCGGAAGCAACATCCTCCTCACAGAACACTTCTGTGTGGTACGGAAACGCCACGGAGAAGTTCAGGCACGACACTCACGTTTCCCTGAAGTCCGCGGGGCACCTGCTGATTGAGGTCGAATGTCATGTGTGACTGGTCGATCCGCCACGGCGTGTACGCGTACCCGAAGACCAACCGGTACGACACTCCATGCCCGTGGCGAGTAGGGTCGACTGGTCGGGTCGCAGTGCTGATAACGGTCACGGAGGCGAACGCGTCCGCGAGGAAGCACACGACCCGGCCACCGGACTTGACGTCTGTGACGTCCACATTGGTGTACGAGACTTCTCGGCCGATCACGGTGTCTCGGTTGCCGTGACGTGCGGGGACTAGACCGCCGCAAGGCCATGCCGAGTAAGGATTCGCGTAATTCGAGCGCGAACCCGGCAGCGGTGCCGCTCGGTCAGCGCAGAAGATCGGACAACGAGAACGTGAAGTTGATCGGGCGGATCCGCAACGGCTCGATCTCGCGGTACGACGCGGCCAGCGCTCCATTGAGCTCGATGACGTCGTAGCCGTTCAGCCACACGGCGAACCAGGGCTCTGCCGGCGCGCCGAGGCGGGACCCGGTGTCGGCAGAGTGGGTCATGGATGAGTCGAGTCGGACGGGCGTGGAACGGTAGTGGGTCCTGCGGCCGGCGACCATGGGACACGCGAGGGTGGTGTAGCGGCTGCACTGCGGATGCAGTGCCGGTTCCGATGTCGCCTTGAGCGGCAGGTCGGACAAGCGCATCAGCAGCACCATGGGGCGCGTGAGCGCGTTGCCGCATACGCCGCACAGTCTCCGTTTGAGCGCGTCGCGAAAGCGAGGATGGAGGCTGCCGAAGACGTGTCGTCCATCCTGCGTTTCCGGGGTTGTCCACGGGACGACGAGCCCGCCGACCGTAGGTCGATCAGCGAGCCAGGCGGGGATGGGTGGTACGGGGTCCGAAGACACCGCTCTCCTCCTCGGTGTAAGAGTGGATACGGTCACCCGCCACAAGGGAGGGTGTGGGTTGACAGATGCCGGCAACGTCGCTGCCGACGGCGACTGCCTGGTCCGGTTTCGCTGCGTTGGCTACGCGCACTTCAGGACGTCTCCTTCTTGCCCGACCTGGATGCCGGTCTGGCCGACCTGCTACGTCGCCCCGACCGACTGCACGCCACCGCCGCGGGCACCTGGGGTCAAGACCGAAGCGATGCCTTGATCCAGCCAACACTGCGTCCGGATCGATCAGGCGCCGTCCCCAGTAGGGACTCCAGTGGGGCTGGCGCCGAAGCTCGGCACCGACTCGACGACCTCCGCGACAGAGCCCACCGCAACAGCGATGCCACCACGGATCAGTTCGTGGCAGCCGATCGACGTCACGGACGTGACCGGTCCTGGCACCGCCATCAGCACCCGCCCCAGCGCCAGGATCGCCGCGGTGTTCTTCGCCCCGCTCCGCCGCCCCGCCTCGACCACGACGGTCCCCGCTCCCAACGCCGCGATGAGGCGGTTGCGGGTCAGGAACCGATGCTGCGCGGGAGTAACTCCCGGTGGCTGCTCACTGATCACCAGGCCCCGCTCCGCGATCGCAGTCAGCAGGCGTTGCTGGCCCGCAGGGTAGGCAACGTCAGCACCGCCAGCCAGTACAGCGATCGTGACGCCCTCGGCCTGGAGCGCACCACGATGTGCTGCGTCGGCGATCCCATATCCGCCATCGGAGACGACTGTCACGCCGCCCTCGGCAAGGCCGTAGCCGAACTCGCTCGCTACGTGGACGCCATATCCACTGGCGGCACGGGATCCGATCACCGCTACCGCCTTGTCCACGGCATCGGCCAGCGCGTGAGGACCGCGAACCCATAGCGCCAGCGGCGCGGGCGGGACTGAATGATGCCGATCGGCCTCCGACGTCTCCTCCGACAGCTCCGCGAACGCTCGGGCCGGCCACTCCTCGTCCTCGGGGATCACCAACCGCCCGCCGCGGGACGTGATCAGCTCCAAGTCCTGATGCGCGCGGTCTTCGGCTTCACTGGCGGACATCGTGCTCTTCGCGGTGAAAGCGACATCGCCGCAGCGGACCCTGCGTGACGCTTCCACAGGCCCGACCTCGGCCACGAGCGCAGCCAGCGCACCGTGGAGAGAATCGGCCAGCCGGGACAGGTGCGCCCTGGCCAAGCGGATTTCGGCGGACTGCTCTGTTCCTGCGATCATCGTCATGCTCCGGAAATGGTAGGAGTTGCGGCGGTCTTGTGCCGACGCAGCAAGCTGGCAGGTTCGCTCGCGGTGGCGGCAGAGCGCCGCGAGCTCTTCGTACTAAGTGATCAGTTCAAAATGAGCTGGCGTGTCGGCTTTGTCTGCGGGACAGGACATTCCAAGATCACGGTGTACGTGAGGAGGTCCTGACCGACGAGCTGTGGGCTCGGCTGGAACCGTTGATCCCGATGTCCCCCAGGGGGTTTCCGCTATCCAGGTCGCAGGCGTGCCGACGACCGGGCCGCGTTGGAGGGCATCCTGTACGCGGTGCGTACCGGGATCGGCTGGAACCGGCTGCCCACCGCCTTGTTCGGTGCCTCGGGGTCGACCTGCTGGCGGCGGTTGACCGAGTGGCACGAGGCCGGCGTCTGGCAGCAACTGAACGAGCTACTGCTCGCCGAACTGCGCGCCGCCGGTCTGCTGGACCTGTCCGCCGCTCTGGTCGACTCCACCCATCTCCGAGCCCTCAAAGGGGGGACCACACCGGGCCAGCCCGGTTGACCGCCGCAAACTCGGTTCCAAGCACCACCTGATCACCGACGCGAGCGGCGTCCCGCTGGCCGTCACGCTGACCGGCGGCCACCGCAATGACGTCACCCAGCTGATTCCGCTGATCGACGCCATCCCACCGATCCGGGGCGTGGTCGGCAAGCCACGTCGCCGTCCGCGCCGGCTCTGCGCCGACCGCGGCTACGACCACGACAAGTACCGCCGCCTGGTCCGCGCCCGCGGCATCACACCCGTCATCGCCCGCCGCGGCGTCGACCACGGCTGCGGCCTGGGCACAGTCCGCTGGCCGGTCGAACGCACCTTCGCCTGGCTCACAGGCTTCCGCCGACTCCGCGTCCGCACCGAACGACGAGTCGACGTCCACCAGGCCATACTCAGCCTCGCCTGCTCGATCATCTGCCTGCGCAAACTCATTCTGAACTGATCACTAAGGCAGGCAGCGACAATCAGGTGCAGGTGTGCGGATCCGTCCCGTGTGAGGGTTGATGCCGTGCGGGTATCCGTCGTAGCGGACCGTGCGTGCCAGGTTCGAGGCGCCGACTGTCGCTTCAATCAGGATGGTGAGCGTGTGCTCCTCGCGGCAGATCAAGAGCTCGACCTCGTCCCGTACCTGCCCGTGGTTGAGCAGATGGGGCTGGGTGTTGCCGGTGAACTGCAGACTGATGATGTCTCCCGGCTGCACCAGCTGCGCGATGGTTTCCCATCGTGGGTTGATTCGCGCGGAGTGGACCAGCAGCTCCCCTGTCGCGTTCGGGTGGTCATCGAGGGACCACGGGGCGTGGCCGTTGTGTTCTGTGCCGTGCATCGTGCCCAACGAGGGCACGACTCGTCCCCGCTGTTCGGTTTCCGGCAGTTGACAGGTGAACAGCTCTGCCTCGCGCGCTGTCACGCCTTGCGCGGAGCTGCGTCGGCCGACCTCGATCATCAGCAACAGGTAGAACCGGCGTTCGCGCCGTGCCAGCAGCACCGTTTCAGCCGCACAGAATGCATCGACGTCATCTTGGGTCAGCACCAAAGGTGACATGAAGTGGCTCGCTCTCTACGAAAGGGTTGCAAAGAAAGGGATCACCGCCTCACCGGTCATGTCGGATACCCGGTTCAATCCCGGTCGAGGTAGCCAGCCGCTCCGAGGTGGGCCGAGGTATTTGTCGTGCAGGCGGGATCGCCGGTGTCTCAGCGGTCAGCGGAGTTCCGTCTGTGCAGGATTGGCGCTCGAATCGGCCGGCGCGGTGGCATTGATGCCGCGCAACGAACCGAGGGATCTCCACCCACGCGGAGACGCCGTCGGCCACCACGTTCACCACGGCCATGCCGGACAGGTCGACCACCGCGGCGTCGTCGGCGGTTCACACGCGGCCGTCGAACACGAACACGTCGCCCTCGACCAGGAAGCGGGCGACGACCTCCGGGTGAACGTCGACGGTGGTGTGGGTGCGGGTCATGGCCGTGGGCCCCTTTCCCGGGTCGGAGGGCGGTCGGGATGCCGACGGACCTGGTGGCCCGCCGGCGGGGACGTCAGGCGGGCGTCTCGGTGACCAGCGAGTAGGCCCAGTGGCCGCCGATACGCAGCGCGGTGTGGAAGCCGTCGAACCGCACCTCGCGGTAGCCGTCCGTGTCGAGCGCGCCGACGAACAGGACCTGGCGGGCGCGTCCGTCGAGGTGCACCATCTGACCCACCTGCAGCTCGCCACCGGTGATGTCGGTGAGGGTGGTGAGGGTGCGGGTCATGTCGCTCTCGCTTTCGCGAGAGGCTTTTTTCTTCCTGATCTTGTGTTGAAATACTATTTCACCGCTCGCCCTGCAGCCAGTTCTACCGTCCCGCACACACAATTGTTTTGTGGTATCCGTCACGCAATTCCGGAGACGACCAATGCCCGGTCACCTGGACCGGCCTTTGTCACTGAGTCGATGGGGTTCAGGCGCCACTCCAGTGCTTCTCGATGATCGACAACAGGTCTTTCATCTCCGCTTTCTGGCCGGTGGTGAGAACCTCGTCGGCGTCGACGAGACCCGTCTCGACCGCCATGAGGAACCCGCGCAGCAGCGCGACCTTCTCGTCCTGGGTCAGCTGACGGATGAGCGTCGTGGCCCTCATGTTGCGGTTCAGCTTCCTGAGCGGGGAGATCGGCATCCTGCGATCCTTTCTGCCGGTGAGGGTGATCAGCCTCAGATGTGGAACCCAGGGCACAGGGAGTACGCGTCGACGTTGAGCAGCGCGGGACGTAGGCCCAGTCCATGTCGCGGAGCGCAGGCAGGTAGCAGCCGCCGGAGTCGATCAGGATTCAGTCGCCGACGCCGGAGGGGGGCCTCGCCGCAAGCCCTGACGTGGTCGGTGATGTCGATGGGAACGGTGGTGTTGGCGTCCATTTCGGCCTCCCTGTTTCCGGTTAATCGGCTTCTTGATCTTGTAATTCAATCCTATTCTGCCGCTCACGCAGAAAACAGCTTTGCCGTCCCGTACGCACAATTATTTCTGTGGTACCCGTCATGAAAGAAACGCGCGCACCCAGGCCGTTTCCGGAAGGTGCGCGCGTTCTCGCGGGTGGTGCGGGTCAGGCGTCGGCCGACTCCTCGACGCTGCCGGCGGGCATCGCCGCGATCGCGGCGTCCCACGGCATACCCAGCTTCGCAGCACGTTGCTCCGCGGGCAGGGCCAGCCACGCCAGCACCTCGTCCCGGCCGAACAACGCGCGGCCGTAGTTGTCGCAGGGCGTGGTGAACTTGCCGAGGCCGGGAACGTACGAGCACGTCGTACCGAGCTGATCCTCGTAGGGCTCCTCGTAGGCGGTGAACGCGACCTCCGGCGCACCGTCGACCAGTTCGTTGGCCAGACGGACGGCGTAGCCCGCTTCCAGCGGCTCTTCCTTGCCGTACTTCTCGTCGAGGTCGAGAGCCAGGGGGCTGGGGCGGTCGTCGGGGTCGGCGAAGCCGTACTCCTCAAGGAGGTCGAACACCCGGCGGACTCGGTGTGGCGGGCAGGCGTGGAACGTCACGAAGCCGGACGTGGAAGTGCCCACGATCAGTCACCTATCTCGACGTTCTCAGCCGACCGGGCGGCCTTCACCCGGCGGCCGATCTCGTCGCGCACCTCATCGTCGGCGGCGAACGTGCCGAAGATGATCGGGTCGTACGGGGTGCCGCCCGGGTGATCGCCGCCGAAGTCGTGGACCTCGCCGACCCAACACAACCACGCGGGGGTCTCGAGCTCGTACATCGCGCCGACCTGGTAGCCGGTGGTGTCGTCGGTGAACACGGTGCACCGCGCGCGCACGAGGTGAGTGCTCTCCTGCACGGCTTGCTCCTTTCTGGTGAGTGGTGTGGACGAGAGAGCGGGCCCGGCCGCGTGACGGCCGAGTCGTAGGCAACCCGCGGGCAGGGGCCGCTGTCGATCGGCGGCCCTGGTGGGAGGCAGTGGTGTGGGCGGAGGCTCGGCTGGGTCTCAGACGCCCAGCAGGAGTACGGCCGGCACGGTAGCCAGGAGGCGCACCCAGATGAACGCGACCAGGGCAAGGGCAATGAGCACGGCGTGGTACGACGGGTGCAGCTCGTCGAAGAGCCCCGCGGTGGTGCCCGAGCAGCAGGGCGAACACTGGGCCAGCGGAGCGGAGATGATCAGCAAGACGTGAACAGCGATCAGGATCAGCGGGCGTACGGCATGTCGGAGCTTCTGTAAGGCACAGCCGTCCGACTCAGTAGGTAGTTCAGTGCCGTGATCGCAAACCTGAAGGGCGCCTCGATGTTCGTGTGCGTCCACAACCTCGGCGACGGTCCGAAGCTAGTACGCATGGGAACTTCCTTACGGCCCGGGGGTTCACGGTCGACGTGTCGGGGGGCCGCGTGCCATCACGCACAGCGCAGGTGTTTCCCGCCGGCCGGCGGGTGCGCCCCCCTGCCGACCGGCGAGGCACCGTCTGTTATCGCAGCCTCGTTGAGCAGTCAGACCGAGGTGGTGGTCATCGCGACAGGTCGATCGCACGAGGGTTCAGGCGCCCGCGGGCGATGCCATTGGCGATGTGGTGCAGCGATTCCTTCTCGGTCCAGCCGTCCACTCCGACGTGTGCACGAGCAGCCGCCAGTAGGGCCTCGACGGCGACGGCCTCGTCGAGCACCTCGGCGCCGACGAGCTCGCCGACCTTGGCCGATGCCTTGAACGTGATGTCGGCGCGGGTGCCTGATGCGGCATTGGTGATGCGCGCGGTCTCCTCGTCGAGTGCCTTGTGCACGTAAGCGCCGAGCCTGGTGCCTGCGGCGAGCCGGACCGGGTGGCGTTCGAGCGGAGGTGGCGGGGTGAGCGCGGTGACCAGCCACTGCGGCAGCGGTGCCGGCGCGACATCATGGGTAACGCGGTAGTACCGCGGCGTACCGTTGATCCTGCGTACTGAGCCTGCGGCGACGATGTAGCCGCCGGACGCGCGCACATCGAGATGGGGCCCGAGGCCACGGCCGGCGGCACCGGCGGTGTTGCGCAGTTCGATGCCAGGCGGGGCCTTGAGGTACCGGTGCTCACTGTCGCCGGGTGAGATGACTGTGTAGGTGTCCGTGGGATCCGGTTGGCCTGCGCGTTCGGCGAGGATGCGCAGGACATCACGGCCATGTGTGAGCTCGAGGCAGGCCCAGTCCTCGGTTGGCGGGGCGCCGTGAACGGTGTCCAGGTCGAGGACAACCAGGCCGGCGGGACCGCAGGCCACGCCTACGTTGTACGGGGCGGTGTCCCACCATGCGGCGAGCGCGGTCTCGTCGCAGGTGGCGCGGTTCTCCCACTTCTTGATCGCGGGTCGCTTGGAGAACGGGTAGAGCGGGAATACTGGCCACCCGCGACGGGCCGCGGCGAGCGCGGCGTTGAGCCGGGGTCGGGTGACCGGTCGTGAGGTGGAGCGTCGTCTTGTCTGTGTGGTGGTCATGGTCGAGATCTCCTTCGGGCGCAGGGTAGACGGCGGGATGGTTATGGCGCAGAACGTCTGCGTTGTGCGGGGTTCTGGCGTCGCCGTGGGCGGCCCTGGTGACGTCGACGGGGCGTCGTGCGGCGCGGGCGTGACTTCGGGGATCACCCGGCGGTGGACCGGGCGCCCGAGGGGCGCCCGGTGACGCCTGTGGTCAGCGGCGCGGCTGGAGCCAGGTGGCCAGCCGCGACCAGAGACGACGGACGCCTGCGGGCGCCGGTGACGAGAAGCGCAGCTCTGCAGGCACGGGCGCTGGACCGGGGTGGCGCGCGGCCGGCCGGTGGCAGGAGTCCCGGCTGGAGTCCCAGGGGGTGCAGTGGGTGGTGCGGCGGCCGCCGTCCCACTTGACGGTGATCTGCCAGGCGGGGCTGGCGGGGTCTTCGTCGTGGAAGGAGTAGTCGATCGAGACGACGGTGTAGCTGATTTGCCAGTACCCGCTCCAGTACCGGCCGCCGGGGCGGCGGGGGCCGATGGCCTTCGCGATACCGTCCCAGGCGTCGCGGGCCCGGTCGGGGTTGCCCCAGGACCAGTACCGCCGGTTGAGTTCCTTGAGGATGTCGTCGTCGGGCGTCCACCGGCAGTCGCAGTCGTCGGGCTCGCTGTACAGCGGAATGATCTCCTCGGGGTCGTACTCCCGCCCGTCGAGATCGTGTTCGTACACCGTGTGCCAGACGGTTCCGCTGCCGTGACAGCGTTCGCAGCTGGGATCGGCCCACGCCCACCTCGCATCCGGAACTGCGCTGTATCCGGGTGGTGGGGTGATCGTGAGGTCCATGTGGCTCTCCGTTCCGGGTGGTGTTGCGGGGACGGGAAGCTGTGCGGGTGGGGTCGGAAGCACAGCGGAAAGATGGGCCGCAGGCCCAATGCGTGCGACGCCGAAGGCGCCCTTGCAGCGCAGCGGACGGTTTTGCCGTCCGCAGAGGTGCAGCCGAGTTCGGCGGCGAAGGCCAGGCGGCGGGGGCAGTTGCGGCGGCCCATGTGCACGGTCAACCCGCACGCTTGGGCCTCGACGGCCAGCTCAGCGGCGTGCGGACCGAGCTTTCAGGCTGTCGAGCCGCCGAGAAATACGTCGAACGCCTCGTAGGCGCTGCAGCGTCGTGCGGGCGTCGCCACGACCGGAAGCAGACAGAAACACCTCGGGCGCGGTCGCCCACAGGCAGCGGCCGGTGTGCCGCTGCAGCCATGCGAACCAGCGCTGTTCGCCGGGGAACCCGCGGCCGAAGCAGCCGTTGCCGCTGCCCAGGTGACCCCGTCCAGGGATGCGGGCCTTCCGGCGGGTGTGCACATCTGGCCCAGCTGGCCGCAGGTCATCGCTGCGCACACCGCGGGGCCGCAGGCCTTGGCGAAGTCGAGCCCGCGCAGCTCGTTTCCGGTTCGCGAGGGCGGTGGCAGGCACGGCGGAACACGCGTGTGGCCCCACCGAGGCCGGGTCTCGGACGGGCCACACGCGTGCGGTCAGTGACGGGTGAGGCCCCGAAGGCCGCGAGCGCGCCGCAACCCGCGGCGCTTCGTCGCCGCTGCAGCGAACGGGGTGTTCAGCTCGAACCGCCAGTACTGCAAGGACGCCAGCGCGACCACGAGCTGCGTGCACTCGGGGAGGGTCAGGTCGACGTCGGCCTGGCGCACAGGGCCGCCGACTCCGTTGACCATCGACGGGGAGAGGCAGCCCTCGAATCGGTCGGTGTGATGCACCACCAGTTCGTCGGTCACCTGCCGGGTGACCTCGTCGTCGGTGATCGTGCTCGGCTCGGCGACCGGGACGTCGACCGAGCCGGCCGCGTCGATCGCCCAATCCTCGGAGCGAACGCCGGGAACGGACAGCAGCAACTCGGCCAGGTCTCGGTCGACGGCGTTGTCGAGCCTGCCGGTGGTCGGACGCAGGGAGACGGTGGGGCCGCCGAGCCATGCCGGGTTCGGCGTGGCGACGACGGTGCCTTCCTCGATCCGCAGCTGCACCGGGGAAGCCAGCGTGGGCCTCCCGGCCCACACGGTCCACACGTCACCGCGGGCGAACGGCATCCTGGCGGTTAGGCGGGCGATCACAGGGTCTCCAGTGGGGGTTCGGCGAACGCCGGCACGGCGAAGCCGCACCGGGTCCGGCGCGTGGACGAGGGTGTGGTGGCGGACTTGGCCGGTCCCGGAGCTGCGGGACCGGCCGGCGGGGACGGTTAGGCGCCATAGACGGTGAGGGCGCCGGCGTGGAAGCCGTGCCGGGAGTGGTCCGTGGCCAGCTCACGGGCGCGGCGCAGTTCGGCACCGGTGTTCGCGGTCGGGACGCGGGTGACGTTGCAGTGCGCGCAGCTGAAGATGGCTGTGTGGCGGAAGCGCCAGTGGCCAGGACGGTCACCCGAACTCGATGCGGGTCAGAACTCGCGGTGATCGTGGATCTTGATCGCCGCGTCGAAGCCGACGAGTTGGTAGAAGCGAGGATCGTCGCGGTAGGCGAAGTTCCCGCCGTGCCTGAGCCCTATCAGGTCGGGGACGCTGTCGACCAGGTGGGTCGCGGGTACCAGAAATACCTGGTCGAAGCCCTGATAGATCCACATCGCCGGAGCGTCCGGATTCGGCACGCCCGACCGGCAGTTGGGTGGAATCGGGTGCAGCACCGGACGGCTGCGGGTTTCGGCGTCGATCACGCCATTGACCGTGGTGTGCCCGCAGCGGTGGCTGATGCCGTCGGCCAGCGTGGGGATGTCGAGGGCGAGTCGGTACACGCTCACGTACAGGCCGGGCTGGTTCGACCAGTCGACAGCTGCGGGGTCGGAAAGGGTCGCACTCACAGGATGTTGGTGTCCTTTCACTGGCGTTCAAAGTGTCACCGGCGTTTGGCGAAGGCGCCGGTGTGCGGACCAGCAAGGCGGCTGGTCGGCTCGACTCCCCTGGTTCGGGGGCTCGTCTCGATCAACCGCTGGCTCGGACCGGCCGGGGTGGTGCGCTCGGCCGACCGGGTGAGATCGCGCGCAGCGCGACCCCGCAAGGGCTCGTCTCACCTGCGTCGCCTGGGCTGGCGGTGCCACGGGCGCAACTGCGACAGCGGTTAGAGTGCGCCGCCCCTGCCGACCTGGGATCGAGCGTGACCCGGTGCACGGATGTGCCGATCACCACCGGTAACCCCTGGGAAGCTGGGATTACCGGGGCTGAGGTGATTGCCGGTGAACTGCTAGCGTCCGGCCTCGCGCGTGGCGCGCGTGCGCGCAACCGGGTACTCGCCGGGCGCCACGTGGGCGCGCTGCAAGCGCAGGAGCATGTCGTGGTCAGGGGTGCGACTCACCGATCGCCTCGAGTAACGCGATCAGGAACTCGACGCCGCACGCTCGGCCAACCGCGAACTCATCGCGAGCTTGAACCGAAGTCGCTGATCAGCGCCGCTCCGCGGTCACGTCGTGATCGCGGAGCGGAAGATCCTCGTCTCGATCCCCGCCTCCTGCGCCAGTTTCGCCGTGTTACTCGCACCCGCCGAGTTGCCTCGGATGAACGCGAGGCACACGTCCGCGCCAGCCTTCACTATCTCCTCATTGCGCACGAACCCAGCGCGCCGGCCATAACGGTCCCAGTCCGCTGGATGACGCTCGATCTTCCCGCCCCAATGGGCCCAGCACGCCTCGCAGAGCGCGTCAGCGCCGTTCGGGCACGCGCCCGACACCAGAACCGAGTCCGGGTTCCACACCTCGGCTAGCGCCGCACGGATCATCGCTCGATCGGCCCACGTCCGAGAGCCCGTGATCAAAATGCGCAGCCCCATCCCCCATAACCTCCAGATTCGTTGCTGTCGAAGAACTTCGTCGCTCAGGCCCTGATGGCGGGTCAAACGCGGCCGCACCGACCGCCCACGCCTTGCACAACACCTGTAGTGATCACTAAGCTTCTGGGTCGAGGCGCTGAGCTGCGAAGACTCTGACGCAGAGCCTCATGTCACGCTGCGATCCCTTGAGAAGCCGCGATCCAGT
Source organism: Nocardia sp. NRRL S-836 (assembly GCF_001279525.1). Taxonomy (GTDB): domain Bacteria; phylum Actinomycetota; class Actinomycetes; order Mycobacteriales; family Pseudonocardiaceae; genus Lentzea. The sequence goes on along the minus strand of NZ_LGDY01000092.1, from coordinate 193,807 downwards.
CCGACCTGGCGTGCAGCACCTGGGCGCTGAACCGGTCGCCGAGGGTGCCCACGTACCCGGCGAACTCGAAGAGGCCACGGGCGGGCCTCAAGTTCGCCGTTCATCCGCAGGTACAGGTAGTTGATGTAGGCGTTGGCGAAGCTCTGCAGCGTGGTTTCGGAGAAGTGCTGCCGGGCACCGGCGGGGAACGTGGCGGTCGACCCGGTGACGGCCTTGTAGATCTAGGGCAGCACGGCGTCGGTGGTGGCCAGGATCATCCAGGCCGATTCGACGTCGCGGTCACCGGCGGAGTCGGGGACTTCGTTGAGGCGACGGAGGTTCACGCGCCCGGCCGGGGTGTCGAGCACCCAGACGCCGATGTTGCGCAGGTGCGGGAACCGGCGGTCCGGCTCGCCGAACCGCTCGCGTAGCGCGTGGTAGCTGGTCTGGATGTGGCCGTGGCTGGTCAGGCCGGTCACGGGTGTCGAGCTGGGCTCGGGGTCGATGGACAGGTCGGGGTGCAGAACAGCCATGACGGGTCCGTTCGGTAAGCACCGCGCGATGGCGGGTGGCAGGTGGTCGCGGCCAGATCGAGGGGCTGCTCGTGGGCGCTGCTGCGCCGGGCGGGCGAGGCGTCAGCACAGCCCGGCCGGCGGCGCCATCGCGGGTGGTCAGGAGGCGATGATCGTGTCGACGACGAGGGCGGTCGCGTTGTCGGCGCGGTCGTCGAGAACGCCGAGCTCGACAAGGGCACGGGCGCATTCCTTGGGGTTGGAGAACTCGGTCAGCGCGCACTCGATCATGTCGTCGGGAAGTGGTTTGCTCACTCCGTCGCTCACCAGCAGCAGGCGTTGGTGTCCTTTGCTGGTCACTGACGCTGTGCCGATCCCGGCCGGGTCGTTGATGGCGTTGCGCACGCTGGTCAGCACGATGTTGTCGAAACGTGCTGCGGTCAGTTCGTCGATGCCGGCATCACGCAGGCGTTGGCCCTTGGTGTGGTCGTGCGTCAACTGGCGCAGGCCGTCGGCGTCGAGGAGGTAGGCGCGGCAGTCTCCGACCCACGCGATGTCCCACGAGACGGTGCCAGGTGTCGTGGCTGGACTCATGACCGCCACCACCATGACCGTGTCCCCGAACGATCCACCTGGCTGTTCGAGATCGAGATGGTGGCTGGCTTCCAGTAGTGCCTGCATCGCGGTGCCGGTCGCGACCGCGGCGCTGATCGTGGTGCGCGCGGCGATCCGGGCGGCTTCGGCTGCTCCAGGCTTGGATCCGATGCCGTCGGCGACGGCGAATACGGCGCGACCGGTGATGTGGGAGCCGAAACGGTAGCTGTCTGCGTTACTCGACCGGGATCCGATATGAGTGGCGTGGCCAACTCGCCACCGGACCAGCGGCTGGTCGTCCGAGGAGGGGGTGCTGGCCGGCGTGGCCGCGTCATCGGTCCGTGCACTGTTCGTGGGCATGTGGGTCTCCTTCTGTGCTGTTTGTGGACTGGCCACGTGCTGCATGGGCAGTGAAAGCCCGGAGGGGCGCTCCAGGTCACGATCCATTCGCGCGAGTCGAGTGCGCCCCGCGCGGGCGGCTGCTTTGCTGCGCGCGAAGGGCGACGGGTTGGCGGCCGCGGTCCATCGGACCGCCGGCGCCGATCGCGGCGAGCTGCGCGTCGACTCGCTCCAGTTCGCAGCGAATCGACGCGGCACTGCGGTAGACGCGGGGAGTCGTCGTGCGCTTTGGCGCGGGCAGCTCCACGCAGTGGGTGTCCTCGTCACGCACGATCCATTCCAGCAGCGGCGGGAATCCGTATAGGTGCGCGCCCTGGTAAGCGGTCTGGCGGGCGAGCAGGACCTCGATGTGAGCCTCGCCGCTGATCGTGCTCGAAAGCGCCGTGCCGTCAGCAGCGTCGTAGGGAAGCCGGAAGTCAGCCACGACGGACGTCCTCTTCGGAGCATTCCGCGATCGCGGCCGTGTAGCAGAGACCGGCGGGCTGTCCGATCACGTCGAAGTGGTGGCGGTAGATGACCTTCTGGGCGTCGGTGAGGCTCAGGTAGAGCAGCCGCTGCTTGCCGGAGACGCCACGGGGGACGTTGAGGTTGGTCGGGTTTTCATCGGTGACTCCTGAAAGGCGGCACTCGCTCAGGCAACGGGATGCCGACGACTCGTCGAGGTGGTCGTGGACACCGCGGCTGGAGCACAGACGGCCCCTGACGGGTCAGGCTCGGCGCAGCCGACCGCAGCGGCGCGGCCTTGACCCCGTAAGGGGGCGTCCGTGCTCGGCTGGGCGGTGTTCGACCACCGCGATCAGGTCCAGCGTGCGCACGCACCGTCCTGTGTGCACGGCGACCTCGGAGGTGCCATTCGACCTGCGAGGGCGTCACCGAGGACTGAAGGTCGGTGCGCGGTGCAGCGCTGCGAGTCGTGCGTGTCCAGCACTGCACCGCTGCGGTTGGATCAGAAGTCGATCGAGCGTTCCCGGGCGCGGGTAAGCACGACGGAGACCACGTCGGGCAGTTCGCCGTCCTGTGCCTTGCTGGCATCGCTCCGCAAGTCGATGACCTCGAAGGCTCCGGCCGGGAGAAGGTGGCCCTCGTTGGTCGACACTGCATCACGCATGCGGAACCGCACGCTCACGCCGATCTCGTAGTCGTTGATCGTCTGCACGACGCCGCGGTCGAAAAGGTCGATGGCGCCGGTGAGGACGTCCGTGTCGCCGTCCTTCCAGCTGATGCGGGCCTTCACCAAGGAACTGCCGCGTTCGTTGCGCTTGATGTTGAGGTCGCCGATCACCGAGGCGAAGAGTTCTCCTCGCCGCAGCTCAAAAGCGATCGCTCGCAGGTGGTCGAAGTTCAGGTCGTACTTCCGGGAGAATTCGACGACTTCTTCGACCTGGGCATCGCCGATCGCAGGAACCTGGTCGCGTAGATAGGTGGCAACCGTCTCAGGCTCCGGGTAGGCAAACCGCATGTGATAGTGGAAGCGGCCGGGGCGGTTGAGCATGAATTCGTTGACGTGACTGAGGTTATTGACCGACAGGACGTAGAGTCGCTTGGTCACGCTGAGTCCGTCGAAGAGGCTGAGGAACTGGTTCTGAGCCTCGTCCTCGCCGTTGCTGCCGAAGACCTTCTCGAATTCGTCGAAAACGACGACTACCTCGCCAAGATTCTCCAAAAAAGACGCCAGACCGGGGGTCGAGTGCTGGACGAGAACCGTGGGCAGTTCCAGCTGCTCGCGTGCTTTCTCGGCGAGCATCCGGAGCATGAGCGACTTGCCCATGCCCTTGTCACCGGACAGGATCACGCCCAGGGACCGGTCCATGTCCTTGTAGGCGCGCACGATGCGGTCCACTCGCTCTACGTGGGAGCCGTAGACGGTTTCCTCACCGGGGGCGAGCGGGGCGACCTGGCGGAGGCTGTAGCCGGTCATCTTGGAGAAGCCGATGGCGTAGGTGGCCACCGGCAGCCGGTCGAAGGTCTGTACGGAATTGTCGTACAGACGGAACTGGCCGCCGGAGGCAACGATGGTAGAAGCAGGCATAGTCGCTCGCTTTCGCAGGAAGTGACAACAATTTGCTGTGCAGTGACATCACCGCGCGGTCCGTTTCCGCGTCGGCGAAAACGTCGCCGGGGACGACCGTGGAGGTTGGTGATCTGTGACGGATATCAGCCGGCGCGGGCCCGAAGGGGCGGCGGGGTTCCGGCCCACGCTTTTCGGGCCGGTTCATCGCCGCGAACCTGCGCCGGTCTGATCGGCCTCGCGCAGATCACCAGCCCTCGGCTGAACCCGGACGGCCGGCCGACTACCGCAGGGCGGCCGTGCTGGACGCCGATGGCCTGGTGGTCCGGCCGGTCAGCGGAAGCGGCGAGGCTCTGGGATGTGGGACTTCCGGGACAGCTCAGGGCCCGTGGAAATTCCTCCAGGCTCTGGCGACCGCATTCGCGGAGCAAGGCCGCGGCTGGGACAGCGCGGAGACCTACCGGACCAACGGCCGGACGCTCCGGCTGCTGTTCAACGTCGCGACGGCGTCTGAGCCACCGGTCACGTCGGTCGCAGAGATCACCATTACGTGGTGGACCCGGTGGGCCGGGGACGTCCACACGCGACGGGTGCTGTCCGCCATCATCCGCCGGGCTCCCGGATTGCCGGAGGCCACCTGGGTGTTCCTCGAGCGGCCGCGACGCCGTCCGCTGGCTCGGCGTGGAACGCGCCGCAAGCGGGCGCACACCTGGGAGGAGCTGAAGGTGATCCGGGACGCGGCCGCCGCGACGGTGCGCGCTGGCCGCCGACGGATCGCCGCGAACACCGCGGTGCTGCAGCAGTGGTGCGCCAGCTAGATCCCTGCCGACGATCCAGAATGGACGACGGGCGAGCTGCTGGACGTCTGGGTGCACCGAGGAACGACAGGAGACCTGATGGCCATGGGCAATCTCGTCGCCATCCCATCTACGCCGAGCTGGACGAGTCCGTGCGTACGGCCCTGCGGCGCACTCTGGACGGCGACGGTGGCAAGGCCGTCCAGGTCCGGATCATCGTCCCCGCTGACCGGGTAGGGCTCGGGGCGCCGCCTACACGGCCTACCACCGCAAGGTGCAGACCGTCTACTCAGCCTGCCGAGGCGTCGATGGACCTGGCGATCGGGGCTGCGATCCACAGCGGTGATGCCGGGCTGACCGTCGAACTCGCTCGCGCGTTCGACGGCACCACGCTGACGGCCTGCGTGCAGCTGCTGTTCTCCGAGGCCCTGGCGGTCAACGGCTTCCCGCCCGACCGGGTCGAGGCGCTGAGGGAGATACTGGGCCCGCCATCTCAGCCGCCACGGATGGCGAGGCCGGACCTCAAATTCCCCTGCCGCTGAGCCGGAACGATGTGAGGATCGTCCGATGTGGATCGGCACCTCACGGCTTTGCGTGCCAGTGGCAGGTAGTCACGCCGACGGCGGCGACCGGTGATCATGTGCGTTTCGGCGGTGACGTCGTGTGAGGTCAGGGAGTAGAAAGCCAGCAGGAGTTACAGAACATCAACTCGCCGTTCTGCTGCTAGCCCGCCGTGAACTCGTCCTCGACGTCGTGGAGCAGCACCTCGGAGTATCCGAGGCGCACCGCCAACTCCCCACCGACTCTCCGCCCCGCACCGGCGGCGTTACCGCCTGCTCGCGTAGCAGCTGCTCGCGCAACGACGTCCCCTCCGCGGCGAGCCGCCGGCGCAACGACGGTGCCGACACCCCGAGCCGCCACGGCTTCCAGCTCGATCCCCCTTGCTTGAGCAAGCCGCCGCACATGGCCCGCCGTGTCCGCGCCGGTGGTCTTGGCGGTGAATTTCGGCGTTGTAGCGGTCGAGCATGTTCGTGATGGTGCTCGGGCCGCCGACCGACCGCAGGTCAACGCTGTAGGCGCCAGCGGCCGCAGCGTCGCTGACCGCGCTCATGTCGGCGATGGCTGCGCCGAGGGTTGACCGGTCGAGGTAGACGGGGATCGGGGCGAGCCCCCAGTGCCGTCGGTATCCAGCAGCAGCCGCAGTTCGGGGCGACCGGTGTTGGCGTTGCTTTCCAAGTGCACGTAGATCCCGCGCGGCCGGAACACGTCGTCGGGGGTGTCGAGGTCCGCGAGTTTCGGCGGCAGCGTGAGGTAGCAGCACCACTCGGGCAGTCGCCTGGTCCAGTTCTTCAACCGGTCGTCCCCACTTGTTTCGCCTGCATGGGATCAGACGGCCGGATCGTCGTCGGTCGGCATCGGCCGCTCCAGCGACTTCCGCCAGAGCTGTACGATCTGCCGCTGCCCGCGGGCCCGGCCCACCATGTCGAGCCCGAACCCGATCGCGACGCCACCCAGCAAGGTGAGAACATGGCGCAACAGCACGGGCTCGCCGAGAAGCCCAGACGTCGTAAAGACAACCAACACGAAGCCGATTGCCGCCAGGACCTGGTGTCCGGCGACGGCCACGTGCTTGCTGGCCACCAGGTCCTCGGCCGCACGGCAGCCCGCCTCGACGCTGTGTTCGCGCCACTTCTGTTCGTCGTAGCTGGTCACGGAAAGCCTCCTAGCTGCCGAGGCGTGTAGCCCACCTGCGCATTTCATGCCGAGCGCCCATCCTTGCCCGCCACTTCCGCTGAGATTCCACCGCCTATCGGCTGCGGCGCGAGGCGGCCCCGCCAGCGCCGCCGTCCTCGTCACTTCCGGCGAGCACCCGCCACGTACGCCGCCACATCGGCCGAAGAGCCACCAGATCCGGAGCGAAGCGACAGATCCGCTAGACCACGCCCGTGACCAGGGTCGACGAATACCATATCCGCTCGAGCGGCGACGCCATGATCGACCGCGGCAGCGGCCGTCGGCGTCGAGGGAATCTGGGGTGCCCTGCCGGAGGTGTCACTCCGACAGGGCACCGTCGGGGCGTCGACGGTGTCGCGGTCACTCCTCGGTGCCGAGGGGGACCGTCCCGCCGCCCCCGCCGTGGGCTGTGGCAACCCAAGAGCGCGTCGTCGTCGTACGACCCGTTGAGCGAATGGTTCCGCACGGCGTGCGGGGGACCCTTCCGATCAATCATGATCATTCGAGTCGTCGGCGTTCCTGGCGGGCATCGTCACCCTCCGTCAGCTAAGCGCCGGTTCCGGTGCGCCGAGGCCGGAACGTCAGCACCACGGCGCCGCTGCAGTCGGTGGGGTCCCCGGTGTTCACGGACGGGTCGTTCTCGGGCGCGCGCATGATCTCGGGTGGCGGGGTGGCCCGGCGCCGGTCGTCTGCGGCCCGGTCTGGTTCGCGGGCCGCGTTGGCTTCGGCGTCGGAAAGCGCGCCAGCCAGGCCGTACGAGGGGTTGTTGTCGAGCAGGTTTCGGCTGGCCAGGTAGATCAAGGTTGTCCGGGGGTCGGCGTGCCCCAGGAAGTCCATGATCTCCAGCAGGCCCTTCTTCTGATCGAGGAGCAGGTGGGCCGCGGAGTGCCGCAGGGTGTGCGGGGTGATGCGGTCGACTTCCGACAAGCCGGCGCCCGTCGCCGTCTCCTTGACGAGGTTGCGGATGTCGCGGGAGGTCAGCGCCGTGCCGGTGATGGTGACGAACAGCATCCCGGCCAGCTGGTCGACATCGACGCCCTCGCGCGCGGCGCGCGCTGTCTGGTAGGCGAACAGGCTCCGCATACTCCAGGGCGGTACGACGGCGAGCTTCTCCTTGCCGCCCTTGTTGCGGTACCGCAGGACCTGGTGGCCTCCGGTGCTGAACAGGTCACCGCCGGGCCCGCATGTCGCGTGCAGGACCGCTCCCGTCCGCACACCGGTGACCAGCATCAGCTCGATGACCGCCAGCCGACGCAGCGCCGCCTCCGTGCCGAGCCGTTCGGCCTCGGTGACGGCGTAGTGCAGCAGCCGCCCGATCTCCTCGCTGGTCAGGACCTTGGGATCGCGCCCTTCTCGTTCGGGCCGCGCGACGAGCTTGGCCGGGTTGACCTCGCACGCCTGATTGTTGATCAAGTACTGGTACCAGGCGGAGACAGCGGCGAGCCGGTTGCGCACGGTCTGCGGGGTGTCGCTATCGAGCCAGTCCGTGCGCCACTCGTCCACGTCGAGCAGCCGCGCGGACATCGGGTCGATCCGGTACCAGTCGCAGTACGACAGCCACTCCCCCAGCCCGCGCCAGTACGAGCGGCGGGTGTTGTGCGTCTTGAGCTGCCTCAGGAAAACCCTGGTCAGCGCGCGCAGCCCGTACCGATCACCGGTGTCGGGCGGCAGGGCGGGCAGCCCGGCGACGAGCTCGGCGAGCACGTCGGTCAGCTCCGCTGGACTGGGTTCCTTCGTGGGCATCGCCGGCACCGCGCGCGGAACCGGCAGAGGCAGTGCGGCGGTCACGAGCGGGCCTCCTCAACCTCGTGGGGTAGGGGCGTCGAGTGTTCGAATGCCAGCACCGTGTGCGGGCCCTGTTCGCGATGGCAGTTGCCGCACAGATCCTCGTCGACGAACACCGGCACTGCGGCGTCACCGCGGCCGTCGCGGTTGTGGCGGGCCGCGTACCCGCACAGCGTGGCCACCGGCGCGGCCAGCACCTCGCCCAGCTCCGACCAGGCCAGCACCTCGACGGCCGCGCGGGGATCGGCCGGCCAGCGCACGTGCACCGTGCCGGTCTGGCGATGACGCAGAAACCGCTGCTGGACTGCGGGGCCCTCGGCGGCCGCGCTGTCTAGCAGCGCACGCAGCGCTGCACCGCTGGCACCCGCCCGGCACCTGGCCACGCCCCCGGCGAGGGTCGCGGCGACCAGCGTGGTCATCGTCGTGCGGCCGCGGCGGGCAGTGCCGTGGCGTCGCCCCGCGCGAGTGCGCGCAGACGCTTGGTCGAGATCGAGCGCCAGTTGAGCCGATCGGCCTGGCGTAGGGCTTCGGCGAGCAGATCGGTGCGGATGTTGCCCTCGTCGAACCGGCGGTGCAGGAACGCGGCCCGCGCCGCCAATCGGTAGAACGACAAGCGCGCCTGCTCCGCCGACTCCGGCAGGGCGTCGTCAACGAGTTCGTCCCAGGTCGAGGACCTCACCACCCGCCTCGAGCGCGCCGAAGCCACCGCCGCGGCGGACCGGGCCGGCCGCGACCGCTACGCGGACGAACTGCACACCCTGCGCGAGGACCTGATGCTCCAACTCGCGCTGGGACCCGACGCCGCTCCCCTGGCCGGCCGGATCGCCGCGGCGCTGGGCGCCGGCGCCCGCCGGATGGCCCGCGACACCGACGCCGAGGCGGACTCCGGGCCGGACGCCGGAACCGAGCCGGGCACGAGCGGTGAGTCCCGGTGAGCGCGCTCTGGCAGGCGGCCAAGCGCGGCGGCGGTAACCCCGCGGACGGACGGCGGAACACCAGCTGGGAGCAGTGCACCGAGGACGGTTGCACCGGGCGCATCCTGCGCAACAACATCTACGAGGACGGGCCCGAGCTCTGCTTCGCCCACGCCAACGACACGCAGCGCGCTGCCGCCTTGACAATCATGACGCTGCACAAGTGCGTCGACGTGCGCGGCACCGTCCTCACCGAGCAGCACGTCCAGGAAATCCTCGGGGTCTCCGCGACGAAGTTCTACTTCCGCGGCTGTACCTTCACCGGAGACGGACCATTTCCCGGAACCGCGCTGACGATGGAAAACGCCGCGCCCCAGCGAGGTCAGGTCACTCCAGCCACCGTGCTGGACTTCGGGGAGGCCACGTTTCAGGGTGGCGCCGACTTCCGGTCAGTCGTGTTCCCCGGCCGGGTCTTCTTCGACGACGCCACGTTCGGCGGGCCACTGTTCCTGAACGGCGCGCACTTCCAAGAACAGGCCTGGTTCCTGCGTGCCACCCTGACCGAGGGCCACTTCACCGAGACGACCTTCGACCGGTTCGCGGGATTCCATCATGTCCGGGCAACGGCGAGCCTGGGCTTCACCGGGTCGGTGTTCTCCGGCCGCACCGACTTCGATGACATCAGCGCGCCGGCCATCGACTTCACCGACGCCACCTTCGCCAAGCGCGCGGAGATGCTTCTCAGCGGGGCGAGCCTGTTCACCGGCACGCACTTCGACGGTGGGCTCGACCTCCGGCTGTCGGCGAAAGACGGCACTGCCTCGGTCCGTCGCACCCACTTCGGTGCCTCATCGACCATCACCACCGCAGCACTCGGGAAAGACCGGCTGTCGGGTCTCTTCGATACCGCCCGAGTGGTGTCGTTGCAGGAAACCGATGTCGAGAAGCTCAGCCTCGTCAGCGTCGACCTGGGCGACTGCCTGTTCTCCGGCGCGCTGAATCTTGACAAGATCTCGCTCAGCGGGCGGATCGACTTTGCACGATTCCCCAAGGGCTGGCGGGAAGCCCGCTGGTTCGAGCACCGCAAGTTCCGGACATCCCCAGGCCCTCCGAGCCGGCGCAGCCTTATTCGGGAGGACCTGTTCTGGCGCGTCAGAGCATCGGCGGCCTACTACGAGCTGACTGGTGACGAGGCGGGGGGCCGCAAACTGTGGCTGGCGGCGGGCTTGCCGCCGACGCACCCATCACCAGTGGCGGTCCAGGTACCCGACGGCCCGCACCTGGCCTCGCTGTACCGGTCACTGCGCAAGGCCCTCGAAGACGCGAAGAACGAGCCGGGCGCCGGTGACTTCTACTACGGCGAGATGGAAGTCCGTCGCCTCATCAGTCCTTTGTGGAGCACCGACGGACTGCTGTTGACGCTCTACTGGGCGTTGTCGGGCTACGGCCAACGGGCGAGCCGAGCACTCACCGCCCTCGCGCTGTTGCTGGGCACGCTCACCGTCCTGCTGACCGGGTACGGGCTGGCCGACACCGCGCCGCCGGCCAAGCGCATCACCGAGGCCACGCGCACCGCTACTCCCCCAGCACCGCAGGTGATCACGATCGACATCACCGGCCCGCGCGTGACCGCGACCCTCCCCGCACCTGCTGCTACCCCGCCGGTCGCACTCGACGTCACCGCCGTCGCGCCGACACTGCCGCCGCCTGACCAGCGGTGGACCGCGGCCCGCGTCCAGCGCGCGGTCCGCACCCTGGTCACCTCCCTCGTTCCCCTCGGCACCGATCAGCGCCTCACCACGCTGGGCGGCTACCTCGTCCTGGTCGGCCGCGTCCTCGGCGCCGTCCTGCTCGGACTGGCCGTGCTCGCCATTCGCGCCCGCGTCAAACGCTGATAGCGACACCTGCCGCAGCAACGTCCCGGTCCGGGCATGCTGTGACCGTGACCCCACCGCGCCACAACCTCCCCGCGTCACAACCCCACCGTGCCGCCGCTCGACGAGCTGTCCGGATACCGCGTCCGGACGCTCGACGACACAGCCTGCCGGTCAACCCGATCGTGATTGGCGAGAAGGACGGGGACGTGTGGGTCGTCAACGGCCCGCACCGAACGTGCGCGATGCGCGACGCCGGCGTCACCGGTGTTCTCGTGGCCGACTCCCCACGTGTCGGCACGACCATAGGGCGGCAGCACACCGGGAAGCACTGAACAGCATGGTCACCCGCAGGCAGGAGACGAATGTCCGCGTGCTGCCGTGCGTGCTGGAGGCGCTCGGCCGGATCGCCCTTGCCCAGGGCATGTCGCGGGACGAGGCAGTGCGGCAGGTACTCGCCGAGCACATCGCAGCACAGGAGGCCCGCGAGCCCGAGGACCGCCTCACACACATCGCGACCGTGCTGCGTCACCCGCAACCCGCTCGACGTGGCAAGCCACGAGTGGACCGGCCGCTGCGGCTGCGACTGCCCGAGGGCCTGGCCGACCGCGCACGTGCGGTCTCCCTGCACCTGCCCGGCCAGTACCCGCGGGCGCACAAGGACTATGTGTCGAGGCTGCTGACCGACGCGGTGACGACCGCGATCGCGGTGCGCGAACCGTTCACCGACTCCGTCCTCGACGGTCTGCTGCCGGTGCTGCGGCACAAGGCGGCCCTGGCGTTGTGGCAGCTGGCGATCGCCGTGACCATCACCCGCCCGGAGCTCGCGATCCAGGACAGCGCCGAGGACATCCGCGCTCGCATCGGCGGGACGCTGAGCCCGCCGGAAAAGCGTCTGCTGCTCATCGCCGAGCAGCTCGACGAGCACGTCTCCTGGCACGCCTCGTTCCGCTTCGCGGCCGCCGCCAACCTCGCCCGCACGCTGCTGTCCGGAAACGACGCGACGGCCAACGAGACCATGCTGTACAAGCAGGAAGAGGACTGGAACGAGCTGCGATTGGACCTGCGCCACGACGAGCACCGCGGCCGCTGGCTCAAGGGCGTCGCCGTGTGGAACGCCGACGGCCGCGGCTCGACTGCGGTATGGCGGGCCGGCCGCAAGGTCGATCTGCAGGACTTCACCGACTGGCTCCTGGCACTCGACGGCCACACCCCCGCAGACCAGGTGATGTTCGCCCCCGGCTGGGTCGTGCACGCACCCGCCGGATGGGCCACGCACATCGTCCCGCGCGGGCACACCCTGCCGGAGCAGTTCGCTCGCTGGGCCGAACAGAACCGCGTCATCGTGTGGTCCGTCGACGGCAGGCAGGTCGTGTGGCCGGTACGTCCGGGACACCCGGAGCCCGTGCCGGGGTTCGAGCCAGTTGCCGCCGTCGCCCGCACCTTGCAGCCGTCGGAGATCGTCGAACTCATCGAGGCGGTCCTCATCGAGTGGGGAACGCATCCCACCGGCACCGGCACCGACGCCGGCATCTGGCGTGACGAGGACGAGGGGCCCGACCCCTACGATGCACAGGTCGACGCTGAGCACGAGACGCCGAACTTGTGGTTGCCGGTCGACAAGGCGTTCGAGTTCGGATTCATCGACGCCGAGCAGCGCAGCACGGCGATGAGCGCCGCGCGCGCGTACACCCGGAAGCTGACCCACTGGCGAGACAACGTGGACCCCGTCGTGGCCAAGCCCGAGGCCACCCTCGACCCGCAGTTCCGCCTATTCGTCACTCGCCGACGCGACTCGCGTACGGCCAAACCCATGTGGCTGTGGCCTCGGGCCTCGGTGGCACGCGAGGTGTTCGCGGGTACCTCGAGCACCGTCATCGGCTGGCTCAGCGAACGCGCCCTGTGGATGGCCCGGTGGACCGTGCACGGCACGATGGAGCAGGCGTGGCACGACGGCTTCGACCACTACTCCAAGGCCTTCTGGAGGCCCGAAGGCCTGCCCGACGATCCCTTCGTGTGACACCCACCAATACAGACGGGCCCTTATCGTATTCGAACCTTGGTTACGCACGAAGTACCCATAACCAAGGGAGAAACCCGTGTCCGACAAGGACAACACCCCGCAGAACCCGCTTCCCCGCGTGCCGGGCTGGTGGAGGTACGCCTGGCCGAAGATCAAGCTCCCGGTACAGCTGATCGCGGGGCAGCTCATCGGTTGGCTGATCCGCAAGTGCCTCGGCGAGTAGGTCGGGCCGCGCGGTAGGCCCCCTTGGACAGCGGACCGCTGTCCAAGGGGCCGCCGCTTGGATGAAAACGGGATCTTGCGAACGGACCGGACTGGCCGGGCGGCCTGCGCGGTTCGCCCGGCCCGAACAGGTCGTTCAGGTTGACCATCATGGCGTTCATCGCGCACTGCCTGGACCACCGGAGCCGTCGCCGCCGCCCAGCGCGTGGATCGCATTCGCGATCCGGCGCCACACACCGCCATCGCCACGCCGCGGGATCAACGCCGACACGATCGTCGTCGTGATCACGGTCGCCAACCACGGGGGTAGAGCTGCCACGGCGATCAGCGCGAACGCGAACCCGAACCCGCTCACGACCGTCACGATCACCACGACCGCCAACGGCCACGTCATCACCGGCGCCGACTCCGGCTCCGGCTTCGCGAGCTTCTTAGCCTTCCCCATGGTCGGTCCCCGTCCTCTCCGGCGAGCTCTTACTTCATGGATCTATGCGCGGATCACGACCACGATGACGGCGACAGCACGGACAACCAGGGAAATTCGCTATCGCGAACACTTTCGGGGCGGCCGTCATCAGCACGCCCAGTTCGACATAGACCCAGTACAAGAGCCCCCGCACAGAAGGCGCACGGCCATGCCGACTCGCACGTCCCACACACTCCCTGCTACCCCACCATCAGGAGCACCGAGATGAGCGAGAACCCCACGGGGCCCGGTGAGGAGGGCAGTGCTCCGGATCCCCATGGCGCACAAGACACAGGCCAGGCACGACGCAGCAGGCCTGATGAAGCGGTGCACGGGGGTGACCAGGCCCCGGAGCAGTGCAGGGAACCGGAGGACAGCAGCGAGGTCGCAACGGTGCCCGGCGAGCTGGTGCCGGAGATGCCGGAAGGCAACGACGCTACACCGGTCGCGCTCCCGCTCGCCCACGCCGACCTGCTCGCCGCCGACGCCGAGCTGTGTGCGCGGTTCCGCGCCACCGATTGCCGCTCTCCGGAGTTCCGCGACTGGGCGCGAGAGCTCATGGTGTCCACGAAGAAGCTGTTGATCGCCTTGTGCAAGCGCGGTCTCATCTTCAAGAGGACGAAAGAGACCCGTTTTCCGAAGTCCGGTAGCTTCCAAGGCTGGGACCCCACCGAGCTGGACAGCCTCATCCACGCGGTCCAAGCGGAGGCCTTCATGTTGCTCCGCGACCGAGGAATCCGTGACGGGATCTGGGATCCCGCCAAGGGAGCGACGCTGCGCGGCTACTTCCTGACAGGCTGCGTACTGGTGTTCGCAGGCAGGTGGAAGTCCTGGGCTCAGCACCACGAACACTGGTCGCAGCTGGAGATGCACGACGACGTCCTTATCTACGCCGACATCGCGGTCGAGGACTCCACCGGCTACGAGTTCGACGCCCAGGCGGTGGTGGGGATGTTGGGAGGAAAGTTGTCGAACGAGCAGATCGACCTTCTGGCCGGTGTAGCGGAGGGCTACACCAACATCGAGATGGCCGAGATCTTCGGCACGACGCCGAGAGCTATCGCCGCTCGGCTGTACCGCGCAAGAAACTCCGCGAAACCCCTGATCGGCCAGCACTACCCGACTCTCGCGGCACCGGACATGACCGAGAACACGAACGACATCGAGCGAGAGGAGCGGTAGCCATGTCCGCATCCAGCAGCGACCGTGACAACCTCGCCGAGATGGATTTCGACGAGCTGGTGGCCCGCTCCTCCGTCAACGCCGGCGCCGCCGCGTCCTACCGCGCGCGCGCACTCGAGAAGGACTACGCGGACGCCGACGCCGTCCTCGACCTGGTCGCCGAACTGGACCAGGCCGACGCGATCGAGCAGGACGTTCACCGCCAGGCAACCCCACCCACACCGACGGGCGAGGGCCCGCTCGGCCCGAAGACGATCGACAAAGCAGCGGAGGGGGACCGTCACGCCATCGAGACCGTTCTCAGCAACCTCATGCCGCTGGTCGTGAGATACTGCCGCGCGCGGCTGGGGCATTACCCGAAAGCCGCGGACGACGTCGCGCATGAAGCCGTCCTGGCCGTGCTGACCGCCCTGCCAAATTACCGCGATCAGGGACGCCCGTTCCTCGCGTTCGTCTACGGCATCGCTGCACACAAGATCGCCGACGCACAACGAGCGCTAGGCCGTGACCATGCGGAGATGCTCGACCATGCGGTGCCGGCCGACGCACCGGAGGAGTTCACTCTGCAAAAGGAGCTGAACGCCAGGTTCACCCGGCTGCTGGACGGCCTGACAGACAAGCAGCGCGAGGTCATCCTGCTGCGCGTCGCGGTCGGCCTGAGTGCCGAAGAGGTCGCTGAAGCCGTCGGATCAACACCAGGCGCGGTTCGAGTCGCGCTGCACCGCGCCGTGACCCGACTGCACAGCTTGGAGATCGCAACAGAGACTTCGGCCGCGTCGCAGAGAACCGACGAACTCGATGTCGAAGCCAAACCTCCTACAACCCGTCCACGGCGTCGTGCGGCCAAGCGCAGCGCGGGTACCCCCGCTCCGGCCGACGCATCCGCCCCGGTCGCCGCTGTAGGGATGCCAGAGCAGCCCGAGGTCCAGTTGCCCGCCCCGGTGGTCACCACCACCCGCAGGCGCTGCGCCGAGGCACAGCCCGCAGGATCACCGGTCCAGGAGGACTGTGACCGGTTCTCAGAGTAACGAGCTCACATTGGCCGCGGCCGGTCTGCGGCACGAACACGAACGAGGCCCGCCCCGGCAACTCTGCAACGGGCCTCTGGTCAACATCGGGCGTGGTAGTAATGCGTAAGTCGGTGCGGTGAGAAGGGTGTTCAGGTCTGTCGTCACAAACGGATCTTGAACACCCTTCGTCCGTCTCCGGCTACCGCCCCGACTTACGCATTACTCGTCTGGCCCTGCAGCGAGCGCCCCGACTGCACTGGTAGGTCGTCGCCGCGATCGTGGACCGATGCGAGGCCGACCGGGTCGGGGGTCACTCGGTGAAGTAGATGGTGATGTTCTGGACGGAGTTGACCACGATGTGCGAGATGCCCCCGATGCCCAGCCGGGGGCCGTGGTCGCGGATGAGCCAGGTCGCCGACGCGCCGTTCTCGGTGCCCAGCCACGCGTAGAACAGGTCGCGTCGGCTCGCGGCCAGGTCCCGGCCGGGGAAGTGCACGGTGACCTTGTCGTCGGAGTCGCCGACCGTCAGGGTGCTGCCCGTCAGGTGGTCCTTGCCGAGCACGCGGATGGTGGCGGCCATCACCACGTTCCCGGTGGGGGATTCGGCAGCGAGCCAAGGCGATGATCGGACAGTCGCCGTACATCACGATCGACGACTTCGGCGACACCATGACGACGAGCGAGTTCGCGCGGGCCTACGGGGTGGTGCGGACCCGGATCAGTCAGCTACGCGGGCAGAACCTGCTTCCACCCACAACCGAGGGCTCCTCTCCGGGACAGGCACAGTGGGACACCGGCGAGGTGTTCCGGTTCTTGGCGCAGCAGCGCCGTGACGAGAACAATCCCGCGTTGCGGCTCTCGCTCCTACGGCCTCGGGCAGGAGTCACCTGGTCGTGTTCCCGGGGCCAGATCATCACCGTGGACACGCCGCGCGACAGCTGGTCGCCGGCGTCGGGCCCGGTGTCAGTCCATGCCACGACCTACACGGCGAACGCGCTCATCACCGGCTGCACCGCGGCCGTGCACCTGCTCGTCGTCCTGGGCCCGCACAGCCCGCTCACACTGGAGGCCTCCGTCCGCGGCCCGGAGCGAGACGGCTCCGTCCTCGAACTCGTTCTTTCCCAGCTGCATCCGGACAGGTTCTGGGCCGATCACCACAACAGCGGACCGGGGCAGCGCGTGGCGGTCGTGGTTCCGCAGACGTGGCCGAGCGAGGAAGGCCTGCGCCAGCCCTACCCAAGGCAGGGGCCGAGCGCGTTCGTCCTCGACGTGTTCCGGGGCGAAGGCGTGGACGCCGAAACGCTGGCGCGCCGGCCGTTGTTCGATGTCACTGATGTCGCAGCCACACTGGGACATCAGCTGCCGTGGTGGCCGCAGGGCCACCTGACCGCCGACATCGTCACAGCGTGGGAGCCGGGCACCGAACCGGTGACCGTCACAGTGCCGCCCTACGCGGCACAGCAGTACGACATTCTGCGCTGGACCGAACGCGCGGCCGCCGGCTTCGGAGACGACGCAGACGACGTCCGGTCTCTGGGCAGGCAACTGTGGCAGACCCGCACCAGCGGGCCACGCGACTACATGAGCGCGGCCCAGCCCGATGCACCCGAGGGGTGGATCAAGGCCGTCCGCTGGAAACTCGACGCCGTCGACCACGACTGGCTGGCGCGCACGAACATGATGTCCGGCGCGGACGCGGTGCTCGACAGCCCCGCGACGCCGCGGCACATCGCGCAATCGATCGTCTCCTACTGCGGCGACCCGGCGGTGTTCTCCCCGGTACTCCTCCGGCTTGATGGCCTTCCCGAGCAGCTCCAGCAGGCCATCACGGATTCCGTGGACACCGAGCCCATCCCGGCTGAGGCCTCATGGAGACTGTTCTCCCTGCAACAGGTACTCGCCGAAGCAGGCGCGACGACCGCCGTGAAGGGCGCACGCTGGCGAATGCGGCCCGCTCCCACCGAGAACCGCCCGCCTGCCCGACGCGAGCCCGACGTGCTGTTCGCCTACGACGCCGACGGGAACCACTGGGCCGCGCTGCACCCGCCACGCGAGGTGCCAAGCGAGCTCGGTACCGCCGAGGACATCCTCGCTCGGGGCGTTCATCTGTGGGTCATCCCTGCGGAGCAGGACAGAACGGCGTACCTTCTCACGACCGACGAGGGGATCCTGATCCCACTGCCCGCCGAGCCACGCGACGCCAGAAACGCCGCGTACTGGCTAACCCGCGTCGCCCTCGGTCAGCCCTCGCACTACGGCCCAGCGGGCCCGTTGCGGCTGGACCATCCACTGCCCGACCTGCTGGGCCACACGGCGGCAACCAAGATCGCGGCCCCGATCCCCTGGTCGACCGTCGTCGACCTCGCCACCCGATTCAAGGACCTGCGATTCGGCACGTAGGACCTCCCGAAACGGACCAGCGCACAAACACCGCCTGGCGAGCCGAACCGCTGGAGACGTCAACGCCAGGCCTGACCGTGACCGATGCGGGGTGCCACTATCCCCTGGAGACGCAGCTGTCTCAGGTGCTGCGTGCGATTTCGGCGCGGGCGATGATCTCGTGCACCTCGACGCGCAGGTGGTATTCGGCCAGGTCCTCGCAGTCGATCCACCAGCGGGCATCGGGGTGTGCCTTGATGGCCTGGTCAAATGCCGCGTTGTTGGCGGCCTCCTCAGCAGCCGCCTCTGGATGCTCAGCGACGTGAGCGGCCATTTCGGCACGGGATTTGTCGATCTCCACGAGCGCCTTGGCGCGGATGCCCTCAGCCCACGCGATCTGTTCGGGACTGCCGACAAGGCGCGGAAGATCTGAGGTGGCCATGGTCTCAAAACTACAAGCCCACCGTGCGTAGACAAAGGTGGGCTTGTGACGGCCAGCCCAGAGCGCCGCACGGCGCACACCACACTGGCCGTCCCTGGCCGGCGATGTGTGGTGTGCGCCGTCGGACAAGCCGGCCAAACCGGTGAACCGCCTCCATCGCCTGGACGTCGCGCCGGAGATCACGGGTGCGAGCTACACGCGCGGAACACAACATGGCTGGGAATGCTGCGCAAGACCAGCCTCTGGATCGCAACCTGGCTACCCGCGTGCGGCACAGCGCCAGCATCGACCAGTTGCGCGGCCCGCTCGAGCGACACTCGGTGGACACGCAGGTCCGCCTCGTCTCCGTCCAAGGTGACCGGTGTCTCCGGCTCGATCAGTCCGCTCGCAAGGAATAGATGATCGATGTGATTGCTGAAGCTGTCCGCGCTGTGCACCGCGCCCAGAGAGGCCCACTTGTCCGCACGGAGACCGGTCTCGGCCAACAGTTCCCGTGCTGCGGCGGCCTGCGGCGAACCGGCGTCAACGGGGTCGATACCGCCGCTGGGCAACCGCAACTGGGGCTCGCCGTGCGTGTAGATCCACTGCCGGGTCAGCACAACCCGCCCGGCCGCGTCCAGCGCGAGTACGACAGCAGCACCCGGTGACACAACGTGGTGATACTGAGCGGGCTGGCCATCAGGCCGCACCGCCTCGTCGCGGCGGACCGCGAAGTACGGCTCTGCCCGGTGCACGACGGTGCTCGACTGGGTCCGCCATGCGGCCGCAGGGGTGATCTTGTTCGTCATGATTGTCATGTCTCCGCTGGTGGATAGCGTTGCAGGGCGCCAGCGCGACGCTCGGCAACGACGAGAACCGAGAAGCCCTTGCCGGCGACCCGGCAGGTAGTGCGACATCCGGCAGAGCGGCTCCGCCCGTGAGGCGGTGCGCCCCCACTCGTCGAGACCCTGGCGCACCGGGAGGCCGGGCGCGACGCCGGTGTCAAACAGCGCAGCATCCCTGCACGATTTCTCCAGGGACCTGCGGCCGGTGAACGCCGGCCCTCCTGGGCAACACGTCTGGCGACCGGCTGGCCAAGCTACGGCAGCAATGCGAAGGCGGTCGCCATCATGATCATGACCATCGCAAAGACGGAAACGATGCGCAACCGCTCGTCATCGTTGATATGGGAGCCGGATGCCGCGGAGGGTCGTTTCACCACGTGTAGTCCTCCTGATCGAGAAAGCAGCTTGACAATCTGCGTGCCCAGACCGGCCGCAACCTGCGTGTGTCCAGTCCTGGCCACAGCTGACGCACAGCGTCGACCGCGGCTCGCCAGCGTTCCTGCACTTGATCGGCCGGGACGTGCTCGTCCCAGCGCAGGAGGGTTTCCTCGGGGCAGCGGGCGAGCGCGATCCGGGCCAGCGCCACAAGTTCGGCCGAGGACGCGGTCACCGTGCGACTTGCCCTGGAGTGCGTAGCTATCGCGCACGCGCGAAGCCCGGCACCGGCGGCATCGGTGGTGCCGGCGGCCTCAGCTGTCGCACGTGCAGCCTCGGGGAGCACTGTCGTTGTGCGCACACGATTCCTTTCACGCGAGTCAAGCGGCGGCAGGAGCAGGGTCGGGCTCGTCTTCACGACGCCGGTGGCGTCCAGGCTCACGCGGGTGCCCGGCCCTCGGCAGCACCCGGTTGTCGCCCACGGCCGCGTCCGGCGGAGTCCAGCCGCTGGGACAATCGCGGGCGGAGTCAGAGCCGCCATGGCGCGCGGGCGGCTGCGTCGCCGAGCTCGACGGCCGCTCAATTCGCCGCCGGTCGCAGTTGAGCATCGCCGTCGCGTGCCGTGCGCCGGCAATGTCGATATCAAGCGGCTCGGCCGAGAGCCCAGTGGTACTCGCGATTGGCGCTTGCTGCTCTGCATGCTGGAGACAATCGTGTACGCGCAGTCGCCGGCAGCAGCCCACGATCCCCGCCACGATGAGGATGCACACCAAAACGGCCACGCTGGAGATGGTGAGCACCGAGCTCCACAGCCCTTCGGGTCGTAGGCGGGAAATGAGACTTGCCGTGCCAGTGCAATCAGCATCGCCGCCGTCCTTTCGTGGGAATGGCAGGAGCGGTTCCGGCGACCGCGAGCCGCCCTGTCCGCGCCACGACCAACTGCGCACTCACGAGTTGGTGCCAGCAAGCCACACTGAGGCAAATTCAAAGCCGATGGAGCCCCCTGGACATTTCGTTATCACCGATAGGATTCGTGATCGGCCGGAGCGATCGGCTTGACCGATCGCCGCTACCTGGCAACCCGTCGACGCGCTACCGTGGGCTGATGAACGCGCAGTCAGACAGGGGCGCCGCGCAGATCAGTCTCGATCCGCAGTTCTGGGAGCCGCGCGAGATGCGCGAAGCCCTGGCCAAGCACGATCTGCAGTTTGTCTACCGCGCGCTGGCGCGCACCGGCTGGTCGCAGAAGGAAATCGCCAGACGAACCGGCCAGAACCAGTCCGAGATCTCAGATATCGTGAACGGGCGGCTGGTGCAGTCCTACGGCGTGCTGTCCCGTGTCGCCGACGGATTGGGTATCCCCCGCGGCTACATGGGACTTGCGTACGACCCGGCCGCAATCCGCGCCCTTGCCGTTGATCCGCTTCCAGTGGAGGACGACCAGATGCGACGACGGAGGTTTCTCGGCTTCGTGAGCACACTCGTCGTGGGCGGTGCAGCCGTAGCCTCACCGCAGGAACTGGGGCTACTGACCAGCGGAACGCACCCTGGGCCAGTGCCCCGCAAGGTCGGCCAGAGCGACATCGCCGGGTTGATCAACCTCACGAGGACCTTCCGTGCTCATGACGCAGAATACGGAGGCGGCTCCTGCACGGACGCCGTCCGAGCGCACGTGCACTGGGCCGACATGCTGCTCAATGCCTCATACTCTGACGATTTGCGCCGTCCACTCCACATCGCGGTAGCGGATCTGAAGACGCTCGCAGGATGGACGGCTCACGATCTGGGACACGAGGCCGAAGCGAAGGCTCTGCTGGCAGACGCACTGAAGAACTCGGTGGAAGCCGAAGACAGCCTCCACACCGCAATCGTGCTGTACCACCTCGGACGAGTTCCGTTGGACAACGGCCGGCCACAGGAGGCGCTCAAGTTCTTCCAGTTGGGACAGATCGCCGCGCAAGACTCACGATCCAGCGCGGCCCTGGCACTGATGCAATCCAGTGCCGCGCTGGCGCACGCGGAACTGGGCGACGCACGGCAAGCGATCGCAGATCTGCGCCGTGCTGAACACGAGTTCTCCTACATCGAGCCGGAAGAGTCTCGCCCGCAGCTGGCCTTCTTCGATCGCGCGGCGCTGGAGACCACCGCCGCCCGCACGCTCACAGCCCTTGGCCGCGCGCACGCGACACACCGCGGGGAGGCCATCGGCCGCCTGCAAAGCGCCCTGGCCAAGACGCCCTCCACACGCACACGTCAGCACGCGTTCAATCTGGCGTCCCTGGCCACGTGCACCCTCGCCGGCGGTGACGTCGACACCGCCGTCGATCTCGGGCGGCAGGCACTTGCGATGTCACGCGGGGTGAATTCAAAGCGGATCGTCGACATGGGTCTCACGCCGCTGCGCGCCGCGCTGGACCGCTGTTCCCCCCACGGAGAAGCACGTGAGTTGAGCGCGCAGATCAACCGTGTCGTCCATCCTAAATGATCTTTGACCTCCACCCGGATGACGGGCCGCCGCCCCGCCTGCTGCACCGCCGGGTGTCGACCAGCATGGCGACAATGCGCGAGACCAACCCGTCTTGCCGTGAAGACCTTGCCGGATCCTCTCGGCTGGTCGAGGCGTTCACCGTGCTGTAGCGCCACCGGTGACCCGATCGTCTAATTAGGAGGGTGGTTCCTGACATCGGCACCAACAAATCGTTCACCCGCACGATCGTCGTGACGGGTCCGGGCGGGCTGATGCGCTCAGCGAGCATCTCGCTGCGACACGGAAGCAGGCGTCGCCCGGTTCCCACAGGCAGCTCTACCTGAGTCACATCGGGCCGACTGCTCGTCGTGGACAGAACCCGGGATCAGGACCGAACCGGCAGGATCAGCTCGGTTCATCCGGTGCAGCCGCGCGGAGGCGGGTTCACGGCCAGAGTCGTGCCAGCGGATCGGCCAGCGCGTGAGTCCAGCGTGCAGAGACGCTGGTCTCGCATCAGCTGACCGCCGGCAACGCTCAGACGATCTGCTCAAGGTCGACCACGACGGCGGTTGCGGAGCTCGACTTCGGGATGCCGGTGGAGAGCATGATCAGCGTGCGAGCGCGGCCAACACTGCCGCGAGAACGAAACCGCGCTCAGCGTCAGCACGACTCAACAACGGTGCGCAACCGAACCGCTTGAGCTTGCCGCCATGACGCCGAGCTCGGAGGCGGTGACTTTGAGGCGCTCCACGCCGTCCCGTGCGCGTAGCGCGAGGCTGCCGAGGGTCGCTGCGTTGAGGTGCACCAGTGGGCGCGGGTTCGCTTCGCCGACAAGTTCGAGCATGGCAGCAAGGCCTGGATCATGGGGCGCCCTGCGGTACTGCGACAACAACGCGAGCGTTTCCTCGCGCCAGCGGCGCGGTGTGGCTCGCTCAATCAGCTGCCTGATGGGGACCCACGTCTTGTCGGTCTGATCCAAGTCGACGCCAAGGTCGACGAAAGTCGTGATCGTTTCGGAAAGCGCCGTCAGAAGTGCGCGCGACTGGCTGCCGGTCCTGCGCACCAGTCCGGCGACAACCTGGGTGTCGCACTCGGCGTAGGCAACGCCGAGGCTGCACGCCAGTTCACGCATCGCAGTTTTGCCGCGATCCACCGGACTGAGGAACCAGTCTTGGTCGATCGTGTGAGGCTGCACCATGCGGTGCAGTCTGCCAGGCGTCTAACCCGCCGTGTTCAATTCCTGTGCCGGCCCGCGGCTTGTGGGAGTCCACAGGACACCACCGAGCCGCGATGCCGGCGTCACGATGTGACAGGAACGTCTGGTCAGGCCGTGTCCGGCAGACCGTGGCTCTCGTGGTCGCGGCGCAGCTCGGTCAGCGGTAGCGGGCGCACCACGCGATCGCGCTGTTCCTTGAGGATCGCGGTCGTGCAAGGGCGCGCGAGCTCCAGCGGGCCGATCTCGGGCGTATCTGCTCACAGCTCATGTCATCGAGCAGATGTGATCGGAGATCACGGCGCGCCAACGAAGGGATGTGTCGTGGCGTGGTTTGGTGGTCAGGCCCCAGTACTTATCGTGTGGAGGCGGGGATCAATTTTAGTCAACACTGAAGTTATAGATGAAACTATCGTTCATGTTGGATACAGACGGAAGCGTTGGTTACAGCACTAGGCGCGGGGCGAATTCGGCCAACGTCGGGAGCGGCATGCGTCGGTGACTTCAGTCGCGATGGCGCCAACTCCTTGAACGGCTGGCCGGATCCGATCGAGTGCACGCGTTCCTTGCCTGCACCCACTCCGCGGCGGTCCACCGGCCAGGCAGCTCTCCGGCCGTGCGAAGCACACACGCCATCGCTCGTTGATCATGTGGGCGCGGTATGCGCACGGTGTTCAGACGTGCATAAACGAGCAGCAGGCCGTTGCCGTGTAGGGCGTTGGTTGCCGGCGAACTCGGCCGCGAGGCGCTGGCGCTTGTCGTCGGGCAGGTACGCGATGTGGTGGAGCTCGGTCAGCGCGGCGACGGGCAGCGCCGCTTACAGCACGGGGTTGCCGGCGAACGGGTCCTGGGGTGCGGGAATCGTGGGTGAGTCCTTCCGTGACGTGCGGCCGGGTGATGTGTGGCGGTGTCAGCGGCGGCCGCCGGTAAGTGGGAGGTCGTAGACCGTGGTCGGCACGCCGGCGGCCAGCAGCGTCGCACCGATCAGCGGCTCGATGTCGCTCCAGGCGGCGCCGCCCAAGCCGGTGCCGATGCGAGGCATGTGCACGCCGGCGTGGAGTCGCGCCGCCTTGTCGGCGAGTTCGCGCAGGCATCGCTCCAGCGCCGCGATGTCCAGCGGCACAGGGTTGGCTGCGGTGCGGGGAGCCGTGCTGGGCGATCATGGTCGCCACCCACAGTTCGTTGGTGACCTGCAGCAGCTGCACCTCCCCCAGTCCAAAGGGCGGGTTGACGGCGCGGCCGCGGTGGTGCCAGTCGCGGTAATAGTGCTCGGCCAGCGGCCACCGGCGCGACAGGGCGCCGGTGAATCCCCGGCCCCAGCCACCCTTGTCGTTGCCGACGTGGGCGATGATGGCGGTGCCGTCGTGCTGGGGCTCGGTGGCGTCGCCGACGAGGTAGGACAGCGTGCTCATGGACAGGAACCTCCGTGTGGTCGCGTGCGGACGGTTGCAGTGAGCACGCCGCGCCGCGAACGTTCTGACCGTTGAGGGCGGGCGCGGCGTGCTGGGCTTGGACAGGCCGGGCGCGGTCGTGTCAGACGAACGGCAGCTGGTAGGGCTCGCGGTTCGGATCCGCGGCGCGGACCTGGACGTGGTGGCGGAAGTCCGCGAGCGCGTCGAGCAGGTTGCCGTGCTCCAGGACGGTCAGCTCGTGGTCGTCGTCCCTCCACAGCAGGCACCACACGGTGCTGTCGCAGCCGGGGACACCGTCGACGGCGACGACAAGGGCGAACGTTCCGCCGTCCTCATCCGGCTCGGCCCGGACCAGCAACAGCGGCTGGTGGAGGTTGTCGTGCAGCAGCAGCGCCAGCAGGTGCTCGCGCACCGGGTCCAGGTGCTCGTCCTCCAGTCGGCCATCCTGGTCGTCTGATGGGGCTTCGGGCAGGGTGAACCAGTTGTGGTTGACCTCGGCGTCGGGATGGTGGTCGGAGAAGATCACCCTCCCGCGGTAGCCGGGAAGCGTCCCGCGGGGATGCGCGGCTAGGGCGGGCAGGCGGCCTGCGGGCGCGGCGTGCTCGTCGTGGTGCATGGCGTGCTCCTGGTGACAGTGGTGGTCTTGGACTGGTTCAGGCGGGGTGAGTCCGCTGTCGTCCGGTGGCGGCACGCGAGTCAGTGGCGGCGCAGAACGGGGAGTTCGTGCTGTAGTGCAGCCAGGCGTGGTCGCGAAGACGACAGGGTCGCCCCAGATCGCGCCCACCACGGGTAGGCCGGAGCCAGCGGCCCGGCACCGCGTGCGGGCAGGTGCACCGCGTGCGGGGAAGTCCTCGTGCAGCCGGTTGACGCGGCGCTGGTCGCGGTGGACCACGCGCCCGTCGGAGAGGGACGTACCAGGCGCTACCCCGCGGCCAGCCAAGGACCCGGCACCCAGGGTGCTGACGCGGTCGCGATGCAGGATCTCGGCCAGGGCGAGCGGCGCGTGCAGCTCATCGGGTCGACGGTGGCGGCCCGCAGCCGACGAGGACGTCGTAGTGACCGCCGTCGGTGCGATGGCAGGACTGATCAGGTGCTGGCATCGCAGGTCGAGCAGGGTGTGGTCGACGTCAGGATCGTCGACGGGCTGTGGCTCGCCGATGGTGGCTGGGAGTTCAGCGGGCAAACTCGGGCGAAGGTCATGACGGCTCTAGGATCGACGGGTGAGGAGGTTCGTCACGCCAGGCAGGCGCATAGCGGGATCGCCGGCGCGAAAGGGTCGGCGGGGTGCGAGTTGCGGGTGCAGGTCGACCAGGAGCGCCACGTAGGGAAACGTCGGCGTCACGGGAACCTCGCCGTTGACCGTAAGTTCCCCGCGGTCACCGCGCGGGCCCTAGGGGGCGGACTCGCATGGGAGACGGTGACTTCGACGCCGACCGGCAGGTGGGGGCGACGTCGGGGATGTCGTGCGGGTGGCGGACCAGCAGGTCGCAGTAGTGCAGCGCCAATGTCGTGCCGCCGAGCCGCCGGCGCAGCCCGATCAAGTTGTTCGCAGGCCCAGTCCCCGGCGGTGATCGACACGGCGTCTGCTGGACGGTTACGGCGGATGAACGGGAAGCGCCGGCCGGGCAAGTAGGCCTCGTCTTGGTCAGCGGGTGCAGACACGGGCAAGCTGCTGAAGGCAGCGGATGCGGCCGGCCCAGTACCAGGCGACGGGCTGTTCGTCGGCGATGCCGTAGAGCCGGATGCGCAGCGGCGCGGGTCGGCCGTGCTGGTGCTTGGTCCAGGTCTGCACCCGGACCGGGTTGTCGGAGTCCGAGGACGGGACGCCGTGGCTGTCGCAGGGCTGGTCGTCGGTCAGGGTGAAGCCGTAGTTGCGCAGGACAGCGGTCGCCTGCTGCCAGTCCAGGTCGTCGGTGGCGGCGGCGTCCTTGCGCCGGGGCCACTGGAACGGCACGGCGAGCGGTCCGGGGATGTCGCGCGCGGTGATCGCCGCCTTGACCTCGAAGGTCTCGTGCAGAGGCCCTCGGCTGCTGAGCGTCGCCGCGGCGAGGGACAGCGGGCTGGTGAACCACAGGTGCAGCACGTGCCCGCCGCGGGAGAAGATCCGCAGCCAACCACGCGGCGCGTCGGGGCCGTAGGCGGCGCCGTCGAGGTCGGCGACCGCGCCCGGCTGTTCGGCCCAGCCGTATCGGCCCAGGTCGTAGCCGATGTCGAGGTAGGTCATGTCGCGGGCGTCCAGGTGGGTGTAGCCGTCGGCGCGGCGGGCCAGGTCCTGTGCGGTGGCCAGGGTGCCGGTGAGTGCGGTCAGCGTCGCGTTGGCCGTCGCCGGCGGTGCTGCGGTGAGCAGGGTCGGCAGGTCGTCGACGGCGGCCAGCAGGGTGGAGCGCAGGTGGTGCGCCGCGGCGGACAGGTCCTCGAGGGCCTCCGCGCGGCCGTGGGCCAGGGCGTTGGCGGTGTCGAGGTCGGCTTGGAGCCGGTCACGATCGTGGGGCGTGGCCGAGGTGATGGTCATATGGGTTCTCCGGT
The DNA here is from genome assembly GCF_001279525.1 of Nocardia sp. NRRL S-836. Lineage (GTDB taxonomy): Bacteria > Actinomycetota > Actinomycetes > Mycobacteriales > Pseudonocardiaceae > Lentzea. Next base: position 166,670 of record NZ_LGDY01000092.1, on the reverse strand, counting down.
GCTCGGGACGGGGACGCGAACGCGCGCGGGTGTGCGCTACTCCGCCGGCGGCCTGCTTTGCGGTGTCTGGGGCCGCGGGCGGGGTGGTGTGCGTGGGTGTGCGCGTCGCGTGCCCGTCCGGTACGGGCGGTGGGTCACGCGGGTGGCGGGGGCGGCGTCGATGTCGTGGTCACGGGCGGGTCGAACGCTTCGGCCGCACGGCGGGACGCGACGCGGATGCGTTCGGCGAGCGCGTCGTGCTTCAGGCGGACCGCGTCGGCGGGGAGCACGGCCCAGTGGTCGACCGCCGCGGCGGCGTTCCAGAGCGTGTGGACCGAAGGGCGTTCTTCCAGCGCGTGCAGCCGCAACGACTTGTCCGGAAGGACCATCAGGACCGCGGGTGTCGGGTGCTGGTAGGTGAGGTCGATGACCGGGACGATGAACTCCTCGGCCCCGTTGGCCAGACCCAGCCCCAGGTAGCTCACCGGGCCGCTCACCTGCACGACCTGTTTGACGTACAGCGCGTCGAGGGGCCGGAGGAAGTTCGGGTGGAGGAAGGCGATGACGTCGCCGGGTACGACGTGGCGCAGCAGCTGGCGTTCGGTGGGCACGGGCGAGGCGAGCTCCGCGATGAGCAGGGCGCCGCGCTCCAGCTGTTCCGCGCGGGCGTGCACGCCCTGGCCCTGTCGCAGGTGCGCGGCGCGGGCACGCAGTGCGTCGACCGCGGAGCGGGGGTGAGCGCCCAGGGTGGTCAGCGCCGCGAGGATTGTCACCTGGGCGGTGCGGGCGTCGCTACGACGGGCCTCGGGGGTACGGCGGTCGCTGCGGTCCCGGCGGCGGCCGCCGTTGAAGTCCAGCAGCAGCCGGCGCAGGTAGTCCGCCACCGGCGCCGGGTCGCGGTCGTACATCGGCGGCAGCGGCTCCTCCAGCAAGCTGATCAGCACCTTCTGGACGGTCTCGGTCGTGGCGTCGCGAGCAGGGTCGGCCGCCAGGGCGTGCAGGACCGCGGTGCGGTGCAGCGCGCGGACCGCGTCGGGGAGGCGACGGTAGGCGTGCTCGGGGTCGTGCTCGTCGCGCTGGATCAGCGGGTCCTCCCACCGGCTGATCTCGGCCTGCAGGTCGACGGGCGCGACGCCCCAGTCCACCAGGCCGCCGCGACGGCCCGGCAGCCGCTCGATGGCGTCGAGGTAGCCGAGCACCGCCTCCTCGGACAGGTCCATTTCGGCACCATGAGGATCGGCGCTGTCCTCCGGCCGGTAGTCGCCGAGGCGGATCGGGTACGCCCCGGTGGCCACGTGCACCACGTACCACCGGTACGGGCGGTTGCGGTGGACCCGTGAACGAATCGCGAGGAAGTGCCCGGCCGGGGACAACCGCACGTCGGCGGCGGACTCGAGCAGAGCGAGCGTCGCCGTCATGCGGCTGCGCCAGTCCTCCGTGCTCACGTCGGCGCTCGGCGGTGTGGGCTCGCGCAGCGTCCGCACGGCGGCCTCGGTCGTGATCCATGGCGCCCTCGACGCGGCGCGCGGTGCGAGGCGGCGGCGGAAGAACTGCAGTGCGGGACGGGCACCGGCGACGGCCACGCTGAGATCACCGGGACCGCCGTACTTGGGGTCGACCTCGCGGTAGCAGTTGCGGCACACCACTCCGGTGGCGGAGTCTGCGCCCTTGCCGTGGGCATGGCAGCAGGGCGTGAGCGGGACGAGGTACTCGTCGCCGTGGTCATCCGGAATGTGCTGTCCGGGTTCGGCCAGCGGGATTAGCAGGTCCCCGTCGGCGTCGACGCCGCGGACCCGGTCGGCGATGACCGAACGGATCCGGAGACGGCGACCGTCCTCAAGCACGACATCCACTGCATCGGTGAGGCTGGCTGGTGCGGGCACGGTAAGCATCCCTTCGGAGCAGGTGGGGCAGACCGCCGGTGGCGGTGATGAAGGACTGATGGACCTGGCGTAGAGCTGGTCAGGCATGCCGGCACCGGTTCGAGTCCGGTCGATTAGTTGTGGACACGAGGCATGATCGACTTGCCCTCGCCAGCCGGCGACAACTGAGGGATTTCGAGTCCATGAAGCTCGTCGCGCGAGCGGGCACGCGCTCGCGCGACGAGGGTTGCTCAGAAGGGCCAGTTGGCGTCACGACCGGCTTCGAGAAGGGTGATCATCCGGAATGCCGATCGGTGAGCCCGGCGAATGTGTGGCGATGTGCAGTGCCGCTGGCAGAGCGCCCCGTGCGGTAGCCGGCGAGGTTCCAGGTGTAGAGCGGTGTCTCGACCGGGAGCGCCTGGCCGACGTCGCCATCACGGGACTGCTCGTCGGTGAGGATCACGACGCGGTCGTGTCCGGCGTAGTGGCGGCGGACCGCTCCGGCGGTGTCGGTGCCGCCATCGAGGAAGTAGCCACCCTCCTTCCACCGGTCGACCGCCCGCAGCAGCGACTCCCCCGCCTTCAGCGGGAACTGCTTGGTGTGCGTGCTGTCGTGGTGAGCCCGCGACGCCAGGTGTCCCCAGGCGCTGTAGGAGACGACGTCGCGCGCAACGACCACCCGTCGGAGTACCAGCGTTGGCGCGCAACGCGAGAGCCAGCCCCACACCGCCCTGCAAGCGGAATCTTTGGCTCGGTTCTGCGAACGGGCCGAACGGGCGAGGCATGTCGCTCGCCGCTATGCCGAGCAGTTCGGGCCGGGACCGCTGATCTCCGTGTCACATCAGCTGCTCATCGCGCTGTCACTGCTCGTTGTGACGGGGCTTCACCAGCCCGGAGGCGTGTTCGCGGACGCAACGCGGTTCCGTCTCACTGCCGCCGGCGTGTGATGGGAGGAGATCTAACCGAGCACTTCCGCCAGAAGTGCCAAGGCGTTGCGGGTGACGAACTCCTTGACCTCCCTGGGCCTGAGGTCGATCGCGTAGACCTGGTCGATCGGCACCCGCACCACCTCGTACCCACCACGGCTGGAGTCGGTCCACTCCGCCCCGTTCCGTGCTGTCTCGTCGATGCTCATCAGGCGCGCCACGAAGATCTCCTGCACGGAGAGGCCCTGCTCGGTCTCCGACGAGATCAACAGGCCCCGCCCGCCGACCGACGCGACAGCGCCGAGTTCCTCGACGAGTTCACGCTCCAGGGCGTTGGCCGCGCTGGCGTCGCCGTCCTTGATCCCCCCGCCCGGCGTCGTCCAGTACGGCGGCTGACCGGGGTTGTTGCGCTTGATCAGTACAAGGTGCCTGTTCTTGTCGAACAGCACCGCTCGCGCGGAACGCCGGGCAATGGGACCTTGGACCGGCATGTGCGCTCCTCGACTCGAAAGTTGGGAGACCATTGCCTCCTTGGTGGGGTACCGACCGGCCGGAAGCCCCTGATACCGGCCGAGGTGGGCCCGCTGTGGCCGGAGCGGCTGGTGAGAACAAGGGGAGGGTCCTCACCGGTGGGCCGTCCGGTCTTCTACCGGGTGCGGGGGGAAGGCTCGCTCGGGGTGCGGGCGGACCACTGGTCGACGTCGCCATCCCAGGTCCGTGGTTTGTCGCTGGCGACCAGTTCACCGCGGTCTTTGAGCTCCTTCGTGCGGGTGCCGTTGGCGGCGATGAACGCGTGGACCTCGTCGGGACTGGCGTTGACGAACCACTCGGCGAACGCCGCGCCGATCTCCTGAGGGCCTTGGAGTACCGGGGTGTTGGGGTCGGCGACCCGGTCGCTGGTCATCACGCGTCCTGCTCGTGGTGGACGCCGTGTTCCGGGCAGTCGTCGGCGGAGACGGCTTCGGCGTACAGCTCGCACCGGGCACTGCCGTCCGCTGATGACACCGCGGTGTACACGGCGCCGGCCCGCGCGGCGAGCTTGACCGCTTCCGTCCGCCACTCGGCCTGGTCTGCGTAGGTCCTCCACAGGCCGGGCGCGGGGAGCCACAGGACGAAGCATTCGTCTTGGTCACTGGTAGTGCCGACCCACTTGGCCACCTGCGAGGGCGAGCGCAGCACGGTGTGCGGGACCTCGGCCAGCCGGATTTTGCGATCCAGGAGAGTCGGCTCGGGAAGCTCGTATAGGCCGCCCTCGGCGCGGTGCAGGTAGCCGTGCCAGTGCAGGCCTTCCAGACAGGTCATGCCCTCCGCCTCCTGCTGCGCGAGTACCTGCAGCAGGTGGGGACGCACGCCTACCGGGATGTCCTCGCCGTCGAACAGCACGTTGACGCGTGAGCTGCCGAGGTCGGTGACGACACCGGTCTTGCCCCGCCGGCCCGCAAGCGCGCCGTGTGGCTTGTGGACACCGATCTGCTCCACGCGGGCGGCCGTGGTGACCGGTACGCCACATGCGTCCGCCCACGGCCCATACGTCCTGCTGGTCACGAACGGAAGGCTATGAGCAGCCAAAACGCGGATTTGACCTCGAAGGTCAAATCCGCGCCGCATCACCCGTTCGGGCTGAACTCCGGTGCGATCCCCAACCTCCACGCCAGACCGCGCAGCTCCCGGCCGCCGGCGTCACGACGCGCCGTACGCAGCTGGTGGGCGACGGCCTCACGCACCAGCACGTCCGCGCGGACCCGCTGCGGCGCCAGCTTCTCCGCCGTGAGCACGAGCTGCAGACCGGTGTCGCGCTGCTTCGGCTCACCCATCAAGGCGCGGCCGACCTCGCAGTAGAACTCGGCGTGACGGCTCGTCGAGGGGATCGCGGCAATCCGGACACCACGCGCGGTCTCGGCAACCTTCGCGCCATCACCGAGCTCCAGACCAATCGTGGTCGCCCACACACCGACATTCGGCACACCGAACCACAGCCCTCCGAACGTCCCGACCTCCAGGTCCATCCGCCCCGCGAGGGCGGTGGCCTCTTCGATGTGAGTTGCCGCGGTATCCCGGTCTGCCTGCACTGCGGCCGCCAGCGCCGCGCTCAGGTGCAGCATCCCGGCGGACTGGACCACCTCCGGGTCGTTCAGATGCGGGGACAGCTCGTCGACCATGCGCACCGCGCGCTGGTACTGGTGCGGCCGCGACAACGCGCCCGTCGCGTCCCCACGCAACCAGGCCGTGTACCCAAGCCACGCAGGCGAGCCGAGTTCCAGCGCGCACTGCCGCGCCGCCTTGGCCGCCAGCAGCGACAGCCCGCGGCCACCGATGCGCTTGGTGATCCACACCGCCGAGCTGTAGGCCTTCACCAGGCCCAGCAGGACCGGGGTGCGCAGCTGCGGTTCGCGCACGTAGAGCGCGTGCAGCTCGCCAAGCAGCACCGGCGTCAATTCGCCTTGGCCGGCGTAGTCGGCGTGCTGGATCCGGTCGGCCAGCAGGTCGAGGTCCGCGGAGACTTGCGGCCACGGCCGCGTCGGCACACCGGGGTCCTCGCCGAGCTCGAAGGAGTCCAGCGCTTCCTCGACCGCGACCAGCCCGGCGTGCGCTTTCGGGTCGGGCCAGCCGGGAACCTCCCATGGCCTGCCGTCGAACTCCGACGGCGCCACCCTCAGCGCCCGTGCCAGGGCCTCCATGGTGCTGCGGGTGGTCAGCGGCTTCTCGCCGCGCTCGATCCGGCCCAGGTGCCCGAAGCTGATCCCGGCTAGGCCGGCCACCACTTCCAGGCTCTGGTTCCGCCAGTTGCGGATCTCCCGCACTCGGCGGCCGACGTCGTTGGGTGGGGTGTCGTAGTCCACGGCGCACTCCTCCGCGATCGGATGCGTGTCCCTCTGCCACGGTACCTAGCGACCCAAAGGCTCAGCGGGTTCTTCCTCGGCGAAAGCTCAGGCGACTCCACCGGAAGCACCCAAAGGTGCGTGTTGATCATCGCTCCGGCGTCGCCGTGCAGGTGCTGCAGCCAGGACGCGTGCTCTATCGGAAGGGTGTTGACCAGCCCGTCGCCGACGATGATGGCCAGGGGCACCTGGTACGGGATGCGATCGGTCGAGTTGTGGACGACCACGGCACGGCGAACCACCTCATCGCGAGTCGCGATGAGCAGCGCGGCGATGGTGGGAAAGCTGCGCCGGTTCTGCTCCGGGACCACGCTGGTGAACGCCGGCCCGAGCGTGCCGTCGACCGTCCAGACGACCCCCATGTTCTCGCTGAAGTGGGCGGTGGTGAGCGCGAGGGTGAGTCCGATGATCTGGGGCACGGTGTGGGTGTAGCGGGCGGCGAAGCCGTCGGGAAGGGAGGTTGCGCCCGCGGCAACGGGCGCGTGGTCTCCGGGCTGGTTCGCGAGCCGGATCAACATAAGGCCTTGGGCTGGATCTGCGGCGATGTCGGCCGCAGCGGAGAGGTTCTTGAGATCTGTGGCGTCGGCTTGGGCGAGCACCTGATCGGTCATCAAGAAGACGGCCTGCCTGCGGACGGGCCGGTGCCGTGGCGCGTCACGTTGTTCCAGCAGCCGCTGGCCCGCGCACGCAGCGTGCAGCGCGGCATCGACGAGCTCGCCCAACGTGTCCGGGTTCCAGTACCCCATGCTGTTCATCGCGCCGCCGAGATCGCCACGGACGCCGAGAAGGGTGATGCCGAAGTCACCCAACGCGCACACGAATTCACCCAGCCTTTTCCGGCTCATGATGGGCAATGTGGGCCTCTTTCCCGGGGTTGGTGTCGAGTCGCGGAGCCGAGGTCCGCCGGATACTCACCTGTGCTGACCGTAGCGGTGATCAAGGTGGCCACGAACGGGTGCATGGGCCGCGGATCGGACCAACTTCCGTGCCCTCGCCGAGCGCTCCGAGCGGGCGGCGCTGTGCCGCAGCACCGTTGACGACGAGGCGCGTCCGGTGCTGAACGAGTGCCAGCCGCTGCGCTGCCGCAGCGTCGCGCTCACACCGACAACCGCGCAACCCTGGCCGCACATCCGACCAGGCTGGATGCCCAGCTCGGCGATGCCGGCCTGATCGGGCCGTACGTCCGACTCGGGCTGGAGCTACGTCGCGGCGAGCTCGCCGCGTTCCTCACCGACCACGACCTTCCCGAGCAGGAGCTGCGCTGATGCACCGCCCGCTGCCCAGCAACGACGACGTGCGCTGGGCCATGGACCAGGTCCTCGCCGATGCCCGAGCCGCAGGCCGCCACCCCACGGTGTTCGCAGTCGAGCGCGCGCTCGAGATCCGGCACGCGACCTTCTACCGCAACTACCGCGGCCTCGTCACGGACTACTTCCAGCCCCAGGTGGCCGCGGACACCCCAGGGGATGCTCGACCAGCGCACGCCGGCAAACTCGTGCAGGTCTGCGAAGAGGCGATCCGCCAACTCACCCTGACCCATCTCGACCTATGCGAGAAGGTGAACACCGCGGCGGAGGTCACGGCACTGCCGACACGCCGCTGACCAGCGGGGGGGTTTCCCCGTTTCCAACCGTCTGCGCAACCCGAAAACCGTTGTACCGCAACAACTCCTGCATGATCATGGATACATGGCTCAACTGATCACCTCACCGAAACAACGGATCCAGATCGCCCCTCACCTGACGCTCACCAGCGACCTCTTCGAGATCGCCGCCGCTGGCGTCGACCTGCACACCCCTGAACTCGGCTCATTGCGCTGGGAAGCGTTCATCTCCAGGCAGTGGACGCTCGTCCCAGACGAGCTCACCGGCGAGCCGTACAAGGCCGAACTGCGACTCAGCAAGTTCAGCGGCGTGAACTACTGGCTCGCCCCGGATCGGCGAGGAGGCGAACAACCCAAGCCACACAATCACCCCTGGGACTTTCACTCCGCCACACTGGCCGGGCTGTTGGTCGAAGATCGCGTCGATCTCGTAGACGGCGAACTCGTCCACACGCCTGGTGTCGAACATCCCGCCGGCGATGTCAACCGCGTCGGTCGCGAGACGTTCCACGAGGTCGTCGACCTGGAACCGCACACGATGACCCTCATGATGTACGGGCCAGGCATGAACCACTGGGGCTACCTCGACGCGGACGGCAACTACACCCAAGCCGTCGCCCCCAAGGGATTCCTGGCACGCCTCCGTGAGCTGAACCCGCACCAGAGGTAGCCGGTCACTGCGGCCGACGCAGCGCCAGCAACCGCGGTTCGACTGCAACCGCGAGCCAGGCCACGAAGATCCCGCGCCTGCTTTGCCTGCCGCACCAGCCTGGTCACTCCTGTGCCGCGCGGTTTCTCCACTTGATCACCGCGACCACGGCATAAATTGGAAACGCTACCACCATGAGGGCGGACACAAGCCATACCAGACATCGCAGCAACAGCACCCAGGCTTGAAGATCAATCCAGGAGAACGGTTTGCGGGCGAACTGCTGGACAGGTGTAGCCCCCCACTCACTGAAGATTGTCATGGTCAGCAGCACCATCGCTGAAGTGGCGAGACCGGCTGCGGCTATCGCAAGGCTGCTGTTGCGCGCGTTGCGGGCTTGATCACGATCGTGCTGCTTCATTCTTGATCACCCCAATTTTCCACATGCGGACATCGTATCGGCTGGCTGGCAATTCACCTGGTGCCTGCGATGGGCTGAATCCGGCGGGCACCCGCCCGGCAAGTGGATGCACCGCTCGATCAAGGGAGCTGACCGATGCGGCGCCCGCCGCCGAGTTCGGGGTGCCAGGCCGAGAGTGTCGTGCCGGACGACAACCGTTGGGAGTTGCAGCTGCTCGCGCCCCAGCTCGGCAAGCATCAGCGACTTGCCCAAGCCTTGTCTCCCGAGAGGATCACGCCAGGGATCGATCTATGGCCTCGTAGTCGCGCACGATGCGATTTACGCGGCCTAGGCGGGAGCCGTCGACGGTTTCCTTGCCGGGAGTCAGCTGGGCCACCTGACGAAGGCCCTACCCGGTCATCGTGGGAAGTCGACCGCGTAGGTTGCGGCCGGCGACCGCGGAACCGGACGCTGGATGTAGCAATGCCGGAAGCAGGCATGGGCTCGCTTTCGGAGGAAGTGGCGACGATCGGGAGTGACGCGACATCAACGGGCGGCCCACGGAGGTTGTCGATCTGCGGGCCGGAAAACTGGGCGGTGCCGGGCCTGCAGAGCCGGTGAGGTTCCGGCCAGTGCTTTTCGGGCCGGGTTCATCGGGGCGAAGTCGGCGGCGAGCCGACGGATGGGACGTCGATGTTCACTGACAAGTCGCCGATCGCGTGGGCGACCGCGTCAGTGGCCTGGCTCCACGCCCGCGGTCAGCCTGCTCGACGAGCTCCGGCAGCCGGCGCGTCGGCCAGGACTGACGCGCCGGCTGCGAACGCTACGAGGTGAGTTAGTCCTGCTCATCGAGCAGGCTGAGCGATTCGTGCACTGCCCTGAGGGCCATGCCGTTCAGTGTCTTGAGCGGGAGAGCGGCGTTGATGGCGATGTGCAGCAGTCCAGCGAGCCGATGATCGGGGCAGGCCTGGAATGCGGTGCCGAGTGCGAGCGATGCGTGTGCGCCCCTGCCGGCGAGGTAGGCGTAGAAGGCCCCGAGAGCAGCAGCTTCAGCACGATACGGAGCCGGGCTTTCGCGGGTGAGGGCGAAGAAGACATTCTCGGCGGCGGCCGCGTTGGCGCTGGTCGCGAACGACAGCGCGGCGTCGCGAACGCGCGTGTCTTGCAGGGCCAGTGACAACCGGGCGATCGCCAGGTCGTCCAAGTCGTGTTTACCGTCAGCCATGTCGTCGACAGCGGCGCTCACGAGGGCGAAGGCGGCGTTCGGGCTGTGCCGCCAGGTGCGTTCCTCGTGCTCGATGAGCGTGGTGCGTCGTGTCAGAGTGTCTTCCTCAGCCGGGCGCACGCAGGCGTGGAGCTCGTCGCGGCTCGCTGCGGTCATGAGGCCGTTGGCGACGTTGTGTGCTGCGAGAGCGGTCTCATCAGGATCGGGCAGCGCGCCTGCCAGGGTGCAGGCGGACTCGCCGCAGTAGCATCCCCAGGGCGCGCCGGCGGCAGCCTCAGCAGCCCAGAACGCAACGAATCCGTCGACCCCGGCTGCTGACAGACGGGTCTTGAGTTCGGTTACCAGTGAGCAGTACGGGAGGTCACCGGTGGTGGCCCCGCCACCGAACACGATCAGGATGACGGAGTCGAATTGGTGCCCCTCGACGACGATCGCCAGTTGAGCGGCTGTCTCGGCGGTCAGCTCAGGGCTGGGGAGATCCACGCGCGCGCCGCAAGCGACCACTGTGCCCTTCATGCAGACGAGGACGGCCGAGTTGACCGGACGGAAGCCGATCAACGGCGGGATGCTGGCGATCATGCTGGCGGGATCGCTGATGCGTAACACGGGTGCCGAGTAGTTCATCGTGCGAGTCCTTTCAGAGCGCGAGAACACGCTGCGGCTCAGGCCCCAAGCGGTTGTGGTCATAGACACGTCCGGCAGAGCTGCCAGGACGTTCGGCACGAACGGGGTGGGTCTCGTCGGCCCGTGGCATCGCCGACGAGACCCACCAACTTCGCTCTGGCTTGCGTCAGTCCTCTGAGGACGCCGTCGTGGCGGTATTTGCGCGGCGGCCGGACCTGCGTGGCGGCATCTGCTGGTTGCGGCGCGCGTCCTGCTGGCGGCGGGGCCCCTTGATGCCGACGTGCGTCTCCATGCGCTGCAGCATCAAGGTCAGGGACTCCGCCTCGGCAGCCGTGAACGGTTCGGAGACGAAGACCAGCTCCGCATGCACACTGAGGAACAGCTCGTCCATCAGTGCGGCGCCGGTTGCGGTGAGCTTCAGAACGACACGACGCGCGTCACCGTGGTGTGCGCGGCGTTCCATCAGATCGCGGGACTCCAAGGTCTTCGCGACGCCGGTCAAGGTGCCCTTGGAGATGCCCGCTTTCTCGGCAGCGTGACCCGTCTCGATGGTGCCGCCGGTCCAGACGATCCAGAGCACGACGAAGCTCGTCCAGCTCAAGTCGTTGCTGCGCAGCGCCGAGTTCTCGATGTGGTTGCGAATCGCCGCGGCGGCGCGGTGAATGGTGAGCACAGTGGCCATCCCTTCTCCGTTCAGCGGTACCTCACCGAGGTTGGCCTGGGTGGCTTTGCCGATGTCGGCATCGGGCCTGCTGTCGTTGGTCATGTGGCGCTCCGTTCGTGGTGTTGCTGTTTTGTGGTGTTGCTGTTTCGTGGGCGAGCACCGGGTGGGCAGCCTGGAGAGGCGGAGGGGAAGGGGTGGGCCCCAGGCCCATCACGAAGCGACGCCGTAGGCGCCTTTGAAATGCAGCGCTCTGGTCTGCTTGCATCGGCTCGTTTGCCGACAGCGGCAGCGGGATCTGGTCGAGGCGCACCCGAGGTAACGGGTTCTCTGCCACCCGTTCAATCGCCACGTGCGCGCACTGGCAATCGACGGGCGGCACGAGGTACTGGCCCGGTGTGCCGACGTACTTGTAATGGTGCGAGCCGGGAACACCATCAACGGGTTGGTCAGCACCCGACTCAGCACGGCCGGTCCTGGGCACACGGCTGAGCCCGTGTGCGTGTCCGAACCGCATTCCGGACTCCGGTGCGGTGCGGTGCGCGGCAGGCAGGCGGCCAAGTCGTTCAACGTCAGGTTGTCGAGTTGGATGACGACGGCCGCAGTCGGCAGGTTCATCTCGCCCACCGCGGCGATGTACTTCACCACCGTGCTGGTGATCACGACCGGGGTGTCGGGCGGTGCTAAGCCGGCGTAGCGCGGCCTAAGCAGGGCAGCGTCGATCTCATCGAAGCCGTCCGGAACAGTCCCGACCCGACCAAGGCCCCGATTACCGCCGCGGCCTTGGTCGGCCCGCCCGGCCGGCTGAGGACGTCAAACCGAGGTATTAGCGGGCAAGTCGTTCGGCCTGCCGGGCGTGTAGCGGAGTGGTCGCGGCATTTCAGGAGCCAACGACGACCGCACCGGCCGATCTGGCTGCGGGGCGATTGCAGATCCAGCGCCAGGCAATGGGCTAGCGCGGTTTCGCCTGCTCATTCGCGGGACTCGATGTTCTGTGGACCTGTACCAGTTGCTCGATGTGCGAGCTCACGATGAGGGGGTGGCGGAGGTACCGGCAGGGAGACGGCAGATGTTGGCCCAGTTGTCGGTCGCCTCTCGAGCTGGGTGCGCTGCACCGTGGCGGCGCTCTTACCCAGGTTGAACGTGTCGACGACGTCAGCGGCGAACACGATCGTGGCGGCGTCCCGGTGGCGAATCAACCGGTTGGCGCCAGCCCGTTCGCGGCGGTGATGAAGGCGGGCACGGGGTGCCACCATGCAGGAGGTTGTGCGTCCGATTCGGACATTGCCTCGGGCGCGCTTTTCTGGCAGCACGCGAACTGGTTCGACCTCAACGGTTACGAGCTTCTGCACCGCGCGGAGCGGCTGCTCGCCCCGTTCGGCCGCTACCGCGGCTTCCTCTGCCGCAGCGATTGGAACGTGGCCCACGTCGCGGTGTTCGTGCGCGAAGCCGAACGCGACGAGCCGCACCTGTGGGTAACCAACAACTGGTGCGGTCACGATCCCGACGAGGAGCACAATCACTACGGCTTTCTCAAGGCGCAGGTCGGAGACCGCGGTCCTACCCTGATGATGCGGTCGGTCATGAGCTATCCCCACGACGCCGACCGGCGCATCGAGCAACACAAGGCCTTCAAGGCCGCAGTCGCTAGCGAGCGTGACAAGACCCCTGGGCTGATCGGCCTGCTCGCGGGCTCGTTCAACGGGCCGATGTCGGGCCCGAACAAGCCGGTCCGGGATTGGGAACTGGCTGCCCGACTGGACCCGGTTGGTGTGCAGGACAAAGGAATTCAGCACGAAGATGGTAGCTGGGGACCCGATAACAGGCCGGTGGACGTTTTGACCGGGCGTTGGTCCAACGCTGCGGGCCGGCGCCTCGATGGCGGTGGCTGGTACAGCCTCGGAGATCTCGATGGCGATTACAGCGCTACGGTGCGCGATGGCGTCGATGTGGGGGCTCTTTGCGTATCAACCACTTCCTCGTCACCGATCCCACGGTGCTTGTGCCTGGCACGCATCGCACCCATCCTGCGCTGGTGCACGCAGCCAAGACGCACCGCTACATCACCGCCACGATCGCCGTCTGAGAGCTCGGCGCGGTACGGAGTGACATGCCCGCCGATGAGCTGGGCAAGCTCATGGACGCTGAACCGCCGGGTGAGCTGCGGCAGGACTGAGACCAGGCTCGATCTGTGCGCGCGTGGCATTGTTCACGAAAACCGGGGCGATAGACTCACTGTCTCCGCAGGAGCTCGGCTGCCCGGTCCGGCACTGGGGCGGTGTAGCGGCTGCCGCGGTCATGGGTCGTGGTGGCTTCGGCAGACAGCGCGCGGGTCCAGGACGTCGATGTGCTCGGTCATGGCGCTCCAGCACGTGGTGGGGATGAAGCCGCCAGGCCAGCCAGCTTCCCGGCCGTGCCGTTCAGGGCGTGCACGTGGCTACACCCGAACGAGTGACGATCTGCTCGCCCTTCTCCGCCGCGTGGCGGAGCTCCGTACCCGTCATGCTGATTGCTCGTGTGCAGGATCGGCTGCGGGGGGGCGTGAGTGGCGGAAGCAGGCGGCCGGCGGGCGCGGCTGGGCGCGGTGTTCACCAACCGGGAGTTCCAGGCGCTGTTCGTCGCGCAACTGTTGTCCATGATGGGGGACCAGCTGGCCCGGGTCGCCGTGTCGATGCTGGTCTATGAGCGCACCGACTCCGCCGGTTGGACCGCGGTCACCTACGGACTGACCTACCTGCCGGACCTGGTGAGTGGGCCGTTGCTGTCCGGTCTGGCGGATCGGTACCCGCGCCGCGCGGTCATGGTGACGACCGACATCGCCCGCGCGATGCTCGTCGCTGTCATGGCGGTGCCCGGCCTGCCGCTGTGGGTCGCCGCCGTGCTCCTGGTGGGCGTTCAGGCGCTCGGCGCTCCGCACGGCGCCGCCCGCGGTGCGACTCTGGCGGCCGCACTGACTGGCGACCGGTACGTGGTCGGTGCTGCCGCGCAGGACGTGATGGTGCAGTCGAGTCAGGTGGCCGGCTTCGCCCTCGGCGGTCTCGTCGTGGCGGGGATGGGCATCGGCGAGGGGTTGCTGCTCGACGCGGGCACGTTCGTCGTCTCCGCGGTGCTCGTGCGCCTAGGTGTGCGGGCTCGGCCCGCCGCGCACCTGGCTGCCGCGACATCGAGGAGCTCGGCGACCTGGTCCTGGTGGGGTTCCTTGAGCACCGGCCTGGTGCTGGTGGTGGGAAACCGGCGGCTCCGCGCGTTGCTCGGCCTCGCCTGCGTGGCGGGCGCGTACGTCACCGTCGAGGGGCTGGCCGTACCGTACGCCGGTGAGATCGGAGAGGGGATCGCGGCCGCGGGGCTGCTCCTGGCGGCGTCCCCGGCAGGCACGGTGGTCGGCACCGTGCTGGTGGCGCGACTGAATCCGCAGCTGCGCCTGCGCTTGATGGGACCGTTGGCGGTCGCTGCCTGCCTGCCGCTCGTGCTGTGCGCCTGGCGACCGGGGCTGGTGCTCACCGTCGCGCTGTGGGCGCTGTCCGGCGCTGCCGCGGGCTATCACGTGGTCGCCCGCAGCCTGTTCGTGCGGCTCGTACCGGACCACCACCGCGGGCAGTGCCTCGGCCTGGCCGTCACCGCGCTCAAGACGGCGCAGGGCGCCGGCATCATGCTGGCCGGCCTGATGGCGACCGCGACGTCCACCTCGAGCGTCGTCGCGGCCGCCGGCGGGATCGGCGCCCTGGGCGCACTGCTGGCGACCACAGCCTGGCAGCGCGCGAACGCCGAACCCGCGCCCGACCGAGGAGCTTGACGACCTGGCCGGTTCAGCGCTGATGGGCCGTGGTCATGACCGGCCGCGGAACGTCCACTCGTTGCCGGTGCGGAAGGTCCACTCGTTGCCGCGGAAGGTCCACTCGTTGCCGGAGGTCGTCGTGTTCATGGGGGCGCTCCTCGTTACTGGTAGTGCTGGGCCAGGTAGTAGCCGCACCCATACGGGCTCATGACTTGCGGTTGTCCCGTAGTTACCGTGCTGTGATACGCGCAGGTGCGGCCGTGGAACCGTATGGGGTTACGACATGAGTGTGAGTGCGGAGTCTCCTCAGCGGCGAACCACGGGCCAGGCTCTGCGGCTCGTTCCGCCGTCTGCCTGGCGGCTGTGGAAGCTACCTCGGCCGGTGCTCGCCTACGTACTGCTCGTCGACGCCGCGGCCGCCGTCCTCGTCGTCCTGACCACCGTGCACTTCGCGCTCACCAGCCCGGACGTCCGGACCTTCGCCATCCTGGCCGTCGCCGCGGTGGTGCACCTGGAGGCCTCGCGCAGCATCGAGCGGCTACGCGAAATCACCGTCCAGGGCACCCCGTACGTCAACTTGAAGAGCTTGTGGGTCTTCACCGGTGTGGTGCTGCTGCCGCTCCCGTTGGTGGCGACCCTGACCGCCATCACCTACGTGTACGCCTGGGCTCGGGTCGACGGCGAGTCGACCGCCGCGAAGAAGGTGTTCACCGCGAGCACGTTCATCTTGGCGTCCGGCGTGGCGGCCGCGGTGCTGGGCGCGAGCGGCTTCGTCGACGCGCAGCATCTCCTGAACAGCCCGCTGGGCCTGCTCGTGCTGGTGGGCGCGGCAACCGCCTGGTGGTTCGTCAACTACATGCTGGTCGTCGGCGTGCTGGCGCTCAGCGACCCAGGGGCGCCGGTGCGCAAGGCCATCGGCGACCTGGCGGACCAGCTCGTCGTCGCCGCCGCGCTGGGGCTGGGCCTTGGCATGGCCGCGCTGCTGACCTACACGCCGTGGCTCGTGGTCGTGCTGATGCTGACGGTCTTGGTGCTGCACCGGCAGTTCCTGCTGCCGCAGCGCTCGCGCCAGGCACAGATCGACGCCAAGACCGGCCTGCTGCGCGACATGTTCTTCACGGAGACGGCCACCGCGCTGCTCGACCGCCTGCGCGGCCAGACCAAGCCCGCCACCTTGCTCATGATCGACCTGGACGGCTTCAAGCAGGTCAACGACCAACTCGGACACCCGGCCGGCGATGACCTGCTCCGGATCGTGGCTGATGCGCTGCGCCATGAGCTGCGCGCGGGCGACCTCGTGGGCCGCTTCGGCGGCGACGAGTTCGTGGTGCTGCTGCCGGCGGTCGGCTCACGCGAAAGCACGGACATCGGTGACCGCGTGCTCACGGCGCTGCAGCACCTGCAGCCGACGGTGACCGGCACGTCCGGCCAAGTCAGGTTGGCGGGCGTGCCAGCTTCGATCGGTGCCGCGGTCTTCCCCGAGCACGGCACCGAGTTCCACGAGCTGCTGCTGGCCGCCGACACCGCCCAGCAGCGCGCCAAGCAGGCCGGTGGCAACCAGCTCGTCGTCATGGCACCGGCGTCACAGGCCGTCGCGGTACCGCCGCCCCGCGGATGATCGCAGTTCGCTGGTCGAGCACCTGGTCGCATCACCGCATCGTGTCCTCCGAAGGGCTGATCTCCGTGGTGGCCGACCGAATGCACCCGCCGGTATCCGCAGGTAGGGACAAGTCAAGACCTTGACCTCATCCCGACCCGCCATCGCAACGAGTTGAAGGATCGCTCACGTTTCCGGACACGGTAGCGCTCGCGCGGATCGGGATGAGGTCATGAGGCGTGCGAGGCGGTACCGTGAACGGCGTGAACGAGCAGCAGAAGGAGCCGCAGGACCCGTCACGCATCGACACGCCGTGGCAGACGCGGCGCACCCAGCTGTTCGCGCACGGATTCGACAGCCTGTTGCGTACTTTTGGCGGCCCACCCTCTGACCGGGCCCGCGCCGCGGTACAAGCCGATCTGTTCGGCGGTACCGCAGCACCGCGAGCGGCCGGCTGATCCGACGGTGGTCGCTGGTTCCGGCTGGGTGCTCGACACCTCAGCGCTCGTGTGGTTCGCCCAAGGCCGGCAGTACGCCTACGCGCTCGTGTGGGAGGCGATGGACCACGCCACCACCCTTGTGGTGCCGACCAGCGCCATCGTCGTAGCCAAGACCGTCACACCACCGGACACCCATCACGTCATCGACGTGCTGCTGAACCTGCCGATCATCGTGAGGGACGAGGTCGACCTCAGCCGTGCCGATGACATCGCCCAGGTGCTGTGCAGCGGTCCTGCGCACCCCGGTGAGGAGCACGAGCTGCAGACCCTCGCCGCCTTCGCGGCCGCGCACGTGGTCGCTGTCGCTCGCCTTCCCGGATGGGCCGTGATCAGCGACAACCTCGCCACCCTGCATGCGTTCGCCGGGGCTGCTGTCGAGATCAAGCAACTGCGCGAGACCTTCTAGCAGGGGTGCGGCGGCCCGATTTCGCCGCCCGGACGCGGTTGCACCACCGAAAGCCGGATCTGCGGCGATCAATAGGACGCGGGGGTCACGTAGCCCGTTCTGACCGGTCACGTCGGCACGTCAGCCGGTTGAGCTGATGTGCCACGCGTACCTATGAGGTGGTAGGCCAGGTTGTCGAGCGACCTGCCGTGGAAGGGGTAGGCCCCCGGCGCCGATCGACCCGGTCAGCCCGGTGATCGTGACGATCACGTCGTCCTTGCTGGGTCGTCGGCGAAGAGTTGGAGCTACGCCGGCGGCCGGTCCACAAGGCACTGGTCGTAATCGCCAAGATCGTGCTGCACACCGGACGCGACGCCGACCGGTCCGCCGCAGACAATTCCTCACCTGAGTCCGATGACGTGACCCGAGCCGGTGTTCCCGCTGGAAAGCGGCCGCCGCGTGGGTAGATTCAAACATTCCCGGCGCGGTCAGGGGTCTACGACTACCTGCTCGGCGAAGCCACCATTTCCCTGCGGATCGTGCGTTGGCTGACCAGATCGTGCCGTGCAGCCGGGCGTGGCGTGCATCGCTCAGCACAACCGTGATTTTCTGCGCCGGGCGGTGCTTCATGATCGAGGCAGGAGTACGCCAGTTCCTCGATCTGGGCTTCGGTATCCCGACCGTGGGCAACGTCCACGAGATCGCTCAGGCCGCCGCGCCGACGTGCGGGTGGTCTGCGCCAACTACGCCCCGGTCGCCGTCGCGCAGAGCCAGCTGCTGGTGGCGCACAGCGACGACGCCGACATCGTGGGCGCCGACATCACCCGCCCTGACGACGTGCTCGACGCCGATGCCGGCCCGCCGACATCGGGTAGCAGTCTCATCGGTGTGCCTTCTCAAACTCCTCGATGACGTGCATGGGGATGCGACCGCGGTCGGAGAGCTCATGGCCGTTGGAGCGGGCCCACGCACGGATTGCGTGAGTCTGTTCTTTGGTACGGGACTCGGCTACCACGGTGCGCGTGGTAGCGCCTGCCTTCCTCGGGCGCGTGTTGGTGCGCCGTGCGCTGGCGACGAAATCCGCGAGGCCGTCCCGCAGTCGCGACGCGTTGTCCGGCGTGAGATCGATGTCGTAGGCGACGCCGTCGAGACCGAAGCTGACGGCTTCGACATCTGGGGATGTGCCGTCGAGGTCGTCGATGAGCTGAACAAAAACCTTCTGTGCCACGAGTTGCTCCGTTTGCTATGCGGTTTCGGGTTCGAGTGATGACTTTAGCAAGGTCGTATGGCGTTCCGGTGCAACAACACGGAGGCGGAGGCGGCGGCTTACCGATGCCGCGACCGGCCGCTGCAGCCTGTTTTCTGCCGATGGATGCTGACATCACAGCAGCTTTGCGCAGCGCAGCTGGGTGCACTCTCCTGATCACTTCCGCGCCTCACGCAGGAGATTCTTCTTTGGTACCGCAGTCTTCTATGCTTCCAGTTTTGTTCGAGGAATGGCACAGCGAGACAACCGGCGGGCGCTCGCACGCGAGAACGGCGAGCTACACGTCACTTGCGCGACGCAGTGGAGGAACTGGATCGCCTGTACGTCATTTGCTTCAATCGCGTTCACGTGTACGTCTTCGCCGTCCGCGATGACAGGGTCAGCGGGTTGCTGCCGACTGCCGTTGTCTGCGATGCGACTACCGTGAGACGTAGTATGTCGATGCAGATCAAACGATGATTTCGGAGTTTTGCCAGGCCAGACAGGTTGGACGCTGCGTCGTCGCCATGAACTCCAGCAGTGCCTCAGGTATCTTTTCCAGTGGGAGCACCGCGACCGCGGGACTCCGTCCGCGTGTCGAAGTCAATGTGGAGCAGCCTCTTCACCTCGCAGACCGTGAGGATGCAGTCGTCGTCTGCCGCGGTGATGTCGGCTTTCGACACCTAGTCGCGCATCTCGTCCACAGCCTGCACTTCTGCGTCTTCGCGTTCGCCATGCTGTGCACGCAGCGGGATGAAGTTCGGCATTCCGGCCGCGTAGAGTGCCCCGACCCCGACTCGGCGTCAACGTCGAATTTGATCTGATGGTCAGGGCGGTTGCGCCGCCCTATGGTCGGGCGGGCTTTCGCGTACATCACGGTCGGATGCGGCTGCCGGTTGGCCAGGATTTCGTGCAGTGCACGCAGCATCTCGGACTCTGTCCGCACCGTGACGGGCGTCCGGCCACGGGGATTGCCGGCGGTGAAGTAGTACAGGTCAACCGCGTTCACGGCTGGCTCCTCCCGGTGAATGTCCCCGACCCTACGGGATCGTGCACGGTCAGCGTTTAACCAGGTAGCAGGATGTCGGGAATGACCTCCGGGCACGAATATCGTCCCTGGCACATCACGTTGTGACGACCACCTCGACGTGTGCGATGCCGGCATTGCGCTGTCGTCACGCGACCTTGGTCTCGACGTGCTCGCTCGCGGTTACCCGCCCGTATCGGCCTTCGGGGTATCCCTGCGCACGAAGGCGCGTTCCGAGGGCGATGTGCTCGCCGTCCGGTTCCTGACCGCACTGGACGAGTTCGGTGTTGCCGTCCTCGTCCACGTAGATGCGGCTGGTGATGTGCGGCGGCAGCTTCTCGCGCTGCTGCTTCTCGCGCTGCTGCTCAGCCCATGACTTCCCTGGGGACTGAGCCAGCCGCGGTGTTGCCGAAGCGGACACGGGCGGCGCGGTACTCGGCGATGCGGAAGGTGGCGCAGGCCCACAAGCAGCTGAACGAACTGTCCGAGGCCGAGCACTGCTTCGCCAAGGCCGTCGAGCGGTACCGTCGGGCACACCGCGACGCTGACGTGGCCGCCGCCGTCGAGTCCGTGTAGCACGAGTCGAAGCGACCGTGTAGTGGATCTTCAGCATGACGGTCTCGCTGATCACGTGCCGGTGATCAGCGAGACCCTTCGTCTTGGCACGGCTGGTCCGACTCGTTGACGTCGAGGCCTTCGCCCTCGGACTTCCCACCTGGCCACGCCTGCACGTGACCCGATTCCCACAGCCCGGTGTGCGTCAGCTGGATTCCTCGCAGCAGCCGCTCAGGATCGAGAATCCGCACGCTCTCTGCTTCCACTTGCACCCAGCCGCGCCGGGAGAACCCGGCCAGCACCCTGTTCATCATCTCGCGGCTGGTGCCGACGTACTGAGCTTGCTCCTTCTGCGTCAGCCCGTGCGCCACCCGCACAGCCCTGCACTCCGCGTGACCACATCGGGAGGCGAGCTGCAGCAGCGCCTTGGCCGTCCGGCTGGGCACGTCGGTGAGCATCAGGTCGGTTCGGCCGGTGTCCGAGCGGCGCACCTGCCGTGCCAGCCCGCGCAGCATCGATTCGTCGAGCCGGGGCTGGTCGCTGAGCCGCTCATTCAGCGCGGCGCGTAGGCGTGCGCGTCGTCGAGCAGAGCGGCGATGGTCAGCAGCGCGGACGCCCAGCGCTCGGCGATGCGCGGGTACAGGGTGAACCATCCGTTGTCTGGTGTCTCGCGCGGCATCGTTCGTCTCCCCAGGACTTGAAGAGGTCAGGACAGCTTGGCGGCGACCAACTCGGCCGACTTGGTGGCCAACTCGCAGGCCTTCGCGGTGTTGCGGTGGGCAACGTCCGCGCTGGCAACGATTTGCACGCTGGACGAGTCGCTGACTGAAATCACCGCGTCGCACACGCCCGAGTCCCTTTCCGGCTTGGCTGTGAAGCCGTCGTACTTCCTGAACCTCGCCGGGGCCTTCACGTTGCCTTGGTGGTTCAGGTCGTTCGCGCCGGTCTTGTTTCGACGGCGACTGTCACTCCGCCGCTGCTGTCGATCCATTCGCAGGTTTCCGCACCGGCTGACCTGCGAGGCTGCGGAGGAGCGGTGAGACCGAGCCGGGCGGCTTCACCACTGGCGATCAACTCGCAAGGTTTGACTTCGGCGAGCTTCGTGTTGCGCGCTGAAGTGGATGACGTACTGGTCGGCGTCTCGGTCGTGGTGCCAGGCCTGGCATCACCTCCCGTCGTGTTGCCGCCGCACGCGGCAGCGAGCAGGGCAAGTCCGGCGATGCCGATACGTGTGCGCTTCATGGCTTCCTGTCAGAGTTTGCCGAACGTGCCGACCGCGCCTTCTTCGACGTTCCGGTAGGACTTGCGGCTCTTGTCCAACTCGGTCTTGAGCTCGTCGATTGCCTTGACCAGATCCTGAATCACGTCGGTACCAGGGGACGCCGATGGCCTGAACCGCGGTCACGCGATCGCGGTCGATGTTCGCGGGCCAGGGTCGCACGCCGACAACTCGCCGACGATGTCGGCGGGCCCGTGGAGGTTCAGCAGGATCTCCTTGTCCGATGGGCCATCCATCATGGTCTTCACCGTGCCGGCCCGGATGATGTACAGCTGGTTCCCTTGGTTGCCTTGAGCGAAGATCACGTGCTGAGGCGGGAACGTCACTTCTTCTCCGTGGGCGTCGGCGAGGTCGGCGAGGTGCGCTTCGGTCGAGAACGCGACGGTTGACGTGGTCACTCTGGGGATCCGGGTCGTCCGAGAGGGGTCACTGTGCTCTGCCGGTTTCCGGTTTCCGTGGATGGCGGTGGGTGAGGTCGGCTCGGCGGATCCGCGTGTAGTCGCGCTGGATCTTCTGGGTCAAGCCGAGCACCGTGGCCAGGCGCCACACGTCCCCTGGAGCGGGCAGTGAACGGCCATTCTCGATCTTGGCCTGCTTCGACTGACCCCAGCCGGCGCGGAGTCCTGTCTCGGTCTGTGTGAGTCCGGTGGCCTCCCGGCGCTGGCGGATGACAGCGCCGAGCCTGCGCAGTTCGCCTTCGACCTCCGCAGAGCGGGGCTGTGAAGGTCCGGGCATGGGGCGTGTGGCCTGGAACCGGTGTATCAGCGTGATGGCATGCGCTGTCGTGGCCTCGTCCATCCCGAGTTCGGCTGCGAGCCGCCGCATGATGTCCACACGTGGCACCCGCTGGCCGTTCTCGATTCTGGACTGGCTCGACTGCGGGTGGCCTACGCGGTGTGCTGTCTCACGAGCGCTGAGCTGGGCGGCCTTCCGGGACTTTCGGATGAGAGCGCCGAGTTCGTCGAGGTGGGATTGGGCGTCGTCGATCGGGGGCATCGGGGTGGGTTGTCCGTTCGGCTGTCACTGTCCGGGTACGAGAAGGTCGCCGCGGTCGGCTGTGCGCACTGTGTCCGGTCGATCCGGCCGGGGACTTTCCGCCGAACTCGTGGTGAGCGTCGGGGTCGCGCTGGGCGAGAGGGGGCAGCGGGCTCCTGTCGCGTCAGCTCGCTGCCCGTCTGCAGCTCGTGTGCCTGCGCGAGTACGTGTTGAGTCGTTGCCGGGGCCCATGCCGATCGCGTTGGCCACCAGGCGCACGTCGTCGACGCCCTGTGCGCGAGTTCGAGCTCCGGGTGGGTGGTTCGGCGCGCCGCCGGCGGGATGGGTGGCGCGCCGAACCGGGCCGCCCTGCGGTCAGGGCGGGTCCTGGGCGCGTGACGTGGCTGCGTCACGCGCCGCGCCTAGCCGGCGAGAGCGAACTGCGACTGCCACCGCAGTGGTGCGGTGGTGGAGAACCGGATGGTCGGATGACCGGGATCCCCACCCTGCGCGGCGGTCACAGGCAGGTAGGGCAGCCGATCCTGCATGACCGCCTCGATCCACCCCGTGTAGTAGGCCAGGCCCGTGATCACGTCGGGGCTGCCACCACACGTCTCGGTGGCCCCGCGGCTCACGAGCCCGGTCACCTGCCACCGTCCCCCGGCCTGCTGGTACGCCGGGGCGCCGGAGTCGGCGTTGCACGCGCCGGCGCCGGCCGGGTTGTCGGTGCACAGGTCGTGCACGGAGATGTCTCCGCCGGCGCAGGCCTGCGGCTGCACGATCCTGGTCCGCAGCTCGTTGGCGATGGTCGGCGTGGCGGCTGACTGGTTCGACGTCCTGCCCCAGCCGACCAGCCGCACACGGACGCCCGGCAGGGGTTCGGCATCGGCCACCGTTGCCCCGCGCACCGCGGCGGGAGCCGAGAGCCGGACCATGGCCAGGTCCGCTGCCGGTTTCCGATCCACCGGGTCGGGGCCGCCGGGGATCCACTCCCATTCGGGCGCGATGACGACCTGCTTGATCGGCAGCGGCGCCACGAGCGTGCGGTCGAGGTTGCCCGCACGCAGCTGGAACGCGCGCTCCTTCACCGGCACCCACAGCGGCGTCCCGAAGACGCCGTCGCGGTATACCGACGGGCCCGACCGCGCGAGCATCGCCGGCAGCTCGGCCACGCAGTGCGCCGCCGTCAGTCCCCACTCGACCCGGCCGGGAATGGCCGGATCGTCGAGCAGGACCGCGGTACAGGTCATGTGGTCATCACGCGGCGGGGTGACCGAGTCGTACTCCAACGCCGAGAGGCCGTCGTAGTACTGACTCGCCGGCCGCCCACCGACGATCTGGGACCCGATCTCACCCGACGGGTCACTCCAGACGACCTGGCTTGCCGGTTGTCCGCCGAGAACCTGGGCGCCGAACTCTGCCGAGGACGCGGTGTGGGCGATCTGGCCGGAAGCCGACGTGGCCAGAGCGAGCAGGAGCCCGATCGCTACGACGAGCGAGGTCAAACCACGCTTGATCTTGTTTCTCAAAACGGGTACATCCTCCAATTCGGTTGTGCTATACAACAATCCGGACTTCCGTGAGGTCGTCCGGAGGCCTATGAGCGTGTGCCGGTCGCCATCGCGGTGGGACGGTCACGCTGTTGTGTAAGGGTTTGTCGGTTGGCTACCTGAGCGATCCGCCGTAGCCAGTGGCCGGCGGCATTGGTGCTATCCCGCTCAACTGCCGAGTAGTTTGTGGCTGTTGCCCGATAGTCGTCCCAGTCAGGGATCCACCCGTCGACGATGTGGATCTGTTGCCGAGTGCGCCGGTGATGCTGTGTGACGGCGTCACGTGCGGTGGGATGTGGCGCAGATGTCAGACCCGTATCACGCTGTCCCGGCGAGCCTCGACCGCGTTGTCGCGCGCGCCTCCCTGTGCTTTGCGCGGCCGGCCGCTGTGGCCTTCCTCGACGTCATCGAGGGCAACCAGCATGTCGACCAGGGCGGCGATGTTGTTGAAGAGCTGCCAGGTGAGATCGCGTTGCCCCTTCTTGGCGATGGCCGAGTAGGGGTCCTGTTCCCAGGTGTTCCCGACGCCAGGCCGGAAGCCGATGCGGATGTCCAACCCGTCCGTGCGCAGTGCGCGCAGAATCCAGTACTGCTCGGTGATCCGGTGCGCGGTGACCGCGGTGCCTGCGGCGCGGCTTTTTCGGCTGGCGTCTACCAGGTGCTTTCGGATGTCTGGGGGAACCACCGCGGCCGGCACGGCTGGGGGCAGCTTGGGAAGGTGTCCCCTGTTGCGCTGCACGTAGGCGTCCGGGTCTCGCAGGACCTCCGCCAGCTCCTCGAAGGTGTCTACGGCACCGTGCTCCCCGTCGTCCACGAACAGCTGCGACCGTATCTTCATATGTTTGCCGGACCGGTATTTCACATCGGCTGTCCACCGCACGCGGTTCGTCGCCAGCGTGACGGTCCACCTGGTAGACGACGTGGCCTCGATCACCGGGACATACCCGGTGCGAGCCAGCCCGTCGAGAAAGGCGGCGACGAACGGCGGGGCCAGCCTGCCGTGCTGGTCGCGCCACCTGTCCTCGGTGGGCGCGGTGAGGCTGCGTACCACCTCGGTCGACAAAGGGTAGTGGGGTGGTTGCTTGCGCACCATGGCCTGGGAGTTCTCCGTAGGGGGTTGTGGTCGAGCAGCCGGGTGGCTGGGCTGCTGGCTTTCGAGCGCTTCGATCAGACGACCCGCCTCCCGCCGCGCGGGGCCGAGGAGCGGGCTGGGGTTCAGCTTCGAGCGGTGGGTGTTGATCACGTGCGCGCAGACCAGCAGTTGCGAGAGCAGCCCTGAGCGGCTGGTGAGGTCGCTGGCGAATTGCGCCTGCACGCGCTCGGCGAGCGCTGGGACGAGAAGGCTCATCATCCACAGGCTTGCGGCGTCCAAGCCGCGTGGCCCGACGCCCCACGACTCCCAGTCCAACAGGTAACACCGGGGGGTCGTCACCTTTCCCCAGTGCAGCTCGCCGTGTGCGGTTCTCCACTCGTCGACTTCGGTGTTGCGCACCTCGCTGCCGAACACCTGGTTGATGCAGCGGGTCACGCGCTCCTGCGGCACGCTCACTCGTGCGGCCGGAGAACCGCTCAGAGCGGACAACGACGTGGTCAGGCTGCGCCACCAGGCATCAGGCAGGTCGGGCAGACTGTGGACGATCCCGCTGGGCTCCACCGCCTGCGCGGTGATCATGTCGCTCTCATCGGCACGCCACTCGACGACCCGATTCGGATCGCTCCAGCGGTGCGAGCGCAGCAGCCTCGGCCTCATGACGGCATCGGGAAGCTGCGACGCGCTGTCCGGGCCCGTCCGCGAGCGGCGGACTGCCTTGCCTGCCTCCCGCCAGGACAGCCGCACCCAGGTGTTGTTATCGGTGGGGAACCCGACCGTCGCGCCTCGCGTGCCGAAGACCATGCGGTCGAGATCGAGACACACGTCAAACGACGCTTCGACATCGATGAACACGTCATCCAGCGTTTGGCTGTGCAACTTGAAGCCATCGAAATCCATCGACCGGCCTGCCGGCGGCCGGCGTGGCGTATCCGGCTCCGTCGGCAAGAGCGAGATGCGCAGGCCGTGGCTCGGCGCGGGAACGTGGTTGCTGCTCACCGAACCGCGGCCCGATCCGTACTGCCGTTGAGGCCCTCTGCAGAGGGGATCATGTGCCCGGCGGTGCTCGTGTTGAGTCCGGACGCCGCAGGCTCAGCGGTGGTGGCAGGCCAGCGCCACATCGGGTACATGACATGAGCCGGGCCGCGGCCGTCGGCGCCGGGCAGCTCCAGCACCAGGTCGAGCATCTGGAAGCCGTGCCGGGTGTACAGGTCGCGGGAGTGCTCGTCGGCCGCGACGGTGTAGGCGCCGAGCCCGCGGCTGTCGAGAACGGCGATGTGGTGGTGCAGCAGGGCGGTGTCCTGTCCTTGGCCCGCGTGACCGGCGGCCAGGAACTCCAAGGAGTGGTGAGGGCCGCGGTCGCGCGGGCGGCGCCGGGCGAACAACTCGACCAGCCAGCAGAACCGGTGGGCGTACGGGCCGCAGTGCTCAATGAGCCGTTGCGCGTAGTGATGCGGCAGCGGCGGCTCGCCGCCGGGCTGGTCGTAGTGCAGCCAGATCGCCACCGCCTGGGGCACCTGGGTCTGTCTAGGGTGGTTGTCGTCGAGGTAGTTGGTGCAGATGTCGACCCGCCCGTAGCTGACCGCGTGCTCGGCCCACATCTGGATGTTGCGCTGCAGGATCAGGCCGCGCTCGTAGGGGTAGTCGATGAGCCACTCCACGAGCTTGAGGAACTGGTACTCGAACGCGACCGTGCACGACGCCAGCGTGATCCGATGCGCCTCGTCCGCGCCGAGGCGCTCGATGCCGTGGTCGATGCCCAAGGGGTTGTCTGGCACGCGGCTCACCACCTGCAGGTGCCGACTGGTTCGTGGGAGTCGCCATGCCTGATGGCGGGGTGGTCGGCGGGGCGGATGGACCCGGTCCAGGCTCCCCGCGCCCCGCCGATCACGTCGGCGGAGCACTGCGCAAGCGTGACGCCGGCCGGCGTGGAGCCGGACGCGTCCCCGAGCACGAGGCTGCAATTCGGCCCTACCCTTGCGATCATCCAGGTGAGGCTGAGTGCACCCGCGCCGGTCAACCGCATGAGCGGTGTGTCGCGTGCGGTGCGCACGAGGTACGACATCGTGGGCCAGGCGGCCGCGGTCATCGGCATCATCACGCCCGGCGCGCTGACTGCCCCTGCCCTGTGCTGGGCGGGGTTGATGTGCGACTTGTGCACCAACGGGGTCACCATGGGCCGCGTGGGTGGCGCGGGGTACTCCGACGGGCCACCAGGAGCGGTGCTCGTCGACGCGGCGAAGGTGGTCAGCGCCGCTGTGGTCGCGGCCGCGATGAGGGCGGCTCGCAGGTTGGTCATCTGGTGGTCCTGTTCCATAGGCAGTTGAGCGTGACGGCGGTGGGCCGGTGCTGCGGTGCCGGAAGGCCGGTGGCGCACTGCGGCGCCGCCATGCGCCACTCCGGCCATTCCGGCTCGCCGGTGTGGTCGGAGTCCGGTTGTGGTGGGCGCGGGTCGCGCCACATCGGGAACATGACGCGAGACGGACTGAAACCGATGGTGCTGGGCGGTTCCAGCACTTGGTCGAGGGGCTCGAAGCCGTACCGCTTGCACAGGTCGCGGGCGTGTTCGTCAGTGGCAACGAGGTAGGCGCCGAGCTGGCTGCCGTCGAGGACAGCGATGTGGTGCCGCAGCAGGGTGATTCCGTGTCCTTGCCCCGCCTGCGCCGCGGCAAGGAATCCCAGGCGGTGGTGCGGTCCGCGATTGCGCGGCTGGTGTTGGCCGATCAGCGCGTCGAGCTCAGCCAATCCGCTCGCGTACTCGCCGCAGTCCTCGGCGAGTTGTGCCTCGTAGTTGGCCGGCAGCGGCGGGGGCGCGCCGTCGGGGTGGTCGTAGTGCAGCCAGATCGCCGCTGCCTTGGGCAGCGTTGTCGTCTGGGTGCCCCCGTTGCCGCCGAAGAGGCTGTAGGCGATCTGAGTTTCGCCGTACTGCGCCGCGTGCTCGCCCCACATTGCGATGTAGCTATGCATGATCCAGCCGCGCTGCTTGGGATCATCGATCAGCCGGGCGATGACCTCGAGCTCCTGAAACTTGAGCGCGATGACCAGGGATGCCAGCTTGAGCAGGGCAGGTTCGCCCGCGCCGACGTGCTTGATGAGGAGGTCGGTGTGGGTCGTGTTGTCGGGCATGTCGTTCACCGCGCAGCGAGGCCGACGGCACCGGCGATCTCCGGGGCGCCTTCCACGCCGGTGCCCTGGGACCGTAGGCACCGATGGGGTTGAGCCGGATTCCCTGTGCCACAACAAGAAGGCCTGGGACGCTGCGCGTCCGTGGCGGCCCGGCGGGGTCCGCCGGTGTGCGGAAGTCGGTGCTCATGTGGACGTCTTGTCTCGCATGGTGGATGTGCTGGGACGTGTGGGACCGGGTGGCGGTGCGAAGGGGGATCGGGGGATCGCCCCGCCACCCGGCTGCCGCGACCGCGGTGCACCAGGCACGGCTGCTCCGGTGCGTCGTCGGTGCGCGGCGACCGCCTCGACCTCGGGGGGCGGGCGGTCCGATCGTGTGGCTGCGTCGGCCCCTGGCTGGCGACGGCGGTCCTCCGATGCCAGGACGTGACCGCCGCAGCGGCTGAGGCCTGGTTCCCCTGGCCGGCGGAGCATCTGGCTGTGGTGGTGTCGCGGGCGCGGGCACGGGAGGGGTCCTGGACCGTTGCCAGGTTGGTGAGGCGGCCGCCTCGGACCGCCGGGGCCGCGCCGGCGGGGACCGTCTCGGGCTTGCCCGCCCCGGAGCCTGCAGCCGACACACTCTTCGCTGGGAGACCGCTGCCGAGTCTCACGCTGGTGCTCCAGCCTCGGGTGGCGTGGCGCGCACGTCCGGCGTGAGGTGCTTGCCGAACAGACTCACCAGCTTCTCGATCTCGTAGGCGACGACCTCCAGCTCGGCGTCGGGGCCTGCGAGCACGCCGATGCTGCTGCCGTCGGCGACGGAGTTCACCAGCAGGAAGCCGCGCTCCATCTCGATCACGCACAGGCGGGTCTTGCCTGCGTTGAAGCATTTCGCCGCGCCTTCGGCGAGGCTCATCACGCCGGAGATCACCGCGGCCAGCTGATCGGCACGATCGTCCGGTAGGCGCTCTGATCGGGCCAGGAGCAGGCCGTCCGCGCTGACGACGACGGCATGCGACACCTTGGCGGTGCGGGTGACGAAGTCGTTGAGTGGCCAGTCCCAGTCGGCACCGGCCCTGCTGTTGGCTGCTGTGCTCATCGGCCGGTCACGTCCCTGAAGGTGATGCCGGTCATCGGCACGCGGGTGATGAGGTCGTCGGGTGGCCAGTCCCAGTCGGCACCTGCCGTGCTGCCGGCTGCTGTGCTCATCTGTCGGTTGCCTCCGTGGTCGCGATGCCGGTCGTCGATCTGCCCGCTTCCTCGCGGCCTCGTCGCACGCCGCGTTGAAGCCGTGACAGGCGCTCCCACGTTCGGTTCGGATCGACCGTCGGCCTGGCCGCGGTGATCGACGCGAGTGGTGAATCGGGCACGCGGCTGGCCCTGGGGACGCGCTTGGGCAGACCGTCGGTCGGCTGCCCTGCGGGGGTGGCAGCGGCCAGGATGCTGTTCGCTGCCGCGTCCCATCCGGGGTCTGCTGGCGGGCCCGAGGTGGTGATGGTCGATCCGCGGATCGCCTTGCGCGACCGTGTCAGCACGGCCAGTGCGTTGTCACTGCCGCGGGGCTGTGCGACAGCGGTGCCGGTCGCCTGCGCCCGCGCGTCGTGCGTGTGGGCTGGTTGCGAGTCGGTGTCTTGGCCGTCGGTGAACCAGCCGGACAGCTGCTGCATCGGCTCGAGTCGCTCGGTGGCGGGGTCGCCATCGCCGGCAGGGCGGTCGGCCGGTGTGGCTGCGGCAGCAGCGGCGTGTTCTGCCCCAGCGCGCCGTGCCGGTGCCGCCGACCTGGGCAGCAGGGCGGTGTGCGCCTCGGTCGCAGGCGGGGCGTGCTCACCGTGCTCACGGGGCTGGAAGAGGTCTGCATCGTGCGCAGCCGCGACGAGTGTCGGCTGAGCGGGTGCTGCGGGTGGCTCTGGCGTGGTGAGCAGGGTGGCCGGTACTGCGACTGTGGCGGTGATGCCCCTGGCGAGGTCGTGGTTGGCCCGCACGGCGACGGTGATGCCGTGTCGCTGCGCGAGGCGGCCGACCACGTGCAGGCCCATGTGTTTGGCCGTCCGGACGTCCAAGTCGGGCGGCGCGGCCAGCTGGCGGTTGTACTGCTTGATCTGGTCCTCGTTCATGCCGACGCCGGCGTCGCTGACCTCGACGACGAGGTTTCCCGCACGGTCGAGGGCGCCGCGGAGCATGATCTTCGTCGTCGGCTCGGACATGCCGGTGGCGTTGTCGAGCAGTTCCGCCAGCAGATGCACGAGGTCCTTGACGACGTGTCCGAGGACCGCCACCTCGGCTTTCACCTCGGTAGCCACGCGGGTGTAGTGCTCGACTTCGGAGACTGCGGCATGGAACACGTCGTGCACCGTCACCGGACGAGTCATCATCCGGATGCCCTGCCCCGTACCGTAGAGCACCAGGAGGTTTTCGGAGTTGCGGCGCATGCGGGTGGCCAGATGGTCCAGTTCGAACAGTTTCGCGAGCCGGTCGGGATCCTGCTCGTCGCGTTCCAGCACGTCGATCACGCCGAGTTGGCGTTCGATCAAGGCCTGCGGGCGCCGGGCGAGATTGACGAGCCCGGCGTTGACGCCGTCACGCAGGACAGCGTGCCGGGCGGCGAGCTGCACGCCCACGGTGTGAACGAGCTCGAACGCGCGGGCCACCTCGCCGATCTCCTCG
Source organism: Nocardia sp. NRRL S-836 (assembly GCF_001279525.1). GTDB lineage: Bacteria > Actinomycetota > Actinomycetes > Mycobacteriales > Pseudonocardiaceae > Lentzea. Next base: position 136,117 of record NZ_LGDY01000092.1, on the reverse strand, counting down.
CGAGTGTGGATCGGCACTGCCGGGATCGCGGTGTCGACCACGGCAAGGGGATCCGGGGCCTCGAGAATGCGTTCGATCGCGTCGGGCAGGTCGTGCTCGGCAACGCGTAGGGCGGTGCGGCGCAGGACCCGCAACGGCCGCAGGATGGTGCGGGCCACCAGCACGGCGACCGCGAACGCGACGAGCAGCACCGCGACGATCCCCACGCTGACAGCCACGGTCGTCAGCCGCGCGGCGGTAGCAAGGGCATCGGTTGTGGTCACGGCATCGGCAGCGACCTCGTTGCGGACTGCGGTAATGCGGTCGGCCGTGGCCTGGCCGGTGCGTGCGGCGGCAGCGGCGTCCACCGTGATCGGCCGGTTCGCGCCGGACTGCACGAGAGCCAGCTGAACCAGCCGGTTGCGCTCGTCGACTTCCGTCCCGCTGACCATGTCCTGGTAGCGCTGCCGCAGTTCCGGTCCCGCGGCGGCGTTGAACTCGCCGACCGCGGCGTCGAACCGGGCCTGGGCCGCCCGGAGCAGGCTGGCTTGTTGCGGCGGAAGATCACGGCTGGAAGCGGCGGCGAGCAGGATCGCGGTCTGCGTGGCCAGATGTTCCTGCGCAGTACCAAGGGACTGCAGTGCGGCGACGTCGGAGCCCACAGGCAGGGTGCTGACACTGTCGGCCGTGGTGCCGCCCAGCCGCACGAGCCCGTCCAGGATCTGGCCATAGCGCGCGAGCGCGGAGACATCCGGGTACCGCGTCTGCTGCACCGTTCGACGCAGCTCGTCCAGCCCGTCCAGCTCGGTCAACGCCTTGTCGGCACTGGCCGCCATGGCCGCGTTCAGCTGCTCAGGCTCACGGACGGCCGCACGCAAAGCCTCACGCGCCGTGTCGACCCGCCGCGCAGCCTCCACCAGCGAGGCGATGTCCCTGCGGCCACCGTGGATGAAACTCATGACGGCACTGCGTTCGGCCTGCAGCGCGTCGGTCACTTCCCAGCCACGCGCGCACACCTCAAGAGCGTGCTGGGCGCTGACAAGCTCGCCATAGGTATTCTCTTGCACCACGATCCGGTCGCCGGCCAGCCCGAGCACAGCGAGAGCCAGCGGCACCATGGCCACGAGAAGCTTGGTACGCACTCTCCAGTGAGAAATCGTCGGCGGCCGGTGTGAGCCCATGATCAGCCAACCCCGCCGCGGTCTGAGTCGGGCTGCGTGTGTGCGAGCCGGTCACGCCGACCGTACGAGCGTGCCTGCGGCAGGACACCTGGCCTTACCTGGTGCTCCGCGGGACTGGAAAGGGCGCGATCGCACGCCGAGATTATGTCCTTCATGCCGAAGTGTGATCCCTACTGGCCCGTCGCCATACGAGCGACATATTGCATGCTCGTAATCTCTGCCGTTGATGACACGAAGGATCTTGAAGCGACAGGAGCAAGAAAGAAAGGCCTGAGCAGGGATCACTTTAGCGGGGCATCTATAGATGCCCCCTCGGCAGAGACATCACGCCCGCCGGTACTGTACGGGTGGCGACGATCGAGAGCATGACGGACTGCGTAAATGCTGCTAGAGGCGCGTGATCTGCACAGACACGAAGGTCAGGCATGTCTTCAACGCCTGAGCGTCATCGCTACTGCGACCCCGGCCCTGGTTGACCGCAGCTATCAGGGCAGATAGCTGGCGGCGCATGCGACGGCCCTATTCAGGCGCGAAGCTATCGTCTGCGACATAGATGATGTCACCGTTTTCCGGCACAGAGCACACGGCACGCTGGACGCCGGCTCGCGCACGGCGCCCAGGCCGGATCTGCCTGCAGCTGTGTATTCGGAGTCGCTCTGCGGGACGAGATATCAGGTGTGACCGAGTTCGAGGTCGGTCATGGGACCGTGGTCCAGCCTGACCACGGCCGGGGACCGAGATCGCCACGGATGCAGGCGATCCGGTGCCTGGCCTGCTGCTGCTGGCGGGGATCATCGGAGGCGATCTGGACAGCGAACAGGGCCAAGCGGAGCTCGCGAATATCGCGTAGCACCGGATAACCCTGCCACTGGGTCACGTCGAGCCCGTACATGCGGCAGAATTCCTGGTACTCCCGTTCAGGCACCCCGCCTACAGTCGAGCGGCTGATGGCGGTGTGCAGCAGGTCCCACTCGGGTGGTCCAATGGCGACCTGCTCGAGGTCCAATACAAGCAAAGAGCCGTCCTGAATTCGTGCGATGTTTCCCGGCCAGGCGTCGCCGTGCACCACGCACTGCGGCCGACCGGCGGGCAGCGCCGTGTACCTGGCCCGCAGCTCGACCAGGCGGCCGCGGAGGAAGTCCCGGTCATCGTCGGTTGTGCCTCTCGCGCTGTCGATGACATCGGCGAGTCCCTCGAACGGGTTCAGTCTCGGCAGTTCGAAGTCAGGACCGGGCAGCGCATGCAGCGCGCGCAAAACCGTTGCGAGTTCAACACGATTGGCGTTGTCGTGCGGCGGCAGCTCATGCCAGAAGGTGACCGCATGCCCCCGGACCATGATCGGCTGGTCGATGTCGTCGATCGGCCGCACCGCACGTAACCCCATGCTGGTCAGCCAGCGGGCGACGTCGATCTCCTTGCGGGCTACCGCGAGCCGGTCGACTCGGGCAATACGGGCGATCACCGACCTGCGTAGTCGGTAGATTGCGTTGTGGCCCAGCCGGATGAGATGCGCGTCGTCGCCGCTGGCTCCCGCATGGGCGGCCGCAGCCAGCACGACAGGGCGCAAGGTGTCCGCATTCACTGGGCCAAGACTAGTGCGCCGATCCTCTAACGCGCCGATCCGTTCGCGTCGACGGGCACGAGCGTGCGGATCCGTCCGTGCAGTTCGGCCACGTCAGGGTTACCGATGCGCCGCCCCGCGACCCTGCGCAGGTCCAGCACGGTGCCATCGATACGGGCCGACCGGATGCGCGCCGCGTCCTCGACGGCCGAGATGCCCACAGCAGCACCCTCCTCCAGCTCGCCGGTGGCCAGCAGCATGCCCGCCAGCCGCAGCCGGCAGAAGGCGCGCGCCCTGGCATATTGCTCCGCGTGAAGAGTGATGGCGGTGGTCAGCCGTCTCACGGCCTCGACGCCGCCGACACCGTGCCCGGCCAGGTCCGATAGGGCGTGCCCGGTTTCGCCGTGATGCTCGGCCATGTCGTAGTAAGCGGCGTAGCCGACGTCGCCCGTGGCAGCACCGAAAGCCTCATCGGCCTTGGCCACCGCCTCGAGGGTTTCCCGGACCCGACCCAACTTGGCCAGCGCCCGCGCGTAAACGGCGAACACCACCGCCCGCTCGGTTGGCGTGATCTGATCCAGGCGTACCTGGGCGTACTCGATGTGGGTGCGTGCCGTCTCGGCGTCACCCCTCCAGAACGCCTGGCGCGCCATCAAGGTGTAGATGCTGGCGCGCAGACTCCAGTCGTCCACCTCCTGCGCGCAGTCCTTGCTGAACATGAGCAGCTTGGTGGCGTCGTCATACTCTTTCGCGTCGAATTTCATGAACGCCGTTATCTGTGCCAGCCGCCCTACCGCTGAGTACAAGTCCCTGCGGTACTTGTCCGGACAGGGGACATCGAGCAAGCGCGCGGCAAAGTGGACCCGGTCGAGCGCCGCCTGGCGCAGCACACCGCCACCGCTGCTGGCGTCGAAAAGCCGAAACAGGTCGGCGGCCTCACGAATTTCCCTGATGTCGTGGGGGCTGACTACAGCAGGCAGTTCCTCCGTCGGCAGGCGTTGCGCGGTGGCCGGAACGTGCAGCGTGTCGCCAACACGGGCTGGAGAGTGACTGGCGCTGCCTGCCATGACGACACTGTGTGCGGCGGCGTCGTCGTGGGCTCTGCGCTGGCTACGAGGAAGGAACCCGAGGTCGGCGTCGCGCTCGGCGCCCAGAACGGCACGCAAAGCCTCACGGCGCACGGCGTGCGGCCATCGCACGGTCTGACGCTCCAACCGGCCGAGATCTTTCGGTCCGAGCAGGTGGGCGCGGCCGCCTTCCGGGTAGTGCTCGTGGATGTACCGGTTGACGAGCGCGGTGAGCTCAGCTCTTCCCATCCGCTCGCCGGGTTTCACCTCCGAGGGTGTCCGCATGCGCGCGGCCTGAAGGGGCGACTCGGGCATTGTCCGGCTCTTTCGTACGCGTGTATTTAAACGGTCACATAACGTAGCGCGTCAGACGGTGCACGCAAGGGGGCAGACGAAAATGCCCCCCAAAAATGCTCCTCTGCTCGGGCTTCCGCAGCTGCCTATGACTTCGCGATGATCACGGTCTGTCATGCGTCGTTGTTTCGAGGGGGTTGGTTCGACGTGCCGGGTTCACTGCGTTCCCGTGGCCATCGCCGCAGGCTGGCCGGGGCGTTGGCCGCGGTGGTCATGATGCTGAGCGTGGGTGCCTGCGGTCTGTTGAATGGGACATCCGCCTCGGACTCGCATTCCGCGCCGCAGGGGGGCCTGGAGAAGAACCCGATCCGGATCGGCATCCTGGCCACTGTGGACAACGCGCCGGTGCGCCTGGCCGAGAAGCGGGGCTTCTTCCAGCAGGAGGGCCTCGGCGTCGAGGTGAAGACGTACGGGTCGGGTCCTGAGGCGTTGGACGCGGTCCGTGGCGGTTCACTGGACATCTGCCTGATCAACTACGTCAGCTTTTTCCAGGCTGCGGCGGGTGGGGCGATCGACGGCCGGATCGTGTTCGACGCCTACCAGGGCACGCCGGACTCGCTGGTGCTCGTGGCCAAGCCCGAGGCGAACATCCGCGAGCCAAAGGACTTGGTGGGCAAGAAAGTCTCGGTGCACGCCAGTGGCAACATCAACGAGTTGCTGTTGCGTGAGCTGCTGCGGGTCAACGGGCTGGAGCCTGGCGCGGCGTTGTACGTGCCGGTGAAGTTCCCGGAGATCCAGGCCGCGCTCTCCAGTGGCCAGATCCACGCCGGCGTGCTCGTGGAGCCCTACATCACGCGTGCCGGGCAGGAGCTCGGCGCGAAACCGGTCCTGCCGCTGATCACCGGGCCGACCGCGGACATGGCGTTGAGTGGCTACGTCGCGCAGACGAAGTTCACCCAGAACAACCCGAAGACGGTCGCGGCGTTCCAGCGCGCGATGAAGCAGGCCAACCAGCTCGCCGACACCGACCGCCGCGCGCTGGCCGAGGTGTTGCCGGACCTGACGAAGGTGTCCGCGGAGTCGGTGCCGTCGCTGTCGCTGGGCCGGTTCCCGACCTCGCTCGATCCCACCCGGCTGCAGCGGGTGATCGAGCTGATGCGCGTGCACGGAACACTGGCCGGCAAGGACTTGCGTGCCGATCAGCTCATCGTGCCGGCCGCGGGCTAGATCCGATGACCGCTGCCGCCGTGCTTCGCGCCGGGACCGGCCTGGCCGGTGCCCTGGCCGTCTGGGAGGCCCTGAGTCGATCAGGACTGGTCGACCGCGCTTTCGTTCCCCCGCCCGGCAGGGTGGCGCTCGCGCTGGGCGATCTGGTGACAGACCGGGAGTTCCTGCGCGACGCGGTGTCCACCGGCTTGTCCTGGCTGATCGCGATCACGAGCGCGACGGTGCTCGGCGTGACGCTCGGCCTGCTGCTGGGTTACCTGCCGCTGTTGCGGCGGGTGCTGCAGCCGCTGGTGGAGTTCCTGCGGCCGCTGCCCAGCGTCGCGCTGATACCGCTGGCGATCGTGCTGCTGGGCAGCGACGCCCAGACCAAGATCAGTCTGGCGGCCTTCGCGGCGACCTGGCCGATCCTGATCACCACCGTGCATGCGCTCGACGAGATCGAGCCCCGCCTGGTCGACATCACCCGGATCTTTCGCATCCCCCGGCGACGGCGGCTGCTGTGGCACGTGCTGCCCAGCATCGCGCCGTTCGTGCTGACCGGCGTCCGCCTGTCTGCCGCGATCGCGTTGATCGTGCTGGTCGGTACCGAGTTCCTCGTGGGCGGCACCGTCGGGATCGGCCAGGCCGCCTACTTGTGGGGCTCCTCGGCCGGTCGGATGGACCTCGTGCTCGCCGTGGCCGTGCTGGCCGCCGCCGCGAACGCCGCGGTCGACCTCGCGCTGATCGCCGCGCAGCAGCGGTGGATGCCTTGGGCTTCGCGAGGTGCCATCGCATGAAGCTTCCCTGGGGCGTCCGGTGGCTCGCCGCGCTGCGGCCGGTGGCCTTGGCCGCGGGCTGGATCGCGGTGTGGCAGCTCGTCACCGCCGCGGCCGGGCACCCCTACTTCCCCACTCCGGCGCGGATCGCCCAGGCGGCCGGGCAGCTGTGGCTGTCCGGCCCGCCGTCACGGCTGTGGCTGGGCGACACGGTCACCGACGACATCGTGCCGAGCCTGGCCCGGATGCTCGGCGGCTGGGCCGGGGCCGGACTGCTCGGCGTGGCCCTCGGGTTGTGGCTGGGTCGCTGCCCTGCCGCGCTGGCCTACGCCCGTGTGCCGATCACCCTCGCCCGCGCGGTGCCGCAGCCCCTGCTTGTGCCGGTCTTCCTGGTCACCTTCGGCCTGACGCCCACCATGGAGGTGGTCACGATCATCACCGGAGTGATCTGGCCGGTGCTGCTGCACACCATCGACGGTGCCCGCGGTGTCACCCCGGAGCTCACCGACACCATGCGCGCGTTCCGGCTGAGCCGGCCGCGGTGGATCATCTGGATCGTCATCCCCGCCGCCGCACCGCGGATTTTCGCCGGCCTGCAGATCAGCCTGGCCATCGCGCTGATCCTCATGGTCATCTCCGAGCTCGTGGGCAGCACCAGCGGCATCGGCTACCGGCTCAACCTCGCCCGCAGCACCTTCGCCATGGCGCAGATGTGGGCCTGGATCTGCCTGATCGGCGCGCTGGGCTACACCCTGCACCTGCTGCTGCAGCGCGCCCAGCGCCGCCTGCTCGCCTGGCAGCACCACGACGCCGCGCGGCGAGGACCGGCCCGATGACCACTCCCGCGCTGACCGTGACCGGCGTCGGCCACACCTACGGCACACACACCGTGCTGGACGACGTGTCCTTCACCGTCGCCGAAGGCGAGATGCTGTGCGTGGTCGGCCCGTCCGGCTGCGGCAAAACCACCCTGCTGCGCATCCTCGCCGGCCTCGTGCCACCGGCGCGCGGCCGCATCGAGGCCGCCGGCCACCCGGTCGCCGAGCACGGCCGCGGCATCGCCGTCGTGCTGCAGGACTACCACCGCTCACTGCCGCCATGGTTGCGCGTCGCCGACACCGTCGCACTGCCGCTGCGTGACACCCCACTGGGCAAGACTGAACGCGCCCAACGTGTCCATGACGCGCTCGCCTCCGTAGGTCTGTCCGATGTGGACCGCAAGTGGCCCGCCCGGCTCTCCGGCGGCATGCAGCAGCGGGTGGCGCTGGCCCGCGCATTCGCGACCCGGCCCTCCATTCTGCTGCTGGACGAGCCGTTCGCCTCCGTCGACGCGCAGACCCGCTTCGAGCTCGAGGACCTCCTGCTGCGCATCCGCGCCCAGCACGCCGTGACCACCGTGCTGGTCACCCACGACCTCGACGAGGCCGTGTACCTCGGCGACCGCGTCCTGATCCTCTCCCCCGGCCCCGCCACCACCGTCCACACCACGCTCACCGTGGACCTGCCCTCACCACGCCACCAGATCGACACCCGCGCCTGCGCCGCCTTCGTCACCCTGCGCGCCGAACTCGCCGCCGCGCTGCGCCGCGCCGACGCACCGGCCTGAGCCGAACACATCCCGAGGAGAAGCACCCGTGCACACCGTCCGCGACGCCGTCCGCGAGTTCCTGCGCGCCCAGGACATGACCACCGTGTTTGGCAACCCCGGCTCGACCGAACTCGGATTCCTCCAGCAGTGGCCGGAGGACTTCCAGTACGTGCACGCCCTCGAAGAGGGCGTCGCCGTGGCGATGGCGGACGGGTACACCCAGATCACCGGGCTTCCCGCTCTGGTGAACCTGCACTCCGCCGCCGGGCTGGGCAACGCGATGGGCAGCATCATCACCGCCCACCACAACCGGGCACCGATCGTGCTGCTGGCCGGCCAGCAGGCCAGGCCATTGCTGCCCCACGACCCGTTCCTGGCCAACCTGGACCCGGCCGGCCTCGGCGGCGACTATCTCAAATGGACCTGCCAGCCCGCGCGCGCCCAGGACGTACCCGAGGCCCTCGCGCGCGCGGTGCAGATCGCGACCCAGCCCCCGCACGGGCCCGTGCTGGTGTCGGTGCCGGCCGACGACTGGAACGAGCCGACGGCACCGGTGGGCGACCGGTTCCGGCCCGCGCCCTGCGCCCCGAACCCGGCCGCCCTCCAGAGCCTCGTCGACGCGCTCGGCCGCAGCGCGCACACCGCCTTCGTCGTCGGTGCCGCGGTCGACCAGGACGGCGCCGTGCCGACACTGGTCAGCCTCGTCGACCGGCTGGGCCCCGACGTGTGGGCCGCACCGATGTCGCACCGCTGCAGCTTCCCCGAAAACCACCCGCGCTTCGCCGGGCACCTGCCCGCCTCGCCGGGCCCGCTGACCGCGGCACTGGCCGGCTACGACCTGGTCGTCGTGCTCGGCGCGCCCGCGTTCACCTATCACGTGCACAGCCCGGCACAGCAGGCGCTGCCGCCCCTGTTCGTGCTCAGCGACGACCCCGCGGTGCTGTCCCGCACACCTGCGGGCAGCATCGGCATCCACACCAGCCCCGCGCTCGGCATCGCCGGTCTGATCACCTCGACTGCACCCCGCAAGAAGCTGCCCGCACCACCCCGGCGTTCCACGACGCCATCACCGGCGCCCGGCAGCGGCGGCATCACGGCCGCGCAGGTACTCGCCACGCTCGCCGAACTGCTGCCTGACAACGCGGTGATCGTCGAGGAGGTCCCCGGCCACCGCAGCGACATGCACCGGTATCTTCCGATCACGTCCCTGCACGCCGGATTCCTCAGCACCGGCAGCGGCGTGCTCGGCTACTCGGTCTCCGCCGCGGTCGGAGCCGCGCTGGCCGCGCCCTTCCGCCCCGTGGTGGCACTGGTCGGCGACGGCTCGCTGATGTACCGGCCACAGGCCCTGTGGAACGCCGTTCAACAGCGAACACCGATCGCCATCATCGTGCTGGACAACGGCGGATACGGCGCCCTGCACACCATGGCGCACGACGCGCAAGCACAAGGCGTTCCCGGCCTCGACATCGCCGGCGTTGACTTCGTCCGGTTGGCCCAGAGCATGGGCTGTCACGCCATCACCGTCGCGGACTTCAGGTGGCTGCGTAGCGCTGTGACGGCCGCACTGGACGCCGATGCCCCGGTGCTGGTTCATGTCGACATGGAGTCATGCCGTCAGCCGCTCCGGACTCTGCACCGCGAGTAGCACAGGCCTACGTCTGCGGAGCGCCCAGCGACATGTGAGTCTCCTCAGCGGCGAACTGTTCCCACACTTCGGTACGCCTCGACGGCCGAGAGTGGGCAACGGGCGAGGCAACGCCGTTGCTGCGACAGAACAGACCCGACTCGGAAGATAAGGACAGTATGAGCGACGGTGCCACGATCCCAAGCAGCGATGACCACGACACGACGTCGGTCCATCTCCGCGCAGCCGATGCTGTTGCGGCGACGGCGGCGGACATCGCCGGGCTGATCGCCGCAGCGGCCCGGCTTGACGGGCCCGCCCAGTCGAAAGCGACTCGCGCGTTGGCCGGCAAGTGCGGGGCCGTGCGTGTCTGGGCCCGCTGGAGCACGGCGTCGTCGGCGCTGATGCCGCTGGGCATCGCCTGTCTCGGTATCGGGATCTGGGACGTCGCGACGGCGGTACCGGTCGGGACGATCCTCGTGCTGGGCACCGGCACCCTCGCGCTGAGTATCAACGTGATCGGCCTGTGGCGGACGGGCCCCTCTGCACAGCAGGTCGCCCTCGGTCTACTCCTCAAGGCCCAGGACTCACACCGCCTGAGGGCCCGGTGACCGCCCGGGACGAGGCAGCAGACGAGCTGCCGCGCGAGGTGAATCCGGACATCCCCAGTGCTGCCAGAGTCTACGACCACCTGCTCGGCGGGGGGCACAACTTCGCGGTGGACCGTCAGCTGGCGGAAGAGCTGAAAGCAGCGCAGCCGGGCGTGGTGCGCATCGCGCGGGAGAACCGGGCGTTCCTGCGCCGGGCGGTGCTGTTCATGATCAACGCCGGGGTCCGCCAGTTTCTCGACCTGGGCTCGGGCATCCCGACCGTGGGCAACGTCCACGAGATCGCCCAGGCCGCCGCGCCCGGCGCACGGGTCGTCTACGTCGACCACGAACCGATCGCGGTCGCACACAGCCGTCTACTGCTGGCGGACAACACCAACGCCGACATCGTGGACGCCGACATCACCCGCCCCGAGGACGTGCTCGCCGCCGAGCAGACCCGCCGGCTGCTCGACTTCGACCAGCCGGTCGGACTGCTGGCCGTCACCATCGGCCACTACATCGCACCCGAAGCCGACCCTGTGGGCGTGTTCGCCCGCTACCGCGACGCGCTGGCACCCGGCAGCTTTCTTGGCCTCACCCACCTCACCGACGACTTCACCGCAATCCGTGGCGAGCAGATCGTCAGCACGATGAAGTCCTCGCGGGACAGCATCTTCCCGCGTACGCGGGAAGAAGTGCTGGCGCTGTTCACCGGCTACCAGCTCGTCGAGCCGGGCCTGGTGACCACCTCGACGTGGCGTCCCGGCAGCGGGCTGGCGGGCGCGGGCCATAGCGAGCAGGACGGCCTGTACGCCGGTGTCGGACGACGCCAGTGACACCAGACGCCAGAGTGCCGCGTTCTGCGGGCTCAGTCCGTGGTCACCTACCAAACTCCACTGCCGATGCGCCATACCCCCACGAGCAAAGCCGAACGCGCGCACCGAGTTCACGACACGCTCACCTCGGTGGGCGTGTCCGATGTGGACCGCAAGTGGCTCGCGCAGCTGTCCGCCGGGTGGTCGAGGAGATCACCAGCCACCGCGGCCTGATGCACCAGTACCTCCCGATCACGTCCACCCGCGCCGGGTTCCTCACCACCGGTGGCGGCCTGGGCTATGCGGTCTCCGCCGCGATCGGCGCCGCACTGGCCACCCCCACCCGGCCCGTCGTGGCACTGGTCGGCGACGGCTCGCTGATGTACCGGCCACAGACCCTGTGGACCGCGGTTGAGAAACGGGCACCGATCACCCGACGACGCGGGCGCACCGGATGTCCCAGGACTCGACATCCACAGCCTCGACAACGTCCAGCTCGCACAGAGCATGGACTGCCATCCCTTCAACGTCACCACCTCCGCACGGCTGCGCGGCGCCTTCACAGCCGCACTGGGCGCGAACGTCCCCACCGTGGTCCGAGTAGCCCTGCAACTAGCCCGCCCTCGGGACAACGAGCCAGCGCCGTAAGCCTGCGCGCGGCGCGTCACGCCCGTTGCCGTGCCGTGCTCCGATGCCGCACAGCACCCTCCGCACGAAAGCACACAAGATCATGATCAAAGAGACGCGAGTGTGGATTTACCCCACGACGGCACCCGCGTATACAGAAGAACGTGCCCGCCTCATAGGGGTTTTTCAGCAGGCGCCTGAACTCGCGCGCACGTCCGTCGACGTGCGCGCTCAATCCGGCCTGCCGGACAGTACCGTGCATAACCTGCTGCGTCTCTTCAAGGAGACACAGTGGCTCTACGTCGACCCGGAGACGACCGGGTCCGCTGGAGCCAGCGTCAGCGGTCGACTGTGGCGCCTGACCGCTGCTGGCGCACGTAGCGAGTGGGGCGCCGAGCATCGGATGGTGATCAGCGAGAGCCGCCGGAGGCTCATGGTCGAACTCCTGCGTGAACCCAGTCCGCGTTCGCCCATGGATCTTGCCACGCGGCTAGATGCACCACCAAGCACAGTAGCCGGGCATTTGACAAGGCTTCGTCTGCGGGGCTGGCTCACTGTCACCAACACGGAAGCGACGAGAACAACAAAGCAGAATCTGTACAGCCTCAACGAAACTGGCCGGTCAGCTGTCGAAGAGGCGTTGCGCCTGTACGCTGAAGCGCAACCGGCACCAGCGGTAATATCACGCGACGGAATCAAGATGACCCCGCCGCGCGTTGCCATACTCGAAGAGTTGATGCGCACCCCGCACACAGGACACTACGCCCTGCAACTTGCGACCGCACTACAACTTAACCGCAGCGATGTAGCTTGCGATCTTCGTAAGTTCTTCAGTCACGGATGGGTGCGCCGCGTACAAAGGGACAGCAGAAAACAAACTTCTCGCAAGTACTACTGGTTGACCGATCGCGGCAAGACGCTCGCACAGGAGTCAATAAGCGAATACCGCACCGCAATGCCGGCCGCATCACTCGCACAAAGGACGCCAGCGCGAGCGAAAGACACCGGTCGCCAATGACACTCGACTCTTCCGGGCCGGGCGATGAACCAAACCCCTCTGTCTTGGCTGCGATGGGCTGCGGACCAGCCGGGAACCCAGGCGTCGCGTCAAAGACGACGCAAGCTCCCGTACACGAGATTGTCGAGTATCTGGAACAGCTGATCGCGACGACCCTCGATCCCGGAGCCAGGATCCCCGAATACCGCCACGTCTGCGAGATGTTCGCGGTGAGCGAATCGACTGTGAGTCGTGCCGTGGCCCGCTTAATAGGAGCCAATCGTCTGGTAAGAGGTTCCGACCGACGCATAGTCGTCGCCGATACGCCCGAGGTTGCCGCCCTGCGAGAGAAATCGACTGAGGACCACCTTGAGAAGCAGCGCCAGCATCCGGGCCATTGTCCGTAGCCATTCGAGCGACAGAAAGCGAAGAACTGCCGTCGATATGAGCATGCCCGGCGAACTGATGTTCTCGCGGCAGTCCGCGAAGCGTTGCGCTGTCGCTCCTGAGGGTAGCGATGTGAGCGTCACCATGAACTACACGATCCTGCTCGCTCCACACGCGCAGTCCCATGCGTCCAACCCGGCCACGCGGAGGACCTGCGCGAGGCCGCGTGCGGAGAACTCGTCCCGGGCGTGCGGCCGCAACCGGACTCAGGCCGGTCCGGACGGCGCCACCAGCCCCTAGCGAGCCCGACACCGCGACCGAGACCTATCCGCCGCGTGCACTGCGCGATGAACAAGCTCTGACAGGGAGTCATGAACCGCACACACCTCGCCATCGCCGGACTGGTTCTGTTCGCCGCCGCGTGCGGTGGCGGCACCACCAACAGCGTCGCCACGCCGGTCACCACGAGCAAGGACCCGACGAACTCGACGACCAGTTCTGCCGACGACCAAAAGCTGGCCGGTGTCGAGCCCTGTCAGCTCATCTCCGGTGGCGAGGCCTCGGCCATCGGGCTCATCGCACCACCGGAGGGGCGTGAGCTGGCAGGGACGAAGACGTGCGAGTGGATCGACAAGCACGGCGGGATCCTCGTCAACGTCGAACCGCAGCGCGGCGCCGAGGACCTCGACTTCCAGAGGAAGACCAAGACCGCGGTGAGGTTCGGCAGGTTCGACGGCTTCATCGTGCCCGGCGAGAAGGACTCGTGTGACGCGCTGATCGTGGTGACGGCCAAGTCGAGCATCCAGATCTCCGCCAGTTCGGGTTCGCTCGACCCGAACATCTCGAAGGCCTGCGAGCTGGCCACGAAGTCGGCCGAGCTGGTTGCCGCGAAGCTGCCGTGACAAGGCCGAGCCGTGAGGCCACCACTCGTGGCCCGATCCAGCCAACGAGATGAAGCGTCCATGACCGGCCGCCGGTGGCGCCGGTCGGTAAGCGGCGAGCGCCACCGGCGGCGAATACCACCACACCCGCCACCGGCCACATTGGACAACCAATGTCCCCTGTGGCACACGCCTTGCACGGAATTCCGATCCGGCACGATGACCAATTTGACAGGAACTCATGAGCCGCATGCGTATCGCCCTAATCGGCCTGGCCCTGTTCGCCGCCGCATGTTCGGGCGCGCACACGAGTGGCGCGGACCGGCCCGGCACCACCCAACCTATGCCGGCGACCGCCGTCAGCCAGACAACCGATACCGAGCTCGCCGGTCTCAAGCCCTGTGAGCTGCTCACCAGAATCGAGGCAGCGGGCCTGGGCATCACCGCCCCTCAGCCCCGCGAGACCGCCGGCTCGCAGACCTGCGAGTGGGACGGCAACGGCAACGGCGGTCTCACCATCGCCCTGGACACCAAACGGGGGATCGACGATCTGAACTACTCGGGCGACACGAAGACGCCCGCCAGGTTCGGGAAGCACCAGGGCTTCAGCGTGGCGGCGCCCGGGAAGGCACCGGGCCTCTGCCACGCCGTCATCTCCGTGACCGCGTCGTCCAGCGTGCGTCCAGCGTGCAGGTCGTGGCCAGCGCCGGTGGCGCGTCGACCGACACCACGAAGGCCTGTGCGCTGGCCACGAAGTCGGCCGAGCTCGTGGCCGCCACGCTGCCGTGACCACACGGCGATCTCAGTACTGATCGACACCTGCACAGTCGAATGGACAAGAGCACCAATCCATGGCCCCTCCCGCCCGTACTGCAGAAGTGAACCGACTTCTCGGCCAGCTCGGCGCCTACATCCGTCAGCGGCGAGAGGATGCCGGAATCCCGCGCGGTGCAGTGATTCGCCACACGCGCTTCAGCCTCACGAAGATGTTCAAGATCGAGGCGGGCACGCTGCGGCCCAGCGTCGATGACGTGCGCCTCATAGCCGAGGCAATCGGCATGGACCCAGCGGCAACCGCACACGTCCTCGGCCTGGCACACCAGCTGCAGACAGCCAGCGACCGGGCGCGGCAGAAGCCCGCTCTCGCTCAGCCCGACCCGGACGCTCTACGTGATCTCGGCATGCTCGCCACCCTACTGCGCGAACATAGCGGCACGGTCGGGATCACCATCTGTGAAGCGGCTCGCCGCACACGCTTCAGCCGCACGAAGACCTCCGCGATCTTGAACGGAAGGCGACGGCCCAGCGTCGACGACGTGCGCCTCCTAGCCAAGGCAATCGGCATGGACCCAGCGGCGAGCGATCACGTCCTCAGCCTGGCACGCCAGCTGCAGACGGCCAGCGGCCTGACGCGACAGGCACCGGCTCCGCCCCCTCTCGCCGAGCGCGACCCAGACGCCCAGCGCGATCTTGACGAGCTCGCCGCCCTGCTCCGCGGACACCACAAAGCAGCCGGGATCAGCCGCGCTGAAGCAGCCCGGCGCGCGGGCTTCAGCAGTTGGAGAATGTCCGCGATCTTGAACGGGAAGCAGCAGGCCAGCGTAGATGACGTCTTCTGTCTCGCACGCGTCCTCGGCATGGACCGCGCCACTACAGGGCGGGCTCTCACACTGGCGCGTCAGCTGAAAGCAGCTCAGAGCCGTCGAACTTCCGAGGAGCGGAAGGGGCGGCGGCCTCCACAACGCGACATCGACAAGCTCGCCGCCCTACTCCGCGCGCACCACAGAACAGCCGGGATCAGCATCGCTGAAGCAGCCCGGCGCGCGGGCTTCAGCCACTTCAAAGCGTCCGTGATCTTGCGCGGGAAGCAACGGCCCAGCGTCGACGACGTGCGCCTACTGGCCGAGGCGATCGGCATGAACCCAGCAGCGACCACACAGGCCATTGAAGGGGCACAACGGCTGCAGGCGCGTAACGCGGCCTCGGCGGAGAAATCCCCGGCGAGCATCGACCAGACACGGTGCGCACAGCCGACCGCGGCGACCGCCCCGACCGCGGCGACCGCCTTCAGGCCGAACAGTGACCGGTCACGACCGTGCGACGACGTTTCGGATCGCACCCTTCGCTCGGGACCGCGGTTGCTCAGCAGGTACTGATAGGCCGGCCAGTCCGAGTCGGTGAAGCCGCCTTGCAGCAGGGCGTCGACGAAGGTGATCGGGCTGAACCCGTCGGCCTCAGCTGCGCGAAGACCGGTGTGGCACCGCATATACGACGCGGCACCAGCAGTGCACGTGACAGCGAGCCCACACCACGCCTATCGGGCTGCCAGTTCATGAGGTGTCCAAGTCGTTCCCGATCATGCCGTCGGCGACCGACACCAGAACGCCGTCGTGATGACGCGCTGCTAGAGCAAGCGAGCTCCCGCCATCACGAATTCCCAGATCGAACCGTCATGTTCCCCACACCCTTATATAAACTGGATCGGCCATAAGAGCACTCATGCCAAGCACGCGAATAATACACGCGCAGTACGCGAACGAGATTGCCCAAGAACTTCGTTCTCTACGTCGGCAGTCGGGCGTCCGACAGATCGATGTGGCGGAACACATTCGCGTATCGACTCCAACCATAACCCACTGGGAAAGGGCGCGGGAGGTGCCGTGCCTTACCCGTATCGTACAGTTGGCAAGTTTCTACGAAATTGACGCCGAGGCACTGCTCGTGCGCATTGCGCGATCCGCACCATGCCCCAATATGAATGACCTGAGAATTCCCGCAGGGCAGACCGTGATGCGCGCGATTCTTACTCATTATCTCGCTACCCATGAACGGAGCCCAAGGCTTCTCGGATCGAACAACGGCGTCCTCGGATCATCGCCGTCCCCTCCGCAGGAGGCGATCCCGCGCGCACAGTACGCGAGGAGACCTTATCGAGCCGTCCTCAGCAGGGCCCTGTCCGACATTCGAACACTGACCACGCACTACGATCAAAATGATGTGGCGCGCAGACTGGGAATAGAGCAGTCCAATCTGTCAGCCTGGGAAACGGGCGCAGTGTCTCCGGAGCTACCGCCGCTCGTGCAGCTGGTCAACGAGGTTTACGGTGCCTGTGTGCAGCAGTTCCTGATCGACGTGGCTGCCCAGGCGGAGTGGGATCCGCGTGTGCCTCTGATCAACATGCGCGAAGGCAGTCAGGTCTTGAAAGAAATTCCGAAGACTCAGCCGGTTCTCTTTGCACTCGTGTCATACGAACTCGGCTCACGCGTACCGGCGACATGGCTGTCCAGCCCACGCTCCGCGACCAGGCGGTCAGCAAGGGCGCGCAGACGCGACCGGGCCTGAGACCTCGTGGCCCGCCATCGAGCAAGCGTCGCCAGCGGGAACGAGGCATGGGTTCAACGGCGGTCATGCCTCCACGCCGTAGGAACGTCGTGGTGTGCAACACGGGCGTGGCGGCGGTTCTCCGAAACCATGCACGCGAGCTACCCGGCTCCACGCGGCATCTGAGGAAGTGACATGCCAACTGAGACTGATCATGGTGACGTCGCCATGAGACAGCTCAGGACGATGCAAAACGAGCAAGATCGATATGCAACGCACGGCGGGGTCGTACACACAGGCACCAGGCGACCCCACGCCCCTCGTCATCCACCTCCGGATCGGCCGTGTCCAGAGTCCAGCACTGCGGCCACGTACTCATCAGCTGGGGTCTACCCAGGCGGACTCGTGCCCGATGGCATTTCGCTGCCATATTGAACGTCGCGCTGCCGAAGGTCGCGCCGTCAGTGATGGTCACGTCGCCGAACAAGGCGTGGCCTTCAAGGGCCGCGCGGCCGAACCAGTTGCTGCCGGTGAAGGCCACGCGGCTAAACCAGGTGTCACTGGCGAAGGTCGCGCCGTAGGTGAAGGCCACGTGGCTGCACAGGGCGCCGCAGGTGAAGCGCGCGCCTTTGAAGGTCGCGCCGCCGGTGAAGGTCACGCCGTCGAACCAGGCGCGGCCGCTGAAGGCAGCGCGGTTCATGCGAAGTGCTGGCAGATGACAGTTACTCAGGTCAACGTCGATCAGGCACGCTTCGGTGAGGTCGAGTTCCGGGACCTCGTGCCAGTAATCCTGGTGAGGCTGACCGCTGCTGTTGTGTGGGCGGAGGCGGAGGTGTTTGGCGAGAAGGCGTTGCACAGAGAGGCGGAAGTCGCGTTCCAGGACTGCCTCGGCGTGTGCGGCCTTGGGATCGGGCGCTGCTGTCTCGGCCTGGGGATGTCGTATGCCGATGCGTTGGCAGGGGTCGCGCAGCGGCGGGCGGGTCACGCCTGCAGGTGGGCGAGCAACGGTTGCGGGTCGTGGGTGGTGGGGTGTAGGGCATGCGCAGCAGGGCGCACCACAGCTCGACGAGCTCGCCGCCCTTCTGTGTGAACACACCGAAGCGGCCGGGATCAGCATCGCTGAAGTAGCCCGGCGCACGGGCTTTCGCCCGTTCAAGATGTGGGCGATCTTGAATGCGATACAACCGCCCAGCGTCAAGGACGTGCGCCTACTGGCCGAGGCGATCGGCATGAACCCGGCAGCCACCAGACAGGCCGTCGAACGGGCACAACGGCTGCGGGCGCCCACAAGCGGCCTCGGCGGAGAAGCCCCCGGCGAGCATCGACCAGACACGGTGCGCACAGCCGACCGCGGCGACCGCCCGACCGCGGCGACCGCCTTCAGGCCGAACAGTGACCGGTCACGACCGTGCGACGACGTTTCGGATCGCACCCTTCGCTCGGGACCGCGGTTGCTCAGCCCTTGACGGCGCAGGCGCCATCAAGGGCCGCAGGTGCCGGTAGGCCGGCCAGGCCTAGCGGAAGGGTGGACACCCTCAAGGCAGCCACGAACGCCGCGCGTACGCCGATCGCGGCGAAAGCTTGCCTCGCGCTTTCCCAGCCGTGACACCGTCGAGGTGGCGATAGCCGGTGCGGGCGCGGAGTTCGGCGAGCGTGAGCTCGAGGGCCGGTGTGGATCGTGCGCACCATGACGCCGGGATCCTCGCAGCGGTAGGCGGCGCGGACCTCGGCACGGATGGATGACGAAGCTACCTGCGGGCACGTCCGAGCAGGTAGACCAGGGTGTTGTGCGGGACGGGCTCGCCGTTGGCTCCGGTCACCGTCGCCCCGAGCCGCGCGGCCTCCGAGAAGGAGATGGCGTGGTCCGCCACGCCTGCGTTTCGGGCTCGTCTTACCGCAGCGCGCAGCACTTGCGCATGGGAACGGGTCCGGCTGGTCGTTGCGGCGAACGAACGCAGCGCGCCTCGCACATCCCCATCGCGCAGAAGTGCGAGATCACTGCCCGGCGGCAGGAACTCCTCGGTGATCGCCGCACCGCCCATGGGGACGGTGTGGGGGCGTCCCCGTTCGCGTGCGTCCTGCGACAGCAGGGCTCCGACGAGGTCCATCGCGCTTGTCATTCGGTTGCCGCGTTGCCGCACCCGGTCAAGCGGGAAGCCGGGCCGTGCTCTGACGTGGGCCTTCGGACGTGTGCTGTGGGTGTGGGAGTGACGTTCATGATGCAGGTGCTGTTCGTTGATCTCGCGGCGGAGGTTGTGCCCGTACATTTCATGCATGCGCATGCATCGCCCAGTCGGCGCAGCTCACCGCTGGTATGTGCGGCACAGGCACGGCAAGGCCTGTGGCCGCACCGGACACAGGCTCGGTGCTCCAATTGCGCACGCGCCAGCGGAAGTATTTCACCAGGCCAGTTGATCGCTTGTCTCTGCCGTTGTTCCAGGGGGCGACCCGCCTGCCATCGGGGTCGTGATCGAGCATGTCCATGATCGAGTGATTGCACCAGCCAGCCTCGTAGAGCTTGGTCAGCTCTCGCTTGAGGTCCCGGAGTTCGGATGAAGGCCACTCCGCGCGGCTGATCAAGCTCAACGTGGCCGCGTGAGTTTGGTCTTCGCCGACAGGAGCGACCTTGCTGGGCCACTCGCGAAGATTGGCGATCCACATGTGCCGCATGCCTTGGAAGCCGGCAACCTTGTGCAGAACCTTGAAGATCTCCTCAACGACGATCTCTGCGTCAAGGCTGCCTGTGCGGGTGTCGTGCCCCATGGCTTCAGATGCTCTCCGCCAGGACCAAGCGTACGTGGTCGATCTTGGCGGAGAGCACTCGTACGAGTGGAGAACACGCCCCGATCGATACCTGTTGTCTGTGGCAAGCCTGACTGCACGCGACAGCAGCAGCGTGCGCCGACCTGGCAGGACGCCGTCGATGTCGTCGACCATGTCGAGGCCATCGCGCGCCGGCACCTCCTCGTCGACTCCCGATCACGGTGCGCGCCGACGATGGTGCCGCAGCCCCTTCCGGTCCTGTCGGGGCGTCTCCTTGGCCCGGCGGATGAACCGGTCGATCAAATTTGATCGGCCGTTAGCTGGTGGAGGTCGGCGAAGTCGGCGGGGATGTTGCCGCCGTGCTCGAAGTACGCGGTGAGCACCCTCCGTACCGTCTCCAGCGGTACCACCTGTTCGGCGGGGATTTCTTGGGTGTTGGCCGCGAAATCGAAGAGTTCCGTCCCCGTGGCGTTCCGGTTGCCGAGCGTCGCGCGAGCCGGATTCCACAACTCGTGCACGAAGCCCGACTCCGCGCCGATACCCGCATACAAGTGAGGGAAGCCGTACGCGTCCTCCGTGACCGCAAGCTCGACGATCGCAGGAACCGGCTTGTCGCCAGGCAGCTCGATCACGCCATCGATCAACGCGGACAGCTCTTCCCGCGAGTTGATCAGTACGGGAGACTGCGCTGACTCGCGATCGAAGATGGCCTTCAGCGTTGCCACGGTGCCCGCGTCCCTCCTGCGATCGTTTGCGTGTACCCGTCCGAGCCGTAGATCGTGAGCGTGGAGCCGGCGGGCAGGATCGCCCCGACGAGTACCTCGCACCCGAAGTCACCGACGCACGGGACGTTATTGATCAGCACCGTAGCGTGCTGAATGTCGTTGTTGCGCATGTGCACGGCGAGTGTGGTTTCCATGTGTGACGCGGAGAACGGCAGTCCTGGACGCGGGAACTGGAGCGACTTCAGGCACTCGGCGACGTCTGCCGCGTCGGCCCCTTGCCCGCTCACGATCTCTGTGCCATCGGCGAACCATCGGCCGTGCGTCTTCTGGCCCGTGCTGGCCTCGACGGGCGGGGGAAGCTGATCGCGGAGCTGCTGGAGGTGCTCGGGTGAGCCCGGCTTCGGTGTGCCTGAAGCCGCCGGAGATGCGGCAGGCGTGGGTGGTGGCGGAGTCGGTGGAGCGCCGTCGAGTTGCAATCGACCGACGATGCTTTTGATCGCGTCCGCCGCCGAGCCGAGACCCGACGTCAACCCTTCAGGCTCACGTATGCCGTCTACAACTTTCGTGAACATGGCGCGTGTGTCTTCGACGTCCGTTTGAAGCGAACCCTCCCCGCCGCCCCCAGAAGTTCATGAGCGTCTTCGGCGAGATCCGCCGCGTGTGCCGCGCTGATCGCTTGTTCGATCTTGTTGAGCGCTGCGTTGAGTCCGTCCCCGACTTCGCCGATCGTTGCCACCGCGCCCCTCCGGTCGGCGTCGATGCTCGCATGAGCGCGCCGACAAAAGCGGTAACCCCACTAGGGGCATGGCCTGGCGGGGTGAAGTCGCAGTGTCCTATATAGCAGCTAGTATGAATTCGCCCATGTCTCGATTGCGTGAAAGCCATCCACTACCAGGCCGCATGTGATGGCGATCCCCCGCGTGTTGATCAAGTCCCAGGCCGCAAGGGCGGATGGGGCATTCGGGTTGTTCGATGCGTCGGCGAATTCGCGTAGCATTGCCGCCACCTCGCCGTGGTTGACCGTAAAGGGCTGGAGCAACTCGACTCCGCTTCGGTCGTAGGCAATTCTCAGAAGCTCTGCTTTGACGGCTTCGATG
Source organism: Nocardia sp. NRRL S-836 (assembly GCF_001279525.1). Lineage (GTDB taxonomy): Bacteria > Actinomycetota > Actinomycetes > Mycobacteriales > Pseudonocardiaceae > Lentzea. The sequence goes on along the minus strand of NZ_LGDY01000092.1, from coordinate 114,635 downwards.
TTCACTTCTTGTTCTCGTCCTTCGGGTTCATTTCACTCAAAAGCCCATACCGCAGTGAGCACCCTTTTCCGCTCCGTCGAGACGAAAAATGGCTCTCTACGCATCCCGTTGCATCACTCGCGCCGACTGCATCTCAGAAGCCTTCGGACTATCGGTTCCCTCACTACGCCGTTCGGATCGCCACCGTTTTCACGTGCGACTGCGTCGAGACCGAATCGTTCGCGACAGCCTTACACGCTCTCGAGGAAGCGCAAGAGGGAGCGGCGTGAGTCGATGCACTCGGTTCGTGGCCGGTCATGGCCGGTGCTCCAATCGTGCACCAAGGTTTCGCATGTACTTCCCGGCAATTGCGCTACCCTCCGGGGTTCTGCCCATTTCGATGAGGATGTCTTGAGATAAATAGTCGGAGATCCATCGGAAGCAGTTCGCGATGCCTGAATTGGTTAGCCGAAAGCAGGGGCCGTCGTTTCCGCAGGCGGGGATTCGCGCCACGCGCGCCGAGTCGCAAAGCGTTTCAACCGCAGTGCGCACCCTTCGTGGTGGAATCCCCGTCTTTTCCTGTATTTCTCGTTGTGTCCACGAGCGATCCGGGTCAGCCAAAAGAAGCATGATGATCATGAAGCGTGAGAGAGTCGGGCATCCTTCGGGCGGGCCGGCCTGAGGCACTTGTGATTTCCCTACTGGTTCTGCGTGTTGCAGACGCCGCGGACCGAGCATAGGCGACACGGCCGGGGTTTACGTGAGGCGATCGGCGCCCTGACGGTCTCGGGGGTTGGCTTACGGCGGCTCGCACGGTAACGCCTAGTGGCTCCGCATACAAACAGGGACATGACAGATACTGCAGCAAAAAGGGCGATGTCGTGGAAGGCGAACATGAATCAGCCTCTGCTCAATCGGATGATCCCAGAGATGAATGGAAGTGATCGGCGTTCAGGCGGTTATTTCGTCCACGGCGAAGCCCAGCCGCTCGCGGGCGTCATAGGACACCAGCCAACGCCAACGCCGGTGAGGGCGCTGCTGGAGGCAGCGGTAGTCATGACAACCAGCGCACCTCGCGTAGCGGTTGCCGCACCTCACTCAGGGAGCGCACGACGTCCCACAACTCCGCACGTTCGCGCGCGATGTCTCCCGCCAACTGCTCGCCCTTGTCATAGAAGGTCGCCGCATGGCTTCGCGCTGTCGCGGCACGGCACGCGGCCTTGGGGGCTGTCTGTGCGGGGGTGAACTGTGCACGGAGCTGTCGGACAGCGGTCCCGATCGTTGACCACTCGATCGCCTCCCACACCTCCGCTGTCCCCCATCCGTCCCATGCGGCCAAAGGCAAGGGCCAGTTGTCCATCGCGGAGCGGAGCAGGTCGACATGGAAGCGGTACGCCCGCTCGCCGATACCCATGTCATCGCCGGAGGCGTACCTGTCGAACTCGTGCAGCGCGGCCCGGAGCATCATCGCCAGCGCCGCGCAGTCCATGCGCTCTTTACGCATCGCTTCCCGGAGATGCTGGAAGTCCCACGTGACCCCGGAGTCCAACAGCACCTGTTGCAGGGCAGCCTCGCCCGGCTCAAGCGGGCCGATCGGCTTGCGGAGCGCTACGACCGTCACGACCGCACGCCCCGGCGCCGCAGCGCGTACAGGCGAACCCTGCCGCTCCCCCACCTGGAGATCACCATCAGCGGCTCGGCGACTGGCCTGACAGCCGCGCGGAACCTGATCGACTGGTCGTCTCGCCTCATCCAGACCCTCCCGACGTGGAAAGAGGTAGGCCCGCGGCTCGCGACGTCAGAGAGGCCGGCGCGGGCCGCACTCCCTCAAGATCAGTTTCTGCGTTCCCGGCCAGCGAGAACACAGCGCAGAACGAGGAGTTTCACGCCGGCGTCTGCCTGTTCTCTGCTTTTTAGGCAGAGAAGTGGGCGGATACCGTGAACGGGTAGCCTCGCAGGCTGTGGACCTCCTGCCGTACGACGAGTACGCCGCCTCGCTGAACCGGAAGCGCACCGCGGCCGGCGTGCTGTTCCGAGATGCGCAGTCGCGCGTGCTTCTGGTGGAGACCACCTACAAACGGTCGTGGGAGATCCCCGGCGGGGCTGTGGACGCCGACGAAGCACCCTGGCGCACGGCGATCCGTGAAGTCGGTGAAGAGATCGGCCTCTATCGACCGCTCGGGAAACTGCTGGTGATCGACTACATCCCCGCAGATGACCCCATGCCGGAAGGGCTCGCCTTCGTGTTTGACGGCGGCCTGATCACATCCGAGGAAGTGGCAGCGATCGCGTCGACCGACCCGGAGATTCGCTCGGTTGGCCTCTACGAACTTGACGACGCCCGTGATCTGGTGAAACCGGCGCTCGCAAGGCGGATCGCCGTAGCGTTGTCTGCTGTCGACGCGGATGGTCCCGTGCTCTGTGAGGGCGGACTACCTGTTGCGGCTCAACTGGACCGCTGAACTACACGGGAGCGTTCGTCATGCCGCAGCCGATCTCCGAGAACCTCGCGCGGCTCCGCATGATCAGCGACATCTCGCAGGAGGCGCTGGCGGAGGCGTCCGGTGTTGGCGTCGACACCATCAGCCGAATCGAGCGAGGCGAGCGCCAGACGGTCCGACGCACGACGGTTGCCAAACTCGCCGCGGCACTCGAAGTGCCTCCAGCGGTATTGCTTGGTCTTGAGGCGCGTCCTGATGAGCAGTACCGCGACCAAGTCGCGGACCTTCGCTGTGCGATCACAGCCAGCGCGGAAATCCCGGGCCTGGCGGACTTCGCCGAGACGGACGAGGTAGCCACAGCGGAAGCAGTCTCCGACGACGCCCATCACGCGTGGCGTGCCTACGTCGGCGGTGACCACGGCACGTTGCTTCACATACTCCCGACCTTGCTCATCGATGCGCGTCGCCGCACACATCACACGAGTGGTGACGCCAACGCGGTTGCGCAACGCGTTCTCTCGACCGCCTATCGGTTGGGGGCAGGCGTGGCGGGCCGCTTCGGACTTGATGATCTTGCCTGGACGTCCGCGGAGCGTGCGATCGAAGCCGCACGGCGATCTGACGCTGTCGAGATGGAGACGGCCGTCTCGTTGCGATATCTCGTATGGACTTTGGTGCGACAGGGCCGCACAGAGGATGCCGAACGCGTGGCGGTGAGGTCCGCGGCCGGCATCGAGCCGCGAATGCTTGATCGTGATCCGGTGCGCGCTGGGGTGTTCGGAAACCTGATCTTCAATGCGGCGAGCGCCGCGCTGAGATCCGGTAACAGTCGCCGCGCGGAGGACCTTCTCGCAGTCGCTCACTCCGCAGCCGTGAGGTCCGGTCGCGATATGGCGAGCGAAGCCGCGATTTTCGGCCCGCGTGTAGCGGCCTTTCAGCTCGTTGACCACGCAATGCGCCTGGGTGACCCGGAGACCGCTTTGCGACTGGCCGACCGCATCCCGCAGGCGAGCGGAGCCGTCCCGGCGTTCTGGGAAGCGGGGCACCGACTTCATCTCGCCCATGCCGCGACACAAATCCGACAAGATCACCGGGCACTCGGCTACCTGGCTCAGGCACGGCAGATTGCGCCGGACTGGGTTCGCCGCCAGCCACTGGGCAAGACGACAATGAGCGTGCTCGTTGATCGCGCCACCCGCCGCAAGGGGAAGGAATTCGCGGCTCTGGCAGTCCACTACGGCGTTGTGAACACGCGGACGAAGTAGCAAGGTCGGCCCCTGATCTCGGTATGCAGCGAGTGCAGGAAGCCTCGCAAGAGCATGCCCGGTTGTATCGGCCTGAGCCGATTGCCGTACCAGAGTTCAGGCACGGTCCTCGGCGGCGGCATGACCCGCGCGGTGCGCTCTCACTCGGCTGATCAGGGCGTGCCGCACCCCCTGCGCGAGGCAACCAGGCCGGCGGGCGAAGCGCTCCTCACCCGGTCCACGCGAGACCGCGGTTCCCTCTACATCGACAGGTCCGCGGCCCTGGCTTGCGCGTGTGACAGATGAGGCGCCTCGTCACAAACGCGTCACCGCGTTTGACGCGGCACCTCATCGCACGCACGATCGCATACGCGTCCGGCCGATCGGGTGAACGCGGCTGACTTCCCCTCAGCGCTTCGTGCTGCAGTGAGGAAGGGGCTGCCCTATGAGGTCCACTCCGGACCCATCCGACGCGATGCGCCGGCACACCGAACTGGCCGAGGGCACCGCCGCGTGGGCCCGTACCCGCGGCGTCTACGTCCCGCCCCGGACCTGCGGCACCGCACGGTCGCGCGCGAGGGACAACGTCGGCGGGTGCCCTACGCCGAGCTGCACGTGCACTCGGGTGTAGCCCCACCTCACTAGGCGGCGGTGTGCCTCGGTAGTCGTCACCCTATCGAGGGCGGTCACCTGGTGGAGGTCCTCGGTCGACGGGGGAATGTTCACCGTCAATCGGATCGCTTTGCCGGCCTCGGAGCTGTCGTCCGTGAGGCTCACAAGATTTCCCTTCTGACGACAGCAGCGGCCTGCGCCGATCCGGCAGCCGCTTGCGGTCCTGTTCAGGGCTTCTTCTTGGACCCGCTGACGCCGCCGCGAGCGCGAAGGCGTACACCGGACTCGGTGAGTATGCGGTGCACGAAGCCGTAGGACCGGTCGGTGGATTCGGCCAGGCCGCGGATGCTGGCGCCCTTCTCGTACTTCTTCTTCAGGTCGGCGGCGATCTTGTCGCGGGTGGCGCCGGTGATGCGGGCGCCCTTCTTGAGGTCGGCCATCGGGCAACCTTTCGGTGAGGGTGGGATACGTGGTGGTGGTGTTATGTGGGAGAGGCGGCCACGCGGTGCGCGGGCGGGCGCGGGCCCGCTCGGCGCGTGGTCAGCCGCACCGGGTTGAGCTGAGCTGGCGGTGCTCGACGGAGATCCGCGTCAGCAGGTCCTCCAGCTCCTGCCCGTGCACGGCCAGCCGGTCGAGCCGGCTGAACAGCTCCAGGTACTCGCGCACGTCCGGCGGGTCGGTGATGGTGGCGTTGCCGGTCAGCACGCTGACCGTGACGACGCGCTCGTCGTAGACCTCAAAGCCGTGCGGCACCACCAGGTTCGCCTCGGCCGTCCAGGGCACCACGCCGAGCCGGACGTTCCGGCGACGCCCGAGCAGGCGTAGGTGGTCGAGCTGCTCGCACATCAGCTCCGTCGGTCCCATCCGCCACCGCAGCGCGTTTTCGGTGAGCAGGAAGATGAACTGCTTGGTGGGGTCGTTCATCCGGTCGCGGCGGGCCTTGAGGGTGGTGGCGGCGGAGTCGTAGTCGTGCGCGGGGGCGTCACCGAGCGCCGCGCGCAGATAGTCATCGGTTTGCACCAGTGTGGGCACGCGCGTGATCTGCAGGGTGCGGATTGTGCTCGCTTTGGCCTCGATGCGGCTCACGGTGTTCTGGTGGCGGTGCAGGCCGCGGTGCAGCACCACCCGCCGAGTTTCGGCCTCGGCGTGCAGCTGACGGGCCAGCCCGACCAGCTCGGTCTGCGTCAGCTTGGTTGCGCCCAGCGCCGACACCAGGCGCTCGACGTCGGTCACGGATGGCAGGAGCATCCCGTGTTCGATCTTGGACAGCTTCGACTGGCTCATCCCGGTGGCGCGTGCCGCGGCCGTCCCGGTCATCTTGGCCTCGGTGCGCAGCCGGCGGAGCTCGTGCGAGAGCCGGTCCCGGGCCAGCCGCGACTGCTCAGGCGTGGTCATGGTGACGCTCCGGCGCACCGGTCGCGGCCAGGCGGGGGATCGAGGTGGGTGCTGTCGCGGGTCTCATGCTGTTGATGCTGGTCACGGGATGTCTCCGACGGTCTCGGACGAGGTCGTGGTGGGGGCGGTGCGCGGGATGGTCAGCGGCTGTGCGCGTGGGGGTCGCCACAGGACCGGTGGGACGGGCCGGGTGCTGAGGGCCAGGCACACCGCGGGCGCGGGGACCTCGGCGGGCACGTCGCCCCACCGGTCGCCGGGCTGCCAGGACTGCGCGCGTTCCACCGCACCCAGCACCGTCCAGCCCGCCTGCTCGACGGTCCGCTCCAGTTCGTGTTCGGGGTCGGGTCCGGGGCGGACGGCGTCGCCGAGCGGGCCGGAGAGCACCAGCAGGGAGCCCTGCGGGACGACACCCCTCCAGGCGCCCAGCACCGCGGCGAGATCGGTGGCGGGGTCGGCGAGCAGTTCGGTCAGGCCCACGGCCAGCAGCGCCACCGGTGTGCTCCGCCGGCCCCGCCAGTCGATCAGCAGCTGGGTCCAGGCCGCTACCGGGGTGAGGGGGTCGGCGGCCACCGCGTGGTGCCGCGCGGCCAGGCCCTCTGCTCGGGCGATGGCGAACGCGAGGGCGTCGGGGCAGACGTAGCTGATCCTGGCCCACGGCGAGGTGCGCAGCATCGCGTCGGGTGCGCCGATGACATCGGCGCCGGTGGCGAGGTCGACGAAGTCGATGACGCCGCGGTCGAGCGCGTCCTCCATCGCGCGGCGAAGGAAATTGCGCAGCGCCAGCACCGCCTGGGTCGCCTGGGGGTTGACCGCGAGCCACCGCCGGGCGGCGGCACGATCGCCCGGCGCGTGGAGGTGGCCGTCGAGCAGGTAGTCGACCGCGCGCCCGGGAAACGCGGCACCGTCGGCGATCGTGGCGAGGCGGGTGTACCAGGTGCCGCTGTAGTGCTCTGGGTACCACTGGTCCTCGGCCGCGGCGACGTCCGGCGCGGCACGGTCCGCGCAGGCGGCACCGGCGTTCACCGCGCTCCCGCCCCGCCGACCCGCAGGGCCGAGATCACGCGGGCCAGGACCGGCATCCGGCGCGACCATGCGGTGGCGTGCCGGCGGCGTGCGGCGTCGGCTTGCAGGACCCGCGACGCCTCGGTCAACCCGGCCGCGGTGATGCGGAAGTAGTAACGGGGCGGCGCGGCCGGATCGGGCCCGGCAACAGCCCGGCCGGTGATCCATCCCTTGCGGCGGAGGCGGATCAGGATGGGGTACGTCGTGCCGGGTAGCAGGCCGCCGGTGCCGACACCGCCGGTGGCCTCGGCGATCTCCAACCCGTACAGCCCCCGGTCCGGGTGCTCGGCCAGCGCTGACAGCACGCGGCGGGAGTTGGTGCGCATCTGGCTTTCCTCGCTTCAATCGGTGATGTGGGCAGGTGGGAGAAGGGCGGGTTGCTCGACGTCGTGGCCTCGGCGGGAGTCGAACGCGCACTGCGGCGGTTCCGGTGCGCCTGTCTCCCCCGCGGGGCTACGGGGGCGCGGACCTCACGGGAGCGGCTACGGCGCCGCACAGGAGGAGGTTGTGGCGTGCGGCGGCGTGGAGCCGGTCACCTTGTCGCGCGGGCGCTCGGTGTGGTGGAACAGCCGTGCGGGATCGACGGCCAGCGCGGCCACGTCCATCACCGAGGCCGCGGCCACCACGACGGCGAGGGCGCCCAGGACGTGCCATCCGCGCAGAAGCAGCTCGACGCCCGCGGCCATCGCGGTCAACCACAGCGCCAGCCGTGACCACCACGCCCACCTGCCGCCGAGCCCGCGCAGGTGCACCACGGCCAGCACCCCCGCGAGCGCCGCCATCGACCGGGTCAGCGGCCACGGCGCATCGGCGACGAGCCGGGCGGGCAGCGCCGCCGCCACCTCGACGGTCCAGCACAGAACCGCCACGGCGATGACACCGAGCAGACACGACGTCCCGCGCGCCACGCCCGCCAGCACGCGGCGGCGTGCCACCGCGCGGTCCGGGCGGCGGCCGGTGCGCGCGGCACCCGGCCGCATCGGGCCGGGACGGTCGGGCCCTGCGGTGGTCATCGAGATCTCCTCGTGCGCGCGAAGGGGGTGACGGATCAGTGCAGGCGTTGCTGCAGTTGCCCGGCGAGGTCGTCCCGGCCAGCGACCCGGTAGAGGTCGACCGCGGCCCGGTGCTCGACCGCGGCCCGGTGCTCGACCTCGGCCTGGTCGCCTTCGTGCAGCAGCGCGAGGGCGTCGCCCAGGTGGTGCTTGATCGCGGCCTGGTAGTAGGCGCCGGTGGCCGGGTCGACCAGTTCCTCGGCGGTGCGCAGTGCCTCGACCGCGTCGCCGGGCCTGCCCGCGGCGGTGAGCGCGCAGCCGCGCAGCAGGTGCGCGCGCAGCGTCTCCCGCCGCCGCCGGTGCGGGTCGCGGGTCAGCGCCGCGAGCGCGTGGTCGGCGGCGCGCAGCGCCTCCGTCCCGTCGCCGATGCGGGGGTGGAGCTGGGTCTCGGCGATCGCCATCCAGCGCAGCCCGAGCGCGGTGTACGGGACGGTCCGGGTGCCGTCGGGGGCGGTGACCAGCCGCTGCTTGTCGATGTTGAGCGCGGTGTGGAGATCGGCCAACGCCTTCTCGACGTGGCCCAGGGCGCGATGGCTGCGAGCACGGGTGCCCAGCGCGGTGGCCCGGGACCAGTCGTCGTCGTGCCGCTCGGCCACCTCCATCGCCCGCACCAGGACGCCGAGGGCGTCCTCGGGCCGGTTCAACGCGTTGAGCGACCACGCCACACGGGAGTGGGCGGCGCTGGCGGCGAGGTGGTCGAGCCGTCCCGCGGCCTCGGCCGCCAGGCGCTGCACGGCGAGCTGGTCCTCGTAGCGCCCCGCGATCCGCAGCCAGGGCCAGCAGGCGACCCCGAACTGCGCCGCGCACGTCGTCATGCCCAGCTCCCACGCGTGCCGTTGCGCGGCCAGCACCATGTCACCTTCGAGGGCGAACCACCTCATCGCCGCGGTCTCGTCGTCGAACTGCGGCAGTGGTGCGAGCTCGTCGCCGAACGGCCGGTGTTTGCCGGGGCCAGGGCCTCGGCCGCGCCGGTGGCGTGCAGCAGCAGGTGCCAGAGCACCCGGTCCACTGCCTCCCGCTCAGGTTCATCGCGCGGGCGCCGGGCGTCCGGGAGCACCTGCTGGTCCTGCCGGGCCCGGCGGTACCGGGGTGCCGGTGCCCCCGGCAACGCCGGGTCGTCGTCCGCGCCGGCGGCGGCCGGGACGAGCAGCCCGGCCGCGACCTGGGCGGCCAGTGCCTCTTCGGCCGCGGCGGGCGCGTCGGGGTCGCCGAGCAGCGCCGCGGTCACCCCCACGCTCAGCTCGCCACCCGGGATCAGGTCGTGCTGGCCGGCCAGCCGCTGTGCGGCCGTGGTTGGGGATTCGGTCACGAGGTCCTCATTCGATCGGAGCAGTAAACGGGATTCGCGGTACGCGCGTTCCGGAGCCGGTGCCGTCGCGAAATCCACCGGCGAGCCGGCTGCGAGCGGAATTCCGCATTAGCGCGAATTTCTCAGGTCGCGTCGCCGGACACCGGCGCACGGTGACGCGGACAACCGGAACGCGTCTGCCGCCGGGTGGCCCGCGCGCCCCGCCGGAGTGCATGAGGCTCCCCGGTCCGGCGGGCGATCCGGACACCGTGTGAGCTGCCGCGTCGGACGTGGCGCGGCAGGCCGGCGGCGTTGAAGATCATGACCGGACACGGTGGCGCAACCGGAGGACCGAGACCATTCACGCCGACATGCACTTCCGAATAAAGCGCGAAAATGTTTCGGATACAGGCATGATCCAGGCGCGGAATCCGTTGACGAAAACCGCCATACACCCGGAATGGTGAACGAACTCACACGTGCGGGGATCGCTCGCTACGCTTCCGGCGACATCGTCAACCGCATGACGCGCTAATGAGGTCCGGGGGCCGTGCAGGGGCAGCCGCAGTGCCATCGGTGCGACGCCCGGCTGCGCGCCCACCACATCGGCACCTTGTGCGACCCCTGCGCCCGGACGATCCGGACGGTGGGGCAGATCCGTGGACTGCCCGACTCGCGCTTCTACCACCGCCCTGAGCTGCGCGCGCACCTGGCCGAGCGCGACTTCGGCGCGGTGTTCCGCGCCATACGGGACTTCGACCACCCGCATGGGGGGCTGACTCAGGACGACCTCGCGGAGATCCTGGAGATGTCCCAGCCGAAGGTGTCGGCGATCGAGAGCGGTCACAGGCCGCTAAAGCGCGCCGATGACCTCGTCCGGGTCGTGAATACGCTGGGTATCGCGCCCTACCTGGTCGGGATCGGCACAGAGCCCTCGCCCGCGGGCGAGGAGGATGCGGAGGTGGGGTCGATGGACCGCCGGAGCTTTCTGGCCGCGGCGCCCGCGATCGTGGCCGGTCTGTCCCTCGGCGACGCCCCGGGCACGCCGCCCGCCGCCGTCGCTGCCGCCGCCGCGGGAGATGTCGGTCCCGACGACGTCCTGGCTGTGCAGCGGGCGACCCGCTACTACCGCTCGCAGGCCTACCGCTTCGGGGGCGCGAGGTCCCGCGCCGCCGCCACCGTCCAGGTCCGGCAGTCCCTCGCCCAGGCGCACGAGGCCACCGGCCCGCACGCGCACGCGCTGCGCCTGGCCGTCGCCGACCTGGCCGGCACCACCGCCTGGATGCACTACGACGTCGAGCAGCACGGCCCCGCCCGCGCTCTGTGGCGGGACGCGCTGCAGTGCGCCGAGGGCGTGGAGGACCCGCGCAGCGCCGACCTGGTGGTCACCGTGCTGCTCGACGGCGCCCACCAGGCGCTGCACCTGGACAAGCCGAAGGACGCGCTGTACCTGGTCCAGCTCGCCGCGGCCCAGGCCACGACGCACCGGTACCCGGTCAGCCCCGGCACCCGTGCCTACATCGACATGATCATGGCGTGGTGCCACGCCAGCCTCGGCCACCGCGACGCGATGCTCCGCGCCCTGGACAAGGGGGTGCAGACCTACACCGACCTCGACCCCGCCGCCGCTCCCCCGTGGGCCTCGCACCTGGGGCCCGCCGAGATCCACGCCCAGCACGGCCACGCTCTGCACCTGCTCGCCACCAGCACCGCCGCGGACACGACCGCCGCCGCCACCGCGGCCGAGGCCGCCGAGCACCTCGCGGCCGCCGTCGACACATACGGCACCGACTACAGCCGCTCCGCCGCCGTCAACCTCCCCGGCCTGAGCGCCAACCGGTTCCGCGTCGGCGACATCGAGGGCGCCGTCGACGCCGGCCTGAGCGCGGTCGACGCGATCGCCGAACTGCGCATCCCCCGCGCCCACAAGCGGCTGCGCCAGCTGCACACCCAGGCGGCAGCCCACGCCGACCGCGCCGACGTCGCCGAACTGCGGCACCGGATCGACCGCGTGCTGAAGACCTCGGCAGCGTGACACCGCAGTAGCCCGATCCCGGACGGCAGGGTGGCCGTGGCTGGATCGCGGCGTGCTAGCGAGGTGAGTGATGCGCGGTTTTGCAGGCCCGGCACCGGCCGCCGCGCTTGTAGCCGACAGCGGAGCCGCAACGGTCGAACTTCTTCGCGCGGCAGACCTTGGCCAGCATCTCATCGACGGCGTCGCGGAACGGCGCGTCCCACCGCATCCGGCCGTAGATCTGGCCGGCGGTGACACCGATCTGCTCGGCCGCCGCCACGATGTCGGCTGTCGCTTCCAGCATCCGCAGGAACGCCTCCCGGTCTCCCTCGTCGAGCAGGACCTCGGCGAGTTCGCGCCGCCACGTCCGGCTCTGTGCGGTGTGCGCCAAGCGCGCTGCCTGGTCTCGCGCTCCAGCTCGATACCGGGAGACGTCCGCGTACGTGGCGGGCTTGGGCGTGGGCATGGGCGAGTCCTCATTCGCTCAGGCGTGGGCGGCGCCGGACCCAAGGTGATCGAGGGTGCAACACGAGCTCGGTCACGGTCCGGAAGAGCCCCGCGTGGGCGGGGAGAACGACCTCAGGAGGCTACAGCAATCCGAGACCGGCCTGGGAGCGCGGGGACGAGCCGCTGGTGGTGCTGACGCCGGAGTTCCGGGGGTGGGGTCCGGGCACGCAGGTACGAGGACCAGGGCACATGCGGCGGCTGGGCATCCCGGTGCGCGACACGCTGCTGGACGGCCGACGAGGCGTTCGCCGCGCAGGGAACGGTACGACGAGCTGTCCCCCGTTCCAGTCCACGCGGTGAGGTGGTCCCGCCGGCGCTGATCTTCACCGCGCGGTGATCACCACCGGGGGGTCAGGTCACGCAGCCCGTCCAGGAACGCTTTCACCTGGTGTTGCTGCCGGCGGGTGGGGTGCGGTGCGGGCTGGTCGGCGAGCTGGGCGAGTTCCTGTTCGCGGGCGTGGTGCTCCTCGACGTACCGCGGATACCTGCGCAGGTGCCGGTGGGCGTTGAGGACCCGGACCCGGCCGTAGCGGGCCTGCCCGTCCCCCATGCCCTCGTAGCTGCGCAGGCTCGGTGTCGGCTCCAGCGGTTCGAGGCTGAACGCCGTCAGTTCGAGGTGCTTGCCGCACTGCGGGAGTTCGACGCCCGCTGACCGGTGCGACGTACCGTGCCTCGCATGACCCGGCTGGACGACGAGCACGCGGAGCGCAGAGCGCAGGCCTGGCGTGCGCATGCGAGCTGGGCGCCGGCGCTGCAACGGGTCGCGCAGTGGCGGCTCGCTCCGGCCGCCAGGCTCGATGACCTCGGGCAACCACCGGAGTGGACACCGGGACAGGACTGGGCGCTCGGGCAACTCCGCGCGCACCTGCACGCCGGTGACCTGCGGCAGGTCCGCATCCCGCTGGCGGCCGCGCCCGGCCCGGACCACGCGGCGAACGCCGTGGCGCTGCGCGCGGAGCTGTCCGGGCAGGCCAACGTGTTCGGCAACGTCGACCAGGGCGTGCACGTCCGGTTCTACAGCGGCGTGCAGTCCTGCCCGCAGAGCATGCCGGTCGAGATCGGCGCGCTGTCGGCCGCGAGCACGCTGGCCATCCTCAACGGGGCGAACGGCATCGCCCGCTGGCCCGCCGGCCGCGCCCACCTCGTGGTGTTCGTGGCCTGGCCGTGCGGGTACCGGCTGCGCGAACGGTTCCCGTGAGACCTCATGAGCATGGCGTGATCCATCGCAACCCTGATCAGCACCCACGCGCTGGCGAACGCACGTAACGCCTGGCCCGGCGGTGCGATACTCGCAACAAGGTCCGGCTCGCACCCCCAGGCGCGCCGGGCCTTGTTCCATCCCTGGCCAGGCGCGCACGTCCGCCTCACCCTAGGAGTGCCGTGGTCCTGGGTGGCCGCCGGGAAGGACCGCATCGGGCGGCAACCCGTGTGTGAGCAGTGGCAACAACTTCGGGTCTTTGCTCATCAGCACGGCGGCCGTGCCGTTGCGCTGCTGCACTCGCCTGCAGAAGCGCGGTGACAGCGGTACTCCGAGGTACGCGTCGGCCTGTGGCCCGTACACGACCTTCTCGCCCGCGCCGCACCACGCGGCAGGCCTCACCTGACCGCCCACCAAGACGTAGCCCTCGATGTACACGCCGTTCGCCGTCCTGGCCGCCTCGCTCGCGGCGACGCTGAAGGTGATCTGCGGGACGAGCCGGGAGTGGCAGTCGGCCTCCCACCACCGGCCCAGGTCGAGAATGAGGCCCTCGACACTCGCGTGCTCCCAACCCGAGTCGTCGACGAGGGTCCGGAACGGAGCCTCGGCCTCGGCAAGGGCCGCCGCGAGTTGCTCGTGCACCAGCACATGGTGCGGCACAACCAGAGGAATGGCACTCCAGCGAAGACTGATCACGCGCAGGGCACCGGCGGGCCGCCGGTGTCCTGCGCACCCACAAGCAGGGAGACCGACCTACATGCAGCTCCAGCTCGACCAGGACAACCCATTCGCCTACCCGGACGCCTGGCTCTCGGGATGGCCGCCGTTCGACCGCATCACCGACCAGCACCTCAGCGCGGCCGTCACGGCCGGGATCGAGATCCGTGCCGCGGCGCTGGCCGCTGTGCGGGACGCTCCGCATCCGCCGGTGTTCGACGACGTCGTGGAGATCGAGCGGGCACACGACCTGCTGTGGCCGATCCGGCAGGCCTGGTCGGTGCTGCTCAAGACCGCGGGCAGCGCCGAGCGGGACGAGCTCAACAAGACGATCTCGGCGCTGCTGGCCGACGCGGACGCCGCCGCGTGGCTCGACGCCGACCTGGCCGCTCGTGTCGGCGATCTGCACGGCCGCCGGGCCGAACTCGGCCTGGACGCCCAGGACCTGGCGCTGCTCGACCGGGTGCATGACGACTTCCAGCTGGCCGGAGCGCACCTGCCCGCCGACGCGCGGGAGACGCTGCGGGAGCTGCGCGGGCGGGAAGCCCGGCTGCAGGCCGAGATCGAACGCCGCCTGGGCAGCGGGCTCGCGGCCGCCGCCGTGCACGTCACCGACCGCGCCGGGCTCGCGGGCCTGGACGACGCTGAGATCGCCGACGCCGCCACGGCCGCCCACAGCCGGGGGCTGGCCGGATGGTTGATCACCCAGCCGGGCACGTCCGTGCCCGACGTCCTGGACCGCCTGCACGACGAGGGCCTGCGTCGCCGGGTCTACGACGCCGCGGTGAGCCGCTGCTCGACCGGCGACGACCACGACACCCGCCAGCACATGGTCGACCTGCTGCGGGTCCGGGCACACCACGCCCGGCTGCTGGGCCGCGCGACCCACGCCGAGCTCGTGCTCGCGCGGCAGACCGCCGGATCGGTGCAGGCCGTGCACGACCTGCTGCACCCGCTCGCACCGGTGGCCGCCCGCCTGGTCGCCGCCGAAGACGCCGCCCTCCGCGCCGACGGGCCGGTGCAGCCCTGGGACCGGCCGCTGCTGACCGCCCGCCTCACCAGCACCACCGCCGCCGGGGACGGGCTGGGCGACCCGCGCGAGTACCTCTCGTTGGGCACGGTGCTCACCGGCGTCACCGACCTGATCGCCGGCCGCTTCGACATCCACTTCCACGAACGGCGCGACCTGCGGCCGCACGTGCCGAACGCCTGGGTGTGGCAGGCCACCGACAGCACCGGGCGGCACCTCGGTCTGGTTCTGGTCGACCTGCACCGCCGCACCGGCAAACGCGGCGGCGCGTGGACCACGGAGCTGGTCGCCCAGTCCGGCCGCACCGGTCGCAGGCCCGTGGTCGCCCTGTGCCTCAACCTTCCCGGCACCGGTAGCAGCGTGGGCCCGGCCGACGAGGTGCTGCTGTCGCCGGAGCAGGCCGCGACGCTGTGGCACGAGATGGGCCACGTCACCCACGCCATGCTCTCCGACGTGCGCCACCCCGGAGACGCCGGGCACGCCAGCCTGCCCCGTGACGTCGTCGAGGTGTTCTCCGTGATCTTCGAGCACTGGGCTTTGGACCCCGCCGTACTGCCCGGCTACGCCCGCCACTACGCCACCGGCGACCCCATCCCCGCCGCCCTCGTCGCACGCCTCGCCCAGACCCGGCCCGGCGCCGGCGTCCGGCTGCTGGAGGACGTCGCCGCCTCCCTGGTCGACCTGGCCTTGCACGACCTTGCGCCCGACGACATCCCCGCCGCCGACGCCCTGGCGGCCTTCGCCGACCGTGTCCTGGCCGATGCGGGTCTGGGTGGCACGACCGTGCCGCTGCGCTACCCGCTCCCGGCCTGGCGCCACATCACGGTCGGCGGCTACAGCGCGCGGTACGTCGCCTACCTGCGCGGCGACATACTCGCAGCGCAGATCGCCCAACAGGATGAATGCGTTCCCTGGATGAAGGAAACCATGGCGCTGGGCGCGCTCGCGGCCGACCGGTTCCCCATCCCGGACCCGGTCCCGTTCCTGGCAAGCCTCGGGGTCACCGACTAGGTAGCCTTCCGCAGCGCAGGCCCGGTCCCACGCGGCCGGGTCTAGTTGGCGGAATCGGCGGTAGCCGGACCGAGCATGTCCAGTTCGGTGGTGAACTCGCGGCCGTCTGTGGTCTTGACGTCTACATCGTCCGGTGTTCGGTGGCGATCAAGGTTCCTGGAGTGCCAGCCGCCAGGTCGAGTTCGGGTTCGTCGTAGGTGAACACGACCGGGTCTCCAACGCGCATGCGCTCGTTCTCCTCGCCCAGGCATTCCGGCAGACACTGCGCGGCCGAAACTCGCAGGCACGACTACGGGCCCCGCAGGCTTCGCGTGTTGTCGCAGTTCGCGCAGGACGCAGCGGGCGAATTCGGCTGGTCGCATCCGGTTCGGGTTGGCGGAGCCACCGGAACCGCCAACCCGACGCGACCAACCATACGCACAACTTTACAAACCTACAAATACTCTTGACGGGGTTTGGAAAGTTCGGTTGACTGGGGTCGAACAATCACCGACTCCCGGGAGAGCGCCGTGCGACATCTACGCAGCGAGTACGTCACCACCGCCGTCGAAACCGGCGAACTCGACGCCGCCGCCGCCGAGAAGCTGTGCGAGGCCATCACCGCACGCCTGAGCGAGGCCGAGCGCGAGTCGTACTGCACCGACCGCATCGGCCAGCGCTCGTTCCTCGTCGCCCTGGTCACCTACCGGCCCGAGCCCGACGGCCCCGAGCGGTACGCCGTGCACACCCTCGACAACAACGGCTCCTGGTTCAGCGACACCGCCGACCGCGCGGAGGCCGACGAGCACTACGAGTACGAGGTGCGGCAGCTCGCCAACTGCGCCGACCCGAGCATGTACGCCTGGTGGGACCGGACCGACCTGGACGACCTCAAGCAGTGCGGCTTTCACTACGAGCTCGACGTCCGCGCCGACGGCAACGACACCTGGACCCGCGTCGACGCCGGCAGCGGCAAGCTGGGTGACCTCGACGAGCGCGACGAGCCCCGCGACTACGTCGACCACGAGGATGAGGCCGAGGCCATCGTCCGCCACGCCCTGCTCGACGACGAACGCGGCTACCGCGAAGCCCGCGTCGTGTTCTACCGCGACGCCGAACGCAGCAACGTCATCACCGAGCAGCTCGTCGACGTTGCCGAGGCGACCGCGTGAGCACGCCCTCGTACCCGCTCACCACCGGCGAGTGGATTCCCGTCCTCGACCTCCACGCCGGCAGCATCCGCCACGTCGGGCTCACCGAGGCCCTGCTGCGCGCCCACGAACTGCGCCTGGCCCACACCGACCCGCAGCAGAGCACCGTGCTCATGCGGCTGCTCCTGGCCCTCTACGACGCCGCCGCCGGGCCCGTCGACACCGACGACTGGCACACCGCCTGGGAGGCACCCACGCTCGACCGTGACGGCCGCGTACGCGACTACCTCGACCGCTGGGAGGACCGCTTCGACCTGTACCACCCGGAACGGCCGTTCGCGCAATGCGGCCACCTCACCGAGTACCGACGCACCCCCGACGTCCTGGACCCCGCCTACATCGGCGGCAGCGAGTGGTTCAACGCGTCGCTGCGCGACCCGTCCACCTACCCGGCGCCCGACGGTGCCACGGCCGCGATGAACCTGCTGGTGCTGCTCGGCTACGACGTCGCCGGCATCAAGGGCGCACCGGGCGGCGGCAAGACGTTCGGCGCGAAGGTCGGCCCCTGCGGGTGGCTGCCGCAGTTGTTCGTGCCCGGTGCGACGTTGAAGGACTCGATCCTGCTGACCCTGCCGCCGCAGCCCCGAGCCGACGGCGACGCCCCCGCCTGGGAACGCGACTGCCCGCCACCCGGCGTGGTCACCCGTACCCCGACCGGCCGCCTGGACTGGCTCACGTGGCCGTCGCGGCGGGTGCGACTGCACGCCCGCCCCGATGGCCATGTGGACGCCCTCGCCTGGCACGACGGCGACCGTCTCGACGGCGGCGCTGCCGTGTCCGCGCCGCTGGACCCGATGGCGCTGTGGCGAACCAGCGCCAAGGGCAACCCGACAGGGGTGACCTCGTTCGACGACCACTTCGGCCGTCCCGTGCCCTGGCGGGTCGCACAACTGCTCCACTCCGCCGCCGGCTTGACCGGCCGATGCACCGCGCTCACTCATGCCGCGGACTCGTTGCGCCGCCTGGTCGACCAGGACCGTGTCCCTGCCGACCAGTGGCTCACCGTCCGCGTGACCAGTGCGGTCTACGGCACGCACATGTCCGTCCTCAGAGACGTACGCGACGGGGAGATCCCTCTCGGCCCGGTACGGCTCTACCAGGCCGGCGACGCGACGGCCCGCCGCTTCGGCATCGCCCTGCAAGCCACCGCGCATTCGCTGCTGCTGGCCCGCCGCGCCGTGACCGCCGCCTACCCGGTCGTCAACGACGCCGCCGACCGGCTGTTCCTGGACCCGCTGTCCGTCGACGAGGCCTGGCGGCAGCTCCTCCGTGAACTGAGCAGCTTGCCCACCGATGCTGACGCCGACGGAGCAGCGGATCTGCAGTACGGCCGCGGCGACGCGCTGGGAGTCTGTTTGCGGTTCGGCCGCGTCATCATCGACCTGCTGGGCAAGGCCGCGGAACGCCTGCCGCGCCTCTCGCCTTTCGCCCAGGCCGAGTTTCAGCGCACCCTGTCGACGCTGATCCGCCTGTACCGCGCCTCCCCGGACGAAGCCGAGCAGGACGTCGTCGAGCAGGCGACCGGAGCTCCCGCCGACCGCGGTGGCCGGCCCGCCCAGACCTACACGCTCGACGGAGTGAGCAAGAGCCTCACCCAGTGGGCGCAGGACCCGATGTGCGTGGTCAGCCAGCCCACGCTGCGGGCCCGGGTTGCCGACGGCTGGCCGCTGCGCGAGGCCCTGACCAGCCCGCGTCGCGCCGCACGCCCGACGTCGACCTGATGGGCAAACCCACCAGCTGTTGTGTTGCCGCTACGCTGCGTTGTTGGTTCGAGGGCCGTGTACAGCCGTGAAGGGGCACGCGATGGGGTGGTTGGACAGGGTGTTCGGACGGGAGCGCCCTCAGCGGCCGGCACCGCAACGTGCTTCCGCACAACGAGGTCCTGCTCGCGCCGGCGCCCGGAGCGAACAGGACCTCGAACCGCTCATCGCCCTGCGGGACATGCCGCAGGCACCCCAGCCTGTTCCGTTCCTGGGGCCGCGCACCTACGACGACATCCCGGGGTATGTGTTTCTGTGCTGGGACACCAGCGTGGGCGTGCTGGCCGCGGCGTACCCGGTGCTCGGCGAGTCGCACGGATCGCGGTCGTTGCGGGTGCGCCAGTTCGACCCGAGCATCCGCTGCCTGATCCAGGTCGCCGAGCTGGGATTCCAATCGCCGGACGGTCCGGATGTGCTTGACCAGTCGATCAAGGGCGGTGATCGGCTGCTGTACTGGCGGCACTACGCCCGGGCCATCGGCCGGCCGGCACCGTACTGGCCGTGGAACCTCAACCACCGCGGCCTGATCGAGCAGTGGCGGCCGGGCCACGAGGCGGTGGTCGCGGTCCCCCAGCAGGCGCCCGACATGACGCCGCTGCTGCAGCTCGCCGCGCTCTACGAGCACGGCAGCCCGACCCATCGCGTGCTGATGCACTACTACCTCGGGGGCGTCGGCAGCGCCTCCGCCGGCAGCCGCGTGACGCTGGAGAGCCTGGCCGACTCCGACAATCCCAAGAATAACCACTTCAGGAGGTTGCGTGAGCGCCTGGTGCTGGCCGCCCGCGCGGTCGAGGCCCCCGAGCCGCAGCCGCTCGACGATCTCGACGAGCACGCCCTGCGCGCGGTGTTCTCCGGGCTGATGGAGCGCCGCGACACCCTTGCCGTGGACGCGGTGGCCGCGCTGCTTCGGCGTGGCGTGACCAAGTACATGCCGTTCGCGACCTTCGCCCGCTACAGGGCCGAGACCATGGCGATGCTCGACGAGTGGCTGCCTCGCCTGCAGGAAGTTCCCGCCTACCTGCCCAACCCCGGCTTCGCCGGGCTCACCAGCGAAGTCGACCACCCCGGCCGGCAGTTCGTCGACCCGGTCACCGGCGCACCGGTGCTGGAAAGCCTGGGCTACGACGGCACGGTCGAGGAGTACGTGACTCTGCTGCCCCGCCGGCTGCCCACCACCTCACCGCTGGCCGAGCTGGTCATCGACGGCGGCGGGGACGCGAACTGGGTCCGCGTCGCCGACGGCACCCTCTATCCCGCTCCCGGCGGGGAGTACGGCGTGTCCTGGGGCTACAGCGGCTCCGGCTACGGGCCGCTGGTCGAACGACTCCTCGACGACATCACGTCGCCGCCCATCGACAGCTGGATCGAGCCCTCCCCCAACGAGCTCACCTCCCTGTCCAAGAGGAAGGTGCCCAGCGGCACCGTCTTCACCCGCGCCGAGCTTGAGGCCGCCCGCGCCCAGCCGACATCACGCTGACTGGCTCGTTCCGCCCGCGGTGGCCCCCACCGTGGTCAGCTCCGGCCGCCTCACCCACCCGCGATGGGAGCGTCGCGCGAGGATCACCGGGATGGCGCACCGAAGTTCAGCCCGCGGTGCCGGGGCTGGTCCCTCTCGTGATGTGGTGCCGCACAACGGGATGGTCGGGCAGCTCGACGTCGGCGAGGTCATCGAGGTCACTGGCGAGGACACGGTCCGGCTCCACGATGCGGCGCTGCGCGAAGCCGCCGCGCTCGGCGCGGCCACCGAGGATCAGGCCGAGTGCGCCGCCGGGCTGGTGACCGCGGTGGTGCGTGTCCAGGTCTTGGACCCCAGCGGTCGCGGGGATCAGGAGACCAGGCCGAGCCAGCCCGCGTAGGAGACGAGGTCGGGGTTCGCGCGGCGGTGCAGGCTGATCAGCACCGCAGTGGTCTCACGGACCATCGGATGGAAGCGGGTCTGTTGCGGGGCAATGCGTTTGGCGTGCTGCAGCTCAGTGAGCGCGCCGTCACGATCGCCATGCAGGAGACGGGCGCGGGCGAGGTCGATGTGGTGGTGCCCGCGCCGGGTACGCGGTGTCGCCCGCGATGGCCACCACTGCGCGGCCGCGGTGACCGCAGCGGCGCCGTCGCCGAGTTCGACGTGCGCGGCGACCTCGTGCGTGGTGGCGTTGGCCGGCCCGAAGGTCAGCCCGTAGCGGACCTGATCACCGGTGCCGAGCCGGTCCGCGAGCTCGCGGGCGGCGGCCAGGTGGTCGCGGGCGAGGTCACCGTCTCCGGCGCGGGAGGGCTCGCGGGTGCTGGACCAGGCCGCCGAGATCGGTGTGACCGGCGTGCAGCTGATCGGCGGTGAGCCGACCCTGTACCCGGCCATGTCGCGCATCGCGCTGCACGCCCTGTCGCTGGGCATCAAGGTGGAGGTGTACTCCAGCCTCGTGCACGTCACTGGGGAGATGTGGACTTTGTTCGCCACACCGGGCGTAACCCTCGCGACCAGCTACTACTCCGACGACGAGGCCGAGCACAACGCGATCACCCAGCGCCCGAGCCACGCCCGCACCCGCGCGAACATCGCCAAGGCCCGCCAGCTGGGTATCGAGCTGCGCGCCGGGGTCGTAGAGGTCCTCGACGACCAGCGCGTCGAGCAGGCCCGCACCGACCTAGTGGACCTCGGCGTGCCCGGCATCGGGTTTGACCGGATGCGCGAGGTCGGCCGGGGCGTCCGCGCCGCGGGCACCACCGCGAAGGAGCTGTGCGGTGCCTGCGGCGACGGCCGCGTGGCCATCAACCCCGACGGCGAGGCCACGGTGTGCGTGTTCGCCGGGTTCGCCGAAGCCTTGGGCAACGTGCGCACCACGCCGCTGCACGAGCTCGCGGCCGGACTGCCGCAAGCCCGCGACACACTGATCTCCCAGGGCATGCCCGACCGGCGCGCACTAGGCGCGGGCTGCAACCCCAACAGCGGAGGCGGCGACTGCTACCCCCACGTGTGCCCGCCTTCATGACACAGTGAACGGTATGGCCGAGATGCTGCGGGCGGTCACCGACTGCTGGGACGAGCTGGACGACGACGGGTTCCGCGCCTGGATGAACACCAACCTCGCGACCGTGGCCGACGAGTTCGAGCTGGTGCTCACCGGCACGCCCGTCTACGGATGGCGACTGCGGTCGATCAGCTCCGCCGCCCGGACGAGGACCGGTGACCGCCGATGGCTTCGTGTCGGCACCGAACGCGAGGAACACCTCGGCCCGTACTGGACCGGCCTGGTCGACGCGAACGCCATCACGGGTGTGCCGAAGCCACTGGTGCTGTCCACCACGCAGTGGGCGGCACCACGGCTCGGTCGACGCGTCCGCGCCGATGTCCTGACCTGGATCGACGCACGACCATGCGCCACCACCGAGGTTCTCCGCCGGCCGATCGACCTGCCCGACGCCTGGTGGACCGCCCTGCGTGACTCGCTGCAGGCGATCAACCGCACGCCCACCGACCGCTACAACGACCGCAAGCCACGCGAGGGCAAGGTCCGAGCGGTGTTCGGCGACCAGGTCGCCGACAGCATCCGCATCGCCATCTCGTGGTCCACGCAACACGGCGACCTGCACTGGGCGAACCTCGCCGGCCCCGATTTCGCACTGCTGGACTGGGAGATGTGGGGAGTCCACCCCACCGGCAGCGACGAAGCCATGCTCTACCTGCGCAGTCTGCTCGTCCCCGACGTCGCCGAGCGCGTCCACGCCTTGTTCGTCGACGTCCTGGACAGTCAGGCCGGCCGCGCGGCGCAGATCCGCGCCGCCGCCGCACTACTGCATCGCGCCCACGAACACGCCGACCTCGTCGAACCCCTGCATCGGCACGTACGGCCCCTGATCAACGAACTGACCCCTCGTCAAGTCCGCCATCAGTACTGAGCATGTGGAACGGCCCCGCCACACTTCGCCCCCGACGTGCGGGGCCGTCTGTCCCTGCTTGACGAGCTGATCGTCGCCCTGTGCCTCAACCTTCTCGGCCCCAGCACAGGCCCTGCCGACGAGGTGCTCCTGTCACCGCAGCAGGCTGCGCGGGTGCGTCGTATCTGCCCATCTCTCCGCCTTGGACACCTTACAAGAGACTCTTGTATAGTGTGGTCATGGTCGAGAACGCACCCGACGCGGCACTCCCCGAGCTCACAGGCAGCCCCAAGCAGGTCGCCTGGGCGACCACGCTGAGGGCGGACGCCCTGGCGCACCTCGACGAGTTCCGCGCCGGGATGGCGGCGCATGTGGCCACGCACCCCGAGGCGGCCGTCGAGCAGGCGGCGAACAACGCCGCGCTGGACCAGGTGATCGCCGGGCACACCGCCGCGTCGTGGTGGATCGACATGCGCCACGCCAAGCCCGAGGGGATCGCCTACGAGCTGCGGCGCGACGCGCAGGCCCTGCTCGACAACCCCCGGGAAGGATGAGGTGAGCCTCGTGACCGGCCACTCCCACAACAGCCACCCTCGTGTCCCGGGGTCGTACGACCCCGGCCGGCGCGACCCCGGCCTGGCCGCGCTGAGCGACGAGGAGTTCCTGGGCGAGTACCGGAGCATCGACGAGCAGGGCCTGGACGTGCACGACCGTCTCGGGGTGGAGCTGCTGCACCGGTGCCGTGGCCTGCTGGCCCTGGCCCGTGCCTACGACCTGTCCTACCGCCGCGACGTCGACCTGGCGGGCGGGCACCCCAACGTCATACTGCTGCAGCTGGTCTCTGAGTCCGCCACCACGGCTGACCTGGCCCAGGCCTACCGCGCCGTCTGGCAGTGGATCGTGTATCGCGACGACACGGCCCTGCGCGCTCGTCCCGCCATGGCCCTGTCGGAGATCCTGCGCCGGGCCGACATCGCCCGGGGCACCTGGGACGGCTACGTCTCCCGCGGGCACGTGCCGCCGCGCATCGGCCACGACTGGCACACCGGCGAACCGGTGTGGGACCGGACCGCGGTCGAGTTCTGGATGTCCGCCCGCCGGCCCGGACGCCGCACGGACCTGCACACCCCGCACACCGCACCGGCCCGCACCCCTTCCGGCGACTCCGGGCAGTGACCCCAGCCGCTACCGGGCCCGTGGCCTGCGCTGTGCCGTCGAGCTCGACGACCGGGCTCGTGACCTGCTCGCCTCCGCCTGGCCCCCTCCAGGCCGCCAGGTCGGTCAGCCGGCGCTGAGTAGCTCGCGCTCATGAAGGTCGAGGATCGGCGCCAGGTAGTCCACCCGCGGGCCGTCCAGCACCGCCAGGTCGGCAGCGGTGCGCGGGAACACGATGTCGCACAGCTCCGGCTCCCGGCCCGCCGAGACCTCGGCGTCCAGGGTTGCCCGGAACCGCTCGCGCACCCGCGCCTCCGGTTGGGTCGGAGCTCGGAAGTACACCCCGATGTTGCCGTGTTCCCCCCTGCTCAACGTCCACAACCGCAGGTCGGCCACCGGGATGTCGACGCCGGTCTCCTCGACGAGCTCCCGCGCCGCGTGCCGCGCCAGGGCCTCCGTGTCGAGCTGTTCGGCCTCGGCCGGTGGTTCCATCGACCCGCCGGGAAGCTGTAACCGACCTGGCGCCGCCGTGGTCCGCGACATCCGTCCCACCAGCAGGCCTCCCTGCTCGGTCGGTACGGCGACGGTGACGAAGATGCTCGGCAGCACGGCCGCGCCCTCGACGCGACGGAGCGCGAAGTGCCGGTAGGTCGCCCGCGCCCACGACAGCTGGACGGTGTCGCCGTCGCGCCGGAGACCCGAGCACACCACCACGGGACCGTCGAACAACCCGATCGGATTCGCTTTCAGCGCAGCGTTCCAGACCGCATCTCGGGCTTGCTGGTGATGCGGTGGCACCGACGGCGCGACGGTCTCGACCAGACGAAGTCGTCCTACTTGAAGCAGATCGGCATCGTCGAGGTGAGGCAGTGGCATGCCCGTCATCGTAGGGCGGCGACGGAGAGATCCCGGCCGGTGCCCGGCCTGGCCTCGCCCCGTGTCGCGTGTGGACGGTTGATCACGGATTATGGGCTGGTGGCAGGTAGTGCAGCGGCGCGACGATCTGCGGCGGCGGTGCCGGAGCTGGTGGCGCCGATGCTCGCGATGCCCGGTGACCCGCCTGCCGGCGATGGCTGGACCGGAGAGTTCAAGCACGACGGCTACCGCGCGATCGCCTACGTCGAACCGGGCGGCCTGCGGGTGCTGAGCCGCAACAACAACTCGTTGCTCGCACAGTTTCCCGAGGTCGAAGCCTTGAGCACGGTGTGCGGCCGGCACAGCGTCGTGCTCGACGGCGAGATCGTGGCCGTCGGGCGCGACGGAGTCCCCGACTTCAGCCTCCTGCAGCACCGGCGAGGCGCGCCGACACGCTGGTCTCGGACGAAGGCTCCGGTGCAGTACTTCGTCTTCGACCTGTTGTACCTCGACGGGCGATCGCTACTGGGCGAGCCGTACCGGCTGCGCCGCCAGCTGCTCATCGACCTGCAACTCCCGGGCGTCGCGGCGGTGCAGGTGCCGCCGGCGTTTCCCGACACCGAACCGGAGGTGCTGCTGGAGGTGGCGCGCGAGTACGGTTTCGAAGGCGCGGTGTTCAAGCGCGCTAACAGCGTCTACCTGCCCGGACGGCGGTCGCGGACCTGGATCAAGTGCCCGTTGACGGAGACCCAGGAAGTCGTGGTCGGCGGCTGGACCCCTGGCGAAGGCAGCCGGGCGTCGTCCTTCGGCTCGCTGCTGCTGGGCGCGCATGACGCGCAAGGACGTCTGATCTACATCGGCCGGGTGGGCTCCAGTCTGAGCGAGGCCATGCTGCAAGAGATACGCCGGACCCTGGACCGCCTCACCGCGCCGGAGAGCCCGTTCAGCGAGCCGGTGCCGCGCGAACACGCGCGCACGGCGCGCTGGGTCCGTCCCGAACTCGTCGGCGAGGTCACGTTCCGGTCCTGGACCTCCGGCGGGCATCTGCGTCACGCAGTGTGGCGCGGGCGACGGGACGACCGCTCTCCCGGCAGCGTAACGCTTCCAGCTCAGTGACCTACCGCCCGCTGTTGCGCTGCGCGATCTCCCCGGCGCGCGGCAGATCCTCGTCGGTCTGGCTGGTCCCCGCGCCGTTGACCAGCAGATAGATCTCCGCCTCCTCGGCCACCGAGGCGACATGGGCCGTGGCGACCGGTAGAGGCGCGCGCAGCGCCATGTAGCCCTGGCCGCGCTTGGTCAACCAGGTGAAGCGGGTGAAGGGCCCGCCGTCGGTCTGCTCGGTGCGGTCGACGTGCTCGGGCCGGAACCACGTGGCCGGCACCGCCAGTTCGCCGCCGAACCACGCCACGGCGGTCTCCAGGCGCTGCTTGCCGTCGATGGCGGCGAAGTGCACGCGGCCAGACTGGTCGTGTCGGGCTTCCGGCCACGACATGCGGTCGTTGAGGATGATCGCCGGGACGGGCAGTCCCAGCAGCCAGGACGTGACCAGGCCGGTGCGCTGATCAACGGTCCACACCGAGCCGCGCTGGTAGGACGGATCGAGAATGATGTCGCCGTCCTGAACCATCGTGGCGAGGTTGCGCGCGGACTGGTTGGTGGCATCGAGGCTCTGATGTTCGAGCGGTACGGACGTTTGCGTGGTCACCGGATTTCTTTGCGAGTCACGGTCTTCGGACGGC
Source organism: Nocardia sp. NRRL S-836 (assembly GCF_001279525.1). Classification (GTDB taxonomy): domain Bacteria; phylum Actinomycetota; class Actinomycetes; order Mycobacteriales; family Pseudonocardiaceae; genus Lentzea. The sequence continues at coordinate 88,519 of NZ_LGDY01000092.1, read as the reverse complement.
TGAACGGTTGTGCGGCGGCGGTTGGCTTACTGTTGGAACGGGTTGCCTCGGCGGCCCGCGTTGAGCTCGATCGCCAGCTGCGCCACCGCGGCAGCCCCGGCACGGTCGTGTGAGGCGGCGATGCTGATGAGGTAGGTGCCAGGCGATTCCAGCCTCAGCTTCCACCCGCCGAACGTGTCGTCGTAGATCACGGTGACCCCGAGCGCACAGGGTCCTCGGACGTTGCTCCACGGGGGCGTGCGCAGCGTCGACCGACACCGCGAGCGCCTGTGAGCTGGCCACGAAGTCGGCCGAGCTCGTGGCCGCCACGCTGCCATGACCACATCCTGCCGGATCCGCTGTGGCACCGGCCGCGACGCGGGTCCACGATGGCCGTGGCTGTGCGGCCGTGCGGATGATCAGAGGGCTGAGCCTGTCACGTGGTGAGTCTGTTGGGCAGGTGTGGACCGAGGTAGCCGATGCAGACCTCGCCGCCGAGCTCGACGAAGTACAGCCTCGGATGGGGTGCGCTCTGTCCGATCCGGACATGGGCGGTGTAGAGAGCCGTTCCGCCGAAGGAAGGCGGTGCGGGCCGCTCTCGGTGGCGGCGCAAGCTCGGGTTGTTCAGGACGCTGCGTGACTCGGCGGGGACGAGCTGGGCGCTGGAGATCCGGCGGCCGTCGACGTCGACGGCGTCGAGGTAGGCACGGAGGTTGCGGACCGCGGTGCGGTCGGTTGCCGTGCTCGCCGTGATCTTGGCGTGCGCATAGTCAGACAGCGCGCACAGGGTGTTCCAGGTGGTGCTGAGCCAGTCGCGGCGCGCGGGCAGCTGTCGCGCATCGTCGAGAAGGTCCGGCGCGAACCAGAGAAGTCGAAGGTCCTGACGGGCGGCGTCGAGCACGGCGTCCCAGCTGCTGAAGCGGACGTGTTCATCCGGGCGGGCCCGTGTGGCTTTGGGCTTGTCGTCACCGTCGGCGCGTTCCCAGGCCGTGTGGGAACGGCGGGTCAGGGCGTCGCGCGCGACATCGAGTTCGTCGCTCAGCGCGGCGATGGTCTCGTGGGCGACCCTAAGGTCTTCGTCTCGGTGCGACAGCTGGCGCCGTAGTGCGGCGAGCTGGCTGACGCTGCCGGTCTCGGCGGCTTCGCCTCGGTAGCGCAAGACGGCGTGGACCAGCCGGCGACGGGAAGCGTGGGCGGCCTTGTTGTCCGCTTGTAGCCGGCGCAGGGTCTGCTGGGCGCGCACGGCTTCGGCATGCAGCGATTCGACCTGCAGATGCCGCGCGTGCAGCTCGGCGCGTGCCGAACGGAACTGCTCGGTGAGCGCGGCGAGCTTGCTTTCGACGTCGGCTTGGGCGTGGAAGGTCAGTCGCGCGGGCGCGTGCAGCCCGTGTGGCCAGTAGGTGTGAAGGTGACCGGGCCGCGGTACCGCCGCGTCGATGGCGTCGCCCGGATCGGTGTTCCAGCCGAGGCCGAAGACCTGGCCGCGTTTGGGTTTATGGCTGGGTCGCCGGCCTGGTGCGCCCGGCAGGACGGCGATGTCCGCGTCGTCGGCGCAGGCGTACAGCAGCGTCGCCACGGCGGTGGACACCATCGTCGTCAGATACGTCGTCCATCGGTCGTCACCGGGGCGGGGACCGGACGAGGTTTCGAAGCGAGCCTGAGCCTGGTTCACCATGTCGCCCACTGTCATGTCCTCGTGGGTGGGAATCCATGTACGCACGACGTCAATCGGTCCCGTGCCCACCGGTTGCGTGTCGTGCTCGACGATCTCGGTCAGGAACACCATTCCCAGGCCGTCGCGGGCGGTGCTGTCGGTGGAACAGAGCGCGGCGCCGTGACGGCCGTGTGCCAGGAACGCCAGCAGGCGACCGCGTTCGCCGCTCGGCGTCCGTACCTCTGGTGGTACGGCCAGCACGACCAGAGGGTCCGCATGTCGCGCGCGCCGCCACATCTCACCCGGAACAGGATCAGACGTGGCCCCGGCCAGCGCCGCGGCGAGCGTGGGGTGAACCACGTAGACGATGCGGGATCCACAGTCCCATAGATGGAACGCTCCGGCCTGATGGAACTCGCCCGCGGTCTGTGCTCGGGCTTGCGGTGTCCAGCCCTCGGTGTCGAACGACAATACCGTCCGGCCTGAGGCGAGCTGATCCAGCAATTCACGCCGGCCGTTGCCGACTATTCGGTCGCGCGGCTCCAGCGCAGCGCGAATGACGCGATCGGTGAGCTTGCGGGCACGAGAGACGAGCACGAGCGGATGCTACGGAGCACGGCGTGACCACGATCGAGTGACATCCGCCAGAACCGAGATTCCACGTGTGCATGAGCAAGTTCCATGATCGGCAGAGCTGTCAGCCAAGCCAAAGGGGTGGCACTTGTGTCCGCCTCCGGCCAGGAACATTTCCCTCCTCACAGCGTGCCGCCGTCGACGTGTCTCCCGGTCACAACGAGCCCAGCTGGCTGAGCGAGCTCGGTGACCCGGCGCGCCCTGGCGTCGTCCTCGGCGTGCGCTTGGGCGTCCAGCCGGGCTCGCAGGTCCCGCTCGGCGGTCATCTGGCGGCGCACCGCGAGCTACAACGCGAACAGCGCGACCCCGCCGGCCACGGCGCTCGACGCGATCATGACCGCGTCCAGCTTCGCGGTCACGAAGTCCCTGCCGTCGTCCAGGTACCCGTGTGCTCGATGAGCAGCAGGCGCCTTTCCAGAGTGCCGGTGAGCACGACCGTGGTGTCGTCGCCGAGGTGCTCCTTGAGGGCGGCCTGGACCTCGTTGGGGTCGGTGAGTGTCACTGTCCACAGCGCCGAGCCGGAGGGTGGTGCGGTGTCGGCGGCGGTCTCGACGGCGCGGATGAGCCTGTCGCGTGTGGACTGCAGCGAAGCGCGCATGTCTACCTCGATTGGGCATGGTTGTGCTTCGGATGCCGGTGGCATCCGCGTGAAGCGGGGAGTTGAGCGAGGCGGGGAGACACGCCCGACGCGGGGTGGCGCGCTCCCCCGCGCTCTGGGAAGCCGCCTGCCTCGCATCGGCGACGAGGCCCGCGGCGGTGTCGGTGGCGTGCCGACCGGACTCGGCGGGAGTCGTTGCCCGGCCGGTGGCGATCAGGTGCTCGTGGACGACGCCCCAGACCGAGCACGGGAACCGGCGGCCGCGACGCCACCCGGAGCAGTGCGTGCAGCGGCCCCGTTCGTCGGGTTCGTGCGCAACCAGCAGCGCCCGCAACGTGGCGCAGAGCCGGGCGAGCTCGGTGTCGGCCAGGGCCGCGCGGGACGCGACGTCGGCCTGGGTGACGAGCATGTCCAAATACTTCAGGCGCTCGTAGACGGCTCCGCGCAGGGTTGCGGCCAGGACCTCATCCATCCGGCTTCTCCTTGTCGAATCAGGGCAGCGGCACAAGCTCGGCCGGTGGCCACAGCCGCGGGTGAAGGTCCAGCGGCACGAACGAACCGATCGCGGCACCGCCCTCGTGGACGCGGCGAGCAGCCTCGTCGGACCGCATGCGGGGCCACGGCCGCGCCGGGCACAGCGGGCGCACCGTTGGCCGGTCTGATGGCGGCAGGTGCGCGGACAGCGCGCTGACGGCGCCGACCAGCCGATCGGCGGGGTTTTCCACAGCGACGACCACAGCGACGACGTCCCGCGGCTCGACCATGGCTAGGCGGCGTCGACCGGACCGGTCGTGACGCCGATGCGCGGCAGGCGCCGTCTGCCGGTGCGCAGGTCGGCGATGAGGTCGTCGTAGCCCACCGACAGTTCGTTGACGCGGTGCAGCGCCTCCCGCACCTGTGTCTTGCCGGCCACAGCGGCGCCGGTGTCAAGGACGTTCCACCGCGTCCAGGCGGCGACGAGCCGGTCGACGAGCTGACCGAAGGTCTCGGTGTGCACGGCGCCGGTGCGGTTGTCGGCGATCGCGACAGCCGCCCACATGTCGATCCGGTCGACCAGCATCGCGCACGCGGCGTCAGCGGCGTTGACCGACCTGGTCGAGGCCGCCACCAGGTGGTCATCGGCGAGCGGCTCGCACACCACCCGGTGCGCCTCGGCGCGCAGGCGGTGCTGCACGGCCAGCGCCGCGGCCGCGGCCAGCACCGGATGCGTGTGCACGCCGACCGGCGTGAACACACACGCACGGGTCACGGCCGCGGCGCGTGGAACGCCGAGAGTCACAGAGTGTGGGTCACCGCCGTCGGACTCGCCCGGCGACTCGTCCCGTAGAGCGATCATCTGGGCGTTCATGCTGGTCATCGCCGCTTCCTCCACTACCGTGAACAACACGTCACGTCGCGAGTTACAGACAACCGGTCACGCAACGCCGCGAACACGGCGGGAATGCAGCAGGATTGCCGCATCGTTGCCGCATCGGCCGGTTTGACCAGCAGCGACTCGCCCGAGTGAACGGGCCGGGCCGCAGGGGAGGCGCAGTGGGAGCACCGAAACGGCGGAGGTTCGCGCTGCGCCGAAAAAACGAGGGCTATACCCAGGAACGACTGGCGGCAGCGCTGAACATCGACCGCACCACCGTGCAGCGATGGGAGGCCGGTGACTGCGCTCCCCAACCGTGGATGCGGCCGCGACTGGCGAGGCTTCTGAGGCTGACCATCACCGAGCTCGACGACCTGCTCGGCGAGTCGTACGTCAACTCCGCGGGACTCGATAGCCTGGAACCCACAATCTCAGCGGAGGGCGGTGACGAGGTGCTGCGGCGTGAACTCCTGGCAGGTGTGCTCGGGGTGGCCGGTTTCGCCTTGCTCGGCAAGAGCGCGGCGCAGGCCAGTACCGAGCCGATGACGATCGGAGGGCTGCGACACCTGGTCGACGGCGCCCAGTCCGACTACATGGCCTGCCGCTACCAGGAACTGGCCGGCGCTTTGCCCAATCTCATCCGCACGGCGCAGATCACCCGCGACGCGGTCGGCGACGACGAGCGGCACGAAGCCGATGGGCTGCTGGCCACGACGTACCGGCACTCGACGTGGCTCGCTCTGCGCCTCGGCGAGGACGGCCTGGCCTGTGGTCTGTCCGAACAGGCGATGGCGGCCGCACGCGCGTCCGGTGACCTGCTCGTCGAGGCCGAGGTCGCGCAGATGGGCGCGGTGGTGCTGCGCAGGTTCGAGCAGTCCGAGCAAGCACAGCAGCTCGTCGTCGACACAGCGAACAAGATCGATGCGCAGTCGCAGCTCGGCGACGCCGCGCACGCGGCGGCGTACACGATGCTGCTGGAGACCGGCGCCTACACCGCGGCCATCGCCGGCCGCCGCTCAGCGGCCCTGGACCTGCACACCGAGGCGGTTCGCGCCGCGCGGTTCCGCAAGCCCGGTCAGCCCGGCCTGCCGCTGACGCCGTCGGCCATCGACGCGTCCTACCTCGGCCTGTACGCCATCAGCGTGCACCGCAAGCTCGGCGACTACGGCACGGCCATCGACGCCGCCCGCACAATCCCTCCCAACTCGATCGGCGTGATCGAACGCCGCGTGCGCTACTGGGAGGACGTCGCGCTCACCTTTGGCGCCTGGGGCAAGCGCGAGGATGCGTTCCGGGCCTTGCTCGCCGCCGAGCGCCTGGCGCCGCAGGAAGTGCGGCTGCGCCCCTGGGCGCATCGTCTCACGCGGCAGCTGCGCTCCTCGGGTCCGGCGTTGCCGGGGCTGAAGGAGTTCGCGCAGCGTTCACGGATCGCCTGAAGCCGACGAGGAGAGCGACGTGCAGGACAACCGCGGCCGCATCTTCCGCGAAGCCTGGATCGCAGGCGTCACGAAGTACCACCCCGCGCCCAAGGACGGCTACATCAAGCCCTGGGACGAGACACCCGAGTGGGAGAAGGCCTGCGCGACCGCCGTCTACGACCAGGTCGTCGCATTCATCGAGGCCGGCGACGACACCGCAACACTCTCACGAGTCCAAAAGGGACAGTTCGTCGCCGTGTGCTGGCGTGAGCAGGTCCGGGCGCACGTCGCCGAGCCGAAGCCCTCCCACGTCCCCGCATGGCACGACATGCCCGAGTGGTGGCAACAAACCGACTGCGACATCTACGAGCACATCGAACACCACCTCGGCGGCTGACCGTCTACATCCGGCGGAAGCGTCGAAATCGGCTACGTCGCGCTGAATGCCCAGCACAGCATGCGGCAGCGGCCGAGGAATGACAGGCCTTGATGGACCCGCGGTCAGCGCACCCCTCAGGCTCGGCGCTGCCACACAGGGCCACGACGCTTCACCACACGGCCTCTTGTACCGGCGGCGCACACACTTCCTTGGCTGCGCGGTCGTCTCGGCCGCGCTCCAACGTCAGCACGACGCCACGATCTTCCGGCGCGGCACGCCCAACGAGGACCCGCCGATGTCCGATCTGCGCGCAGTGACGTCGGCGGCACCCTCTCCTCAACCTCCGTACCAGCGACTGTATGCGCGTTCGTCCAGGCAGCCCTGCTTGATCACATGAGGTTTCACCCACACGCGGCTCGGATTGGCGTTCTCGTGCGTCCGCGGCTGCTGTGCGCTATCCTGCTCATCGCTTCACCGCAGCAGCCCGTAGCACGTGCCGGGCTGAGGATCGCAACGACCGGCCAATCCGGCGCACCTTCGTGCGCCCGTTGTTTGCCATGTCTCATGCGAGCGGAGAACTTACGTGTCCACTTCGGACGATCTTTATCAGCAAGCCCTTGCCGCTGTTCCCTCCGGTGCGTGCCGGATGCTTGTCGCCCACAGCAGGGCCCGGCTCACCCGCGTCGAGCCGGTGCAGCATCTGCTCGACGACGACCGCGTCGTCGTGACGCGCCACGACGACGGCAGCGTCACCCTGGTCTGGGACGAGTACAACAGCACCGTCGCGTCGACGATGTTCGAGCTCACGTGGGGCATGGTCTTCGCCGGCGCTGCGGTGCTGCGCGATCCGCCGGAGCGGTTCTACGCGCACCCGGACGGCTGGTGCCCGGCGTGCGCCGAGGCGAAGCTGGAGGGCCCTGCGGTGTGGGGCATCTGGCTGCCGTCGGCCTGGTACCGCAGCCACGTGCGTGCCGGGGCTCAGGCCGGCGAACCCGCCCGCGTGCAGCAGTTCGCCAACCGCGAGGTCGCCGAGCGGATGATGCGCTCGTACCTCGCCACGCTGCGCCGCCACCGCCAGCGGTCGCGCTCGATCTACCCAGCGGAAGTCGCCGTACTCGACCGCGATCCGCGCCACGCACCGCGCTTCCGGCCGGAATCAGTGGGCGACGACTCGCAGATGTGGTTGTGGCACAACGATCCCGCCGTGTCGCGAGCCGTGGCCCGCAGGAACGGCGGCTGGCCCGACGAGGTCTGGTCCTTCCGATTTGACAGCGATGATGCCGGCGGCGACATCGTCGTGATGACGGGTGCCGAGTTCGCGGCGCTGGCCAACGCCGAGGACGAGGCCGCGCAGCGACGCGACCGGGAGCGCCGTGAGTCCCGCCGCACCGGCGACCAGGTCACCCGGCTCGACAGCTGCACCATCGTCTGGCACCGGGAGAACGAGGACGACCTGGAGGGCTACCTGATCTCGATCCGCGACGACAACTCGACGGCCCCAGCGCAGCGGATGCTCGCCGACGGAGCCAGCGAAGGCCTCGACGGCGCCCCACAAGGCTTGACCGTGTTCGGGCGCACCAGGTTCGACCGTCCGAGCTTCGCCGCGGCGAGGGCAATGGCGCCGCGCTATGCCTACCTGCTCGACGGGATCGAGCAGCAACGTGGCACTACGATCGGTTCCTGAACCACATGCCCGCTGCCGGGCACCACGCTTCTACCCGGCCTGCGATGTCGGCGTGAGCAGACCAGCGGCACCCGCGCGCTGTTCCAGATATTTTATCTGCTCGGCAAGCCGGATCGCGTACCCGCGGACGGGCCGAAAGTCGTGGATCAGGATCGAGGCGATGAATGCCGCGGCCGCGTCTCCGCTGTGCGCGAGGCTCACCGCACGCGACCAGCGCCGCATCAGGTCAGTGGCGGCGTCGTAGAGGTCGAGCAGCGCGAGCACGGTCTCGTCGTGACAGGCGGGCAGGTCTGCGGCCGCGGTCGCCGGGGTGGCGGCCGGGCACCTGCCGACCAGCCCGATCCCACAGATAGCCGCACGGCCGGGGCTGGGCAGTGCGTTGAGTGCCCGGACGGTCGACGAGCAGCGGCCGGCCACGTACGCGCACAACCACAGCCGGGGAAGATCGAGTGGTTGACGCCGCAGTCCTACCGGCGATGGCGCCACGTCGGCGTGTGCGGGTTCGGCGTCGGCGACCTGCCGCGCGAGGGGTTCCGGGGCCGGTGCGCTTCGCGCGACGTGGTCTTCGCGGACTTGATGGCGTTGGTGGTGCCTCGGCGATGGATCTCCACTACCTCGGGTCAGCTTGGTCGATCGCGGTGCCGTCCAGCCACCGCTGGAGAGCATGGAGGTAGGCGTCGTGCACCGCAGCCGTCACCGCCGAGGGCTCGGACAGCCACGAGGTGACGATGTCCGGATCGGACTCCCACGCGGCGTTGGTATCGGCCGTGAACGCGACCTGAACAGCGCGACGCAGGCCGCACAGGTAGGGATAGCGCGTCAGCACTTCCATCTCCGGCGTGCGCTCGTCCGAGCTGCCATACCAGGGCGAATCCCAGCCATCACGGCGGATCACGACGCGCAGCTGCTCGTCGGACATCGCGGTGAGGTCGTCTCCAGGCACTGGGTCCACCAGGCTGGCGTCGCCGTCGGTGCTCATGAGCTCCTCCTCGTCTCCCCTGATCGCTGTGCCGCCACCGGCGTCTGTCGCCGCAGTGGGGGCATGGCTCGGTGAACAGTCGCCCGTGCTGGCACCGGGTCGGTCGGGGGGCAGCTCGACCGGTGGCCGCGGGTTCAGTACCGCGTGCAGGTCACGCAGCTTCTCGGCTACCGCCCACTCCGCCAGAAGACTGTCCCACGGGGTGAGGTGGTCGGTGCGTGTGTCCACGTCGTCGAGCACGACGGTCAGCAGCGCGGCACCGGCGGTGCCAGGAGTGCTCGGTGGCCCACGCGCGTAGTGCCGCGCGGTCGAGCACTCCGAGGTAGTCGCCGACCAGCGCGCCCCACGCGCTGAACGCGCGGCCTGCCTGTCCGTTGAGGTAGATCGGATCCGGCGGGCGCATGCCTTGCCTGTTGTTCCACCGAGGATCGTGCACGATCTGCGACGGCCCTGGCGGTCCGTCCAGCACCCAGGCCAGCAGCCGCTGAGTACGCTCGCGGCCTTCGGCGCGGTCCCGCTCGGTCGGCCCCGCCAGCCGCCGAACCTCCCGTGCCGGGTTCCCGCGGTGGTCGATCCACCAGCCGGCCTCGACGTGTTCGGCCAGCACCGCGCGCACGGCCGGATCCTGGAGGCGATCGCCGAGCTTGGCTACCGCCTCGTCGCGGATGGTCTGTGCCCACGCGACCTGCTTGGCGGTGCCCGACAGCGGCGGCAGGTCCTGCTGGTCGTTGGTCATGAAGAGCTCTCCCAGGTCATCGACGCACGAGGACACGGCATCACGCGCAGGGCTGCGCGCGGCGTTGGGATCCTCAGCTCGACCTGGAGCTGCTTGACATGACCCCGTCGACCGGGGACCCGCTCATGCTACTCGGGCCTGGACGGGTCCGCGATATTCAGCTGGCGGCGTTGTTGGTGAGAGCGTCGGTTCGTTGGGTGATGTCATTGTGGCCGTGTTTCGCGTGGTTTTCCGTTCGCGGGTGAAGTCGATGGCCGGGCAGCACGGAGGCGCGGTTCCGGTTCGCGGGGAATCAGGGCCTGACCCTCGTGCCGTACGGCGGGGCGCGCTGCCGTTGGCGAACAATAGGTTTCGTCACCTGCTGGCGCGGGCTGGTTGATACTGCTGTTGATCAGACGAGCAGAGGGACGATGTTGGGAACCTGGTCGTGTAGTTGCTCGTAGGCCATCAGCCGCTCGATCACAGCGGACCAGTCGTGGGCTCGGTCTTCGGGGCGTACCTCGGCGAAGACGAAGCAGGGATCGTGACGCAGCGCCGGGCATTCGGCGCGTGCCAGTTCCATGCAGTTCTGGTGCAGGCCGCCGCCGGCCGCGACCTCGTCCTGGGCGACCGCCACCCACGCGGTCGGCGCCGAGTCCAAGGCGTCACCGCAGTACTGGCACAACCAGTGCCTTTCGGCCGAACGGAACCTGACCGCATTGAGCGCCTTCCACGCGACCTGGTCGCCGATGACCGGAGCGATCCACGGGACGGGGCGGCCCTTGATGAGCGGTCGAGGCAGACCACGATCGGGCTGTCCGTGGTCGCCGACCACCTCGCCCGCGTTGATGCCATCGAACTCACACGTCGTGTTGAGGCAGTAGACATAGGTGGTGTCGAAGCGCAGCTTCAGTGGCCCTTCGCAGTCAGGGCACGGCGGAAACGGGATCGTGGATGACATGGGTGTCTTGTTTCCTCCATGTTGTTGTGCAGAACAGGAAGCCGATCCGAGGGAATGTGTCCGATGCGGAAGCCTGGTCAGCTGCCGAGCGCAGGCTCCGGCACGGACGCGTAGAGGCAGTCGAGCTTGTCGTCGTGATGGCGGCCGTGGCAGTTGATGCCACCCAAGCGGCGGTCAGGCATGGTGAGTTTGTTGCGGAGGAACTGCTCGTGGTCGTCCATGATCGGCTTCTTGAACGCTTCGTAGTGCGATCTCGCCTCGGCAAAGCCCTCGATTTCGGGGAAGCCCGCGGCGTCCCACAGCCTCAAGTACAGGCCGGCGCCGGCGGAGGTGAGCGGCGCCACCAGGCTCGTGTTGCGCAAGGCGCAGCAACCCTCGGCGGCGGTGCCGGGCCGCGTGTCCTCGCCCGCGGCGACGCGGTCGAGGATTTCGCGGCAGTGGGAGCGGTAGACCATCTCGCTGTTCATCCGCTCCAAGCCTGGATCAGGCTGAAGGAGCGAGAAGCTATGCCAGATCCGGTCGGCATGCCGGGGATGCCGGACCTGGGCGGCGGCGATCTCCTGCTCGGCCAAACCGATGCGCTCGAACGCGTCGGTCATGACGGCGAAGAATCCCCTGGCATCGTCGCCGAGCAGGTCGCCGACGGCGGTGATCAGGGCGGCGGGCAGGGACGTGGCGTCCAGCTCGGCGGCGAGGGGGGCGAGATCGACGGCGATGACTTCGCCGTCAAGGATGCTGTTCTCCGGCGCGTAGGCGGTGCGCGGGACGAGATTGGTCATGGTCATGGGCCTATCGGAGTGAAAGAGGACACGACGGACTGTGGTCGCCCGGTGGACCGATGTCCGGTGGGCAGCCGCTGCGTGGGGCGAAGGTGAGCCCGTTACGGGTGCGAAGGCGGAATCCGCTGGTGGTGGTTGCGTCACCGACGTAGCGGTTGTGCGCCTGGTGTGCGGTTCGAGAACGGCTGGGTCACCGATGGAAGGTGGGGAGCAACTCGGTGATGGGCGCATCGCAGTCGAAGGGGATGCAGGGGCATCCGCTGGTGCGGGCCAGTTCCATGATGAGGACCAGCTCCTCAGGTGACCCGCGTGGTGGCGCGAACGTGGCGATGTCCTGCTGCGGAACGTAGACGAGCCAGCCGTAGCCGGTGTCGTGGGCAATCACTACCTCGTAGGAGTCGAGCTGCTCACAGCTTTCCTCGGGGAGGTGATCGTTGGAGAGGTCGAGGAAGGCACGGAGTACGAGATCGGGATCGGGCTCTGCGGTCAGGGTCTACAGCTCCTCGTGGAATGCCGGTGCCCTGCCGTGTCGTCGCTGGTGATCAGGCGTGCCGGACTCGGCTGGTGGCGGAACGGCTGCTGGTACGGCGTTCGCGGCTGTTGTGCCGGCAGGACCTGGGCCCTTCCGGCACAGCAGCGGGATGCTGTCAGGCGGCTTTGTCGGATGGAGTCCAGCCGGGCGCGAGGTGGGGCCAGTGTTCGATGTCGAGATCGGGGTTGAGGACGACCTTCTCGATGTGCTCGGCCGGGTAGCCGAGCAGAGCCAGCAGCTCGAAGTAGAAGCGGGTGTCCTCGCTGGGTTCGCGCCACGAGCGGTCGGCGGTGTTCGTGAAGCTGGCGTTGTAGTGGCTCTCGCAGGCGCCGAGCACCATGGCGAGGCGGATGAGCGTGGCCTGGGTTGCCGACGTGGTCTTCTTGCGCAGGTGCACGGCGATCGGGTACGCGCTGCGCACGGAGCCCACGGACTGGTTCAGGCCGAGCAGGGTGCAGGCGTAGCTGTGCATGGGCGCGGCCTCGGCCAGGTAATGGCTGGCCTGCACCTCGGCGAGTGTGAGCCAGTTCTGCAGTCGCGCGGGCAGCGACTTGTCGTTACGGCTACGCCACCCCTTGAAGAAGACCTTCTCCAGCCACTTGCGGCGCTCGGCTTTCTGCTTCTTCCACTCCTTGTTGTTGACCTCGGCGCGCTTGTTCTCCGCGGCCTTCCACTGCCTCGACCGCGTGGTCTTAGAGCTGAACCCCTGCCGCAGGATGTGGCCGTGGGTGGTGTAGTCGGTGCAGACGAAGACGACCTCTGCCTTGTCGTTGAGCACGAAGTCCTCGACGTAGGCGGCGTGGCCTGGGCAGCCGGCGTGCTCGTCCTCGGTCAGGTGCTGCCCCGCGTTCCTGTCAGCCTGCAGCCCGCGCAAGGTGAGCGCGGTGGCGTCGTCGGAAGCGACCAGGCGGACACCGGCGGCCTGCAGCTCGGCCTTCGCTGCCTCGATCCTCACGTCCGCGATCATGCGGTGGCCGAACGCGGCGTAGTCCAGGCAGTATTCGGTCAGTTCGACGTCGAGGTCGCGGTCCACCTCGATCCCGACGGCACGGCCGGGGCAGGTGGCGTGCTGGTCCGCGTCGAGCGGAGTCATGTCATCGGCACCGCACAGTACGTGCACGGGCCCGGCGGTGTCGGGCAGGTCGTGGTCGTCGACGACCACGACGCCGTCTGCTCGCAGCCGCTGCGCTTCCTCAGCCTGCTTGGTCCGCTGGTTCTGCGCGGTGAGCTTGCTGCGCAGCTTCCACTCGAAGTTGTAGGGATGAGTGTTGAGGACCTCGACGAGCTCCGCGTGATCGGCCTCGTCGGTGATGTCGGCGAGCGCGGCCAGCAGCAGGATGTCGGTGTCGGGCATGGCCGCGCCCGCGGCGCGGACGCGCGGATTGGCGGCGACCTTCAACCCTGCCTGCACCCTCTCGACGGGATGGACCACCCTCTTGGAAATCGTCTCGGCGTCGAGGCCGAACAGCGTGAGTTCCCGGTAGATGCCGGCCTGCTCGACACCGGTGAAGTCCTTGCGGTGGTCGTTCTCGTTGCTCTGCGCGACCAGGATCTCTGCCCTGGTGGTGCCGGGTTCGTGCACCACGATGTCGATCAGGAGCTCTGGGTTCTCACGCTTGCGGACCTCCACCGCGGCGGCGTGGCGGTGGAAACCTGCGATCACCTGCACGACGCCGGTTTCCAGGTCCGGAACGGTCATGATCAACGACGCCTTCGGGTCCATGCCGTTCGCGGCGATCGACTCGATCAGATCGGGCCGTTCCGCGCGAATATCGTGGATCTCGCGGAAGTTACCGGCCGCGCGCAAGCTGCGCGGGTCGACTTTGTGCCAGATGTACGGGTATTTGGTCTTCTTGTTGGTGACGTCCAGGGTCAGGAGGGCGATCTCGTCGCCGGCAGGCGCGATGTCGTGCTCGGTGTCATGGGTCGCGGTCATCGAGGGGCTCCGTTCGGGTGTTTCGGGCATGGGTGTGCCCTTGGGGTGAATTCGGGGGTTTGTTGATAGGAAAGGAAAAAAGGATGTCGCGGCCGGAACGGTGGATCGTCGGCCTGTGCGGTGCTGCGCACTGTGCAGGGCGTCCGCCGGGCTGGCGGCGAATTGCAACGTGCGCAGGCACCGAAATCCTTCGACTCGGTTACCGCCCAGAACGACAGACGCCCCTCGCACCTGGGGGGCGCGATGGGGCTCTGGGGTGCCGGGTGCGGCTGACTGCGGGGCAGGCGCTCAGGGTCAGGACGAGGACAGTCGGTAGAGGATCGTTTTGGTGATGCGGCTCTCCGGCGCCCAGTTCCAGCTTGGGTTGTTCGCCACAAGGTCCGCTTTGGACTGCTCGTCCAGGTCAGTCCCGTGGTGAGCGCGCGTGAAGCCTCGACCTGCGATGATCCAGTTGTCAGTGGTTCGCAGGACGATCCTGGACTTGTTGGCAGGATCCATAACCACGTGGTCCCACGTCCGGAAGTAGGTGTACTGGATGTAGAGGTTGGGTTCGGTGACGATGTCGGCGGCCGTGGCGGCGATCGCAGTTCTCCATGGCACTCCGAGCAGCGTCTGCTGCACGTCAGCTGGCTTGCCGGCCGGCTTCGCGGTCACTGATGGGCTGAGTACGACTTCGCCGGTCGCGTCACATTCGGCCGTGAAGGTGCCGAGATCCGGCACGTAGGAGCACGTCGTACCGGCGCCCCGCTCGTACGTCGGCGCGGCATACGCGGTGAAAGCGGCCTCGGGAGCCGCCTTCACCAGTGCCGACACCAGCGCGGGTACGGCATCGGACGGGAGCTCGCCGCGGAATCCGTCGCCCAGCTGCAACCACTGCCGCTGGTTTGCGTTGACGATTGCGGCGAGGCCGTGATCCTGGAGAACCTCGAGGACGGCTCGGACACGGTGCGGCGGGCACACGTACATAGTGACCTGGCCCTGGGGCAAATGGCCCATAAAAGGTGGCTCCTCTCAGCCGGTGAAGGCAAACCCCCAACGACCCTGTTCAACCCTTGCCGACTGGTCCGGCTGGGTCGTGCGTGCGGGCGGTGGGGGCGCACTCGTCCGGCACCACACCGACCGTTACTCGCCGCGCCGACCGTCCCGTTCTTGCCGCGCGGCGCGACCACCACTTAGCGGTAGACCATCTCGATGCAGGAGCCGTAGCGCAGGAACATCTCCGCCACTTGGAGGTCGCGCTTGCCCATGCCCATGCCCCACGCCAAGTCGTCGACGTAGATGACCGCGCGGGCTTGCAGGCACACGATCGTGCCGAGGGCGTTGATGCGGTACTCCGGTGACCAAGCGGTGATCGTGCCGTTCTGCCGCCGGTTCGTCGGCCCGTGGTACCAGACGATGTGGTCGCCGGGCCTGAAATGCTCGAAGTCGTCCACGACGTGGCGGTGCATCGCGACGACGCGGGTGATAGTCAACTCGACGTCGGCACCGCGGCGTACAACGGTGGCCTCCTTGCCGATGCTGGACCAGCGGACGGTGGCACGTCCGTGCAGGACGGCGCGATCCAGGACACCGCCGATACAGCCCTGAGTGAAGCCGTGACTGATCATGATGTTGGCGGCCCGTGCCGGGCTGATGGTGGTATCCACGTTGAGTGTCCTTTCGGGCTTGTCCGGTTCGTCTGCGGAAGGCGCGGCAGTTCTGTCAGATTTCAGGGGCCTGGTGGACGACGGGGGCCCACAGCCGGGAGATCGCGTCGGGCGAGGTCCAGTCGCGGAAGCGCTGGGAGCCCAGTTCCACAAGCGACTCGTTGGCCGAAGCAAGGTCGGGAGTGGCCTGACCGTCGTCGGGGCTGACGCTGCGGCGCAGCGTGCCCTCGCTCGTGATGTCGATCGTGAGTTGTCGGTGATGCGGAATCCAATGCGCGGCAAAGGACTCCAATTCCTCACCGGTGTCTTCGGGCATCGCAGCGATCGCGATTCGCCATGGAATGCCGAGCTTGGCGTCCCGCCCGTCGGCCGGTTCCTCGATCACTCCAGGATCTCGGACTGGCCGAAGAACGCCTCGGCGTAGTTGTCGCAGGGCGCAGCGACCAGACCGAGGCCGGGCCCGTACTAGCAGGCGGTGCCCGGTCCACCGATAGGTTCCTCGTCGACTGTGAACGCGATCTCGGGCGTGACCTTGCTCAAGTGCGTGGTCAGCGCGTGGCGTCACCGATCGAGAAGGTCCCTTCGGCGTTGTATGCCTCGCTCAAGGCCAGGGTGAGGCGGCCAGGCTGGTCGTCGCAGCCGACGGGGCCGTACCGCTTGAGGGCACCTCTCACCGTGCGGACGTGGTGCGGCGGGCAAGAGTGGATGATGTTGGATCCTGAGGTGCGGTTGCCCATGGCAGGCCGTCTCCTTCGTCGTGGTGGCAGGTAAGGGATTTCAGACGATGAGGCGGATCTGGGAGGCAGCCGCCCATGCGGCGGGGAACGCCGGGCCGGTCTTGGGCATCGCGGTGGCGGGCGCGATGGTGAGGAACTGCTCAGCAGTCGGCGCGCCGTAGGCGAGCTGTTGCTGGTCGCGGAGGCGCAGCCAGGCACGTGGGTGGGTGTCGTCGGGGAACGCCGGGTCGCCGATGGTCACCGCGGCGCCCGCGCAGCGGGCGCGTTGGTCCAGCCGGGCGCGCATGAGGCCAGGTTCGCCGACATCGAGGATGCGCACCGACCGTGAGTGGTTCGTCTTTCCGTCCGTGCGCGGTGACACTGCGCGGCGAACGTCATAGACTGCCCACGGCAGGCTGGCCAGCAACTCGGCGAACGCCGCGAGTACCGCGCCGGTGCCGACCGAGCTGCGCTGCGCGAGGGTGCCGCGGGCCCTTGATCAGGCCTTGTGTCGGGTTGAGGCAGGTCGCCGCGAACTCCATCGCCAACGCGAGAACGCCGGCATCCGGTTCGGCAATGAACCGGGCTACCGCTTCTGCTCGGCCTGCGGCATTGGTCAAGGCGAAAGGGCAGTTTCTGTCTGCAGTTGCCGTGTCTAGATGAGTCCATGTCCTGTTCGGACGGCGTGGAGTTCGTCTCCATCGAGTCTGGATTGGACGATCACGTGTCTCCTTTTCCGCAACGATTGTGTGCTGTAGCTCATACTTCGTTTGAGTGTCCCGATTGGCGGGGCAAGAGCTTGCTCGGCGGTCGGATTGCGCAGAAACGAACGGTGTCTGGTTGGCGGCCCAGCCAGTGCGCGAGGGCAAGTGCCATGCAGGCAGCGACGCGGCCGAAGGCGATTACAGGTGAGGCGACGGTGTAGAGCAGTCCGGCGATCGTGCTGGCCATGACGTTGCCGCCAGCATGGACGGTGACCAGCAGCCCGAACGCCGAGCTGCGGAGGTGTTCGGGCGCGAGGGCGGTGATGGCGACGTGTTCGGCGGTTTAGGCGCAGCAGATGCCGATCCCGGCAGTGACGAACGCGACCGCGATTAGCGCGATGGCTGGACCGGTGACGGCGAACAGCTCGTAGGACAGCATGAACATGGCGGCTCCGGCGGCGACCACGAGCAGTGGACCGTGCTTCCCGGGGTGATCGGAGACCGATGCGACATGAGAGTGCGACGACAGAGCCGTCGCAGCTGCGCTCATTTGATCTTCAAGTGGCGTCGAGAGCTTCACTCGCTTACGCGGCTGACCATTCGCTTCCAGTAGGCGAGGTCGCCGCGGGTGGTCAGGGTGTCCGGGTGGTCGGATCCCAGGACCCGCAACTGGTCGGTGAGCAGCTCCGCGAACGCGGCGGCGGCGCCGGCCGGATCCCCCGCCTCACCCCTCCAGTAGGCGAGGTCGCCGCGGATGATCAGGGTGTCCGGGTGGTCGGGCCCTAAGCGCTGTGTGGCGGTGGTGTGCAACAGGAGGAAGTGGTCTCGTGCCTCGGTAACCAGCCCGCCGTCGCCGAGGCTGTTCCCCGCGCGGAACAGCACGGCATGTCCGTCGGGCTTCCACAGGTGTTCACCGGCCACGTCGGCGAGGGTGTCGGTCTTGGCGCGCAGTACCTGTGCCAGTGTGGTATCGCGTTCGTTCTCCGGCCAGCTGTGCAGCAGTGCGTCCGCCGCCGCAGACGTCACTGTCGCGAACTGGTGTTCGGTCAAGGTGTCACGGGTGGCGCGTTGCACCAGCGCGTGAACTCGCACCGCCGCAGACGTCGTGTCCTGGTTCAGGGTGATCAGGTTGAGCCGGTGCAGGCACCTCAACCCATCACGTGCCCGCTCGGCGTCCACCTCTTTCCCTGTGCCCATCGTGAGCAGGCCGGTGATCGCCGGGGAGGTGAATAGGTAGGCGGGGATGCCGTTGGGATCGAGCACGCTGGCGACCTCCAGCAGCACCCCCGCAACGCCCACTGGCTCCAGCCGGTTGGCCTGCTCGACCGACAACGACCAGGTGGTGGCCACGGTGGCACGGTGCTCGTCCGGCAGCCCATCCGGCTCGGGTAGCAACGATGCCAGACTTCGGCGGCGGTTTGTCCAGCGGGCGTGGTACTCGGTGCAGGACAGGCCGCGGTCGAGCATGAACGCGGCGGCCTGCGCCAACGCCAGCGGCAGACACCCCAGCCCTGCAGCGAGCTCGGCCGCGCCGAACGTGAGGTGTGGCTGGTCTGCCAGCGCGGACCGCAGGTACGCCTCGGCTTCCTGCTCGGTGAACACGTCGACCTCGACCAGGCACCGGCCGTGCCCACGCAATGCGGCATCACGACGGCGGGTGGTCACCACTACCCGGCCGCCGGTCGCAGCAGGTGGCCACAATCCTCGAAGATCCGCGGGGTTCTGCACATCGTCGAGCACAATCAGCCACCGGACCGACGCCGCAGACAGCCATTTCAGAACGCGCCGTGCGCCATCCTCGGGATCGGAACCCTCGACACCGGTGAGGTCCGCGGCCAGGCGCGCGTAGCTGGACACGATCGCCTCGCGCGATCCCGCCGTCACCCACACCCACAACTCCACCTCACCCGCAGCCCACAACCGCTGGGCATAGTCCAACGCGACCTGCGTCTTGCCGACCCCGCCCAACCCCGACACCACACCGGTGTGCACAGCCGACTGACCGGTCAGCACCGCCGCGTCCCCACGTTCCAACGCCTGCGCCAGCAGACGTGTCGTCCCCTCACGGTTCTGAAACGCCGCCGCTCGAAGCGGCGCGACACCGGCCCGATAAGGAAAAGTCACAACCGGCCGGTGGCCCTGCTGGTGAAAATGCACACCGCCGTGGACCACGCCGGCTTGCACAACTGACCCAGACACATCCCCGTTTACACCGTTGTCGACGGTGACTCCGTCCTCCGGCACGTCCGGGCCGTCGCTCATCGATCCAGTATCCCGCCACCGACTCCCACACCCGACAGGAAACCCACACGCTAACCCGAACAGAGGAGCCGTCGAGCGCGGCCGCAACGCCTCCGGCACGCCACGTTCCTCAGCCGCCAACCGCACTCGTCAAAACGTCCGCTCTTCGGCAGATGAGTGTGTTCGACTGCTGGTCTCCACGCCGTTCCATACTGCGAAGAACAGGCAGGTCGCCGACGGCTTCCTGCGCCTAGGCGTGGGGAGCGTCGGCTCGTTCTTCGTTGAGGTCCATGTCATTGCGGGCAAACATCCGCCGACCTGCAGCGAGCACAGCCTGGTCTCCAGCGACCCACGCCCTACGCCGATGGCTGGTCCAGCAACCGGCGGACGCTATGCCGCGGATCCGCACGAAGAACTTCTCTGACCCGCTCGGCGGGCTCGCTGTGGTGCTCGCGGAGCGCGCCAGCAAGTGAGCGCCGAACTCGCTGGTCGGGATCGCGGGCCAGGAGTAGCCCAACGGTGGCGTCGGTGGGTGCGCTGCGCGGCCACGTGACGGCCGCGAGGCAACGAGTGGCCCAGTCCTGGTGTACTGCCAGCAGCGTCACATGTTGGAGCAACTTTTCGACGCCGAGGATCTGCAACGCGCGCACCGCGTGGTACACAGAGTTCTGTCCAGATCCCAGCAACCCAAGTGCGGATGTGCGTACGCGTATCTTCTGTTCCTCGGTGCGGGCGAGCGCTGCCGCCAAAAGCACGGCGTAAGGGCGGGTGTCGGTTATCGTCCCGGTCGTACGGTACATCCCGAGCGGATGGTTGCCGAGATCGACGACCAGGTCGGCGTGCGAGGGTTTCGGATCGCCGGCCCGAACGAGCGCTTCGGCAAAGAGGCCTTCGACGTCTTCCAGATCTGTCGACAAGTTGGCCGCGGCCAGGTAATAGTCGGCGCGGTTGCTGCCCGGTTCGTACGGCGATGCGGCTCGATCGAGCTGCGCCTGTACCAGCACGGCCCGTTCATCTGGCGGCAAGTGCCGGGCCAGCAGCGACTGCCGCACGGCCCCTATCCCCACACTCACAACCTCCGCGGTATTGCGCGAAGGCGCCTTCAGCTGCTCGGCGGCGGCGCGAGCGTCGGCGAGCTGAGCCTCCGACGGCTCGTCGGTGATCAGGGCGAGCAGCGAGCCGGCGAAACGGTTGTCCTGCGCGGCCAGCTCCGTCAGGCGATCGCGGACCAGGTCCGGGTGCCGGGTGACCAGGTCGCCGGCTTCTTCCTCGACCTTCTGAGCGACCCCAGACGTGGGTTCCGCGAGCAGGCCCAGTAGCTGGCCGACCGCTTCTTCGCGCAGCGAGGCGTGGGCGGTGGCGATCGCGACGCAGGCGCGGACGTGGTCGTCATCGGTGTGCCGGTACCGGTTCTTTCCACGCGGTACGTGAGGTCGGAGGTAGTCGAGCAACCGTGCGGCCCGCTCGACCGTGAGGCGACCAGCCAGCGCGGACGCGGTCTTCAGAGCGGCCAATGCCAACGACGGCGAGAAGAACGGCGTGTCCTGCAACTGACCGGTCCGTACATTGGTCAGGGCCTCAAGCGCGCTGTCGACCATCTCGTCGACGTCGTGGTCGGGTACCAGATCGGCCTGGGCCGCTAGCAGCCGGAAGGCCGACGCCGACGCCCAGTATGCTGGTGCAGTCAGCCAGGGCCGCACGTCCAGGTATCGGTCGCCGACTTCTTTGGCCAGCTCCTCGGCTGCGCTGGCTTGGCCAGCCGAAATCAGCAGAGTTGCCGCATGGTCGGGTTCATCGGCATGCCGATACGTGTTGGCGAGCAAGGTTTGCACGTAGTTGACTTCTCCCCAATAGCCCTGGGAGTGCGCAAAGCGCAGCCAGGCTCGCAGCCGTGGTGCGGCTACGTGAGGCTTGTCTTGGGCGATGGCCTGGAGAGCCCGAACCTCGATCCTTTGCGCCGGTGACGGGCCTGTTGCATCACCTGCCTGCCAGAGGCTTTTGACCAAGTTGGGAAAGTCGTCGAGATCCGCTGCCAGGCCGCGGTGTCGTGAGTGGAGGTTGCGACGCGAATGGACCCACTCGGCGGCGGCGTTGTTGCGGCCGTCCAGGCAAGCTTGCTCGATTGCCTCTTCCCAGGACTCGTCGGCCGCGGCGAAAGCACCGCGTTCGGCGTTGTGCATCGCGTAGCGAGCCAGGATAAGTGCCGCTGTGCCCCGGGCGACCCGGCGGCGGCGTGCCCGATCGAGCAGTTCCGTCCAGTCTCCGGTGGCGTCGGCGATCTCCGTGCGTATGCGGTGAATTAGCTCTTCCGCCTCCGGGCCGGCTCCGGACACCGCGTCGGCGCACCGATTCAGCAGATCCGCGTTCTCGCCTCTCCACGGGCTCTCGAAGTCGATGGCGGCGGTCTCGGCCGTCAGCAAGGCGAGCCGCGCGACTTCGTTCGGTGCCTGTTCTGTCCACGTTCCGGCGAATTCGACCGAGGGCAACCCGATCGGATGGCGCACGACCTGAATCGCAGCCTGAGCGATCGCATCGACTGCCAGGCCGCCAGCGGCTTCCCCCACGCGATGCAAAGACTGGGCGACCCCCTCGGCTTCGTCCCGGTCGTAGTTGTCTAGTGCATGCCAGAAGCGCCGGCTCAACAGCGTTGCGGCCTCTGCATGGTCGCCCGCGGCCGCCAGAAGTTCAGCCCGACGGCGGGTGAGGACTGCGGCGTGCGCACCGAAGCTCCCACCGGCCAGCAACGCTTCGGCGTGTTGCAGCTCCTGGGCCGCGCCGCGCGGGTCTTCCGCTTCCAGGCGGGCGGCTTCGTCGAGGTGCCGATCCGCGCCGACCGCCGCCGCAGGGCCTCGCATCAGTGCGTCCGCCATCCCGATCCGGTCGGCGGGCGGGGCGAGTACTACATGGGGTGGACCGGGATAACAAAACAATTCCGCTGTTGTATCGCCGAAGAACTCCGTGACGAGATCACGGCGGCCACGCAGCTCGTCACCGATGCTACGGCGATCCCAGAGTTCGATCTCAAGGCCGTGGTGCTCTCGGTTGAACCGGTACAGCTCGTTGATGATTTCCGTGCGGTCCACATGGCAACCTGCTGCGACGATCAACCGCTCGACCTCAAACGGCAGCTTGGACCGCTCGTCAAGGAATTTTGTCACCGCGTCGGTCAAGTCCTTCTTGGTAAATTCGATGTACTTCTTGCTCTGGATCGCCTCACCCATATCGTCGGCGTTCCGCCCGACGATGTCGATGCCGTACTGCGCCTGCCCCCGGGCCCCGTAGAGCTGCACCTGCCGCAGACCGCGGATCTCCCGCGCCATCCGCCGTAGGAGAAGCTCGAAGCTTTCCCAAGCCATCTCGTGAGTCGGCAGGTCGGCGAGCCGGGGGGCGAGCGTGGCAGGAGTGATCTCACCTGGTCGATCCATCACCGAAGTCTGCACCATCGGGTACCTCCGACGGGTACTGAAGCCCTTCCGAACTTGATGGCTCCCGTATCTGCTCATCGACATGACCGCACGTTCCGAAACACATCACAGTGACGAGCGGATAGAGGTGCGGCAGGAACGCTCCGACGGCTGCACCACTTACCCTGAGGGCTGCGAGCGGCGCAGCAGCCCTCAGCCCGCTCCGGCGTGTCGGCTTGCTTAGTGCAGAGAAGGGAGCGCAGGCGATCGCCGGCGGTCTGCGGGACGACAGCGCCGTCGAACATCTCGTTGGCGAGCGTCCAGGCGCCGACCAGGAGCAGCCGATCCGGCGCGCGGGTGTCAGAGAGAATGTCCACGCCGTCGGCCTGCCGGGGCCCGCGGCGGGCGACCTGGATGTAGCGCACCCCGGCTGCGGCCATACGCGGCAACAGGTTTTCCGACCCTCGGAAATTGCAACAGACGCATGATCGCTGCGAGCGAACGCGCAGCACGCTGCATCGAGCCTAGAGCATCGCCGATCAATGGAAGCACGCCCCTGACGTGCACCTTTGGTGCGTATCGGTCATCTGATGCATGATACGTGCACTCAGCGGAGGGAGTGCGGTGGTCGATCGTGGAGAAGAGCCTTTGGGTTCGGCACGGTTGGAGCTGGTCGGCGGCGTCGCGCTGCTGCACCCCGAGGACGCTGTGCTGAAGGCGATGCTGTCGGGCCGGGCCAAGCAACAACTCGGTGGCCGGCGGCTGCTGCCGAAAACGATCAACGACCGCGAGAGCGTGATTCGCCGCCTGATTCTGTTCTGCGACAAGTACCCATGGCACTGGATGGCGTCCGATGTGGACGAGTTCATGGCGACTCTGATCGGCGAGGAGCGCAAGGCCAAGTCCACGATCCGCAGCTACCAGGTCGCGTTGCGGCAGTTCTGCAACTACATCACCTCACCGCACTACCGGTGGGTCGAGATCTGCGAGGAGCGCTTCGGTACTCATCCGACGCAGGTGTGTCACGAGTGAACACCGCCGCGCATCTGACGGACTACGAGGGCGACGCCAAGCGGCGTCCGATGACCCGCGAGGAGATCCAGAGGTTCTTCGACTTCGCCGACGGCCGGGTCGAGCGCGCGATCCAGCTCGGCCGCAAAGGCGCGTTGACCGCCTACCGCGACGCCAGGGTCTTCAAGGCGATCTATGGCTGGCGACTGCGCTGCACGGAGACGTCCAAGCTCGACACCATCGACTTCTATCGCAACCCGAAGGCCCCTGAGCTGGGCAGGTTCGGCTTGTTGCAGGTCCGCTACGGCAAGAGCACGAAGGGTTCGCCACCTCAGCGGCGCATGGTCGCGAGCGTGATGCCCTGGGCGGTCGAAGCGGTCGAGGACTACGTGGTCAACATCCGTCCCCGGTTCCCCGAAGGCGCGGATCGCCACGCGCTCTGGCTGACTGAGCGGGGCTCGCGGCTCCGGCCAGGTGACATCGAGGATCGGTTCGCTGCCTACCGCGACGAGCTCGGAATGGACGAGGAGCTGTCGCCGCACTGCCTGCGCCACTCCTACGTCACCCACCTTATCGAGGACGGCACCGATCTGAAGTTCGTGCAGGAGCAGGTCGGGCACCGCTACGCGTCGACGACCGCGATTTACACCGGCGTGAGCACCGACTTCATGAACACGATGATGCGCAAGGCGCTCGAACGGGCGCTGGACTCCCAGGAAGGGGCGCGATGACGGCCAAGCTGGACTACGAGTGGCATCTGCGGGAGATCATGGCGACCCGCGGCATGTTCTCCACCACGGATCTGCGGCCCCTGCTCGCTGAACGCGGCATCGACCTGTCGGCCAGCCAAATCTATCGGCTCGTGGTGGACAAACCGGAGCGGCTGAGCCTCAAGACGCTGGTCGCGCTGCTGGACATCCTCGGCTGCCGCATGGAGGAACTCGTCACCCCCGTCGCGGCGCGCACGAGCAAGCCGCGCAAGACCGCCGTCGGCGAGTCCACCGCCGGGGTCGGCGACTTCCGGCCCAAGCGGGCGAGGATCACGCCGACGTCGTGACGAACCCAGACTCGCGACAGCCGCGGTTTTTGACCGACCCGCACGAGGTCGTGGCGGAGATCGTCGCGGCCGCCGACCCCGGCCTCGACCCGGCGGTAATCGAGGAGGTCGTGCGCGGGATCACCGTCCACAAACCGCGGATGCGCAAGCTGGCCCACGCGCTGCACGACGACCCGGGCCTGCTCGTCTCCGGCAGACCGGAAGGCCCGAAGCTCGTCGCAGTGCTCATCGGCGCTCTGCTCGCGGTCGGGTCGACCCGCGTCACGCGGCCGCGCTGCGCCCACTGCGGCAAGCAGAATTCGCTCAACAGCCTGGCCACCGGCACCAAGGAGCGGATCTGCGGCTATTGCGCCATCCTGCAGCGCGAGGCGGTCTGCGGCTCCTGCGGCCGCAAGGCAGCGGTCGCCTATCGCGACCGCTGCGGCCGTCCGCTCTGCCAGGTCTGCCCTCCCGGCGACGGCGACGGCGATCCGGTCGACTCGATCACCGCCCAGCTCGACCGGCTGGACACCGGGCTCGACGGCGACCGCCTGGCCGAGCTGATCACCGCCACAGTCCCCATGCCCGCTCAGCGCCAGCACCTGGCCTGGGCACTCGAGGAGAACCCGGCGCCGCTGACCGGCGAGGGCGCTCGGGGCACACCGCGACTGCTCGCCCTGCTCGACTGCCTGGTCGAGCAGGGAGCCCGCGGGGTCACCATCCCGAGTTGCCTGTCCTGCGGAAAACGACGTCGCCTCAAATTTCAGCTCGACGGCCTGCGCTGCTGCCGCAACTGTTACGAGCGCGCACGGACCGAACCCTGCGGGCACTGCGGCGTCGCCAAACGCATCGCCACCCGCGGGCTGGACGGCCAGGCCGTCTGTCACACCTGCGTTCGCCGCGACCCTCTCAACTTCCAGCGCTGCAGCCGCTGCGGCCGGCAAGCGACCCCCGTGGTCAACAACAGCCGCGAGACCCTCTGCGCCTCCTGCTACCGGCCCCCGACCGCGACCTGCTCGGGCTGCGGGCAGGGCAAACCCTGTTACCGGGCGAGCACCGACGCACCGCTCTGCGAGAACTGCATGTCCAAGCTGCGGCCACCCGAGACCTGCACCCGCTGCGGCCGCGCCCGCTTGGTCAGTGTTCGCACCGCGGACGGAGGAGCGCTCTGCCACGCATGCGGCCGGCGCAAAGAAGAGTGCAGCCGATGCGGACGAGTGATGCACGTCAACGGCCGGACATCGGAAGGGGAAGCTCTGTGCGGAACCTGCTACGGCAGGCATCCGGTCTCCCTGCGCAACTGCATCCGCTGCGGAGGGTTCGAGCGGCTGCATCACCACGGCCTCTGCAGCAACTGCGCCGCCCGCCAGCAGCTGCACGACCTTCTCAGTGATGACGAGGGCGTCCTGTACCCCGCTCACGAACCCGTCTTCACCGCGCTGACCACCAGCCCCGCCAGCAGGATCCTGCTCTGGCTCTCGCACGCCGCTCCCCGCCGGATCCTGGCCGCGATTGGCCGCGAGCCCCAGCCGGTCACGCATGCGTTGCTCGACGGGCTCACCCCGCCCAAGTCCGCCAACCGGCTCCGAGCGGCACTCGTCGCCCAAGGCGTCCTGGCCGACCGCGACGAACGCCTCGCCGCGCTGGAACGCTGGCTCGGCCCGTTCCTCGATGACCAGCTTCCCGACGCCGCCGAGCGTCAGATCGTCCGCCGGTTCGTCACCTGGACGCACATGCGGCGCCTGCGCCGAGGCTTCCCCGAGCGCAGGACCACGTTCTCGCAGGCCGTCGTGGTCAAACGCGAGGTCCGCCTCGCCTGCCACCTGATCGCCTGGCTGCACGCCCGCGGCACCAGCCTCGCCGACTGCGACCAGGCCGACATTGATCAGTGGCTGGCCGACGGCAGCACCTACCGCCACGGAACACGCACGTTCGTCAGCTGGGCCGTCCGCCGCGGTCACGCCGGTGCCATCGAGGTCCCGGCTCGGTCGCAGGCCAACCTGCGCACGTCGTTCATCGACAGCGACGAGCGATGGTCCAAAGCCAAAGAGCTCCTGCACGACACGACTCTGGACCCCGTCGACCGCGTCGCCGGGCTGCTCCTGCTGCTCTTCGCACAGCCACTCACCCGCACCGCCACCATCACCCTCGACCTCGTGACACAGCGCGTCAGCGACCGGGCAGTGCTGCTTCACCTGGGAAACAAGCCGCTGGAACTGCCTCCGCCGCTCGACCAACTCGTCCTCGACCTCGTCGAACGCCGACACGGCCACGCCGTCATCGGCCGCACCCTCGACATGACCTGGCTGTTCCCCGGCGGAGCACCCGGCCAGCATCTCAGCGCCCGACAGATCATGCGACGCCTGAAAACACTGGGCATCCGAGCACGCCACGCCCGCAACACCGCCCTCATGGATCTGGCCGCCCAACTACCCGCATCAGTGCTCGCGGACCTGCTCAACCTGGATACGAGAACGGCGACACTCTGGAACCAGGCCGCCGGCAACACGCGTTCCGACTACGCGGCAGAACTTGCTCGACGAAACCAGCGGCGCTAGCCGATGCTTCGGCGCCACCGCGACCGCCAGACCCGTCTCCACCACGGATCTCGGTCGGCACCGGGCGGCTCGAGCGCACCGCCGGAAGCCGTTGAGGTCGGTTCGGTGTTCGACTCGATCTGGTCGGTCTCGAAGAGCCCGTCAGTCCACTGCTGAACGACCTCGACTGGCACATCGGTCAGCCGCGCTGACCTCACAACACGCTTCGCGATCAAGCGCCGCGTCCGCGCGTCGACCAGCCGCGGATCCATCGTCGATCGGTACGAGCACACACCCAAGATGATGTCGCGCACTGCATGGATCACTGCGATAGCAACGAAAAACCACCCCGACACGCCAGACTCCGCAAGCCTGACGAGAACAACCTGCCACTCCACCGCGCTCGGCTCCTACGAACTCCAGCTGGAGGACGGTGCGCGAAACCACCACGACGACCGGCTCTCCAAACGATGACCAGGAAAGGTCATCCGGAGAGCTCGCGCGTTACGCCGCGGCGACCAACTCCCCGTCGATGACCTGAGTTGAGGCCATCCGACGAGCGTTCGGACCACGAGGCACTCGGGCCAAGAGCAACACAACTCCGGCCGAAGGCATCTCAGAACACGCAGCCGAAGATCGAGACGTCAGCCGAGCGCACTCCGCTGCCAATTGCCTGGCGGCGCTGGATCGCCGACCCAGCTTGATCAGTCGCCGCAAGAACGCCTTCAAGACGGCTTGCGACTCCAACAGCGGCGCAAGCCACCCAGGCAGCCCGGCCAGCTCCAGCGGCGCCCCGAGCCGCGCGTCCAGCTGGGCGAGCAGCTCTTCCCGTCCCACAAAGTCGGCCCGTCGGCGGGGAACCTGCCCCCAAATGACGGGCGGCTCTTCCCGCGCTTTAGTGGCCGCAGGGGCCTGTTCATCAAGCTCATCGGTCGCGAGGGCGATGCGACCCTCATCGAGCGCCCTGTTCAGCTCCTCGGCCATCAAGGCACGAACATGACGAGGCCCAAGCCCCGATGCAGCTACGGAGTCGTTGACGAGACCGCGCAGCTCAAGGTCAACAAGGATGTCAACGTCGTCGGACGCGGACGAGAGAGGCACCGACCGCTCGATGCTTCCACGCGCAATGCCAGGCTTTGGCAGGGGCATGCGCTCGATCACGTCACGCACCGCAACCAGCAACTCGGCAGACGGTTTCTGATCAAGATCAGCAGCATCCGGAGAACAGTCCAGGTCCAGCTCGACGTGCTCGGCGCGCACCGAAACCACCTGCTCGTGGACTCGGCTGCCATGCACAGCTCCAGTATGCCAGCAGCAGCAGGATCGAGGAATTCAGGATGTCCTGTTAACCGGGATTACCAATATCGACGAGCAGGCGCGTCGCCGGCCATTCCTGGCCGGTCATCGCGGTCACCACCGCGAGCTCGTTGAGTGCGAAGTCGCGGCTGAGCGGCTCGCTGAGCCAGCGTGCCAGAATTGCGCTCGAGTCGCAGCCGAGGCCGAACCCGAGCACTACTCGCGGAGGAGGTTCGCCGCGCACCGAGATCAGCGGCCGCGCGGCGGGCGGCGGACGCACCAAACCAAGGGCGGTCTGCGCCTGGTGAACGGCTTTCCGGGCGAGATCCTCGGGCACGCGATCACCGAGCGGCTGTTGCAGCGGTTGAAGCACGGCTCCCGTCGGAGCAACGACGTGGCTGAGAATGCTGGGATCAATCGTCGACGGGCTCATGGGGTCTCTCTCATAACTCGGTTACAGGTGAGCACGACGGGACTGGTTGACCTCGTGCGGAAGGCTGGACGCCACGAAGGCCCGGTGCTGGTTGGGAGAACCGACGCCGGGCCTTCGAGTCGCGGTGTGAGGCAGGAGAGGCTGTCAGCAGCTGGCCCAGCCGAAGAACGGCCAGCCTGTCACCTGAGGTGATCCGGGAGTAGCGCCAGGGGCGTCGCTCTGTTGGACGGCGACGCCGGCGCTGCCGCTTGCGATTGCCAAAAGGGCTTGTCGAGTCGGCGGTCGCAGGAATCGTCGCGGTCACATCGGTCGCTTCATGGCGCACGGCGATAGCCCCGGCGGGCCCCACTTGTCAGCGATCCGCTCGTCGTTGATGTTGAGCAGTTCGGCAGCAAGCGCCTCGGCGTCGCTTGGGGGCGCGATACGTCGTCGATGGCGACGTAGGAGTTCTTCTCAGCGATGGTGCCGGTGTAGGCGCGGTGGCCGTATTCGTACTGGGCGTCCTCCATGGCCCCCCGGAGCGCGGTGGCGATGTCCGCGCCCTCGCCGTATGTGATGAAAGTACTTGCGCCCATGGGCGATTCTCTCCTGGAGTTGTTGAACAAGCGGCAACCCGCGGTGCTTGCCGGGGGGCAGGGCGGGAGGATTTGCTGCTGCGGCCCCGCGTTCGACGGAGCGCGCTCGTTCGGCGCCGGCAACGAGAGGGGTCAAGCGTGTCCGGGATGTTCAAGGGCAGGCTTGACACCTGACCGTCGGTGGCGCAGCGTCTGCGCGTCCCGCCGGATGCGGGATGTGGTGATATGCAGGGAGAAACGCAGTGGCAGATCGACGGGAGCACCGTTGTGGGGCACGACGGGCTGGTGCGCGGCACGCCGGAATGTGGTCGCGCACGACTTACTGCCTTGTGTGATCGGGACGGGGCGCAGGTGGCGCTGGTCAGGCCGAAGGAGAGCGGCGGACAACGGTCATCGAGAACTCCTCCTTCGGGAACCAGTACCAGCGAGGATGTGCTTTGAGGACTTGTCGCCTGGTGGCGGCATCAAGCGGGATCCAGGTGTTGACGCAGGAGAAGCCCCAGCTGGTGAGGGTTTCGCTGGGATCGGTGGTGCCGACATAGAAGGGCTTGTCGTCACGCCGCCCTTCGAAGTCGACCGTGATCGTGTCGTCGCCGGCGTTCCAGTACGCGCTGTAGAAGTCCGGTGCGAGAACGAGGCCTGCGGCCATCTTGCTGACTGCTGTGCGCCATGGCAGACCCAAGGCCCTGCGGCGCGCGGTTGCCGGCTCGGTGAGAACCTTTCGCAACACCGATTGTCGAAGCAGCGGTTCGCCCAGCTTGTCGCAGTGCGCGTCGAAGATGCCCAACTCCGGCACGTACGTGAACGTCCAGCCCACCCCGTCGTAGGCGGGCACCTCATAGATTGTGAACGAGGCCTCCGGTGCGGCCTGAATCACAAGTTCCGTCACCGTTTCCGTGTCCCCGCAGACGAATTCGCCGGGTGAGAAGTACTCGGTGCCGAGGTGTATGTATCCGCTGGCCTCGCCTACCTCACCCCACAAGCCGTAGTCGTTCATGATGGTGCGCACCGCAGACACTCGGTCCGGCGGACACGAGTGGATGGTGAGCGAAGCAAGCGTGTGGTCGGGCACGGCGGTGTGATCCTTTCGAACAGGACAAAGGCCCGGTCCCTGGTTCGTCCTGAACCGGGCCGGGCCTTCCTCGATGGGCGATCAGGGATTGTTTGGGCGCAGTACTCGCACAACCTGTGGGCGTTGGTGCGCCAGGACACGTGGTTTCGTCGATTGGCATACACTCGGCCGTCCGCAGGAAACGCGTCCCACGAGCGCAGTCCAGGCGACAGGGAGCACCTGGCGGGCTGGCGAGCACGCTGGTGGGTGCGACAGTGAGTGCTCGGCGGTCGGTATGCCGTTGACGAGTTGAGGGAGTCCGCGTCTCGACCGGTCAGCTTGCAGCCCGAGTTGGCTCGACCTCCCATCGGAACTCGTGTTTCCAGCCGGCCGGCACCGAGGAAGCAGGGGAACTGAGAGCCATCGTCAGTGATGGCCATCCATGCGAAGTTCCGACCGGTCGAATTCAGGCACAGGAACCGTGAGGCTTCCAGCCCGTTATGGAAACGCAACAGGCGGTTAAACCAGGTCGTCGTACCGACCACGATGTCCTTCACGCGCTGGCGCACTTCTGCTCGCTTGGTGGGCCGGTGGTGGCTCTTCGCACGCACTGCAGCGCGTGGTCATTGGTTACGGGGCTGAGTGCGTTGAGCATCTTGGTCGATGACAAGCGTGAGGACACCAGCCATGGCGGCTCGCTAACCGAGGTGCGCACCGCGATCGACCGGTCTCCCCCGCGCCGTGGTCCACGTGGACTGGGCGGGGGCAGTGTCGTCATCTTGCCCGGCTCGCGGCCGGCGCGATCACTCGAGTAGCTGTAGCTCGCGGTTGAAGGCCTTGCGGCAGACGGGGTCATTCAGAGTGGGTCGCGTCGGAGCACTAGGAGCAGGTGCTGCCGTTGCAGATCTCGCCGCACCCGTCGCTGGTGTCGCACGCCATGGTCACGAGTCTGGTGGTGGCCTCCACCACCGTCATGTCCGGCTCGAACTCGCTGTCATCGACGATTCCCTGGCTCTGCACGGACTCCGTAGCCGTGATCACTGCTGTCGACATTCGTCTGCCCTCCTTGTTCTCCGGTTACTGCTGGGCTTCCTGGTCTTCGGCGACGTTCGCCGCGGACGGCCAGGTGATCGTGGCGATCCCGTGCCTCTTGGGCAGCACGGCCGTGTGCTCGCCGAAGTCGGGTAGGCGGGAGCCGGTCGGCCAGTAGGCGAACGCAGGATCGGCGTCGCGGCCGCGGTGGTCCCATGCCCGGATCTGCTCGACCATCGCAGTGGCGGCGTCCTGGCCGTGTGTTCCGTAGGCTTGGGCGCCGAACTCCCCCGCGCCGCCGCCAGGTACGGGGCGCACGGCCAGGTAGGCGAGCGAGTCGTGCTGCACGGAGGCGAAGGGGAACCAGCCTTTGCGTTCGGCGGCCATGTCGGTGCCCTCGTCCGCGGCAATCTTGCAGAAGCCGGGCAGGAACGCGGCGAGCCACAGGTGCAGGTCCGCAAACGACACGCCGTGCTTGATCGTGACGCCGGACCACACCTCGGCGCGCTCGGTCGCCAGTGCCCCGTCCAGCAGGCTCATGTCCTGCGGGACGTCCCCGTCGAAGCGCAGCGTGACCTGGTGGCCATTGCGGTCGGGCAGCAGGAACAGCCGGTCGTCGCGGGCGCCTGCGCCCCGCATCGGGACGAACCCGGCCACCTCGGCCGAGGTGCTCACCAGGTGGTCGCCCTCGCGGCGCAACGCGATGACGCGGGTGATCCCGTTCATCCGCAACGGAACGACGATCCTGCCGCCCTCCCCCAGGTGCGCAAGCCAGGCCGGCGCGAGGTCCCAGGCGCCGACCGTCACCAGGATCGCGTCCACCGGTGCATCCAGGCCCGGCAGGGGGTTCTCGACGTCGGCCTGCACGACGCTGACCCGGCCGCCGTAGCCGGTCGCGTCCAGCAGTTCGCGGGCACGATCGGTCACCTCCGGGTCGATGTCCACACTGACCACCCGGCCGTCCGGGCCGACGACCTCGGCCAGCAGGGCCGCGTTGAAACCGCCGGACCCGATCTCCAGCACGCTCATGCCCTCGTCGATCCCGGCCTGTTCGATCATCCGCGCCTGGATGTACGCGGCGCTGGTGGAGGAGATGACCACGCCGTCCGGGGCGTACTTGATCGCGACCGAGTTGTCGACGCTGTAGGTGACCTCCAGCGGCGTTCCCTGGGCGACGAACAGGTGCCGGGGCACCGTGCGAAAGGCCCGCTCCACCTCTGCGGACGTGATCTTTTTCTTGGCGATGAGCGTGTCCACCAAGGCGTTGCGGAACTCTGCGGCGGTGACGTCGTCGTGTCGGAGTGTGTTCACCTGATTACTCTTTCAGAGGATGTTTGCCGGTTTGTGGACCTGTTGACGGTGAGCCGCCCGGCACCGCCGCAGCCTCGGGCCTGAGTCGCACCCCTGGACATGACGCCCTCGGCACGCCTTCGGCACGACGGTCGACCGCCGACGGCGCAAGCGCACCGGAACGGTCAGCGAACTCACTGCGAGCCGCGGACCTCGCGGCTCGTAGTCCTGCGGCATGAGCAAGCACAGTCAGTGCGGTGTGTGGCTGTGCGTCATGTGGTGCGGTTTCAGGCCGCGCGCACCCGCGGCCGGTCGATTCGCCAGCCCGGCACATCGGCCGGTGACGGCGTCGCGGATCGTGCTGTCGCGCAGATGGCTCGGCAGCGGTCACAGACGGGCCAGCCGCACCACGTGTACGGACCGACGGGCTGCGGCAACGCTTCGATGGTGACCATCGCGGCGCCGAGCACCAGGCGCCTTCCCCACAACCACAGCACATCAGGCACAGGCAGCACGGTGGCGAGCGAACTCGCGCGCAGGAAAGCCCATCGGCGGGCCCACTTATCAGTGGTCAGAACTGCGGGGGTAATCGTCGCGCCGAGCCTGAACAGTAGGGTGCGCGAAACGTACCCCGGACTGGAAGGCGCGGGCCATGCGCTTCACGTTGTTCTACGACGGCGACCTGCCTCCAGCCGGTTCCCGTTCCGATACCGCCGAGGCCAAGCACCAGATCCGCAAAGATCTACATCCTCAGATTAAAGAGGTGTGGACCACGTCAGGCCTCGAAGACGTGCCGGGACTCATCGATCCGTCCGCTGCCGGCGGTGGGCAGCACCTCACCACCGTGCGAGACACCCTGCGCGGCGCGTTCACGTTTGCCTCCGTCGTTCATCCCTACCTACACCTCCGGGCGAGCTTGAACATCCTCATGCTGCGCTCAGGGCCAGCCGGGCTACTCATCGACAGCGGTGACATCGACAATCGGCTCAAGACGCTCTTCGACGCACTGACCGTCCCCAGCGCCCAGCAAATTCCGAAGGGGTGGGCACCCAATCCTGACGAAGAGCCTCTGCACTGCTTGCTCGAGGACGACCGGCTGATCACCTCTGTCGCTGTCGAGACCGAACGACTCCTGGGGCAGCCCATCGCTGCCCCGCGTGCTGTGAGGTTGACGATCAGGGTCCACGTGTACGCAGCGAGGGCGTCTTATGACGCTCAGTCGTTCATCACTCCATAGAGGAGTCAAGTCATGCTGTATGCGGGGTGGGTGGAGCGATCGTAAGGCGATTCGTCGCGAGCACAGACGCTGCTGATGGGCTGGATCGAGCTCGCGGGCGGCCCGTAGTCATGCCGGATGAGCAGGCCGTGGCGAGCTGCTCGACTGGTACCACCCATGCGCCAGCGTCGTCGAAGGCGGCCGCATGACCATCGACCCCGGCAAGGTCCTCGACCACATCGCGTTGGCGATAGAACGCATCGAGCTCGACATCACCACGCCGATCAGGCTCGATGAGGACGTAGCCACCTTCCACGAGATCACAAGCCTGATCGACACCATGCACTTGGGCCCGACGATCGCGGCGCACGTGGTCGACACCGCCATGCGGATCCTGTCCTCCGGCCGCTACCCCGAGCAGCTGGTGCGCTTCCCGTTCCCCGAGCGTTTCGACCTGCGCGAGATGACCGGCATGAAGCTGAGCGACCAGCAGCACCAGATCGCCAAGAACATCTTCATCAAGCGCATCACCGGCGCCACCGACCTCACCGAGGACGACACCGCACAGGTGCGCGGTGCGATGCCGCAGGTATCTGCCGATGATCGCTCTGACGATAGGTTGCCGGTCAGGTGCTGCTGAAGGGCTTGTAGGGCATAACGTTCGGCTGGATGGGTGGTGCGACGAGGTTGTCCCCCGGCCAGAACGGTCCTTCCTCCAAGAACCGCTGGACGTGCCGGGTCATCTCGCCCAGTCGGTCGAGCCGATCGACCGGCCCCGCTTGGAAGCGGGACCCGTCCGCTTGCTGCAGTTGGTGGACGGTGTTCGGGCCGCTGCTCAGCAAAAGTGCGGTGAGCTGCGGCAGTCCCATCGACATCGCGTCGCAGCCCCGTTTCCGTGCAAGGTGCACTACCGCGTCGACGACCCCTTCCCAGTCCGCGACCTGCGGCCACATTCGGCCACCGTCCAGCTCGAAGGTCAGCGTGGACAGCGGAACCACGTCACCATCCGCGCGGGCGGGTGACTCGGTCAGGCATCGGTACATGCGGCCACCGTCCGGCTGCGGTACCGCCGGGTGCAGCAAGGTCATGGCGTGCACGATCGTGGCGTTGATCGGCACCGCGTGCTGCGGAGACTCGTAGGGCTCGTGCAGAGCGAGCAGGTACACGTCACGCACAGCCACGCGGTTCCCCTTGTTTGTCAGCGCCGTTGTCTTTGTCCGTCGGTCATGAGGCGGTCGCCCCGGACGCGTCGGTCATCCATCCTGGCGCATACAAGATGCGACCGATTACCCAGGGTGAGATAACGATGCGCGTAGCGGCTCACCTGCTGGGTTTCTACCCGACGGGCACATCATCGTCCGGGAGTCGCGGCACATCGACTCGCGCAGGCCGACGCCGGTCTACCCCTGAGCTCACGAGCAAGGGCCGTCAGGTCGAGGCGTTGACGTAGGGCGTGCGGCGGTACGTGCGCTGTGAGGTGTTCGTGCTTGTGGACCGCGCGAACACTTCAGCGTGATCGGCAGCGTCTTGGGCCGTCGAGCTGGAGCCGCTGGCCCACGACGGCTTGGCAGGTGCGAACCTGGGTCTCCTCGTCCAGAGCGCGGTGTCCATGCCGGCCGGAACACCGGGCATCATGCCCAGGGTTCTGCCTTTGAGTTCTCCTGGGTGGACACTCGGTGATCGTTGTACTTCACCGTAATGGTGGCGCCTCGACGCCAGGACGCAGGTGTGCCCGGCGGATGCGAGTCCGCCGGGCACACCTCGTGTGGCGCTGCCGGTCTTACCAGCGGCCGGCGGCGATGCGCGGCGGCAGCCAGTAGACCTCGGCCCAGACGCCGTGGTCGTTCGCGGAGCCCCAGCCCTTGGCCCACTCGACGAGCAGGTTGCCGGCCGCGGTGCACAGCCAGCCGGGGAGCCTGAGCTGGCAGGCGCGGACGCCGGCCCAGACCGCGCCGTTCACGATGTCGGCGTAGGAGGCGATGATCCAGAAGTGGTCACCGGTGATGCCGGTCGCCAGTTCGGTGCGGATCTCGCCGTCCTTGGCGGGTTCCGGGGCGGCGACGCCGACGCCCGCGACCCCGGCGAACGCCTCCTGCAGCTCGGTGACGACTCGCTGGCGTCCTTCCTCGGTGGAGACGAGGCGCTCCCACTGCGCCTGTTCCTGGGCGGTCAGCTGGATCGCTGCCGCCGGTGCGTGCTCGACGGGAGCCTTGGTGGGAGCCGCGTTGGCCATGGGGGCCAGCCCGGACAAGGCCGCCGTGGCCACCAAGGCGGCGGCAACGGCACGGAGGTAGGTCTTCACGATCTCTCCCAGACTGTGTGGCGTCGCCCTCCGGGCCGTTCCCGTCAGCGGCGGGTGGTCTCCGGTGGTGCGACGGTCGGGGGCTGGTGACCTCGACTGATGTAGACGATGCGGGGATGCGCTGTGCTCACGGTGCGTTCTCGCTGTGCTGGGCTGTGCCGAGCAGGTTCTCGATGCGGTGCGCGTCGTCGTCGCGCAGCTGGCTGCGGTAGAGCCTCAGGGCGAGCCGCCAGGCGCTGCGGGCGTCGCGTCCGCACGCACGGCGCGCGTGCCCGAGTCGTTCGAGTGTGCTGGCCTGCGCGTAGGTGTTGCCGAGGGCGGACAGCAGGTGTGCTGCTTGGTGATAGTGGTCGGCGGCTTGGGGGTGATTGCCGGCCGCGGCGGCGATGAAGCCGAGGCTGTCCAGGGCGGCCGCCTCTCCGTCGCGGTCGGCATGGCGGCGTGCGAGCAGCAGTGCCTCGGTGCATCGCCGGTGTCCGGTGTCGAGGTCACCGGTGTGGGCGGCGCTGGTGCCGGTCAGGTTCAGCACGTCGGCCAGGCAGGGCGGCTCGTCCAGGTTTTCCAGTAGTGCCAGCGCTGATGTGGCGTGAGCCAGTGCGCGCGGGTTGTCGCCGCGGTGCAGCCAGTACCAGCCGAGGAAGTGGTGCGTCTGAGTTTGCCCGGCCACGTCTCCTGCCTGCTCGGCCAGCGTGAGCGCGTCGTGCAACGAGTCTTGTGCGTCCTGGTGTTTGCCTGCGCGGGCGCAGGCGCCGGCGTGCAGGCGCAGGACGAGGCTGCGGACGGTGGCATCGGCTTGG
The DNA here is from genome assembly GCF_001279525.1 of Nocardia sp. NRRL S-836. GTDB lineage: Bacteria > Actinomycetota > Actinomycetes > Mycobacteriales > Pseudonocardiaceae > Lentzea. Next base: position 51,631 of record NZ_LGDY01000092.1, on the reverse strand, counting down.
GCGGCGCAGTGCACGCCGATCTGCCATGACGAGAGGTGGTCGCGTCGATGTCCGCGGCGGTGGTGGAAGGTGTGCATGGCCCAGGCGAGTTGCCATCCGGCGTCGTCGCAGCCGATGTCCGCGGCGCGTCGCTGTGCGGCGAGCAGGCACTGATGCTCGGTGTCGAACCAGGTCACCGCGCTCGCCCGATCCGGCGGTGCGTCCGGCGTGCAGCCGTGAGGTGGTGGTGGCAGCGGGATCGGTGAGCGCGGTGGGTGCAGGAGCCGGTCCGCTGCGTGGGCGGTGTGCAGGTAGTGCGCGATGACTCGGCGCAGTGCCGCTTCGCGGTCGCTCGCAAGCTCGTCCTTGGCGGCGCGTTCGGCTGCGAAGGCGCGAACCAGGTCGTGCATGTGGAAGCGTCCGGCCGCGGTGCGTTCGAGCAGCGAGTGATCCACCAGGCCGCGCAGCAGCGCTCGTGCTTGGGATCCGGCTACCCCCAGCAGGCTCGCGGCCGCGGTGCTGCTGATGTCCCGGCCGGGCGCCTCGCCGAGGAGGCGGAAGGCGCGTGCCTCGGTGTCGTGCAGTGCGTTGTAGGACCACGACAGCATCGCGGGCAGGCTCCTGTGGGATTCACGTGTGTCCTGAGTGGTCAGTAGCTCGTGAGGCAAGTCCGTTGCGAGCTCGGTAAGTGTGGCCGTGGTATCGGTCTGCAGCCGGCCCGCCACGATGCTCAGTGCGAGTGGGTAGCCCGCGCAGCCGTCCAGCAGCGCGGTCGCCGCGGTGGGTTCGGCCGCGAGCCGGGTGTGTCCCGCGCGGGCGGTGAGCAAGGCGCGCGCTTCGGGCTCCTTGAGAGCGCCGATGCGCAGAGGGCGGGCGCCGTACGCGGTGATGAGCCTCGTGAGGGGGTCGCGGCTGGTGATGAGAACGGTGCAGCTACTGCTGCCGGGCAGCAGGGCGTCGACCTGGTCGGCGTCGGCGGCGTTGTCCAGCACGACGAGGATCTGCTTGCCGGACACGAGGCTGCGCCACAGTGCCGCCTGAGCATGAAGCTCGGCTGGGATCCGCCGGGAATCGACTCCCAGGGCGTCGAGGAACCCGCGTAGTGCCGCGCCGGTCGTCAACGGCTCGCTGCCGGAGGTGTCTCCGTGCAGATTGACGTAGAACTTCCCGTCGGGGAACAGATGCTCGTTCTGATGCGCCCAGTGGGTGGCGATCGAGGTCTTGCCCATGCCGCCGAGGCCGGTGATGGCCCAGAGCGCGCCTGTCCCCTCTTCGGCGGCGGCGGATAGCGCCGCCAGCTCGTCGGCACGGCCGGAGAAGCCGCGCGGAACGAGAGGAAGCTGTTCGCAGGGCCCGCTCGGAGACAGCGGTCCGCTCGTCGCCGCCGCCACCGGAAGTGCGGGGTCGCGGTTGCGGATCTGCTCCATGAGCGTCTGCAGCTTCTCGCCCGGCTCCTCCCCCAGTTCCTCGACCAGCAGGTCCCGGAACCGCAGGTAGGCGTGCTGCGCTTCGACCGGATCATCACTTCCGTAGATCGCGAGAATCAGGTGATAGTGCAGACGCTCGATGAACGGGTGCCGGGTCACCCATTCCCGGATTTCGCCGATCACCTCTCGATGCCGCCCGAGCTTCAGTTCGGCATCGATGCACAGGTCGAACGCCGCAAAGCGCAGATCGACGAAACTCTGCCTGGCTGCCTCCAGCGCGTCGGTTTTGATGTCGGCGAACGGATCGCCGCGCCACTCGGTGAGCGCGTCGCGCAGGATCTCCACTCGCCTCGGCAGGTCGGTCTCACTGCGGGCTTGGGCAACGGCGGCGTGCAAGCGGCCGTGATCCGTCACGGACCGCTTGACGGCGAGCAGGTAGCCGGGTTCACGGGTCACGATCAGGTCGTCGACTCCCAGGAGGTCACGAAGGTCTCTGATCAGCTGGTGTACCCGGTTCAGGGCATTGCGAGGTCGCCGACGGCCGACGGACGGCGGCGAGTCGCCGGCCAGCGGCGAGTCGCCGGCCAGCGGCGAGTCGTCGGCCACTGGCCACAGAGCCTCGATGATCTTGTCGGTCGATACCACCTCACCGGGACTGGCGATCAGGAGTGCGAGCACGGTGCGCAACTGCAGGCCGGTCACGTTGATGGGTCCGGGGACACCGGTGACGGCGGTGGTCGGGCCCAGTACCCGGAAGTCGATCCGGAAGTCCACCTTCTCCTCCTACCAGGCGCACTGCCACGCGCCCGTGTCGAGGAAACCAGGCAAGTGTGCACACTTTGTGCACGCTTGCTTGCTGCTCAGCGGGCGTGCGCGGCCTCGATCAGACGGATCAGGCCTGATAAGTAGGGGTGCTGATCATCGAACTCGCCGCCGCGACGCAACGTGGCGATCGCGTCGTTCGCGCACGAGATGGCGTGGCCGGGCTGACCTGCGGCGAGATGCGCGTGGGCCAGGTCGCTCAGGCACAGTGCGGTCTCGTAGTGCTCGACGCCCAGCGTTCGCATCGCGACGCCGTGCGCCTCGGTCAGCGTGTGGACGGCGGCCAGGTGCTCCCCCAGCGCGAGCTGGACCCGGCCCAGCTCGGCCTGGCACCGCGCGACGTGGCCGTAGTCGGCGCCGAAGCGCTGGTGATAGACCTCCAGCGCGTGGACACACAGCTCCCGGGCCTCCTCGAGCTCGTCCGCGTTCGCCCGCTCACGCAGGACACGCGCGAGGTGGTACTCGCTCAGCGCGGTGAACGGGTGCCGTGTGCCGTGTTTGGTCCTGCGGATCTGCAGCGCGCGGCGGTTGAGCTCGAGTGCGCGCTGCAGGTCTCGGCGAGCCAGCTCGACCTTGCCGAGGTTGTCCAGTGCCATCGCGAAGATCGGATGGTCGTCGCCGACCTCGGCTTCGGCGAGAGCGTGTGCCTCCTGGGCGACCTCGCGTGCCTGCTCAAGTTCGTTGAGCCGCCAGAGTACGAACCCGTAGACCGCCAGTGTCTTGCGGCGCAGCGCCGGGGACACCTCGTCCAGTCCGGCCTGCACGGCGATGGCTCTGTCGAGGTAGTGGCGCGCGTCGCGGAACCTGCCGTGGTCGAACAGCACGATCCCGACGGCGGCGAGTGCTTCCGACACAGGTGCGGATCGGGGGCCGGTGTGGTGTTCGCGGATGCGCAGCGCGCGTGTGAACATCTGTTCCGCGGCGGCGAGGTCGGCACGGTCTCGCAGGTGCATCCCCAGCTTCATCTGGATGGTGGCCACTTCTTCGGAGTCTCGTCCCGACCGTCGCTCTTCCACCACCAGCGCGTCGGTGCAGGCCTTCGCGGCGATCACGACCTCGCCGGCGACCGCGGCGTGGTCTGAGGCGAACAGCAGGAGCCGGATCGTGGCGGCCGGTTCGGCGTCGGCGGCTCGGGCCGCGGCGGCCACCGCCAGGGCGTGCGGGTAGAGCACGTCCGAGGCCGGTCGGTCGCTGTCGGGTCGTGTCAGGACGGACTCCAGCAGCTCAACCGCGATGCGCAGCCACGCGTCGTACTCGTCCCGCTCTCGCAGTTCGGCGGTGATGGCGGTCTTGATCAGGGCGTGCATGCCGCTGATGGAGACCGGCGTTGTGGTGACGGAGAACCGGCGCCCGAGCATGGCGAAGATCTCGTCCGTGCCGGTTGACGTGCTCAGCGCGTCCGCGAGCGGACCGGGCAACAGGTCACGGCGGCTGCGCACCAGGTCGACGGGAACCGGAGTGGTGTCGAGAATCGCGAGGAGGGAGGCCAGCGCCATCGCCGCTGGTGACTCCGTTCGAAGGTCATCGACTGCCGGTCGCCACACGGGCAGGAACCCGGCCGGTCCGCTTTCCCAGGCAGCCGCGGTGAGGGAGTTGAGCAGCGCGGTGGCATCGGTGCCTGCCCGCAGCGATGCCACCGCGGCCTGCAAGGCGATCGGCACGCCGCCGAGCCGCCGCGCGAGTTCGTTGACGACATGGTGCTCGTCGACGGCGGTGCACCGCTCAAGCAGATGGCAGGCATCGAGCTCGTCGAGCGGCAGGATGTGCAAGGTGGCGAGCCCGGTGTTCCACCGGGTCGCCTGGGTCGTCACGATCACCGCGCCGTTGCCGGCGGTGGGCCAGTAGGCCGTCAGTGCGGCCGCGTCCGCGGCGTCGTCGAACACGATCGTCCAGCGTGGGCCGGCGCTCAGCACCCGCCACAGCTCGTCCATGACGTCGTCGTCGGGCACGGTCTCGGGCACGCCGAGATCTCGCGCGCAACGCAGCAGGCTCGCTCGTGCCGTCACCGGTGAGGCCGCGGGGACCCAGATCAGGATGTCGCCGCCGTCACGGGTGTCGCGCCAGTGCTGCAGTGCCAGGGCGCTCTTGCCGATACCGCTCGCGCCGTGCAGCACGATGGCAGCCGGCGCCGGACCCGCCGACCGGGCCGTCAATGCCTCCCGCAGGACGGCAAGGTCGGTCTGCCGGCCCACGAAGTCGGTGGGCACCTGCGGCGGCTCACCGAACACGGTGATCCCACCCTGTTCCAGTGGGAGTGCTCGCAGGTCGGGATCGTCGCGCAGGATCCGCTCCTGCAGGTCCTCCAGCGGCCTCGTGCTGATGCCGTGCTCCCGCAACTCGCTGAGCCCGCGCGCGCAGATCGCTGACGCGGAGGAAGCGTCAGCGACGTGCAAGGTGGAAATGGCCCACATCCGCCACAGCTCCGGGCTGGTCGGCCGCGCATCGACCAGAGCAGGCGCGTGGGTTATCACATGATCGTCACGTCCCAGAGCGAACTCGGACTGCATTCGCGTGAACCGTGCTTGTTCGAACCGCAAGGTCACACGACGAATGGTTTCGTCCGCGCGACCCCACGAGGCCACTTCGGGCAGAGGCTCGCCTCTCCACAGCGACATGGCCTCGGCAAGAGCCTTGGTAGCGCGGGTGTGATCGCCAGTGCGGGACCACTCCGTGCCCTGTGTGACGAGGTCGGTGAACAGGTCGATGTCGATCGCGCCACGCGCGATCGACATCGAATAGCCGATCCCCCGCTGGTTGACGACCTCGACGAGCGGTGTGCCGTCCTTCAACGGTAGCCGTGCCAGCGCCCTCTTAACCGCGCGAATGTGTGAGCGCAGCGTGTCGGGGCTGCCGAGCTCAAGCAGCGCGATCAGGTCATGACTGGACACAGTCTGGCCGCGACGAGCCACGAGGGCCGCGAGCAGTCTCGCCGGCGTCGCAGCCAGGCTGACCACGGACTTCCCGTCCCACAACTGGAGTGGTCCCAAAGCGCGGACGTGCACCGGTTCTGGCCTCCTCTGTGGCATCGCACTGCGCGGTTCTCATTCACGACGCGGCGGACCAGGCCGCCGTTGCGTTCACATTTAAGGCATACCCGTGCGGGGTAACTGTTCGTCGGACGCGGATCCGCCCTGCCCGGGATACCCAGGTATTCACGAGCGTGTCGGCCCAACATCGACAACCAACCCGACGCCGAGCAACACCGGTTTCGCGGCCAGCGCGTTCGTGTCGCCATGCGTCGCCGACCAGTCGATCACAGGAGGTCGACCAGCACGGCCTGCACGGCATCGTCACCACCCCGTCGGTGATCAGCTCTCGCACACCACGACGAGCAGGCCAGCGGTGTCGAACTCCGCCACGCCGTCCAGGATCGTCACGTACGACCGGGACTCCGAGCCGCCGGCAGGAGCAGCACGTGCAGCCGCGGATCGCCACGACGACGCGCGGCATCGACGCCAAGGGCGACACGTCTGCAGACCCGGCCGCCTTTAACTTCACGCATACCGAGACGACGCCGCCGGCACCACCATGATCGACACCGAGGAGTTCCTCGACTCCACGCGCGCGGTAGTAGGGCTTCGGCGTGGGCCGTCAGCGGCGACGCAGTGAGTTCCACACCACGTGGACACCCAGCAGACATCCGCCGAAGAACAGCACGATCGGCACGACCAACGGCAGTTCTCCCGAGCAGGCCCCACCCGAACAGAGCGACACCTGCGGTAACCATCACGGGCCTCGAAAGACCTTGGCCGATCCGGCGTGGGTGCCGGGCGTCTCGGCGCTGAAGCTCGCGGCGTGCGTGTCCTGCTGCGCCGCCACCTCAGCAACCGGGTGTGCCCGAAAGGCTGAAGTGCTTATGGCACAGAGACACACCAGCTCCGGATCACTCCCGGCCACCCACCTACGAGCTGGGAGGCGACGTGGCGCTGCTCGGCTCGTGTGATCGTGCTCGACACAAGGCTGCGAATGCCCCTTCTGTACCTGCCGCCACCTCCCGCTCCAGCTCTTCGTCCCGCCCCTGTTCGACCAGCAGGTCTACAAGTGAGCTGGCGGCCTGGAAGTCGCCGCGATCGGCCAGGGTGCGCAGCACCTTCAGCACGTCATCTCCCTGACCCCGCCGACCCAACTTCGCCAACTGGACAACGGCCTGGAGGTCGCCGCGATCGGCAAGGGCGCCCAGCATCTGGAGAGCATCGTCGACATGCCCCTGCTCGGCCAGCAGATCCGCCAACAGGTAGGCGGCGTGCCTGTCGCCGCGATCGGCAAGCGCGCGCAGCATCTGGAGAGCATCGTCGACATGCCCCTGCTCGGCCAGCAGATCCGCCAACCGGTAAGCGGCGTGTCCGTCGCCGCTGTCGGCGCGCGTGCGCAACTCCTCCACCTTGCCCTGCTCGGCCAAAAACTCCACCAACCGGTAAGCGGCTTCCCTGTTGCCACTCTCTGCAAGCGTGCGCAGTACCGGGGGCGCGTCCTCGGCCTGCCTCTGCATAAGCAGCAGATCTGTCAACCGCACGGCTGCATACCCGTCGCCGTCATCAGCGCGGGTGCGCAGCTGCTCCACCTGTCCCTGGACGGCCAGCAGATCCGCCAACTGGTAGGCGGCGTAGCGGTTGCCGCTGTCGGCACGAGCGCCTAGCTCCTCCACCTGCTCCTGCTCGGCCAACAACTCCACCAACGGGTAGGCGGCCTGTTCGTCGCCGCTGTCGACGAGCGTGCGCAGCACCTTCAGTGCCTCCTGGGCCTGTCCCTGCGCAGCCATCAGGGACGTCCAGCCGTCGACGACGGAGGGGCTGTCCCCGCCGAGGAGGGTGCGTAGCATCTTCAGTGCGTCCCCGACCTGCCCCTGGTCGGCAAGAAGGTTCGCCAACCTATAAGCGGCATACCCGTCGCCGCCGTCTGCCTGGGTGCGCAGCACACGGAGTGCGTGGTCGACCTGCCCCTCGTCGACAAGGAGGTGCGCCAACCTGTAGGCGGCGTGCCTGTCACCGCGGTCGGTGAGTTGCTTGTGGAGAACGACGGTCTCGTGCCTTCGGCCGCGGCGTTCGGCGTTGTCTGCGAGGCGCTCGGTGTCGTCGGAGTGGTGGTGGTGGTGGTGGATCAGGGCATGCCAGGCGGTGTCGGGAAGGTGTTCGGTGCGGCGGGCGCGTAGGGCGTGCTGGTGCAGGTAGTCGGCGACCCGGTAGCCGGCGATGCGTCCCATGCCGGCGGCGACGGGGATGAGGGCGGCGGTGGCGCCGTGCAGCAGCGTGGTGGCGTGGCCCAAAGCGCCGTCGAACCAGTCCATCGGGGCTGTGGCTTTCTCCCGGTCGTTGAGGTAGTCAGGCACCGCGTCGGCGAGATAGTCGCGGGTCAGGGGCGCGTGGGCGCCGACGCGGCGGGCGTCCAGTGCGGCGGTGATGACCGCTTTGGCGTAGGCGGGTGCCTGTTCCCAGTGGCGGATCAGTTCCGGGCCGGCGGCCATCACCTGGGTGAAGCCCGCGTCCGGGGTGTCGAGCGCGACCCGGATCCGGTGATCGGTGACGGCGAGTTCCTCCGCGCGGCGCCGCTCGTCGGTGCTGAACGTGCCGGACACGTGCAGCATGTCAGCCATGTCGAGCAGCCCCCGGTCGTTGGCATAGGGATCTGGTTGATCTTTGGCCGGCAGTGCCGCTCGTTTGCTGTACTCCTGGGGCCAGCACGTTGCGACCACCACCGCCCCTGCTTTGATCAGTCCGCGCATCCGGCCCACCGGTACGCCGCCGGAGCGGTCGAGGTAGTTCTGCAGCTCGTCGAGCCACACCATCATCCGGTCTACCGACTGTGAGGAAAGCTCCCGCAGTTCAGCGGCGTTTCCTGGGTGCAGCAGCCACCAGGCCGGCAGCACCGCCCGCACTGCCTCGAACAGCGCGCGGGACTTGCCCACCGAGGAGTCGCCGACCAGCAGCACGAACCCGCCGTCCTGTCCGGCGACGGTGAGCTTCGTGCGCAGGTCGGCGTCGAAATCCCGCGGCACATACTGCGGCAGCTCGTCACGGCGCCCGTTGCGGGCATGCCCGGTGGGTTGCTCGACCTGGATCGCGGCGTGCACTCCGAGCAGTCGCGGCCGCGCGTCGCGGACCCGCACCGCGCCCGCCGGGCGGCGCTGGTGCTGGTGGGCGATGCGGTCGAGCGCCTGCAGCCACGGCCGTTGCGCCTCCTCACCGCCGACCCCGCACGCCGCCAGGAACGTCTCCAGCGTCTCCGCCTCCGGCACAGACTTGGCGTTGAGCAGATCACCAGCGGTCGAGTGCGGCAGAGTCGGCTGTCGTCCGCGGCGCGCCGGCAGCTTCGCCGCGGCGCTCGTCAACCCGCGCAGCGACAGGCCCCGGTCGCGACGAAGCTGATCGAGCGCGTCGGCCAGCTGATCCAGGGTGGTGATGTCCGCCGGATCCACACCCGTCCTCTCTGTCCTGCCGGGCTGTCCGGTGAAGCTCGCCGTACAGCTGCCGGACACCGTACTCACGGCCCCGCCCTGTGCTTCGTCCCCAGACCACCGGGCGTTGCACCGACCTGCCCTCGCGGGCGCTGTCCGGGTCCGTACGGCGCCCATGCCGGACGCCGGCTCGGGCTGGTCGGCTGTGCGTGGCGAGCATCGATCGGTCCGGCTCGCGTCCCCTCCGGAGAACAGGAACTCGATCATGTGGACGCCGCTGATCACGCTCATCGCGCTGGTGCTGCTCACCGCGGCCGGCGCCGCCGCAGCGGTCGCGCTCGCGGCCACCGACCGCGAGCGCGCTCAGCGCGCTGTCACCCTGCTCAAGATCCTGCTCAGCGCGATCCTCGGCGCCAGCGGAGTGCTCGCCGCAGCGATCCGCCTGCACCAAGCCGGGCTGCTGTGACCGCAACACAGGGACGAGCGCGGCTGCCCGCGCACGAGCCCGCCGAAGAACCGTGTCGGGTTCTACAGCGAGCTCCTCGCGGCGCCGTGGCGGTCACTGGCCGGTGACCGCCACGGCGGCGGTCGGCGTCGCAGGATCTGCCGGTGACCGCCGTGCTCATTCTCGGCCGAAGCCAAAGCCAGGCGGGAACCCGACCTGGACGGAGATGTCGTGGGTGCGCAGCATCTGCCGGTAGCCCTGGTGTAGCGCCCACCAGCCACAGGACATGGAAACGCCCGGCACAGTGGGGCGATCACGCCGTCCCTGCTGCTGCTCGGCAACGCCACACCACGCAGCCGAGCTCGACGCTGCGTGCCGACACCGCCGCAGCGCGGCCGGACCGCGAGGCGCCGTGTGCTGGTGGCCTTGCCACCCGCCAGGCGGCAGCGTCGTACGCACTCGCTACCCGAGACAGCGATCGCAACGCATTCGTGCAGCGAGGCTACCGGCCAGCAGGGTCATTCGACCCCGCATCGAATCGGACCTGACTGCCCGAGATTCCAGCGGCCGCCGAATGACCGGAACGTCGGCCATCCCGCCCGCCTGCGATCGAGAGCACGCCGTGCCGTCGGCGCGCGCACGCGGCTCTACGAGATCAATGTGCGTGACGTCAGGCGGCGATCCTCGCCCACGACCTCGGGAGCAAAGCCCTGGTCCCCGCATGTCCGGGGCTGCGCGGTGATCCGTCTGCTCACGAACAGCATCCACAAGAACCTTTAAACCGCTATTGTCGGTCGCCGAGCGAATGACGTTCACCGGTCTCGCCGAGTAATTCCACTACCCGGCATCATGGAACATCTCCAACTCTATGACAGCCAGTAAAAATAAGGAATTTGAACCCAACCGAGTAGACGGCCGCTATCCCACTTGGCAAGTCCTCGCGTTCCTGCTGACACGCATGGACCAGCACAAACCCGGCAGAGCGGTCCCTTCCGCCGCGGGCAGGAGCCAGTACGGTGGGTCCCCGACAACTACGCCCACGGCGCTCGCAACCGGGGTAGCTGCTCCCATTCCCCCACTTAACCGCTCCAACCCCACTAACCGAAGGGCCAGTTCGGTGGGGGCGTTTTGGCAAGAGAGGGACGGCATGTATAGGCTCCCGCTCACGGCGATCGCTTCGCGTCACGCAATCGGTCGTCCTGAACCACCACGGCGTCACCCCCAGCCCGGTACCGGTTGGGGGCGACAGGGTCCCGCCGGGGCCCACCCACCGGGGAGGGCGGGACAACGACCTGGTGGACGATGGAGACGACGCCGAGGGTTCACCTGCACCGTGGTGGTCCCGAGATCGAGCCGCTCGAGTGTGCGAGCACCTGGCTGTGGGTTTGGAGGCCGCGTCCCTGACGGGACCGGTCCTGACCGGCGGAAGCCCGGTGGTCTACGCAACCACCGGGCTTCTCGGTCTCGGTCTCCACTTCGCTGCCGGCCAGCTGCGTAAGCGGTAGGTGACCCGTCGCGGCCGGGATGGTCGCCGCACCAGGTGGGCAAACACCTGGATCACGCGGCGGTCTCCCGGCCGTTCTGCGTTCCGCACGTGGCGGGAACGACCGAAGGCTAGCTGATTCAGCGCGGAGCGCCGTACCCAGGATGACGCTGCGCACCACTTCCCAGACATGGTCGAGGCAGCTGCACCGCCCCTGCTCTTCCAGCCTAAACGTCTCTGACCAGCATGAACGGTGTCGATGCGCGGTGTTTTGCTGCGGTGCGATCAACCACCGATCAACCAGGACCAGCCGAGCCGCGGGCAGCGTGAGCGGGCCCAGCGCCGGAAGTACGAGCACCAGACCGCGCGCTTGCACCGCCATAGGGCGGTGCCGGTTGGCTTGCGGTTGGCGGTGAAGTACCTGGACCAGCGTGTGGAGCTGCCGCTGGACTGTGGTGCCCTTCCAGCGCCGGGCCCTGATCACGTCCGCCACGCCCGTCACGCTGACCTCGATCAACGGCCAGCGGCGCGACCGCAGACCTGACCGGCAGCGTTCGCCAGGGCACGCGCGCGATGGAGGGCGAACCGCTGATGGCGGGTCGCTCATGGCTCAGATCGAACGCAGGTGGCGGCCGGGCGTGCGATAGGTGATGCGCCACGTCCGAGTGCTCTTGGCAGGACGCAAGCGGCCGTTGTGGCCAGGCTGCGCGGAGACCGGGGCGTCGCCCGGCCGCTCGAAGTCGGCATGGCGCGCGTCGGGATCGATCAGCGCGAGCACGAAGGGCAGCACCATCCACACCACGAGACCGCGCATGCTCACGACAGTGCTCGGGCCGTCGGCCGTCCGCAGGTCAACGCCGTAGGCGCCGGCGGCCGCGGCGTCGCTGACCGCGCTCATGTCGGCGATGGCCGCACCGAGGGTTGGCCGGTCGAGGTAGACCGGGATCGGAACGAAGCCGTCCCAAGTGCCGTCGGTGTCCAGCAGCAGGCGTAGTTCGGAGCGGCCGGTATTGGCGTCGCTTTCGAGGTTCACGTAGACCCCGCGCGGCCGGAACACGTCAACGGGGACGTCGAGGTCGGCGAGCTCCGGCGGCAGCGCGAGATAGCAGCACCACTCGGGCAGCCGGCCCGCCCAGCTCTCCAGCGGCGGGAGCGGCACGCGATGCCAGTCCACAGCACCCGCGGTCGCAGCGTGCCGCAGCGATTTGTAGGCCACTTCGGCCACCGCGGTGTCGGGGACGTACACCCCGCGTCCAAGCTCCCACAGCGCCAGCGCGGCACTGCGACCGACCTCGGTGGCCGGGTTCCCGCCGTAGGAGATCGCGAGGGTATGGAAGGCCGCCATCGGCAGCCAGCACCACTGTGGCCACCCGATCCCGGCGTCGCAGGCTTTTTCGTGCATGCCCTCGACGGCCGACAGTGCCTCGGAGTAGCGGACTCGGAACTGCTTGAGCAGACCGTCGATGCCTGCGATCGCCGGTTTAACTTCGCGTGAAGGTGGCTTGGCCACGGGAGAGATCCCTCCCGTTCCTGGGCATGGAGGGTGGCACCCGCGAAGGTGCCGCGGGTGCAGGCGTTGCGATCCTCGCCCTCTGCTGAGGGCGCACCCCCGCGTCTGCGGGGAACAAGCGATGGCGATGGCGATACCCACCGCGCGTGGCGGCAGCCGGAGGGTCCTGTCCGGCGCGCGACTGCGAACGACGACCGCGCGCCGGGTCCTGTGGACTGCTATTGCGAGATCCGGACGGTCTACCCTCATAGACCAAGATGCGCCGCTGGCAGTGCCACTCGAGTGCCGTCATGAGCACCTGGACTTCGTTGGGCGCCGCCAGCGCGCCGTGCGCCACGTTGAGGTCGGGACCGGTCTGTCGCACGACGCCGCTGAGGTCGCGGTGCTTGCGCAGCGGGCTCGACCGCATCAGCCGCGCCACCGCCGAGTTGCGGTCCGCCCCCTGCGGCCTCGTGCACCGCCACACGATCAAGTCGAGCGCTGGCAGCGCCACCGGCGCGCCGCCCAGGCCGTCGCTCGCCGCTGAATCACCATCGACGGGGACACCAAGACAATGCCCCAGAGGGCGGCAAACCCGCGGTGCCGGGTGCCCCTGGCCGCCTTCCGGGCACGCTCGAATGCCGGGCGGCCTCCCGCGGACGCGCTGCAGACGCCCCGCTGCGCACCACACCCCCTGCGGTGGCGGGTCGGTGTGACGATCGGCGACGACGACATCCCAACTGGGCGCACGCAGTCCTGACGGTGCAGGAAACAGATTCGGCGCTGTCATATCATGGTGCCGGCAGATGTGCCTGCCTGCTTCCGAACCCCGTGCGCCCACGCCGCCGGGGTGGCGAGGACAAGCGGCCCGGACTCGCACACCGCAGCCCGCAGGCGCGGGCCAGCCGCGCCGCATGTTCCTTCGCGGAACGCGTGGGGTTCCGTTGGAGGCTCTCATGGTCGACGACCGTGCCCGCAAGAAGAAGATCCGCGCCCACATGGCTGCCACCGGTCTGCGGTACCTGCAGGCCGCGCGGGACATCGATGGATCCGGCCACAGCTACATGCGTACCGCGTGGAGCAACTCGGCCTGGCCACGACTGATGCCGCAGGAAGCGATGAACCTCGAGGTCGTCATCGACACGGCCAGCGTGCTGAGCCAGGACGGGGATCTTGCCCACCTGGTGACCACCCACCCGGCGAGCAACCAGTTCCCCAACGGCATCAACACCGTCTTGACCTGGCAAGACAATGACGACGACGGGGAGACCGCGATGCTGCGCCGCCATGCCGAGGCCGCATTCACCGCAGCGGTCACCGCGCTGGCCCGGCCGGTGCCGACCACGGTCGCAGACCTGGCCGACCTGCTCGCCGATATCGGCGTCTTCGAGCACACCCACACCGAGAACGGCACAGAGCAGTGGCGGGCGCCCCTCGAGATCCCCGACCCCATGGACGCGCTGCCCCTGCCCGCGGACTGGATCGACCGGGAAGAGCGCATCGGCTGGCGCACCCGGACCGCCGGACCCGCGATGGCGCTGCGGCGCAGTCTGCGAGCATACGAGGGTCGTCCGCAGGTGGATACCACGTTGCAGCGGCTCGCCGGCGAGGCCGACATGCCGGTCAGCGCTGTGCGGGCCGGACTCGACGGCCTGATGTACCGCTTCGGCGTTTCTGTGCTGCGCCAGGGCACGACACTGGATCGCCGCGACCTCGACGCCCTGGCTGAGCACGCCCGCATCGGCATCGTCGTTGACTGGACCAGCTTCACTTCCACCACCGAGCCCGACGAGGGCAGTCGAGACCTCTTACCTATCCGTTCCACGGAGCGCAATCGATGTCGTGAATCGGACGGCGATCGCGCGTCCACAAGAGACTCTTGACACCGACAGCCGAGGCCGGTGGGCCAGTGCGCTGACCACGAACGTTCCGGGAGGCGACACGCCGGTCGAGGTGCCTGACTCCTGACCCGCGTTGAGCGCCTGGTCGACGAGCGTTTGTTGCCGCCAGCTGGGCGGCGTCGCCGAAGCAAAGGCCACGCCGACCCGACGCACTCATCTCTGGCAGCAGCTCCGTTTGCCTGAGCGGCCGGCTGCCCTCGACTCCTAACCTCGGGCCTTCCACAGCGAGGAGACGGGAGGCGACAGGTGAGCACAGGACATAACCCACCTCCGAGCAGCGGGGGCCGACGAAGCAACGACGTGTCAGCGATTCAACACAGCGAGCCGCTGTGGAATCCGGACGAGGTCGCAACGTTTCTGAACATACCCAAGAAGACACTTCAGAAATGGCGGAGCGAGAAGACGGGACCACCCTGGCGACGGTACGGAAAACACGTTCGATACGAGCCTCGTCTAGTCAGAGAGTGGCTGTCCAACCAGTAGCCATCGAGCGGCGCAATCCATACCTGCGATCAACGAAATCGAGCAGCATGAGCATCAAAGTTGTGACTCTTGTCTGGGAACACGCCCCTGCGGCAGGCAACGAACTTCTCCTACTTCTTGCGATCGCCGACCAGGCAAATGATCTCGGCGCGGACGCATGGCCTTCCGTCGACACCCTTGCACGCAAGACCAGACTGAACAAACGAACGGTCCAGCGGCTCCTCCGGCGCCTTGCCTCAGCAGGTCTCGTCACGATCGAGCCGGGCGGCGGCCGACGCAGCAACCGCTACTCCCTTGACTTGGAACTTCTCTGCGACCCCTCCTCCAGAACCGCAAATCACGAAGGCACACCTCCGACAGAACGCCACCCCAGACAATCCGCCACCTGTGGCACTGGCACCACCCCAGAGGTGGCCGTGCTCGACCATCCCAGCCGTGACACAGCCATGCCCCCCGACCCATCCTGTACAGCCCTCTCCCCCTCTCCCCACGCGCACACTCGTCGCGCCAGGGCAGATGCAGACGCAGGCGCAGACACGCAAGCAATATCCGAAACAGCGAGAGCTGCAACGGAGATCATCAGAAGCATCCACACCATTGCGCCAATGTCCCGTCCGGACCGAACGGTCCTGGCACGCCAGGTGCGATCGTCCCTAGCGGCAGGACACGATCCCCGCCAAATCCTCCGACTCTTGTCCGAGAACCTGGACAGCGCCCGCTCTCCGATCGCCGTGCTTCATTCACGACTCCGCAACCTGCCGCCAAAACCCAGAGATGACCGGATCGCCTTTACTCGGCGCGAATGGTGTGGGAGGTGCGACGGGCCAGAACCTCACCGCAGGTGGATCCAGCTCGACGATGGCCGGTTGCAGGCATGCCCTAACTGCCATCCCAAGCACAACGCGGAGCCAGCGGCCGAGAACGATTGATCATCCGCCCACACCTCGACAAACCGGGCAATGCAACCACGGTCGAATCGCATCACTCCTTCCAGTCTCGCAACGCGATGGCGCAACTATCCGACTAGCCACCTCTGGTACATCTATGTACCATCGGTACGTAGATGTACCAGAGGTGGCCTTGCAGGGCGGCCCGCGAGGCCTACCGCCAGAATGGGAAGGAGTTCACATGCTCGATCACCCACCGGAGGGCCAGGTGCCACGACGCAGCGGCGACCAACCGCCCGCCGCCTACGTGATCGAAGGGACGTTCCCTGACGTCGTGCTCCGCGCCGACGCTCCTGTCAGCGCCCACTTTGCGGTCGCTTTCGCCCAGGCACTGAAAGCTGCGGTAGTGGCGCACACCGGGAGCCTGCGGTCGATTGCGAAAGCAGCCGGCGTCACGCACCCGACCGTGATGAGGATCCTCGACGGGCAGACGTTGCCTGACCTGCGGTCAATATCCGGATTGGAAGTCGCGCTGCAGGCGAGGCTCTACCCCGCCTACCTACACCAGCAGTTCTCGGAGCCACAACCAGCCGCAAACGAGCCGTCGGCTGAAGCAGAGCAGGACCGCTGACTGGATCGCGCTTTGCAGGCAATCCATAGGAGTTTGCGCCTCAGCTTCGGCATCACGGCATTGATGGCGGTTTAGTGCGCACCTTGCAACCTGCGCGCACTTTGGCCGCGCGGACAACTCTCTGACATTACCCTCGGGCTGCAGCGGCCGACGAGCGACCACTAGCCTGTCGCCAAGCCATGCGCCCATCGTTCAAGAAGCTTGACCTTAAGAAGGCATCATGGCGTACATCGAAGACCGTTGGTGGCAAGAAAAGAAGGACCCGGCCACCAAGAAAGTAATCCGGGATACAAACGGCCGTCCCGTGATGGAGAAAAGCCCACGCTACGGCAAAGGCGACCGCTACCGCGTGCGCTGGAAGCTCCACGGCGGAAAGGAAGACAACAAAAGCTTCCCCGACAAGCAGCACAAAGAAGCCAAAGCTTATAAGACCTATATCGAAAACTCACTGAGGACTAAGAAATACGTCTCACCCAAAGCTGGCGACATGACGGTTCGCGAGTACGCGGAGAGCTACAAAAACGGCAGGTCACCAGACGAGCGCAGCCGATCCAGTCTTGACAGCCTGTTCGCCTGCCAGGTCTACCCGTTCATGGGCCACATGCCTCTTAACGAGGTGGCACTCGATGGAACGGTGATCAGAAACTGGCTGGCCTGGATGAACAACGTCTCTAGGATTGCCGTGAACTACCAGCACCAAGTGTGGATGAACCTGTCCGCCATGCTGGACGCGGCGGTCGTGGACGGGAAGATTCATCGGAACCCATGCAAACTCGGAACGATCTCGGCTCCCAAGTCCGTACAGAAGCTCATCACGCCGTGGACGGATGAGAAGCTCCGAGGAATTCATGACTCTCTCCCCCCGGAACATCAGGTAGTAGTACCAATCGGGGGCGGCCTCGGACTTCGTCAGGGTGAGATACTCGCCTTCAACCAGGAGGATATCAACCGCAAGGACATGACCTACCACTGCAGGCTGCAAGTTACCTACATAAACGGGAAACTGAAGTTCAAACTTCCCAAGGGACACAAAACTCGCATTGTTCCAATTTCCGACGGCACTCTCTACCACATCGACTATCACTGCAATCTCCATCCACCAGTGGAAGTCACACTTCCTTGGGGCGAGAACGACAGCAAGGAGACCGAGACTGCCAAACTCATCCTGCCGTACCGCGGCGATACCGCGTGGCGCGGCTCGATGTTTCTCAACCAGATTTGGAAGCCAGCTTTTCCGATCGCGGGAATTCCGTACACCAAGCGTAGCGACGGGATGCATGCCCTGAGGCACCTGTACGCGTCGCACATGCTCGCCTCCAACGTGAGCATCAAGGAACTGTCGGTGTTCCTAGGCCACTCAAGCGAGGCCTTCACCCTGAGGACCTACGCTCACCTCATGCCATCGAGCTACGGACGAGCGCGGCTAGCTGCAGATACACTGTTCGCACCGCCAGCTTGAGGACTGGCCTCAACGCCGCTCGCAGGCACACGATCTCAAATTCGCAATCTTGATCTTTCGCGCAGGGGCCCCACAGGGGCCCCATGATCATCATCTCGCTCCGGGACCCTGAAAACAGCCAGGTCAGGCCGCCCTATCAGCAGGCTGCGGAATCATGTGCGACATGATCCCGAACGCCGAACACTGGCGGGTGTCGGTGTGGGAGGCGCAAGAGCTGCAGCACGCGATCATGGGCTACCTGCCGGGGTATGCGACGCCACGGATCGTGTGCGACGTGCCGTACGTCGGCAAGCGGTGGGTCCACCAGCTGGAGGACTACGACCGGGAGCTCGGGATCTCCTACTGGACCAAGAACTACCGGACCGGGATCGAGCTGGAGGACCCGGAAGCGTTGAACCGCCGCTACCCCTACTACGACCCGATCTCCACGCTCGGTGAGACCGGCCAGAAGTGGTGGTCGGAGCAGGCCTGACGGGTTGCGATGGGGCCGTTTCCGGGACATCTCCCAGAGACGGTCCCATCGGCATGTTTTGCCTGGTCAGACCCCATAAGGTCTCATTGGGTCCCGACGTCAAATGTCCCCAGAATGTCCCAGCGAGTCCACAAAGGACATTACCATCCGTCTACATTGGACGGTCTTAGTCATGGATTGGTCTAGCGCGCTCTGTGCCGCCCCACCAACTCAGGCCGAGCCGTAGGCGGCAGCGCGCGAAACTCATCGAGGGACCAGGCCTAACCAGCTGGTCAGGTGCACACATGGTCCCTCTCAAGTTAGCCAGAAGAGGCCGCAAGCGACAGGAAGGCTGCTGTTCCAATGATTTCGGGGGCAAGTTTGGTCAAGATCGCCACAGATCTGAAGTGCCACTCATGAAAGGGCCGCTTTCGACCTCTTCACGGCCGAGGAGACTGGTCGGAGTTGGGAGTTGAACGGACATGGGTAAATTGCCCGCTTCCGGACACACTCTCGGGATGGGCCGTACTGTCACCATCCTCGACGCGCTGGACAGCTACCTGACCGGCAGTCGCGCGGCTGATTCTCCTCGTTGACGGGTCACCAGCTGTTGCGACCGGGCGAGGAGGTTCGCCTCTTCGCCCAGACTATCAGCGCCCACCCGCCGATGTGACGCGAATGCCCGTATACCTCGGGGCTGGCCGTCCGCAGAATTCTTCCTCAGCCACCAGGGACAGCTCGTCCCTGTCGACACTTCTCTACTCCCAACATCGCCGGAACGCGCAGATTCCTCGCGACACTGATACCCGGCCTTCTGATGCTGCACCCGCTCATCGAGTCCGGCGCACTCGTGCTGGTGCCGAGTGCGAAGTTCTTCGCGAAGAACGAAAACTCCATCGTCGAGCTGCGATCCGCACTGATGAGCCACATCGGCGAAGATCCAGAGGAGGTCGCGAGCTCCTTCCAACCCGGATATCTCGCGGTCGACGATCGCGGTCGGAGCCTTTTCGTGTTCGCCGGCGGCGACAAGAGAAGCCAGCTGCAGTCCGCGATCGACAGTTGACTTCGGAATTTCGCGCGCGAGTGACTGCTAGCCCAGGCCTGCTGCGCCTAGTACGCCAGCGCGGGCGGCAGGAGCAGGTTCTGGCGGCCGGGGTGCCCAACGTACTGATCGCGGTAACCGAGTCGGTGCTCTGGCCAGTGTTCGCCGGGGTCGGTTGGGTGGTCATGGCGGTCGGCGTGAGCATCTGGGCGGACGCGGCGGCTACGTCCAGATCGAGAACACCCCACGCGGCACCGGAACGGGTCGCCGGAGCAAGGCCAGTTCGTCAGCGGTGAAGACAGGGCCATTTACTGAGGAGGAAAACAACTCGATAATGGCACGATAGCGGCGACAGTTTTCTTCGTCGCTGAAATCGCAGGATCACGGTGTGCCGTGATGCACACACGCGACCATGACGCGGACCTGAAAGCCCCGAAACTCCTCGCCTGCATCATCGAGACGCTCGCCGACAAAGGTGCTGCCCCGCCCCCGCTGTTTCAGCCGAACCAGTGGGGGCGAGTCAGTTTGGTCAGTCGATCTGGTCCAGCACCACGTGTTCGGCACCTTTGCCGGGTACGTTGCGGCACAGGTGGTTCCGCTTGTCGCCGGTGTACTGGTACAGCGCGGTCAGGCAGGAGCCCAGTGCCTGCTGGCCGTAGTAGTTCGGGTGGACCGACTCGTCGACGTTGCCCTGGCCCACGAACGGCGTGCCGTCCAGGAACCGAGCCCACTCGGCCTCGTTGCCCAGTTGGGGTTTGAGGTGGTTGTCGTAGTTGGTCGCCTGTGCCGCCGACCTCGCGCACACCTCGTGCCCGCTGAACAGGTCCCTGACGTCGAGGAACTCCACCTCCCGCTGGTCGGCCACGTACTCCATCGAGTCGCCGATCTTGGGCACCACGACGTTGCGCACCCAGTCGGCGTCGGAGTTGTAGACCGGACACCCACCGACCTGGTAGCGGTCGTAGGTGTTGGCCTCCGGGTAGCGGATCTGCGCGCCGGCCGGCACCGGTGAGGGGTAGGACTGGAGCACGAACCGGTAGTCGTCCCGGTTGTAGCCGGCGGCGTTCATCACCTCGCGCACCTTGTCGATGGCCAGGGTGACGTTGGCCTCGGCGCGCACCAGGCCGTTGGTGAACGCTGTCGCCTTCTCCCCCTTGCAGCGTGCGGTGCCCCGCAGGTACGCCTTCACGCAGGTGGTGATGATGTCGCGGAACCCGATGTCGTTGCCGCCGACGTTGAGCACGATCAGCTTCACGCGGTAGTTCCGCGCCACCTGGGCGAGTTGCCGCGACTGCGGGGGCTCGCCCTTGAGCGGGGTGGCGATGATGTTCGACGTGTCGGCTCCGGAGCAGGCCAGGTTGATCCGGCGGGTGACGGGCAGGTCCGCCGCCAGGATCTGCGCCGAGTAGGACCGCAGGCACTTGTTGTCGAACGAGCGGCCGTAGACGATCTTCGGCTCTCGCTTGCAGGTGTTGGTCCCGAGCTGACCGCAGCGGTACACGGCCCGGTCGGTGCCGAGGATGTCGCTGCCGCTCAGTGTCTCCCGCACCCCGTTGCCCTGCCACCGGCCCGCGACACCGGAGATGAAGCTGTCACCCAGCGACACGGCGGCGGTGAGGGTCTGCGGCACGCCGGTGGCGACCCCGGCGGGGCCGGTGTCCACGTCGGCCGTGGTGACGAGGGCTGTCGTGGCGTCGATGACGGACGCGGTGTTGGACTCACTGTTGGACACGTAGATCTTGGCGCCGTCCGGGCTGACGGCCACGGCCGTGGGCCGATGGCCGACGCGCACACTCCACCGCACCTCGATCGAGTCGGTCGTGGCGGGATCGGTGTCCAGTGCCATGACGGTGTCGTCGGCGCCGTTGGACACGAAGGCGCGCAGGCCGTCAGGAGCCACCGCGATCCCGGTCGGTCCCGAACCGACGACCACGGTCTGGATCCTGAGGTTGCTGCCGGTGTCCAGTACGGACACGTCACCTGAGCCGGTGTTGACGACCAGGACCTTGCTGCCGTCCGGGGTGACCGCCAGCCGGCCGGGACGGGTGCCGACTTTGATCTCGGCCAGCCGTTGGTAGGTGGTGGTGTCCAGGACGGTCACGGTGTTGCTGTTGGTGTTGGCCACGTAGGCGGTGGTGCCGTCGGGGGTCACAGTGATGCCCGTCGGGGCACTGCCGACCGCGCTGAGCGCCACGACGCGGTTGGTGGTCGTGTCGATCGCGCTGATCGTGTTGGAGCCCGCGTTCGTGACGAACACGCGGGTGCCCAGTGCGTTGAACGCGACGCCGGCGGGTTGGTTGCCGACCGCGATGGTGGCGATGACGCTCCTGGTGTCCGTCCTGATGGCGGAGACGGTGTTGGCCGCGGTGTTGGCCACGTAGGCCAGCGAGCCGTCCGGGGAGATCGCGACGGCCGACGGCCCGTTGCCGACGCGGATGGTGGCCGTGCCGCCGGTGGACACGCTGATCGTGGTTACGGTGTTGGACTCGGTGTTCGTGATGTAGGCGAAGCCGAGTTCGCCGGCCATCGCCGGCGCGGCCGTCACCGCCAACCCGGCCGCGGCCAAGCCGATCGCCGCTGCCCCGGCCGCCATGCGCCGTGCCGTTCGCCTGGGTAAATTCCTTGCCACGGGTTCCTCCCGAGATGCCACGAGCATCCGACAAGGGCGATTTCACCCTCGCCGGTCGGGGTATCGGGATTCTTGGAAGATAATTTCAATCCATCCGGATGACAACCCGAATGGACGCTTCAACGGCAATTCCGCGAAGATTCGACTCAGGAGATCGGACGCCCTCGACGATCGGCTCAGGCATACCGGAGGCCAGTGACGGCGGCATCACGTCTTGGCGGTTGGTGATCTCGGTACGTGCCGCCGCCCTGGCCGGACCTCGGGCGGGAGCACCAAAGGATGGGAACAGAGCTGACCAGCGGTTTTGCCTCGGCAGTCTGGTGATTGAGTTATCCTTCGGGCTGTCCACGCGTGAGTGACGTCCACTTGGGACGGGATCGCGCGGTCCCGTCCCGAGCGGTGGCGTCGCCTGCCGCAAGCGAAGCGATCCGAGGGACAGTTCAGGCAATCCTCACCAGGCTCCGGGACTCTGGGGCCGTCGGCGTTCACGACGCCGCAGACCAAGACGATCGACCATCAGGTGGGCGGGCTGTGCCTCCCGGGATCGGGTAGCGGCCACGCTGGCGAGGAGTTTGAGCCGGTCTTCGGATGCGGTGCCGGGTTCGGCGGTGTAGGTGATCAGGTCGTGCACGGCTCGGCCGGACATGGGTAGGTCGAGGGACTGGAAGGTCAGTTCCAGGTGGCCGACGTCGGGGTGCTGGAGCCGTTTGGTGCCGTCGTGGCGGATCAGGACGTCGTGCGCGGCCCATTGGCTGCAGAACTCGGGGCTGAGGGTGGACAGCTCACCGACGAATTCGCGCAGTGCCCGGTCGTGGGGCTCGCGCCCGACCTCGGCGCGCAGCAGGGCGGCGGTGGCACTGCCGGCGGCGTTCCAGTCGACGAAGAAGTGGTGCGCACCGGGGTCGAGGAAGATGTAGCGGGCGATGTTGGGGCGGCCGCGCTTGTCGATGGTGGCGCTGTCGAACATCGGCGCGAGCAGGGCTCGGGCCAGGGGGTTGCCGGCGACGATGTCCGTGCGGCCGTTGCGCACGAACGCCGAGGACATCGTCATGGAGTCGAGCAACCACTGGACCCCGGGCGGGACCTGGACGTCCCTGCGGCGCGACGGCGTGCGACTCCTGTGCCGCGATGACCGGGCCAGGTCGAACAGGTAGGTGCGTTCGTCGTCGTCCAGTCGCAGGGCGCGAGCGACCGCGTCGAGGACGTCGTCGGACACTCCGCCGATGTGACCCTTCTCCAGCCGCGTGTACCACTCCGTGCTCACGCCGGCGAGGCTGGCGACCTCCTCGCGCCGCAGCCCGGCGACCCGGCGACGGGCGCTGGTCGGCAGTCCGGCCTGCGCCGGGGTGATCCTTGCGCGCCGACTGGCGAGGAAGTCCCGGATTTCGTCGCGGTTTACGGGCCGGGAGTCCACGTCATCCACGGTAGCCGTTGGTCACGGCACGAGGGGGGTCGAGGTTGTACCCCCTGTAGACGCGACCTTCTCCGGTGGCTGCGCCCGCGGTCTCCTGGGGATCGACACGTCCCGGAACAAGCAACAAGAGGTAGGACATGACGAGCAAGGCGCTCAGTGTGCCGGCGGTGGCGTTGGGCACGTGGGCCTGGGGAGACAGCGACGAGGCGGGCGATGGCTACTTCGGCAGTCAGCTGAGCGAGTCCGGTCTGCGAGAGGTCGTCGAGAAGGCGCAGTCGAACGGATTCACCTTGTTGGACACCGCCGTGGCGTACGGCATGGGCCGCTCGGAGACGGTCCTCACCAAGGCACTGGCGGGCTACGACCGCAGCGAGTACCAGCTGTCGACGAAGTTCACCCCGCAGCTCGCGGGCGAGGGCGACGACCCGGTCGCGGACATGCTGGAGCAGAGCCTCGACCGATTGGGCACGGACTACGTGGATCTCTATTGGATCCACAACCCTGCCGACGTGGCACGATGGACGCCGCCGCTGATCCCGCTGCTCAAGAGCGGCAAAGTCAGGCATGTCGGCGTCTCCAACCACAACATGGAGCAGATCGCTCTTGCCGATCGGATCCTCGGCGAGGCCGGCTTCCGCGTGGAGGCGGTCCAGAACCACTACAGCCTCCTGTACCGCAGCTCAGAGCGCGTGGGCATCCTCGACCACTGCCGCGAGCATGACGTGCGGTTCTTCTCCTACATGGTCCTCGAGCAAGGAGCGCTGACCGGCAGGTACAGCCCGACCCATCCGTTGCCGGAGGGCAGCAGGCGGGCGGCCGTGTACAACGGCATCCTGCCCCAGCTGCAGACGCTGACGAACCGGATGAGGGCGTTCGGCCAGGACCGAGGCGCGTCCGCCGCCGACGTCGCCGCCGCGTGGGCCATCGCCAAGGGGACCACCCCGATCATCGGGATCACGAAGGCGAACTACGTCGACGGGTTGGTCCGAGCCCGCGGCATCGAGCTCGCCGACGAGGAGATCGCGGAGCTGGAGGCGCTGGCGGATGCCGCAGACGTCGACACGCGCGGCTGGTGGGAGCAGGAGATGTAGCAGCCGTCGAACCGGAGGACGCCGCCGCGGGCACGTTCGACGTGATGAAGATCGAAGTCGACCAGCTACCCGAGGCGACCAGCTCCGGATGAGATCGAAGTAGAACTGCTCGTATAGCTCAGCCGGTTGTGCGGGTGTCGTTGAGGGCAGCCGTCAGAAACGATCGGAGGTGTCGGTCACACAGACCGGTCCCCACACAATCAATGAGCGCTTCTGAGCAACTACTGGAAAGCCGCCTGCGCTCGGCGTCCAGCGGCAGGACCGCGAGCGCAGGCCACAGGCAACCGAACCAGGTCGAGACCGGTGGAACTCTGGGATCAGCTCCCTGATCAGCCGGATTCAGGCGCATGGGCGCTGAGCGGGAAATCGTGCCGCCGGACCGGGTACCCGTCGTACGGACAAACCGTCGGTGGCCAGCGTCGACGTTCCCTCCTAGTGATCAGTTCAGAATGAGTTTGCGCAGGCAGATGATTGAGCAGGCAAGGCTGAGCATGGCCTGGTGGACGTCGGCTCGTCGTTCGGTGCGGATGCGGAGTCGTCGGAAGCTTTTGAGCCAGGCGAAGGTGCGTTCGACCGGCCAGCGGACTGTGCCCAGGCCGGAGCCGTGGTCGACGCCGCGGCGGGTGGTGCTTGGAACCGGGTTTGCGGCGGTCGACCGGGCTCGGCCCGGTGTGGGCCCCCCTTTGAGGGCGCGCAGGTGGGTGGAGTCGACCAGGGCCGCGGACAAGTCCAGCAGTCCGGCGGCGCGCAGTTCGGCCAGCAGAAGCTCGTGCAGCTGCTGCCAGACGCCGGCCTCATGCCACTCGGTCAACCGCCGCCAGCACGTCGAACCCGACGCGCCGAACAAGGCGGTGGGCAGCCGGTTCCAGCCGATGCCCGTGCGCACCGCGTAGAGAATGCCCTCCAGCGCGGCACGGTCGTCGGCACGTCTGCGACCTGGATAGCGGAAGCGCCTCGGGGACATCGGAATCAACGGTTCCAGCCGAGCCCACAGCTCGTCGGTCAAGACCTCCTCACGCACACAGTGCTCTTGGAATGTCCTGTCCCGCAGGCAAAGCCGACACACCAGCCATTTTGAACTGGTCACTAATACGACAACGACAGGTTGTTACCGATGACCAAGGTCTGATAGTTGATCTCTGTGTCGATGGAGTTGGTGGCAGGTTGGTCGGCAGGGTTCGATGCGTTTCTGGGGCGGTTCGCGGGCCGGTTTCCGCGGGTGGAGTCGCGGCGCCGGATGCGTTGGTATGTCCGGGGTTTGCTGTCCGAGGTGGAGCGGAAGAACGGCTGGACGTTGGCGGAGGCCGCCGGTGACGCAGGCCCGGAAGGCATGCAGCGGTTGCTGAACTTCTACGCCTGGGACACCGACGGACTGCGTGACGACGTGCGGACGGCGGTGGTGGAGGCGATCGGTGACGCCGAGGACGGCGTGCTGATCGTGGACGAGACCGGTTTCCTCAAGAAGGGCACCAAGTCCGCCGGGGTGGGCCGTCAGTACTCCGGGACGGCGGGGCGGATCGAGAACTCCCAGGTCGGTGTGTTCCTGGCCTACGCCTCACCATGCGGTCGGGCGTTGATCGACCGGGAACTGTATCTGCCGAAGGACTGGACCGACGACCGGGAGCGGTGTCGTGCGGCGGGAATCGATGACGGGGTCGGATTCGCGACCAAGCAGATGCTCGCCCGGCGGATGATCGACCGGGCCGTGGAGGCCGGGGTGCCGTTCGGGTGGGTGACAGCGGACGAGGTCTACGGCAACGACACGATGTTCCGCCTGTGGCTGGACAACCTGGACATCCCGCATGTAGTGGCGGTGCAGAAGAACGCTATGGCGGTGACATTCGGGATGCTCAAGGTCCGCGTCCACCGCCTGATCGCCGAGTTGCCGGACACGGCGTGGGAACGACTCTCCTGCGGTGCGGGTTCGAAGGGGCCAAGGACGGCCGACTGGACCGCGGTCGACATCCGTCCGCTCCGCTGGCCAGGGCGGGGCCACTGGCTGCTGGCCAGGCGGAGCATCTCCGATCCATCCGACATCGCCTACTACATCTGCTTCGGCCCGGCCGACACCACACTGCAGCGCTTGGTGGGCGTCGCGGGAGCGCGTTGGGCGGTCGAGGAGTGCTTCCAGACCGCGAAGAACGAAACCGGGCTGGACCACTACCAGGTCCGCGGCTACCAGGCCTGGTATCGGCACATCACACTGTCCATGACCGCACTGGCCTTCCTGGTGATCACCCGCGAGATCACCAAAAAAGGGGATCCGCATCCGGCACCGGCCATGCGCTGATCCCGTTGTCGGTCAACGAGATCGGCAGACTGTGGAACCGGCTCGTCATCCGCCTCGCCCACACCGCGGATCACGTTCTGCACTGGTCGACATGGCGACGAACAAGCCAAACCCGCGCCCGCATCAGCCACCACCGTAAGCGCGGACATCACGATCTGTCGTTGTCGTACTAAGCCTGCGGGAAGCCGTCGCCAGGGTCGCGGCCGACGACGGTCCGTACTACGCGTTGACCGGGGCGCCGAACCATTGCCGGACGGTGTCGCGCAGATCGTCCTGGTCGGGGTGCGTCTCGGAGGACGCCCAGGCCACGTAGGAGTCCGGGCGGAGCAGGAGCGCGGTGGCGTCGGTAGCTGCCGTGGCGCGGACGACCTCGATGCCGTCCGCGTGCAGGTCACCGTTCTCGGTCAGGTCGATCAGCAGGGGTTTTGCGGCGCGGATGAGTTCGGCGAGGCGGATCGTGCCGTCGGGGGTGTGCAGGTCCAGGTCGGGGGCGGGCCAGCCGGTGAGCGGATGAGTGCCGTCGGCGACCGGGTAGCGGACGTCCGCGCCGGCGACGAGGTCGGCGAGGACCCGCACGACGCCTGGTTGGGTGAGCAGTTCGCCGAACAGCCGGCGCAGGCCGGTGGTGTCGTTGCCAGGGGAAAGCAGCGCGGCCTGGGCCTGGGAGTAGGTGATGGTCCGGTCGGCGATCGGTCGTCGCTCGGTCTCGTAGGTGTCGAGGACGTCGGTGCCGCCCCTGATCGCGCTCGCCAGCTTCCACCCCAGGTTGATCGCATCTTGCATGCCGAGGTTGAGTCCGGTGCCGCCGGCGGCGAAGACGTGCGCCGCGTCGCCGACGAGGAACACCCGGCCGTGCCGGTAACGGTCGGCGACCCTGGTGTTGCCGCCGTTGATCCGCCGCAGCACGTGCGGTCCGTCGCCGGTCGGCGCTTCGATCGGGACGTCGACGCCGAGCACCCGGTTGATGCTGGCCCGCATCTCGTCCAAGGTCATGGGCTCGTCGGACTCGGGCTGATCCCACTCGACGGTGGTCACCAGCGGCGGGAGGCCGGGCAGCGGCGCGTAGGAGAAGCCGCCGCCCGCGGTGCGGACCGGCAGGAACGGCAAGACGGGCCCGTGACCGGGCACCTTCAGCGCTCCGGTGGCCGGATCGAGCCAGTCGTGCGGCACGACGGCGTGCGCACTGCGGCTGGTCGACCGGTCGTAGGTGATACCGGGGAAGCCGATGCCCGCCGCCTTGCGGACCGGGCTGTGCGCGCTGTCCGCGCCGACGACGTAACCGGCACGCAGCTCGTAGGTTTCCGTGTCGGGGCCGCGGACGGTCAGAGTGACACCGGCGTCGTCCTGGACGAGGCGGATGAGTTCGTGGCCGCGGCGGATTTCGGCACCGAGCTCTGCAGCGCGTTCTTCCAGTACCTGCACGGTCTTGAGCTCCGGCACCGGAAGGGTGTGGATGGGGCTGTCGTCGAGAAGGCCGAGGTTGAGCGGCATCGCGGCGAACATGAAGTAACCGTTATTGGGCTTCGGCGGGCCGGCCTGCCCGCTGAGTCGTTCGAACAGCCCGCGCCGGTCGACCATGCGGACGACCTGCCCGACAAGACCGTTGGACCTGGGCTCCCTGCTGGCCTCGGTCAAGCGCTCCAGCACGACCGGACGGACGCCACCGAGCGCGAGTTCACACGCGAGCATCAAGCCGTTGGGCCCGCCACCGACGACGACTACATCCATGGTTGTCACTGCTCGATCTTTGGGCATGCCGAACAGCCCGTCGAGCGAGTTTCGCCGCGGGCCAGGCTCCAACTCGGATCAGGCAACCCGGCCCCGGATCTGATCGAAAACCTCGCGCAGCGGGAGCTACGAGAGACGGCGCCGGTGCTGGTGCGGTCAGCGATAACGACGACCGGTTCGTCCTGCGACGTGACGTGAACGCGGAACACCTCGTGCCCAGGGCGCGGGCTCGGCGAGGAGTTTCTGGAGTACCGGGGCATCGACCTTCGTCTGCCGGGCTGACTCTGCCCAGCAGCGGCTCCAACTGCGCGATGACCGCGTTGATGAGCGCGAGACACCACAAGTCCAGCCCCTACCTTGCGACAGCACGGACCCAAGGAACCAAGCGCCCGCTGATCAGAACCGCAGAAGGCAGGCCGCATGAACGTGATCGAGTACCGCGGCAACAGCAGGAAGACCGCGAGGAAGTGATCGAGCGCGGATGGAACCTATACGCGGCCTGAACGGTCCGGGCTCGCCATATCCGCGCCGAGCTGCCAGTGCGCCTCAGTGATCCTCGCGCCGACGCGACACGGTGGCCGCGGTCTTCCGCCGCCGTGCGGCGCGCAGAGCCACCTGACCAAAGACGTCGGCCCCGATCCTTGCACGGGATCGGCGCCGACGTCGTGTTTCCGGGACTACGCGGCCCGCAGTCGACAGTACCGCCAGTCGTTGCTTCTCATCCGGCCTTGCCGGGCCTGCTGGTTACCAGGCGCGACTCGGTTGTGCTCAGACGGCGGGCACGCGACGTTGTCCACCAGCGAAGGTGGCAGTCACGGTGACTCCGGCGCAGCCGGCGGTCTTGCCGTGCAGACTCACGTAGTTGTGGCCGACGGGCGGGGTCGCGATGGTCACGGCCTCGCTGTTGTTGTTTCCGGTGGACCGTTGGGTGTGGGCGGAGGTGGTCGCCCACGCGGTGGGGTTGTAGTAGAGGTCGCAGTCGCCGGTGCCACCGATAGTGGTGATGCGCAGGTCGGTCGCACCGGAGGGGACGTAGACGTACAGGTAGTCGTAGTTGCCGGGCGAGGTGCCGCGGTTGCTGCGCGAGCAGTTCTTACCCAGCTCACGGTTGTCGGCCCCGGCGCACTCGGGCTGGGTGGCGCCACCGACTGCGATCTGTCGCGTGGTCGTCGCCGTGGCACCCTGGTTGTCGGTCACGGTCAGGGTCACCTGGTAGGAACCCGTTGCCGCGAACGACTTGGTCGGGTTAGTGGCTGTGGAAGTCGTGCCGTCGCCGAAGTCCCACCGTCGCGCGGCGATCGTGCCGTCCGCGTCGCGGGATCGGTCCGTGAACGTGACGGTGAGGCCGGAGACGGCGGAGACGAAGTCGGCGGTGGGAGTCTGGTTACCGCCTCCGCCACCGCCGCAGTTGCCTGCAGCACAGGCGGACAGCCAGCTGTACCAGTCGGAGTCGTACCTGGTGCCGATGGTGTTCTTGAGGAAGGTGCGCGCGGCGTTCCAGTTTCCCGTGCGGTAGTAGCCCAGCACGGTGTTCATGTCGGCGCGGTGTGACTGGAGCATGTAGCGGACCGCGAGGTAGCCCCACCGGTAGATGCGGGTGGTGTCGTGGCTGTAGGTGGTGTCGAGCAGGGTGCTCAGCGCGTAGCTGCGCTTGCCCGCTTCGGCGATGGCGGCGTCGTAGGTCTCGCGTCGGTAGTGGTAGGAGATGTACTCGGCGAACCCCTCGATCCACCAGACGGTCGGGGTGGACACGTTCGAGGTGAAGTCGCCGTACATGTCGAAGCGGCCGTCGAGGTAGTGGGTGTACTCGTGGTTGAGGTTCCAGATGGCGAACGTCGGTCGCAGCCATTCCGCCTCGTAGGCGATGAACCGCGCCTGGTTCCCGACCGCCGAGGGGTCGCCTTCCAGGTACATGCCACCGTTGTTGGTGTCGATGCCCCACATGACTCCCGCATAGGTCTGGTAGTCGGTGCTGGAGTCGTAGACGACCACCTCCAGGCTGGTGTTGCGGTCGCCGGAGACCGGACCGGGATCGGTGACGACGCTGTGGAAGTAGGTGTCCTGCTGGAGCAGCGACGCACACGTCTGTGACAGCTCGGTCGAGGTCATCTGCTGTGCGCGGATCCGCAACGAGGTGCTGCACGAGTGGTTGATCGGCAGCACTTCGGCGGCCAGCCGAGTCTGAAGATCGCATGTGACGTAGTAGGTGCAGTTGGCCTTGTCGTAGGACTCGGTCATCTCCGCCACGCCTACCCACAACGCGGCCGTGGCACCGCGGATCGACGAGATGTCCAGCAGGTTCTTGGCCTGGGACCGCACCTTCGGGTGCAGGGTGGTGTGTTGCAGGAATCGGCCGAGTTCGCGGCCTGCGTTGGACGTCAGGTAGCCGCGCGGCCCCGAGAGCAGGTCCAGGTGACTGGATGCGAAGTTGTGCAGGGCGTCGGTGATGCTCGGGTCGGACCGCACGGTGGAGACGAACTCCGGCACCTGATGGCCGCGGAACAGGACCGTGTAAACGTTGTTGACCGCGTTGAGCATCCACCACGAGCTGTCGTAGGTGGAGTTGTAGCCACTCAACAGACGCTTGACGACGGACAGATAGCGGGCGTTCTGCTCCGAGCTGTCGATGAGCGTGACGGCTTCGGACAGGACCTCGCCGTTCGCGTCGCCGACATCGAACGCGCGCGGGTTGGCGAAGAAGCTGTCCAGGCCGGACTGGATCGCCGTGCGGAGCGTCGGCCCGTACTGCCCCACATCAGAGGGGTGATACCACTGGACGTAGTAGCCGGCGCGCAGATAGAGCGCCAGTTGGGCGGTTCCGGCCGAGTTGTTACCCGCATACGCGGTGCCGTTGTCCCGTAGGCCGTAGGCGACGCTGGCCATCTGAGCCTCGCGGAACGCGTGGTAGGCCTCAGAGCCGGTCAGGCTGAACAGCGTGTTCACGCACTCCGTGGTCGATGCTCGAATCTGATCCACCAACGCCCCTCCGGTGCGACTGGTGAACTCGGAGGCGTTGCAGGCGGCCACCGCCGTTCTCGCAGTGCTCATGGACGGCCGCGGTTCCGCCACCGTCTGTTGTGGACTGTCGTAGTCGCGACGCAACTCCTGCGACGACGCCGAACGCGGCGGCCTCCGGTCGACCTGAAAGGCCGATCGCGCGACGTGCGGAGAAGAAGTATCTGCTCCTGTCGGTAGAGCACGCTTGGCTGGCGATGCGGAATCCGCTTGCGCCGGGAGCACACTTGTCGCGCCAAGCGCCACGGCGACAGCGAGCAGAACTAATGAAAAGCGCCGTTGAAACCCTTGAAGGTCCATTGCTTCTCTTTCCGGTGGAGCGACGCCGGGCGCCGCTTCGGCAGGTGGGCAGGGAACCCGACCGTGCGCACAGCGTCACACAACAATGCGCACCTCAGCCATCTCAGCCACAGATAGGGTGGACCTATGAACACATCTGACCTGCGGAAATGCAGACAAGGACGGATCTTGAGGGCAACGCGCGGACACTAGCCGACATTAACTCGCATTTTCTCGGCTAGCGACAAGGGTCACTTCCCGCTAGTCACTGCAGGGAATAGCCTTGTTCTATGGACTTGGAAATCCGTCATCTGCGTGCGATGTGCGCGATAGCCGCCGCCGGCAGTCTGTCGCAAGCCGCGTCACGCCTCGGTATCTCACAGCCCTCGCTAACTGGGCTGTTGCAGCGCATGGAACGCCTGGTCAACGGACAGCTGTTCGAGCGCAGCCGCACTGGTGTGACGCCCACGGGACTGGGAGCGCAGTTGGTGCGACGCGCCCAGCTGCTGCTCGCCGAACTGGAGACGATCGGAGCAGACCTGGCGCGTGATGACACCGGACCGATCCGGTTCGGGTCGGTGCACATGGAGCGCGTCGCCACCCTGTTCCAACGGCTCGACCACGCCTTCCCCGACGTCAGGGTGTCGCTGACGGTCGAACCATCGAGCACGGTGCTGGCTCACCAGCTTGGCCGCAGCAGCCTCGATGCCGCCGTGCTCGCTGTGGCGGAAGACAGGCACATCCCGTTGGAGCGCAACGTCGCGCAGCGCATTCTGCTGCCGTGGGTGCCGGTGTACATGGCGTTGTCGGCGAGCCATCCACTCGCCGCAGCTCGGCGCGCGCCGAACGCAGTTGCTCGGTGATCGCAGCGAGCTTGTCTTCAAGATTCGCCTGAGCGTGGAACGCCAGTCGCGCGGGCCCGTTGAAGCCGTGTGGCCAGTAGGTGTGGAGATGATCGGGCAGTGGTAGTTCCGTGTCGGTAGCGCGGTCCGGATCGGTGGTCCAGCCGAGGCCGAAGATCTGGCCACGTTTGGGTTTGTGGCTGGATTGGCAACCTGGTGCGCTCGGAAGAACGGCGATGTCTGCGCCGTCCGCACACGCGTACAGCAGCGTCGCCATGGCGGTGGACACCATCGTCGTCAGATACGTTGTCCATCGGTCGTCGCCGGCGCGGGGACCGGACGCGGCCTCGAAGCGAGCCTGAGCTTGTTCGACCATGTCGTGCACAGTCAGGTCCTCATTGGTAGGAATCCACGTGCGCACAACGTCAAGCGCCCCAGTGCCTATCGGCTGCGCGTCGTGCTCGACGATCTCGATCAGGAATTCCAACACCAAACCCGGGACTGATCCCGTGTTCATCTGAACACAGGAAGTCATGATCGGGAGCGTAACAGCAACACCTATACGAAGACCTGATGGCTGGTCACCCACCAGAGCATGTACCACCCGGTCAGCCCAATCTGAACGCACAGTTGCTACTCACCGCACATGAAGCCATAACCACAAACTCGATTTTGCGCCTCAGATCACATTGACTATGCACGCGCACGGACCGGTAGCGCCCCGCGCCGGAATGCGGCAAGCTCACGAATGGAGGCTGGAGTTGACATGAATTCGACGGGCACGACTCAACGGCGTGCGATGATCATCGCTGCCGCCTGCACAGCTGCGGCCCTGGTCGCAGGATGCTTGGTCTGGTGGATTCACTCACACCGCCAGCCCGACGCCACGAGCAACGACGGGAGCGCCTCGATCTCTTGCGTGCAGACGGCTGTCCACGACGACGGCTACTGCGAACGCGTCGCCGAGAACGTGGTGCGCCGACGTCCACCGTCTCCCGAGCAACGTGCGGCAGCAGAACAGATCCACAACGATGTCCGGCGTGCGATATCCCGAGGCACCAGCTGCCTGCCGACAGCGGCCGCGCCGTGTTCCCGCTCGACCGCCAAGCATCCCCCTACCGACGCCGACGCGGAGTCAGCGCGTCACAGCCTCAGCAAAGAGGGTTTTCCAGGTAGCGCGGTCAGAATCGCCCGCTCCAACGACCCAGCGCCAGCCGGAAGCCTGCTTTACGCAGCACAAGCCGGTGCAGAGACGTGCATCGTCGGCCACATCATCGAACTGCCAGGCGGAGCCGGCGGCGGATTCATCGGAGGCCTGCTTCCCAATGGACGCTGCCTTGAGGACTGATACCTGCATACGGATTACCAGCTCAGACCAGCTTTGATCGCCACACGTGACTCACCAACATCGCGAGTTCGTGCGCGGCGGTTAAGCAGTGCCAGCAGACCGGGCACATCATCGGTAGCAGGTTCACGGCGCCGTGGGTGGTGACCTGTGGAGATTCTGCGAAAACATGCGTGTCTGACGTTGCCATGACGAGAAGTTCCGCAAGCTGATCACCGTTGGTTGGTGGGCTTGGTGAAACCGCGGGCGCCGCGACGGCGCTCGCACGTGCCTACGGCGTGCCCCAGGTCGTGACCGGGACGCGGGACCTGCGAGACGGCGACCGGAATGCTTTTCCGAGCGGCGTGCTTCCGCATCTGCGGCCGGGCCGAGAACGCAGCCGGCAAAGGCGCGAAGGAAGCGCGATGCTTCTGGAGAACGGGCTAGCCGCGCCTTGGATCACTCTGGAGAGGCCATTGCCCCACCTCGCGGACGGCGGTGTCGTGATCGGTGTGCACGTCGGGTATGTGGAGTGCTTTCCAGTGCGGTGATCTTGGTGAAGTCGCCGCCCAGGCCCACAGAGGAGCTCACGCATGGCGCAGAAGATTCTTGTTCAACTCATCGACGATCTCGACGGCACCACCGCTGAGGATGTCGAGGCCGTCAGCTTCGGCCTGGACGGTGCCACCTACGAGATCGATCTGAAGCAAGACAACGCCGTGAAGCTCCGTGATGCCCTGGCTGACTTCGTGGCCGGCGCTCGCCGCACGAGCGGTCGCGTCAAACGGGCGACGAGCACCAGGCGCACCATCGTGGCGGAGTCCTGAACCAAAGAGCAGACGAAGGCCATCCGCGAGTGGGCCAGGGCCAACGGCCGCGAGCTTTCCGACCGCGGCCGCATCCCGACCAGCATCATCGAGGAGTTCGAGACGGCTCACCTCTGAGCGCGTATCTGCCGCGGCGCCTGCGCGGCGGCGTTGCTGACGGCGCCAGGGCAGCAGCTTTCGCAGCCAGGTAGTCGATCACCGCAATGCCGTCGCCCGGAGCTCTGGTTTCATGTCGGACATGATCCCCAACGCCGAGCACTGGCGGGTGTCGGTGTGGAGGCGCAGGAGCTGCAGCACGCGATCATGGGCTACCTACCGGGATATGCGACGCCACGGATCGTGTGCGACGTGCCGTACGTCGGCAAGCGGTGGGTGCACCAGCTGGAGGACTACGACCGGGAGCTCGGGATCTCGTACTGGACCAAGAACTACCGGACCGGGATCGAGCTGGAGGACCCGGAGGCGTTGAACCGCCGCTACCCCTACTACGACCCGATCTCGACGCTCGGTGAGACCGGCCAGAAGTGGTGGTCGGAGCAGGCCTGACGGGTTGCGATGGGGCCGTTTCCGGGACATGTCCCGGAAACGGCCCCATCGGCATTCTTCGCCTGGCTGGTGAAGAGCTCGATCCTCTCAGGCCGGCAACGCCCGAACACGCCGCACCTCCATCCGCAGGCCCGGCCTGGGTCCCATCGCCACTCCGCGCAGCTGGGGAACTCCCCGGCGGGGATTGACACAGCGCAGCTCCAGGCTGCGCAGCACCGCAGCGACGATCATCCGCAGTTCCAGCATGGCGAAGTCGGCGCCGAGGCAGCGGCGCAGCCCGCCACCGAACGGCAGGAAGTCCTGGGCTGACATCCGCCTGTCGAGGAACCGGCCCGGGTCGAAGCGCTGCGGATCGGGGTGGACATCGGGCCGTCTGTGGACCAGGTAGATGCTGGGTGTGAGCCGGGTACCGGCCGCTGTCGGCCGGCCGAGCAGTTCCCAGTCCTCGATGAGCACCCGGTTGCCCGCCAGGGTGGCGGGAGGGGTCAGCCGCAGCGATTCGCGGCACACGGCGTCAAGCAGGGGAACGTCCCTGGCGTTGGCGGCCTCGCTGGTGGTGGCCGCCAGCTCGTCCCGCACGTCGGCCAGGATCCGCGGGTGACGCTCCAGCCAGAACAACGTCCAGGCGGTCGCGGAAGCGGTGGTCTCATGGCCTGCGAACAGCAGTGACACCAACTGGTCCCGCAGCTCGTCGTCGTCGAGCCGGCCGAGCGGCTCTCGTCCGCTGGTCAGCAGCCCGGCGAGAGTTCCACGCGGTGTGCGGGACGCCGTCCCGCCTCGGCCCTCGGGGCGGGCGCAGCGCAGCACATCGCGGTCGATGACCTCCCGTCGTCGCAGGAACGTGCGCCACGGTGAGGGCAGTCCGGCCGAAGTGCGGAGATAGCGGTAGAGCAGTGTCCGGGGCACCGAGCCGAGCGCGCCGTCCACCCAGGTGCTGAACCGGTGGAGCAGGTCCTCACCGCAGGGGCCGAGAACGATGCTGCCGATGACGTCGAGGGTGATCTTGCGAGTCCACTCGGCCAGCTCGACCACGGATCCGGGGACCAGGGTCCTGATCGCGGCGTGGGTGGTGTCGGCGATGGTGGAGTGGTAGCGCCGCAACGCGTTGCCGCGCAGCTCCGGGCCGATTGCCTGGCGGTACGCGGCGTGCCGGTCTCCGTTGGCGAACAGCAGGGACCGGTCCCCCACCAGCGGGCGGAGGGTGTCGGAGCCGGCGAGGTGCATCTGCCGGTCGGCGCGGAAGATCTGTCCGATCGCTTCGGGGTTGCCCACCAGCAGGCGCCGCTCGGGCGGACGTGACAGCTCCACCACATCGGACTGTTCGGCGGTGAGGGAGTCCAGGAAGGCCAACCCGCCGACGACGAGGCCGCACCGGGCCCGGTTCACCTCGCAGCCTCCCAGACCGGTGCCGAGCCGTTTTCGGGAAGGGCGGCCACCACATCAGGATCGGTGGCGGCGAGGTGCAGAGCCGCGAGTCGCGCCGCCCGGATCACCGCTATCGGAGCGTAGAGGTCCTTGTCGTGCCACAGGCGCGGCAGATGCGCATCCCGGTCGTCGATGCCGGGACCGTTCTGGCGCAACAGGAAGGCGCAGCCGCGTGCGGCGGCGCGCGTCAGAGGGGTCTTGTCGCCGGAGGTGTGAGTGGCCAGCAGGACGTGCAGGGCGTAGGAGGTCTCCTCGTCGGTGCCCTCCCATCGTCCCCAGGAACCGTCAGCACGTTGGGTGTCCAGGATCCAGCGCACCGCGTCGTCCACCGCGTCGACGGCGTCGATGCCCAGGGTGGCCGACCGGTCCAGCGCGAGCGCGCAGCACGCGGTCGCGTAGTAGGGCGAGGCATGCCATTTGTCCCACCACTTGCCGTCCGGCTCCTGGTTCTTGCGCAGCCATGCCGCGATCTTCTCCGCGGCGTCCTGCCGACGGGTTCGGTCTGCCGTGTCCAGGGCCGCCAGTGTTTCGAGGATGTGGGCGTTGGTACTGGTCGACGGCGTCCGTTCGCCTGGGAAGCAGAGGAAGTAGGAGTCCGCCTCGTAACTCCACAGGCAGTCCGGGGAAGGCTGGTCACCGGCCTTGGCCAGCGCGTAGAGCACTCCGGCGGTGTCGTCGGAGTCGGGTGGAAGGCCTGGGGCGGCAGGGGCGCCGGTGCTGCTGAGGCTCTGCCGCAGGCTGTCCACCAGTTCCCGGGGGATCCGCGTGTCCATCCGGCCCGTCGCCAGCGCCGAAATGGTCCAGGCGCGTTCGAAGGAGGTGATGGGACTGATCCCGGGCACCGGTCCGGGTCCCCTGCGCTGGACCTCTTCCAGATAGCGGGTCGAGAGGCGCACGTCGTCGGCCGTCCTGACGGGACTTCCCTTCGTCCGTTGCCACGCAACGGTTGCGGCCGGGGAACCGCCCACAGCGCCGTTGACCGGACGAACGTTGTCCGCGCGCGCCGCGTCAGCGCCCAGGACCTCCAGCGAATGCCAGAGCTTGTCCGGCAGGGCATGATCGACCCGGACCGAGCCGCGGATCCTTTCCAGGAAGGCTTCGTCGGCCTCCGCCGGTGCGGAAAGCGGCGGATGGGCCGACCACGCGTCCAGCCCGGGCAGCGGTTCGGAGACGAGCCGCCCCAGCTGCCGGTTGATGTCCCCGATCAGCCACGGAACGATCAACTCCGCCGCAATGGTGTCGGGGAACGGCTTTCCGCCGCCTTCGCCGAGCCATGCGGACAACCAGGCCAGCCCTCGGGTGACAGCGCTGACCAGGAGGCCGTGCTGGACGGCGTCAGCGGCCGGGCGCTGAGCACGGCGGAGTTCGGTGAACAGAGCCTCCACGGCGCTCAGGGTCGGCACCAGACCGTAGCCGTCGGGTGCTCCCCAGCTGCCGTCGCTCTTCTGCTGGCCCAGCAGGAAGCGCACACGCTCCGGGTGTCCGTCCAGCCACGTGGCCGTCGCCACCAGCCTGGCTGTCTCGTACACCGAGGGAGACACCTGCCCCATGCCATCGGCTGCCAACTCGGCCAGCAGACCTTCCGCGGCCTTCTCCACCGCATCGAGCCAAGGTGGAATCAGGCTCCCAGCGAGCTCGAACCGGCCCTCGTCGAGGGTGATCGCCCCGACCGGGCACAGGTCAGCGGCCGACCGGATGTCCTCCGACGGCTCCACAAGAGCTTCGCTGGGGTGTGCCAACCGGTCGTCGTCCAGTTCGAACGAGCCGGGCGCGGTGGCTCTGCACTGCCCCGACCCGATGCACCTGTCCCGGTCGACGGACAACCGCCAGTATCGCGTCATGTCAGCTCCGGTAGCGTCGGCCGTCTGATCTGCGGGTCACCCTCTCGACACGAGCAGGCTCACGAAAACCCGCACCGGCACCGCCTGGTGCAACGCCGGCTGCTCGTGGAGCACCATGTCAGGTAGCCGGGAGAGGATCTTCGGTAGGACAGCGGCCAGCTCCATGCGGGCGAGCGCGGCACCGAGGCAGTAGTGCAGACCGTGGCCGAAAGTCAGGTGGTTGCGGTGCAGGTGCTTGCGGGACGGGTCGAACGTGTCGGGCGACGGGAACGCATCCGGGTCCCGGTTGCACGCCGGGAACAACACTCGAAGGTCGGCGCCCTTCGGCACCGCCACCCCGGACAGCTCGACGTCCTGCTGCGCGAACCGGCTGATCGCGGTGCTCATCGCCGGCGCTTCGTAGCGGAGCAGTTCGTCGACGAACGCCAGCGCCTCGGCCGGACCTCCGCGAAGCCACCGGACCTCTTCGGGATGGTCGATCATGGCCAGCACGCCGTAGTCGACCGCGGTCGTGGTGGTGGCCAGGCCGCCGGCCCACAGCCCCCACAACATGCTCATCAGGTCGTCCGCGGACAGCACATCCGGTTCGTCGTCGTGCACGGCGACCAGCAGCGACACGAGGTCCTCGCCGGGGTCGCTGCGCCGGCGCTCGGCGAGGTCGAGGAAGTACCTCTCGATGACCGAGTTCGCCTCGTCAGCGGCGCACAACTCCTCTTCGCCGGAGTCGGGCCGCATCGCGGCGAGCGCGGACGGCACCAGCTTCTGCAGCCAGGCCCGGTCCTCGGCGGGCACCCCGAGGAGCTCGCCGAACACAGCGAGCGGCAGTGGAACGGCCAGCGTCCGGTTGAGGTCCACCACCTCGCCGTCGAGATACCGCTCGGCGACCGGGGCGAGCAACTGGTCGCAGATGCGCTCGACGCCGGGCCGCAGGGCGTCCATGCGGCTGGCCGTGAACGCCCGCGCCACCGGCCGGCGCAGGCGCGTGTGCGCGGGAGGGTTCCGCAGCGCGACCGAGTTCAGGAGCAGCTGTTGCGACCGATGTCGATGCGCCGCGGGGAAGAGCTGCGCCACCTCGTCCGGTTCCGGGTTCCGGAACAGGGCGGAGTTCTCCATGACCGTGCGGCCGTCGGCATAGCGGCTGATCAGGTAGACGTCGTTCGCCGTCAGGTGAACGGGGTCGAGAGTGCGCAGCCGGGTCAAGAGCGGATAGGGGTCCAGCAGCGCCTCCGGGCGCGCGAGCTCGCTCAACACGTCCATTGCCTTGTGCCCCCGCCCTTTTCTGCCAGCTGACCTGTTTCTACACTCAACCACCCATCACCGCAATGGACGATCCAACCGTTGGTACGGTTGAACTTCTGACGCGCCGGGCGGCCGTGTTCCAGCACCAGGGCGCGACGATGACGGGGTTCCGGTCGCACCGCGACACCGCCCGCATTGAGAGGGTCGACCCATGACGACAGTGCCGTTCGACGACCTGCCCTCACCCGCGCAGTGCACGCCGATCACCATTCTCGCGTTGCGGTTGCTGGCCGACCTCCGCCGGTGGACCGCGGCGTTCGCCTTGCGCGCCACCCCGGTGGAGGCGATGGCCATGACCGCGGCGACCATCAGCCCGTGGCGCAGTGCCGACGACCTGCGCCTCACCACGCGGATGTACGCGTGGACCTACGCACTGGACGACGAGGTCGAGCGCGAGATCACCGACCAGGCCGACCTGGACGCATTGCTCGGCCACTGCGCGGAGATCGTCCGCACCGGTCGTTATGACGGCGTGCACCCCCTCCTCGTGGCACTGGCCGCGTGGCAGCGGGAGGTGAACGACCTGTCCGTCCACCCCCGACTCTCCGATCTCTGGGTCGGCAAGGTCGACCTGGCGTTGCGGGGCATCCGCTACGACTGGGTCACCGGGCGGGCCCGCTCAGGAGGCCGGGCCGTCGGCACCGACGTGCGCGAGTACCTCGGCCACGCGGACAGCATCCTGGTCTGGATGGCCAACTTCGGCCGCTGGGTCACCCTGCCCGCCGCGGAGCTGCTCGGCGAGCTGGACACGCTGGTGTCGGCCATGGACGACCTGGTGGTCGCCGTCCGCTTGGCCAACGACCTCGCCACCTATTCCTGGGAACGGGTCGAACACGGCCAGAACAACGTCCTGATGTACGACGTGACGCCGGATTGGGTGCTCCGTGAGATGCACACCGCGGCGGATTCCGCCCGGAGGCGCCTCGCCGAGCTCATCGCGGGCGGTTTCGCGCCCGCGGTGGAGATAGTGCGGCAGTTGGACTGCGCGCTCAGCTTCTACGCCGTCGCGGACTTCCGGGGATGGGGGTCGGACGCGCCGGCCCATCGTTGATCAACACGGGTTCGGTGCGCGAACTCGCCGGGCCGACGGTGGAAATCGCCGAGAGGTCCGGGGGTTCGGGTGTCCGGGAAGGACACGGCCGCAAGGGGGTTCGGGCCGTTAACATCGACTTCGACGGCCACCGTTTTCTGCGCGGCGCGACGGGAGAGCGAACATGACGGGATCGCAGTCGGCCGAAACCGACGTCCTCCAGCAAGGTTTCACCTTCCTGGAAGGTCCGCGTTGGCACGACGGTGAGCTCTGGGTGTCGGACATGGACGGTCTCGCCGTGCACGCCGTGGACGTGGCGGGGAACGTCCGGACGGTGGCCGAGGTGCCCGGACGTCCGTCCGGCCTCGGCTGGTTGCCGGACGGGCGCCTGCTCGTGGTGTCCATGGCGGACCGCACGATCCTCCGGCTGGATCCGGACGGGCTGACCGTGCACGCCGACCTCTCCGCGCTGGTGGCCCACGACCTCAACGACATGTGGGTCGATCGCGACGGCCGGGCTTACATCAGCGAGATGGGGGTCGACATCGAGTCGTTCCTGTCCGCGCACTCGCAGGCCGTGGCGGAGGGCGACATGGGGGCGCTCGCCGCCGCGGACGTGCCCGCGGCGAAGCTGTTCCGCGTCGACCCGGACGGGACCGTCGCCGAGGTGGCGGCGGACCTGCGCTTCCCCAACGGCGTCACGGTCAGCCCGGACGGCGAGCGGCTGGTCGTCGCGGAAACGCTCGGCCATCGCCTGTCCGTGTACGACCTGCGGGAGGGGCGCCTGGCCGGCCGGCGGACGGCACTGCTCGGATTCATGCCGGACGGGATCTCCGCGATGGACGAGGAAGGATGCGTCTGGGTGGCGAGCCCGTTCACCAGCAGCGCGGAGCGGGTCACGCTCGACGGCCAGAGCACGGGCCGGGTCCGCAGCGACCGGATGGTGATCGCCTGCGACCTCGGCGGACCGGACGGCCGAACGCTGGTCCTGTGCACCGCGCCTGGCGCCGATCGCACCGCGAACGTGCGCGGGTCGCGGCTGGAGATCGCGGTGGTGAGCACCCCGAGACTGATGGTGCCGTGAGGCGGTGCCGCGGTCGCGGGCGTGCGCTTTGATGGCGCAGCAGGTCCTGCCGTGGCCGGCGCGGTTCCACCGCACTTCCGTCCCGGACTCCATTGTGGACGTGCGGCCGCCGGTGGTGACCTGGCGGCCGGTCATGGCACATCGAGATCGGGGGTGAGGGCGGCGAGGTCGCTGCGAGACCGGGCACCTCTCCCACCGTCAGGTTGACGCGGCCCGACGATCCGGCGGATCGCGATGGCGTCCATGAGTCGAGCGGCGGTGACGTCGGACAGGATGCCGGCGTGGTGGGCACGTTCGGCAGTCCGGTGGGCCAGCGTGATGTACGCGTCGGCTGCTGGATGCCGGGTCTGCTCCAGGGTCGCGGCGTGCCATTCGAGCGTACCGACGTCGCCGCGCGCGATGGGGCCGGTGAGCCCGTGGTCTCCAGAGCGGAGGGCGTTGTCGAGTGCGGCTTTCAGAAGCGGTTCGAGGACGTCCTGCGGGTGGGTGATGCCGGCCGCCCTGAGCATGTCACAAGCATCGTTCACAAGACTCACCAAATGATTGGCGCCGTGGACCAACCCGAGGTGGTAAAGGGGGCGCTGGTCTTCCCGGAGTGATTGCAGACGTCCTTTCAGATCGCACTCGACCAATCGGCGGAGGGATTTGAGCAGGTCGGGTTCGGCAGTCACGGTGAAAGTGGTTCCGGGGAGGCGGTCGAGGTCAGTCAGTTGACCGGTGAACGTCATCGCCGGATGCATCGACCCGATTTGCAGCCCGCGCTGCCGAAGGGGTTCGAGTGCGCCCATCCCGTGCACGACCGACGTGTGCAGCACAGTTTGTCCCACTCGTAGCGAGGCAGCGTCCGCCAATTCTTGAGCAGCCTGTACGAGCGCGTCATCGGAAACGGTCAGCAACAAGAGGTCCGCGTCCGTGGCCGCGGCGAGAGATGCGAATGTGGCGCCGGGGAGCAGGCGTCGAGCGCGGGCCAAGGAGCGAGCGGACCTTCCCACCACGGTGATGTGGTGTCCAGCCCTGGCCAGCGCCGCCCCGAGCACGGTACCGACACGTCCAGCGCCGATGACGGCGATGTGCAGTGGCATAGCCGTTGTGAGCCCTTCCGTCGAGGGAACTTCGCGTCACGTCCCACGCTGTGGCACGGACACTGGATCTCAGCTGTCCCGCTGCTAACGTGGCCGAAACATTATATGAGCTTGCCGGCCGAAATACCAGAATAGAAGGATGCCTATGTCGGAAGGGCTCGGATCACTATATGGTGTCGAAGGGCGACGGCTGACCGGCCGGGACTTGGCGACCGCGAAGAAACGCGGCGAGCCCTGGGCGATGCTGACTGCCTACGACGCACTCACTGCCAGGATCTTCGACGATGTCGGGGTGCCCGTGCTGTTGGTCGGCGATAGCGCGGCCAACGTTGTCTTCGGCTACGACAGCACGCTTCCGGTGACCGTCGATGAATTACTTCCGCTGCTTCGCGCGGTTACCGGCGCAACATCCAGGTGCCTGGTGGTGGGCGACATGCCTTTCGGCTCCTATCAGGGTTCGCCGCAGAAAGCCCTCGACAACGCCGCGCGCTTCATGAAGGAAGGCCGCGCACAGGCCGTGAAGCTCGAAGGGGGCCGGGCGGTCCTCCCGCAGGTCGAGACACTGGTCACCGCGGGAGTCCCCGTGATGGGCCACGTCGGCCTCACCCCGCAGTCGGTGAACGTGCTGGGCGGATACACGGTGCAGGGACGAGGTGAGGCGGGTGAACGTCTGATCCAGGACGCTCGCGACCTCGAGGCGGCCGGCGCGTTCGCCGTCGTGCTCGAGGTCGTGCCCGCCGAACTGGCGAAGCGCGTCACGGCCGAGCTCACGATCCCGACGATCGGCATCGGAGCCGGGCCCGACTGCGACGCACAGGTGTTGGTCTGGCAGGACATGGCGGGGCTGACACCCGATCCGGCCCCCAGGTTCGTCAAGCGGTACTCGAACCTGCGACAGGTCCTCTCCGAGGCCGCGCAGCAGTTCATCTCCGACGTCTCGTCGAGGAACTACCCTGGAGAGGATCATGCGTACTCCTGAGCACGCCGACCTGAAGAACCTCCTCGCCGGATCGCCCACCAACTGGGCACGCTGGGGTGAGGCCGACGAGGTGGGCTGCCTCAACTACCTCGACCAGAACGCCGTCCTGCGGGGCATTCGAACAGTCCGGCAGGGGAAGGTCTTCACCCTCCAGGCAACCATGTGCGACCCGGACGGCGACCCCATGTGGCCCGCCCGCCGGCAGCCCCAGCGAGCGAACGTCCAGGACAAGAGCACCTATCGGGAGGGAGCGAGCCAGCCCTTCCAGGGCGGCCTGGAGTACGCCGACGACACGATCTTCATGCACCTGCAGGGAACAACGCATTACGACGGCCTGGGACACGCCTGGTACGACGACACCACCTGGAACGGACATCACGCCGACACAACGATCGGCAGCATGACCCGCGGCGGAGTCCTGCCGATCGCCGAACGCGGCGTCGCCGGCCGCGGCGTCTTGCTCGACATGGCCCGCCATCGCGGCAAACCCTGGCTCGACGCCGACGAAACCTTCGACCACGAAGACCTCGTCGCTTGTGCCCAACAGCAGGGTGTAGCACTGGAACCAGGTGACATCCTGCTGATCCGCACCGGGTCGATGCGGCGCTACCGACACGACCCGAAGGCCTATGCGGACAAGCTCAACGAGCCTGGCCTCACCTACCGCCCCGGCATCGTCGAGTGGTTCGACACCATGCAGGTCCCCAACCTGATCACCGACACGATCGCCAACGAGGTGCTCGACGATCCGGCCGTGCCGGCGAAACTTCCACTCCACGCGGCGCTCATGCGCAACCTCGGCGTCGTGTTCACCGAACTGGCGTGGCTGGAGGATCTCGCTCACGACTGCGACCTCGACCGGCAATACAGC
This sequence comes from Nocardia sp. NRRL S-836, assembly GCF_001279525.1. Lineage (GTDB taxonomy): Bacteria > Actinomycetota > Actinomycetes > Mycobacteriales > Pseudonocardiaceae > Lentzea. Next base: position 7,145 of record NZ_LGDY01000092.1, on the reverse strand, counting down.
TTCTGCTACATCGCCGCTCCCCTCAAAGTCGTCGGCGCCACCGGCGCGCCAGCAAACCCCGTTGCCATCAAATGAAGGCACACTGGCTCGATCAGCGCGGCACGCGCGAGCCCCGCTGATCGGGCTGGCCGGGTTCGTCGTTCGCCATCGTCGCCCGCCGTGCGGATGCCGCCCACTCCGGCCGCGACTCGTGCGGCGGGCCGGCAGACCCGCCGCACGGCGTCCGGAAACGGCCCCATCGGCATGTTCGCCTCGTCAGACCCCATGGATGAACACCGTCCTAAATGGACAGATCGGCGCAGGGCTCCCAGCTGCTCTCGGCTCGTCCGGCCGAAGTGCCGGGTGATCAGAGGAAGGTGGTCTGCCCGATCGGCACGGTCAGTCCGGACAGGCCGTTGAGGAGGCAGTCGAGGTTGGGGTTGGCCGCCCCGACCGTTTGCGACGTGGTGCCGGTCAGCGGACCGCTGGTCTGCCAGGTCGTCAGCTGCACGGTGCCGTCGAGCACGTTGGTGCGCACGGTGAAGTCGAAGGTGGTCTGCTCGTCTCCCGGGGACCACTGGATGGTCGCCGAGCCGGTGAGGGTGAGCAGCAGGTTGCACGGCACACCACCGAGGCTGGTGGCCGTGGCCGTGGCGCTGGTGACCGCACCACCGGCCAGTTCCGGGTGCGAACCGTTCGGGGACAGGCAGTTCACCAGGTTCGCCACCGCCGTCACCGACGCCGTGGTCTGCACGGCGGTCAGTGCGGGGCTGAAGCTGAGCTGCACGTTGACGTTGCAGGTGAGGTCGGGGACCACGGCTTGAGCCGGTGGCGCGAGCGCGCCGGCCGACCCGAGCACGAGGACCGACGCGGCGGCCACCGCCCAGGCCCTCGACCGGCCCCTCGGAACTCTTCGGTGAATCGACACTGACGACTCCTCCCACGCGGATGCCAAGCCACGACCACCTGACCACGGCGCGATGATCGTCGACAATCAACCGGAGGAGTTGCTGACGGTCACCCGAATGGCACGCGCACCGTTCGGCGTGGCGATTTTCCACCCCGGGTGACACAGGCGGTAAGGCGGTCGTCAAAACCCAGCTGAAGAGACAGCTGACAGAGGACTGAGAATTCGACAAGTGAACGAAAGGACCGACTTCGCCGGCGCTACACCTGGGATGCCTCAGCCCGCAGGACGCGCGCCGATGACAGAGCAGACCGTGGCGTTGCGATAACCGAGCCGGACCTGCTCGGGCAGGACGCGGACCGTGAAGTCCGCGGGGAGCGGTGGCATCGAAAGCCCCGGGACGTCACCGTAGGGCTCGAAGCCGCAGCGGCGCAGCCGGTTGATCCAGGTGGCGGCCGGCTCGTGCCGCTCGAAGCGTTGTTCGTCGGTGCGCGAGCCGACGACGTTCATGACCTCGCGGGCGAAGAACGTCTTCATGTGGTCCTTCTCCTGCCGGGTGGCGGGCGCGGCCTCGATGGCGCGCAGGATGGTGCCGAAGAACCGCCACGAGTTGAAGAACCGCTGCGGGAAGGACACCTCGTGGTGGTCGGAGTCGAACTCGTTCAGCACCAGCCCGCACGGCTCCAGCTCGCGCAGCCGCTGGAAGAACTCGTCCCGGGCGTCGTGGCCGGGAGTCGGGTCCTGCATGTGGTGCAGCGCCAAGGAGGCGTTGACCACCAACGGGACGTCGATGCGGGACAGGGTCGTCCAGTCCTCGTCGTCGAGGTCCTCGGCCACCTTCGCCACGGGCAGGAAGTCCAGGTCGACACCGTGCTCGGCCGCGGCCAGCCGCAGGGTGCGCTCAGCCGTGGCCAGGCTTCCCCGGTCGGGGTCGACGCCGATGACCGTGCAGTGGCGCAGTTCCGGGTTTCCGGCCGCGAGACCGTGCAGCAGCGCGCTTTCCTGGCGGCCGTGCCCGATGCCGACCGACATCAGGGCGAAGTCGGTCGCGGTGCCCACCTGCCCGGCGAGCAGCTCGTTGACGACCCGGCTCGTGTCCATGAACGGCAGGTGGGTGGTGAGCAGGTAGTACAGGTCGATCTGCGCCTGGTCGTAGGTCTGGGTGTACAGGTTGGTCTCCGAGGGGCTGCCGTGCTCCTCGACGCGGTTGACCAGTGCGGCGCGGTAGAGCTCGTAGACCGCGTCCTGCGGCCGCACCTCGGGCCCGATCAGCTTCCGCAACGTGTCCAGCGCGGGACGGGCCTGCGCGGAGCGGCCGGCGTGGATGTGGGCGACGGCGTCGCACAGCAGGGCGAACTTCTCCATCGGGTAGCAGCCTCCTAGGGACGATCAGAACGTCTGGGTGTTGCGCCTGTCAGGGCAGGGGTTCGCACGCCTTCTTCCGCGCGTCCTCGTCGCCTTCGACGCCGGCCGCGAGGGCGGCCGGTGCCTCCAGTGCTCGTTTGAGGTCGCCGAGGAACGCCATCGCGTCGCGGCCGTTGACCACGCGGTGGTCGTAGACCAGACCGAGGTACGCGAACCGGCGGGCTTGCGGCCTGCCCCGCTCGTCCAGGACGAGCTGCTCGTCGATGCCGCCCAGGGAGAGCGCGCAGGTCTGGCCGGGGAAGACGATGGGGGTCGCGAAGACCACGCCCTCGGTGGTGTGCGGGGCGATCATGATGTTGGCGCCGGTGAGCTCGTCGGCGCGGAAGGTGCCGCGGGCGGCTTTGTCGCGGAACCCCGTTATCAGGTCGGCGATCTGAGCGACGCTCAGCGCGGCGGCGTTGTGCACGACCGGGGTGTACAGGCCCTTTCCGGCGTCCACGGCCACCGCGACGTGTGCGCGGGGGGCGGGCTCGACGGTGCCGTCGTCGAGGAGCCGGGCGAACAGGCTCGGGTGCGCCGGGAGTCGGTCCGCCACCGATCTGATGAGCAGGCCGACCAGGGAGACGAAGCTGCCGGTGCGCCGGCGCAGCTGCTCAGCGAGGTCCTGAGCCGGGCCGACGTCGACCTTGGCGTAGGCGCAGGCGGCCGGGATGGTGCGCATCGACTCGGTGACCACGGCGCCCACCGCCCGTTGCTGCGCCGACAGCCGCTGGCCGGTGGGGGCACCGGCTTGCGCGGGGCGTTGCACCAGTGCTTCGACGTCGGCCGCGCGGATCAACGTGCGGCCCAGTCCGCGCAGTTCGTCGTCGGTCAGGCCGTGCTGGTCCGCGAGGGCGCGTGCCGCCTTGGTGAGCGTCAGTCCGGCACCGGTTACCGGCTCCGGCCCTGCCGCGGGGTCGGCGGCCGGTGCGGAGAGGTAGGCACTGCGTTCGTCCGCCGAGGCGAAGAGGTGGGCGACGGTCTGGCCGGGGCGGCAGTCCGCGCCGTCCGCGAGGAGGGTGTGCAGGATGCCGTCGGCGGTGCTGTCGACCTCCTGCTGCGCCTTGGAGGTCTCGATCACCACCAGCGGCTGCCCCTTCTCGACGCGTGCGCCGTGCTCGGCGAGCCATTCGACCAGGACGTAGCCGATGTCGTTGGTGTTGAGGGTGGGCAGCTTGACGCTGATCACTGGGAAGCCTCCGTGAGAGCGCGGCGGAGTGCGGTCGCCTGGGGCAGGACGGGGTGCTCCAGGTGGGCCGCGGTGGGGATGACGCTCGGTTGCGCACTGAGCAGCAGCACGGGGCGGGCCAGCCGCCGCCACAGGTGCTGGTGCAGCTGCTGGGCGAGCATCTCGCCCCAGGTGCCGTCCGCCGTGCTGTCCTCCGCGACGCAGACGCGGCGGGCGCGGGACACCGTCGCGAGCAGCGGTTCGACCGTGAACGGGTAGAGCCGGGAGGGCACCAGGAGCTCGCAGGTGACCTCTTCCTCCAGCAGCAGGGTGCGCATGGCGGCGACGACCCGCTCGGTCAGGCCTCCGGGGGCCAGGATGATCCAGTCCGGGTCGCCGCAGTCCACGGGGAACACGCGCGCGGTCCGGCTCGGGTCGTCGAGCAGCTCGTACCGGAAGAGGTCGTCGACGACCCCGCCCTGGTGCATGGTGCGGGTGTAGAGCGTCTTGTCCTCGAACAACATGCACGGCTGCTCGCGGGAGAGCATGGCGGTGAGGACGTCCGCGTTGTCGTGGAACGGCGACATCTCGTGCAGGCTGAGCGCGGGGATGCCGATGAAGTGCTTCTGCAGGCTCTGGCTGTGGGTCGGCCCGTAGCCCCGGTTGCCGCCGGTGGGGCAGCGGACCACCATGCTCATCGCGACGGTGCGGCCGTACATCGACACGGACTTGCTGGCGAAGTTCAGGAGCTGGTCGAAGGCGAGGGCGGCGAAGTCGGAGAACATCATCTCCACGACCGGGCGGTTGCCGGTCAGGGCGAGCCCGGCGGCGACACCCACGATGCCGCCCTCGCTGATCGGCGAGGAGATCACCCTTTCCGGGTGGCGGTCCGACAGGCCGCGGGTGGCCTTGAAGGCGCCGCCGTACGGGTCGGCGATGTCCTCGCCGATGACGTAGGCGCGGGGATCGTCGTCGAGGAGGGTGTGCAGGGCCCGGTTGAGGTTGCCGATCACCCGTTCCGCCCTGGTCATGAGTGCTCCCAGCGGGACGCGGGGCGGGCCTGGACCTCGCGCACGACCTCGGCGATCGCCAGTCGCTGGTTCCGGTCCGCCACGGCGAACTGCTCCGGGTGCTGCTGCTCGTACCGGTGGTACCAGTCGTGCGCGGCCGCGTGCCGCATCACCTCGGCGGGGCGGGAGTCGTCCCCCTTGCTGTGCGGGCCAACGCGGTTCGTGTCGAACTCCACCACCAGGGGCTGGGGCCGGGTGCGGATGTCGTCGATCAGGCCGGACAACTCCCGGCGCACCTGGGCGACGTCGTGCGAGGTGACGTGGTGGTGCCGGATGCCGAAGGCCGCCGCACGCGCCTGGATGGTGCCGGCCAGCTGCCGCTCGGTCGGGGTGGACTGGGCGATCCTGTTGTTCTCGACCACGACCAGCAGGGGCAACCGCCACAGCTGGGCCATGTTGAGCGCCTCGTACACCGCGCCCTCGCCCCACGTGCCGTCACCGATGTGCACCACCGCGATCCGTCCGGGCTCGGCCCGTCGCAGGTGCAGGGCGACCCCGGCGGCCACCGGCAGGCTCTCGCCCTGCACGCCGGTGGACAGGTAGCGATCGCGGTAGATGTGCTGGCTGCCGCCCACCCCGTGGCACACCGCACCCTCGCGTCCCATGATCTCCGCCAGCAGGCCGTGCGGGTCGCGGAAGCGGGCCAGGTAGTGGCCGTGCCCGCGGTGGTTGCTGAAGATGTGGTCGCCCTCGTCCAGCAGTGCGTAGAGCGCGACGGGGACGTACTCCTGCCCGAGGCAGGTGTGCGTGGTGCCGTGCAGCAGACCCTGCGAGAACAGTTCGAGCAACGCCAGTTCGAAGTGGCGGATCATCAGCAGGGTGTCGAGGTCCTCGGCCGGTAACCGCGACAGGCGCTCCACACCTGTCCGGGGCTGAGGTGCCGCCGCAGTGGTGCTGCCGCCGATGAGCTGGGATGCCGCGCCGGCCACATTCGCCTCCTCGGGCCTGGTCGCCTTTGTCCAAAGCCCGCGGATTTTGGACTGGAGTGGAGCAACCTCGGTCGTGGTCCATTTCTGGATATGGGATCGGGCTTTTCTCTTCGGAGCTTGGCGCACCCTTCCGTTTCGCAGAAGCTTTCATTCCAACGCGTGGGACAGGTTCCATGACTGCATGCACCCCGTTGGCCGATAGCCATGGGACAGGGACATGAGATATAGCTCTCCCGATATCGGGCTTCATCTGCCATGAGCACCGAATACGTGTAAGCCGTCAACAGGATGAATGCCGATGCCTCATGAGATTCGTGTGGCAACTGGACATGCCCTATCAAGAGGTGTCCGCGCGCGAACTCCAGGCACACGTGAGCGCGACCAAGCTCGAAGCCGTCGAAGCGCTGATCTGGGGCTCCGACACGGGTTCACAGTCGTCGTCCGACGCCGGCGTACAGGCCGTCCCGCTCGGTGTCCTGCATGCTGGTCACCCCCTTGCCTGGCCGCCAGCTGGAGGTGGTGACCAGGCCCGGCTCGACGAGCCCGTAGCCGGTGAACAGCTTCAGCACCTCTTCCCGCGTACGGGGAAAGACGTTGTTGCGGGAGGACTTCATCGTGTTGACGATCTGCTCGCCGCGAATGGCGGTGAAGTCGTCGGTGAGGTGGGTGAGAGCGAGAAAGCTGCCGGGTGCCAGCGCGTCGCGGTAGCGGGCGAACAGGCCCGCGGGATCGGCTTCGGGAGGGATGTAGTGGCCGATGGTGACGGCCAGCAGCCCGACCGGCCGGTCGAGGTCGAGCAGCCGGCGGGCCGGTCCGGCGTCGAGCACGTCGTGCGGGCGGGTGATGTCGGCGTCCACGATGTCGGCGTTGTCGTTGTGCGCCAGCAACAGTCGGCTGTGCGCGACGGCGACCGGGTCGTAGTCGACGTAGACCACCCGCGCGTCCGGCGCGGCGGCCTGGGCGATCTCGTGGACGTTGCCCACGGTCGGGATGCCCGAGCCCAGGTCGAGGAACTGGCGGACGCCCGCCTCGACCATGAACAGCACCGCCCGGCGCAGGAACGCCCGGTTCTGCTGGGCGATGCGCACCACGCCCGGCTGCACGACCTGGATCTTCTTCGCCAGCTCGCGGTCCGCGGCGAAGTTGTGGCCTCCGCCGAGCAGGTAGTCGTAGGCCCTGGCCGCGCTCGGGATCTCCGGATCCACCCCAGGCGGCACCTGCTCCCCTGGGGCCTCGTGCCTGCCGGTCACCGGAGCCGTCCGGGAGCGAGAGCGGCCGTTCGGGTGAAGTGCTCGGGTTCGAATGGGGTCTGCACTCGACAGGCCTGACCTTTCGACGGTGGCAGCGTGAACCAGATGTCGATGATGCCACCCGATCGAGTCAGCGTTGGGAGTGCTCGGAAGCTGAACGTGACGGTGCTGTCCTGGGCACGGCGGCGTGTCGGTGTGGGGTGTGGCGGACCCGGCACACCCGCGTCCTCACGTGCCCGATTCACCCGAATGGCCGTCTTTGCCCTGAATTCCACATCAGTTTGCCCTCCGAGACAGGCATGGGAGAGATTGAGGGCATGACTGCCCCTCACACCTCGGCATCCGGTTCGACGTTCGGCGAGGTCCTGCTGAGCCTGCGGACGGCGGCAGGTCTGTCGCAGGCAGGTCTGGCGCTCGCCTCCGGGATGAGCGTCCGGG
>NZ_LGDY01000091.1 GCF_001279525.1 Nocardia sp. NRRL S-836 | reverse complement strand
CGGTGGTGCCAACCCGGCCCCCAGCACCACCCCGGCACCGGCCCCGAACGTCACCCCCGACGTCTTCGTCGCCACCGTCGTGCCCCCGGCGCATGTCAACACCCCTGCCCCGTCGACGAGCGCGAACCCGGCGCCCAACGTCGTCCCCCGCTCCAACCCCGCCGCCGCCGGTTTCCAGGCGCAGACGCGCCCCGACGGCAAGGGCGGCAAGCGGGCCAAGCTCAAGAAGTGGCTCGGCCTCGACTTCATCAAGAGCCTGACCAGCAAGAAGCCGCCGACGATCACGTCGGTCCCCAGCGCGGCACCGGCGCCGAACCCCACCACGCAGAACAACCCCTGGGTCGACCTGCTCAAGGGCAACCCCAACCCGGCCACCATCGACGTCCCGGCCGTCAAGGCCGAGATCGACGCCGCCGTCAACGCGGGCAACCCGGCCAAGGCGCGCATCCTCATCAACCGTCTCAACGGGACGGACGTCGGCGCGGACCTCAAGCAGCACTACGACGCCGCGGTGCAGAAGAAGGGTGACGAGGGCAAGGTCGAGGTGCCCAAGGAGCTGCACTTCGCCTGGTTCGGCAAGACGCCGACGCCGGACAGCGTCAACGGCATGCTCGAGTGGGCGCAGCAGGTCAAGGACACCAACGGCGACTGGAAGGCGACGCTGTGGACCGACGGGTCCAGCGCCGGCTGGGACCCGGAGGTCAAGGCGCAGCTCGAAGCAGCGGGCATCGAGATCAACTCCGATGTCGACGCACTGGTCAACGACCTGTCCAACGACGTCGCCGCCCGCAACGAGGGCAAGACCGACACCACGATCAACCAGGTCTACCAGGCCGCGCAGGACCCGAAGGCCAACGCCTACAACCTCGCGTCGGACATCGCCCGGTACGCGGTGCTGTCGAAGAACGGTGGCGTGTACGTCGACGTCGACGTCAAGCCCGGCGGGGTGTCGCTGAAGGACATCGGCGACATGAAGATGCACCCCACCGACGTGCCGGTGATCGGGCCGCGGCTGCGCGACACCAAGAGCGTGCAGAACGCCCTCGACGATCCCGACGCGCAGCTCACGCCGGAGAACGTGCAGGCGGCCGCCGACGCGCGGTGGAAGGAGGGTGAGCTCGGCAACGCGTTCATCGTCACGCCGCCGAACGGTGCGCTGATCAACAAGTTCGCGGACGTCATCCCGCAGAAGTTCGACTCGCTGTCGACGCGTGTCGACCCGGAAAACCTGCCGGCGGAGCTCAAGAAGCAGGCGCCCGATGTGTCGGGGCCGAACGCGTTGGCGGACAACGGGTTGCCGCCGCAGATCGGGCTCATCGGGCAGGTCGCGATGGACCCGGGCGGGCTCGACCTCGGGTTCAACCCCGGCTACATGCCGCACGACGTGCCGGCGATCAAGAAGTCCGACTTCGACGCCATGTTCGACCCGGACCTCAAGAACAAGTGGGCCGGCCTGGAGTGGGTCACGCCGGACAGCGAGACCCAGCTCGACAGCGACGGCAAGCCCGACACGAACGGCACCAACGGCACCAACGGCAAGCCGGACACCGACAGGGGCGACACCGACAAGAGCAACTCGGACAACGGCAGCAAGAGCAACGACGCAAAGGGCAGCGACACCAAGGGCAGCGACACGAGGGGCACCGACGGCCGCCCGGCCCCCAAGAACGACGCCCCGCCGCCCCCTCCGGCCCCGCCCGCTCCCCCGCAGCCGAAGAACGACGCGCCCACCGTCAAGAGCGGTGGCGCGCCGCCGCGGGCGACCCCGCCGACGCCGGAGTCGCACCAGGGCAAGGACGTCCTCAAGGACGAGTCCTGGCGGCACGACCCGGCCAAGACCGCCGACTGGTTCGCGCCCAAGGACCCGGTCGACCCGCGCACGTGGCAGGACCGCCGCGAGGGCGCGCACGTCGGCAGGGTCGACACCGAGGTCGCCGACGTCAAGACGATCAGCACGCCGTCGAAGGTCGAGTCCTACGAGGGCGTCATCTCCTACGACCTGCGCCGCATCGAGACCACCCCTGGCAACTTCGTGCAGGAGTACACGGTCAAGATGTACGTGGATCCCGGCACCAACACGAACACCAACGTCGTCGAGGACCTCAAGCAGAAGGTCACCGACGGCGTCGACTCGTTGCTGAACCAGGGCTTCCGCATGCCCAGCGGCGACCAGTTCCACGTCAACGTCGAGTTCACCGACAACAGGGCCGACGCGCACGCGAAGATCACGGTCGGCGACAGCGGCACGAACACCGACCAGAAGAACTGGAACCCCGACGCCTCCCCCGAGGGCCTCGCCCACGAGACGCTGCACTACCTCGGCATCCCGGACGAGTACCGCGACTCCTCGCGCGTCTTCCAGCAGCACGAGACCGGCAGCGCGGTGCACGAGAACGACGGCAGCATGATGGGCGCCGACGTCCTCGACGTGAAGACCGACCCCGGCCTGCGGCCGCGGCACCTGTGGCTGATCGAGAACACCGCCAACAACCAGGCGGTGGTGCACGACACCAGGTTGGACACGCCCGGCCCCACGCCCCAGCCGAACACGGACACCCAGAACAACTCCGGCGCGCAGCCGGACACCGACACGCGGGGCAACGCCGACCAGAACAGCAACCCCGCCAACGACACCGACACCCGCTCGGCACCGCAGACGAAGGACGCGAACACCGGCGACAAGCGCGGCCGCGACGAGGACAGCGACAGCGACAGCGACGTCGAGGACCGGCAGACCAAGAAGCCGAACACCAGCGACACCCGGTACACCGGCACGCAGGCGCAGTCGTCCATTGTGGACAACAGCGCCATGGACGTCGACAGCGACACCAACGCCGACAACGACGCCGAGGCCGAGGCCGAGGCCAACGAGAACAACGACGGCGCCGAGAACAACACCGACAACAGCACCGACGCGCTCGTCGAGCAGATGAGCACCATGTCGATCAACGAGATCGGCCCGAACACCAAGTTCAACCCGGCGTTCGCCAAGCTCGGCGAGGGCACGATCGACATCCCCACCAAGGACAACTACCTCGGCAAGCTCAAGGACAGCGTCGAGAACAACAAGCCGCCGTCGTTCGTCGTCAACATGATCGTCGGCCACGGCCAGCTGAGCGACCCGAACACCGACATCAACGCGGTGATCGACGCCGTCGTCCAGGACGCCGGCAAGCACAGGGACAACATGGTCTTCGTCATCGGTGTGAACGGCAAGTCCGCCGACACCGATGCGATGGTCGCCGCGATCAACGACGCCAACGCCAAGGTCTCCGGCCGGCCGGAGCCGATCGCGCTGGTGCAGCTGCCGCCGACGCCGGACACGGGCAAGTTCCCGTACGGCGACATGCGCAACGAGACGATGACCAGTGACGCCAACAGGTTCGCGGTCGGCGCGATGGTCGGCAAGGGCACGCACCCGTACCTGTCCATCCAGGACTTCGACACCGGCTCGCGCAAGGTGACCGGCGAGAAGAAGGACATCTTCAACCACGTCGCCGACTCGCTCGACACCGACGCGGGCCCCGTCCGGCCGCTGATGTACACCGGCGGCTACCGCGTGGGCGACCCGAAGCAGCTGGTGGACGACGTCCAGGCCCGCATCGACAAGGAACGGGCGAGCGCCCCGAACCTGCCGAAGAAGAAGCGCGACGCGCTGATCAAGAAGCTCGACAAGGCGCAGGCCGAGATCAACCGGCCGGACTTCCCGCAGCGCTTCGAGCAGGCCATGAAGAACGACATGGACGCGCGCGTCCGGCAGGGCGACACACATCCGCTGCTGCCGTACGGGCCGGAGCCGAACCTCTTCATCGACGCCGTCGTGCCGCTCGTCGACCCGGACGTGAAGTTCAGCCACGGCGAGGCGGAGTACAACGGGCTCGGCAAGTCGATGAACGACTTCGCCGGCAAGGAGCTCGTCGACATCCACACCAACCAGCTGCCCAAGCCGGAGCTCAACCAGGACCTCAAGGACACCAAGGCGCAGCTCGAAGCCGACATCGCGGCCCAGGGCGGCAAGCCGAGCCCGAGCCAGGCGCAGGTGCTGAGCTCGGTCGACGCGGAGATCAGGGCCAAGGAGAACCTCGCCCAGTCCGACCCCGGCTTCAAGGGCAGGGCCGACCAGTTCACCGTCGAGACCGGTGTCGGCGTCGACAGCCAGACCAACCGCAACCCCTACCGCGGTGAGACGTTCACCAACGACTTCGTGGACGCCGCGGTCGCGACCGACCTGTCACGGCTCGCACTCGGGTTCGCGAAGACCGAGGGCAAGTCGTGGCCGCAGTCGCACGTCGACCTGAAGAACGTGCCGAACCGCTTCTTCGGCGGTGACGGGCCGAAGGCCTCGAAGGCGGCGAAGAAGGACGTCGGGCTCGCGGGCATCCGCAAGGAGTTCAAGGGCAAGGACCCCGCCGCCCGTGAACCCGCGCAGGCGCACGGCTCGCAGTTCAACCCGGAGACCGGTCAGGTCGAGCAGGTCGGCACCGGCTGGACGCCGAGCCAGAAGGACGCCCTGCGGCTGGGCTGGGAGGACAAGAACACCCTCAACCAGGGCGTGTCCGCCCCGCTGCCGGACGGGTCCGGCTACTCGGGCATCGACCCGCAGAAGACCGACAGCGGCGTCGAGGCCGAGGACCCGAACGCGGACCTCGACAACGACATGGACGTCGACCAGGACATCGAGAACGACGCCGAGAACGATGTCGACGACGACGCGGACAGCGATGTCGACGAGGACGTGGACACCGAGCGCAACCTCGACCACATCGACCCGAGCGCCAAGCAGCACAAGACGGCCTCGGCGCTGAACATCGCGCTGTCGGACAACAACAGCAACGTCCAGCGCACGTTCGGCGCGCTGCAACACCAGGTCCTGCCGATCGCGGGCGATCCGCGGCCGGACGGCATGTTCCAGGCCGTCAGCGACGCGCTGGGCCAGCCGGAGACGGGCAAGAAGGGCAAGGCCAAGACCCCGCCGCCTCCGCAGGACCTGCGGCAGCGGGCGGCGGAGAAGGGAGCGACCGCTTCTCCCGACATCACCGCCCAGATCGCGGAGTTCCGCCAGCAGCACGGCATCGAGAACGGCCACCTGGTCAACGCGTTCGCCGAGCCGGGCCCGACGCCGAAGACCGAGGTCCCGTCGGACTTCAAGGGCGACAGCAACTACGACCACCCGGTCGACAACACCGGCACGCCCGGCCAAGAGCTCGACCAGAACCAGCGCGACGCCCAGAACGACGCGGACGCGAAGGCTGCGGAGGCCGACAACAAGGTCGCCGCCAAGGCTGAAGAACTGGCCGGCCGCGTTCTCGCGACCGAGCTCAAGCGCCCGATCATCGTCCACGGCCTGGAGGGCGGGCCCCAGCGGCTCGAACCGTTCGTGGAGCGGCCGAAGCACAACTCCACGGCCAAGCCCAAGGCGGCTCCCAGGTGGGGCGCGCCGATCGAGCTGGACGCGCGGCCCAACCAGAACGGCAAGACGAGCTACCGCCCGCACGTGCCGTCGACCGAGGCCGGCCCCTCGAACAGCAGGCGCGCCCCGGTCCCGCCGCCGTCCGACCGCTCGCCCGGCAGCGGCACCACCGACCCCGACGCAAGGCAGTCCAGGCCGGCACCGTCCCGCCCGGCGCCAACCCTGCCCGGCACCCTCCCCGGCCAGTCGTCGGCCGACCCGAACACCGGCACCGGCCGTCCACCGGGGACGAACCCGGACGCCGCCGGGCCGGTCGGCCAGAGCGACGTGCAGCCCACCGCACAGCCCGCCCAGACCGCCGCGGACGGGGAAACCCAGGCAGCTCCCGAAACCCAGGCAGCGCCCGAAACCCAGGCCGCTCCGGAAACCCGGACGGACTCCGACACCGCTCGGAACGCGGGCCAGGACACCGACGGCCGCCAGGTGCCGCCGAGGCCGACACCGAACCCGGTCATCCCGATGACCACGATCGCACCGCAGCCCGTCGGCCAGGTGCCCGGCACGAACCTGCCGAGCTTCTTCTCCGACAACAGGGCGCTCGGTTCGATCACGCCGACCGGCGTGCGCGGCGCGGACGCCGTCGTGGGCGAGATCCAGGGCCTCAGGCCGGACGACGCCACGCGCATCAAGCACGCGCTGGAGAACGACTTCGAGACGTTCCTCGACAGCGGCCGCAACTTCCAGGTGAAGATCGACAACGCCTGGTTCGAGGCGAACATCCGCGCCGAGATGAAGGCCGACACCGGCAAGGCCGCCACGGACGCGCCGGACACCAAGGTGGACCGGAACTACCAGGCCGCCGCCGCGTCGACCACGACGAACACCATCGCCACGTCCAACGACGTCGGCGGGTCGGTGACCGCCGGCACCGCGATGGGCCCGTACGGCTCGCTGGGCGGCAAGGCCGCGCTGGCCACGCCCGCGGTCTCGCAGGCGACCACGAACACGATCACCGAGCAGCGCGCGATCAAGTCCGGCGAGGGCTCCAAGCAGCTCACGGTGCCGGTGTCGTTCGAGATCACGGTCACCGACGCGAGCGGAAACCCGAAGCAGTTCGCCACGCTGAGCACCGGTCCGGACGTGACGCTGCAGATCCCGGCCGACCTCAGCACGATCGTCGACTCCGGCAAGAGCTCCGACGTGGTCACCCCCGCGGACACCGCGTGGGGCACCAAGGTCGAGCACGCGGTGCCGGAAGCGGTGGTGGTCGGCAACTCCGCGAAGGCGTTCTCCGACGTCGCGGAGAAGCTGCACCCGTCGATCACGAAGGTCGGGTCGCCCGGCCGCGAGGCGCTGCAGAACTTCCTCAGCCCCACCTCGATCCGCAACAACCTGCCCGCGATGCTCGGCGGGTTCGTCACCTCGCCGGACCTGGTCAGCCCGCACGCGAGCAAGGGCGCGGCGGTGCAGATGACCGCCACGCTCAAGGACGCGAAGCTGGTCGGCACGCACGACAAGGCCGCGCTGGACCTGAAGGACACCTCCGCCTGGGGCAGCAGCGTGTCCGCGACCACCAAGACCGGTTTCGACGTCACCGCCGGTGTCGGCGGCAACATCGGCGTGCCCGGCAAGGTCGGCGGCACGGTCGGTGGCACGCTCACCTACTCCTCGCGGACCGCGGAGGGCGTGAGCGCGGGGTCGAGCACCAACCGCAAGACCGGTATCGGCGTCAAGAACGAGACGGGCCTGTACGAGGTCACCGCCGAGGTCGAGGTGCGCACGCCCGCGGGCGACAGCGTCAAGATCCCGGTCACCACGCACATGCGCATGGGGCTGCACGAGGCCGGCGCGGTGGGCCTGCCCACCCCGGACGGCACCCGCGCCACGACGACCGACCCGGCCACGGCGGACACCAGGTTCCTGCCGCCCTACCTCGCCGACACGCTCGCGGCCGGCAACGCCAAGGTCGGCGAGTTCGTGCCCGCGACCAAGGTGCAGGGCCAGGTCGAGGGCGCGCTGCGGGAGCTGCCCGGCTTCGAGAAGTTCCTGCCCGCGTGGAACAACCCGGACGCGAACCCGCGCAGCAGCAAGGGCCAGAGCTACTCCGACGTCGCCGAGCAGCTCGCGAACCAGCGCAAGCTGACCGCGAACCTCTCCCCCGCCGCGCTCAAGGCGAACATGGACAGCCTGCTCGGCCCCGGCGTCCAGGTGCAGCTGAAGAACTCCGGCAAGACCACGAACACCTACGTCAACGTCACGGTCAAGGCGAAGCTGACCAACCCGAAGCACCTCGGCCAGGCCGACGCGCGCCCGGTCAGCGACTCGACCACGACCGGGCCGAAGCTCGACGCCAACACCAGCACCACCAAGGGCTGGAGCGGTGGCGTGCAGGGCCGGGTGAACATCCCGGTCAAGACGGGTGTCGCCGCGCTGACCCCGGCGCCGCAGGTCGGCGCGTCCTACACGCACTCGTGGACGGACAAGACCTCGGCCGGGCCGGCGGTGTCGGGCACCGCGGCGAACCCCGGCAGCGCGGACGCGCAGGTCTTCCAGCAGGATGTGGAGTTCGAGGTGGAGATCACCTCGTTCACCCGGCCGCGTTCGTGGGTGCGCAACATCGTGCCGGGCGCGCCCGGTTTCCACTCGCCGCGGCCGAAGGTCGTGGCGAAGACCGGCGCGGGCCTGGACAAGATCGACGGCAAGGTCAACCTGTGGGTGTCGGACTCGTCGACGCTGAAGAACGACCCCGGTGACGGGTTCAAGCCCGGTGCCCCGCAACCGACACCCCTCAAGGACGCGCCGACGGTCAAGGACCTGCTCAACCCGAGGGACGCCCGGCCGAAGTCGCCGGAGTTCCTGGGCGTCGAGGCGGTCGCGAACACCACGGCGTTGCGCGACCAGGCGATCGACGCGCTCAACCGCGCCGCCGGTGGTGACTCGGCGCTGACCGTGCCCGGTACCGCCGCGCGTGCCCAGATCGACAAGATGTTCACCCCGGAGAACATCAAGGCGAACCTCCAGCGGCTGGTGGAGACCGGCATCCAGGAGCAGGGACTCAAGTACGACCGGCGAGTCACCGACCGCAGCGGCGCCATCGGCATGTCGGTGAAGCTGGGCGAGGCCAAGCTGGTGTCCATTTCGGACACCACCGGTGCCGACAACTCGGTCAGCGGCGGCTACAAGGCCGGTGAGTCGTCCTCCACCAGCAGGTCGGTCGACCTCACCGCCGGCATCAACGTGCCGGTGCGCCCGAACGTCACCCCACCGCCCGCGGGCACGCCGTCGCAGACCAGCGGGTCCGGCGGCGCCGCGGTCACCGGCAAGGTGACGCCGTGGTCGGACACGAAGACCGAGTCGAACGAGATCGGCGGCAACGTCGACCGCGGCAAGACCACCCCGTCCGACGCGCGGACCGTGCTCGTCCAGATCGACGCCGAGTTCACGATCGTCGGCGAGAGCCGCGCCGGGAACTTCGTGCGCGGCGGCACCCCGCACGCCGCGGGCGTCACGGTCAACATGCCGAAGTCGGTGTTCGTGCGCGTGTCCGAGGACGTCGCGCGGGAGCTGGGCGCGTTGCCGACGGTGGCACCGAACGTGCCCAAGCCGGACTTCCCGAAGATGGCGCCGCCGGCGACGGTGGTCGACGGTGAGCCCGGCGCACTGGGACTGTCCAATGTGGAACAGGTGCCCGACCTCTCGAACGTGGTCAACAGGCTGACCGACGACCTCGCGACGAAGACGAAGAAGTTCGGCAGCGACGCGCTGATCCCGGACTCGGTGCTCAAGGACTCGATGAGCAACCTGCAGCGCATCGTCGACCTGAACTCGCCGACCAGCGTGAAGGCGATGATCGACAGTGCGCTCGACGGCGGCGTGCCGCTGCTGGTGCACCAGCCGGGCACGTTCGGCAAGGACTCCTACCAGGTCACGTTGCGCGCCAAGGCGGAGACGCCGCGGTTCGACCAGGTCGTCAACGACGGCGTCGACATGACCCACAACACCGGCGGTTCCCGCAAGGACAGCGACGGCCAGGGCCGCGGCTCCGGCTGGGGTGTCGGCGTGCGCGCACCGGGTCTCGCCGCGCCGGGCAGCGCCAACCCGAACGTCTCCGGCACCGCCGGGGCCAGCGTGGGCGCGAACATCGGTGGCAGCAAGAGCAGTTCCGTGACGAACTCGGTCAGCGAGGCGTTCAGCCACTCGCGCACGGCCAGCGGACCGGCGGCGCGCTACACCGTGCCGGTCGAGTTCGAGCTCGTGGTGGAGAAGGGCTCGAAGGTCGTCGCCGAGGCCAAGAGCGGCAAGCAGGAGATGGTGGTCCGCACGCACGCGGACAACCAGAGGATCGCGAGCGGCACGACGCCGCAGCCGTACATGTCGGCGGCGAGCAGGCGCGGCAGCGAGTTCGGCACGCCGGAGGCGGCGTTCGCGTTCCAGCAGGACGCCCGTGCCGCGCAGCTGCCGACGACCGCGTCCGTGGAGAACCTGCGCGGTGCCGGGGACCTGCGCGACGCCGCCGTGAAGGCGCTGACCGAGGCGGGCGCCGGCAAGGGCCTGACCGGCAAGGGCACCGGCGCGTTGAACAGCCTGCTGTCGACGCTGAGTCCGGAGAACCTGCAGCCGCACCTGCCGTCGATGCTGTCCGGGCCGTTGACCGTGCCCGGCCTGCACGAGGCCGCGCTGACGTTCGGGCAGGACGCCGACGTCAAGGTCTACGCGAAGCTCGTGAACCCGCGCCTGGACGCGCTCAGCGACGGCGTGAAGATCGAGAAGCCGCTGACCACGAAGACCAGCGAGACCTCCGGCGAGGCCAAGGTGTCCGAGACCGCCGACGTGTCGGTCGGTCTCGCGCAGGGCAGCGCGGCGGTCAAGCAGGGCACCGACCCCCGTGACACCGTCAACATCGGCACCGGCGGTGTCGAGCTGCGGCACGCGGGCGAGGACTCGGCCGCCGTGTCCGGTGGACCGTCGCAGGCCGCCGGTGGCGCGCTCAAGCCGAGCGAGACCGCGCGCAGCGGGCTGGTGCAGTTCGACGTCGAGTACCGGGTGGTCGCGACCATCGGCGGCAAGACCGGTGTCGTCGACCTGACAGTGCCGGGCTCGGCGGGCGTGCGCATGCCGGCCACCGAGGCGCAGACGGTGCTGAAGCACGAGTTCGGCGACTCGCTGACCAACGCGCAGGCCGAGGTCAAGAAGGCGGCCGACGACTGGCGGACCGCCGAGAAGGAGGTCGAGGCCGCACGGCACGAGGCCCAGGACGCGATCAACGAGGCCGCTGCCGTGCTGGCGCGCACCGACCAGCCGATCGGTGCCACCGCGACGGCGCTGAACACCGCCATCGACGCCCACCTCGACGCCCAGGCCCAGCTCCCGGCGCTGGAGACGGCGGCAGCGAACACCGCCGCCGAGGTGGCCCGCACCCGTGCCACGATCCAGGAGCTGACGCCACAGGTCTCGTCGCTGAGCCTGGACGCCCTGGCCACCAAGGACGCCTTGGACGACGCCCAGGTCGCCGGCGCGCCCCGGCCCGAGCTCGACCGGCTGTCCGCCGAGGCCGACGCGGCGCACCACGCGCTCACGCAGGCCCAGCAGCAACTGGCCGACGCGCACACCGAGCTGGACACCCAGCGCGCCGCCGCGGCCGCGGCACGGGTGGAGCTGCAGAACCAGGAACGTGCCGTCACCCAGGCCGACGCCGCACGCGCCGCCGCCGAGCAGGCACACCAGCAGCTCGCGGACGAGCGGGCAGCGGCCGAGCAGAAGATCAAGGCCGCGGAGACCAAGCTCGACGACGCCCGGCGCGCGGCGGACGCCAAGCAGCAGGAGTGGTGGGACGCCAAGGCGAAGGTGGACCGGGAGGTCGACGCGTTCAACACCGCGGCGCAGACGCCACCGGCACCTCCCGCGCCTGCCTCGCCTTCCGCACAGGCGCCCTCCGGGGCGGCGCCTTCCGCACCGGAGACCTCCGCACCGGAGGGCTCGGCGGCGAAGATCTCGGCAGCGGAGGGCGCGACACCGGAGGCTTCGGAAGTGAAGCCGTTGCCGCCGTTGCCGCCGTTGCCGCCGTTGCCGTCGACCGGCGGCAGCACGGAGGCGAGCACCAGCGGCACGGCGTCCGGTGCGGACACCGACGCCGCCACTTCGGGGACCGACCCGCAGTCGGGCCAGAAGCCGTTGCCACCGCTGCCGCGGCAAGGCGAGTCGAGCGTGGCGGCGTCCAGCGCGGCGGAGTCGAGCCGGGCAAGCGCCGAAACCGGCCGCAGCGACGCCGAGACCAGCCACGGTGCCGAAGCCAGCCGGAGTGCAGCCGAGGCGGACACCGACGACACCAATGCCGACAACGCGAACACCGACAGCGACGCGGACGCCGACGCCGCCCAGACCGAGGCCGACACCCAGCTCGCGGCCCTCACCGCCGACGCCATGTCGACCGCGCCGTCCCTGATCCGCAACGTCGAGGCCTCGCTGCGGAACAACCCCGACCGGTTCGTCCACGCCGAGGCGGGTCTGCACCTGCTGCACGCCTCCGCGGTCCTGCACACCAGGACCAACGCCGTCGCCGCGATGATCGAGCAGCACGGCCTGGACGCGGTCACCAAGGCGTTCAACAAGGCCTTCGAACGCCCGGTGATCGAGGCTGAGCAGCTCGACTCGTTCACCACCGGTGGCCGGTCGGCGTTCGACAACTGGGCGCAGGGCCTGTGGGGCACAATCGCCCACCTGCCGTTCGACCGGCAGGGTGCCGACTACATCGCGTCGGAGTTCTTCAACCACGACAAGGGTTTCAACCGGGCCACCAACCTCGCGCAGAAGGTCGCGGAGAAGGAGCTGTTCGGCGAGCCCGACATCGCCGACGACGTCCGCGACAACCCGTACACCGGCACCACCACCGCGGACCAGGCGGCGTGGGTGTTCCAGCGGCTCAGCGCCACCGGCCTGATCGCGGGTGACGGCACCGACACCGCGAGCGGGTTCACCGCGCAGGTCGACGGCAACAGCGCGGTCCTGCAGGGCGGGCTGGGCGTGCAGGTCACGCCGGAGCTCGCCGGGCAGCTGCGCCGGCAGCTCGTCGACATGATGCTGCTGGAGGACGACCTCTCGGCCCCGTCCGCACCGCCACAGCAGCAGACGCCGGGCCTGCCGCCCGCGGACAACCCGGATCCGTTGCACAGCACCGCGACCGGCGCCCCGTGGTTCGACCCGCGGCAGCCGGTCTCGTCGCAGGACATCGCGAACGCCCGTGCCACCACCCCGGCCACCAGCTGGGTGCGTGGCGAGGACGGCGGCGTCATGAACACCACGACGGTGGGCCCCGACGGCATCAAGATGCAGGCGTGGCGCAGCCCGATCGCCTACGACAACCGCGTCATGACCGTCAACGGGGTCGAGGTCCGCGACTTCACCGTGCGCCTGCACCTGGACAACGGCACGCCGGAGGTCCAGGAACGCACCCGCCAGGGCGTGGAGGAGCTGTACAACCAGGGTTACCGGCTGCCGGGCGGTGAACAGTTCCACGTCACCGTCGAGTTCACCGACGACCCGAAGGACGCCCACGCGACCGTCGAGGTGTCGGCGGCCGGTGGCCGGGCCGACCAGCTCACCTGGCCCGCGGACACCGACTCGCGCAGGCTGGCGCACGAGGTCGGGCACTTCCTCGGTCTGCGGGACGAGTACTTCGAGCCCGGTGCCGTGAAGCCGATCTTCCAGCACCAGGACGGCAGGGGCCGGGTCGTCTCCGACAACTCCCCCATGACCGCGGGCATCGGCGCGGCCGACGGGCACCTCAAGCCGCGCCACCTGCAGCTGGTCGAAGACCGCATGAAGGCGCTCGCGTCGGTCAACCAGCCGGTCCCCGAGCCACACGAGCGGGGTGCCGAGCAGGCGCCGCACATGCCGCCCAAGCGGCAGCGGGACGACGACGCCGGACGCTCGGCCAAGCGCGCCCGCGACGACGACCGCAGCTTCGACGACTCGCAGGTGCCGCAGCTGGTGGAGGCGCTGGAGGACGTCGCCGTTGCCGAGCAGGACGTCGCCGACCAGGACGTGCATGGGCAGGACGTGCATGGGCAGGACGTGCATGGGCAGGACGTCGAGATGGCGGACGCGACGCCGCAGATCACGCTGACGAACGAGCACGGCGTGCAGAACGCCGCGTTCGAGAACCTCGCGAACGGCCGGACGCTCACGCCGATCACGGCGGAGAACTACCTCGACCGCACCCGCCAGGGCATCGAGAACAACGAGCCGCCGTCGTTCGTGGTCAGCATGATCGTCCGGGCGAGCGACCTCGGCGACCTCGACGACGTGATCGACAGCGTTATGGCCGGCGCGGGTGACGCGAAGGTGGCGTTCGTGCTCGGCGTGAACGCGGGCACGCAGGCCGAGATCGACGCCGCGCTGGCCGCCGCGCAGTCCAAGGTGGACAACCGGCAGGAGCCGGTCGCGCTGGCGAGCGTGGTGCACGGCAAGAGCGGCTTCAAGTACGGCGAGACGCGCAACACCACGCTGCACAGCAACGCACATCAGTTCGCCGTGCACGCGTTGTCCGCCAACGAGACGCATCCGTACGTGTCCGTGATGGACTTCGACGCGAGCAGCCGGACCACGCGCTCGGGCGAGCACGTCTTCGCGCACGTGCGGAACCTGATGGCCGGCCACCCGGAGGTCCGCGAGGACGTCCCGGAACCGTCCAGGCCGTTGCTGATCGGTGGTGGCTACCGACTCACCGAGAGCCAGGCGAAGCTCAAGCAGGACACGCTCGACCGCATCGAGAGCGACACCAAGATCAGCGACGAGAAGCGCGCCGAGTACCGGGAGCGCGTCACCGACGAGTTCATCGCCGGTGTCGTGCACGACATCGACGCGGACATGCACGCCCGGCGCAACCAGGCGGCGATCCACCCGCTGCTGCCGTACACGCCGGAGCCGAACCTGTTCTTCGACGCGCTGGTCCCGCTGGCCGACCCCGAGGTGAAGTTCGGTGACGGCGGCGCGGAGTTCGGCCAGCTCGGCAAGAAGCTGAACGAGTTCTACGCGGGCGAGGTCGCGCGGCTGCACGCCTCCGGCGATTCAGCGCAGCACGCGGCGGACGTCGAACGCGTGAAGATCGACGTGCAGAACAACCGGCACCCGGTGCGCGGTGCGGCGTTCGTCGCGGACTTCGTCGACGGCGACACCGGCACCGACGTGTCCAGGATGGCGTACGGCAAGCTCAAGGAAGGCAACATCTCGCAGTCCCACACGATCCTGTCGACCGTGCCGGACCGCCTCTACCTGGACAAGGCCGCGAAGAAGGGCACCTCGCCCTCGGGCGTGCGCGCCGAGCTGAACGACCCGGACGCCGACTACCGGTTCACCGAGCCGTTGCGCGAGCCGCACGGCACGGAGACGAAGAACTCGGGCTGGCCGGTGTCCAAGCCGATGGACGGCAACCTCGGTGGCCTGCAGCGCAACAAGCTCAACGCCGCGGTGTCGGCGCCGATGCCGGCCCCGTTCACGCATCTGCCGCCGGACCGGCCGGTGCCGCCGGGCGGCAAGGCGCCGAAGCCGGTGCCGCTGGCCGCCGGTCTGCAGCACGACCAGCGGCAGCTCGCGGCGCACGCGCTGGCGGCGTCCGACCACGTCACCGACACGTCCCGGCACCTGCGCCACCTGGCGAACGACGTGCTCACCCGGCCGATCCCGCCGCCGACCACGCCCGACGGGCTGTACGCGGCGGTCGGACAGGTGGTGGGAGCGCACCCGGCCGCGCTGCGGGCGCAGGTCATCAACTCCGCCGCGGCGAGCCAGGACCTGACGGCGGCGGTGGCCAACCACACCGTCGACCACCCGATGCACCCCGGTCACCTGTACGGCGCGCTGGTGGAGAACCTCAACTGGCGCGTGCACCAGGACGCGGCCGAGAACACCGGTGCCGCCAACGCCCGCAACCTGCTGGGCCGGATGATCGCGACGCAGCTGAACGCGAACGTGCAGATCCACCGGCAGGGCCTGCCGACGGTGCCGCTGGCGCCGTTCGGCGGCCCGGCACCGCACGACATCCACGTCGTGGAAGTCGTGCTGCCGAATGGCCAGGTGACCTACCGGCGGCTCTGAGAATGCTTTAGTTTGTGCCCGTGGACGAGTTCGCGGTGGCGCTCCGGACAGCGATCACAAATCGTGGTCTCGGTCTGGAGCGCATCCGCGAGCACCTTTCCCAGCACGGCGTTTCCGTTTCACCGGCGACGCTGAGCTGCTGGCAGTCCGGCCGCAGCAAACCGGGCCGCAAGGCGTCGCTGCAGGCCATCGTCCACTTGGAACACATCCTGCACCTGCCGCCGGGCCACCTGTCGGAGCTGCTCGGCCCACCCGGGCCGCGCGGTCGTTGGCTGCGCACGGCACCGGCGCCCATGTCGGCGTTCTGGCCGGACCCGTGGCACGTCGAACTGGCCCTCGACGACGTGGAAACCCGCTGGGACGACCAGCTGCTCCGGGTGAGCCAGCACGACTTCGTGACCGTGGGCACCGACCGCACCGAACGCAGCTTCCGGTCACGGCAGGTGCTGTCGGCGTCGATGAACGGACCGGACCGGTGGGTCGTGATCATGCACGTCGACCAGCGCGATCGGCCGTTGCCGCTGGTCAGCGCGTTGAAGCACTGCACGGTCGGCCGTGAGGTGCGCGACGAGGCGCAGGGGTTCCTGGTCGTGGAGCTGCTGTTCGACCGGGTGCTGCGCAAGGGCGAGAGCATCGTGGTCGAGCACGAGCTCGTGAACCGGGCGCCGTACCCGCCCGCGACGAGCTACGAGCGCAAGTTCCGGCTGCCCACGCGGGAGTACGTGCTGGAGGTGACGTTCGAGGGCACACCGCCCGCCTCGGTGAGGCAGCTGGCCGACGGCTCGGCCGTCCCGCCGGAGCGGACGTTGCTGGACGTGACGCTCGACGTGCAGCCCGGTGTGCGCGGCTTCGAATGGACCTGGTGAGCCGGAACTCCGCGAATTGACGGAGAGGTCATCAGCGTTCACATTCGAGCTGTCTTCGGCTGTGGGGGAAGTTCTTTCGCGGGAACGGGTGCCCTCGCACGCCTGAGGGCACCCGTTCCCGTCTGTCCTGAGTGGACTGACGGTTCTGTTCCGTCGTCAGCCGATCTTTTCGATGACCGCCCGGCGGATCAGGAACTTGCCCGGCTCGCGCACCTGCTCGAACGCCGCGTTGTTCAGCAGCACGCAGCTGCCGGACACCGACGCGACCTTCACGGTGGTGGACCTGTTGTTGTCCAGGTTCGTCACCTTGAGCGTGGTGCCGATCGGGAACTCACCGCTCGACGCGGCGGGAGCACCGCCCTCGCCGGACAGCGTGACCGTGGAGCCGTTGCACACCTGCCGGCCGGACGCGCCGTTGTCGCCCTGGTTTGCGCCGGGCTGCTGCGGTGCGGGCTGGGCCGTGGCCTGGTTGCCGGCGTTGCCCTGGTTGCCGCCCTGCGCCGCGCCGCCGTCACCCTTGCAGCCCGCCGCCTTGCGCCGCTGCTGGATGAGGTCGACCACGGCCTGCCGGTTCGCGATGCGCGCCGGGGACTGCGCGTCCGGGTTCGCCTTCTGACCGGCGATGAAACTCAGGTTGTTCTGCAACGCCTTGTCCAGGCCACCACAGTCCTCACCGGACACAGCCGCCTGGCCGGCCTCCGGCTTGGCCTGGACGTTGCCGCCACAACCGGCGGCCGCACGCCGCTGGTTGATCAGGTTCACGACCGCCTGCCGGTTCTCGATGCGGGCGTCGGACTGCGCGTCCGGGTTCGCCTGCTGCCCTGCGATGAAGTTCAGGTTGTTCCGCAGGGCCTGGTCGAGTCCGCCGCAGTCCTCGGCCGCGTTCGAGTCGGTGCCGCTGAAGGCGAAGATGCCACCGGCGACAGCAGCGACCGCGAGCATGGCGCCCGCGCCGATCATGGCGGGCTTGCGGTGTCGAGCGCCCATTCGTGTCTCCTCGGGGTGATCGGGTTGTACCGAGGACTACGGGAAGGTCACGGAAGAGGTTCAACGCGGTCTAGACCACAATGGTTTAAACATATTTAAGGCTGAGGCGGTGACCCGGCGGCAGAACCGGTGACCCGCAGGCGGGCCGGCCGGCAGACAGCGCGAGCGGCCCGCTACCACACCCGCCAGGCCGATCCGCGACATTTTGACAATTCCAGCCAACCGGTACTCCGCGCGACCAACCGATCGAGTGAAACCATTTTCCTTGACGGCCATCGACCGTCTGGCTAACCTCGAACTCGATCGCGATCAGACCAAGTGTCGTTGTCGATCACCAGGGGGATAATTTGATCAGCTTCAAGCAAGGCGTTGCCGCGGGTTTCGCGGCTCTCGCGCTGGGCGCCATGGGGATGGCTCCCGCCGCATTCGCCGACACGACGAGTTCCACGCCGACGAATTCCGCACCGACGGCGACCGCGCAGGTCCAAGCCGGTGACGTGCAGGCCATGGGGTGCACGGTCGGTTCACCGCGGGTGCGCTACTGGTGCAACACGGTGCGGCCCGCCACGGCGTACACGAACTACAGCACGGCGAGCAAGCACTACAACGAGATGTACGAGGGCGGCTCGCTGCCCATCGGCATCTACATGGAGAGCGGCGGCTCGAAGTTCCACGTCGTCAACGGGACGGGCTACGTCTACAAGACGATCCCGAGCACCACCGCGTGGGCGCTGTGCTGGAACCGTTCGTCGTCCGCGACGTCGTCCGCGACCTGCGACTACGTCCGCGACTGACAGTTCGGGGGGTGCTCGGTGACGGGCACCCCCCTCCTGTTTTTGGGGGGATGAAGTGCTGGCCAGGCTGCTGATGGGGGTCGTGGCGCTGCTGGTGGCAGCCGGATGCACCGCCGGACCCGCCGCACCGGAAGACGACCGGCTCGTCGTGCGGCACCGGGCGCGCACGACGACGGACGAGCTGAAACCCGAGATCAAGACCCAGCTGCGCGAGACGGCGCTGGGCAGGCAGATCTCCGATCCCGGCACGTCCAGGTTCCTGCGCACCGCGGGAGATCGCGACTACTACTACGTCGACGGCAACCAGTCGCGGTTGTGCCTCGTTTACGTGCAACGTTCCGACGGCGCGGTGGCGGCGACGTGCAACACGAAAGAAGCGCTCACCGGAATCGGGATCTACCTGGCTGAATCGGATCAGCTCGGTGAGGCACCGCGTGTTTCCGCGTTGGTGCCCGACTCGTTCGACAAGGCCACCGACGGGACGACCACGGTCAATGTCGAAGCGAATGTCGCCGTGTTCGAGAAACTCGCCGGTACCAAGGTGACTTTCAGCGGACCGGGCGGAAAGTCACAGGAAATCAATCTGGGTGAGCTAGTTCCGAAAAACGGCTGATCGAGGTTGTGACCAATGATCAGGACTACAAAAAGATGGTCGTCCTGATCATTGGTGTCCGCGCGAACCGCGTGGTGCTCGACGCACCCGGTCTCACGCCTCCGCCGCCACCTTGAGCCGCCGCAGCGTCGCCTCGATGTTGCGCTGGTTCGTCACGGCCCGGTCCCGCACGCCGGTCGCCAGCGCCGTGATCGGCTTGTACCACCCCGGTCGGCGGTCCCATGTGGACTCGGTGACCCGGCACCCCGACTCGGTCGCCTCGATGTCGTACTGCCACCGCGACACCGCCAGCCCGAACGAGCGGACCTCGAACGCGAACCGCGACTCGGAGCAGTCGGTCACGGTGGCAACCGTCGGCCACACCCGCCGGCCACGCCGGTTCACGCCGCGGAACCGGGCGCCGACGCGGGGGCCGGCCGCGTTGAGCCAGCGGCCGCCGGAGTACTCCTCGGCCACGCCGCTGAGGCCACGCAGGTCGCTGACCAGGTCGAACACCCGTGCGGGCGGAGCGGCAACGTCGATGTGCGCGGAGGCGTCAGGGGTCATGCGGCCGAACTTACTACGGGTAGGTTCAGCGGCCTAGAGGTCCGGCCGGGAACGGTGCGCTCCTACCGGGAGCGGGTCAGCTCCCGGACGGGCGCGCCGCGGAGGAACGCGTGGACGTCCTCGACGGCCTCCTCGAAGTAGGTGCGGTAGTTGGCCTCGGTGACGTAGCCGAGGTGCGGGGTGGCGAGCACGTTCGGGAGCGTGCGCAGTTCATCGGCCAACGGCAGCGGCTCGACCTCGAACACGTCCAGCCCCGCACCCGCGATCCGGCCGGCGCGCAGCACGTCCAGCAGCGCGGCACCATCCACGATGGCGGCACGGGAGGTGTTGACCAGGAAGGCGGACGGCTTCAGGCAGGCCAGCGCGGCCGCGTCGACCAGGCCGCGGCTGCGGTCGCCGAGGACGAGGTGGACGGACGCGAAGTCGCTCTGCCGCAGCAGGTCGTGCAGGCCGTCGGCGAGCCGCACGCCCTCGGCCCCGGTGCGGTCGGCGGTCAGGTTCGGGCTCCACGCGACGACGTCCATGCCGAACGCCCTGCCGATGCAGCCGACCGCGGTGCCGAGCTTGCCGAAGCCGAGCAGCCCCAGCGTGCGCCCCGCGAGGTCGACGCCGACGGTGCTCTGCCACGGACCGCCGGCGCGGAAGGCGTTGTTCTCGGTCACCAGGTGCCGTGCGAGGCCGAGGATCAACGCCCAGGTGAGTTCGGTCGGCGGGGTCTTGGCGCTGCCGGTGCCGCAGACCGTGACGCCGTGGCGCGCGGCGGCTTCGAGGTCGATCGCGGCGTTGCGCATGCCGCTCGTGATCAACAGCCTGAGGTGGGGCAGGCGGGCGAAGAGGGCGGCGGCGAACGGCGTGCGCT
The DNA here is from genome assembly GCF_001279525.1 of Nocardia sp. NRRL S-836. Classification (GTDB taxonomy): domain Bacteria; phylum Actinomycetota; class Actinomycetes; order Mycobacteriales; family Pseudonocardiaceae; genus Lentzea. The sequence goes on along the minus strand of NZ_LGDY01000091.1, from coordinate 875,806 downwards.
CACGCATGACCACGACGCATTCGGCGTCGTGCAGCGCCGGTGCCGGGTCGTCGAGGTGCTCGCGGAGCACGGTCACGTCGAGGCCCGACCAGTCCGCGTTGGACAGCGCCACGCCCTGGTAGTCGTCCAGCACCACGCACTTCATCAGCCGATCATGGCAGAACGCGGGTCAGGCCAGCGCACCTCGCACGACGATCTCCAGCAACGGCCGTGGCTCGACCTCCTCCCCGCGCGCGAACCGCTGCAGGAACATCCCTGGAAGCACGCGCCGATCGCATCGGCCGCCGCCACCGGGTTCCGCGCGCCGACGTCGAGCCCTTCGGCAGGCCGGCCCTCTCGTCCACCCGCGCGTGCGTCAGCCCCCGCAGCCCCCTCCGTGCCGAGCAGGTCGATCGCCGTGAGCGCTCGGGTGGATCCTCAACACACTGGTCGGACTCGTAATGCTGGTGCGGCTGCTGAGAGCGCGAAGATCGGCGCCCCGCCTGGTCCACCGGCTCGGGTTCGCCGTGCTGACGCTGCACAACACCTTCGGCGACACGCTGGTGGTGAAGGGCTGGCGCAGGCGCAACCCGGACGCGACCGGCAACGCCTACCTCCAGGCCGTCAGGTACACGGCGAAGAGGCCGCTCCCGCTGCTGCACGCCGCGCTCGCGCCGGTGGCCTGGTTCCCGGCCCTCGCCGCCGCGTTGATCAGCAGTTCGGTCGGGTGACCCGACCGGCGAACCGGTCACCGAGCCAGCTCATCGCGTTGGTGCCCCACGCACTGACGGCGGCGATGTGCCCGGCGAGCGGCAACGGCGTCCACTGCACGTCCGCGCCGAGCGAGCACCACCGCGAACGCAGCTCCTGCCCGACGCTGAACGGGATCAGCTCGTCGAGCGTGCCGTGGTAGAGGTAGACCGGTGCGGCCGGCTTGACCGAGCCGAGGGTGTTCTCCCTCAACCTCTTCTGCCACAACGGGTCCCGGATGACGTCCGGTCGCGTGGTCAGCGCGTCGAGGCGCGTGAACGGTGCGACGAGGGCGATCTCCGCGACGCACGAGCTGCGGATCCGGTCGACCACCTGCTTGCCGCGCGCGGTCAGCACGTCCGCCAGGGGCAGTTCGGGATAGGCCGACGCGTACCCCGCGGCTGCCGCGAACACCAGCCCCGACCCGGCGTTGCCGTCGTTGAACTTCGCCACCGCGGCGAGGTCGGCCGGCACGCCACCGGCCGCGACACCGACGACGTTCACGTCCGGCGCGTACGACCGCCACTGCTCCGCCGCCGACGACGCGGCCTGACCTCCCTGCGAGTAACCGAAAACGCCGACCGGCGCGTCCTTCGACAGTCCGGGCACGCTGCCCGCCGCCCTGGCGACGTCGAGCAGTGCGCGGCCCTCGGACCGTGCGACCGCATAGGTGTGATCTCCTGGCGTGCCAAGGCCTTCGTAGTCGGTGACCGCCACGGCCCACCCCTGGAACATCGCGTGCGCCAGGAAGGCGATCTCCACCTCGGTGCCGTTCTGCAGCTGCCGCGACGGCGCACATCGATCGGCCAGCCCCTGCGTGCCCATGGCGTAGGCGACGACCGGCCGCGGCCCGTTCGGCCACGGCAGCGGCGACACGAGCACCATGCCGGAGACGACGGTGCCGGCACCGGTCGCGGACGTGGAGCGGTAGCGGATGTCATAGGCCTTCACCGGGGCGGGCAGGGTCCTGAGCGGCTCGGGGTGCCAGGCCACCTCCCGGCTGCTGAGCAGATCGCCCGGTGCGGCTGCCGCGGCGGGCGTGACCAGGGCGGACAGCAGGAGAACGGCGGCGAGCACGGTGCGGAGCTGCATCGGTGGACCCCTTTGTGGTAACCGGCGTTACCACAAGGTAGGGCCGAACGTCGCAATGTGGCAACAGCGGTTTTCACTTCATGGATTCCGAAGGTTGCGGCGCAGGCCTACGGGTTCACGGCCAGGAACAGGAACGCCGCCAGCAGCACCAGGTGCACACCGCCCTGCAGCCGGGTCGCACGGCCGGGCACCACCGTCAGGACGCTGACCAGGACCGTGAGCAGCAACAGGATCATCTGCATCGGGCCGAGGCCGAGCAGCAGCGGGCCGTCGAGCCACACGGTCGTCAGCGCGATGGTCGGGATCGTCAGGCCGATGCTCGCGATCGCCGAGCCGTAGCCGAGGTTGAGGCTGGTCTGGATGCGGTCGCGCAACGCGGCACGCGCCGCGGCGATGGTCTCGGGCAGCAGCACGAGCAGTGCGATGACGACACCGACGAACGACGGCGGGAAGCCGGCCGCCTTCACCCCCGCCTCGATGGCCGGTGACTCGATCTTGGCGAGGCCGACGACGGCGATCAGCGCGACGAGCAGCAGGCCCAGTGACGCGAGGGCGGCACGACCGGTCGGCGCCTCGGCGTGCTCCTCGGACTCGATCACGCCGTCCTCGGTCACCGGGAGGAAGAAGTCCCGGTGCCGCACGGTCTGGGTGAAGACGAACATCGCGTACAGGGCCAGGGAGGCGAAGGCGGCGAACGCGAGCTGCGGGCCGGAGAACTCGGGGCCGGGCGTGCTCGTCGTGAAGGCGGGCAGCACCAGCGTCAGCGTCGCCAGCGTGATGACCGTGGCGAGCGCGCCGCCGCTGCCCTCCGCGTTGAACAGCGTCGTGCCGTGCTTGAGGGCGCCGAGCAGCAGCGCGATGCCGACGATGCCGTTCGTGGTGATCATGACCGCGGCGAACACGGTGTCGCGTGCGAGCGAGGACGCGTCCGGTCCGCCGGAGGCCATCAGCGTGACGATCAGCGCCACCTCGATGATCGTCACGGCCACCGCGAGGACCAGCGAGCCGAACGGCTCCCCCACCCGCAGGGCGACGACCTCGGCGTGGTGCACGGCGGCGAGAACGGTGGCGGCGAGGACCACCGCGACGAGGCCGACCATCACCGGTGCGAGGTCACGTCCCCACGTCAGGGCGAGCACGAGCACGCCGAGCGCGGGGGCGATGGTCGTCCAGGACAGCAGTGGGAAGCGCGGGGTGGCGGCCATGATCACACCCTCGCACAGGGTCGCGACCAGCCGCCATCCGAACTGACCCCCATTCCGGGTGGCCGAAAATGCGGGGTGGGACGCCCCTGCCGCGCCCCACCCCGGCATTCTCGGTGGTGCCTAGAAATCGAACAAGGCACCGGTGTGCGCCGACATCACGCACGAGTTCGGGAACGTGCGGACCTGGGCGACGGGGTGGCCGCGCCAGAATCCGAACATCGACACCTCGACGGGTGCGTACACGAAGGTGCACGCCCGGTCGTCGCTCGCCATCGCGCCGAGGTCGGCACGGGTGGCGGCGAGCGCCGCGCAGGCCTGCGCCCCGCGCGGGTGGTCATCAGCACTTCCGCAGGTCAGGATGGTTGCCTTGACGGCGTTGCCCGCCACGTCGGAGTACTGGACCTTGAGCACGAGAGCGGTGTCGTCACGCCGTGGTGCCGCCTGTGCGGTACCGGCGACCGTGCACAGCGACACGAACAGAGCAACGAACGCGAAAATGCGCGCGGACATCGAAACGGGTCCTCCTGAGACCTTCTGCAAAAATCGGGCCGGTTCTCGGCCGCCGCAGATGTTGCCACCACGAATCGTCGCCACGAAAGGGGCCAGGATCCGTTCACCGATCACATTCCGCCGCTGCGCCGAAAGCGTGACCGGACCGAACGGCTGTGTTCTGCGCCACCTCGTCGGGACAAGGCCGTCGAGCGGGTGTTACCGGCCGATGACGGACGACCCGTATTATCGAAATCATGTCCAAGACCTCCAGACGCGTCGTGTTCGGCGTGTTGCTGATCGTCACACTCGTGGTTTCCACCGGCGCCGCGCTGGGTTACCTGGGCAGATTGACGCTCGTGTTCGACCGGCACGCGGGAAAGCCGCTCGCGGTGTACGAGGAGGTCCCCGGGCCACCCTCCGGGCCGCCCTGCCCGATCGACGCCCGCTACCTCGACGAGGCACCCGACGGCCTGCGCGCCGACGTGCTCCAGGCGTGGAAGTCGTTGCGCGCCAAGGCAACCTCGCAGGGCGTGACGCTCTGCCTGAACGACGGCAAGCGCAGCCGCCAGCAACAGCAGAAGGAGTTCGACGAGGCGGTCACCCGGCTCGGCACCGCAGAGCTCGCCGGCCGGTACGTGCTGCCGCCGGACAAGTCGATGCACGTGCTCGGATTCGCGATCGACATCCAGCCGATCGAATCCGCGAAATGGATCGAGAAAAACGGCGGCACCCTCGGCTGGTGCCGCCGTTACGAAAACGAGCAGTGGCATTTCGAGTACAACGCCGGCTACTCCACCGGTGGCTGCCCCGCCCTCGTTCCGAGCGCGACGGGCAGCTGATCGTCCCGGTAAAGGTATAGACGCCTGGTGTGCGCGTGAGGTTGCACGGCCATAATGTGACAACGTCCATTACCGGATCGGAGCAGCCGTGGCCCGTGCCTACGCCGGCGTCGCCCCCGAGCAACGCCGCGCCGAACGCCGCGCGCGCCTGCTGCAGGCCGGCCTGGCCCTGTTCACCACCACGGGCTTCGCCGCCACCAAGATCTCCGAGCTGTGCACGGAGGCCGGCGTCTCCACCCGCACCTTCTACGAGGAGTTCACCGCCAAGGAGGACCTCCTCCGCGAGCTGCACGACCTGATCAACGCCACGGCGTTCGACCGCGTCCGCGCCGCCCTGTCCCGCCTGGAGTCCGACGACCTCACCACACGGGTGACGACCCTGCTCGACGTGTTCGTGCGCAGCGTGACCGCCGACCCGCGCGCCCCCCGCCTGAACTACGTGGAGGCGGTCGGCGTGAACGCGGAGGTCGAACGCCAGCACGTCCGCTGGGTGAACACGTGGGCGGAGTTCATCGAGTCCGAGGCCCTGCGCGCCGCTGCCGCCGGGGTCGCGCCGCAGCGGTCGTACCGGCTCACGGCCATCGCACTGGTGGGGGCGATCACCGGGCTGCTGCGGGAGTGGCAGGCGCACCAGCCGCCGCTCGCGGTGGAGGAGATCGCGGCGGAGATCCGGGAGCTGGTGCTGGCGGCGATCACCCGGCCGTAGCCGGTTGATCACGCCGTGGCGAGGGCCCGGCGGAGGTCGGCCGGCGGCCTGGGTGGCCGCGTTCCGCACGGCGCTCGACCAGGGCAGCGAGCTCCGGCCGGTGTACGACTGGTTCCTCGACAACGCCCCCGGTGGCAGCAAGTCGATCTCCTCGATCGTCGGCGCCACCCATGACGCGGAGCACGGCGACCTCGCCGGAGCTCGCGGCCACCTCGCCGACGTGGACGCCGAGGTCGCGGAAGACCAGCGAAAACTCGCCGAGGACGGTGCGGCGTCCTGGCGGCGAGCCACACCACGCCTGCTCGTCGAGACACCGCTGGCCGCCGCCGCGATCGCGCTCCCGCTCCACCGACGCGCAGCCAACGCCGAGGCCGTGGCCACCCGGTACACACCGCGCAGGCCGGTCTGGCGACGGCCGGTCTTCTTGCTGGTCAGCGGACTGCGGGCGCTCGGCCCGGTGATCGCGGTGGGCCGGCCGGGCGAACGGCTGCCGCGCCTCGGTGCGGCGCGGTTCTACCTGCCGGACGACGACTGGAAGTCCGGCGTGCGCGAGCTGATGGGGCTGTGCCGGCTGATCGTGCTCAGGCTCGGACCCGGCACGGGACTGTGGTGGGAGGTCGAGGAGGCACGAACCACCCAGCCACCGGGCAAGCTCGTCCTGCTGATGCCCGGTGACTGCGCGGACCCCGGCGAGGAGAAGGCACTCGCCTCACCGGCCTACCACGTCACGCGCGCTCTGCAGTCCGCGCTGCGCCGCGTCGGCATCACCAACCACGGCATGACCACGAGGACCAACATCGGCGTGCTGGCCAGCTTCGGCAAGGTGGTGCCCCTGCTTTCGGCCGCGGTTCTCGCCCTCCACGTCCTTCGGCTGTTCGTCGACCGGTGACACGGCCTAACGGGCGATCCGTGTTCGAAACCGAACGACCGCCCGTCCCGGCGTGATCAGATCTGGCCGTGCGCACCTGGAGCAGGATCATCACCGCGGCGGCCGTCGTCCTCGGCTACATCGCCCTGCTGCTGGCGTTCACGGCGGGCACCGACCTGCGCAAGAGTGCCGGCTTCCACGACGCGCCCGCCCAGGCCGCCGCCCTGGGCGCCGCGATCGACCGGAAGGACGTCGCGGAGATCCGGGCCGTAGACGACTGGTTCGACGGGCACCACCCCAGCGGCGGTTCGGCCCACGTCTCCACCTCGCTCGCCGCGGACCTCGCGGAGAAGGGCAGGTTCGAGCGGGCGCGGAGCCACGCCAACGACGTGTCCGAGGAGATCCCGGACGACCAGGCGTTGCTCGACGCGGAGTCCGAGGAGTCGGGTGCGCGCGCCATGCCGTGGCTGGTGGTTGCCGCGGTGTTCGGCGTCGCCGCGGTGCTGCTGCGGCGTCAGCGCAGGGCGGTCAACGCCGACGTCGTCGAGGTCGTCAGCCGGCTCGTGCCGGAGCGGCCCGTGTGGCAACGGCCGGTGTTCCTCGTCGTCACCGGTGCCGGGTACGTGCTGCTGGTGGCCGGGTTCGTCGCGGTGGTCGCGGCGACGAGGACCAACGAGCTCCCGTGGGCGGTGCGGGGGCTGTTCCTCGCGGGCGGCGTGGTCGGTCTGCCCATCGCCTACCTCGTGCTGCGGTACTCGCGGCCGAGGGCGGTGCGGGGTGCGGCGCAGGCGGTGCGGGCCGACTGGCGCAGACCGGTGCTGTACCTGCGCGACTTCGGCGACGACCAGGAGGCCGCGGTCGTCGACGGGCAGACCGAGACGGCGTGGACGGGCATGGTCAGCATCCTTTCGCGCGAGGAGCAGCTCATCGGCGCGTTGGGGGCGTTCGGGCCGGTTGTCGCCGTGGGGATCCCCGGAGAGCCGCTGCCCAAGCTCGGTGCGGCGCGGTTCTACCTGCCCGGCGACGAGTGGCAGGCGGGCGTGCTTGAGCTGATGGAACTGGCCCAGCTCATCGTGCTGCGGCTCGGTGACGGTGACGGGGTGTGGTGGGAGGTCGACCAGGCGTGCGCCACGCACCCGCCGGGCAAGCTCGTGCTGCTGATCCCCGGCGGGCGGCCCCACCTCGTGCGGAAGCTGGAGACGCGCCTGCCGAAACCGCTCGGGAGGTTCGTGGACGAGCCGAAGTGGACCTCGGCCGTCGTGGCGTTCGGGCCGGACTGGGAACCGCAGGTGCGGGAGGTGGGGCCGTTCCCCGGCGAGAAGCAGCGGACCACCAGGCCCGCGTTCTTCGTCGCCCGCGCGGTGCAGGAGGCGCTGGGCGCGGTCGGGGCGCACCGGCGGGGGCTGAGCGTGCGGACCAGCAGCCACCAGCTCGCGATCTACGGCAGGGTCCTGCTGCTGGTGCCCGGACTGTTCCTGGTCGTCAGCTTCCTGCGGATGATCTTCCTCTGGTGACCGCCACGCGCGCTGAACTGTCGTGGCGGTCCGTCCGTAACCCCCTGCGTGAGCCGATTCGTCGTTTTCCTCGTCTTCGCCCTGATGACCCTGAGCGCCTGCACCAGCACCGGGAACGCGGACCAGGACCACGACACGGCCACCCCCGAGGAGACGGCCTCCGGCCCCGCGGCCGTCCCGCCGGGGGACGTCGCGACCCTGCGGGTGGAGCAGTCGCCCGCGGTCGGCCCCGTCGTCGCCGACCGCGAGCACTACACGCTCTACCTCAACACCCAGGACGGCACGAACCCGCCGAGGTCGACCTGCCTCGAACCGGAGTGCACGCTCGTCTGGGCGCCACTGCTGGCACGGGGCGGCAAGATCGAGGCGACCGGCGTCGAGAGGTCGCTCCTGGGCACGGTGCAGCGGCCCGACGGGCTCGAGCAGGTCACCATCGCCGGGCACCCGGTCTACCGCTTCGTCGACGACGAACAGGCCGGCGACGCGACCGGTCACGGTGCGGAGGGGCGCTGGTTCGCGATCTCCCCGACCGGCGGGAAGGCCACCCGCTAACCCTCCCCGCGGCCCCTGCGGCCTCCGGCGGCGACCAAACGGTCGCGGCAGCGGTCGGTTTGTCCTGTTCGGCTTCTCCTGGACCGATCCGTTTGTACCGGAATCTGGAAAACCGCTTCCACGCGGTACCGGTTTCATATACTTGTGTGAGAGCGCTCCCACACGTCGCCGCAGCACGAGCCCTTCCGGAGACCACATGGATCAGGACCAGCCCTACCTCGACGCCACCCTGCCGATCGCCGCGCGAGTCGGCGATCTGCTCAGGCGCATGACACTGCCCGAGAAGGTCGGGCAGATGATGCAGCTGGACTCGAGGGAGGACCTGGACGACCACGTGCTGCGCAAGCACGTGGGCTCGATCCTGCACACCTCACCCGAACGTGTCCTGCGCGCGCACGACCTCACCAGCCGGACGCGGCTGCGGATCCCGCTGCTCATCGCCGAGGACTGCATCCACGGCCACTCGTTCCACGAGGGCGCGACGATCTTCCCGACCCAGCTCGCCATGGCCGCGACCTGGGACCCGGCCCTCGTCGAACGGGTCGCCCGGGTCACCGCGGTCGAGGCGGCCACGACCGGTGTGCACTGGACGTTCTCGCCGGTGCTGTGCATCGCGCGCGACCTGCGCTGGGGCCGGGTCGACGAGACGTTCGGCGAGGACCCGGTGCTGATCGGCGAGCTCGCGGCGGCGATGGTCCGCGGCTACCAGGGCGACGGGCTGACCGACTCCACGGCGATCCTCGCGACCGCCAAGCACTTCGCCGGCTACTCGGAGACGCAGGGCGGCCGGGACGCGAGCGAGGCGGACCTGTCGCGGCGCAAGCTGCGGTCGTGGTTCCTGCCGCCGTTCGAGAAGGTCGCGCGTGAAGGCTGTGCGACGTTCATGCTCGGCTACCAGACCACTGACGGCGTGCCGATCACGGTCAACTCGTGGCTGCTCGACGAGGTGCTGCGCGGCGAGTGGGGCTACCAGGGCACGCTCATCACCGACTGGGACAACGTCGGGCGCATGGTGTGGGAGCAGAAGGTCCAGCCGGACTACGCCCACGCCGCCGCTGCCGCCGTGAAGGCCGGCAACGACATGATCATGACGACCCCGCAGTTCTTCGAGGGCGCGCTGCAGGCCGTCGAGGCGGGCCTGCTGGCCGAGTCCGACCTCGACCGCGCCGTCACCAGGATCCTCACGCTCAAGTTCGAGCTGGGCCTGTTCGAGAACCCGCGCCGGCCCGACACCGAGCGCCAGCGCACGATGATCAACCACGCCGACCACGCCGCGCTGAACCTCGACGTGGCCCGCCGGTCGCTCGTGCTGCTGCGCAACGACGGCGTGCTGCCCGTCCGAAAGGGCAGGATCGCGCTCGTCGGCCCGCTCGCCGACGACGCGCAGACGCAGCTCGGCGACTGGGCCGGCTCGTCCGGTCAGGCCGACTGGCTGCCCGACGGCCAGCCGCGCGACATGATCACCACGGTCCTGGACGGGCTGAAGGAGTTCTCCGAGGTCACGTACGCGCGCGGGGCGGACATCCTCACGCTCGAAGCCGACCCGGAGGGCGAGACGTTCCCGGACGGCCAGCCGCGGCCGAAGATCGTCGCGCCGTGCCCGCCGAACCAGGAGCTCATCGCCGAGGCGGTCGCGGCCGCGCGGGACGCCGACCACGTGGTGGCCGTCGTCGGCGACCGGATCGAGCTGGTCGGCGAGGGCCGCTCCACCGCCACGCTCGACCTGATCGGCGGTCAGATCGCGCTGCTCGACGCGCTCGCGGAGACCGGCAAGCCGCTCATCGTGGTGCTGCTCGCGTCCAAGCCGCTGGTTCTGCCGGACAGCGCCCGCAACGCCGCCGCGCTGATCTGGGCCGCGAACCCCGGCATGCAGGGCGGTCGCGCGATCGCCGAGCTGATCCACGGCCTGATCGAGCCCAGCGGCCGGCTGCCGATCTCGTTCGCGGCGCACGCTGGCCAGCAGCCGACCTACTACAACCAGATCCGCGGCCAGCACGGATCGCGCTACGCCGACCTGACGCAGGAGCCGGCGTTCGCGTTCGGCGAGGGCCTGTCGTTCACGACCGTCGAGTACGGCGACCTGCACGTCGTCACGCCGGTGCTGGGCCCCGACGAGACCGTCGAGGCCTCGATCACGGTGCGCAACACCGGGACGCGGCCCGCGCGCGAGACCGTGCAGGTCTACGTGAGCGACGCCGTGACGTCGGTCAGCTGGGCGGACAAGGAGCTCAAGGCGTTCCGGCAGGTCGACGTGGCGCCGGGTGAGAGCGTGACGGTGCGGCTGGAGGTCCCGGTGTCGGCGTGCTCGATCGTGGACGCGCTGGGCAACCGGGTCGTCGAGCCCGGCGACTTCGTGCTGCTCGCCGGGCCGTCGTCGAAGGACTCGGCCCTGCGCAGGGCCGAGTTCACCGTCAAGTCGCCGTGCTGATGATCGTGAGGTAGCGGGGCGGGAGCTCCGCCGCCTTCGTGATGGCCCGCTTCACGGCCGGCACGAGGTCCGCGTCCACCAACGCGACCGCGGGCCGGCCGGGCGGGTCGATCAGCAGGCTCGCCCCACGGGCGCCCGCCGCCAACGCCGCCCGCACCACCACGTCCTGCTCCGGGTCCGGTTGCTGGGCGTGGTGGTAGGCGGTCAGCGCGGCCCCGAGGTCGTCGGTGTCACGCACGAAAGGCCGTTCCACCTGCGGTTCCGGCCGCCGCACCCGCGTGTCGACGACGAGCAGCCGCTGCCCGGGAAGGTCCAGCGGCGCAACGGTTTCCTGCTCGAACGCCACACCGGCCAGGTCGCGCAACGCCAGCCCGACCGCCGTCCGCAACGCCTCCCCCGCCGACAGGCCGCTGCCCCGCGGCAGGTCGACGCTGCACATCAGCGTGGCGCCACCGGCCACACCGCGCACCGGCGCCGCCCACTCCGGGACGTCGCCGGACGGCAGCACCGCCCGTTCGGTCGGCCGGTTGACCGACACCAGCTCCAGCACCCCGTCGTCACGCCGGTCGCCCGCGACGATCGCACCCCACCTCCCCGGTACCCGCACCGCGCCACCGAGCAGCCGCACCACCCCTGGGGCGTACCAGACACCGGCGGCGGGACGGCCGAACGCGCGCCGGAACGCGTGCGGGACCAGCCGCAGCTCCGGAGCGACGTCCGGCCGGTCCGCGAGGTCGACCACGTCCGGCGCGGTCATGCCTTGATCGCCAGCAGCCGGTAGGCGTTGCCCTGGCCGCTGCGCGCGGCGAGGAACCGGTTCACGGTCTGGTCCAGCGCCAGCGCGACGAAGAACGCCGGAATCCCCAGCGTCCACACCAGGAAGCTGCGCAGCCGGCGCAGCCGGACCCGTTCCGGCCGCCACGGCGCGGGCGTCCGCGGTGCCTTGGCGCCCAGGAAGAGCAGCAACGCCAGCGTGAAGTCGTTGCACAGGTGGGCTTTCGACCGTTCCCGCGCGACGGTGACCAGGCCGCGGCCGGCCAGCGCGTGCTCCAGGTTGCCGATCGGCATCATGTGCTGGTGCTGCGGCTGGAACCACGGCATCCAGTACTGCCCGAACAACCGCCCGAGCCGCCACTCCGGGTCCGGCAGCTCGATCAGCAGGTAGCCACCGACCGGCAGGACGTCCGCCGCGATGTCCAGCTCCTCCCACGGATCCCGCACGTGCTCCAGGTAGTGGTGCATGCTGATCACGTCGTACCGGCCCTTGAGCTCGCCCGCGTAGTCCTTGAAGCTGCCCCGGTAGGCCTGCTCGATCCGGCCGAGCCGGGCGGCGTCCTCGATCGCGGCGCCCTGGTCGAGCCCGTCGAACGCGGTGTCCGGCAGCACCTCCTTGGCGCCCAGGCAGAAGTGGGCGTGCCCGGAGCCGACGTCCAGCCACCGCTCGGGTTTGACGAACGGCTCGACCATGCGCGCGCGGCCGTAGTACGGCGAGGTCTTGCCGGAGAACACCGCGTCCGCGGACGACTCGCCCAGGCCGTCGTAGAAGTCGCGGTAGTAGAAGCCGAGGCCCTCCTCGGACAGCCGCGGGTTCTGCCACACGTGGGCACAGCGCGTGCAGCGGTCCATCGTGAACGTGCCGGGCTTGCGCTGCACCAGGTCGTGCGCGGTCACCCAGCGCCGCAGGTCCGCGCTGCCGCAGGACGGGCAGGTGTCGCGCCGGGCCTCGTGGAAGTCGCGGCCGAGCCGTTCGGTGTACCAGGGCGCGGCCTGCTCCAGCGTCTCGGCCTGGCGGCGTTCGGCGGTGGACCTCTTGCCACCGGCCGTCTTCAGCCACAGGTAAGGCGTGCGCACGAACCGCGGCACCCACAGGTCCCCGGGCTTCAGCGGCGTGCCCGCGAAGACCAGGACCGGGTGCGCCCAGTAAGCGGCCAGCGCGACCAGGCCCCACGGCCAGCCGGTGAGCACGGCGGCGGCCACCACGGCGTACCCGATCATGGACCCCGCGATCCACAGCGACGGCCGCTTGCCGATCTGCCGCAACCGCGCCGCCCGGTATCGGAGGTCGTACGGCCCGGCCCCGAGCCCCGGCGCCACCGCGATGTCCACCTCGGCGTGCACGTGGTCCTTGACGCCGCGGACGAACGCGACGAACTCCGTCGGGTCGTCCGGATCGACCTCCCGCACGTACTTCTCGCGCACCAGAACGGCCTGCGCCGCGCTCGCCCCGCGCACCCACCGGTCGGCCCGGTACCTGGCGGGGTCGACCGAGCCGAGCAGGTCCAGCGCCGCCACGGTCGGCAGGTCGGCCGGCACCAGGTCGACCAGGTCGGCGTCGCCCGCGTCCCACGAGCCCTCGGCACGCACGCCGGTGGCGGTGAGCAACGCGTGCTCGCTCGTGCCCGCGGGGAGCACCCGCAGCGCGGACGCGCGTGCCCGCAGCCGCAGGGCGTCCGCGAGGACGACCAGGACCACCAGGCCAGACAGGATCCAACCAGACAGGATCCAAGCCGGAAGAATCACCCTGCCACCACCTTCTCCAGTCGATCGGCGGCCGCCGCGGCGCCACCGGCCGCGAGGAACGACTCCCGCACGAGCTCCGCGGCGGCCGCGTACTCCGGCTCACCCAGCACGGATTCCAGTGCGGTGCGAATATCGGTCGAACGGGCGCGCGAGTAGGTCAGCCGGACGCCCGCTCCCGCGGCCACGACCTGCGCGGCGACGGTCGGCTGGTCGTCCCGGATCGGGGCCACGACCAGAGGCAGCCCGTGCGCCAACGCCTCGCACACCGTGTTGTGGCCGCCGTGCGTGACCACCGCGTCCAGGTGCGGCATCAGCGCGAGCTGCGGCACCGACGGCCGCAGCAGCACGTTGGCCGGCGCGGGCCGTTCCGGTGCCACCATCACGACCCGGACGTCCAGCTCCGCCACGGCGTCCAGCGCCTGGGTGAAGAACCGTTCACCGGCCGATCCGTTCAACGTGCCCAGCGAGATCAGCACGTTGCGGCGGCCGAGGCGCTCCCACGGGAACTCGGCCCGTTCGACGCGGTGCGCGAGCGCGGGCCCGACGAACGCCACCTCGTCGCCGAAGTCGCCGGACACCAGGGCTTTCGTGCTGTAGACGAGCACGAGCCGGTCGGAGAACCGGATGTCGCCGCCCGCGAAGTCGTGCAGCAGGCCGCGCACCCAGGCGTCGACCTTCGGCATCGTCCTCAGTGGGGTGACCAGCTCCGCCGAGGTCGCCGCGGACGTCACCCACGGCAGTCCGGCTTCGTTCGCCACGCGCGGCCCCGCCAGCGCCTGCTGGTCGGCGACGACCACGTCCGGCGCGAAGTCCCGCACCGCGGCGGCGACACCGGGCACCATCGCGTGGCCGAGCGGGATGAGGAACTCCTCCCAGAAGAACTTGAGCACCGCCATCCCGCGCAACGCGAGCCAGCGCTCCCGCTCAGCCCTGATGCCGGCTTCCAGCCCGTCGTCGATCGCCGGGTGGATCACCGCGTGGTCGGGCAGCAACGGCGCCAGCGTGCCGGGATGACCGACCCACGCGACGTCGTGGCCGCGCGCGAGCAGCTCGCCGCCCACGGACGCGGTCGGGTTGACGTGGCCGGTCAATGGCGGCACCACGAACAGGAACCGGCTCATGACGGCAGCCAGTCGTAGAGGACGTCGAGCAGTTCGGCGGTCGCCTCGCGCAGCACGGTGTGGCCCAGGCCGGTCACCACGTGCAGGCGGCAGGACGGGATCCGCTCGGACAGCTCGGCGGCGGCGCCGACCAGCTCGGACTCCGCGCCGAAGACGCCGAGCACCGGGCACCGCACCTGCGTGAGGTCGAGCTTGGCCCCGGAGCCGAGGTCATCGATCAGCGTGGTGCCGTTGAGCAACGCGTCGGCGTTCAGGGCGAGCTTCGCGATCTTGCGCTGGCCCAGTGCCATCAGCTGGTCCTGCGTGCGGTCGAACTCCAGGCCCAGCGCGGCGACCGTGAGCGTGTTCGTGATGTCCTCGAACCACGCGTCGCCGACCACTCCCCCGCACGCCGACTCGACCAGCACCACACCGGCGACCCGTTCCGGCGACTGGACGGCCGCGTGCATCGCGACCACGCCGCCGTAGCTGTTGCCCAGCAGGAACACCGGCTCGGTCACGCCGATCCCGTCCAGCACGGCCACGAGGTCGAGCGCGCTCTCCTCCGGCGTGTACCCGGACGGCGGGCGCTCGGAAAGCCCGTGGCCGCGCAGGTCGAACAGCACGGTGCCGAACCCGCGCGCGGCCAGCGGCGCGGCGAGGGTGTAGTAGAAGCTGGAGAGGTTGTCCATCACCAGTCCGTGCACGAACACGATCGTCGGCACGTCCTGCGTCGGCTCGAGCCGCTGCACGTGGAAGCGCAGCCCTCGGGCGTGGACCTCAGACACGGGCCGTGATGTGGTCGACGAGCCGGCCCACGGACATCGCCATGATCTCGTCGATGTCCATGTCCGCGAGGAAGGCCACCAGGTCGACGCCGTAGTGGGCGTTGAGCCGGTCGGCCAGCGCGACGAACTCGATCGACTCCAGGCCCAGGTCGTCGCTGAACGTGGTGTCGCGGGTGATCTCCACGCCCAGCAGGAAGTCAGGCCCGACCACCTCGGAGATCATCTTGGCGACCTGCTCCAGCACCTCGTCCATCAGTTCTCCGTCCTCACCCGAGCGGCGGCGTTTCCCTTGTCGGCAACAACGTCGAGCTGCGGCACGGCGAACGCGCCGCGGACCCGCGCACCGGCGTCGACGGTCAGCTCGGCCGGGTAGACCGGGCCGGCGCCGCGGTTCCACAGCCACGCGCGCACGGCGTCCTTGACCGCGATCACGCGCAGCAGCCAGGCGCGTTGCGCGGGCACGTCGAGCCCGGCGTAGTGCCGTCGTTCCGCGGAGTTCAGGTAGCGGCGCATGATCAGGTCGCGGGTGGCGCTGTCGGACCACCTCTCCTCAACCCGCAGCCACTCACCGTCCGGTGTGGACAGCAGCTCGGTGCCGGGCCGGAGCTTGACCTGCCAGATCCGGTCGTCGGTGGTGAACCGGCGGGTGGTCCAGCCGGTGATGCGGCACCACAGCACGCCGTTCACCGCCAGCTCGGCGTCGGCGACCATCGACTGCGCGGTGACCTCGCGGATCCGGGCGGTGCAGTGGACGTCACCGGTGGGCGCCGGGCCGTGGAACGACACCTGCTCGATCCCGGTCGGCAGCACGGTCTGGTCGACGGTGTGCACCACCTGCATCCAGTGGCCGATCAGTTGCCCCGCGCTGTCCAGCAACGCGCCCGGCGCGGGCAACGGCGTCAGCACGCCCGAGATCCCGTTGTCCGCCAACGACTCGATCTTCGTCACACCGGCGAACGCCGGGCCGTGGAACATCCAGTTGTCCCGGTACAGCTCGTCGGCCGTGACCGGTGCCGCGCGGGTGCCGTGCAGCTCGATCTCCAGCGGCCGCGGGTCGACCGGGCTCATCAGCACGACACCCTCGGCGTAGTCGCCGACCTTCACCACGACCCGGCCGGGCCCTTCGGCGCGTGCACTGATCCGCGCGGTCGTCGCGGGCAACGCGGTCAGCCAGCGCTTGGCCCTGACTCCGGCGAACCCGTGCACGGTCCCGCCGGTCAGCCCGCGGGCGGCGTCGGCGAAGACCTCCAGCAGCCCGGTGGCCGGCACGATCGGGAAGCCGTCGGCGAGGTCCGGCCAGCCCGGCGCCTGTGGGAACACCGAGTGGTCGACCAGCTCGGGCATGGTGTGCAACGAGAACTCGCGGGTGAAGCTCATCTCGTCCGGCGGCAGCGCACCCGCCACCTCGGCCGCGACCGCTGCCCCGCGCCCACCCGCGCTGACCAACACCCCGCGCCCACCCGCTGCCTCGGCCGCGACCGCGTTGGGACGCAAAGCATCCGCTACCTCGCGCGCCACCGCGTTGGGGCGCAACGCGTCCACCACCTCGCGCGCGACCGCGTTGGTGTGGGCCACGAGCTTGGTGACGGCGGCCGACATCGGGCTGTCGCCGGCGATCAGGACGGGTTCGGTGCCGAGCGGGTCGACGGTGATCTTCGGGGTGCCGAGCCGGAGCCGGACCCGGTGCGCGGTGCCGCGCTTGAGCCCGAACGCCCACAGCGCTTCCGGCGCGATGTCGGCGTTGACCGCGAGGTGCGGGCGGTCGGACAGGGTGTCGGCGACGAACCCGGGCAGGCTGCCCTGCCCGATCTGGACGAACGCGCGGAAGCCGGCCGAGTGCAGACGTTCCAGCAGCGGCCGGAACCGCACCGGTTCGACCAGGTGCCGCAGCACCAGGTCGCGGACTTCCTCGGCGCGCATGGGCTCCAGCGAGTTCGCCGACCACACCGGGATGTCCGGCGTGCGGACCGGCAGGCGGTCGAGCATCTCACGGGCGCGTCCGAGGTGGGGCGCGAGCGCGGGTGTGTGGAAGCCGGTGCGGAACGGCATCAGCTGCGCCATCACGCCGTTGGCCTTGAGCTTCGCCAGCACGAGTTCGACGCGGTCGATCGGGCCGCAGACCACCGACTGGTGCGGGCAGTTGTCGTGGCTGACCGTGACGCCGTCGACCAGGTGCTGTTCGGCGACGTCCACCGAGCACCCCAGTGCGGCGTAGGCGACGTCCACGACGGCGACCGCGCCCGGCCCGAGCGCGCCGACGAACTCATCGATCGTCGGGTAGATGCCGCCGACGACCATCGCGGTCCACTCGCCCATGCTGTGCCCGGCGAGCGCGCCGGGCGTGAGGCCCAGCGCCATCAGCTCGCGGGCCTGGCGGCGGCCGTCCTGCAGCAGCGTGACGGCGTGGTCGACCACCTCGCCGGTGAACTCGCGTTCGAAGCCGGGGAACACGAACGCGACCTGGTCGGTGCCGGTGACCAGCGGCTGCGGGGAGAACCAGATGTCGTGGCGGCCGGGCCAGGTCTTGCCCTGGGCGATGACGCGTTCGGCCAGCTTGAGCTTGCGGTCGTCCGGGTTGCCGATGGCCAGCCGGAACGCACGATCGGCCTGGGAGGGCCTCCGTTCGCGGACCGCATCGACCAGTTCCTCGGCCGTGTCCGCGGCGAAGGTCATGACCGGCTTGCGCGGCGTGGCGACCGTGTGGCCGTCGAGCACGGCGTGGGCGTTGATCCCGCCGAACCCGAACGCGTTCACGACGGCCCGGTGCGGTCCCTCCCAGTCCCGCGCCGCGCTGACCGGCGTGAAGCGGGTGTTGCGCAGCGCCGGGTGCGGCTGCTCGACGTGCAGGGTCGGCGGCAGCGTGCGGTGGTGCAGCGCGAGCGCGGCCTTGATCAGCCCGGCCATCCCGGCGGCCGGCATGGCGTGGCCGATCATCGACTTCACCGTGCCGATGCCGATCTCCTCGCCCTCCGCGCCGAACGCGGTGACCATCGTGGCCAGCTCGGCGGCGTCACCGGCGGGGGTGGCGGTGCCGTGCGCCTCGATCAGGCCCGGTGCGTCAGTGCGCGGGTCGAGCTCCGCGTTGGCCCACGCCCGCCGCACGGCCAGCAGCTGGCCCTCCGGGTTGGGCGTCATCATGCTGGTCGCGCGGCCATCGCTCGCGGTGCCGATGCCCCGGATCACGGCGTAGACGCGTTCGTCACCCACGTCTTCCAGGCGCTTCAACAACACCATGCCGACGCCTTCGGACAGCAGCGTGCCGTCGGCGTTCGCGTCGAACGGCCGGATGCGCTCGGTCGGGCTCAACGCGCGGAGCTGCGTGAAGACGCTCCACAGCGTCGGGTGGTGGCAGAGGTGCACCGCACCGGCCAGCATCGCGTCCGCGCGGCCCTCCCGCAGCTCGCGGACGGCGTGCTCGACCGCGACCAGCCCGGACGCGCAGGCCGCGTCGACGGTGTAGGCCGTGCCGCGCAGGTCGAACCGGTTGGCGATGCGGGAGGCGGCGAGGTTCGGCACGAGCCCGATCGACGCCTCCGGCTGCTCCGGCCCGAACCGGTCCCTGACCGCCTGCCGCACCGTGCCCAGCTCCGCGCTGCCCAGTCCCGGGAACAGGTCGCGCACGACCGAGAGCACCTCGTCGGCCAGCCGCACCCGCTGGTCGAGCCGCGCGCAACCGGGCGTGAGGTAGCCACCGCGGCCGACGACGACGCCGATCCGTTCCCGTGCGGGCAGAACCGGCTCGCCGCCCGCGTCCGCGATCGCCTCCGCGGCCGTGGCGAGGGCAAGCAGCTGGTCGGGTTCAGCATCGTCCACTGTGGACGGCATGATGCCGAACCTGGTCGGGTCGAACTCGGCCAGGTCGTCGACGAACCCGCCCCTGCGGCAGTAGAACCGGTCGCCGCCGGTGCTGTGCCGGTCGTAGTAGGTGGCCGGGTCCCAGCGGCCGGGCGGGACCTGTCCGATGGCGTCCACACCGGACACGATGTTGCGCCAGAACGTCGTGGCATCGAGCGCGCCGGGGAAGACGGCGCCGATGCCGACGATCGCTATGCCTCCCATTGGTAGACCACCTGCACGTCGTGCCCCGCGGCGATCTCGTTGAGCAGCGCGTCGACGCCCTCCTCGGGCTTGATCAGCGGGATGCCGCGGCGCGCGTACTCGCCGGCCAGCCCGGCCGCCATGCCCGCACCGGCCCAAGGTCCCCAGTCGACGGCGACGACCCTGCGCTGGGTGCCCCAGAACCGGGCCATCCGGTCGAGCGCGTCGTTCGCGGCGCTGTAGTCGGCCTGGCCGCGGTTGCCGAACACGCCGCTGACACTGCCGAACAGCACGAGGAACCCGTCGGTGAACACGTTGGCGGCGTTGACCTTCGTCGCCCAGACCCGGTCGAACGACCGCTGCGTCTTGTCCGCGATCAGCTTGTCGTCGAGCACCCCCGCGCCGTGCACGACACCGTCGAGCCGGCCGAACCTCGCCTTGACGTCCGTCAGCACCCGACGCACGGCCTCCACGTCAGTGACGTCGCACACGTGGTAGCGGACACTCGACGCCTTGGCGTGCAACAGTTCCAACGTCCGCCGCACCTCACGCGCGGCGAGCACCCCGCGTGCCTTCGCCGGCACGTCGTCGGTGACCCCGCTGTCGAACAACGCCTTCACGACCTCGGGTTCGGTCGTGGCGTGGGCGAGCCGGTGGTCCTCCGGCGCGACCGGGGTGCGGCCGATCAGCTCGATGTGGCAGCCGGTGCGTTCGGCCAGCGCGATCGCGGTCAGCGCGGTGATGCCGCGGGCACCACCGGTCAGCAGCACCACGCTGTCCGCGTCGAGCGGGAGGTCGCCGCCGACCGGTTCCGCCGGCAGCGCCTCGATGACCTGCCTGCGCCCGGCCTGGTGGCCCACGACCGCCGGGCCCGCGCCGAGCTCGGCGACCAGCGCGGTGGCGATGTCGCGGTGGCTTTCCTTGGGGTTGAGGTCGATCGCCCGCACCACGAGGTCCGGGTACTCCAGCGCGGCCGTGCGGATCAGCCCGTGCAGGCCGATGTCGGCGGGCAGCTCGTCGGGGGTGTGGTCGAAGCCGAACGTGCCACCGCCCGTGGTGACCACGACGAGGTGCACGCCGTTGGTGACGCACGCCTTGACCTCGCTGAACGCCTCCGGCAACCGGGCACCGAGCCGGACCACGAGGTCGACACCGGCCAGGTCCGCCGGGAACGACGGCTCGACGCGCGGGCGGGCGGTGTGCTTCTCCAGCAGGTCGGCCAGTTCCAGGCCGATGCCGTTGTCGTCGACGATCAGGACCGTCTTGCCGGTGAGGTCGACGGGGTGTGCGGGTTCCGCCGCGACGACCTGGGGAACGCGCCGGACGAGCCGACCGAGCGTGGGAGTCGGTGCCGCGCCCGCGCCGGGTGCCGCGCCCACGCCGACGAGAGAGCCAACGGCAGGGCCGGCGAGGGCTGGTGAAGCGGTGAGAGCGGGGGTGGGTGGCGCCTCGCCGAACCAGGCCACGATCCCGTCGATCGTCTTGAGCTGCGCCAGCTCGTCCACCGACCCCGACGCGCCCAGCTCACCGACCAGCTCCCCCACGATCTCCGCGCGTTTGATCGAGTCGATCGACAGGTCCGCTTCCAGGTCCAGCCCCGGTTGCAACATCTCCACCGGATAGCCCGTGCGCGTGCTGATCGTCCGCACCACCACGCCCCGCACGTCCCTGGCCGCGGCCACCCCGGTCACCGGTGCGGCCGCACCGAACCAGCCGACGATCCCCTCGATCGTCTTGAGCTGCGCCAGCTCGTCCACCGATCCGGACGCGCCCAGCTCCCCGACCAGCTCACCGACGATCTCGGTGCGTTTGATCGAGTCGATCGACAGGTCGGCCTCCAGGTCCAGCCCCGGTCGCAGCATCTCGACCGGGTAGCCGGTGCGGGTGCTGATCGTCCGCAGCACCACCGTGGTCACGTCCTCCTGCTGCCGCGCCACCGGTTCCGCGACCACGGCCTCGACCACCGGCACGGGTGCCGGGACCGCGGCGGGGGCGGTGCCGAGGTAGCTCAGCAGGACGTCGCGCTGGGCGCTGACCGCGTCGCGCATGCCGTCCAGGAACTTCTCGACGATCTCGTCGCGGCCCAGCCCGGCGCCCGTCCGCAGCGTCGGGAGCTCGGTCGCGGGCCGGAGCCCACCGGGCAGTGCGTTGCCGTTCGCGTCCCGCACGAGACCTCCATCCACGTACCAGTTGGGCCGTGGCGGCACGGCCGTGGCGGGTTCGGCCCTGTCCTCGAACAGCGGTGCGGTGTCCACCTCGACACCGGCGACCGCGAGAGCGGCGAGCGTGCGCAGGAACGTCACGTGGTCGTCGCAGCGCAACGCCTGGTGCGGCCGGTCGCCGAGAACCTCGCCGACCAGCGCGGTCAGCACGCCGCCCGGTCCGGCCTCGACGAAGATCCGCGTACCCGCCGCGTACATCGACTCGACCTGCTCCACGAACCGCACCCGGCCGGCGAGCTGGTCGGCCAGGCCCGCGCGGACGTCGGTGTGCGGTGCGGCGGTCACGTTCGACCACACCGGGAACCGCGTCCCGCCGGTGGGAACGGCCGCGAGCCGGTCCGCGAACCGGTTCCGCGCGCCCGCCATCAGCGGGCTGTGGAACGCGGCCCCGACCGGGATCTTCTTCACGGTGAGCCCGGCGGTCCGCAGGACCTCGACGGCGTTCTCCACGGCGGCGGTCGGCCCGGAGATCACGACCTGGTCCGGCGAGTTGTGGTTGGCCACCACGACGTCCGCGGGCAGCAGTGCCTCGACCTCGGCCACCGGCGCGGACACGGCGGCCATCGTGCCGGGGTCGTCACCGGCCGACTCCAGCATCGCCTCGGCACGGGCCGTGCTGAGGGCGAGCAGGTCGGCGGGGGTGAACACGCCGGCCGCCGTCAACGCGACAAGCTCGCCGTAGCTGTGGCCGCCGGCCAGGTCCGGCCGCACGCCGACGGAGTCGAGCAGCGCGGTCACCGCCAGCCCGGCGATGCCGAGCGCCGGCTGGGCGTTGCGGGTGTCGGTGAGCTCGGCGCGCTGCCGTGCGACGTCGTCGGCGGTCAGCGCGGCCGGCGGGAACATCACCCGCTCGTAGCGCGGGTCCACCAGCTCCTGCAGCCACGGGAACGCCGTGACCAGGTCCAGCAGCATGCCCGGCCGCTGGCTGCCCTGGCCGGGGTAGAGGAACGCGACCTGCTGCCGTTCTCCGTTCCTCAGCCGCACCACGTCCGACGCGCGCCACGCCTCGACGTCCGCCAGCGCCGTGCGCAGACCCTCGTGGTCGCTCACGACGAACGCCGCCTGCACCATGCCGTCACCGCAGGCCGCGGCCAGCGACCGCAACGGCGTGCGCTCGTCGACGAGCGCGGCGAGCCGGGCGGCTTCCCGTTGCGCCGCAACGCGGTTCTCGCCGCGGACGAGGAACAGCTCGGCCGGCCACGCGGTCAGGCCGTGCCGCGGCTGGTCGGCACCGGTGTACCCGGCGATGACGGTGTGGAAGTTGGTGCCGCCGAACCCGAACGCGCTCACCCCGGCGACCCGGTCGCGGGCCGCCCAGGTGCGGTGGCCGAACGTGAACGGGCTGGTCCGCGCGTCCCAGAAGGCGTTGGGCCGCTTGACGTGCAGCGTGCCGGGCCGGACTCCGGTGTGGACGGCCAGCGCCGCCTTGATCACCCCGGCCAGCCCCGCCGCGCACTTGGTGTGCCCGATCTGCGACTTCACCGAGCCGATCGTGCAGCTGCCCGGCTCGGCCCCGGCGAACATCTCGGTCAGCGCCGCGAGCTCGGTCCGGTCGCCCACGACGGTTCCGGTGCCGTGCGCCTCGACCAGCCCGACGTCGCGCACCGACACGCCCGCCGACGCGTAGGCCCGGCGCAGCGCCCGTTGCTGGCCTTCGGGACGTGGCGCGGTCAAGCCCAACGACCGGCCGTCACTCGACGCGCCGATGCCCTTGACCACCGCGTAGATCCGGTCTCCGTCGCGTTCGGCGTCCGCGAGCCGTTTGAGCACCACGCACGCGACGCCCTCGCCGAGCGCGATGCCGTCGGCGGCCGAGTCGAACGTGGCGCAGCGGCCCTCGGCGGACAACGCCTTGACCGACGCGAACATCTGGTAGTCGTGCGCGCTGTTGTGCAGGTCGACGGCGCCGCACAGGACCATGTCGCTGGTGCCGCCGACGAGTTCCTTGCACGCCACGTCGAGCGCGGCGAGGCTCGACGCGCAGGCCGCGTCGACGGTGTAGTTCGCGCCGCCGAGGTCGAGCCGGTTCGCGACCCGGCCGGCGATCACGTTGCCCAGCACGCCGGGGAACGAGTCCTCGGTCAGCGCGGGCAGGTGGTCGTCCAGGCCCCGGATGCCGAGCGCGGGCAACGCGGTGCGGACGGTGTAGGCGTTCGCGAGGTCGGCGCCGGCCTCGGCGCCGAAGATCACCGACGTGCGCTCGCGGTCGAACACCCGCGTCGCGTACCCGGCGTCCTGCAACGCCTGCGCCGAGACCTCCAGTGCGAGCAGCTGCGCGGGCTCGATCGAGGTCAGCGACGCGGGCGGGATGCCGTAGGCGAGCGGGTCGAACGCCGTGCGCGGGAGGAACCCGCCCCGGCGGAACGGGCTGCCGTAGCGGTCGGGTGACCAGCGGTCCGGCGGGATCTCGGTGATGGAGTCCCTGCCCGCCAGCACGTTCGCCCAGAACTCAGCCACGTCCCGCGCCCCCGGCATGATCGCGGCCATGCCGACGATCGCCACGTCCAGCGGCTTGGCGGTCAGCTCGTCGTGGGCGCTCTCCGGCAGCACACCGGACACGATCTCCTCGTGCAGCGCGGCGATCGTGGTCCGTTCCGAGCGCAGCGTCGCGACCTGGCCGATCATGAACATGCCCTCGCGGCGCTGCTCGTCCTCGCCGACCTCGACCAGGCCGTCGTCGCCGCGCACGAGCCCCCGGCTGGCGAGCCGCAGCCGGCCGAGGTTGAGCTGTTCGAGCCGTTCCCAGCTCTCCTGCCGCGGCAGTCCGGCGAGCCGGTCCCGCGCCTGCTCGAACGTGTCCACATAGGACGTCTGCGCGCACCGGACCGCGTGGCCGGGCGAGGTCTCCAGCAGTGCCGTCTCCTCGCACTCCAGCGCGACCTGCTGGAACACCGGCTGGATCGCGCCGTGCTCGACGGCCTCCTCGGTGAACAGGTACGCCGTGCCGACCAGCACACCGATCGCGGCACCACGGGCGGCCAGCGGCGCGGTGAGCGCGTCGACCATCGCGGCCGACCGCGCGTCGTGGATGCCGCCGGCGAACAGCGCGACCACGTCCTGCTCCCGGCCGCGCAGCACGTCGACCTGCTGCTGCCACAACGTGAAGCTGGTCCGCGGACCGGTGTGCCCGCCGCACTCCGAGCCCTCGAAGACGAACTTGCGGGCGCCCTCGTCCAGGAACCGCTTGAGCAACGCGGGCGACGGCACGTGCAGGAACGCCTCGATCCCGGCGTCCTCCAGCTCACGGGCCTGCGCGGGCGTGCCACCGGCGACGATCGCGTACCGGGGCCTCGTCCGCAGCACCGCGGCCAGCTGCCGGGCGCGCAGCGCGGCCGGGGCGAACCCGAGCAGCCCCACGCCCCACGGCCGGTCGCCGAGCCTTTCCGCTGTGCGCACAAGGAGTTCGTCGACCTGCTCACCCTCCATCAGCGCGAGGGCGAGGAACGGCAGCGCGCCACCTTCGGCGACGGCCGCGGCGAACGCGGGCTGGTCGCTGACGCGGGTCATCGGTCCCTGCGCGATCGGGTACCGCAGGCCGGGAACGCGGTCGCAAAACGGTCCGCCGGCCCGGATCGAGCGGTGTTCGCCCGCCCGCGCGAGATTCTCGCGAACCGCCCGGTCAATGGCACCGACGACACCGCCGACGGTGCCGAACGACCTGCGGTTGAATTCGGCGAATGCGCCTTCTTGACCTATTTCGAGCGTGTTCTGCCGAACGTGCACCCGCACCCCGGCGCGCACAACCGTGTCGGCGCCGTCCATGGCGCTGATCGCGTTGACAATTTCGCCCGAAATGTGTTTTCGCACCTCGGCGACGAGCGCCAGCTGGCCTTCCAGCACCACCCCGCGCGCACCACCGGCAACGGCCGCGGCCGCCGTGTCCGGCCCGATGCCACCCCAGACCCAGACGGGCAGATCGGTCAGCGCGAGCACCTGCTGGAGCAGGACGAACGCGGGCGAGCCACCCACCCGGCCGCCCGCCTCGGCACCCTTCGCGATCAGGCCGACCGCACCCCACTCGATCGCCGCAGTCGCTTCGGCCACCGAGGTGACCACCGCGAGAACGCGGCGTTCACCCAGCTCAGCACGGTCGGGGACAGCATCGCCGAGATCGGCGACGACGGTGTCGACGGCGTCGGGCAGGCGGACCGGCAGCGGTCCGCGCAGCCGCACCCCGAACGTGCCGGGGTGCCGTGCCGTGACGCGGCCGAGATCGCGGGCGGCGTGCGGTCCGAGGTCGAGCACACCGAGGCCACCCGCCCGTTCGGCGGCGACCACGAGAGCTGGGTTGGGGGTGCCGAACGGACTCAGGCACAGCACCCGTTCAGGATCCGACAGCATGTCCACTGCGCTCACTTCCTCACCCTGCAGGGTGGGGAGAAAGGAATTCAGCTTGCGTTCCTACTGACCGGTACGGTTAGTTCGCGATCACCGTACGCACAAACCACAGGTGCCGTCGAGGGGGGTGATGAAACTTTCTCATGTACGTAACCTGACGAATGAACCCGAACGGCGGGAACGCTGTACTCCGGATCGGCGATGGCGCGACGTGCTATGGCGCGCGACGTCCTTCAGTCCGACAGAGCGCACCGGCGCGGCCCCTCGGTGACGGGACCGCACCAGTTTTCCGCTGCCGCGCCGACGCGGTCACGGCAAGCCCAGCACCTCCGCGACGTCGGCCCGGACGGACACCGACCGCTCAGCAAGATCAGCGGGCACCTCGGCGTGGTCCCGGTTGATCCGCACCAGCCGCGCCCGCGGCAGTCCGCGCACCAGCGACTCCACCGGCCGGCGGATCACCGTGGGCGTGCTGTACCCGGCGCCGATCTCCACGACGAGCAGGTCCCCGGGGCGGTTCACCCACTCGCGCAACCGCTGACCGTCCGGTGCGTAGTGGTCGGCGACGTACTCGGGTCCCTTGTGCACGTTGAGGAACACCGGTCCGGCACACCGCGGGCAGGTGGGCACCGCCGACGCCTCCCCCGTCTCCGGGTCGAGGCCGGCGAGCGCTGCCTCGACGATCGGCCTGCTGTCCCACGTCTCGCGCGTGCACGGCGTCTCGCACTGGTAACGCCCGTAGTCGCCCTGCGGTGACCAGACGTCGGTGAAACCGTTGCGGGCGAACAACCCGTCGACGTTGGACGTCAGCACGAAGTTGTCGCGCGCGCCGATGACCTCGCGCAGCCGCGCGTACATCGGGTTCGGTGCCGGGCCGAACCGGATGTCGTCGACGTGCACGGACCAGTAGCCCCAGAGCAGCCGGGGTGGCAGCGGCAGGCCGATCAGCTGATAGCGGGCCCGCAGGCCCATCCGGTGCAACACCGGGAAGAGCTCGGCGAACCGGCGGGTGTCGGTGTAGTCGTACCCGGCCGCCGCCGACAGTCCCGCGCCCGCCGCGACCAGCACCCGGTCCGCCTCGTCCAGCAGGCGTTCGACCGTCATCGCAGGACCTCCCGGTAGGCCGCCTCGTCCTGGGCGGTGTAGGTCACGAACACGACGCGGTCGAGCCGGCCGGGACGTGCGGCGAGCCAGTCGCGCACGACGTCCACCGCGATGCGGGCCGCGGGCTGCCTCGGGAACCCGAAGAGCCCGGTGCTGATCCCGCAGAACGCGACCGTGCGGATCGCGCCGACCTCGGCGGCCAGGTCGAGGCAGGACCGGTACGCGTCGGCCAACGCGGTCTCGTGAGCAGGCCTGAGGTCACCGCGCACGATCGGGCCGACGGTGTGCAGCACGAACGGCGCGGGCAGGTGGTAGCCGCGGGTGATCTTGGCGATGCCGGTGGGTTCCGGCGCGGCCTGCGCGGCCATGATCCGGTGGCAGTCCGCGCGCAGCCGTGGACCGGCGGCGGCGTGGATCGCGTTGTCGACGCACGGGTGTACCGGCTGGAAACAGCCCAGCAGAGCGTCGTTCGCGGCGTTCACGATGGCATCGGCTTTGAGCAGGGTGATGTCGCCGCGCCACACGGCGATCGGTGCGGGCAGCGACCGGGCATCGGTCAGCGCGTACTGCTCGCGTTCGCCGCCGAGCACCGCGTCGAGCACGGCCTGCAGGTCAGTCGCCAGCGGGGCCGGTTCGCGCACGGTCAGCAACGACCGCAGCAACCGCCGCTGCTCGGCGGGGATGTGCGGGAGGGCGAACCGGCCCACTCGCGGGTCCTCGCCGAGCAGCCGCAGCGCACGGCCGGTCAGCACGCCGAGGCGGGCCGCCGGCGCGGGCGGGTGGAGCGGGTGGAACGGTTCGTCCAGCGCGACCGCGTCCCGGTAGTCGCGCAACGGCAGTGCGGTCATCATGGTCAGAACAGGCCGTTGCCGTGCGGCAGCTCGGCCGGGACCGGTGCGATCACGTCCCAGTGCTCGACGATCCGGCCGTCGGCGACCCGGAACAGGTCCCAGTACGCGACCGGCTCGCCGAACTCGCCCTCGGACTGCAGCAGCACCAGGTCGCCCTCCGCCACGACCCGGTGCACGGTCTTGTAGAGGAGGTGGCGGCCCTGCTCGGCCCACCTCGCGGCGGCGGCACCGAACCCGTCGAGGCCGTCGGCGGCCTCGGGGTTGTGCTGCAGGTAGGTCTCGGTCGAGATGAAGTCGGTCAGCACGGAGTAGTCGGCGTCCCGCAGGACCCGTTGCGCGAACTCGCCCACGAGCGAGCGGGACCGCTCGGTGTCGGCGTCGGCCGGTGCCGCGGGACCGTCCGTCTGGGACCGTCCACTGGCGGTCCGCTCGACGACGGGGGTGAGCGCGTCCCAGTGCTCGGCGAGCTTGCCGTTCTCGACGCGGAACAGGTCGAACGCGACCAGCGGCTGCGGGCCGAAGCCGTGGTAGACGCCGTGCAGCGCAACGAGGTCACCGTCGGCGACGACCCGTGCCAGCTCGTAGTGGAAGCCCTCCGGCAGGTTGGCGACGAGCCCGCGCAACGCCTCGGGGCCGTCACCGATCAGCGCGCTGTGCTGGCGGTAGTCCGGTGCGACCCAGCGGTCCACAGCGGACGGGTCCTTGGCGCCGAACAGCTCGCCGGCGGCCTTGAGCACGAGTTCCTTGTTGTCCATGCCGGAAACTCTGCCGCGCCGGTGGCCGCCGGACGAGGTAAGATCCGGCTCCACCATGGTCAGAAGTGGACAGCTCGTCGAGTTCGGCTTCAGCAACCCCGACCGCCCGCGGCTGGGACTGGAGGCGGTGGACCTCGCCCAGCTGCGGCGCAGGCTCAGCGAGAACACGCTGACGCAGGTGCACAGGACCGACTTCCACCAGCTGTTCCTCGTCACCGCCGGACGCGGCTCCTGCATGGTCGATTTCGTGGACCACCCGTGCGGACCCGGCACGCTGCTGCACGTCAGCCCCGGCCGCGTTCTGCGGCTGCCCACCGGCACGTTGAAGGCGCACGTCGTGCTGTTCACGCCCGCGTTCCCGCCACCGCTCGACGGCGCCCGGCCGTTGCTCAGCCCGTTCGGCCCGGTGCGGTGGGTGGTGCCCGCCGGGGAACGGGCCGTGCTGGACCGGGCCGCGCGCGACCTGCGGCACGAGTACCGGCGCGTGGTCGGCTCCGGTGCGCCGGTCGAACTGCTGCGGCAGCTCACGGGCGTGCTCCTGCTGCGCATCGCCCGGTTGCCCGCGGCCTCCGGCGGACCGGGTGACCCCCGGTTCGAACGGTTCCAGCAGGAGCTGGAGCGGTCGTTCGCGGTCACCCGCAACGCCGCCGACTACGCGGCCCGCGTCGGCTACTCGGTGCGCAGCCTGAACCGGATCTGCGTGGCGGCGACCGGCCGGTCGGCCAAGGCATTGATCGACGCGCGGGTGGCGCTGGAGGCCAAGCGCCTGCTCGTGCACACGGACCTGTCGTCGGCGGCCGTCGGGCACCGGCTGGGGTTCAGCGAGGCCACGAACTTCACGAAGTTCTTCACCCGCGAGGCGGGCGTCTCACCCGGCGCGTTCCGCCAGTAGCTGGCCGAGGATGTGCTGGGCGATCCTGACCAGGAACGGGTTCGTGTCCCGGTAGTACGGCAGCGCCAGCACCGCCATCTGCAGCGCCCAGCCGCGTGCTCGCGCCCACGCGGCGTCGTCGAACCCGACCTCGCGCCGGAACGCCGCGCGACCCCGTTCGTCCAGGTACAGGTAGGCCGTCATCAGGTCGCCCGCCGGATCGCCCACGCCGGCGCTGCCCCAGTCGATCACACCGGTCAGGGTGCCCGCGGTGAAGAGCAGGTTGCCCTCGTGCAGGTCGGCGTGCAGCCAGCGGCCGGGCCCGTCCCAGCGCGGTGCCGCCAGCGCCTCCTCCCACACCGCCACGAGCCGCGGGTCGTCACCGAGCACGGCGATGTTCTTGCGCACCAGGTCGTCGGAACCGGACTGGTCACGACGGCCGCGATAGGTGGTCCACTCGACTCCCGTCGCGTCGACGCCGTGCAGTGCGGCGACCACCTCGGCCAGCCGGTGCGGCGTGTCGTCGGCGGTCCGCTCGACCGGGAGCGTCTCGCCGTCCAGCCAGCGCACCACGGACCAGCGGTACGGGTAGCGTTCGGTGGGCTCACCGAGCTCCAGCGGCTCGGGAACGGCCACCGGGAGGTGCGGTGCGAGCCTCGGCACGGTGACGGCGTCCCGTTCGGCCTGGTCGCGCGACCACCCGATGCGCGGCAGCCGGACCGCGAGCTCGTCACCCAGGCGGTAGATGGCGTGGTCGGTGCCGCCGTGCCGGAGCTGGGTGATCTGCAGGCCGTGCCAGCGCGGGAACTGCGTGCGGACCAGTTCGTCCACAAGGGACACGTCCGTGGCGATCTCGCCGTCGTGCATCGATCAGCTCCCCCGTGCTCCGGTGCCTCGATGCAACACCGGGCGAGCGGGGCGGAGCAACTGGTTTAGAGTCGGTGCATGAAACTGCGGACCGGGGTGGCGGTGGCCGCGGTGGTGGCCCTGGGCTGGGGAGAGTGGCTGAACCGGCGGTGGTCCGGCGTGCTCGTGCGGCCTGGCGAGGGTGGCTCCGAGGCCGTGGTGGTGCTGGGCTACCGGAACACCGGGACGACCGCGAACCTCGTCAACCGCTGGCGGGTGCGTGCCGGTCTGCGCTCCGTGTCCGCCGGCGACGGCCGGGCCACGCGCGTGATCTTCACCGGTGGCGCGACCGGTGCCGGTGCCTCGGAGGCCCGGCTGATGGCCGGCCACGCCAGGTCCGTGCTCGGGTTCGACGGCACGGTGCTGCTCGAAGAGGAGAGCAGGACGACGTGGGAGAACGTCACGAACGTGATCCCGCTGATCGAGGACGCCGACCGCATCAAGATCGTCTCCCAGCCGGCCCACGCGCTCAAGGCCCGCGCCTACCTGCGGCGGCAGCGCCCCGACCTCGCCGAACGGCTCGTGCCCGCGGCCGACTACCGCTTCGGCGAGTGGCTGCTCCTCAAACCGCTGCTGGCCCTGTACGGGCTGTGGACGCTCCGCAGGCTGCACCACGACGAGCGGCGGGCCTGAAGCCCGTCCCGACCACCCTCCGGCTTCGCGCGGCGGTTCCCGGTGACCCGCCGCGCCACCGGTTTCGGCCACCCGCTGTCTTCCCAAGGCGAAGCGGTGGCCTCCCGAGGAGGCATCGGGAGGCCACCGGGCTCATCCGGCGCGGCGGTCGGCCAGCCGCACCACGTCGGCCGCGCGGTCGATCCGCACCCGGCCCGCGGCGACCAGGTAGCCGACGCCGCGCACGGTCTGGATCACGTCACCGGCGGCGCCGAGCTTCTGCCGCACCCGCCGCACGTGCACGTCGACCGTGCGGCCGCCGCTGTGGTCGTCGTGGATGCCCCACACCGCCGACATCAGCTCACGGCGCCGGTGCGCGCGGTCGGGGTGCTCGCACAGGTGCAGCAGCAGGTCGAACTCCAGCCGGGTCAGCTCGACCGTGGTGTCGCGGTGGCGCACCTGCCGGGCGTGCGGCAGGATCCGCACCTCGGGATCGGGCTCCGCGGACACCAGGCCCACGTCCTGCAACGCGCCCAGCAACCGCGCCGCGGCCTGGTCGTCGTCGGTCTCGATGGTCAGCACGAGTCGCACGACAGGCTCCTCAGGAGGTCTTCGGCAGGCCCGGCGGGTTGATCTCCGAGGCCGGCACGGCTTCGTCGGCCAGGCCCCAGCGCTTCAACACCTCCGCGTACTTGCCGTTCGCGATCAGCTGGTTGAGCGCCTCCTGCACGGGCACGACCAACCCGTTGCCCTTCAACGTGGTCACGGCGATCTTGCCCTGCACCGACGCGCCACCGGAGAAGGTGCCGATCACCTCGGTCTCCCCGGACGCGGCCGCGTGGTAGGCCGCCGTGGGGTTGGGGCCGAGGTAGGCGTCGATGCGCCCGGACTGCAGCGCCAGGTAGTAGTCCGAGGACTTCTGGAAGTACTTGATGTCGGTGGCCTTCAGGCCCGCCGCGACGTTCTGGGCGCTCCAGTCGACCAGGATCTTCTCCTGGTTCGTGCCCGAGGTCACCGCGATCACCTTGCCCGCCACGTCCTTGGGCTCCTTCACCTTCCAGGTGCCGCCCTTCTTCGCCTCGAACGCGAGCGTGTCCAGCCGGTAGGTGGCGAAGTCGTACTTCTCCTTGCGCGCCTCCGTGACCGTGATGTTCGACAGGCCCACGTCCACGGCGCCGCTGTCGATGCCGACGAACAGGTTCTCCCACGACGACGTCTCCAGCCGCGGCTTGAGCCCCAGCACGTCCGCGACGAGGAACGCGATGTCGGTCTCCACACCGATCACCGTGCGGTCGTCTGTGGCGTAGAACCGCAGAGGTGGTGCGGTACCTGTGTCTCCGCCCACGACGAGCTCGCCCTTGGAGCGGAACTTCTCCGGCACCTTCGCGGCGATCTTGTCGTCTCTGGCCGCCGTCACCCGGTTCTGGTCGGGACCCAGGCTGACGTTCAGGCCGGACACGGCGGCCGGCTCGCTCTCCGCGGTCCCGCACGCCGCGAGCACCAGCACCAGACCGGCGAGAAGTGACTTGCGCACAACGAACTCCTTCACAGCACCTTGGACAGGAAAGCGCGGGTGCGCTCGTGGACGGGGTGGTCGAGCACCGCGCTCGGCGTGCCCTCCTCGACGACCACTCCCTCGTCGAGGAAGACGATGCGGTCGGCCACCTCGCGGGCGAAGCCGATCTCGTGCGTGACGACGACCATCGTCGTGCCGGACCTGGCCAGGTCGCGCAGCACGTCCAGCACCTCGCCGACCAGCTCGGGGTCGAGCGCGGAGGTGGGCTCGTCGAACAGCACGACCTTCGGGCGCGTGGCCAGGGCGCGGGCGATCGCGACGCGTTGCTGCTGACCGCCGGAGAGCTGCCGCGGGTACGCGTCCTCCTTGTCCGCCAGGCCGACCCGTGCGAGCAGCGAGCGGCCCTCCGCGCGGACCTCGGCGCGCGGACGGCCGTGGGCCAGCGGTGCCTCGACGACGTTCTCCAGCGCGGTCAGGTGCGGGAACAGGTTGAAGTTCTGGAAGACGAACCCGATCTGCGCGCGCTGCCTGAGCACCTCGCGTTCCTTGAGCTCGTACAGCTTGCGCCCGGACCGCCGGTACCCGACCAGCGCGCCGTCGATGCTGACGAACCCGCGGTCGACCTTCTCCAGGTGGTTGATCGTGCGCAGCAGCGTCGACTTGCCGGAGCCGGACGGTCCCAGCACCACCACGACCTCACCGGCCGCGACCTCCAGGGAGACCCCGCGCAGCACCTCGTGGGTGCCGAAGCTCTTGTGCACGCCCAGAACCTCGATCACCGGCGGGCTCCTCGCGCGAAGTACCGCTCCACGTAGTGCTGGCCGATCGAGAGCAGCGTGGTCAGGATGATGTACCAGACGGTCGCGACCATGAGCAGCGCCACGACCCGCGCGTTGCGGCCGTAGACGACCTGCACCTGGTAGAACAGCTCGCCGATCGCCATCACCGACACCACCGAGGTGCCCTTGAACAGGCTGATCACCTCGTTCGCCGCGTTCGGCAGGATCGCGCGCATCGCCTGCGGCAGCACGATCCTGCGCAGCTGGCGGCCCTTCGGCACGCCCAGCGCGGCGGCGGCCTCCAGCTGGCCCGGCTCGACCGAGATCACGCCGGAGCGCACGATCTCGGCGGCGTAGGCGGCCTGGTGCAGCGCGAGCCCGAGGACGGCGGCGCCCATGGGGCTGATCAGCTGCACGGTCTCGAAGGAGTAGAACTCCGGGCCGAACGGGATGCCGACCGACAACCGCTGGTAGAGGTAGGAGATGTTGAACCAGAACAGCAGCTGCACGATCAGCGGGATCGAGCGGAACGCCCACACGTAGGTCCAGCCGACACCCTGCAGGAACACGCTGCGGGACAGCCGCAGCAGCGCCACCACGATGCCGAGCGCGAACCCGAGGACGGTCCCGAGCACGGTGAGCACGATGGTGGTGCCCACCGCGCGCAGGATCGACTCGGCGGTGAAGTAGCGGGCGAACGTCGGCCAGTCCCAGCCGGGGTTGGTGACCAGGCCGTGCACGAACTGGGCGACGAGCACCAGCACGACCGCGATGCCCACCCACCGCCACGGGTGGCGGGCGGGCACAACGGACAACGCGGCCAGATCGTCAGATCTGTCCTTTGTGGACGGTAAGGCGAGGGCAGAGGACATGACAGGTCCTTGTCGGCCAGGTGAGTCAGAAGCGGGGCGCGGCGCCCACAACTCACCGTAAGGACCCGCCGATCATGCGGGCAAGGGCGTCCACGTGGTGAACAACTATCGGACACCGAGGTGATCACGCAGGGTCGGGCCGGTGTAGTCGGCCCGGAAGACACCGCGGTCCTGCAGCAGCGGCACCACGGTGTCGGCGAACTCGTCCAGGCCGCCGGGCGTCACGTGCGGCACCAGGATGAAGCCGTCCGCCGCGTCCTGCTGCACCAGGTCGTTGATCTGCGTGGCCACGCTGGCGGCCGATCCGGTGAACGTCTGCCGGGCGCTCACGTCGATCACGAGGTCGCGGATCGACAGGTTCTTCGCCGCGGCCCTCTCCCGCCACTCCCGCACGGTGGCAACGGGATCCTTGAACATCCGCACGCTCGCCCTGCCCTTGGCGATGGTGTTCTCGCCGGTGAGCGGCTCGACCTCGGGCAACGGGCCGTCCGGGTCGTAGCCGCTCAGGTCGCGGTTCCACACCTGCTCCAGGAACCGGATCGCGGTAGCGCCGCTGACCTGCTGGCGCCGCACCTCCGCGGCCTTCTCCTGCGCGTCCGCGTCGGTGTCGCCGAGGACGAACGTGGCCGCGGGCAGGATCTTCAGCTGCTCGGGCGACCGGCCGTGCCTCGCCAGCCGGCCCTTCACGTCGCGGTAGAACCGCTGTCCCTCCTCCAGGGTCGCGTACCGGGAGAAGATCGCGTCGGCCGTGGCCGCGGCGAACTCGCGGCCCTCCTCGGAGTCGCCGGCCTGGAGGATCACCGGACGGCCCTGCGGAGACCGCGGGACCCCGAAGGTCCCGCTGATGTCGAAGTGCCGGTCGGTGTGCTCGAACGGGCCGACGCCGGTGTCGAAGAGCTTCCACGCGGTGCGCAGGAACGACTCCGCCCTGGTGTAGCGGTCTTCCCGCGCGAGGAACCCGCCGCGGCGGAAGTTCTCACCGGTGAACGCGTCCCACGACGTCACGACGTTCCAGGCGGCCCGGCCGGCCGAGAGGTGGTCGAGCGAGGCGAACTGCCGGGCCACCTCGTACGGCTCGTTGAACGTCGAGTTGATCGTGCCGGCCAGCCCGAGGCGGTCGGTGACGGCGGCCAGCGCGGCGAGCACGGTGAACGTGTCCGGGCGGCCGACCACGTCCAGGTCGTAGATCCGCCCGCCCTGCTCGCGCAGCCTCAGGCCCTCCGCGAGGAAGAAGAAGTCGAACTTCGCCCGTTCCGCCGTCTGTGCCAGGTGGACGAACGAGGAGAACTCGATGTGGCTGCCCGCCGCGGGATCGCTCCAGACCGTCGTGTTGTTCACGCCGGGGAAGTGCGCGGCGAGGTGGATCTGCTTGGTCATCGCGCACTCCCCGCCGCGTAACGGTTCTCCGGCCGGGTGAGACCGAGGCGCGCACGCAGGGTCGGGTGCTCGTACTCGGTGCGGAACAGCCCGCGCTCCCGCAGCCGCGGGACGAGGTCCCGCGTGACCGCGTCCAGGTCGCCGTGCAGGCGGAACCCGGCGAAGCCCTCCGCCTGCCACGCCAGCAGCTCGTCGGGGGTCGCGGTCGCGTCGACGTCGCGGTACACGAGTCGGTCGGACGCGGAGGCGTCGTGGGAGAACACGACGTCCGCGAAGCCGGGCTCGGCGGCGGCGATCAGCGGCTGCCCCTGCGGCGGCCGCGGCGTGATCGACGGGCCGCGGACGTCGAACCAGCGGCCCTCGAAGTCGATGTAGTGCAGTTTCTCCCGGTCGACGAACCGCCCGGTGGTGACGTCGCGGATCTCCGCGTCGTCCTCCCAGCTGTCCCACAACCGGCGCAGCACCTCGGCGTAGTCGGCGGCCTCCTCCCACAGCTCGCCGGGAGAGCCGATCTCACGACGGCCGAAGTGCTTGGCGTGTGCCGGATCCGGTGCGACGTCGAGCAGCACGCCGGCGCGTCCGCCGCTGACGTAGTCGAGTGTCGCGATCGCCTTCGACACGTGGAACGGCTCCGTGTGCGTGACGACCGCCGTCGGAACCAGGCCGATCCTCGACGTCAGCGGCGCGACCCTGGCCGCGACCAGGACCGCGTCGAGGCCGGGTGTGCCGCCCAGCGAGTCGTCGAACGTCACGAAGTCCAGCTTGGCGTCCTCGGCCGCCCGTACGGTCTCGATCCAGTACCGCGCGGTGAACTCCCCGGTCACGGGCAGTGCGACGGCCAGGTGCAGTGGTGCTCCCACCGATCCCCCTCTCGTCGGGTCCCCGCAGTCTGGCCGCGTTGCCGCGCACCGTGCTGCGGTGGCCACAGGGTGGGATCGATCGCGAGATCGGGAATATTTTCGGGCCGGTCGCACGGGCGGTGTGACGTCCGCCATCCCGGGGCCCGGCTCACGCGTGGGGGCGGCCGACACACGGGCACCATGCCCTGCCCTTGGCTACCGTCGGGTTTCGCGTGGTTCCACCGAGGTACCTCAAGTGGTGTGAAGCCAGCAGAACGAGGCCGGGTACCGGCCGAAGGGAACACTGCTGACGGGTGGCGCACGCTGGAACTCGTCCGTGCTGTTCCGGACACCGCCAAGGTGCGCAGGTGGGCCGAGTCGTTGCTCTCCGACCTGGTGGAGGACGATCTCGTCGACGTGCTCCTGGTGGTCACCGAGCTCGCGGCCAACGTGTTCGACCACGCACTGTTCCCGGCACGGCTGAAGCTCCGCATGTCAGCGGAACCCTGTGTCGTCAGCATCGTCGCCGAGGACGCGTCCCCGGACCTGCCCCAGCTCAAGCCGTCCTCGACCGAGTCCGTGCGCAGCCGCGGCCTGGTGCTCGTGGACCAGCTGTCCGAGCAGTGGGGCACGGTCCGCCGCGCGGTGGGCAAGTCCGTGTGGGCGGTCATGCGGTGCACGGCCACGCCCTGACGACCGCGGCGGGCGGACTCAGCGGCCGCCGTCCTGATCGGCGCGGTGCGCCGCCACCGCGTCCTCGGCGCTCGGCCGGAACGTGAACAGCCCGTCCAGGCCGATCATGCGGAGCACCCGCTGGATCTGACGCGGCACACCGGCCAGGGCGATCTCCGCCTGCGCGGCGACGACCAGGTTGCGCGCGGCGATGAACGCCGAGATGCCGCTGGAGTCGCAGAACCGCAGCTCGCCCAGGTCCACGACCAGCAGCTGCCCCGCTGCCGGGGTGAGAGCGTTGATCGCGCGCAGGACCTCGGGCGCGGTGTGCGCGTCGAGATCTCCCCTGATCGTCAGCACCTGCCCGGCAGCGGTGGGTGCAACGGTCACCGAGAAGAGGTCGTCGCTCACGTCCCGCGGCCTTCCGGCGGCCGCACGCTCAGCGCCAGCAGGGCGGTGTCGTCCTCGACACCGTCACCGAGGCGGTCCAGCAGCTCGGACACGGCGCCGATCACGGCGGAGGCGGTGGCCGGTGCCAGGCCGGCCAGGTCCTCCCTGAGGTCCTCCTCGCTGTACCAGGCGTCCACGCCGGTCCGCGCCTCGGTCAGGCCGTCGGTGTAGAGCAGGACCGCGTCACCCGGCCCGAGGCGGACCTCGCCGGCGACGAAGCGCGCCTGCGGCAACGCGCCGACGAGCTGCCCGCCGTGCAGGTGCAGCAACGACGAGGTGCCGCCGGCCCGGAAGATCAACGCCGGCGTGTGCCCGCCGCCGGCCAGGGTCATCACGGCGCCGTCGCCGTCGAGGCGGATGCTGCCGTAGACGACCGTGCAGAACCGCGGGAACTCGCCCTGGTAAGCCTGGTAGAGCACGGTGTTCAGGTGCCCGAGCACGCTGGTGGGGTCCGGGTCGTAGACCGCGGCGCCGCGCAGCGTGTACCGGATCAGCGACGTCACGACGGCGGCGTTCTCGCCCTTGCCGGACACGTCGCCGAGGAAGAACCCCCACGTGTCGCCGGACAGCGGGAACAGGTCGTAGAAGTCGCCACCGACCTGGTCGAGCGACGCCGGGTGGTAGTAGGCGGCGACGTCCATGCCGGGCACGGCGGGCAGGGCCGGCGGCAGCAGGGTCTGCTGCAGCGTCCTGGCGAGCTGCTGCACCCGGTCCCGTTCGCGCTCGGCCTGCTCGCGGGCGCGCAGCAGCTCCTGCTCGTACCTGCGCCGGTCACGCGCGTCGAACACCGAGATGCGGATGAGCTGCGCCTGGCCGTCGGCGCCGGTCTTGACGGTCGAGGTCAGCAGCACCGGCAAGCGGGTGCCGTCGGCCGCCTTCAGCTCCAAGGCGACGCCGCCGAGCTCGCCCTGCATGTGCAGCAACGGCGCGAAGTGCGTCTCGTAGTACATCCGGCCGCCGACGGTGAGCAGGTCGGGGAAGCTCATCCGGCCCACCACCGCGTCCCGGTCACGGCCGAGCCAGCGCAGCAGTGTCGCGTTGATCTTCGCGATGGTCCCGTCGAGCAACGTCGACACGTACCCGCACGGCGCGTTGTCGTAGAGGTCCTCCGCGCTGTCCTCCAGCAGGGCCGAGAACGCGGGGTCGGTGCCGCCGTGACCACCCGCCGCCGACTCGGGCAGGTCGCCCGCCGCGCACATCACCGCCCGCTCACGAACCGCATGATCGCCTCCGCCGTCGCCCGGGGTGCGCTGAGCTGCGGGCAGTGCCCGACCGCGTCCAGCGTCACCAGCTCGCTGCCGCGCACCTGCTCGTGCACGAACCGGCCGACCTCGCGTGGCGCGATCGCGTCCCGGGCGCACTGGACGACCAGCGTGGGCACGCAGACCTTCGCCAGGTCCGCCCGGTTGTCGGACAGGAACGTGGTCCTGGCGAACGCCCGCGCGATCACCGGGTCGGTGCGGCAGAAGCTGTTGGTCAGCTCGTCGCCCAGCTCCGGCCGGTCGGGGTTGTCCATGATCACCGGCGCCATCGCCGCCGACCAGCCGAGGTAGTTCGACTCCAGCGCACCCAGCAGCTCGTCGATGTCCGCACGGCTGAACCCGCCCCGGTAGCCCTCTTCGTCCACATAGCACGGTGACGGGGTCAGCAGCACCAGCTTCGCGAACCGCTCCGGCTCCGCGTTCGCCGCGAGCACGGCGATCATCGCGCTGACCGAGTGACCGACCAGCACCACGTCGCGCAGGTCCAGCTCACGGCAGATCCCCAGCACGTCGTCGGCATACCCGTCGAGGCTGCCGTAGCGCTCGGGCGTCCAGGCGGACAGGTCGGACCGGCCGGCGCCGACGTGGTCGAACAGCACCACCCGGTGTCTCGCCGCCAGCGGGGGCACCACCAGCCGCCACAGGTGCTGGTCGCAGCCGAAACCGTGCGCGAGCAGGACCGGCTGCCCCGCCTCGTCGCCGGTCACGACCACGTTGTTCCTGCTGACCACGTCCACCGGGACGATCCTGCCACCTTCTCCCGCGGCCGGCGTGGGGCGCGGCCGGGCGGAGCAGCGTCCGGCGTCGGTGTGACGCAACCACGCGGCCGCACGGGCAGCGCGGCACCCGGTGCGTGACCTAGGCTGTGATCATGGCCGAGCTGACTTCCCCGTCCCCCCAGGAAGCCTTCGAGCTGCTGCTCTCCGGCAACCAGCGCTTCGTCGCCGGTGAGCCGGAGCACCCGAACCAGGACGCGACCCGCCGCGCCGAGATCGCACCGGCGCAGCGCCCGTTCGCCGTCCTCTTCGGCTGTTCCGACTCACGGCTGGCCGCCGAGATCATCTTTGACCGCGGCCTGGGCGACCTGTTCGTGGTGCGCACGGCGGGCCACGTCGTCGGCGCGGAGGTCCTGGGCAGCGTCGAGTACGGCACGGACGTGCTGGACTGCCCCCTGGTCGTCGTCCTCGGTCACGACGCGTGCGGCGCGGTCGCCGCCGCGTGCGCGGTGCTGGAGGACGGCGCGGTGCCCGGCGGGTACATCAGGGACGTCGTCGAGCGCGTGACGCCCAGCGTGCTGGCCGCGCGGGCCGCCGGGCGTGTGCAGGCGGAGGAGATCCTCGCCGAGCACGTCAGCCGCACCGTCGACCTGCTGCTGGAGCGCTCCCGCCTGCTCGCCGACCGGGTGGCCGCGGGCAAGGCGGCCGTCGTCGGCCTCTGCTACCGGCTCGCCGACGGCAGCGCCCGCCTCGTCGCGGCCCGCGGTCTCGACGTTCCCGTCCCGTCGGCCTGACCGCCGCTCAGCCACCCACCGGAGGTCCGTCACCCGGCCGGGGTCCCGCGGCCCGGTTCAACCGGTTCGCGATCGCGAGACCCAGGCCGGTCTCCTCGGGCAGGGACGCGACGACGAGGTCGCACCCGCGTTCGTCCAGCTCGCGCAGGAACCCGTAGAGCCCACGCGCGTACGCGGCGGCCGAGCCGGGGAGCCGCACGACGGCGTGCGCGTTCACCTCGGCATCGCCGAAAGAAGGCGGCAACAGCACGCCCACCCGCTGCCCCAGCCCCTGCGCGAGCTCCGCCTCGACCACGACCTTCTCCGGCTCGACCAGCACGACCCGTGCCCGCGGCGCGTAGTGCGAGGGGTGCTGGCCGGGCACGCGGACGCGGCTCGTCGCGTGGACCGCCAACGGGAAGCCCAGCGCCTGTTCGAGGTCCTCCCTCGTCACACCACCGGGCCGCAGCACACTCGGGACGTCGGCCGTGGCGTCCACAATGGTCGACTCGACACCGACCCGGCAGGGCCCGCCGTCCAGCACGAGGTCGACGGCGTCGCCGAGCTCCGCGCGCACGTGGTCGGCCGTGGTGGGACTGACCGAGCCGAACCGGTTGGCCGACGGGGCCGCCACACCGCCGCCGAACGCCGAGAGCAGCGCGAGCGCCACGGGGTGGGCGGGCACGCGCAGCGCCACCGTCTCCAGGCCACCGGTCGCCTCCAGCGGCACCCGCGGGCCACGCCGCAGGACCAGCGTCAGCGGTCCCGGCCAGAAGCGTCCGGCCAGCAGGCGCGCGGAGTCCGGCACGTCCGCCGCCCAGTCGTCCAGCTGGTCCGCGCTGCCGATGTGGACGATCAGCGGGTGCGAGGGCGGGCGGCCCTTGACCTCGAACACCCGCGCCACCGCAACCGGGTCCTCGGCGTTCGCGCCCAGGCCGTACACGGTCTCCGTTGGCATGGCCACCAAGCCTCCGGCGCGGAGCACGCCGGCCGCCTTCTCGGTGTCACTGGTTCTCTCCGACACCCGAGCGATCCTCTCACCGGCGCCCGCGCCACGTTCGGGCGGCTCCGCCACCGGTGATGACAGGGGCGCGGCCGATCGTCCACGCCCCCGCCGCGTCAACCGTTCGACGCCCCCGTCCACCGGCGCCCAACGGGACAGCTCCTCACGGGTCCCCCGTCACAGGTCTTCCTCGTCGTTCCCGCGGTCAGGGAAAGACGAGCCGGGAATTCCCGCGAGGTGGTCGTTCAACCACCGTCCGATGCACTCTTTCGGGCGGCGCACGGCCACCGTGCGAACTCGCCACGTCGCACGGACTGACGAACTTGCGAGGTCAGGAGGGTGTCGGGCATGTCGTGGTGCCGTGCGCGTTCGTATCGTGCCGGGAGTGGAAGACGAACAGCCGGTCGCCGGGGAGCCGTCGGAACTGGGCATCGAGATGCTGCCGATCGCGTTGGCGGCGTTGCGCACCGAGGTCGGCGAAGCGCGTGCCCTGATCCGGGAGCTGGCCGCGATGACGCCGGAGCAGGCCGACAGCTCGTGGTGCGACCGGCTGGAGGACGAGTACCACGACGCCGGTGCCGGTCAGGCGGCGATGGCGCGGCAGCTGCGGCAGTGGCAGCTCGACCACCCGGAGGCCGCGGGGCTGGACGAGCTCGCCGGGCTCGTCGCCGACGTCGAGCCCGTCCGCCAGGCGTTGCTGCACCAGCTCGCACGGCTGCGGTGCGCGCGTGGCACCAGCGGAACCCGTGTCCTGCCGGGCAGAACGGCCGCCGAGCTGATCCGCGACGAGCCACTGTGGACGTTCTCCCACGGCCAAGGCCACGACCCGCGCGCGCTGCACGTGTGGCGGGAGGACGACGCCCACCTCGTCGCGATCGTCGCCGCCCGGTCACCGGAAGGCGGCGTGGACACCGCCGAGGCGGGTGACGCGGTCGCCGCACGGCTGACCGCCGAACACCCGGACCGCGAGATCGAGGTGTTCGTGTGGACGCCGGGTTCCGCTGCCGGCAGCGGTGACCGCTTCGAGCGCGTGACGCCCGGCGGTCTCGAACCGGTGCCCGCGCACGACGTGATCGACCGGCTCGCCGCCGCCGAGCGGTACCGCTGCGACTGCTCGTCCTGACACCGCTCGGCACCACTCGCGCGGGCGCCCGAGCACCACGTCAGTTGTCGGCGGTACCCGACCTGGGCGCGGGCACCGCGGCACGGCCCGCCGCGGCGACCGCGGTGGCCACGTCCGGGTGCACCTCGACCAGCTGGTCGACCTGGGTCACCGCGAGCGGCCTCAGCACCGAGCGCTGGTCGGCGACGACCAGCAGCCTGGCCTCTGCCCGCTCGGCCTGCTGATGGCTGCTGACGAGTGCCATGAGACCGGAGGACCCGAAGTAGGTCACCGCGCGCAGGTCGAGCACCAGCGCCGCGGGCTGCGAGCTCAGCTGTGCACGGATCTCGTCCAGCACAAGGTGGGCCGAGTTGTCCACCTCGCCGCTCACCTCGGTCACCGCCACCCCGTCGCAGTCGTGGGTGCGCACGGACAGCAACGGCAGTTCGTCGTCCAGCTCGGTCCTCGTCACGACGCGTCCTTTCCCGTGCACGCGCAGTCGTCGGGCGGTCGGGACGACCATAGGTCAGCTGTCGGCGGCGGGCATCTCGTCGCCGCAACGGTCTTCGGCACCGCAGGAGATCAGCGCGTGCACGGTCTTGCCGCCGCCGGGCCGCGGCCGGGTCCCCACTCCTGGGAGATGCCGTTCACCATCACCATCCCGCGCCCCCGGTCGCTGCCGAGCCGCGAGTGCCCCGGCACCGGCTGCTGCTCCGACCCGTCGTCGACCTCCACCCAGGTGCGGCAGGGAGCCGGGCTGCGGAAGATGCGCAGCCGGCCGACGCCCCCGGCGTGGTCCAGCACGTTGGCGGCCAGCTCGGTGATCACCAGCAGGACGTCGTAGCGGTGGTCCTCGCCGAGGTCGCGCAGGACGTCCTCGACGCTGCCCCGCAGCACCGCCGTGTTCGTGTCCGGCTCGATCGACAGGTCGACGACCAACGACCTGGAGTCTTCTTCAACGAGCACAGACGGCCTCCGCATCATCGCGCTGCTCCCCCAGCGCGGCTTGCACGCTACCCGGCGTCGCTGCCCGCAGGGGCTTTCCGCGCCGGTGAACATCACTCGAAGGTGATTTGCCCACCGTGGCAGGGCATTGAGCACCAGCGGGTTCCATCCATCGCGGCATCCCGGCCCAGGCTTGATCGCGTAAGATCGCTCAGGTTCACCGGAGCGCGCTTGAACCCGCAGGTGTCTCCTCTCACGCATATTGCGCCATGCCGTGGAGGCAGCGAACCGATGGTCACCAAGACCTCGCAGGCAGAACGTTCTCAGGGGCAGGACGGCGCCAGAGAGGCGGCGGACCTGCCGGAGCTGCGGCAGTTGCTCGCCGGACTGACAGCGGTGCGCGACGGCGACTTCGGCATCCGCCTTCCCGACGAGTCCAACGGGCTGCTCGGTGAGATCGCCACCGTCTTCAACGGCATGGTCGACCAGCTGTCGCTGTTCACCTCCGAGGTGACCCGTGTCGCCCGTGAGGTCGGCACGGACGGCCGGCTGGGCGGACAGGCCGAGGTGCCCGGCGTGTCCGGCACCTGGAAGGACCTCACCGACTCGGTGAACGCCATGGCGGGCAACCTGACCAGCCAGGTGCGCGACATCGCGCAGGTGGCGACGGCGGTGGCCCGCGGCGACCTCAGCCAGAAGATCGACGTCGACGCGCGCGGCGAGATCCTGGAGCTCAAGAACACCGTCAACACGATGGTCGACCAGCTGTCGTCGTTCGCCGACGAGGTCACCCGCGTGGCGCGCGAGGTCGGCAGCGAGGGACGACTCGGCGGCCAGGCCGACGTGCAGGGCGTGTCGGGCACCTGGCGCGACCTCACCGACTCGGTGAACTTCATGGCGGGCAACCTGACCGACCAGGTCCGCAACATCGCGCAGGTGACCACCGCGGTGGCCAGCGGCGACCTGAGCCAGAAGATCACGGTCACCGCGCGCGGTGAGATCCTCGAACTGAAGAACACCATCAACACGATGGTCGACCAGCTCTCGTCGTTCGCCGACGAGGTCACCCGCGTCTCCCGCGAGGTCGGCACCGACGGCATCCTCGGCGGCCAGGCCGACGTGAAGGGCGTGTCCGGCACCTGGCGCGACCTCACCGACTCGGTGAACTTCATGGCGGGCAACCTGACCGCGCAGGTGCGGTCCATCGCCCAGGTCGCCACGGCGGTCGCGCGCGGCGACCTGTCGCAGAAGATCACCGTGACGGCCCGCGGCGAGATCCTGGAGCTGAAGGACACCATCAACACGATGGTCGACCAGCTCTCGTCCTTCGCCGACGAGGTCACCCGCGTGTCCCGCGAGGTCGGCACGGACGGCCGGCTGGGCGGGCAGGCCGACGTGAAGGGCGTGTCCGGCACGTGGAAGGACCTCACGGAGTCGGTCAACATCATGGCCGACAACCTCACCGCGCAGGTCCGGTCGATCGCCCAGGTCACGACGGCGGTGGCGCGCGGTGACCTGTCGCAGAAGATCCGCGTCGACGCCCGGGGCGAGATCCTGGAGCTCAAGGAGACCATCAACACGATGGTCGACCAGCTGTCCGGGTTCGCCGACGAGGTCACCCGCGTGTCCCGCGAGGTCGGCACCG
Organism: Nocardia sp. NRRL S-836; assembly: GCF_001279525.1. Taxonomy (GTDB): domain Bacteria; phylum Actinomycetota; class Actinomycetes; order Mycobacteriales; family Pseudonocardiaceae; genus Lentzea. The sequence goes on along the minus strand of NZ_LGDY01000091.1, from coordinate 831,325 downwards.
AGGGCAACCTGGGCGGGCAGGCCACGGTGCGCGGTGTGTCGGGCACGTGGAAGGACCTCACCGACAACGTCAACCTGATGGCGTCCAACCTGACGAACCAGGTGCGGTCCATCGCCCAGGTCGCCACGGCGGTCGCCCGCGGCGACCTGTCGCAGAAGATCACGGTCGAGGCCAAGGGCGAGGTCGCCGCGCTGGCCGGCGTGATCAACACGATGGTTGACACGCTGTCGGCGTTCGCCGACGAGGTCACCCGCGTCGCGCGCGAGGTGGGCACCGAGGGCATGCTCGGCGGTCAGGCGCGCGTCCCGAACGTGGCGGGCACGTGGAAGGACCTGACCGACAACGTCAACTTCATGGCGAACAACCTGACCAACCAGGTCCGCAACATCGCCCAGGTCACCACCGCGGTCGCGCAGGGCGACCTGACGAAGAAGATCGACGTGGACGCCCGCGGCGAAATCCTCGAACTGAAGACGACGATCAACACGATGGTCGACCAGCTCAGCTCGTTCGCCGCCGAGGTGACCCGCGTGGCGCGCGAGGTCGGCAGCGAGGGCCGGCTCGGCGGCCAGGCCGAGGTCGAGGGCGTCTCCGGCACGTGGAAGCGGCTCACCGAGAACGTCAACGAGCTCGCCGAGAACCTCACCAGGCAGGTGCGCGCCATCGCCGGGGTGACCAGCGCGGTGGCCGAGGGCGACCTGACCCGGTCGATCACCGTCGAGGCCTCCGGCGAGGTCGCCGAGCTCAAGGACAACATCAACTCGATGGTGGAGTCGTTGCGCGCCTCCACCAAGGCCAACCAGGACCAGGACTGGCTGAAGTCCAACCTGGCCCGCATCTCCGGCCTGATGCAGGGCCGCAGGGACCTGGCCGTCGTCGCCGAGCTGATCATGGACGAGCTGACGCCGCTGGTGTCGGCCCAGTTCGGCGCGTTCTACCTGGCCGACGACGCGGACGACCAGCAGGAGCTGCGGTTGATCAGCTCCTACGGCCACCCCGACGACGACTCGCGGCCGACCCGGTTCCGGTTCGGCCAGTCACTCGTCGGCCAGGCCGCGCGCAGCCGCCGCACCATCGCCGTGGACGCGATGCCGGCCGACTACGTCGCCATCACGTCCGGTCTGGGCCGGACGGCGCCGGTGAACCTGGTCGTGCTGCCGATCGTCGTGGAGGACCAGGTCCTCGGCGTCATCGAGGTCGCCTCGGTGCACCGCTTCACCGACATCCACCGCGACTTCCTCGAACAGCTGATGGAGACCATCGGCGTCAACGTCAACACCATCATCGCCAACGCGCGCACCGACGAGCTGCTCACCGAGTCCCAGCGGCTCGCGGTGGAGCTGCAGTCGCGTTCCGGTGAGCTGCAGGCCCGCCAGGAGGAGCTGCAGCGCTCCAACAAGGAGCTGGAGGAGAAGGCGGAGCTGCTCGCCATCCAGAACAGCGACATCGAGGCGAAGAACCTGGAGATCGAGCAGGCGCGGCAGCAGCTGGAGGTCCGCGCCCAGGAGCTCACGCTGGCGTCGAAGTACAAGTCGGAGTTCCTGGCCAACATGAGCCACGAGCTGCGCACCCCGTTGAACAGCCTGCTGATCCTCGCCCAGCTGCTCGCGCAGAACCCGAGCCGCAACCTCACCCCGAAGCAGGTGGAGTACGCGGGCATCATCCACTCCGCCGGCTCGGACCTGCTGCAGCTGATCAACGACATCCTCGACCTGTCCAAGGTCGAGGCGGGCAAGATGGACATCTCCCCCGAGCCGGTGTCGCTGCGGCGGCTGCTGGACTACGTCGAGGTCACGTTCCGGCCGCTCACCACGCAGAAGGGCCTGAACTTCCAGATCACCACCGCGCCGGGCACGCCGGAGCAGCTGATCACCGACGACACCCGGCTGCAGCAGGTGCTGCGCAACCTGCTCTCCAACGCGGTGAAGTTCACCGAGACCGGCGGGGTGGAGCTGCGCATCGAGCTCGCCGACCCCGACCAGCTCCCGCACGCGGTGCGCGAGCACGGTCCGGCCATCGCGTTCCGCGTCAGCGACACCGGCATCGGCATCGCCGACCACCAGCTGGAGTCGATCTTCGGAGCGTTCCAGCAGGCCGACGGCACGACCAGCCGCAAGTACGGCGGCACCGGCCTGGGCCTGTCGATCAGTCGCGAGATCGCCTACCTGCTCGGCGGTTCGATCACCGCCGACAGCACCCTGGGCGAGGGCAGCTCGTTCACCCTCTACCTGCCGGTGCACCGGGCGGACTACCGCGAGCCGGTCACCGACGCCCACAGCCAGGCGGCACCCACGTCGGTGGAGGTGGCGCCGCCCGCGACCCACGGCCACCGGCGCCGGCTCCTCGTGGTGGAGGAACGGCCGCAGGGCCTGCTCTCGCTCGTGGCGCAGAGCGCGGTGACCGACCTGTCGGCCAGCAACGACCCGCGTGGCACCGCCGAGGTCGTGACGGCGGTCGGCGAGCAGGAGGCCGCGGCGGCGCTGGCCACCGAGCCCTACCACTGCGTGGTGCTGGAGCTGGACCTGCCCGACGACGCCGCGCTGCGGTTCCTCGACGCGCTCGACGGTGACCCCGCCGCGAGCACGACCCCGGTGCTGGCGCACAACAACCGCAGGCTCTCCACCGATTTCGAGCAGCGGTTGCAGGAGCGCACCGGCACCCGGCCGCTCGAGCTGCTGTCCAGTCTGGACGAACTGCGCGAGCGGATCGCGTTGCACCTCAACGCCGAGGGCCCGGAGGACGTGCTGCCGCTGGTGCGGCCCGAGCAGCCGCGGCCACCGGCGGCCCGCCAGGCGAACGGGCAGCTGAACGGCCGGACGGTGCTGATCGTCGACGACGACGCCCGCAACCTCTTCGCGCTCAGCAGCATCCTGGAGCTGCACGGTGTGACGGTGCTGCACGCGGAGAACGGCAGGGAGGGCATCGAGACGCTGGTCGGCCACCCGGAGATCGACCTGATCCTGATGGACGTGATGATGCCGGAGATGGACGGGTACGCCGCCACCTCGGCGATCCGCGCCATGCCGGACCACGCGGACCTGCCGATCATCACGGTGACGGCGAAGGCCATGCCGGGTGACCGGGACAAGAGCATCGCCTCCGGCGCCAACGACTACGTCACCAAGCCGGTGGACGCCGACGACCTCGTCGCCTGCGCTCTGCGGTGGATGCGTCCTCGGTGACCGCCGGTGAGGCGGGGATCGGCCGGCTCGCGGGAACGGTCGCTCGCCTGCACAGGGAGGTCGACGAGGCGCGGGCCGCCGCGGACGGCCGGGCACTGGTCGAGCTCGCCAAGGGCGTGCTCGTCGAACGGTTGCGCTGCGGTCCCGCGCAGGCCGCGCAACAGCTGGCGCAGCTGGCCGAACGGGCGGGCACCACGCAGCTCCAGCTGGCCGTGGAGATCATCAACGAGGTGGCGGGCGACGGGCTGACCGCCGCGCCGGTCGTGGCCGACGAACCGGACGCCACGACGGCGATCCGGTTGCGGACGGCGGAGAGCGCCGCGCTGCGGGCGGACGACACGCAGGCCGTCGCCCAGTCGCTGTTCGCCCACGCCCTCGCGCCGCTCGGTGCGACCGCGGTGGCGATCTGGTCGGCGGGTGCCGACTCGTCGCTCACGCTGGCCGGCCAGGCCGGTTTCGGTGCCGGTGAGGCCGGGCGGTGGCGGTACGTGCCGCCCGGTGTGCTGACACCGGCCCGCCGAGCGCTGGTCGAACGCGCCACGGTCTGGCTGGAGGACCTCGCCGCGACGGGACTGCCCTCGATCGGGGCCGACCTGCCCGGCCGGGTCGCCGTGCCCGCGGGCACCGGCGGCCGGATCACCGGTGTGCTGGAGATCTGCTGGCCCGACCCGCTCACTCCCCAGCCGTTGAGCGTGCACAAGCAGGTGGAGGCGCTGGCGGAGCTGTGCGCGGCGACGCTCGACGTCATCGCGCCGAGCACGCCCGACCACCTGAAGTCGGCACCCTCCGAGCTGGTCGACCTCGCCGACGGGCTGCTCGACCCGACGCTCGTGCTCGGCCCCGAGCTCTCCGCCGACGGCACCGTCACCGACTTCCGGGTGCACCACGTGAACGGCCGGTTCGTGGACATCGCCGGCCGGCCGCGCGCCACGGTGGTGGGCAAGCTGCTGCTGGAGATCTACCCGCTGGCCGCGGCGGAGGGCAACCTGTTCGACAAGGTCGAGCACGTGCACTCCACGGGTGAACCGTTCCGCGCCGACCGCATGACCCTCGCCGCGCTCGTGGACGAGGTGCCGGTGACCGTCACGGCGAGCGTGAGCATCACCCGGCACGGCGTGCTGGTGCTGGTCGTGTGGCGGGTCCAGGACGAGGCCGCGCGGCTGGCGAACCTGCTGCAGCACGCGCAACGGCTCGGGCGGGTCGGCGGCTTCGAAGAGGACCTCTCCAGCGGCCGGATCATCTGGAACAGCCAGCTGCACTCGCTGTACGGCCGCGGCGCCGACGAGCGGCCCGTGCCGCTGGCGGAGATCACCGCGCACGCGCACCCCGACGACGTGCCGTCGCTCAACGGGTTCCTGCACAACGTGCTGCACTACCACCGGTCGTCCGCGGCGGCGTTCCGGTTGCAGCGCGGCGACGGCGTCACCCGGCACGTGCGCGTCATCGCCGAACCCGTCCTCGACTCGCAGGGGACGCTGCTGGCCGTGCGGGGCGCCTACCAGGACGCGTCGGCGCAGCACTGGACCGAGGTGGCGCTGTCGGCCACCCAGGACCAGCTCGCGATCACGGCGCAGGAGGCGGCCGAGCGCAACAAGCTCACGCTGCAGCTCCAACAGGTGATCATGCCGCCCACGCACCCCACGATCGAGGCCTTCGGCCTGCGGGTGGCCGTGCGCTACCGGCCGGCCGAGCAGGAGGAGCTGGTCGGCGGTGACTGGTACGACGCCGTCGTCCTGCCGACCAAGCAGATCCTGGTGTCGGTCGGCGACATCACCGGCCACGGCATCAAGGGCGCGACCGGGATGGTGGTGCTGCGCAACGCGCTGCGCGGGCTCGCCGCGACCGGCGCGGGTCCGGCGCAGCTGCTGACGTGGCTGAACCTCGTGGCCCACCACCTCACCGAGAACATCATGGCCACCGCGATCTGCGGCCTGTACGACCCGGTCACCCGCGTGCTGCGCTGGGCGCGGGCCGGTCACCTGCCGCCCGTGCTGATCAGGGACGGTCAGGGCGAGCTGCTGCCGATGCTGCGCGGCCTGATGCTGGGTGCCCTCTCGGAGGCCACCTACCAGGAGGGCGAGCTGCAGCTCGAACCGGGCGACACCCTGCTGCTCTACACCGACGGCCTGGTCGAGCGCCGCGACCTGGCGCTGGACGAGTGCCTGGAACGGCTGCGCACCCAGGTGCAGCGCCCGTGGTCGGGCCTGGACGAGCTGCTCGACCACCTGCTCGACACCAGCGACTCGAACACCGACGACGACACCTGCGTCGTCGGCGTGACGCTGCCCTGAGCCGCCGGTCCCGCGCTGTCACCCTGGAGTGTGGTCCAGCCGGGGGTGCGTTTGCCCGTGCGCGAACCGGGTATCCAGCCGTCCTGAACACGTCATGCCGAGGACTTGGAGCCCGGACCTGTGTGGTGAAGCAGGGAGGATCGACCGGCCATGTGGTTCGCGAACGGAAAAGAGTCGGTCTTCCTGGACGGTTCGCCCGTGGGCTTCGCCGTCTTCGACAGACGGATGCGGATCCTCTACGCCAACCCGGCGTTCGCCACCGCGCACGGCTTGCCGCCGCACGACCACACCGGTCGCACCGTGGAGGAGCTGCTCCCGGCGGGCCACGTGGCCGCGGTGAAGGCGGGCATCGTCGAGGTGCTGCGCACCGGCACCGTGCACCGCGACGTCAAGACGCGGGTCCACCTGGACAACGCCACCAGGCACCTGCTGCTCAACCGCTTCCCGTTGCACGACAACGACGAGGTGGTCGCCGCCGTCGTCACGGTGCAGGACCTCACCAGCGCGCACGAGATCGCCGAGCTGGAGGGCCTGCGGCTGCAGGCGGTGTGGACCGACCAGCTGGACAGGGCGCAGCGGGCCGGCGGCACCGGCTCGTGGGAGCTCGACCTGCGCAGCGGCCGGCTCGTGTGGTCGGCGAACCTGTGCCGGATCGCCGGGGTCAGCCGGTCGCCGGACACCCTGGAGGACGTGCTCGACCTCGTGCACGACGACGACCGGGCCGTCGTCCGCGCGCACTTCGAGGCCCTCAAGACGAACACCCCGGCGCCGGAGATCGAGTTCAGGCTGTGCCGCCAGGACGGCATGATCGCCGTGGTCTCCTCGATCGGCGAGTCGGTGACGGACGAGACCGGCGCGGTGGTGGCGCTGCGCGGCATGCACGTCGACCGCACGGCCCGGCGGGCCGCCGAGGCCGACGCGCGAGCCGCCGTGGTGCGCGCGAACGCCGTCGAGTCGCAGCTGGAGAACGAACGGCAGCTCATGTTGCGGCTGCAACGCGCGATGCTGCCGCCGGACCTGCCCCTGACCCCCGGTGTCGAGCTGGCGGCGGCCTACCAGCCCGCCGACGGCGCGATCGGCGTGGGCGGTGACTTCTACGACGCCTTCACGCTGCCGGACGGCCGGCTCGCCGTCGCGGTCGGTGACGTGGTCGGGCACGACATGGACGCGGCGGTCACGATGGGCCGCATCCGCAGCACCATCCGCGCGTACGCGATGCACAACCCGGACCCGGACCGGGTGCTGGGCAAGCTGAACCGGCTCGTCTGCCTGTGCGCCGACCTGACCATGACGACCGTGTTCTACGGCGTCTACACGCCGTGGACGGGCTCGCTCTGCTACGCCAACGCGGGCCACCCGCACCCGCTGCTGGTCCGCGACGGCGTCGCACGGCCGATGACGCACCGGCACGGGATGATCACCGGTGCCGCGCACCACGCGGACTACCGCGCGTTCGAGACGCTGTTGCGGCCCGGCGACCTGCTGCTCTGCTACACCGACGGGCTCGTGGAACACCGCGGCAGCGACATCGACGCCGGTGTCGAGAGGCTGTGCGCGGCGGTGGCCTCCTCCGGCCTGCCCGACGCGCTCGACCACCTCGTTCCGGGTGTGATCAGGGCGGTCGGCCCCGAGGTGGGCCGTGACGACATCTGCGTGCTCGGCCTGCGCCGGACCGGCGGGCCCGCGCGCGACGACGCGGCACCCGGCTCCTAGCACTACCGTTGACTTCGGTCCGCCGGCACGCGTCACGTGGTTGAGCCGGTGGCTTCGGGTAACCGCTCCACAGGCAACCGATCACCACGACGGACAGGAGGTGGCCCATGACGAACGACACCGCGGGTGACCGCGATTTGGCCACCCAGCTGGCCGGGATCGCCCGCATGCTGCAACGGCAGGGCGACGAGCAGGCGACGATGGACGCGATCGTGCACGCGGCGGTGGGCACCGTTCCCGGGGCCGAGCACGCGGGCATCATGACCGTCCTGGGCCGGCGGGAGATCCGGACCGTGGCGTCCACCGGAGAGCTGCCGTGCGACGTCGACCAGGCGCAGTTCGACACCGGGCAGGGTCCGTGCCTGGCCGCGCTGTACCAGGACAGGGTCGTCTCCGTGCCCGACGTCGCCCAGGACGAGCGGTGGCCCCTGTTCGCGGACAGCGCCGCGAAGCTCGAGGTGGGGAGCATGCTGTCGTTCCAGCTGTTCGTGCAGGACGACGACCTGGGTGCACTCAACCTCTACGCCGGTGAGGCCCGCGCGTTCGACGACGAGTCGCACCACGTCGGCAACCTGTTCGCGGGGCACGCGGCGATCGCGCTGGCCGCCGCCCAGCAACGCCGGCACATGGGCGAGGCGGTGCAGACCCGCGACCTGATCGGTCAGGCCAAGGGCATCCTGATGGAACGGCACAAGCTCAGCGCCGACCAGGCGTTCACCGTGCTCGTCCGCACCAGCCAGCTCACCAACACCAAGCTCCGCGACCTCGCGGAGCAGCTCACCACGACCGGGGAGCTGCCGTCCGTGAACAGGTGACCGCGGGCCCGCCTCCTCCGGAGGAGGCTGGAAACGGTGTTGCCTTGACGTGGACGTCAACGTTTAGCGTCTGCGGCATGAGGATCGGCGAACTGGCCAGGCGGGCCGGCACGACGACCCGTGCGTTGCGCTTCTACGAGTCGCAGGGGCTCCTGGAGGCGCAGCGCACGGCCAACGGCTACCGCGAGTACGACGAGCACGACCTCCGGCTGGTGTCGGAGATCCAGTCGTTGCAGTCGATCGGGCTGTCGCTGGAGGACACCCGGCCGTTCGTGGCGTGCCTGCGGGCCGGCCACGAGTCCGGCGACTCGTGCCCCGACTCGCGGGCGGTCTACCGGCGCAAGCTCGCCGAGCTGGACGCGTGCCTGGACCGGCTGGGCGCGGTGCGCGCGTTCCTCGTGGACAAGATCGAGGCCTTCGACCCGTGCCGGGTGGACGAACCCAAGGAGTTCAAGTGCAGCTGACCGACGCGACGTTCGCGCAGAGCGTGGGGACCGGGACCGTGCTCGTCGAGTTCTGGGCGCAGTGGTGCGGACCGTGCCACATGCTGTCGCCGATCCTGGACGAGATCGACCGCGAGCGCGACGACCTGACCGTCCTGCGCATCAACGCCGACGAGAACACGGCGACGGCCCGCGACTTCCAGGTGATGTCGCTGCCCACGATGCTGCTGTTCCGCGACGGCGTGCCGATCCGGTCGATCGTGGGGGCGCGGCCCAAGTCGCGGCTGCTCGCCGAGCTGGACGCCGCGCTGACCGCCTGACCCCCGGCGCCGGACGGTGCGGTGCACGCCGGCGGCCGCATTAGATTGTGCGCATGCTCGGTCTGGAACTCGTGGTGGTGCTGGGCGTGTGCGTGCTGGCGAGCAGCGTCGCATCCGGACGGTTGCGCGTCGCGGCGCCGGTCCTGCTCGTCGGGTGCGGCGCGGTGCTCGGCTTCGTGCCGGGCCTGCAGTCGGTGAGCCTGCCGCCGGAGGCGATGCTGCTGATCTTCCTCCCGGCGCTGCTGTACTGGGAGAGCCTCACGACCTCGTTGCGCGAGATCCGCTCGAACCTGCGCGTGATCGTGCTGACCAGCACCGTGCTGGTGATCGCGACGGCCGCGGCGATCGCCTGGGTCGGCCACGCGCTGGGCCTGCCCTGGGGCCCGGCGTGGGTGCTCGGCGCGGCACTGGCCCCGACCGACGCGACGGCGGTGGCGGCGATCGCGCGGGGTCTGCCGCGGCGCACCACCACTGTCATCAAGGCCGAGTCGCTGATCAACGACGGCACCGCGCTCGTCATCTACGGCATCGCGGTCGCCGTCACCGCCGGCGAGGCCCGGTACAGCGCCGGGCTGGTCGGGTGGCGGTTCCTGCTGTCGTATGTCGGCGGCGCGGCGGCCGGGCTGCTGTGCGCGTGGCTCGTGGTGCAGGTGCGGCGCCGGCTGGACAACCCGCTGCACGAGAGCGTGGTCAGCGTCCTCACCCCGTTCGCGGCGTTCCTGCTGGCCGAGCTCGTGCACGGCTCCGGCGTGATCGCCGTGGTCGCCGCGGGCCTGACGCTGAGCCAGATCGGCCCGCGCCTGGTCCGCGCCGACGCGCGGCAGCAGTCGGAGGCGTTCTGGCGGCTGTCGACGTTCCTGCTGAACGGCTCGCTGTTCGTCCTGATCGGAGTCCAGGCGCACGGCGCCATCCGCACGCTGGACGGCGCGGAGGTGCTGACGGCGTTCGGCACCATCGGGCTGGTGGCGCTGACGGTCGTCGGCACGCGGGTGGCGTGGAGCAACACGACCCCGTACATCATCCGCGCGCTCGACCGGCGCCCGCAGCAACGCCTGCGGCGCGTCGGCGCACGGCAGCGCGTGGTCAGCACGGCCGCCGGGTTCCGCGGGGCGGTGTCGCTGGCGGCCGCCCTCGCGGTTCCGGAGACGACCACGTCCGGTGCGCCGTTCCCGTTCCGCGAGGAGATCGTCCTCATCACGTCCGGTGTCGTGGTGCTGACGCTGGTCGTGCAGTCGCTGCTGCTGCCGGTGATCGTGCGGTGGGCGCAGCTGCCGGAGGACACCGCCGTGGACGAGGAGCTGCGGCTGGCCCAGACGACCGCCTCCGAGGAGGCCTACGAGGCGCTGCCGGTGCTCGCGGACAAGGTCGGCGTCAGCGACGTCGTCTACAAGCGGGTGCTGGCCGAGTACGACCACCACCTGGAGGTCATGCGCTCGGCGGCGGACGGCGACGAGGAGGCCACGCAGGCCGAGGCGGAGTACGCGGCGCTGCGGCTTGAGCTGATCGCGCACAAGCGGGCCACGGTCGTGCGGCTGCGCGACGAGCGGGCGATCGACGACATCGTGCTGCGGACCGTGCAGGCGCGGCTGGACGTCGAGGAGGTCCGGTTGTCGCGGCGCGAGGTGGACGACTGACTCCGCAGCTCTGGCGGAAGCGTTCACGAACGGCACCAGACGACCAAGTGCTCCAATGCGACGAGCGTTTTGTCGTCATCGGCTGTCACTCACGCCCCCACGAGGCAGTCGGCCAACCGTCGAGCGTTCGGAATGCGGTAGCCGTACGACCATCAACACACGCCCGTTGGGCTGCACGGCCAGCAAGAAGGTGCCGTCCTTCGTCGCTTCCAGGACCACGGAGCACGTCCTCCTGCGGGACGATTCACACCACACCGCAAGGCTGCCTGAAAGCAACACCAGCACGGTGATGCCAAGCCATGCCTGCCACGAAACAGTCAGCGCACCCAACAGCCGCCCCATCGGCGTCCTTCGGTCAGTCAGCAGTTTCCCACTCATGGCTCCGGGGCAGCGATTTGTCACTCACGTGTTCCGCTCAACGTCCGCCGAACAGGTCGCGGGCCAGCTCGCGGACCGCTCCGCGCACCGAACGGTCCGGTGTGGACGGACGCGGCGGCGGCAGCATGGCCAGCGCCTCGTCGTCGGTGGCCGGACGTGCGGACAGCACGGCGGCGCGCAGCACCGCCCGGTCGACGGCGAGCCCGCCCCTGACCTCGAACTGCATGCCCCCGACGTTGCGCACGTAGTCCTGCGTGTCGGTGAACCGCTCGTAGAGCAGCGTCGGTGACTCGACCTCGCAGACCTGCGCGCCGTACACGCACTCACCAGGGTCCGCACCGAGACGGGGACCGACGGAGATGTTCCGGGCGCCCGGCAGCAACGAGCGGTCGTCCGGGGTGAGGTGCGTGCCCTGCGGTGAGGTGGACGTGGCCGAGTAGCCGGGCACGGTCACCGCGGGGGAACCGTCGGCCAGCCGGGCGGTGAGCACGGCGGCGCGCAGGGCGGCGCGGTCGAAGGACTTCGGTGCGGTGAGCAGGAAGCGGGTGCCGTCGACGCGGTGGGCGTAGGCGTTGCGGTCCTCGGCGCCCTCGATGAAGAACAGGCCGGTGCGTTCGGTCTCGCAGCGCCGCACGGGCGGGTACGGGTGGCCGTACGGGTCGGTTTCGCAGTCGGGCGGTCGGCCAGGGCGAACAGGCCGAGGTCGGGCGAGGGCGGGTTCGGGTCGCCGTCGTCGGGCAGGAGGTACCACGTGCCCTGGGCCGGTTGCAGGTGGTAGCCCGGCACGGTGGCCACCATGAGCGACGTGCGCGGCACCTGCACCTCGGCCAGCCGTTTGTCCACATCGGACGGTAGTGCGCCGGCGAGTGCCTTGAGCACCAGCAGGCCGGCCGCGACCAGCACGGCGAGTGAGCCGAGGGCGAGGTACCAGCGGCGCAGCAACGTGCCGGCCACCAGCGCGAACAGCGCGGCGGTGGCGGGCAGCCACGAGGCGGCGGACCGGCTGATGCCCAGTTCCGCGTCGTCGGTGACGTCCCACGCGAGCAGCCACAGGCCGAAGCCGGCGCCGGTGACGAGCAGGGCCCAGCACACCCGCCCGCCCCGGTTGCCGGTGAGCCACGACTCCCCCGGCGCCAGCGCGGCGACCGCGGTCAGCGCCACCACCAGCACGACGACCATGCCGGCTGCCACGACGAGGGCCACGACGGACCCGAGCAACGCGCCGACCACCGTCCCCAGCGCCATCGGCACGACCAGTCCGCCGGCCACACCGGCCAGGCCCACCTGCGCCAGCGCGAACCCGACGCCCTGCCGCTCCCCCACGTCCTCCACGTGATCACCCTGCCAGCGCGACGGGCGCGGCGGAACCGCAGAACTACTCACCCGCTGGTCATCGTCGTGGCCGGCCTGTTCTCACCGCTGTCGTACTCGTGTTCGCGGGCGAACTCGACGTGGCCGGTCAGGCGCGACGGGCCGGGAAGGCGCGACCTCCCCGGCCCCTCGCCAGCTCAGCGGCGGTAGACGCCGAGCTCGTAGAGCGAGTAACCCCAGCCGGTACCGCGCTGGGTGGCGTGCACGCGCACGTGACGGGCGGTCGCCGTCACGTCGATGGCGTCCACGCCGCCGTTGCCGGACGTCGTGCCGTACACCGCGCGCCAGTCGGTGCCGTTGTCGGACACCTGGAGCTCGTAGGCACGGCCGAACGCGCCCTCCCACACCAGCTGCACGTGCTGGAACGTCGTCACCGCTCCGAGGTCGACGGCCAGCCACTGCGGGTCGGACCAGTCGGTGGCCCAGCGCGTCGCACCGTTGCCGTCGACGGCGTTGGACGGCGGGAACGGCGCCCCGTCACCGACCTGCTGGTACGACGACGCGGTGACCGGCCTGCCCTGCGCGACGTCCTCCCCTGCCGGCCGCGGTGCCACGACCCGGACCGAGCGGGTCTCGACGCCGAGGTTGCCGCGGCCGTCCTCGGCCAGCACGTAGACCTTCCACACGCCGAGGCGGTCGGGTGCGGTCAGCGCCAGGCGGTTGCCGTTCACCTGCACCGGCGCGGTCGCCAGGGCTCCGCTGTTGTCGACGTACTTCGAGTTCAGCGCCGCGGACCAGGTGATCGCGTCACCGTCCGGGTCGGCCGCCGCCACGTCGATCGCCAGGGGCGCACCGGCGGCGACAGACGACGGCACGGTCATCGCGGAGATCACCGGCGGGGTGTTGGCCGGAACGGCACCGCCGAAAGCGCGCTGCACCGCGTAGAACGACAGCCGCCTCTTGCCCGCAGGAGTCAGGTTGAACCACACCGCGCCGAAGTCGTACTCGGTGCCGTAGTGGAACAGCGTGCCGCCGAACGACACCCCGGTGTGGCCGGTGATGCAGTTCCACGCCTGGGCGTAGCCGTCGCGCTTCTGCACGTCCGTGGGCTCCGCGGGCACGCCGTTGACGTCGTTGGGCACCTCCCACTCACCGGCCGGTCCGGCCTCGGTGAGGATGTACGGCTTGGTGTAGCCGCCGTCGATCCAGTCCTGCCGCACCTTGCAGACGTTGCCGTAGGAGTTGACCGCGTACAGGTCGAGATCGGGCGTGTGCGTCTTGAGGTACGCCCACGCGCCGGTCCACGCGTCCGTGTTCGTCACGGGGTGGTCGGTGTCGATGGCGTGGATCGCCTGGGCGGCCTCGTTGAGGTACCGCGCGTAGGCCACGCGCTGGTTCTCCAGCTCGATGCCGGAGTAGCAGTTCTGCAGGCCGAGGATGGACTCGTTGCCGACGTTCCACATGAGCACACCGGGGTGGTCCCGGTACGCGGTGACCCATTGCCGGATCGAGGCGAGCGTGTCCGCCTTGTACCGCGCGTCGGTGACGTAGTTGACGCAGCCGCCGGAACCGGGGCCGCCACCGGGTTGCAGCCAGAAGCCGTTGATCACGCGCAGGCCGTTCGCGGCCGCCGCGTCGAGCAGCGGCCGGGTCGAGGCGTCCGTGCCCCAGGTGCGCAAGGTGTTGACGCCCATGGACTTCAGCTCCGGCATGTACCGCGCGGCGTCGGCGGCGGGCGGGCCCCAGGTCAGGCCCTTCACCGTCCACGGCTGACCGTCCACGAGCAACCGCCAGCTGCCCTGCGAGCCGGTCACGTGCACCCCGCTCGGCGCCGCGGGGCCCTGGGTGCCGAAGACCCGCAGCTCCCACAGCGAGACGCCGTAGCCGTTGGCGCGCTGGGTGGCGTTGACGCGCAGGTACCGGCCGGTGCCGCTGACGTCGTACCCCTGTTTGCCGCCCGTGGCGCCGGTGACCGAGCGGATCGACTGCCAGGCACCACCGTCCGCCGACACCTGGAGGTCGAAGGCCGTGGCGTACGCGCCCTCCCAGTCGAGCTCGACGCGGGTGACCGACGAGGAGGCGCCGAGGTCCACGCGCAGCCACTGCGGGACGCTCCACTGGCTGGACCAGCGGGTGGCGGGGTCGCCGTCGACGGCGGCCGAGGCGGGCGTGCCGCCGTTCTCGGTCGAGGACGCGACGGCGGGTTTGCCCCGGGAGAGCAGTGCGGGCGCGGCGGTCACCGGTCCCGGTACGAGCACCAGACTTGCGAGCACGGCGAGAACCGTGCCGATGGAGCGGACGCGAACCATCGCGCCTCCTGCCACGGGTAGGGGTTGCGTGTGCGTGGAGAGCGCTCTCACAACCCTGCCGACGAACGGTACGACCAGACGTCGGCGGTGTCAAAAGAACCGGTCTTGACACTGTGCGCACTCCGGCGGGAACCTGGTTTGGAGAGCGCTCTCCCAGCCGGTTCCCCACGTCGGCAGGAGGACACAGGTGTCCCGAAAGCTCAGCGCGTCAGCGGTCACGGCCGCCCTGGTGGCGGCGTTCGTCGTCGTCCAGCAGGCCCAGGCCGATGACCTCGTCACCCACCACGAGTTCCAGGCGAACTGCTCGGTCACGCACCACCTCCCGGACGACCCGATCGTCTTCCCGGGGCTGGCGGGTGCGTCGCACCTCCACACGTTCCTCGGCAACCCGTCCACCAACGCCCGCACCACCAACGACTCCCTGAAAGCGGGCCAGACCAACTGCAAGACCCCGGACGACAGGTCCGCGTACTGGTTCCCGTCGGTCTACAACGGCGACCAGGTCGTGCCGCCGAACTTCCCGCAGGTGATCTACTACAAGTCCGGCATCCTGAGGTACCAGGACGTCGTGCCGTTCCCGCCGGGCATCCGGTTCGTCGTCGGCAGTCCCGGTGCCTCCCAGGAGGAGTTCCGCACCGCGCCCGGTGCCGTGGAGGGCTGGGAGTGCGGCGACAGCTCCCACAACTGGGACATCCCCGCCTGGTGCCCGCCGGGCACCCAGCTCAACATCCGTTACCAGGCACCGAGCTGCTGGAACGGCCGCGACCTCGACTCGGCCGATCACAAGGCGCACATGGCCTACCCGGACCGCGCCACGCTGGTCTGCCCGGCCTCGCACCCGGTCGCGGTGCCGATGCTGGAGTTCAAGATGGCGTTCCCGGTGTCCGGTGACATGTCCCGCATCCGGCTGTCCAGCGGCCGCGGTTACACCTGGCACTACGACTTCATGAACGCCTGGGACGCCCCCACCCAGGCCGCGCTGGTGCGCCACTGCGTCAACGGTGGCCTGCAGTGCGACCCGCGTGGATATGATCTGTACAAGCCACAAAGGGGTGCCGCGCTCGGCCCGGACTACCGGTTGCCGAGGTAGCGTTCTCCCCTCCATGCACCCCAGGGCGGCGCGTGCCCTGGGGTGTTTTCTTTGCGAACACAGCGAAAACGGGCGCCGCGACCGGGGTGGTCGCGGCGCCCGCCGGGTGTTCAGGCCGGGCAGAGCCCGGTCACGGGTAGTTCACGACGTACCGGATCTGGTTCGCGAGGTCCGCCTGACCGCCGGTGCCGTTGATGACGTTGGCGATCGTGCCCACGCCGCCCAGCGACACCGCGACCAGGTGCGTGAACCGCACACCCGGCCGGTTCGGTGCCTCGAACGCGTTGTCGGTGACCACGCTCGGGTTGGCCTGGTTGAAGCAGTAGACGCCGACACCGAACGCCTGGTGCGTGGTGACCGAGTCGGCAACCTTGTAGCCGGCCCAGCCCCGCTTGGAGCCGTTCATCCAGGCGGCCTGGTTCGGCGGGTCGTACGGCAGCTCGTTCTGGTAGAGGTAGACGCGGCCGCCGTTGCCGTTCCACACCAGGTTGTACTGCTGGTAGTGCTCGACGAACAACCCGTACGCGGTCACGTTGTCGCCGTTGACGACCACGCCGTTCTGGCCCGGGTTCGCCGTCCAGCTCACGCCCGCGCCGTGGTCGGCCCGCCACACCCAGGTGTGGTCGATGATCGTGTTGCGGCTGTTGACCCGCATGCTGACCGTCGCCTTGCCCGCCTGCGACCCGCCGACCCGCAGGTACACGTCGTGCAGCGAGGTCGGGTTCGCCGTGTGGTCGGCCGCGCCGGAGTCACCGATCTCCAGCAGCACCGGCGAGTTCTGCACGCCGGCGTCGACCAGGAACCCGGCCAGCCTGACACCGTCCACATCGGACGTCGACAGCGCCGCCCTCCCGGTGGTCGGCGTCAGCGTCGCGAGCCCGAGGCCGAGCACGACGGTGTTGGGGCGGGTGACGCGGATGGTGTCGTCGACCTGGTGCACGCCCGGCGTGAGCAGCAGGTGCTTGCCCTGCGCCAGTGCGGCGTTGATCGTCGTGACCGGCGTGCCGGACTTGACGACGAAGAAGTCCGCCAGCGACACGGAACTGCCCGGGTTGCCGTTCTCCCAGCTGGTGCCACGCGAGTTGGTGCGCAGCGCGGGCAGGAACACCCGGTACTCACCGGTGCCGTCGAGGTAGAGGAACGGCTTCTCGCGCGTCACCGGCGAGGTGTCGACGGTGGTGTGCGACGGGTTCGGGAAGTGGTCAGGCGGTGCGCCCTGGGTGCCGGCGAACACCATGTTCCACACCGAGCCCGACCAGCCGCCGGCCAGGTTGCTGTTGCGGGTCAGGAACTGCTGCTGCGAACCCGAGACCACGACACCGTCGATCTTGCTGTCCACGATCAGGCCGCCGCTGGCCCAGCCGTCGTAGCCGTTCCAGAGGTGCGCCTGGCCGCGCAGGTGCATCCGCCGGTACGCGGTGGCCTGCGAGACCGCCCAGCGCTCGATCTGGTTCGCCGGCAGCGTGACCGACAGGTTCTCCGCGCCACGCCAGAAGTTCTGCGTCGCGTTGCCGAGGTTGTTCGGGTCGTCGCCCTGCTGCAGCCAGTCGGCCTCGACCCGGATGTGGCCGTTGATGTTGACGTCGTCCGGGTTCAGCCCCAGGCCCGCCACCTGCGTGTAGAAGCGCAGGTTCACGTCGGCGTCGTAGCTGCCGGGCTTGAACAGCACGGCATAGCGCTGCGGCCCGAACTGGTTGGTCTTCATCTGCGCGGAGATCGCGTCGAGCCGCGACTGCATCTCCGACTGCGACGAACCCGGCCCGTAGACGAACACGTTCGGCCCGAAGTCGGGGTTGCGCGGGTCGGTCGGCGGCACCCCGGTCGGGTCGGTGGTGGTGTTGACGCCGAGCTCCCACAACGAGTACCCGTAGCCGGTGCCGCGCTGGGTGCCCAGCACCCGCACGTACCGGCCGGAGCCGCTGACGTCGAGCGCCTGCGTGCCGCCGGTGCCGGTGCTGGTCGAGTAGACGTTGCGCCACGAACCGGAGTCGGCCGCGTTGTCGCTCACCTGCACCTGGAAGGCCTTGCCGTACGCGCCTTCCCAGCTCAGGGTGACGCGGCAGACCTGCTGGGTGGAGCCGAGGTCGACCTGCAGCCACTGCGGGTCGGAGAACTGCGACGACCAGCGGGTGCCCGCGTTGCCGTCGACGGCGGCGGCAGCGGGCGTGCCGCCGTTCTCGGTGGAGGACGCCGTTGCCGGGCGGTTGAGCGCGACGTTGGAGGTGCCGCACGCGGCGGCACCGGCGGAGGTCGTGGCGCTGACGGTGGTCACGAGACACAGAGCGGCGGCGGCGAGCGCGGCCACCCTGGACAGGGGTATGCCCATGATCCTGCCTGACGCGAAAGGGCCTGGAGAGGCCGGGGACGGTGGCGACCGGTCGCCGTGAGAGCGCTCTCCCAGACGTTAACGCCGCGTGTCGGGCAGGTCAATCAAGCAGAGGCGCGGACGACGAGTTCCGGTTCGAAGATGACGGATCTCGGCCGTTGTCCCGGTTCTTCGAGGTCAGCGAGCAGGAGTTCGGCCATCTCGGCGGCCATCTCCTCGACCGGTTGCCGCACGGTCGTGAGCTGCGGGCGGCACGCGAGCGCGGGTGCGCTGTCGTCGAAACCCACGACCGCCACGTCGTCGGGCACGCGCAACCCGTGCGCCTGCACCACGAACACCGCCGCCTGCGCCATCAGGTCGTTCGCGGCGAACACGCCGTCGAGGTCGGGGTGCTCGGTGAGCAGCCGGTTCATCGCGGCCTCGCCGCTCTGCGCGGTGAACCCGCCCTCCGCGCTCGGCACGTACGGGAACCCGTGGCGCGCCATGGCATCGCGGAACCCGGCGAGCCGGTCCTGGCTCGCCAGGACGTCCAACGGGCCGGAGATGGTGACGACGTTGGTCCGCCCGCCCGCGACCAGGTGGTCCGCCGCGAGCCGCCCACCGGCGCGGTGGTCCAGGTCGACGTAGCTGACCGGCGTCGGTGTGCCGGGTCTGGCGTAGAGCACCGCGGGCACCCCGGCGGCCATCAGCCTGGCGGGCAACGGGTCGGCGGGGTGCGTGGTCACGAGCAGGGCGCCGTCGGCACTGCCCTGGCGCAGGAACTCGACGACCTCGGTTCTGGCCTGCTCGGAGTCGGCGAGCATGAGCACCGGGTGCACGCCGTGCGGGCGCAGGCAGTCGACCACGCCTGCGGTCACCCGGCCGAAGAACGGGTCGGTGAAGACGTCCGATCCCCCGCCGGCACCGGAGATCACCAGCGCGACCGTGCCGGTGCGGCGCGTGACGAGAGACCGGGCCGCCCGGTTGGGCGAGTACCCGGTCTGCTCGATCGCGTTGCGCACCGTCTCCTGGAGCTGCGGGTCGACGTTGCGGGTGCCGTTGACCACGCGCGAGACGGTCGCGCGTGAGACACCCGCAACTCTGGCGACGTCCTCCAGCGTGGGCGCGCTCCTGCTCATACACCGGTTGTACCACGCTGGGAGAGCGTTCTCCCACCGTCAGGAGCCGATGCGGACCTCCTTGATCGCACCGGGCCACAAGTCGACGTTCTGGCCGTTGTACTTGGCACGTCCCACCGCGAGCGCGCCGGTGCTCACGACCGACGGCCCCGCCGCCGTCGTGGCGACCAGCACGCCGTCGACGTAGAGCCGGATCTCGCTGCCCCTCCGCTCACCCCTGAGCTCGTACCAGCGGCCGACCTCCGGGGTGACCTCGTACCGGGCCCGGTTGCCGCCGGGGGTGCTGAACGCGAACGCACCTTGGCCGTACTGCAGGTAGAAGGGGTTCTCCCGCTCGCGGCCGTCCTGGCTGACGGCGGTGGCGTAGTTGCCCGGCACCTCGTCGAGCCTGACCTTGGCGGACACCGTGTAGTCCTTGGTCGTGTCGACCACGGGTCCGTAGGTCTCCGCCGAGCCGTTGCGGAACTGCAGTGCGCCGTCCTTCCACGTGGCACCGGTCGGGCTGAGCGTGAGCGGGTTCTTGCCGGTCGAGTCCTTGGCGGTCGTGCCGCGGGTCTCGTTCAGCTTCCACTCGCCGCTCCCCGCGTACGGGTACGGCTTGCCCGCGTTCGCACCCGCCTCGATCACCCGCCGGTTGATCTCGCGCACCGGACCGGGGTCGACCTTGACGCGCTTGCGGTCGTAGGTCCACAGACCGTTGAGCTCGCCTTCCAGGTCGGTGACCTGGGTGTAGACCGACGCCGACAGCTCCTGGCGGGCTTGGCCGAGGTAGAACGTGCGGGTGTTGTCGACGTACTTCGCCGTCAGCGCCGCCTTGTCCGCCACACCGCTGTAGATCGCGATCGGCGCACCGGGCCACTGGTGTCCCGGCGTGCGCAGCGTGAAGCCGCCGTGCTCGCCGTCCATCACAACCCGCTTGCCGTCCGGACGCGCCGGGTCGGTGTTGTTGTAGTCGTGGTGGTCGATGACGTCACCCCGGCCGCTGTCCCCCTTGGAGGCGCAGCAGTTCACGCCGCTGTGCGCGTTGACGACCCGGCTCGGGTCGGCGGCCTTGACGCCGTCGGTGATCTGGCCGGTGGCGGTGCGATCCCACTCGCCCCAGCCCTCGTTGAACACGATCCACGCGTAGATCGACGGGTAGTTGTGCAGCTGCTCCATCATGTCCCGGCCCTGGCTGAGCCACGCCTGCTGCGCACCGGGGTCGTTGCCGTCCTCGACGGAGACGAAGTCCTGCCACACCAGCAGTCCCAGCCGGTCGGCGTGGTAGTACCAGCGGGCGGGCTCGACCTTGATGTGCTTGCGCACGGCGTTGAAACCGAGGTCCTTCTGCGCCTTCAGGTCGAACACCAGCGCCTCGTCGCTCGGCGCGGTGTTCAGGCCGTCCGGGTAGAAGCCCTGGTCGAGCTGCATCAGGTTGAAGATCGGCTGGCCGTTGAGGGTCAGCTTCGGCGTGCCGCCGACGTTCGCGATGCCGGTGGACCGCATGCCGAAGTAGCTCTTCACCCGGTCCCTGCCGAGCGTGATCTCGAGGTCGTAGAGGTACGGGTCGTCCGGCGTCCACAGGTGCGGGTTCGGCACCGGCAGCCGCAGGTCCGCGTTGGCTGGCCCGGTGACCGTGCCGACCTGCCTGCCGCGCGCGTCCTTCGCGACCGCAGTGACGGTGGCGTTGCCCGCCGACTTCACCCTCAGCGCGAGGGTGTTCGTGGTGAGGTCGGGGGTGGTCTTGATCTCGTCGATGCCCTGGTCCGCGACCGGTTCCAGCCAGACGGTCTGCCAGATGCCCGATGACGGCGTGTAGAAGATGCCGCCGGGGTTGGGCGACTGCTTGCCCTTGGGCTGGTGCGGACCGGTGGTGTCGGTGACCGCGACGACGATCTCCTGTTCACCGCGCTTGAGGGCGTCGGTGATGTCCGCGCTGAACGCCGTGTAACCGCCGGTGTGCTCGGCGACCAGCGTGCCGTTGACCCACACCTTCGCCTGGTAGTCCACCGCGCCGAAGTTGAGCTTGAGCCGCTGCCCGTTGCCGATCCGCCAGTCGTGCGGAACGGTCACGGTCTTGCGGTAGAACATGTGGTCCTCGTGCCGTTCGAGCCCCGACAGCTGCGACTCGACCGGGTACGGGACGATGATCTTCTCCGGCAGCTTCCGGCCGAACCGCGGCTGCTCGCCGGCCTTGGCGCCCGCGAACTCCCACGGCCCGTTGAGGTTGACCCACCGGTCGCGCTGCAACTGCGGCCGCGGGTACTCCGGCAACGGGTTGCGCGCGTCGAACCTCTCCCCCCACGGCGTCCTGAGCCGCTCGGTCGAGGTGTTCTTGACCGTCCGCGCGGTCTTCTCGACCTTCCTGCCGTCCACGGCCAGCGCGCCGGCACCGTCGTAGTAGATCTTCACCCGCTGGCTCTTGAGCACCCGCTCCGCCAGCCGGACGGTGACCTTCCCGCGGCCCGCGGTGATGACCGAGACCGGCATCGGCGTGGCGTCGACCTCGACCCGCAGGTGGTCCCTGAGGTCGTTCGTCCCGGTGACGCGCCCGTCGAACTCCGCGGTGAGCGTGCGGCCGTCCCTGGAGACCTCCGCGGCACGCGGCACGACCCGGAAGTCCCGCGGCGGCGTGAACGCGGACTCCGGCACGATCTGCTTCGGCGTGGTCGCACTCGACCAGCGCAGGAACATGTTGGCACCACCGACGTCCTGGAACATCTCCAGCCGGAAGTCGTACTGCCGGCCGGCCGTGAGGCTGACCGGCGCGCTCGTCTGCTCCCGGTCCCAGTCGCCCACCCAGTGGTCGATCACCGGCTGTCCGTCGACGAACAGCCGGAACCCGTTGTCCCCGATGGCGTGGAACGTGTAGTCACCGGTCTGCGGCACGGCGATCTGCCCGGTCCAGCGCGCCGTCGTGTGCTCCGTGCGCCCGGCCAGGAACCCGAACACCGACGTCAGGTCCGAGTGGTTCACCTCGGCGTCGAGCACCGTGCCCGCGAGGTTCGCGAAGTCCCTGGCGCCCGGCGCCGACATGCTGAAGTACTCGCCCTTCAGGCCGTGCACGGGCTCGGCGGCCGACGCCGGCGGTGTCCCTGGCATGACGCCCAGTGTGAGCAGCAGAGCGACGAGTGCGGGGGCGGCTTTCCTCATCGGCGAGATTCCCCTTCGATTTACAACGTTGTAAGAGCGCTCCCATACATCCACGCACACGGTTCGGATGGCCTGCTACGGCCGTTCGGAGGTATCCGGCATGTCAAAGCGGACAAGTTGCCGGCGCACGGGCCGGTCATGCGATCGGCTCGTGCGCAAGTTGCGGTCTTGCCGTTGGGATCCGTGATCGTCCCAATGGCTCTTGGGGTCATGCCTTTCGTGCGGCCCACACGGAACGTTCGGTGCGCACGGCCAGGTCGTCACGGTGCAGCAGGCCATTGGGGTTGTGCGGGTCGAGGAGGGCGTCGAGCGCGGCGAGGTCCTCGGGTGGGAGGAGATCGACGACGGTGCCGCGCATGCGTTGCAGGCTGGTGAGGGCGTAGCGGCCGACCGCCTCGGAGCGTTCGACGTGCACGGTGAGGGTGCGTTCGCCCTCGACGGTGAAGCCGGCGGCGGTGAGCTTCGGGCCCCAGTCGGCGCCGCGGTGGGGCATGAGCTCGGCGTGGCGGCGGTCGCTGGCGGCGTGGACGCGGTCCTCCAGATCGTCGCCGAGGAAGCGCGGGAAGCCGGCCAGCTCGATCACGGCGAACAGGCCGCCGGCGGCGAGGGTGTCGTGGACCTGGCGCAGCACGCGGGCGGGGTCGGCCATGTGGTGCATCGAGGCGGAGGCCCAGACCAGGTCGGGGGTGCCGAGGTCAGGCCAGGTGATGTCGAGGTCGGCCTGGACGGTGGTGACGCGGTCGGCGAGGCCAAGTTCGCAGGCCTTGTCGCGCAGGCGCCGGAGGTGGTCGACGTCGGAGTCGACGGCCGTGACGCGTGCCTCGGGGAACTGGGTGAGCAGAGCGAACGTGCCGGCGCCGGTGCCGCAGCCCAGGTCCACGACGTGACGTGGGTGGTCGACGGGCAGCCACGCGGTGATGGCGGCGGTGTGCTCGGCGACGACCTCGGCGTCGAGGTCGAGGATGTCCGCCATGCCGTGGTCGTGCTCATGTCCGTGGCCGTGTCCATGCCCATGGCCGTGTCCGTGCTCGTTGCTCATGCCCTCAAGCTAGGTCCGCCATGCGCCAGGTGCACGACGTCTTGCCAACGAAGCAACGAGGTCGTCCTCCACCCTGCCGATCGCGCAAGATCAGCCCGGACCCGCCGCGGCCTTCTTGTCGTTGTGCCCCCGCCGCGCCTCCCGGTCGAAGATCCCCATGACCTCGCACGGCCCGCCCGCGGTCCCGATTGCGTGCGGCAGCATCGTGGGGAACTCGGCGGCCTGGTTCGTCTCCACCCGGAACCGGCGGTTGCCCAGGAGCAGGATCGCCGTGCCGGACAGCACGACGAGCCACTCGTGACCCGAGTGCGCGCGCAGGCCGGAGGGGCTTTCGGGTGGCGGGGTCGTCATGCGCTGCCGGATCACGGTCATGCCCGGTTCGGCCCTGATCGGCCAGCGCAGCTGATCGCGCGCACCGTCGATCATCGGGCTGAGGATCACGTCGTCGGTGTCGGTCTCCACGAGCTGGTCGAGCGACGTGTCCAGGGCCCGCGCGAGGACGACGAGCTGGTCCAGGGCGAGGCGGCGCTGACCGTTCTCGATCCGGCTGAGCGACGACGGGCTCAGCCGGGCACGGGTCGCCAGCTCCTCCAGCGACCAGCCCTGCGCCACCCGCAAGGCACGGATCCGTTTGCGCACGAGGCTGTCCAACTCGCCATCTTCTTGCGTCATGCGCACGATCATATGCTTCAGCCGCAAACCGTGCTTACGGTCGAACCATGAAAAACAACTTCGATGCCGTCGTGATCGGCGGTGGCGCCGCCGGACTGAGCGGCGCACTCATGCTCGCCCGTTCCCGCCGCACCGTCGTCGTGGTCGACAGCGGCACCCCTCGCAACGCCCCGGCGCACGGCGTGCACGGACTGCTCGGCCACGACGGCATCCCGCCCTCCGAGCTGCTCAAGCGCGGCCGCGAGGAGGTGCGGAGCTACGGCGGGGAGATCATCGACGGCGAGGTCTCCTCGGCGGAACCGGACGGCGACGGCTTCACCGTCACGCTCGCCGGCGGCCAAGCCCTGCGCGCACGCCGGTTGCTCGTCGCCACCGGGCTGCGCGACGAGCTCCCCGACGTGCCCGGACTGGCCAGGCACTGGGGCTGCGGGCTCGTGCACTGCCCGTACTGCCACGGCTGGGAGGTCCGCGACGAGCCGATCGGCGTGCTCGCGGTGGGTCCGGCGTCGGTGCACCACGCGGTGCTGTTCCGGCAGCTCACCGACGACCTCGTCTACTTCACCAACGGCACCGGGCTCGACGACGCCACCCGCGCCCGGTTCGCGGGCAAGGGCATCCGGGTCGTCGACACCCCGGTCGCCGCGGTCGAGACCGACGGCGACGAGATCACCGGCGTCCGACTGGCCGGCGGCGAGGTCGTGCCGCGCCGGGTGATCGCCGTGATGACCAGGATGTTCGCCCGCACCGACGGCATCGAGGGTCTGCGTCTGCCGATGGCGGACCTGCCCGACGGCCTGGGCCGCCACTTCGTGACCGGTGCCGCGGGCAGCACCGCGGTGCCGGGCGTGTGGGTCGCGGGCAACGCCACCGATCCCACCGCGCAGGTCGGCGCGTCCGCCGCGGCCGGAGCGCTCGCCGGTGCGCGCATCAACGCCGACCTGCTGTCGTGACACCGCGGCTCAGGCGAACGACCGCAGCGCGAAGAAGTCGGCGATCGCCTGCTGGCCGGTGATGTTGGCGTGCACGCCGTCACCGGTGTCGTAGGGCGGGTTGATGCTGTTCGGCCTGATCGGGTCCTCCAGCACCTGGTCGAGGTCCACGACCCCGGCGCAGGTGCCGGAGCAGTCACCGCCGCGCTTCACGAAGTCGTTGACGGCGTGCCGGTCGACGTTGTTCTGATCGCTGTAGCCGGGCCGGGGCGTGATCGGCGTGACGTGCACGGCGATCCCGGCCTTGCGCAGCCGTTCGAACACGGCGCGATAGCTGGTCACGATGTCGTTGGCCGTGCAGCCGTTCGCGATGTCATTCGTGCCGTAGTAGTAGACGACGTCGGTGACGCCGTGCAGTGCGAGCACGTCCCTTTCCAGCCGTGACACCGCATCGAGCCCTACGGCCGCGCCCGGCGTGCGTGGGCAGACCGCGCTCGTGGTGCCGCTGATCCCCGCGTTGGCCACGGCCAGCTGCCGGTCGCGGGGCAGCTCCGCCGCGATCCGCCGCGCGAGCACGTCCGTCCACCGCTTGTTCGTGCCCAGCTCGGTGCAGCCCGGTCCGCAGTTCGTGCTGCCCACGCCGTCGACCACCGAGCTGCCGAACGGCACGATCGTGCCCTTCAGGCGGGGACTGAACACGTCCACCGCGCTGACCAGGTATGTCGACTGCACCTGTTGCGTATAGGCCGCGCCCGTGTCCGTCGTGTGCTCCCCCGACCCCGCCGGGGTGAGGTAGTTGTCCCGGAACGCCGACTCGTGCCGGCCGGGCACGACATCGCCGCGGACGTACATGCTGACCGCGAGATCGCTGCCGGCCACCGTGTCCAGCGCCGTCCGGTCGCTCCACACCTCGCCGCCGGCCGGGATCGTCACCGTTGCGCGCCCGCCGAACGTGACGTCCACCGGCCGGGCGACCGCCGCGTCGCCGGTGCTGAGCGCAGCGGTGGTGCGGTCCACGGTCAGCGGCCGCGTGCCGAAGGTGTTCTGCAGCCTGACCCGCACCGCGCTGCCGCCCTGGCTGAGGTGCGTGATCATCCGCAGCGACTGGTCGTGCAGCGTGACCGGGGCGAGGTTCTGCTGCGACTGCGCCCAGGACGTGAACCAGCCGGGCCGGTCGGCTTCAGCGGCGACAGGGGTGGACAGTGCGGCGACGGCGAGCACGGTCGCGAGAAACGCTGGGGTGCGTAATTTCATGCACCGTAGGGTGCTCGTTCACACACGAGCTGTAACCACGGTCGTCTCACTTGGTGTGCGAGGGGAACTCGTCGACCCTGACCAGCTGCGCCCGCGGGTACTTGCGGCCCGCCGTCGGCACCGGCGACCCGGTGAACGACACCGGCGTCCCGGCCAGCAGCAACGTCAGCCCCTCCGGCAGGTCGTCGCGCGACACGAACCACGACCCGCCCTTGGTGTCGGTGATGAACCCATGTGACTGCCCCGACCTCCAGGTAGCGACGGTCCCCCGCCGCCGCCCGCGCGGTGTCCCCACCGGCGACGCCACCGCCTCCGACGACCGCACGAAAGCACCCCGCAGCGGGTAATCGGGCCGGTCGGTGGGGGCGAAGAGGTCGTCGAAACCGGGCGTGAACGGTGTGGCGGCCCGCAGCGGCGCCGCGGTGCGCGGTGTCCAGGCCGGCACCGGGCTGCCCTCGGTCGCCCGCACGTCGACCACCGGCAGCACCACGTGCACACCCCGCGCGGTCAGCCTGGTGACCAGCGGCGCGAAGTCGGCGTCGCCGGTGAGCAGGACGACCCAGTCCAGCGGCACGGTCGTCGCCCGGTCCCACGCCTCCAGCGCCAGGTGGACGTCGACGCCCTTCTCCTTGCCGCCGTGCAACGGCATGTCGTGCCGCGTGATCCCGGTCGAGGCCAGCACGGCGTCGAACGACGCGGCCGGCGTCTCGATGCGGCCGCGGACGTAGTGGGCCTCCGCGACCACGCAGTCCTCCAGCGGCCGGCCGGTCTCGGCGTGGACGTACCAGCGCAGGGCGTCGTGCAGCCCGTCCAGCGAGATCCGCGCCGCCCGCCGGTGCGCGGTGGCGTAGAAGTCGCTGAGGTAGGCGAACCACGTGCCGTCGTAGAACACGCCGATGCGGACGATCCCCATCGGACAGACATTACCGACCCGGCGGTGCACGCGGATCGCAGCGCCACCGTGTGGCGCCACCACGAGCAACGCGCCCAGCGCTTCCCGGTGGCCGGCCGGTTCGGCCTCTACGAGAAGCGCTGCATCGGCTGGCCCACCGAGGGCCGGCCGATGCAGCTCACCGGCGGCACGAGCCCGGTGCAGCTGGTCGGGCACCTCTACGAGCCGGTCACGCCGATCGGCTGCGACTATGCGATGCGCGGGCGTGCCCGTCCCGGTCCCGGGGTAGGCCATGACATCTGTCACGGCGAGGTCGTGACAGCCGATCCCCGCTCGGCGAGCCGCGCGGGACCAGCATCGAGGCATGACGGAAACAGCGGTACGGGCCGGCGCCGCGGTGGCGTTGAACGGCCTGCGGAAGCGGTTCGGCGAGGTGCGCGCGGTCGACGGGGTCGACCTGGTCATCTCGCCCGGTGAGGTGGTCGCGCTGCTCGGCCCGAACGGGGCCGGCAAGTCCACGACGGTCGACCTGCTGCTCGGTCTGTCCACTCCGGACAGCGGCGAGGTCAGCGTGTTCGGCAGGACACCGCGCGAGGCCGTGGTGGCCGGACAGGTCTCGGCGATGCTGCAGGGCGGGGCGTTGCCCGACGACACAACGGTCGCCGAGGTCGTGGCGCTGGTCGCGGCACTGCACCGCAAGCCCATGCCGGTGGCGCGGGCGCTGCGGCAGGCCGGGATCGAGGACCTCGCCGGGCGCCGGTGCACGAAGCTGTCCGGCGGGCAGAAGCAACGGGTGCGGTTCGCGCTGGCGCTGGTCTGCGAACCGGACCTGCTGGTGCTCGACGAACCGACGGTCGCGATGGACGTGGAGACGCGGCGGGCGTTCTGGCAGCAGATGCGCGCCTACACCGACACCGGCCGCACGGTGCTGTTCGCGACGCATTACCTGGAGGAGGCCGAGGAGTACGCGGACCGGGTGGTGCTGATGCGGGCCGGGCGGGTCGTGGCGGACGGATCGGTGGCGCAGGTGCGTGCCGCGGTGTCCGGTCGCACGGTGCGGGCGGTCGTTCCCGGGGTGGCCGAGCTGGTGCTGCCGGGCGTGCGGTCGATGGAACGGCGTGGCGACCGGTTCACGTTGGCCTGCACCGACTCCGACGCGGCGGTACGCGCGCTGGTGACGGGTTTCCCCGGCGCGCACGACATCGAGATCACGGCGATGGGCCTCGAGGACGCGTTCCTCGCACTGACCGGCGAGGAGGACCGATGAACACCAGGTTCCTGGCACTGGAGCTGCGGCGCGTGCTGCGCAACGGCCGATACCTGATCTTCACCGTGGTGGTGCCGTCGGTGATGTTCCTGCTGTTCGTGAACCTGTACGGCGGCGGTGACGGGACGTTCCCCAACGGGCTGCCGGTCGCGACGTCGCTGATGATGAACATGGCGTTGTTCGGCGTGATGGCCGGGCCGCTGACGATCGGCGCGCGGATCGCGGTCGAGCGCGGGCTGGGGTGGCAGCGGCAGCTGCGGCTGACGCCGTTGACCGGCTCGGGGTACCTGCTGGCCAAGGGCGCGCTGGGCCTGCTGGTCGGGTTGCCGGCGATCGTGCTCGTGTGCGTGATCGGCGCCATCGAGGGCGTGCGGATGGACGTGGCGCAGTGGGCGGGCGTGCTGGGCACGCTGTGGCTGGGCGCGGTGCCGTTCGTGCTGCTGGGGATCGTGATCGGGCTGCTCGCGACCCCGGACGGGATGCAGGCGATCACCGGCCTGGCGTCGATGCTGCTGGGGCTGCTGGGCGGGCTCTGGATCCCGGCGGACGTGGCACCGCGGTGGCTGACGACGTTGATGCAGGTGTTGCCGACGTACTGGGTGAAGGAGCTGGCGCAGGCGCCGTTCGTGTCCGGTGTGGACGTCGGCCGGGCGTTCCTGGTGATCGGCCTGTGGGTCGCGGGTCTGTCGCTGATCGCCGTGCGCCGCTACCGCGCGCAGAACTAGGTTCGACGTCGTGTGGCACACCAACGGCAGATGGTTCCTCTTCGGCAGTGTGTTCGTCCTGCTCTACATCCCGGCGGTGATCTACGACGTCGTCGTCAGCGACCGGGGTGCGACGCAGCGCGCGGTGCTGGTGCTGGTGATCGTGGCCTACGGGGCCGGCTGGCTGGTGGCGCCGCTGTGGCTGTGGTCCAGCGGCAGCGAGGACGTGAACACGCTGATCTGCCTGGCGCTGACCGCGAACGGCCTGGTCGTCGTGTACTGGCTGGGCATGGGGTACGCGGGCCTGATGGTCTACATCGTGTCCACGGTCGCGATCGTGCTGCCACCGTGGCGGGCGATCGTGATCGACGGGTCGGTGCTCGTGGCGCTGGCGGTCACGATGTACCTCACGCAGGACCTGCCGCGCGACGGCGGCCAGCTGGGCACGTTGCTGTCGATCTCGCTGGGCATGCTCGCGATCGGCCGGATGGTCCGGGCGAACCGGGCGTTGTCGCTGGCACAGGAGGAGATCGCGGCGCTGGCGCGGACCGAGGAGCGCAACCGGCTGGCCCGCGACCTGCACGACGTCCTGGGGCACAGCCTGACCACGATCACGCTCAAGGCCGGCGTGGCGCGGCGGCTGCTGGAGCGCGAGTCGCCCGACCGGGCGCTGGCGGAGATCCGCGAGGTCGAGGACCTGACCCGGCAGGCGTTGAGCGACGTGCGCGCGACCGTCTCCGGCTACCGCGAGGTGTCGCTGTCGGCGGAGGTCGTCGGCGCGCGGGCCGTGCTGCGCGCGGCCGGGATCGAGGCGGACCTGCCGAACGCGGTGGACAACGTGCGACCCGAGCTGCAGGGGGTGTTCGGGTACGTGTTGCGCGAGGCGGTCACCAACGTGCTGCGGCACGCGGCGGCGACCCGGTGCTCGGTGCGGCTGGGCGACACCTGGCTGGAGGTGCGCGACAACGGCCGCGGCGCCGGCGTCGGCACCCCGGGAACCGGTCTGCGGGGCCTGTCCGAACGGCTGGCCCCGCTCGGCGGCACGGTCCTCGCCGGACCGCTGACCGACGGCGGCTACCGGCTGCGCGCCGAGGTCTCCTGACGGTGGCAGGATCTTCTTCGACGGCAGGAGGCGGCGTGATCAAGGTGTTGCTGGCCGACGACCAGGCCCTGGTGCGGGGCGCGTTCGCCGCGATGCTCGGCCTGGAACCCGACATCGAGGTAGTAGCCCAGGTCAGCGCGGGCGACGAGGTCGTGCCCGCCGCCCGCCGCACCACACCGGACGTCGCACTCCTCGACGTGCAGATGCCCGGCGTCGACGGCCTCAGCGCCGCCGCCGCCCTGCGCACCGCGCTCCCGTCCTGCCGGGTGATCGTCTGCACGACCTTCGGCCGCCCCGGCTACCTGGCACGGGCGATGGCGGCGGGCGCCGCCGGTTTCGTGGTCAAGGACGCCACCCCCGAACAGCTCGTCGACGCCGTGCGCCGGGTCCACGCCGGCCTGCGCGTGGTGGACCCGGCGCTGGCCGCGGCATCGCTGGCAATGGGCCAGAGCCCGCTGACCGACCGCGAACGCGACGTGCTCGCCGTCGCGCGGGACGGCGGCACGGTGTCGGACCTGGCGAAGGCGCTGCACCTGTCGGAGGGCACGGTGCGCAACCACCTGAGTGCCGCGATCGGCAAGACCGGAGCGCGCACCAGGGCGGAGGCGGTCAGGGTCGCCGAGGACAGCGGCTGGCTGTAGCGCTGCGCGCCGGTGCCACTGGTGCCGCAGCGCTGGTGCCGTGCGGTCACCACTGCAATCGCGGCCCGGCCGGGCCGGGCTGGGCTGGGCGTCGAGGTGGACGAGGCGGTCTGCGCCGTGGCGCGGACGCCGGGCGCGCGTGGCGCGGGCACCGGCGCGCGTGGGCGGTCGTCGGGAGGCGTGGCGGAGGCTGAGTAGGCGTGGCCCGGTCGTGGGCGGGCGTGGCGCAGCCGCCAGCAGGCATGACGCAGCCGCCGGGCAGGCACGGACAGCCGCCGGACGGGCGTGGCACGGAGGGCGGGCCGCGCGTGGCAAGGCGGGCTGACGTGGCGGGGTCGCTGGCGCGCGTGGCGCGGCCGCTGGCAGGCGCGGCGCGACCGCTGGCAGGCGCGGGGCAGCCGCCGGACGGGCGCGGCGCGGAGGGCGGGCCGCGCGTGACGGAGACGGGCAGGCGTGGCGGGGTCGCCGGCGCGCGTGGCGCGGCCGCCGGGAGGCGTGGCGGAGGCTGAGAAGGCATGACGCAGCTGCGGGCAGGCGCGGGGCAGGCACGGGGCAGGCGTGGGACAGCGACCGGACGGGCGCGGCGCGGAGGGCGGGCCGCGCGTGACGGAGACGGGTGCGGCGCGGAGGGCGGGCCGCGCGTGGCGCGCTCGCTGGCGCGTGGCGGGCCGCCAGCGCGCGTGACGCGGTCGCCGGGAGGCGTGGCGGAGGCTGAGAAGGCGTGACCCGGTCGCGGGCAGGCGCGGCGCAGCCGCCAAGCAGGCGCGGCACGAAGGGCGGGCCCGCTTGGCGAAGGTTGGGCAGGCGTGGCGCGGTCACCGGACAGGCGCGGCGCAGCAGCCGGGCAGGCACGACACCGGAGGGCAGGCCGCGCGTGGCGAAGGTTGGGCAGGCCGGCGCGGTCGCCGGGCAAGTCTGGCGTTCGCCGGTGCGGCGGCACGACAACGGTGGTCCCGCCCACCCCGCACGCCACCAGCCAGCCTGGGCCGGCCCCACCGTGACACACCCCAGCACCCCGAATAATTCCTAATTTATCTCCCGTAGGCTGTCGGCGTGAGCTACCGCTACGAGATCACCCAGGCAGTCGTGCGGCAGGGCGTCATCGCGATCATCCGCACGCCCGACACCGACTCCGCGCTGCAGGCCGCCGTCCCGTTGCTGGACGCGGGCCTGACGTCGCTGGAGCTCCCGCTGACCAACCCCGGCGCCCTGGAGGCCATCCGGCAGCTGCGCGCCAGCCACCCGGACGCCACGATCGGCGCCGGGTCCGTGCTGGACGAGGCGTCCGCGGTCGCCGCCGTCCGCGCCGGAGCACAGTTCCTGGTGGCACCCAACCTCGAACCGGCCGTGCTCCGGGCGGGCCACCGCTACGGCGCCGCCGTACTGCCGGGTGCCGCCACGGTCACCGAGGTGGTCCAGGCGCTGGAGGCCGGTGCGGACGCCGTGAAGGTGTTCCCCGCGCCGACCCCGCAGTGGGTGAAGGACGTGCTCGCCGTGCTGCCCCACGCGCCGCTGGTGCCGACCGGCGGTGTCGCACCGGCCGACGTCCCGGCGTGGCTGGCGGCGGGTGCGGTGGCCTGCGGGGTCGGATCGGCCCTGCACCGCACGTCGATCGAGGAGATCCAGGCACTGCTGCGGCCATAGCCAGCGGCAGCGAGACGGTTTTAATCCATAATTTATGATCCGGACGTATGCTCTGCCGTCATGACCGAGAAGCGGCTCCGGGGCGTGCACGGCCAGACCGTCGAGGCCCTGGCCGGCCGGATCGTGGCCGGTGAGATCGGCGAGGGCGACACCCTCGACCTGCCGGCCCTGCGCGAGGAGCTGGACGTCTCCCTCACCGCCCTGCGCGAGGCGCTGAAGGTCCTCTCCGCCAAGGGCATGATCGACGCCCGGCAGAAGCGCGGCACGTTCGTCCAGCCCCGCTCGTCCTGGAACCTCCTCGACACCGACGTCATGCGCTGGCAGACCGAGGCCACCGCCGACCCGGGCCTGTTCACCGAGCTCACCGAGATGCGCGTGATCGTAGAACCCGCCGCCGCCCGCCTGGCAGCCGAACGCGCGACCCGCGAGGACGTCGAGGCGTTGTCCGCCGCCCTGGACCGCATGACCGGCGCCCGCGACCTAGCCGCGACCGTCCGCGCCGACCACGACTTCCACCGCCTGCTGGTGGCCGCCGCGCACAACACGTTCCTCACCCAGGTCGAGCGGGTCGTCGCGATCGGCCTGGCGGAACGCGACAAGCTCGTGCACGGCAGCGTCGCCGGCGACCCGGTGCCGTCACACCGCGCCGTCCTGGACGCGATCACGGCACGTGATCCCGGGGCGGCCCACGCGGCGGCGCGGGCGTTGGTCGACGAGGAAAAACCGGACCTGAACCGGCTGAGCTGATCGCCAGCAGACCCCGCCCCGAACGGGCGACCTACCGAGAGGATCGCGCGGTGACACAGCCACCGTGCGGTCCTCAGGAGCACGTGACACGGAGGAACCAGAACTGGTCAATTCGTGGACACTTTCGCCGCGGTGAGTGCGCTCAGAGGCGCTGAGCCCTAGGATGATCAACACTCATTCCGCCTGCACTGAATACGAAATTCACCGGGATGGCCTAGCGCCTCAAGCTTCTCGCACTTGCCTGCACATCAAACCAAGTTGCTGTCGCGGGCTCCATTGAGCCGAACCACGCTCCCTGCGACAGCCTTCTCGCGGCCGTGTTGTGCCGCAACCAACTGGTTGCCCCAGTTCCAGACCCCACAATTGCCAGCGGTCCACGGACACCGGGACGCGCTCATAGCGCTGGCGAGCTGCCCGTTCAACTGGACACGCAATTGCGCACGCCTTGAAGTTCGAGCCAGATTTGCACAGCTTCATCCGATCGGTAACATTCTCGCCGACTGCGGCGACCAACTGGTCGTACTCGGTGGAACCGCCTGCGCGACATCAAGGCGGAGCGCCCGCTCTAATGCTGTCCGCGTCGGGGATACCACATGCGCATGACAGCACTCAAGGGCCGTTGAACACCTGAAACACCAGCTCGTGTCAATTGCGGACATCGCATTCAGGAGGATCTTCCGTGGCGAACCCACGACGTCGGAAGGGCTGCCGCTGTCGCGACGGAGCGCACACTCACCACCACACGAGCTTGCCCACCACACCGCCGTCCTGGCCCTCCGGCCGGGAGATCGCCGAACACGGCAACTTCCAGGCGATTGCCAGCGCGGCACTCGTGCAGGTGACCGCTGACGAGGTGCTGAAGACGCTGCGCGCCATGCCGCCGCGGCACCGACAGCACGTGCTCAGCGCACTCGGCCTGCGCCTGGCAGCGACCGTGAACCGCGGAATGGCTGTCCAACTGCTCGCGCGTCTGCGGTCGGACACGACCCAGTCGCGATTCGACCTTCTGCGCGACTTCACCACCCCGATCAGCGCGGCGTTCGACTTCGGCACCAGCCCAGCGGGCTGGGCTCACGTACTGGCCTCGGATCCGCGCCAAGCGCTCGACGTCTACGCCGAACACCCCGACCTCATCACGCTGGAAACCGCTGTGAGCGACCTCAGTCCAGCGCTGATCACCGCCGGTCTGGCGGTCGCCATCATCGGTGACACCGCCGAGGCGGCAGCCGCCCTGGCGCTGCTCGCCCAATCGAACGACGACGCCCGTGCTGTGCACGAACGGTTGACCGAGTCGTACACCGAGCTTCCTGCCGTCCCAGCCGTTCCGTTAGCTGAGCTCGTGTTCTCGGCTCGGCTGAAGGAGCTGGGCATGGACGCGACATCGATCTCGGCCGAGAACCTCCCCGACCTCCTGGACGAGATGACCGAGAACCCACAGCATCTGACCGAAGAAAGTCCAGTCGGTTGCCACGGCGACCTCACGGAGCACGCCTCCGAGCTGCTGCTCCGCTGGGACGAGGTGAGCGATGCGGCTTCCATCATCGCGCGCGAGCTGCACGAGGGCCGGTTGCCGGCCACGAGCACACTCAGCCAAGTCGTCACGTATACCGAGCAAACGGCCGCGGTGTTGACCAACCTGAGGCATGAGCTGGACCAAGACCTGGCAGACACCCGTGACGGGCTGCGGTTCGCGGTCAAGACGCTGTCCGACAAATTGGCGACAGCCGAGGAGCTCAGGTGGCTGCGCAGGATGACTGCGCTGACCGGTCCTGCAGCGCTTCAGAAATCAGTGCTGGAGGTGCGCGCGGCA
The DNA here is from genome assembly GCF_001279525.1 of Nocardia sp. NRRL S-836. Lineage (GTDB taxonomy): Bacteria > Actinomycetota > Actinomycetes > Mycobacteriales > Pseudonocardiaceae > Lentzea. The sequence goes on along the minus strand of NZ_LGDY01000091.1, from coordinate 796,562 downwards.
GCCGAAACGGCGGTCGGCGACCCCGACGCACCGCGAGCTCACCTCAGAGACCTGTGGGCTTTCCTCGAGTTCACCGCCGCCAGCAGAAAGGACGGAGACATCGACTACGCGGCCCTGAGCGAGGTGCAGACCAAGGCACAGGCCGCGTGGCCGACGGTCGCCCCGCTGATCGCCGCAATCAGCTTCGGCACCGTGAGCGTGCCGGAAGAGCCTCCACCCCCGGCGGAGAACCAACCCACTGAGCTGTTCGCCGGACCGGTGGAGAACGAGTCCGTCGAGCCCGGCCCCACCGCCGAGCCCGACATCGACGAAGTCCACGCCCCCCTCGCTGTGACCGTCGAGCACGCACAAGACGAGCCGTCAACCGCAAGCGCTGAAGACAGCTCTGACGAGTCGAGCACGACCATGGAGCAGCGGCACGACCTTGCTGACCTCGACTCCTTGCTCGACGCCGGTGCGGCCGCCTCGCTCGCAGCGGTCAGCAGGGCCGGACGACGCCCGGTCATCGAAGAGGCAGCGGTTGCCGAACCGGCCCCGACCACGGTTCCGCTGGCCCCCGCGGTCCAGCCCCACACCATCCTCAACAGCTCGTGCGACGCGACGACGGCCGCAGTGACGTTGCTGGCCGCCCCCAGGTTCGGCATGGCAGCCGATCTCCTCGAAGCCAATGGGGCACCAGAGGCCAGTGTCGCGGTTCGCCGACTGGCGGCCTGCGCCGCAGCGCTGACAAACCCCACCGGACAGCTCGCCACCGCGTTCGCCGAACTGGCACCCGCGGTCCGCCGGGACCTGCTCGGTGACGATCGCGCCGGCCAGCTCATCGCACTCGCGGCCGCGGCCAGGATCGCGTTGCTCGCACCGTCGGCGGGACCCGCCGGTGTGCTGCTCGACCTGCTGCCGTGCATCGGCGAGCAAACGGCGTTGACCGAGGCTCTCACCGCTCTCGCAGACGGGAGCCGTGCCGGCATCGTCGTGCTCGCTGAGGCCGCTAGCGCGGTCGGTAACCTGGCTGCGGCGGAGAACGCCGCAGCAGACACCGCCGCCGAGGCTGCAGCACTGCTCACGGGCGCCAGCAGGCGGACGATCAAGTACGTTCCCGCGAACGGCGTGTACCAGGCTTGGATGAGTCCGGACGGTGATCTCGGCAAGCTGCTCGGCCAGGTCGCGGCCAATGACGTCGACGCCGTGAGGTCGGTGCGGGACGCCGTCGTCTCCCTGCGCGGCAAGGGGCAGAAGTCGATCGACACCACCTTCGCATCACTTCGTCGCAACCATTCGAACCGCATCGTCGCAGGGGCTCGCACCAACCTGCTGAACCGTTGGGAACAGGCGGTCGAGCTGGCCGCTCGCTGGGCCGACCTCGCCGAACGGGCGGCCGAAGGACAGACGGTCATCACCGCAGGGGCGTGGAGGGCGGGACCGCTCACCAAGCTGCGGCACCGACTCGCCGAGGTGCGCGAACAGGCGTTGGCGGAGCTCAACGCACTCGGCAGCGCCGAGATACCGGAAGCGGCCTCCGCTGCGGGCAAGCTGCTCGGCGAGGCGTTCGCGATCTGCGACGGGAAGGCGCCCAAGGCGGACGAACCACCGCTGGCGTTCGTCCTGCACAACGAGCTCCTGGCGACGTCGCTCTCCCTCGACACCGAGACGTTGTTGCCTGACAACGGGTTGTCAGCGGAGCAGCTGCCAACGCTCCTCGAAGTGGCAGTCTCCTCGCCCCCGGACCCGGTCAAGGTGTACGAACTGCGGGCGGAACGCGGAGATCACGACCTCACCGCTGCGCTGATCGCGGGTGTTCGCGCGTCCGACCCAGGTCGCGCTGCCGCCCTCGAACGCAAGCGCAGTGTCGACATCGCTCACAAGTCCGCCGACATCATGGCGGAAGTCGCAGAGCTGACGAAGCTCATCAACGCCAAGCGACTCGCCGGGACGCTGGACGACCAGCCGTGGGCATCCCTCGCAGCACGGGTCGAGGCGCTCACCACTCGGGGCAGGCAGGACTTCGGTCGGATCCGGAACTCGGTCACCAGCATGACCGCCGAGCTCAGCCGTCTCACCGAGAGCAAGATCTCGGCGACGGTCGCGCGCATCGAGGAGCGCGCGAGCGAGAACCCGGCTGTCGCCGAGGCCTTTGAGCGGCTCGTCAAACTGGCGACCGGTGGTCAGGTCGCCAGTGCGGACGAGTACCTCCAGACCGTGCTGGCCGGAGGCACGTTGCCGGCAACGGGTCAGGGCGTGAACCACCTCGCAGCCTTCTTCCCGGACGTCCCCCAGGTGGCGAGTCGGCACTCGAACCTCCTGCGAGACCTGCACCGGACGTTGTCGGTCGAGTCCAGCGAAGAGAGCGCGGCGGCTCTCGCAGCCGCGGGACTCGCGACCGCGGAACTCTCCAAAGCTCGCCGCGACGCCGGTCGCAGAGCATTGAGCGCATGGGAAGCATTGGCAGGTCAGGACACCGGTGGCACCCGCAAAGCGGACACCGCCGGCTCTCTGCAGCTGGTGCTCGCGCAGGCGGGCCTGGAGTTCACCACACTGAAGGTGGAGCCTGCGAACACCAGGCACTCCGGAAGGAACTGGTTGCGGCTGCAGGGTGTCACCGGCACCGGTGGGGCGCTGACGCCGGCGCTGGGGTCGGAGATGAGTCCTGATGGGACGACGCTGCGCGTTCTGCTGGTCAAGAGCGCACCGACACCGGCGACGCTCATCGAGTGGATGAGCGGCGAAACGCCTGACCACACGGTGCTGGTGTTGTGGCTTGGCGTGGCGCTCAGTCCGGCGGACCGCAGGGCGATCGCCAACGCGGCAAGGGGACGTGCCAACCCGCCGTTGCTCGTTCTCGACGCGGCAGCACTGGCCTACCTCGTGTGTCAGCCCGAGCCGCGGAGGTCGACGTTCGCGGCCATCGCACTGCCGTTCTCCGCGGCCAACCCGTACCGCGACAGTCCCGGTGACACGCCGCCGGAGATGTTCTACGGGCGAACGGAGGAACTCGCCGCAGTGGTCGACCTCAATGGTCCGTCGTTCGTATCCGGCGGAAGGCAGCTGGGGAAGTCGGCCTTGCTCAGGGCAGCCGCCCGGCAGTTCAACGCTTCGGGACACGGCCGACACGCGGTGCTCACCAGTGTGTTCACCGTCGGCGGCGACGGGCGGCCCGAGCGCATCTGGGTTGCCCTGTGGCCGCTTCTCGCGCGTATCGGCATCGTCGAGGAGACCGCGCCTGCCGGTGACGTGGACATCGCGCAGGTCGTTTACGACTCGGTCGTGCGGTGGCTGGAACACGACCGATCACGGGCCTTGCTCATCCTGCTCGACGAAGCCGACGCCTTCCTCGACGCCGACGCATCGGCGGGAGCGTTCTTCGTGCACGTCGACTGGTGTCGAAAACTGATGCTCGACACGAATCGGCGCGTCAAGGTGGTGTTCGCCGGCCTGCACCGGACTGCTCGGTTCGAGTCGTTGCCGAACCAGCCTCTCTCCCACTTCGGCCGGCCGATCAGCGTTGGTCCGCTCAGGCCTCAGCACGCCCAGGACCTGCTGATCGACCCGTTGGCCGCACTGGGCTTCGTCTTCGAGGACGCGACGGCGCTACCGGCCCGGATCTTGGCCATGGCGAACAACATGCCGGCACTTCTGCAGCTGTTCGGCGAGGCCTTGGTCAAGCACCTGGCGGCGAAGGTCGTTCCCCCTGACGGTCCGCCACAGCTCATCACCGCAACGGACGTCGACGAGGTCCTCCAGGACGCCGAGCTCCTCGAGGCGTTCCGGGAGAAGTACGTGCTGACCCTCAACCTGGACCACAGGTACCTCGTGATCGCCTACGCGGTCGCCGAAGCGGCGCACGAACGCGGCATCGACGCGAGTCTGAGCCTCAACGAGCTCTCACAGATCGCCCGGTCGCACTGGCCAGCCGGGTTCAGTGGTGTCGGCGCGGACGACTTCCGCGGCCTGGTAACCGAATGCGTGGACCTCGGCATCCTCGCGCTCGACGACAGCAGGTACCGCCTGCGCACGCCTACCGTTCGGCGGCTGCTCGGCACCGAGGAGGAGGTGCTCGACACCCTGTACACGGCTTCCGAACGCCTCGTCGTCCCTTCGGCATCCGACGGTGGATCATATCGGCGTCGGCTGAACTCGAGCCGTTCGCCGCTGACGGAGCGCCAGCTCGGACGGTTGTTCGACGCCCGACGGGAAGTGCTGACCGTTGCCGGATCTACGGCGCTCGGGATCGACAGAGTGATCAACGCTGTGGAGGCAGCCCGCGCAGAAGGGGCACATCTCACGACGCTGCACCGCGTCCACACGGTGACGCCGGACGGGATCAAGTCTGCGGTGGCACTCGCTGCCGGCGACTCGACGCTGTTGCTCGCCGACGCCCAGTCGGTATCTCCCGCAACACTGGAAGCACTGCTCCGGTCTGCCGAGACCGCGGTGAAGTCGGCGCGCAATGACGTCGCGGTGGCGTTGATCGTCTCGCCCGGCAACGCCTCGGCATGGGTCGGGCGGCAGGCCAGGATCGACCTGTGCCGTGTGGACGAGCCTGGCCTGCGCATGTGGTGCGACGAGGACAACCTGCCGTTCCGCGACGACCAGTCCCGCGCTGAGCTGCTGAAGGTGACCGGCGGCTGGCCGCAGGCGGTTGCACAGGCCAAGCACCTGGCAACTGCGGCGGGAACTGCCACCGGGAGCGTAAAACTGCTTCCCGACCTGGAGAAGTGGTTGGCTGGCGACGGTGGCCACAAGTTGCTGGCCGCCACGGGCGTCGGTACTGAAACGCCGGTGCTGTCCGCCGCGTTCCGTTCAATCGTAACCCTTTCCGGCGCGGACGGCGACGCCCCTGACGAACTCGTCGAGCTGCTCGAGCTCGATGACCGCGTCCAGCTCGCCGGCACCGGGTACGGGTCGTACGGCGAGGTCATGGATGTGCTCATGGCGCTCGGCTGCTTGCTCGTGACGGAGGCCGGACGGCTGCGGCCGGAACCCACCTTGGCCGCGCTCATCACCCAGGACGCCACCACGGCGGGCGTATGACAGCGACCTTGAGCACGCCGCTCCCCGCAGCGGTCCGCGAGACCCTGCGCGGAGCGGCGATGGTGGTGAGTGAGCGGTCCAGCGAGCCAGTCGACCCTGATCGGGTGGTCGCCGATCCTCAAGGTGTCGCGACCCTGCTCGGCCTGCTCGAGCAGTCAGCGGGCTTGCGCGCAGCCGTTCTCTCGCGTTTCGGTCCACCCAGCGCTGGCGACGGTGGTGCTGAGTTGGCCGCCGGCCTCGTGGCGGCTGACGCCGTTGCTGCCGCTCAGGCAGTGGCCAACATCCGGAAGTTGATCGATTCCGCACGCAAGGCGACACGACGGGCGAATCGAGAGGCCGAACGCGCGCGCCGCGCGCCTGCTGAGCAACGAGAAGAAGAGCGCGCGGCGCGGAACTTGGCGAAGACGCGTGAATCACGCGATCGCGCGAAGGCACGGGCAGAGGTCGCCATGCGAGAAGCGGCCGAGCTGCGGGTCCAACTGGTGGAGACAACGGAGGAGCTCGCTTCGGCAGCGGCGCGAGCAGACGCCGCAGAAGCTCGGCTCGCCAGTGCGCGGCTCGACGCCGCGGACCCGGTCCGGGCAGCTGCCACGCTCGCTGCCGGTTTTGTCATGCGTGACAACGATCTCCTGCACGACAGCCGCGGTGTCGGTCCGGGAGAACCGGTACGTGTCGATCCGGGGCGGCCTGCGTTGGCGCCGGTTGTGGACCTCGACCGGATCGCTGCCGCGGCCAAACTCGCAGGGCTGCCCGACGAGCTCGTCACGACCGCGCAGACGTGGTTGCCGACGTTGCTCAAAGCCTTCGTCTCACCGCCCAGACAGCCGGTCGAGGTGCGCGATCACGACCTCAAGGTGGAGGTGCTCGGCGGCGGCACCGAGATCGGCGGCTCGTGTGTGCTCGTGACCGCAGGCGGTTCCAGGCTGCTGGTTGACGTCGGCACGCGCCCTGGCGCCTCCACCGCAGCTCAGATGGCACCACCCGGAATAGAGCGCGTGTACGGCGGGCATCTCGACGGCATCGTCGTGACTCATGCCCACAACGACCACGCCGGATGGGTGCCGTCCGTGCTGATTCGACGACCGGAAACACCGGTCATCGTCACCGACGCCACCGCTGCGCTGCTGGCGACCATGTGGTTCGACTCCGCCAAGGTGCTCGCACGCAAGAGCGAGGAGACCGACGGAACCGGGCCGTCAGTCCCCTATGGACGTGACGACGTGCGGCATGCGCTGTCCCGCATGCGGACGGTGCAGTTCGGGGACCGGAGCCGGATCGGCGAGGTCGACGTGGAGCTGTTCCCCGCCGGACACATCGTCGGCGCCGCCGGTGTGATCGTCCACGCGGCCGACAGGCGCGTGGTCGTCTCCGGTGACGTGTCCCGGCACGGACAACGCACGGTGAGCGGCATAAAGGTGCCCGCATCGGCGCGCGGCGCGGATCTGCTCCTGCTGGAGTCGACCTATGCCGGCATGGGACGAACTGCATCCCGCGCTACCGAAACCGCGAGGTTGGTCAGCGACATCGCCGCTGTGACGAGCGCTGGGGGGAGGGTTCTCATTCCCGCGTTCGCACTCGGCCGCGCGCAGGAGGTCGCACTCACGATCGCCGCGGAGCTGCCGGATGTCGACGTACTCATCGATGGGCTCGCTCGCAGCGTGTCGTCCGTCTACGAACAGCAGCCAAGCCCTGACGGCACACCGATGCGCATCTTCGGCGACAAGGTGCGGGCGGTTCCTCCTCGGGGCACCCGAACCGCGGTGGACAACTTCCACAGCGGCGTGGTGATCGCCACTTCGGGCATGTTGACCGCAGGACCGGCGGTCACATGGGCGAGGGCTCTGTTGCCCGACCCGTCCGCCGCCTTGATGTTCGTCGGCTACCAAGACGCCGACTCGCCGGGCGGGCAGCTGCTCGCTCTGGCACAGAACAAGGGCGGAAGATTCGCACTTCCCACGTTCGAGGGCGAAATGGTCCAGGTGCCGGTGAAGTGCACGGTCACCAAGTACGGGCTCGGTGCGCATGCCACAGCCGATGAGCTCGTTGCGATCACGGCCGAGATCGGTGCCCACGAAGTGATGCTCGTGCACGGTGAGCGAAGCGGTCAGGCAATCTTGGCGGAGCGGTTGCGTTTGCGCGGCCAGGCGACGGTGTCCACAGGACAGTGGTCTCCTGTTCGCTGCCGGACCAGGGCATGACCGGGCGAACGAGCCATGCTGGGCTCTCCAGCGTCCTGTACCGCGGTGACTTGCGGTTGCGCACCGCGGCCGGACCACGTCGGTTCACCCCGTCACCGTTCGACGTCGAGCTGCTCGCAGTCGTCGATGCCGCTGCCGCAAAGAGCACACCCGTGGCGTTGGTGATCCCGCTTCCCGCAGCGGATACACCGGTTGTGCTCGGCACCGCAGCGCTCGTCGCCGAAATCGCACGCAGCGCAAGCGTCGCAGTCTCGTCCACACTCGTCTCGTCACGACTGTCCCAACGCACGTTCTACGACCAGCTGTACGTGCGGGACTCGCCGCTGAGCGGCGTTGTTCCCAGGGCTCGGCTGGCCGCCGACGGCTCAGTTGTACCGATCGGCGACGCATATCCGGCAGCAGGCGGTGCACGGATGGTGTTCGCGACCGATGCCGGCCGCGTTCCGGATTTCGGCGGTGCCATCGTCGTCGACGGCGCCGGAGGCAGGCCGGCCGATCTCGACCGCCTGCTGCGCACCCGCCGAAATCTCGTCTACCTCACGGACAATCCGTTCGACGAAGCGCTCGCCAAGGTGCGTGACGCGAACGGTGTCGTGTGGGCGTTCGATCCGGCCACGCTGACTCGTCTCGCTGACCATCGAACAGAAGCAGCCGGACGAACAGTCGCCGCATCCTCGCAACTGCTCACCGTGGCAGGTACAAGCGATCTCACGGTCCTGCTCCCGGAGCACGACTTCTCGCTTGACGACGCCTTGCGCACCACCTGGCGAGCATTGAGATCGTTCACCTCTGAAGGGGTTCAACGCACTGCCCTCACCGCAGCGTTGCAGTGGGCCTGGGGAACGTTTCACACGTTCGCCCTGAGCCCGAGTACACCGAGTCAGTACGACACGTTCGTGCCGCGTGGACCGTACTCGACACGACTCACCGATGCTGAGACCCACGCTCGGGCAGTTGCACGGAACCTCACAGGTGCGGCGCGGGACCAGTGGATGGCGCTCGCGGACGCGTTCGGCGGACTACTGCGCGCCGCGACCGCCACTCCGAAGATCGAGCCGGTTCGACAGTGGGTGGTCGACGTGACCGAGCGAGGACGCCGAGGCGTGCTCGTGGTGCGCAACAGCACCGCTGCTCGAGCGACGACCACGATGCTCCAGGAGCACACAGGGATTCCCTTCGGGTGGCGCCGCAACATCTTGACAGTCGGACTTCGCGACCTGTTGCACGGTCGAGTGCCGCGACTACCGGTCGACTCGATCATGTTCGCGGGTCCCGTGCCGAAAGCGTTCGCGAGTTTGGTTGCCGTGCCGACGGCCGCGGAACTCGTCGTCGTGGGCGCCGGAAGCTGGGAGGGATCGCGCGCTGCTCGCCAAATCACCCAGACGTTGAACGCTCTCACCGGATTGCGCCGGGAGACAGTCGAGATCAGCTCACCGCGTCTGGACGTCCCGACCACGGGTTTGTTTGACGACCGAAGACCTGTGCTGGTGACGCGCGGCGGTTCCCCCATCGCTCCGCTCGACGATGCCACTTCACCATGGGAGCCGTTCGTCATCGACGTGCTCGCACTCTTGAGACGCGCCTCAAGCAACGGCGCCGATTCCAGCTCAACTGCGGTACCGCCGACTCGAAACGACACGGAGCTCGTCGACGCGTTGCGCATCTCGTTCACGGATGGCCAGCACCTCTGGCTCGCACCGAACGACATCGTGTATCGACGCAGCGGAAACGAAGCGCGACGCGTGGCGGCCAAGGCACTGGTCTCAGGCGACGTGATCGCATTGGTCGACGCAACAGCGCGCCGAGACCTCTTCCGGTCGGTGATCGACGTACTCGCCACCGTGAACCCGGAGTACCACCTGCTGATGTTCTTCGACAACCTGTGGCACGCTCGCATCGAGGCTGCACGAAGCCGCAATGTGGGTTGCAGGTCGATCCTCAACAGCATGCGAAGTGCTCCCGATCCGACTCGGATCACCACAGAACAGGCCATTCGCCAGTGGCTCAGCCATCACACGGTTCCGATGGACATCGCAGACGTGCGGCGGTTCGCTGTTGCCGTCGAGGACGAGGAACTCAGGGCGAACGCCGACGCGGTCGGCAGCGCGCTCGCGCACATGCGCACCATTCACCAGGCGGTGGGCCGATGGCTCTCCGCGCAAATCAACGGCGTCCAGCTGCGCATGAAGGACAGTTTGGTCGATCCTCGCTTGGGAGTGCACACCGCTGACCTGCTGGAAACCGTTTCACTTCACGAGATCGACGATGTCGCCGAACACCTCGAGCAGACGCCCGCATCCGTGATCGGTGTGGTTCAGGACATCGAACGGGTTTGACACCGTGTCACCGTTCAAGCACACTGCGCAACACTAGTTAATACGAACGCAAACAAACTCATGGGTGAGTGAGGACCTGACGGTCCGAACCGCTCCTTCGCCTACGGGCGACTTTGAAGCTAGCGAAACCCACACGGAGGGAAGCCGCCCATGTCGGCTTGGTCCGGCGATCGTGCTGTCAGCACTCATGCGTCGCCATCACCTGCGCAGGTACGTGACGCGCTGCTGGCCCATCTGCAGCGCCACATCCTCCACGACGCCGCAGGCGAGCACATCAAGGCCGGCAAACGCCTTCCTGACAGGGAGCAGGCGAAGTTGTGGCTGGGCCAGTTGGCGAGTGAGCAGCAGCTGGCAGCCGATCGCAACCGCGGCATGGGTGGTGACCGCATGGTCCCGGCTGCCGAGGGGTTCTCCTTCCTCGTCCGGGGAAGCTCACCTGTGAACCTCGACATCGAGCTCTCCTTCGCCGTCTACCTGCCGCTGCACCCGACCGTCGAGGAACAGCAGGCATTCGTCAACGCGGCGCCTGGCGACGCGTCAGCGGCCGCTCGCAGGACCAACGGCCAGGGCCACCACCTCGCTGGAATCTGGAGGAAGGTGCCGGTAGGACCGTTGCGCCTGCACACTTCGATCGCCGAGGGTGCGACCAGCCACCGCTTCGGTGCTGACAAGATCACCGCCGCCATCAGCGAGGCGACGCGTTCGGCGACCGGCACGGACCTTTACCGGCCTCGCCTCAACAACGGGATGTTGCCGCGCGACATCGACTTCGCCGATGCTCGTGCGTGGACGATCTATGTGGCGCATAACCTCCTGCCAGCCTCGGAAACAGTGCTTCCGAGGCTGTCCGCGGCGCTCGACGTCGACATCACCCCGACCGACCACGGGCGCGATTTGATGATCACCGTGGTGAACACGTCGCCAACCGACGAGGCGCAGTTCGCCGACAAGGCCTGTCAGGTTCTGTTCGACCGCAACCACCTCGACACGAAGATTTACGAGGTGAAGTTCGCAGTCACAACGCCGGCGCCGCTCGACGTCTACACCCTGGAGCAGGTCGTCCGCTCACATCGTTACGACCGCACGGTCGAAGCGTTTGGACAGGCCTGCCCGGTCGAAGTGGACTTCGACGCGAAAACCGGCTTGACGACGCTTCGCACCGGTTACGGCGCTGTGTCGACCACTGGCCGCGTACACCCTGGTGCAGCGGGGGTGGACACCTCGTTCTCGGCCTTCATAGACGAGCCGGTGTCGGCAGCGACCGCCATGGTCGATCTGCATGCGGCCTGGGTGAATGCGCATTGGTCAACCAAGGCGCTCAACGAACGTCAAGCAGAACGGATGTGGTCCGAGGAAGCCCGAGCGGCGGCGGACAGCGATGCCGCCGCAGCCCGCCGAGAGGTGCACTGGTTGCAAACCGGGCTCGCAGCGCTGACCCGCGACCCCGAACTCCAGCGAGCCTTCGTGCTGATGAACAGGTCGATGCAGAGGCTCGCCGAGAACAACAAGAAGTTCACCAGCTGGTTTCCCTTCCAGATCGCCTGGATCATCGGCTGCCTGCCATCGGTCGCCGACCCGGACTTGAACGACGACGTGCAGATCCTCGCTGTTCCGCCCGGCGGGGGCAAAACAGAGGGCTTCACCGCTGTTGCACTGGTTCACCTGTTCTACGCCCGGCTGCGCGGCGACCTGGACGGCGTCACGGTGTGGGCGCGTTTCCCCTTGCGCCTGCTCGCCGCTCAGCAGACCGAACGCTTTGCCGCAGCCGTCTTCGCAGCAGAGCTCGTTCGACGTGGCGAGGATGACCTGCGTCGCGGTACCCCGTTCGGCATCGGCTACTTCGTCGGTAGCGCGACCACACCGAACCGCTATTGGCCTCCGAGAACTCCTTGGGCACAGGGAGTCAACCCCACCGATCCGTCCGAAGCGGCCCGATGCCGAGTTCTCGACCACTGCCCGGTCTGCGACCCGGCCGGCGTGGGCGAGAAGCTCGAGGTTGCCTTCGATGAAACTCGCTGGGTCATGCAGCACAGGTGCATCAACCGAGGCTGCGCGATGTACGGTCCGCTGCCGCTCTGGGTGGTTGATGACGACATCTACCGGCACACGCCGTCGGTGCTCGTCGGAACCGTCGACAAGTTGGCTCAGGTCGCACACAACACCGCTTTCAAGGTCATCTTCGGCCAGGCCGCCGCACGTTGCACCCTCCACGGCTGGACCGTCGATCCTTCAAGGTGCAGCGTGTACGGCTGCGGTCAGGCGACGGTTCCGGTCAGGAAGGGCCTCGGGCACCTGCGGTGCGAAATCACCGACGAACTGCATCTTCTCGACGAGAGTCTTGGCGCTCTCGACGGCATGTACGAGACCGTCGTGCAACAGATCGGCAAGGAACTGGGCAACCGACGTCTGCACATCCTCGCAGCTACGGGAACGATCGAGGGGTACGAGAACCAGGTTCACCACCTCTACCAGCGGGAGGCCCGACGCTTTCCCGAACCCGGCCCGGACAGCGAAACCAGCTTCTTCTCGCACGTCGTGCATGACGATCCGCTGCGCCGCTACATCGGTGTCTATCCTCGCGGGACCACCATGGTCACCGCAGGCGCGGACGTCACCCGGATCCACAACGAGTGGTTGATCGACGCCCTCAAGGACCCTGGGGACACCGCTGCCAAGGCCGGGCTCCCGTCTGACGACCAACAGGTGGTCGATGTGGTCGCCCAAGCGCTCGCGCACGACTACGAGGTGCTGCTGGGCTACTGTCTGCGAAACGAAGACATGGCGGCGTACATCAACGACGACCGAGTCGGGGACCTGCTGGTCAGCGCGGAGAGCCAGGCAGTCATCTCCGGCAGCCAGGACATCGTCGCGATCCGCGAAGCGGTGTCCAGGCTCAACAACCCGCCACAAGATCCCGCACGCCGTACACGCCTCGTCGTTGCGACGAAGGCCATCGGACACGGCTTTGACTCGCACCGCCTCGGAATCATGGTGCTCATGGGCACGCCGACGCAAGCAGCCGAGATCATCCAGGCGACAGCACGCGTCGGGCGAGCCCATCCCGGTCTGGTGGTGCACATGTTCAACCCGTCTCGCGACCGGGACACCTCTGTGTTCCGCTGGTACGCAAAGTGGATCAGCTATCTCGATCGTCTGGTGAGCAAGGTACCGGTCAACCGCGAGTCACTGCCCGTGCTGCAACGAGCGCTGCCGGCAGCACTCATGGCCCAGCTGCTCCAGGTGTACGACCGCACGTGGACGACCTCGGCCAAGGGACGGTCCTCCCTCGGCAACGCCGATCAATTCCGCGACGCTGTTGCCTGCGGATTCATCAGGCCGGACAAGCTGATCACCGATTTGAACACCGGACTTGGATTGGACGCGAGCAACCCGTACCACGACCGACATCGGGAGGCCGTCAGGGAGTTCGTCGACAACACCTTGATCCGCCTACCGGTCGGCACCGGCGCGAACCGTCGGACGGCCGACCTGCTCCGTCCGCCGGTGCCTCGGTCGCTCCGCGACATCGAAGCTCCGATCGCCATCATCGGGTATGTGTGAGGACTGCTGCTGTGAGCACTGAAGAACTCTTCCGGTCGACCACGCAGGTGCTGTGGAGCCATCTGCCGAGGCAGCCTTACCAGTGGGGACACCGAAAGATCACCGTCGTTGGCCACGAACCGGCGCAGTTGAACTCGCTCGACGTACCGGAGGAATGGGTCGCTCCCCAGCTTCGACGACTCGTCCGGCCCTTCGCGCGACACCGCACCGCCGCGGCAGGAGCCTCCGCCGGCTCCGGGTACACGGAGCTCGACCTCGTCGACCGCGGCATGTACCAGCTGGTCACCGTCGACGGCGTCACTGCTGAGCGGTTTCCGAACACCTTCCGCTGCCGCAGTTGCGAGCATTTCGAGGTCATCGGCTCCAGAGACCCAATTCCCTCGTGTCCACGAGGACACGGCAAACTGCCGCAGTTCCAATGGGCCGAGATCCACAACTGCGGGCTGCTGCGCGAGCTGAGCCCTCCGTTGTGCGTCCGGAACTGCCACGCCCCGATGATTTTGAAGAACACCTCGCAGTTCCAAGTGGCTCAATGGTTCTGGAATTGCTCCAAGTGTCGTAGTCGTTCCGACACGCCGGTGCTCAAGTTCTGTCCCCGCTGCCGCAGCGGCCGGGTGCGGGTGATCCGCGTTGCGCAGACCTCCGCGCACTACCCGCAGCACCTCACGGTGCTCAATCCGCCAGACCGCACCACCTACAGCGCTTTGGCTTCCACGGATGTCCGTGCCGCCGCGATCGGGCAACTGATCGGATCGGTGCAGCCTGGACTGAAGGCGCTCAGCGACGCCGCGAGCGACGGCTCTAATGACAGTGATCCGGAAACGAAGGTCAGAACAGCAGCGGCTGCACTCAACATCGCCGAGGACCACCCGCTGTACCAACAACTGATCGACCACCAGCTGCGGCAGGTCACCACCGTCAACCGTTGGCGTGAGTCTGTCGATGAGCTCAAGCTCGACGAAACACGATTGGAGGCCGTGGGGGACGAGGCGTTGGCACTTGCCCGCGCACGCGTCGCAGAGCCGATCAAGATAGAGGACCTGATCAAACACGCCCCGAGCACAGAGCTGCTCACCACCTACCGGCGATATCAAGACCTGCTGAAGAAGTATCAGTTCGCTGAGATCACACTGCTGCAGAAGCTGCCGGTCGCGCACATCGTGGCCGGCTACACCAGGCTTTCGCCGACTCATGAACAGCAGACCCGCCGCGGTCCAGTTCCGACCGGGTTCAACTTCTTCCCCAGCGGACGGTCGACGAAGTTTCCGATGTACGGCCGTACGATGACCACGGAAGCGATGCTCGTTCGCATCGATCCACAGGCCGTCGTCGGATGGCTCGTGGACTCCGATGTAGCCACTGCCCCGGACGTCCACAACGCGGAGTCGGCATACGTGTGGCTGTTGCGGAACCTCCCACCGATCACTGATATCTACAACCCACCAGACGACCCCTTGACCGCCGCCGTGCTTGGTCTCGTGCACTCCATGTCGCACCGGTTCATGAAGGCGCTAGCCGTGCGCTGCGGGCTGCACATCGACTCGCTGGCCGAATACCTCTTTCCCACCGCGGCTGCTTTCCTCGTCTACGCCAATGCCCGTCACGAGTTCACTCTCGGCGGTATCGAGCACGTGTTCCGGTACGACCTCGATGCCGCATTGACCGAACTCGACGCTGATCCCCGTTGTGTGTTCGACCCACCATGTCGTCGATCGTTCGGCGGCGCATGTGCAGCATGCCTTTACACCAGCGAAGTCGCATGCGAACGCTTCAACACGGAACTGGACCGCAACAAGCTCTTCGGCACCTTGCCTCCATTGGCAGATCATCCCATCGCTTCATCCGAACCGAGGTGGCGTGCCTTCTGGCGCCCGTGAGCAACTGAGCGAGATCCCGGCTGGACGAGACTGCCACCTGATCGTCTCGTCCAGCCGAACCTGGGATACAGCCAGGCCGGCGACAGGGCTTGATCGATACGACACCATCGGGCCATGCGCTGTTGGTTGTGAGGGAGTTTCACGTCCTGCACGATCGGGCCTCATGCGCCTGCTCACGCTCGCCGCCGCCGTCGTGCTGACGATCTCCGCCGCACCCGCTGCCGCCGCCCCGGCCGCCGCCGCCCCGAAGATCGCCACCTACAACGTGTTCATGCTGTCGCGGAACCTCTACCCCAACTGGGGCCAGCTCACCCGCGCCGACCTGATCGACAGCACCGGCGTGCTGGCCGGTCAGGACGTGGTGGTGCTGAACGAGGCCTTCGACAACGCCGCCTCCGACCGCCTCTTGGCCAACCTGCGCGACACCTACCCGCACCAGACGCCGGTGGTGGGCCGCGGCCGCGCCGGGTGGGACGCGACCGGTGGCGCCTACCGCGACGAGACGCCGGAGGACGGCGGGGTGGCGGTGCTGAGCCGCTGGCCGATCACCACGAGGGTTCAGCACGTCTACCGCGACGCGTGCGGCGCGGACGCGTTGTCCAACAAGGGGTTCGCGTACGTGCGGATCGAGTCGCCGGACGGGCCGCTGCACGTGGTCGGCACGCACATGCAGGCGGAGGACTCTGCCTGCACCAGCGCGCCGGGCGGGTACCGGGCTCGGCAGCGGGCCGAGATCAGGGCGTTCCTGGCGGGCCGGAACATCCCCGCGACCGAGCCGGTGTACATCGCGGGCGACCTCAACGTCGTCCGCGCCGGCGCCGAGTTCGCCGGCATGGTCGCCGAGCTGGGGGTGCGGACGCCGGTGTTCACCGGGCACCCGTTCTCGTGGGACTGCGCGGACAACAGCGTCTGCCGCGACCAGTACGGGCCGGAGTACGCCTCCGAGCACCTCGACTACGTGCTCACCGTGCAGGGACCGGCGCTGGTCAACGAGACCCGGCGGGTGAAGAGTCCGGAGTGGACGATCTGGTCGTGGGGGCGCAGGTACACCTACACCGACCTGTCCGACCACTACCCGGTGTTCGCCGCCTAGCGCAGCGCCGGTTCGACGGTCAGGCCGAGCTCGGGCATGCCCAGCCAGTCCAGGGTCACGCCCGACTCAGCCAGCTTCACCCGCACCGAGTAGACGCTGAGCAGCAGCGCCTGCAACGAGTCCACGCCGTACGCGCCGGCGACCTCCTCGGAGCCGAGGCCGGCGATCTGGTGTGGACAGAGCCAGTCGCCGTTGCTGCTCAACGGGTCGGGCCGCGGGGTGCCGAGCCTGACCACCACCTCGAACCGCGTTCCGTCCTGCGCCACAGCTTCGATCCGCCGCTCGGCGACCACCGTTCCCAAGTCCATGCCTCCACTTAATCATAACGGCGCAGCAGGTCCTCTTCGGTCTCCCGCCGCACGACGATCCGCGCCACCCCGTCGCGCACCGCGACGACCGGCGGCCGGCCGACCTGGTTGTAGTTCGACGCCAGCGCGTGGTGGTAGGCGCCCGTCGCCGGGACGGCCAGCAGGTCACCGGCGTGCACGTCCGCGGGCAGCGGCACGTCGGACGCCAGCACGTCACCGGCCTCGCAATGCCGCCCCACCACGGTGACCGGCGCCTGGCGCCCGCCCCGTCCCACGAGCCGCACCGCGTACTTCGCGCCGTACAGCGCCGGTCGCGGGTTGTCGCTCATCCCGCCGTCCACGGCCACGAACGTCCTGGAAGCGCCCTGCTTCACCGCGCACACCCGGTACAACGTCACCCCGGCGTTCGCGACGATCGACCGCCCCGGCTCGATGAGCACCTTCGGCACCGGCACCCGGCGCACCGCGCACTCGTAGTTCAACGCCACCCGCACCCGGTGCGCGAACCCGGCCAGGTCGAACGACGACTCCCCCGGCAGGTACGGCGCGCAGAACCCACCGCCCAGGTCGAGCTGCTCGATCCGCACCCCGCACGCGGCGATCAGGCCGACCATCCGCCGCACGGTCTCCTCGTACGCCGCGACGTGCCGCACCTGCGACCCGATGTGGCAATGGAGCCCGGCGAGCCGCAGCGACGGCTGCTCCACCACCCGCAGCACCGCCTCCAGCGCCGCGCCGGAGGCCAGTGAGAACCCGAACTTCTGGTCCTCCACGCCGGTCGCGATCGCCGCGTGGGTGTGCGCGTCCACGCCCGGCGTCACCCGGACCAGCACCTCCTGCCCGTGCCGGGCCAGCGCGCCGAGCTGGGCGATCTCGTCGAACGAGTCGACGACGATCCGCGACACCCCGTGCGCCAGCGCGGCCTTGAGATCCTCGCCGGTCTTCACGTTGCCGTGCAGGACGATGCGCGATCCCGGCACACCGGCCATCCGGGCCAGCGCCAGCTCCCCCGCGGACGACACGTCCAGCGACAGCCCTTCCGCGGCCGTCCACCGGTAGACCTCGGGGCACGGCAACGACTTCCCCGCGAACACCACCTCCGCCTCCGGCAACGCCGCGACGAACGCCCGTGCCCTGGACCGGACCGTCGACTCGTCGAGCACCTGGCACGGCGTGCCGAACTGGGCGGCGAGACGGGCCGCAGGAACCCCACCGAGGACGAGGCCGGCGCCGTCGAGACGGGTCCCGTCCGGCCACAGACCCCGTTCCAGCACCGGTTCGGTGGTGCATCCGGTGCTGGGCAGCAACTCCGCGAGTGTCATGCCTCGATTGCACGCCGGTCACCGGCGCGTGTCAGGGCCCGCGACGCGACCCTGACACGCGCAGCGCCCACCTTGACGCGATCCTGACGGGCGCGGTGGCCTGGAGCACATCGAGGTGTCGAAGGGCCCCAACGGGATCGGCACGTGTGCCGGTCACGCCGTGACGTCGATGAGCGCCTTGCCGACAGCGCCGTTCTCGACCGCCCGGTGCGCGTCGGCGGTGCGGTCGAGCGGCTTGCCACCGTCGTTGTCGTGGTGGAGCACAGCCTTCACGGAGTGCCCTGCCGTTCGTCATCCGAGGTGGAGCTCACCGGAGCGGGACTCGACGGCGTCGAGGGTGGCGAGCGTCGCGGCGTCGAGGGCGATGTCACCGGCCGCCACGTTGGCTTCGAGGTGGGCGGCGTCGGCCGTGCCGGGGATGAGCAGCACGTTCGGCGCGTGGTGCAGCAGCCAGGCGAGGCCGACCTGGGAGGGCGTGATCCCCAGCGACTCCGCGACGGCGTGCACCGCGGGTTCGTCGGTCACCTTGGGCAGACCGGGGAACGCCCCGCCGAGCGGGAAGAAGGGCACCCAGGCGATGCCCTCGGCCACGCACAGCCGCAGCAGGTCCTCGTCCTCGCGGGAGACGAGGCTGTAGGCGTTCTGGACGCACGCGATTCCGGCGGGCAGGGCCCTGCGCAGCACGTCGAGGCTCACGCTGCTCAGCCCGATCGCACCGATCTTGCCCTCGTCGCGCAGAGCGGTCAGCACGTCGAGCTGGTCGTCGAGGCCGACCACCTGGTCGCCCTCCGCACGCAGGCCGGGGCCGGTGTCCACACGGCGGAGGTTCACCACGTCGAGGCGGTCAGTGCCCAGGCCGCGCAGGTTGTTCTCGACGCTGGCCCGCAGCTGTTCGGGGCGCTGCGCGAGCCGCAGCGGCAGCGGTCCCGCGGGGTCGGGGTCGGCGCCGACCTTGGTGACGACCAGAACGCCGTCGCCGGGCCGCAGCGCCTCGCGGATCACCCCGTTGACGAACCCGTTGCCGTAGAACTCGGCGGTGTCGACGTGGTCCACGCCCAGCTCGACCGCCCGCCGCAGCAGCGCCACGGCCTCCTCACGCCGGTCGTGCAGGCGTTCGAGCTGCATCGCGCCGTAGCCCACGCGGTGGACGGTGCGGTCGTGCAACGTGCCGGTCGGGGTCGTCATGCCGTGGTCTCCTCGGTGGGTGGTCGCAACGCGGCTTGGAGCAGTGCGGCGAGGTAGAGCGCGATCACCCGGCCCGCGACCGGGGCGGCCTGCTCCCGAGCGGTGGCCGGGTCGCCGCCCTCGGCCTTGACCAGCCACGCCGTGGTGCAGTCGTGCACCATCGCGCGCAGCTGGTCGATCATGTCCGTGACGATGCGGCCGATCACCGGATCGGTCGTCGCCTCGGCCCAGATCTGCACACCGAACCGGGCCTCGACCGGGTCGATGGCGCCGGTCATGCGGGCGAGCAGGTCGTCGGGACTCGGCGGGTTCTCGTTCCGGGCGTACTCACCGAGCACCTCCGCGCGCTTGGCCAGCGTGGCGCGGGCGGCGGCCTGGACCAGGTCGGCCTTGCTGCGGTAGTGCGCGTAGATCGATCCGGTCGACAGCCCCGACTCGGCCGTGATGTCGGCGATCGACGTGCGCTCCAGGCCGCTGCGCCCGAAGCAGCGCACCGCCGCCTCGGTGATCTGCGCACGCCGGAGCTCCTTGCGCGCGTCGGTGAGCCGCGGCAACCGGACCTCCACAAAAAGAATCGCCGTTCTGCTTGTGTCGAACACTAGCAGAACGGCGGCTCTTTTCACGTTGCTGCTCGGCTCAGAGCTCGAACCGGTAGCCCATCCCCGGCTCGGTGATCAGGTGCCGCGGGTGCGCGGGATCGGCCTCCAGCTTGCGCCGCAGCTGGGCGAAGTACACGCGCAGGTACTGCGACTCGTTGACGTGCATCGGCCCCCACACCTCCTGCAGCAGCTGCTTCTGCGACACGAGCCGGCCGGGGTTGCGAGCCAGGATCTCGACCAGGCCCCACTCCGTCGGCGTCAGGTGCACCTCGCGGCCGTCACGCCGCACCTTCTTCACCGCCAGGTCCACGACGAACGACGACGTCTCGACCACCGGGTCCGCCCCGTCCCGCGCCAGTCCCCGCCGCACGGCCGCGCGCAGCCGGGCCAGCAGCTCGTCCATCCCGAACGGCTTGGTCACGTAGTCGTCGGCGCCCGCGTCCAGTGCCTCGACCTTGGCGGAGGAGTCGGTGCGGGCCGACAGCACGATGATCGGGATGGACGACCAGCCGCGCAGGCCGACGATCACGTCCACGCCGTCGATGTCGGGCAGACCGAGGTCCAGCACGACCACGTCGGGTTTGCCCTCCACGGCCACGCCCAGCGCCGACTTGCCGTCGTACGCCGTCATCACGTCGTACCCCCGCGCGCTGAGGTTGATCCGCAACGCGCGCACGATCTGCGGTTCGTCGTCGACCACCAGAACAGACGTCATCGAGAGCTCTTCTCGTGACGTGTGGCGGAGTCGATGGCGCGGTTGAGCGCCGTCACGTTGACCGTGGTGGTGAAGGTGCCGGAGGTGCTCGCCGCCACCAGCTCCCGCACCTCCTCCTGCGACAGCCCGGACGCGCGGGCCACCCGTGGCACCTGCAACGCCGCGTACTCCGGGCTGATGTGCGGGTCGAGGCCGGACGCCGACGCGGTGACCGCGTCCTGCGGCACCCGGTCCTCGGGCACGCCTTCCCGCTGCGCCACGTCCCTGCGGCGCTCCTCGACCACCTTCGTGTAGTCGTCGTTCAGCTCGCCCTTGTTCGAGCCGCCGGAGGCGGGCAGCGTCGCCATCGACGGCCGCGGCCGGAAGTACCGGTCGCCCTCGCGTGCGACGGCGACCAGCGTGGTGCCGGTGGCCTCGGCGTTGGCGTGCAGGCCGGGCAGGCGTGACACGCCCCAGACCGCCAGCGGGTAGAGCACGCCGAGGAGCACGGTCAGGGCGAGCAGGATCCGCAGACCCGCCCACGACTGCTTGAGGAAGTTCGTCATCGTCAGCCGATCCCGGGGATGAGTCGCACGAGCAGGTCGATCAGCCAGATCCCGGCGAACGGCGTCACGACGCCGCCCAGGCCGTAGACCAGCAGGTTGCGCCGCAACAGCGCGGACGCGCTGGCGGGCCGGTACCGGACGCCCCTGAGCGCCAGCGGGATCAGCGCCACGATGACCAGCGCGTTGAAGATCACCGCCGACAGGATCGCGGACTGCGGCGTGGCCAGCCGCATGACGTTGAGCTGGTTGAGCGCCGGGTGGATCGCCGCGAACATCGCGGGCAGGATCGCGAAGTACTTGGCCAGGTCGTTGGCGACGGAGAACGTCGTCAGCGCACCGCGGGTGATCAGCAGCTGCTTGCCGATCTCCACGATCTCGATGAGCTTGGTCGGGTCCGAGTCGAGGTCGACCATGTTGCCGGCCTCCTTCGCGGCCGACGTGCCGGTGTTCATCGCGACACCGACGTCGGCCTGCGCGAGCGCCGGTGCGTCGTTCGTGCCGTCACCGGTCATCGCGACCAGCCGGCCGCCCTCCTGCTCCGCGCGGATCAGGGCCATCTTGTCCTCGGGCTTGGCCTCGGCGAGGAAGTCGTCCACGCCCGCCTCGTCCGCGATGGCCTTGGCGGTCAACGGGTTGTCGCCGGTGACCATGACCGTGCGGATGCCCATGGCCCGCAGCTCGGCGAAGCGTTCCTTCATGCCGGGCTTGACGACGTCGCTCAGCCGGATGATGCCGAGGACCTCGTCGTTCTCGGCCACGACGAGCGGGGTTCCACCCTGGGCGCTGATCTCGTCGACGATCTCCCGGGCGGTGTCGCTCAGCTCGAAGGCGGAGGCAGCGCCCTTGCGGATCACCCGGTCGCCGAGGTCGATGCCGGACACGCGCGTCTGTGCCGTGAACGGGACGTTGCGGACCTCGCCGACCAGCTCCTCGGTGCTGACCTGCGGCGCAAGACCGTACCCGGCGCCGCAGAACTCCAGGATGCTCCGGCCCTCCGGTGTCCCGTCGGCCATGCTCGCGAGCCTCGCCACGACCGCGAGCTCCTCCTCGCTGGCCGGGCCGACCGGGATGAGCTCGGTCGCACGCCGGTTGCCCCACGTGATCGTGCCGGTCTTGTCGAGCAGCAACGTGTCGATGTCGCCCGCGGCCTCGACCGCCTTGCCCGAGGTGGCCAGGACGTTGCGCTGCACCAGCCGGTCCATCCCGGCGATGCCGATCGCGGACAGCAACGCGCCGATCGTCGTCGGGATCAGGCACACCAGCAACGCGGTCAGCACGACCACCGACTGCTCGCCGCCGGAGTAGATCGCGAACGGTTGCAGCGCCACGACCGCCAGCAGGAAGATGACCGTCAGCGTCGACAGCAGGATCGTCAGCGCGACCTCGTTCGGCGTCTTCTGCCGTTCCGCGCCTTCCACCAGCGCGATCATGCGGTCCACGAAGGACTCGCCGGGCCTGGTCGTGATCCGCACGACGATCCGGTCCGACAGCACGGTCGTGCCACCCGTGACCGCGCACCGGTCACCGCCGGACTCGCGGATGACGGGCGCGGACTCACCGGTGATCGCCGACTCGTCCACGGTCGCGATGCCCTCGACCACGTCTCCGTCACCGGGGATCACCTCGCCGGCCTCGACGACGACCAGGTCACCGACCTTGAGCTCGGTGCCGGCCACCACGTCACCGCCGACGAGCCGGGCGACGGCGTCCTTCTTGGTGCGCCGCAACGACTCCGCCTGCGCCTTGCCGCGTCCTTCCGCGACGGCCTCCGCGAGGTTCGCGAACAGCACGGTGAACCACAGCCAGGCAGCGACGGCGGCGGTGAACACGCTGGGCTCGGTCACGGCGAACACGGTGACCAGCACCGAACCCACCCACACCACGAACATCACGGGGTTGCGCAGCTGGTGACGCGGGTGCAGCTTGCGCAGCGCCTCCGGGACGGCGTCGGCCAGCTGCCCCTTGGCGACCGCCTTCTGCGCCGGCACAACGGGTTTGTCGAGCGTGGTGGTCACAGCAGTGCCTCCGCGATGGGACCGAGGGCGAGAGCGGGGACGAACGTCAGCGCGGCGACGAGGACGATCGCGCCGGTCAGCAGGCTCGCGAACAGCGGCCCGGTGGTGGGCAGCGTGCCCGCCGTGACCGGCACCTTCTTCTGCGCCGCAAGCGATCCGGCCAGCGCCAGCACCGCGACGATCGGGATGAACCGGCCGAAGAGCATGCACAGCCCCAGCGACGACTGGAACCAGTCGCTGGTGACCGTGATACCGCCGAACGCGCTGCCGTTGTTGTTGGAGGCCGACGCGTAGGCGTAGAGGATCTCCGACAGCCCGTGCGAGCCGGGGTTGTTCAGCGCCTCCCGCGTGCCTGGCAGCACCGCGGCGATCCCGGCGCCGACGAGCAGCACCGTCGGCATGGCGAGGATCGACACCGCCGCGGCCGTGACCTCCCGGCGCCCCAGCTTCTTGCCCAGGTACTCCGGCGTGCGGCCGACCATGAGGCCCGCCAGGAACATCGCGATGACCGCCATCACCAGGATGCTGTAGAGACCGGTGCCGACACCGCCGGGCGTCATCTCGCCGAACAGCATGTTCAGCAACGCACCACCGCCGCCGAGGCCGGTGTAGCTGTCGTGCAACGAGTTCACCGCGCCGGTCGACGTGCCCGTGGTGGCGTCGGCGAAGATCGCGCTGCCGGGGATGCCGAACCGCAGCTCCTTGCCCTCCAGCGGCCTGATGCCGTTCGCCTCGGCGCCCCAGATCACCGCGAGCATGGCGGTCCAGATGCCGCCCATGACCCCCAGCAGCACGCAACCCTGCTTCTTCTCCCCCACCAGCACGCCGAACGTGCGGGTCAGCGCGACCGGGATCACGAGGATGAGGAAGATCTCGACGAGGTTCGACCACTCGCCCGGGTTCTCGAACGGGTGCGCGGAGTTGGCGTTGAGGATGCCGCCGCCGTTGGTGCCGAGCTCCTTGATGACCTCCTGCGAGGCAACGGGTGCGTTCGCGACGAGCTGCCCGTCGACGTCCACTCCGGACCTGAGGCTCATCGTCACACCGAGTGCGATCAGCACGACCGCGAAGACGAACGAGATCGGCAGCAGGATCCGCAGCGTGCCGCGCACCAGGTCGACCCAGAAGTTGCCGAGCCGGTCGCTCTGGTGTCGCACGAACCCGCGCACCACGGCGATCGCGACCGCGAGCCCGACCGCCGCCGACACGAAGTTCTGCACGGTGAGGCCGACCAGCTGGACCGCGTGCCCCATCACCGCTTCCGGCACGTACGACTGCCAGTTCGTGTTGGCCACGAAGCTGATGGCGGTGTTGAACGCCATGCCCGGCGGCACGGTGCCGCGGCCGAAGTCGAACGGCAGGACGGACTGCACGCGCTGGATGACGTACAGGAACACGATTCCGACGAACGAGAAGCCCAGCACGCCGTAGGCGTAGGTGCTCCACCTCTGCTCGGCATCGGGGTCGATCCGCGCGAACCGGTAGAGCGCCGACTCGGCCCTGGAATGGCTTTCGCGCTGGAACACGCGGGCCATGTGGTCGCCGAGGGGCCGGTACGCGGCCGCCAGTGCCGCGAACAGGATGCCGACCTGCAGCAGGCCGGCGACGAGCGGTGACATCAGAACTTCTCCGGCCTGATCAGCGCGACGAACAGGTAGACGATCAATGCGAGCGCGAGCACGCCTGCGACGGCGTTCGCGACCGGTCCCGTGCTCACAGCTTCTCCAGTCCGCGCACCGTCAGGCCCAGCAGGACGAAACTTCCGATCAGCAGCAACGCGTAGGCCAGGTCGGCCATGACGCCGCTCCCTTCAACGACAGGTTCTTCTCGATGACAGGCGGAAGCGTGCACGAGGGAATACCTGCTCAGGGGGTGCCTGACAGCGTCCTTACGGCCTTGGCGCCGACCTTTACGCGTTCCTGAGGCCGGAGAGACGTGGGTCTCATCCGTCAGGGGGCTTGATGGTCACGGTGGGTGAAATCGTTGGCGGGTGACCCGGACGTGAGGTCGTGCGTGCGTCCGTGGACGACTTCCACCACCCGCGGGCCGTGCGCTGGCGGCGCGGGAAGGAGTCGCCGGACGGGTTCTTCCTCGACAGCTTCGACTACGAGCGGTTCACCGCCGACCTGCTCGTGCCGTTCGGTGCGGGGAAGCCGTTCCGGCGCGCGAGCCACGACCTCGCGACCGACGAGCACGTGACCCCGGACGCCGAGACCGCGTCACCGTCGGCGGTCCTGCTGGTCGACGGGATCTTCCTGCACCGCGACGAGCTCGCCGGGCTGTGGGACTTCTCGGTGTTCCTCGCCGTCGGCTTCGAGGTGTCCGCGGCCCGCATGGCGGCGCGCGACGGCAGCCCGCCCGATCCAGGCCACCCGCGGTTGCGCCGGTACGTCGAGGGCCAGCGCCGGTACCTGACGGCGTGCGACCCGGCCGCGCGGGCGAGCCTGGTGATCGACTACGACGACCTCGCCGACCCGCGGCCGCGGTGACCGGCCCCGGGATCGTGACCCGGCGTGATAACGCCTGGTCCCCTCCCGGCGACGTACAGGCCACAGCGTCCGAACGCGTAACGAGGAGGCCTCCATGGCGACCACGTTCTGGGCTTGGGTCGTGTCCGCTCTCGTCATCGTGCTGCTGGCGGTGGTGGTTCCCCGGCTGCTCGGCGCCCAGCACGTCCTGCGGGACGCGCGAGGCCGTTACAGCCTGTCCCGGCTGCAGGTGCTGCTGTGGACCGTCGTGCTGCTCTCCCTGGTCAGCGGCATGGCGTACGGCCGGTTCGCCGCGGGTCAGGTGGACGTGGCCGGGTTCGCGCTCCCCGGCCAGGTGCTCACGCTGCTCAGCATCGTGATCGGGTCCGCGGTCGCGGCGGCGGCCATCAAGGTCGTGAAGAGCACGGTCAGACCGGACTGCGTGGCCGCCCACCCGGCCGGGCGGGGACGCGGGCGGTTCATGGAGATGCTCACGGTCGAGGAGGGCGTGTCGGCCGGGCGGTCGATCGACCTGTCGAAGTTCCAGAACTTCCTCGTCACGGTCCTGCTGCTGCTCGCCTACACCGCGCAGGCGGTCGCGGCGCTCAGGGCCGTGGACAACCCGGCGGGCATCGGTGGCCTGCCGGCGTTCTCGGACACGTTGCTGGTGCTGCTGGCGGTCAGCCACGCCGGGTACCTGCTGGGCAAGATCCCCTCGCCCGTCGGCACTCCGCCCGACGGCACGATGGCCGAGCGGCTGGCGGAGACGGCCGTGGTGGAGCCGGTCGTGGTAGAGCCGGCCGTGGCAGAGCCGGTCGTGGAGCCGAGCACCAACGGCTCCGTGGCCGTCCCGGAGATGTGGCCCGCGTAGCCGTTCCGCTGCCGACAACCGGGTCAACGCGATCCGGGCCGCGTCCACAATGGACGGGGCCCGGATCGGTCGAGCAACTACTTACCGCTGCGGTACGCCGTCCAGGCGTTCTGCATGCGGGTGTTCTGGCCGGGCGTGAACTGGTTGTAGCAGCTGTCGTACGAGTAGTCCATGTAGTTGTGGATCGGGTCCACACCGGACAGTGAGCACGAGTCGCGGCCCTGGGGGCAGCCCGAGCTGGAGCTGGACTGCGCCGGGGTGTCGGCGACCTCGTCGTTGGTCGCCGTGCAGCCGCCCTGGAAGGTGTGCCAGAGGCCCATCCAGTGCCCGGTCTCGTGGGTGAGCGTCTTGCCGAGGTTGAAGTTCACCTCGGAGCCGCCGGGGACGGTGGCGTAGTCGATCACGACGCCGTCCATCTTCGGGTCGCCCGCGTACCAGTTCGGGAACGTCGCGAAGCCGAAGCCGTCGATGTCGACCGACCACACGTTGAGCGTCGCGGCCGTGCCGACGCGGGTGGCGGTCTTCATCTTGCGCTCGGTGCCGGCCGTGTCGGCGCCGCCGTTGAACCACGTGCTGTTCGTGTAGCGCTTGGTCTGCTGCAGCACGAACTTGAACCCGGTGTTCGCGGCCACGCCCGGTGCCTCGACGCCGGCGAAGCCCTGGTTGAGGACCTGGATCTGCTTGGCGATCGTGGCGTCGCTCAGCGCGCCCGTGCCGCTGGTGTTCTGCACGACGTGGAACACCACGTTGATCGTGCCGCCGGCGGCCGGTGCGGCGAGGTCACCGCGCTGGCCGGCGGCCTTCGCGACCTTCGCGCGCAGGTCGGCGTTCATCTGCGCGGCCTGGGCGTCGGAGATCTCGTTGCGGTCGTGACCGGTCGAACCCGGCCTGCCGCGCGCCGCCGAGTCCTGGTGGCCGTGGGTGTCGGCGCACTCGGCCGAGGCGTTCACCGCGGGCGAGGCACCGAGCAGCGTGAGCGCGCCCGCCGCGAGCAGACCGGCCGCGAAGGCCGCCGGGACGCGCATTCTCTTGTGGACCATTGAGCTTTCCTCCATGCAGGGTGGAGGAATAGTGACCCAGGTGGCGTCCTTTGTGGATCTTGACGTTTTCACACAATACGAACGTCGTGGGCCGGAAGGCCGCTCCACCACCGGGCGTAGCGCCGGTACACCTGGGGTTCGCGGTCACCGAGGAACTTGCGCATCTCCGATGCTTCCACGGCCAATGCGGCCCACTGGTCGTCGTTCAGGGCGTGGAACGCGGTCATCTCGATGGTTCCGTCGGCCAGCGGTCGCCAGACGCCGGCCACATACCCGTCCACGAGCAGGGTGGGCAGCGTGTCACCATTGTTACCGATGACAACCCTGCGGTACTCGGGCGGGATGATCCGGCCGCGGTCGGCGTAGGCCAGCAGGGTGCTGTCCCACATGGCCATGAGCCGCGGGGGCGCCAGGGTGTCCCGGTCCGGAATCGTCCCGTCCGGCACGTCGAGGTACTCGCCGTACCGCTCCAGCTCCAGCAGCTCCAGCGCTTCCCGGATCGTGGTGCGCGGCAGCATGGTGAACTGGTTGACGTCGGCGACGGTGGCGGGCCCGAACCCGGTGAGGTAGCGGCGGACGAGCTCGGCGACGCACTCCAGCCGCTCTCTCGGCTCGGCCGGCGCGGCCAGGTAGGACGGCCGCTGCCCGAACGACCACGGCCCGCCGGTCGGCGCGTGCACGAGCCCGCCGTAGGTCCGCAGCGCCCACCAGACACCGGGCTGGCCGACGTCGCCGACGTGCGCGTGCAGCAGCTCCTCGATCTCCGCCTTCGCCCGTGGCACCGCGGCGAACTCCAGCAGGTGCTCCAGCAGCGCGTCGGCCTGCTCGACCGTGATGTCCATGGCCTTGAACCGCTTGTCGTACAGCCGTGACGCGCGCAACACGGGCAGCATCGCGTGGTGGAACACCGCGTGGTCGGCGGCCGTGACCGCGTGCAGGGTGATCCGCATCAGCGAGGCCTTGCGGACCGCGCCGCTGGTGAAGGCCTCGTCGAGTGCCGCGGGGTCGAACCCGGCCACGCGGTTCCACAGCGCGATGTAGGGCGACGCGGGTTCCTGCGCCTGGATCGCCACGACCCGCTCGACCGCGCCGGGCACGTCCACCGGTTCGCGCCGCAGGAGCAACTGGCGGTCGAGCGTGGCACGGTTGAGCTGTCGTGGCGTCGGGGTCATGCCGGTGATCCTCACCTACCGCAGCTTCGAGGGCCACCAGATCCGGCCGCCGATGTCCACCGACAGCGCGGGCACCAGCAACGACCGCACCAGCAGCGTGTCGAGCAGGACACCGAACGCCACGATGAACGCGATCTGGGTGAGGAACAGGATCGGCAGCACCGCCAGCGCCGCGAACGTCGCCGCCAGCACCACACCCGCCGACGTGATCACGCCACCGGTCAGGCTGAGCCCCCTGATGGTCCCGTCGACCGTGCCGAGCCTGCGCGTCTCCTCGCGGACGCGGGTCATCAGGAAGATGTTGTAGTCGATGCCCAGCGCCACCAGGAACACGAACCCGAACAGCGGCACCACCGGGTCCGCGCCGGGGAAGTCGAGGACGTGGTTGAACACCAGCGCCGACACGCCCATGGTGGCCGCGAACGACAGCACCACCGTCGCGATCAGCAGCAGCGGCGCCAGGACCGCCCGCAGCAGCAGCGCCAGCACCAGGAAGATCACCACGAGCACGATCGGGATGATCAGCAGCCGGTCGTGCTCCGAGGTCGTCCTGGTGTCCAGCAACGTCGCCGTCTGCCCGCCGACCTTCGCGTCCGCGCCCGCGACACCGTGCACCGCCGCGCGGATGCGTTCGACCGTCGCCACCGCCGCGTCGGAGTCCGGCGCGTCCTTCAGCGTCGCCTCGATCCGGACGAGCCCGTCGGCGGTCCCGCTCGGCCGGACGGTCGCCACGCCGTCCACAGTGGACTTCGCGACGACGTCGGCGGTCTTGTTCTCGGCGGCGATGATGACGGTCGGCGACCCCGTGCCACCGGGGAAGTGCCGCGACAGCACCTCCTGGCCCGCGACCGACTCGACCTCGGTCAGGAACACGTCGGACTGCGCGGTGCCGGACGCCTTGAGCTGCGGCAGGAACGCCGCCCCCGCCAGCAGCACCAGCGCGGTGACGATCCAGATCGCCCGCGGCTTGCGGCGCACCAGGTCCGCAGTGCGGCCCCACAGCCCGCTGGTCTCCGGGTGCGGCGAGCCCAGCTTCGGCGCGAACGGCCAGAACGCCGCCCGCCCGAGGAGCGCGAGCACGGCGGGCAGGAACGTCATCGCCGTCAGCAGCGCCGCGCCGATGCCGATCGCCGCGACCGGCCCGAGCCCCTTGTTCGAGTCGAGGTCGCTGAACAGCAGGCACAGCACGCCGAGGATCACCGTGCCGGCCGAGGCGGCGATGGGTTCGACGGTGCCGCGCCAGGCCGTGCGGATCGCCGTGAACCTGCTCTGCTCGTCGCGCAACTCCTCACGGAACCTCGACACGAGCAGCAGCGCGTAGTCCGTGGCGGCGCCGAAGACGAGGATCGACAGGATGCCCTGGCTTTGGCCGTTCAACGCCAGCACGTCGTTCTTGGCCAGCAGGTAGACGACGAAGCTGGCCAGCCCGAGCGCGAACACCGCGGACAGCAGCACCACGATCGGCAGCAGCGGGCTGCGGTAGACGACGAGCAGGATCAACGCGACCACCGCACCCGCCACGAGCAGCAGCAACCCGTCGATCCCGCCGAAGGCCTCGACCAGGTCGGCGACCTGCGCGGCCGGCCCGGTGACCAGCACCGTCAACCCCTCGGGCGCACTCCGCTTCGCATCCCGCAGCTCGGCGACCCCGTCCTTGACGTCCTTCGCCGGGTCGAGCAGCACGACGAGCTGGGCGGCGTCCCTGTCGTTGGGGGACGGGATGACCGGCGAGGCCTGGAACCCCTTGCCGCGCTCGGCGAGGAACCTCGTGTCCTCCGCCGTCAGCCCGCCCTGCCGTTCGACCACGACGATCGCGGGGATGGCGTTGGTCTGCTGGAACTTCTTCTGCAGCTCGGCGACCTGGGTGGACTCGGCCGAGTTGGGCAGGAACGCGCTGCTGTCGTTCTCCGCGACCTCGGACAGTTTGCCCGCGTACGGCCCGGTGAACCCACCCACCGCCAGCCACATGACGAGAAGCACCGCGGCGAGGACCCTCATGAGCATTTCCTTCGATCGCCGAACGTTTCGATGACCGAAACAGTATGCTGGCGTGGTGAGCGATGCAAGTGACTACGAACTCAGCATGCTGGTGCGGGCGCTGGTGATGGAGTCGAACCAGTTCCTGGAGATCTTCAGCGCGGCCCACGAACTGCACTCCACCGACATGACGGCGCTGAACCTGATCATGACCTCCGGCTCCCCCATGACACCGGGCACCCTCGCTCGCGCCCTGAACCTCAGCGCGTCCGCCACCACCTCCGTGCTCGACCGCCTGGAGCGCGCCGGCCACGTGAGCCGCGACCGCAGCCCCGGCGACCGCCGCCGCGTGGAGCTGCGCGTGCACGCCGCCGCGGAGGCGCTGGCGTCGACGTTCTTCCAGCCACTGGCCCGCGAGTTCGCGGCGACGTGGGGAGCGCTGAGCCCGGCGGAGCGGCAGGTGGTGGCCCGGTTCCTCGCCTCGACGACCGAGGCGACGGCACGGGTGCGCGCGCGAGTCCTCAAGCCCGGTACCGACTAAGGGCGTTCCTCGGGGTGGGGCAGCTTGCGGCCGCAGACGAGCAGCAGCAGGTTCTGGGCCTCGTCGTGCACGGGCGTGCCCTCGCCGAACGTCCAGTCCAGATCGGTCGCGACCAGCTTCCTGCCCTTGAGGTTCGCACCGAAGTACCTGACGTGACCGGGTTTCACCCCGTCGAGCACGAGCCGCAACCGGTCGAGCGGCACCTTCCGGTCCAACCCCAGCGCGACCGTGATGTCCAGGCCGTGGATGACGTCGTGCGACAACGCCCCCACCTGGTCACCGCCGGGTGGCGTCCACGGGTGCTCGACGTTGGCCTTGAGGGTGTCGAGGAGCTGGCGCGGGGA
Source organism: Nocardia sp. NRRL S-836 (assembly GCF_001279525.1). Taxonomy (GTDB): domain Bacteria; phylum Actinomycetota; class Actinomycetes; order Mycobacteriales; family Pseudonocardiaceae; genus Lentzea. Next base: position 765,367 of record NZ_LGDY01000091.1, on the reverse strand, counting down.
CAGCCGCCCGGCGTCTTCCCTGGCCATGCGGTCGGAGGCGCGGTTGAACCTGAAGCCGGCCTTGAGCATCTCCTTCAGGACGCGTCCGGTTGAGCTGCGGTAGGGCAGCGTCGTGTGCGCGACGACCTCCTTTACCCGCCAGCCCGCGCACAGCGTCGAGGAGTCCCACTGCTGCTGTGTGAGGGTTTCGAGCAGTTCTGCCTGGTCACGCCGTTCGGCGGCCACCGCTTCCGTGATGTCCATGCACCACGTACGGATCGGCCGACGAAAACTCATCGCTCACGAGTCGAGGCCGAGCACGAGCTGCGGGGTCGGGATGGTGTGGTCGTCCCTGATCGGCCGCACCGCGGTGCCGATGGCGAAGAACTCGGTGACGTGCCCCGACCAGCTGTGGTTGTGCTGCAGCAGTTGCACCCCGACGATGCCCTCCGCCTCCAGGGCGGCGGCCTCGGCCTGCATGCGTTCCATCGCGAGTTCACGTGCCGAGTAGAGGCCTTGGGTGAACGCCGGCAGCTCGGCATTCCGGCCCAGGGTCCGCACCGCCGCGCCCAGCGACTGGTGCGCGACGTGGTAGACGCACGTGCCCATGACCATGCCGCACGGCGCGTACCCGGCCTGCAGCAACGTCCAGAAGTCCTGCCCGGACAGGTCCGACGTGAACGGTTTGCCCGCGTGGTTGCGCCAGTCCCCGTCGTCCTCCGCTTTCACCGCGGTGCCGACGGCGCTGAACTCGGCGACGTGGGTGCCCCACTCCTTGAGCTCGACCTTGAGCCGAACACCGACGATGCCGTCCGCACCGAGCACCTCGGCTTCCGCCTGCATGCGGGACATCGCGAGCTCGCGGGCGTGGTACATCGCCTGCGACAGCACCTCCAGCTCCTGGTTGGCGCTCCACCGCCGGAACTGGGTACCGACGTTGTAGATCGACACCCCGAGCACCAGCCCCAGCGGCCGGAACCCCGCCTGCCGCACCAGCAGGAACTCGTTGACGGACAGGTCGGACGTGAAGATGCCCCGCGAGCCCGGCTGGAGCTCGCTGAGTCTCTTCATCGCCTCCGCGGACAGCTCCGCGCTCATCCGGCTCCCCCTCGGTTCAGCGGCATGATCATCAGTGGTGCGGTCTGCGGCGGGCGGAACGGGGTGATCGCGGTGCCCGTGAGGATCGTTTCGGCGTAGAGATCACGTCCGTGCAGCTCCACTTCTCCCAGCCCGAGCGCCGGCGTCGGGTCCACCGGCATCGAACCATCCGGCACTTCGCGAGTCGGGCCCGTCCGACGCATCCAGCAATGCGGCTCTCGCATCCGGACCGTCGACTGACCCAGCAGCAGGCCCGCTCCGCCCAGCCGGGCACAGTCCTCGCCGAGCAGCTTGCGCGCACGTTGCTGCACGGCCGCGAACATCGCGCTGTGCAACCCGAGCTCACGGCTCCGCACGGTGTTCTCGACCGACAACGGCAGCTCGTGGTTGTGTGCCGTTACCGCGGCGACGCCGAGCGCGAGCCCGCACGGCACCCAGCCGCTGTGCAGCAGTTTGGCGAAGTCGCAGCCACTCAGATCCGAGAGGAAGGGTTTCGCGGGCCGCACGGCGCCGGACGCGCGCACGGCGACACCGCTGACGCTGATCTCGGTGACACGACCGAACAGTTGTTCCTCGGTCACCCGGATGCCGATGACACCGTCCGCTCCGCGGGCCGTGCTCCTGAGCCGGTGCAGCGCTTCGTCGAGCGCCGAAGCGAGCACCCGCTCCTGCGGACGCGCCGGGGCCGGCTTGATGCGGCAATCCAGCTTGCCGACGGCGGCCCTGCGGACGTGGTTGCCGAAGACCCGGCCGACCGCGGTGAAGCCGGCCGACCGCAGCGCCTGGTGGTCGGCCGCGCTGAGCTTCACGGCAGGTCCGGCAGCGTGATGCGGCGCAACAGCTCCGCGGCCTCCGCGTGCTGCGCGGCGTAGCGGGTCAGCGCCGCCGCCAGGTCGCGCGACCAGACGTCGAAGCCCACGTCGGAGGTGCTGAGCACGATGCCGTGTGACACATGCGCGACCTGCGCGCGCACGACGGCGCCGACGGACTTCCTCCTGAGCGTGAACCGGCGGTCCCCCACCTGCACGCTCACGGCGAGCACCGGCGCGGTGCCGCGCCGGAACAGGCCTTTCCGATGCTCCACCACGACCATTTCCGGCGGCAACGCGCCGGCAACCGTGTTCACCAGAAAGCCCGAGTACAGCGCGAGGTCCGCCGTGTGCGTCCTCAGGCTCGCAGCGAGCGCTTCGACGTCCCAGTCCGGCAACCTGCCCCCAGTGCGGATCGGTGTTCGCCTCGATTATCAACACACCGGCCGCTCCGCACCATCACCATCCGAAAACTCGCCGGTCCGCGTAGGGTCGTGCGCGTGATCGAGACGCTGGAGCCGTTCCGCGTCGAGCTGACCGGCTACTGCTACCGCATGCTCGGCTCCGGGTTCGAGGCCGAGGACGCCGCGCAGGAGACGCTCGTGCGCGCGTGGAAGGCGTACGACAGCTTCGACTCCTCGCGCGCGTCGCTGCGCACCTGGCTGTACCGGATCGCCACGAACATCTGCATCGACATGCAGCGTTCCGCTCAACGGCGTGCGTTGGCCGTGGACCTGGGACCCGCCGGTGGGGAGCTCGGGGCGCCGTTGCAGGAGCGGGTGTTCGTGCAGCCGGTGCCCGACCACAGGGTGCTGCCCGAGGACCAGGCGATCCGCAGGGAGACGATCCGGCTGGCGTTCGTGGCGGCGTTGCAGCACCTGCCCGCACGGCAGCGCGCGGTGCTGATCCTGCGCGACGTGCTGGCGTGGCAGGCGGCCGAGGTGGCCACGTTGCTGGACATCTCGGTGGCGGCGGCCAACAGCGCGCTGCAACGGGCGCGAGCGACGTTGCGCCACACCGATCCCGGTGAGGCGCTGAACCCGGCGGACCCGACGCAGAAGGAGCTGCTCCGGCGGTACTGCGAGGCGTTCGACCGGCACGACATGCGCGCGTTGGTGGCGTTGCTGCACGAGGACGCGACGATGTCGATGCCGCCGTTCAGCTGGTGGGTGCGGGGCCGGGCAGCGATGGCCGCGGTGCTGCAGGCACCCGGATCGCCGTGCGAAGGCGCGTGGCTGGTGCCGGTGAGCGCCAACGGGTCGCCAGCGTATTGGCAGATGAGGCCCGGGATGGACCGGCCGTTCGGGCTGGTGTTCCTCGACGTGCGCGACGGCCTGGTGACGGGGGCGTGCACGTACCTCAACGTCGACGAGCTCCTGCCGCTGTTCGGTGCACCGATGAGTTCCGGCGCGTCCTCCCGTATGTCGGTGGAAGAGTGAGGAGCTCAACCATGACGATCCAGCCCATCATCCTGACGCCGGACCTCGCACGACTGGAGGCGTTCTACGAGCAGGTCTTCGGCGCGACCGAGGTGGCCCGCTACCCGGCGGACGGCGAAGTGTTCTTCAAATCCCTGCAGCTCGGCGCCGCCGAGCTCGGACTGGTGTCGCAAGACCTCGACCTGGCCACGGCGCCACGTGTGGTCCTGAGCATCGGCGTGGACGACGTCGACGCGCTGCTGCCGGTGGTCGAGGCCGCGGGCGGGCGGGTGCAGGGGCCGTCGAACGACATGCCGTGGGGCCAGCGGGTGGCGCACGTGCTCGACCCGGACGGAAACCCGGTGAACCTCACGCAACAGCTCTAGGGTGGTCGGGTGATCCGGATCGTTCCTTCCGACGAGGTGCCGTGGGAGGACGTCGAGGCGATCTTCGACGGCTCCGAGCCCGGCAAGTGCCACTGCCAGCGGTACAAGGTCAAGGGCTGGCTGTGGCGCGACTCGACACTCGACGAGCGCTACGCGGCTCACTGCGAGCAGTCCGCGCGGGGCAGCGGCCTGGTGGCCTATGTGGACGGTCAACCGGCCGGCTGGGTCGCCGTCGAGCCGCGCTGCGACTACGCGAAGCTGCTCGACATGCCCATCCCGTGGAAGGGCCGTTCCGAGGACAGGGACGACGACGGCGTGTGGGCCGTGACGTGTTTCGTGGTGCGCAAGGGTTTCCGCCGCCAAGGCCTGACCTACGAGCTGGCGGCGGCGACCGTCGCGCACGCACGTTCACATGGCGCCCGCGCGGTCGAGGCGTACCCGATGACCGCCGCACCCGGCCAGAACGTCACCTGGGGCGAGCTGCACGTCGGCGCGCGCCAGGTGTTCGAGGAGGCCGGGTTCGTCCAGGTCACCCATCCGACCAAGCGCCGTTTCGTGATGAGGGTGGACTTCTGGATGACCTCCGACCCCCAGCCCCGGTCACTTCCTTCAGCGGGACCGGCCTGACGAGGTCGCGGCACGCGTGCTGGACTGGCTGCGTCAGGCCGCACCCACCAGGTCGCGGCGCTGCCGCCCGACGGGCTCCGCCGGCTTCCGGATCCGCCCCCACGGCTTGAACACCGACAGCACGTAGGCGAACAGCAACAACGTCGGCGCCACCACGACGGGGTGCAGCAACCCCGACGGCACCACCGCCGCCGAGTCGCCCGCCAGCATCCGCGCGCCGATGCGTGCCGCCTCCTCGACCCCCGGCCGCAGGGCGAAGGCGATCAGCAGCGACATCCCGATGTTCAGCACCAGCTTGACGGCCACCCACCAGTACCTCACCAGGCCGTACTTGCTGCCCACGCCCAGGACCACGCCGGAGACCATGCACACGAGGCTGGCACCGAACATCGGCCAGATCGCGAACATGTCCACGGCCTGGATCGCGATCCCCGCGGTGGTCACGTCCTCAGTGGACACCGCGATGACAATGAGGATCCCCAGCGCCACGTCGATGCCGAGCCACGCCGCCGCCGACAGGACGTGGACCAGCAGGACGGCCTTCCGGGCCCGGCCGCTGAGCTTGCGGGTGCCGCTGGGTTTGCGGGTGCCGCTGGCGTTGCGGGTGGTGGTCATCGCGGTGCACTCCCTCTCTCGTGGTGTCGGCTCCTACTCTCGCCACCACGAGCGGGCGCATCATCCGCTCACGTTCTGACCTCGCGTACGTCAGTTTGCGTACGCGCCGCGACCGCACACCTGCCGGTACCGTGCGGTGCATGACCGAGATTGCAGCCCACGGCGCCCAAGCCCTGCTCGGCGCGGCGATCCGACCGCTGGCCGCCAGCACGTTCGTGGCGACGTTCACCGGTGTCGGACTGGGTCGCGAGCAGGCCAGGAACGTGCTGGCCAAGGAGATCCACGCCCGGTTCGGCAAGCCCCGCGACAGCGACACCCACGACGCCCACCGTGCGGTCGTCATCCAGATCGTCCTGATCTGGGAGCAGGTGCTGCTCGCGGCGCGCACCTCCCACGGTCCCCTGCTGCTCCTGCCCGACGGCGCCCGCGTGCTCGCCGCCGCCGACCCGCTCGGCGAGCTGCACGCGCTGCTCCGGATCTGAGGCCCGGAGCAGGGCGGCCGACGGGAAACCCGAGGACGGGCCCTAGCCCGCTGCCCTCCCGTGTGCACGTACATCGACGCCCCTGTCCGTCGGCCACGACCGGTCCGGTTCGCTGTGGGGCGCGGCGCTGGCGGTCGTGCCACCCGGTCACGTCGAAGGCGAGGTCGAGCTGCTGCTCACGTCCGGGAACGCCAGCTGACCTTCGACGAACCGGCCTCCGGTGCGGCGCGCACGACCGTGCGCACCGGCAGCCCGAGGAACTCGGCGAACCGCCGCGTGTGCTCGGCGAGGCCGTGGACGTCGAACCCCGGCAACGGCCGCAGCTCCACGTCCACGGAGGTCTTCTTCACGACCCGCTTCCACAGCCCGGCGACCTGGCCGTCCTCGATGATCGTCGCGTGGAACATGCCGTTGTAGGTGGAGATCGGGATCTCGCCGTAGCGGGTGAAGTGCGCGACGCGGTCCCGGTACCCGATCAGCAGCTCGTCGTAGGCCGGCAGCAGGTGGGTACCGGTGGCGGGGCCGAGGTCCGGCGGCAGCCAATATTCCCTGCCGTCGAAGGTGTCCCGCACGAGCTCGCCGCGCACCGGGTGCAGGCCGCGCGCCGCCTGCCTGAGCCCGATGCCCGCCCAGTTCGCGAAGTCCGCGACGGTCGCCGGTCCGTGGCTGGTGAAGAACCGTTGTGCCAGCACCGAGAGCGCCTCGTCGCCGTCGAGGCGGCGCTGGTGCGGTGCCCACTCCTCCAGCAGCACGAACGTCTGGTCCCTGCCGCGCGGCGGTCCCGGCACGACGAGGCCCTCGTGGGCGAGGTGGATGAACGTGAAGTAGCTCTGCCGGTGGTCGTCCGGGATGCCGGCACGGGCCAGCAGCTCGACCATCTCGCGCCGCGTCAGGCATCCGCCTCCGCTGAGCGCAGCCACGAACGTGTTGCGCGCCAACGACATCAGCTCGGGCGTCATCCGGTGGTACTGCCACGCCCTGGGCGTCAGCTTGGCGAGGTGACGCGCGCCGACCAGGTCGAGCATCCAGCGGACGTCCTCGGCCGGTGCGTAGTGGATCGTGCCGCGCAGCAGCCAGGTGCGGACGATCCGGCCGGATCGCAGCTCCTCCTCGACATCGGCGCTCAGTCCCGCCGTGGTGCGCAGGCCGAGCGCCCACAGCGACTGGCCGTAGTCCTGGGCCTGCACGGCGCCGAGCGACCGGACGGCGTCCGCCGCCGTGGCGAACGTGCCGATCCGCTGGTTGGCGAGGCGCAGTGCGGCGATGTCCACCGCGGCAGTCTGCGTCCCGCGGACCCGGTTCCGCTCAAGCGGGCCAGGAGCCGGTGTAGCCCTCGGCCAGCAGCCGCCGTCCCGACTCCGAGTCGACCACGGACCGCAGCTCGCCGAGCTGGCGGCGCATGTCGAAGTCGGTGGCGTCGGGCAGCGTGTGCAGCATCGACGTCATCCAGTACGAGAAGTGCTGTGCCTTCCACACCCGGCCGAGCGCGCGCGGACCGTACTCGTCCAGCGCGTCCTCGTCGGCCTTGAGCAGCGCCCGTTCGATCACCTCGGCGAGCACCCGCACGTCCGCCAGCGCCAGGTTGAGGCCCTTCGCGCCGGTCGGCGGCACGGTGTGCGCGGCGTCGCCGGCCAGCAGCAACCTGCCGTGGCGCATGGGTTCCGCGACGAACGACCGGAACCGCAGCACGGTCTTCTCGGTGATCGGCCCCTGCTTGAGGGTGAACCCGTCCGGCCCGGCGACGCGGGCCTGCAGCTCCTCCCAGATCCGGTCGTCGGACCAGTCCCGCGGATCGGTCTCCGGGGTGCACTGGAAGTACATCCGCTGGTGGGTCTCGGTGCGCTGGCTGATCAACGCGAACCCGCGCGGCGAGTGGGCGTAGACCAGCTCCGGCGCGCTCTTCGGGGCCTCGGTGATGATCCCGAACCACGCGAACGGGTACTCGCGGAAGTAGTGCGTGCGCTCGGCGTGCGGCACCTGAGCGCGGCAGATCGACCGCGACCCGTCCGCGCCGACGAGCAGGTCGCACCGCACCTCGTGACGCACGCCGGCGCTGTCGGTGAACCAGATCGCGGGCTCGTCGATGTCGACCGCCGTGTCACGGACGCCGAACCGCACGTCGCCGCCGTCGCGTTCGCGGGCGTTCGCGAGGTCGATGAACACGTCCGTCTGCGGGTAGAGCCACACCGACTCGCCCACCAGCGCCTTGAAGTCCACCCGGTGGCTCTCGCCGGTGAACCGCAGGTCGATGCCCTCGTGCGGATGCCCTTCCCGCAGCACGCGGTCGGACACCCCGGAGTCGACCAGCAGGCGCGCGCTGTCGGCTTCCAGGATGCCCGCGCGGATGGTGTTCTCGATCTCCACGCGGCTCCGGTTGTCGATCACGACGCTGTCGATCCCGTGCTGTGCCAGCAGATGCGACAACATCAGCCCGGCGGGACCGGCGCCGACGATGCCGACCTGGGTGCGCGTCACGCTCACGTCTCCTCCCGCAGGACCCGCCGTGCCACGGCGAACGCGTGGTTGGCCGCCGGCACACCGCAGTAGATCGCGCTTTGCAGCAGCACCTCCTTGATCTCCTCCACGGACAATCCGTTGCGCAGCGCCGCCCTGACGTGCAACGCCAGCTCCTCCCAGTGGCCCTTCGCGATCAGTGCGGTGAGCGTGACCGCACTGCGCATCCGCCGGTCCAGCCCCGGCCGCGTCCACACCTCACCCCACGCGTAGGTGGTGATGAGCTCCTGGAAGTCCGCGGTGAACTCGTCCGGTGCCGCCCGGTCGACGTGCTCGTCGCCGAGCACCTCGCGCCGCACCCGCATGCCCTCGTCGTAGGTCATCCGACCGACTCCCCGGCCAGGACCTGGGCCACCGCCTGCGGGTTCTCGACCGGCGGCAGGTGACCGCTCCGCTCGACCACCCAGTACGACGTGGAGTTCATCTGTGCCATCACTTCCGCCGGAACCACCACGTCGTGCTCGCCCGCGACGGCGTGCACCGGTCGCACCACCTCGCGTGCCTTGAACAGGGCGAGCGCTTCACACGCCCACGCGTAGGACTCGTCGTCCACCTCGGTCAGTGCCGTGAACAGCGCATCGACGGTGTCCGGCTCCCGTTCGGCGAAGCCCGGCGCGAACCAGCGCCGGGAGGCGCCTTCGACCACCGCGGCCGTGCCGGACTTCCGGACCAGCGCCGCGCGTTCGTGCCACATCCGCGGTTCACCGATCGTCGGGGCAGCCGCGACGCACACGACCTGGTCGAACACGGTGTCGTCGCGGGCCGCCAGCTCCAGACCGACCGCGCCGCCGAACGAGACACCGGCGTACCCGGTGCCGCGTCCGCGGGCGAGGTCCTTCGCCTGTGCCTCTACCGCGTCCGCGATGTCCTGCACGGTGAACGGCCCGGTCGCCCTCGGTGCGCCGCCGTGGCCGGGCAGGTCCCAGCCGATCACCTCGAAGCCGGTCAGCTCCGCCACGCAGGCCTGCCACAGCTGCGACACCGCCGTGCCCAGCGACGGCCCGACCACCAGCAGCCGTGCCGAGTCCTCCGCGCCGGCCAGCCGCGTCAGCCGCACCTCAGTCACCATCCTGGCCACCCCTCCACCTCTCCAGCACCCGGTCCACGAAGGCGTCCGCCGCGCCCAGATATCCGGCGAGGTCGCCCTCGCCGCCGCGTTCGGCCAGCAGGTCCCCGGCCGCCGCCTCGGCCCGCCGGGCCATCACGTCGGGGAACACCCGCAGCCCCTCGGCCAGCTCCGCCGCCTGCGACGCCGCCACCACGCCCAGTTCCAGCAACCCCAGCAGCGCGGGCCACTCGGCGTGCCAAGCACCGTCCGGTCGTTCGTCCACCGCCCGCGCCGCGCACAGGTGCAGCTGCGCCCCCAGCCCCGGAGCCCGCAGCGACGCGCTGTTCACCAGCACCGCCAGCACCGGGTTCTGCTTGTGCGGCATCGTCGACGACCCGCCACGCCCCGGCTCCGCGCCCTCCCGCACCTCGGCGATCTCCGGCCGTCCGAGGGTCAGCACGTCCGCGGCGAACACGCCCAGCGCGTCGCACACCCGCACCAGCGCGTCACCGATCCGCGTGATCGGCGCACGCTGCGTGTGCCACGGCAGGCCCGGCCACACCAGGTCCAGCTCACGGGCGAATGCCGCGGCGGCCTCCAGCGGGTCGGCCGAGAGCGCGGCGCGCGACAGCGTTCCCGCCGCTCCCCCGCACTGCACCGGGTACCGCAGCCGGTCGACGTCCGTCACGGCGTCCAGCACCGAGTCGAGCCACCGCGCCGCCTTCAGCCCGAACGTGATCGGCACGGCGTGCTGCGTCAGCGTGCGCCCGGCCATCACCGACCCGCGGTGCTCGTCGGCCAGCCGCCCCAGCGCGCGAGCGATCCGAGTGAGATCGGCGCGCACCCGCGCCACGGCGTCTCGGGCCAGCAGCACCAGTGCGGTGTCCAGCACGTCCTGGCTGGTCAGGCCGGTGTGGACGGTAGCGGAGACACGCGATCGCAGCGCGGAGACCAGCGGCAGCACCGGGTTGCCCGCGGCTTCGACCTCCACCGGGTCCAGCTCGGGCGTCCAGTCCCGCACCTCCGCCTCGATGTCGGACCCCAGCACCCGCGCCCACGCGACCTCGACCCGCACCATCGCGCGGGTGAGGTCGCCGACGCCGTCGGCTCGGTGGGAACCCGGCAGCACGCGTCAGCTCCGGTGCCGCGGGAACGAGAAGAACACCGTCTCGTTCTCGCCCTGCAGGTGGATGTCGAACCGCAGCCGCCCGTCGTCCTCCCGGCTCGCCACCAGCCCGTCCACCGCGTCGGCGGATCCCGGCAGGTAGATGCGGGTGAACAGCCGGTCCAGCAGGCCCCGCGCGAACACCGTCACCGCGAAGAACGGCGCCGCGCCACCCGGTTCGACCGTGCTGAACCAGTAGCGCCCCGACCGGTCGGTGCACGACCGGCCCCACCCGGTGAACGCCGCCCCGCGCCGCCGCAGCGACCCCTCGGCCGACGGCACGGCACCCGTGGCGTCGGCCTGCCGGATCTCGATCATCGCGTCCGGCACCGGCACGCCCGCGCCGTCGTAGACGTGGCCGTGCAGCACGACGGAGCCCGCCGCGCCGAACGGCACCAGCTCGCTGTCGCCGGGGTAGGCCAGCGCGTGGTGGAAGAACGGGCCGATCGTCTGCCCCGGCGTCGCCTCAGTCATCGGTTGCCTCCAGGTGGGTCGCGTGGCTCCCGGTCAACACGATGTCCCAGCGGTAGCCGAGCAGCCACTCGTGCTCGGACAGCGAGTGGTCGTAGGAGGCGGTCAGCCGCCGCAGGGCGGCCGGGTCCGAGATGGACTGCGCGATCGGGTCCAGCGCGATCAGCTGGTCGCCGGGGAAGTACATCTGGGTGATCAGGCGCTGGGTGAAGTCCGTGCCGAACAGCGAGAAGTGGATGTGCGCCGGCCGCCAGGCGTTGTGGTGGTTGCGCCACGGGTACGGCCCCGGCTTGATCGTCGTGAACGAGTACCAGCCGCCGTCGTCGGTCAGGCAGCGTCCCACGCCGGTGAAGTTCGGGTCGAGCGGCGCCGGGTGCTGGTCGCCCTGGTGGGAGTAGCGGCCGGAGGCGTTGGCCTGCCAGACCTCCACGAGCTGGCGGCGCACCGGGCGGCCGTCGCCGTCGACGACGCGGCCGTGCACGCGGATGCGCTCCCCGATGGGCTCGCCGCCGTGCTGGAGGGTCAGGTCGGCCTCGACCGGGGCCACGTCGGAGTGGCCGAACACCGGGGCGACCAGCTCCACCCCTTCGGGGTCGGCGTGCCGCGGCGCCTTGGTCGGGTGACGCAGCAGGGAGCTGCGGTAGGGCGGGAAGTCCAGCAGCGGCGCACCCTTCGGTGAGTCGGCCTGGATCTTCGCGATCTCGTCGCTGATCTCTTGCTGACTGGTCACCCGGAGCACGCTAGAGATCAACCGGCCGTCACGTCGACCGGAGCTTTCCATTCACCGGAAAACACAACGTCGATTGATGGTCTTGTCCGCCTCGACGTGGTCGGCGCCGGGCACTTCGTGTGGGAGGAGGGCGCAGCGGACTACGCCCGCCTCCTCACCGAGTGGTGGATGGCCGACCAGGTCCCGGAGGCCGGTCCGGCGGCCTCGCTCACCGGTCGCCGACGCGGACTTCGACGGCGACACCGTCCGAAGTGGCCCCAGCGCGCCCGCGAAGTCCTGGCCCGGCGCCTACTCGGTGCGGCAGGGCGCGCCGTTGAGCGTGAACGACGTCGGCGGGTTGTTCGCGCCCTTCGTCGTGCCGTTGAAGCCGACCGAAATCGACCCGTTGGGCGTGATCAGCGCGGAGTAGTCGGCGTTGGTGACGCTCACGACCGCGCCGTCCTGGGCGGGGGTGGCGTTCCACATCTGGTTCACCGTCTGGCCGTCGGTGAACCGCCACCGCAACGTCCAGCCGTTGATCAGCACGCCGCTGACGTTGCGCACGGTCACCTCGGCCTGGAACGCACCGGGCCACTGGCTGTTGATCCGGTAGGTCACCGCACAGGGCGGTGGTGGCGGCGCCGACGTCGAGGTGGCGGGCGGAGGCGGCGGGGTGGCCGTCGCGCACTCCTGCGCCCACAGGCCGAGTTTTGCTGTCGCCGCACCGTTTTCGGCCTCACGTAGCGGTCCACCGTCCACACCGGCCGTGCGCGCGACACCGCTGCGCACCGCCAGCAACGCGTAGTCGGTGCCGTCCGCCAGCACCAGGCTGACCTCGCCGGGCGTGATGCTGCTGACGCGGACCTCCTTGTCCAGCAACGTCTTCCTGGCGAAGTCGAGCGCCCCGTCGGCGCCGCAGCTCGTCGGTTCCGCGAGGAACGAGATGCGCGCCTTGGTGCCGTCGGCGAGCTCGACCGTGCGTCCGTCGAGCACCGCGACCACCTTCACCGGCGGCTGGTCGTCCGCGGCCGACACCCGCGCGCTGCTCGGCGACGCCACGGGGTGCGGGAGCGACGCGACCTCGGTGGTGCAGGCGGCCGTGAGCGTGGTGCAGGCGGCCGTGAGCAGGGTCAACAGCACCGACAAGTGCTTTCGTGCTGCCATTGGACGACCGTATCGCTGCACGCTGGACACGCAATCACCTGTTCGGACTTGATCAACTGTGGCGTTCAGCCGTGGTCACAGTATTCGTTGCGCCGCCCGTTGCCCGCAGTTCACCCCGCCGTGGTGATCGGTGGAGATGATCACGACGTCCGCTCCCCGTCGATGGAGGTCTGAAGTGCACACCCTGCAACCGCACCGGACACGCCGCCTGCTCGCCGCGTTCGCCGTCGCCGCGTCCCTGCTCGTCTTCCTCACCCCCGCCGCGGAAGCCCGCGTCTACCAGTCCTGCGGCATCTCCGGCTGTTCCGCCGCCCGCTCCGCCGACGGCACCTGGGAGTCGAAGGGCTACCCGAGCACGCGCGGCTGGAACGACTGGCCGAACGGCCAGTGCAACTTCGCCGGCGGCACGTACTACAACCGCGACGACCAGCTGCCCGCCGGCCACCGCTACCAGGAGTTCGACGTCTACCCGCGTGCCTGCGGCGCCGCCCGGGACGCGGCGCGGATCATCGTCGACCGCACCAGCGGCCAGGTCTACTTCTCCCCCAACCACTACACCGACTTCTACGCGATGTACTGAGCCGGTGCCGGGCGCTGCGGTGGACAGCCGCAGCGCCCGTTCGGCCGCGCACGGACCCGCGCCCCGCAGCTTCCACGTGGCGCAGCCCACTCCCACAGGGGAATCTCCCAGGCGGGTCGTCCGTTGTACGGGGTGGTCGGTGCGGTCCGTGTCCCCCGGGCCTCATCTCACGGCCTTCGAGGAATACCGTTCGGCTGGAGCCTCGTCGAGCCTTTCGCCGAGAGGCGACCGCCGCGCCGACCCCTGAACTCGCCTCCAGTCGTTCTCGTATCCCCCCGCGGCGACGGCTGGAGGCTGCCTGCTCGAACCGGGGTGCCGGCCGCTGGACACAGCGGACTCACGCGCCGTTGCGTAACCTTGGTGGTCGTCCGGTGCGGAAGGAGCGGGTGTGCGGAGTTTGGTCCTGGTCACGGCGTTGGTGACGGCGCTGGCAGCGTGCACCTCGACCCCACCGCCCCCACAGCCCACGACCTCCAGCGCGCCACCGCCCGCTGAGCAGGTCCACCTGTCGCTCGGCGACTCCTACGCCACCGGCTTCGGCCCGAACGGCGCCACCGGCGAGAGCTTCGCCGCGCTGGTCGCCAAGCAGTCCGGCCTGAAGCTGGTCAACCTCGCCTGCAACGGCGCCACCTCCGCCGACCTCGCCACCAAACCGGCCTGCGGCTCCGACGCGGGCGGCCGCACGCAGCTCGACGCCGCCGTGCAGACGTTGCGGGACAAGAAGGTCGCGCTGGTGACCGTGGTGATCGGCGGCAACGACCTCACCCCCTGCGCGCTCGACCGGCAGCCGCTGGACTGCGCGACCCGCACCCTCACCACCGTCCAGGCGAACCTCAACGCGGCCCTGACCAAGCTCCGCGCGGCCGCACCCGACACGAAGATCGTCGGCCTGACCTACCCGGACGTGTTCCTCGGCGCGTGGATCAACCCATCGTTCCAGAACGGCAAGGACCTCGCCCGCCTGTCCGTGTCGATGTTCGAGCAGTTCAACGGCGTGCTCAAGGCCGAGTACGGCAAGTTCCAGGCCGCGTTCGCCGACGTCACGAAGGCGACCGGCGCGTACCGGCCGCTGACCGAGACGACGCAGGACCCGAAGTACGGGACGATCCCGGCGCCCGTCGCGCAGGTGTGTGCGCTCACGTACTTCTGCGACCGGACGGACGTGCACCCGACGCCTGCGGGACATGCGGCGATCGCGGAGGCGGTCAGCGCGGCGCGCTGAGGCCGCGCGCACAACGTTCCGACGTCAGGTCAGCCGGGCAACAGAAGACCCGCCCCTCGTTTCCGGGGGCGGGTTCCGTTGGCTTGGTCGGACACCGGTCCGCGTTCGCTCCCGGAGCCGATGTCAGGGAGCTGCCGCGCCGTCGTCCTCGGCACGCGGCTGCGCATTGGGCCGAACGGCTTACTTTCCCGCCGTAGGCCTGTGAACTGAGAGACAGTCTCCGCAGCCGGAAGCCGAAGGCCTTCATGATCAACGCAACTGTGCTGGAAAGCCGCCCATGCCGTCTTGCGTCACGCTTGGGAACCCACACCGTCGCACTCCGGCACGTGTGTCGTCCGAGTACCGGGAAGGTGACCAGCGTGAACGCGACCGGCGCGACGAGCGCTATTGCCGCCGGCGTTGCCGTGTGGAGCAGATGCCCACGCCCGCGAAGGCGGCGATCAGCGCCGTCAGCACGTGGTGGTACTCGGCGGCGACCTCGCGCCCGATCATGTTGAGCACGACGAGGCCTGCGATGAGGAGGAACCCCCACAGGCCCATCCACCCCATTCGCCACTTCTCGACGGAGGCGTCTTCCTCTGTCCGGGTGAGCGGGTCGTCCCTGGGTTCCTCGTCCGGATCGGCGATGATCTCCTTTCGTCTCATGGCAGGGCCTGAACGACGTCCGACCCGTGGGGAGTCCGGCTCCCGTGGGCCGGGCGGACCGGCACCGAGTGGGTTCTCCCCTGAGTCGCTACGGCTCACCTGGGGTTGTTCCTTTGGACTCGTCGGGACCACGTCCCTGTGTGACAGCAGCAGGTCACTGCTTCCCCCTGGGCGTCGCCCGGCCCGCCCCGAGGAGCGCCGACGCCGCCTGCGCGGCCCCGACCGTTCCGATGTGCCAGTCACCTTGTCCTCTCTCATGATCTCTCGGTCCGTGACGCACCGTAGGCCGACTGTACCAACAAGTTGCGCACGAACCATGCCACGTTTGCGCATCGACGCCACTCAGAAGGCACTTGATACCCACGTCCCGTGATGATGAACACCACCAGAAAGGCTCAACAAGTGCGGCTCGGATGTCATACTGATCAGGAGTACGAGGCCGGCCAGCAGGGTCGCGCCTCATCACCACGTCCTGCTCACGTCAAGGAGGGAGGATCGTGACGACCCGCACGGAGCCCACTCAGGAACGGGCAGATGAACCAGGGTCCCGAGAAGGCACAGCGCCAGGAGGTCAGCAGCCGGTCGACAAACCGACCCGCCTGAACGTCAACATCAGCACCGCCACCGAGGAGGCCCTGGCCCTTCTCGTCGAACAAGAGGGCGTCACCATCACCGAAGCCGTGCGCCGCCTCATCGGCTACGGCATGGTGCTCTACAAGGCAGACAAGATCGACAAAGCGGATGTGCTGATCCGACGCGAGGGTCAGACGGAACGAGTGATCATCCTGTAACCGACCTGATCACGGCTCGTGGGGCGTCCACGCGCCGACAGCACGACCGACCTGCCGCGGCTGGACCGCCTTCGGGGGGCTTGAGACCGGCGCGGCGGGCACCATGGCAAGCAGGGTTATGAGCGACCGCAGCCTGAGGACAGAGGGGACCGAGGGTCTTCGCTGCGTTGCCACGCCTGTTGGCCTGCCACCTCAAGAGTGACCTGGCAACGCCGTGACCTGGACTCCGGCGTTGCCAGATGCATTTCTACGGCACGTCTAGAGCATCAAATGTGTGCATAAGACGCGCATATCGTGCACCTGAGCTTCGGACGCTGTGACCGGCATGTCAGCGCAGCCCGTGCGCGATCCGCGTCACGAACGCCACCAACCGGTCCGGCGTGAACCGCTCCGGATCGGTCAGCACCAACCGCCCGGCCATCTCCGCGAGCGCCAGCATCGCGTGCCCCAGCAACGCCGAGTCGAGGTCGTCCAGCCCGCCGAGCTGCCGCAACCCGACCGCGGCGAGCTCCTCGACCTGCGCCAGCACGCCGGAGCGCACCCGCTCCACCTGCGCGCGGAACTCGTGCGGCGTGCCCTCGGGCGGCAGCAGCACCAGGCGCCAGCGGTCGGGACATTCGACGACGGCGAGCACGAACACGCGCACGGCGTCGGCGAAGGCGTCGTCGGGTGAGCGGGTGGCGAAGTCGGTGGGCAGGGCGGCGAGGACCTGGTCCGTGGCACGCGCGGCCTCGCGTTGCAGCAGTGCGGAGATCAGTTCGGCGCGGTTGGCGAACAGGTCGTAGAGCACGGGCTTGGTGACCGCGGCGGCGCGCGCGACGGACTCCATGGTCACCGTGTCGAAGCCGGCCGGGATCAGGCTCAGGGCGGCGTCCAGGAGCTGCTCGCGGCGTTGTTCGGGCGGCAGGCGGCGGGCGTACTTCCTGCGCGTTGTGCTCACGGGGCCATATTGCTACGGTGGCGTAGCTTTCACAAAGCTACGCGGGCGTAGTAATGCGGGAGGTCAGCCACGTGAAGGTTCGCTCCGGAGAGGTCGACCTCGCCGTGCAGGTGCGCGGGACGTCGGGACCGGTCGTGGTGCTGGTGCACGGCTACCCGGACACGCACGCCGTGTGGGACCGGGTCGTGGCGTTGCTGGAGAGGGACTTCCGGGTCGTCACCTACGACGTGCGCGGCGCCGGCGAGTCGA
This sequence comes from Nocardia sp. NRRL S-836, assembly GCF_001279525.1. Lineage (GTDB taxonomy): Bacteria > Actinomycetota > Actinomycetes > Mycobacteriales > Pseudonocardiaceae > Lentzea. The sequence continues at coordinate 748,455 of NZ_LGDY01000091.1, read as the reverse complement.
CCGCACCCTCCACTGAGGACGGTTACCGGCTCGCACGCCTCGCTGACGACCTGTTCGCGGTGATCGACGCGGTCAGCCCGGACGAGCCGGTGCACCTGGTCGGGCACGACTGGGGGTCGATCCAGTCGTGGGAGGCGGTCACGACGCCCGGCGCGCGGATCGCGACGTTCACCTCGATCTCCGGGCCGTGCCTGGACCACCTGGGGCACTGGTCGCGGAAACGCACGTCGGTCGCGCACCTGAAGCAGTTCTTCCGCTCCTGGTACATCGCGGCGTTCCACCTGCCGGTCGTGGCGCCCGCGTTCTGGCGCCTCTACCTCGCGCGCCGCTGGGGTGGCGTGCTGCACCGCCTCGAAGGGGTCAGGACCACCCCGGCGCCGACGATCGCCTCGGACGCGGTGAACGGGATCTCGTTGTACCGGGCCAACATCCGGCCGGTCATGCGCTCTCCGCGGCACCGGCTCGCACCCATGCCGGTCCAGGTCGTCCAGCCGACCCGCGACCGCTACATCCGCACCGAACCGATCGACCTCGAACGCTGGGTGCCGTCCCTGCGCCGCCGCCGCATCGCCGCCGGCCACTGGGCACCGCTGAGCCACCCGCAGCAGCTGGCCAGGATGATCAGGGAGTTCGTCACGGACCCCGCTCCCCCGCGCGAGCTCGTCGTGATCACCGGCGGTGGCAGCGGGATCGGGCGGGCGACGGCGCTGGCGTTCGCCGAAACCGGCGCGCGGGTCGTGGTGTCCGATGTGGACCTGGCCGCGGCCGAGGAGACCGCGAGGCTGGCCGGCGGGCACGCCTACGAGGTCGACGTGCGCTCCGAGGAAGCCGTGCGGGCGTGGGCACGACAGGTGGCCGACGAGCACGGCGTGCCGGACGTGGTCGTCAACAACGCGGGCATCGGGCACTCGGGATCGTTCCTGTCGACGTCGACCGAGCAGTGGCAACGGGTGCTGGACGTCAACCTGTGGGGCGTGGTGCACGGGTGCCGGGCGTTCGGCGAGCTGATGGTGGAACGCGGCGAGGGCGGCCACATCGTGAACCTGTCCTCGGCGGCGGCCTACCTGCCGTCGAAGGTCCTGTCGGCGTACGCGACGAGCAAGGCTGCGGTGTTCATGCTGTCGGACTGCCTGCGCGCCGAGCTCGCGCCGCACGCGATCGGGGTCAGCGCGATCTGTCCCGGTGTGGTGAACACGAACATCACGGCCACCACGACGTTCTCCGGGGTGAGCCCGGCTGAGGAACGACGCAAGCGGGACCGCGCGTCCCGCCTCTACGCGCGGCGCGGGTTCGGGCCGGAGCGGGTGGCGGCGGAGATCGTGAAGGCGGTGCGGCGCAACCGCGCGGTCGTGCCGGTGACCGTGGAGGCCAGGGCCGCACGGCTCGCGAGCCGTGCGGCGCCGGGGTTGTTGCGGGCGTTCGCGAAGCTGGACGTCGGCTAGTTCCAAGGTTCTTGTGCGGTTCTGCCGACAATTCCCCCGGAATGGGAATGAGCGACCGGCGGCGACGCCGATCGGAGCAACTCGGCAGCCGGTTGTAACGAGCCGCGGACGCACGTCGAAACAGGTGCCGTAGAGCTTCGACACCAAGCGCGAAAGGCTGTGTCCACTATGGCTCCGAAGTGTCCACATTGCGATGTCACGATGTCCATTTACGAGACCGTGCAGAAAGCTGACGGTCCCTACGGGCGCTACGAGTGCAAGACGCAGCACTGCCCGCGGTGCAACGGCAGGTGCACGCACAAGGTCGGACAGACGATCTCCTGAACACCTTCCACCCGACCAGGGGCATCCATGGCAATTTTCGGCCGCCGCGAAGAGCTGCGGACCGTCGACACCGACAACGTCCCCGTCGACCCCTCCGTGGTGGAGCGGCTGCCCGACGCGGGCGACTTCCTCCTGCGGAACCTTTCGGACCTGCCCGAGAACAGCTTGCGCGAGCTCGCCGCGGAAATCGAACGAGTCCGGCACGCCAACGGTTGCATCACGAACCGCGGCCTCGAAAGCGTGGGCGTGAGGGACTGGAAGAGCGGCCCGCTCACGCACCTCGTGTGGATCACAGCGCCAGACTGGATCATCGTCGGCGTCTGGGCGTCATCGGGTCTCGGTGGGCGTGACCGGCGTCAGGTCGAACGCACCGCCGAGAACATCGCCAGGGAGCAGGGCGTTGCCGCCGCAGCGACCTGGGCATTGCGTTCCAGGCCCCACGGCAACCTCCGGATCGAGTCGCTCGCTTCGCAGCTCGGGAACTCATGGAGCGAGTGGTACGGCAAACTCACGAACGGCGACATCATCAAGTCGTTCAAGAAGTGGCGTAGGCAGGCCGGTTGACCCGCGCGGCCACGGTCACCGTGGCCGCGCGGTCCTGGAACCTGGTCAGGCCACGGGCTCGCCGGCGAGCGCGGCCGCGAGCCGGAGCCACGGCGTGGCCTCGTCGGACCGCCCCTGGCGCTCCAGCGTGCGGCCGAGCAGCAGGTGGGCGTAGTGGTCGACCGGGTCGCGGTCGACGATCACGCGTAGCTGCGCCTCCGCCTTGGCCAGCTGGGCCGAGTGGTAGTAGGCGCGGGCGAGCAGGAGGCAGAGGTCCGTCTGGAACGGCACCTCGTCGACCACCTCGGCCAGCAGCGCGGCGGCCTTGGTGTACTCCTTGGCCTCGAACAGCAGCTGGGCGCTTTCCCACTTCTCGGCCGCGGTTTCCACGTGGCCGGAGTCGAACAGGCGCGTCGCGGTCACCCACCGGTCCGGCGAGACGTGGCCGTTCGGCAGGTAGTCGTTGAAGTTGTCCTTCATGAAACCTCCTTCCGGCGCGTACAACGCCGCACAGCCGCAGCTATTCCCGGCCGCCGAGCAACGGCAGCGGGCCGAAGTCGTGGTCCACCCACAACCGGCGTGAGGTCTCCTCCGGGTACGGGACCACGGCGGGCTCGGCGTCGAAGACCTGTGCCAGGCCCGTGGAGAAGTCCGGCCAGCCCGGGTCGCCGTGGATCGCGAACGACGTCCACGTCGTCCGCATGTGCTCCGACAGGCGGACGGCCGCCGCGGTCACCTCGCCGATCAACGCCGCGGGCGCGCCGCGGTCGAGGTTGCCGAACACCAGCGGCACGTCCAGGCCGTGGCAGGCACCGAGCTGACCTTGCCAGGCGAGCTCGTAGACCCACGCCGGCCACCGGCCGCGACCTGCTCCTCGGCCAGCCGCAGCGTCGGCATCCGGAACAGCCAGTCGGACTGCACCAGGTCGAACAGCTCCTCGGGGCCCGCGCCGGGGAAGGCCGCGCGGTAGTCGCCCGGCGCGAACAACGCCAGCGTCGCCGACGCCATCTCGTCGGTCACGGTTCCGGCGAAGCCGTCCAGCACGGTGAACAGCCGCTGCTCGTCGCGCGTGTGACCGACGAGCAGGTCCACTCCCAGCGCGGCGCCGCCGGACAGGGCACGCCACGGGTCGACGGGCAGCACGTCGCCGTCGACCACGGGCGCGAACGGAAGGCCGCGGTGCGCGGCCCTGCCCCACCGTCCGGCGAACCGGCCCATCTTCGCGGTGACCTCGTCGCCGGCCAGCGGGAGCAGCACCGGGTCCACAGTGGACACGTCCTCGCCCAGCTCCGCCAGGCAGGCCGCCGTGATGTCCGCGGCCAGCTCGGGGCTGAAGAACGTGCCCTGCGCGCTCGCCGCGACGGCGCGCCGGAAGAGCCCGCGCGCCCGTGGCATGGCCAGCAGTGCCGCCACCGAACCGCCACCGGCGGACTCGCCGAAGACCGTCACGCGCGCCGGGTCGCCGCCGAACGCGCGGATGTTGTCGCGCACCCACTCCAGCGCGGCCACCTGGTCGAGCAGGCCGCGGTTGGCCGGCTTGCCGTCGAGCTGGCCGAAGCCCTCAACGCCGACCCGGTAGTTGAACGTCACGACGACCACGCCGTCCAGCGCCAGCCGCGTGCCGTCGTACTCGGGAAGGCTCGACATGCCGATCGTGTAGGCGCCACCGTGGATCCACACCAGCACCGGCATCCCGCCGCGAGGTCCGGTGACCACACGTTGACCGTCAGCCAGTCGTCGCCGTGTCCGCCGTCGGGGTGGAGCTCAACTGATCGGCTTCACACGCCGGGGACGATCAGCACGTGATGGTGGTCGACCACGTGCTGATCGTCGACGTCGAGGCGACCTGTTGGGCAGCAACGCCGCCGCCGGGCGAGTCGACGGAGATCATCGAGATCGGGATGTGCCCGGCCGAGGCGTCGTCCGGTGAACGCGGTTCGCGGCGCAGCCGGTGCTGACGACCTCACCGCGCGTCGACAAACCGCGCAACTCACGGCCTTCGACCTGCAAGGCGATCCCGGTCGGCGGCAGCAGCCCACTCATGAAGGCCGCCCCGGGAGCACCAGTGCCCGGTCAAGGGCAGTCGAGCTCTGCCGGTACCACTTCCTTTCTCCGCCGACGACCTGACCGTCCTACTCGGACTGGAAGGGTTGAGTACGACGAGGTCAAGAAGGCCCAGCGAACGTCCCGATCAGTCGGGGAGGCCGACCTGGGTGTCGGACAGGTCGAGACCGATCGCGAAGTCCGCGCTGTAGCCGGTCCCGGTGCTGGTGGGGTTCAGCACCATCTGGGCACCACCCCTCAGGTAAATGGAGTCCCTGTTGTTGGTGGTGTCCGCAGGGCCTTTACGCGCGTACGGCTGGGTCTGGAGGTAGGCCGCGCCGAACGCGGGTGTGAAGTACAGCTGTGACGTGAACTCGTACGGACGGCCGTCGGTGCCGGTCGTCCGGATCTTGATGTGGATGTGGAGGGTCCTGCCGGTGTACCAGCCGGGCAGGATGGTGATGAATTGGGCCTTCCCATCCGTGTTGGTTTTCTGATAGCCGCGCAGGAAACGGCGACCGGAACTTCCCTGTGACGGGATGTCCGAGTAAAGCCCGAACGCGTCGCACTGCCAGATGTCCACTGTGGCGTTGGGCAGGGGGGTGCACTGTCCTGGGCGGACCGACTGGACGGTGAAGTTGAGTGTCAGCGCCGTTCCGGGCGACGGCCGACCGGTGGCCGGGTCGGTTCGGATGTCGGACCGGTTGAGCATCCTGTCGACGAAATAGGGACCTTCCATCTGCTCCGGCTTGACCACGCAGTTCAGCGTCGGTGCGCAGACCTCGGGGCTGCCAGTTGTTTGGGTGGCGCCGGCCACGGGAGATCCCGCGACCGTGAGCGTCGCGCCTGCGGCGCCGAGCAGGATCAGCGCCTGCCGTCGGCCGAGTACACGGCCTACCGGCTCATCGTCGTCGTGCATGGAGTTTTCCTTCCGGGCATGCCGTTCGCTGTGCGTGGTGGGAACGGAATGCATGTGGTGAGTGGCTGCAGGAAACCGCGCACGATGGAACTGTCCAAGACCGCCAGAATCGCTGTCGAGAGGATTCACCCGTCTGCCGCCATCACGAAATACCGTTCGTGGGACTGATAGGCCAATCATCGGAATCCGCAGTCATTGCGCATGGGGCAATTCACGTGGTCCGGGCCGTTCCCAGTTGTATCTTCATCACACTGTTACCGCCGGACGGCGGCACGGCGGCACGGCGGCACGGCGGCACGGCGACTGTCGCGGCGCCTCGACGTGGTCACGGACACCCACAGGTTGCGCATGCAGATCGGCGTCTCCGGATCGGGCGTTCGGGTCCCGACCGCGCACCCACGCCATCGACCCTGCGCACCTCACAACGGGGTAGCAATCGCCGGTCAGGCCGCGGCCGCGTTAGCGAGATGGATCACCGACCACAGAAACTACAAATCGGCGGCTCAGCCCAGCGAAGTTCTGTATCACCCGATCAGGGCATCGGGACGTTCGGGCAGGTAGACGCACCAGTCGATGGATCCTTGCTGGATCTGCGGCTGATTCGTGTACTGGTTCTTCGCCAGTACATCGATTTCTGTGGATCACTGCCGGACAACACGCGCTTGGTCGCGTTCCATGTTTCACGGGAGTGATCGGACATGTCTCGCAGCTATAAATATCCTCCCCTGGCCGAGGGAAGAGGACTCGTACGCCGGAGCCGAGGTCTCCGCGGGCGAGGAAGTGGCTTCGCTCGTCCGGTTCATGCCGAACGCACCGCCCTGCGGTGGCGGCGGCCCGAACGCCAGTGCGTCGCGCACGCCGTCCCAGGCCTCGGCCGGGTGGGGCGCGCCGAACCGCAGCGGCCCGACCGGCGGTGCCGCGAACGGGATGCCGCGGAAGACCACGACCTCGCCTTCACGTGCGCCGCGCACGACACCGGTGGTCACCCGGACCTCGACCATCACCACTCCTCGCGTCGGGTGAGCGGATCGTCGTCCTCCCGGCGAGGAGTGCGCTACGCAATTACCACCGGGTCAGGGCTTGGCGCCGTGCACGCTCGGGAACGCCATGTCCTTGAAGTAGATGGTCGCCTCCCGCTGCCGCAGCTCCCCCAGCCGGTCGATGAACGCCGCGGCGTTCTTCTCCTGCACCAGCTTCTGCTCCGGCTCCTGCGACACCGGGAAGTTGCCCGGCTCGGTCTTCCACTCCAGGTAGGCCGCCGTCACCGCCATCTCGGTGTTGCGCAGCAGGATCCACGACTGGTCCCACCGGTAGAACGCCCGCAGCCCGGTCAGCCCCGCCACCAGCACGCCGGCCAGTGAGATCAGCCAGCTCTTGCCCGGGTAGTCCAGGCTGGTCAGCACCGGCAGCGCCGCACCGGCGAAGATCACCGCCACCCCGCTGAGCCGGTAGAACCGCCGGTGCCAGCGCGCCCTGACGTCGTAGAACGTGCGCAGCCACGCGCCGTACGCGTCCGCTGTCGCGACCACGCCGTCGTTCAGCGATGCGATCCGAGCGGGAAACGCCGGAATCCGCCTCATCATCGACCCCCCTCTGAGCCCTGTGGTTACACGGTAACCACGTCAGGTGTCACGACATGGCAGAGTGCGCGGAACGCCTGTTTGCCCGGCGTTCCGCGCAGCACTCCGGTGATCTTCGCAAGTCACTGCGGCAGTTCGGCTCCCGTTTGTTCGTTGACCATGTACTCGGCGTACCAGGCGGGCCACTGCTCGTCGTGCACGCCGCCGTTGCGTGCCTCGTGCTCGCCGTGCGCCTTGGCGGCCCTGGTCAGTGCCGCCTCCAGGTCCGCGATCGAGGCGTAGGAGGTGTCGTCGGCCTCGACGCGGCCGGGCAGGCGGGTCGTGACCTCCTGCAGCACCCACGTGTTGCCGTCGGGGTCGGCGAGCTCGGCGCGGGTGACGTAGCTGCGGCGTTGCGGGTCGGCGCCGGGGACGGGGCCGTCGGGGCCGCCGTGGAACAGGTCACCGACCGGGAGGCCGGCCGCCACGAGTGCCTCGTGGGCCGCCACGACGTCGGAGACGACCAGGAAGTGCCGGGCGGAGCCGGGTTCGGCCGACGTGGCGCCCTCGCCGAAGTGGACCGAGGCGTGGGAGCCGGGCGGGGTGAACTGCACGACCTGCGACGGCGTGACGTCCTCGCGCCAGCCCAGGCCGCGGTAGAACTGCCTGGCCCGCTCCACATCGGACACGGGGATGACGGTGACCTCGAGCTTCTGGTCGATCTCTGCGGGCTTCTTCACTTCTGCTTCCTCTTCGAGTCGTACTGGCGAAGTCGTCACACCCGGCCGGGAAGGCGTGTGGTGACCTCCTGCAGCACCCAGCCGTTGCCGTCCGGGTCGGTGAACGAGAGGAACGAGCCGTAGCTGGCGCGCTTCGGGTCGGGGCCCTCGACCCGGCCCTCGGTGCCCGCGTGGTGGAAGACGCCGGTCTTGTCGTGGAAGACCTCGCTGGCGTTCACGCCCTTGCTCAGCAGGTCCTCGCGGGCGGCGACGACGTCGTCGACGATCAGGTGCAGGCCCTGCGTGCTGCCGGGCTCCGCGTCGGTGACGCCGCTGCCGAAGATGATCGACGCGGGCGAGCCGGGCGGGGTGAACTGCACCAGGCGGTAGCCCTCGTCGTCGGCGAACTCGGCGTCGAAGCGCCAGCCCAGCGTCCGGTAGAAGTGCACGGCCCGGTCGATGTCGCTCACCGGGATGACGGCCAGCTCGAACCGGTAGTCCATGGGGTCCATCTCCTTCGTCGTCGTGTGCTTGAAGGTTGCGCCCGCCAGGGGTGCCGTCGCCCCCGTGGAACACCCTGGTCATCCACCGGCCCGTTAGGCTCGGGCCCGTGTCGGAGGACTTGCTGGGCAGGCGTGCTGAGGGCGAGACGCTCGAGCGGCTGCTCACGCGGGCGCGGTCCGGCGCAGGTCAGGTGCTGGTGCTGCGCGGTGAGGCCGGCATCGGCAAGACGGCGCTGCTCGACCGCGTGTCCGAGCGCGCGGCGGGCTTCCGGGTGGCGCGGGCGGCCGGTGTGGAGGCGGAGAGCGCGTTCGCCTACGCGGCGCTGCACCAGCTGTGCCTGCCGTTCCTCGACCGGCTGGGCAAGCTTCCCGGCCCGCAGGAGGAAGCGCTGGCCACGGCGTTCGGCCTGGCCGCGGGGCCGCGACCGACCCGGTTCATGGTGGGCCTGGCGGTGCTGACGCTGCTCGCGGACGTCGCCGACGAGCAGCCGCTGGTGTGCCTGGTCGACGACGCGCAGTGGCTCGACACGATGTCGTCGGCGGTGCTCGCCTTCGTGGCGCGCCGGCTGCTGGCCGAACGGATCGCGCTGGTGTTCGTGCTGCGCGACGGCAACGACTACCTCGACGGGCTGCCGGAGCTGCAGGTCCGCGGCCTGGACGACGCCGACGCCCGCGCGTTGCTCGACTCGGTGGTCAAGGGACCGGTCGACAACCGGGTGCGCGACCGGATCGTGGCCGAGGCCCGCGGCAACCCCTTGGCGCTGCTGGAGCTGCCGCGCGCGTGGACGGCGGCCGAGCTCGCCGACGGCCTCGACGCGGTACCGCTGACCAGCCGGATCGAGCAGGGCTTCGTGCGCCAGGTCGCACCGCTGCCCGCCGACACCCGGCTGTTGCTGCTGACCGCCGCCGCCGAACCGCTCGGCGACGCCACGCTGCTGTGGCGCGCGGCCGGTCTGCTCGGCCTGGGCGCGGACCCGGCAGCGGCGGCCGAGGAGACCGGGTTGATCGAGTTCGGCGCACGGGTGCGGTTCCGGCACCCGCTGGTGCGCTCGGCGGTCTACCGGTCGGCGGCGGTGGCGGACCGGCTGGCGGTGCACCGGGCGCTGGCCGAGGTGACCGATCCCGCGGTGGACCCGGACCGCCGCGCGTGGCACCGGGCCCAGGGCACGACGTCACCGGACGAGGAGGTGGCGGCCGACCTGGAGCACTCCGCCGGTCGCGCGCAGGCCCGCGGTGGTCTGCTGGCCGCGGCGGCGTTCCTCGAACAGGCCGCGGTGCTCACCCCGGAACCGGGACTGCGGGCCCGGCGCGAGCTGGCCGCGGCACGGGCCAAGCGCGACGCCGGTGCGCTGGACGCGGCACTGCGGCTGCTGAGCGCGGTCGAGGCGGGGCCGTCCGACGAGCGGCGCAGCGCCGAGGTCGAGCACCTGCGCGGGCACATCGCGTTCGACCAGCGCCACGTGGCACAGGCGGCGCCGCTGCTGTTCAGCGCGGCGGCCAGGCTCACGCCGTTCGACCCCGGCCTGGCCCGCGAGACGCACCTGGAGGCGGTGTCGGCCGCGATCTGGGCCGCCGAGCCCGCCCAGATCGCCTCGCACACCGCTCCCCCGCCGCACGTGCCGCCGTCCGCGACCGACCTCGTCCTGGACGCGCTGACCAGCCGGGTGACGCTGGGCTACGCGGCCTCCGTGCCCGCGATGACCCGCGCACTGGACGCCGTGCGCTCGGTGCGGGTCGGCGCCGAGGACGTCAGCCGCCTGCCGTGGCTCCTCGGCCACCGCGCGGGCGGCATGCTCGCGAGCGAGCTGTGGGACTTCGAGACCCGCCGCGCGTTCGCCCAGCGGCAGGTGAGACTGGCCCGTGACGCCGGAGCGCTGGTGCAGCTGCAGTTCGCGCTGAACTTCCTGGCGGACAACGAACTGCTCGCCGGCGAACCGGCGGCCGCACAGGCGTTGATCGAGGAGGACCTGCGGATCTCCGAGGTCACCGGCACCCGGCCGGTCGGTTACGCGGTCCTGCTCCAGGCCGCGCTGCGCGGCGAGGACACCGGGGCCGCCATCGGCCGCGAGGCGCGCGCCGCCGGACAGGGCCGGCTCGCCACGATCACCGACTGGGCCTCCGCACTGCTGCACAACGGCCAGGGCCGCCACGACCTGGCCAGGGACGCCGCGCTGCGGGTGTTCGCGGAGGACTCGCCGGTCTACGGCTGCCTGGCCACCGCGGAACTGGCCGAGGCCGCGTCCCGCACCGGCGACGCCGCGCTGGTGGCGCAAGCGCTGGCGCGGTCGGCGTCCTGGGTGGACACCGACTGGTCGCTGGGCATCAAGGCACGCCTGCGGGCGTTGAACGGCGACGCCTCCGGCTTCCCCGAGTCGATCGCCCACCTGGAACGCACGGCGCTGCGCGGCGAGCTCGCCCGCGCCCACCTGCTCCACGGCGAGTGGCTGCGCCGCGAGGGACATCGCGTCGAGGCCCGCGACCACCTGCGCACCGCCCACGAGATGCTGGTGGCCGCGGGCATGCCGGCGTTCGCCGAACGCGCCAACCGCGAGCTGCTGGCCACCGGCGAGACGGTCCGCAAGCGCACCGTCGAGACCACCGACGAGCTGACCGCGCAGGAGTACCAGATCGCGCGGCTGGCCGGGGAGGGCTACTCGAACCCGGAGATCGGCACCCGGCTGTTCCTCAGCCCGCGCACGGTGGAATGGCACCTGCGCAAGGTGTTCGGCAAGCTCGGCGTGACCTCGCGGCGCCAGCTCCGCGACGCCGCGTTCTGAGTCCTTCACCGCCCTCGCCTGGATCCCGGCGGATTCCTTGCTCTCATTGGACGTCGACGCGCTCGAACGCCGACGGGCCGACGTGCTCACCCGTGCGGTGAGGACGCCGGCCCTGGGGTCGGACTCGGTTCAGGTGGTCAGCGCTGCAGCGTCAGCACACCCGGCCGGTAGGGCAGCTTGCCGTAGTCGCCGCCGGAGTTGGGGCTGCGGCCCTGGTAGAGCAGCTGCAGGTTGCAGGGGTCGATGGTCTTGGTCTGGTCGGGGTTGGTGCGGATCAGGTCACCGTGGCTGATGTCGTTGGTCCACGTGGCACCGCTGTTGGCCTTGCCCGCGAACGGCTTGCTCTCGGTGGCGGCCTGCGGGGTCCAGGAACCGTTGAGGCTGCTGGAGGTGAACGAGCGGAAGTAGCGCCCGCCGCTGCCGATGGCCTCGACGATCATCAGGTACTGGTTCTGGCCCTGGACCTTGTAGACCTCGACGGCCTCGAACAGGTTGTTCGTGGTGTCGCTCATGATCTCGGTGTAGGACGAGCCGAAGCTGCCGGGGAAGTTCCCGATCGGCATGCTGGCGCGGTAGATCTTGCCGTTGTCACCGGCGAAGAACAGGTACATGTTCTGGCCGTCACCGATGATCGTCTGGTCGATGGCGCCCGTGCCGGAGTTGGGGATGCGGCCGGTGAACAGCGTCTGCGCGGCCGACCAGCCGTTGGCGTTGGTGGGGTCGTTCGACGTCTTGTAGCTGAACGTGGTCGGGCCCCACTGGTAGGTCAGCACCCAGATGTTCTTCGGTGCGAAGTAGAACAGCGTGGGTGCCACGGTGCCCGAGCTCATCGCGTTCTGGCCGGCCGAACCCATGTCGGACCAGTTCGTGAACGGCGTGAAGTTCATCGAGCCCCAGCTGCTGCCCGTGTCGTGCGTCGTGGCGTAGACCAGGTGCTTGCCGTTGTACATGACGTGCGTGAAGTCCTTGAGCGAGACCCAGCCCTGCCTGGGCTGCGCCAGCGCGCCCGTCGACGACCAGCGGTAGGTCGACGGCAGGGAGCACGTGCCGGGGTTGCCGGGCGTCGTGGTCGTCGTGGTGGTGGGGCCCGTGCCGCCGCCGACGCGGACCAGCTGCCACTGCTGGTTGGTGCCACCCCAGTCGCTGTACTGCACGACGTTGCCGCCGTCGGCGGTGGACGCGCCCTGGACCTCGACGGCCTTGTTGCTGTTGCGGTTGACCAGCCGCACGTAGCCGCCGTCGGAGTCGGCGAGCCGGAACTGCTGGTTGGTGCCGTTGCTGTCGGCCCACTGCACGATGTTGCCGCCGTCGGCGGTGGAGAAGTTGTAGACGTCGAGAACCTTGTCCGACAGCCGCGACTTCACGCGGTAGTAGCCGTCGCCGGAGTCGACGAACTGCCACTGCTGCTGGTTGCCGTCGTTGCGGGCCCACTGGGTGATCCGCGCGCCGTCGTTCGTGGCGAGGTTGTAGACGTCCAGCGCCTTGCCGCTGTTGCGGTTCACCAGCACGTACCAGGCGGTGGTGTCGACCGTCGCCGCCGACACGGGCGCCGCGTTGAACGCCACCAGCAGACCGCCGATGAGCACGGAGACGACGGCGGCGACGCTCGCGAGGCGGCGACCGCGCGTGCGTGGGACTGCGGTGGGCGGATGATGGTCTGTCCGGACCATGGCCTGCTCCTCTTCGTCGAGGTGGGAAATACCGCGGCACGGGCAACGTTCGAACGACCGCTTGCGCCGAGTGGTCCATCGCGCGCCCTCTTCACGAACAGCTATTACGTCAGCGTCGACAATCCGTGTGCGGGAGAGAGGCGCACGGGCTGAGTTGTCGCTGCCGCCAGTGCCGATCGCATACCTCGAATCGTGGAGGACGATCTCCTTCCGGTCAAGGTGCGGAGAAATGTTTCGACAACAGGAGTCGACGCATTGCGCATTGCTAAAAGAAGCGATTTTTTAGCACGAGATGCGCGTCGACTGGCGCCTCCGAACATGCTCTGAGCAGGTGCGACCACGCCTGGACAACCGAATTACCCAGGCGTGGCCCACACCGTCGGGCTCATTGCTCACCGGGGCGGCCATTGCCGTTCGCCAGCGCGGGGAAATGGCGCGGAAACGAGCGGCGTCACTCCAGGAGGAACGTCGCGTCCGCCCTTCCCTGAGCATCGGTCACCGCCTGCAGGAACAGCAGACCGTTGCTGTGCCGCAGATAGCGGCCGGGGAAGTTCACCGACTCGAACGACGCCGCGGCGCCGTCGGCGAGCCCGGCGCGCTGGGTGAAGCTGGCGTCGTTGCGGAACAGGGTGCTGCCGTCGGTGCGCTCGACCCACAGCTCGTTGTTGCGGTGCCGCAGGTAGTAGCCGGGGAAGTTGGCCGACTCCAGCGAGACCGTGCCGGTGCCGGTCAGCCCGGCCACCACCCGGAACTGCGAGTCGGCCAGCGGGGTGACGTCGGCCTCCAGCCGCGCGCGGTAGTCCCAGTGCCGGACGAACCGGTCGGCGGCGCTGTACGCCTTGAGCCGGACCGGGGTCGGGCCGTCCGCCACCGGGATTCCGAAGTCCGGTGTGCCGTCGGACCGGTAGTAGACCTTCTGCACACGGGTGCGGCGGTTCGGGTCGTTGAGCGGGTCACCGCTGATGTCGCGGTAGTTGCGGTCGTGGTAGACCATCACGTCGCTGCGGCCGTCCTCCGACACCGTGAACGAGTTGTGGCCCGGCCCGTACTGGCCGGTCGCCGCGTTGGTGGCGAACACCGGGTTCTGGCTCTTGGTCCACGACGCGGCGTTCAGCGGGTCGGCCGACGCCGACGCGGTCAGCATGCCGAGGCAGTAGTTCGCGTCGGTGGCGCTGGCCGAGTACGTGAGGAAGAGCTTTCCGTTGTGCTGCAGGACCGTCGGTCCCTCGGCCACCTTGTAGCCGCGGGTCTCCCAGGCCAGCGTCGGCACGGTCAGCCTGGTCACCGCGCCGGTGATCGTCCACGGGTTGGCGCCCATGCGGGCGATGTAGAGGTTGGAGTTCGTGGCGATGCCCGGTTCCTGCTGAGCCCAGATCAGGTACCGCACGCCGTTGTTGACGAACGTGGAGGCGTCCAGCGAGAAGGTGTCCCACGGGGTCGTGATGCGGCCGCGTTCGGTCCACCCGCCGGTCAGCGGGTCGGCCGCGGAGCTCTCCAGCACGTACATCCGGATGCGCCAGATGTCGTCGCTGCGCCCGGCGGCGAAGTAGACGTACCACCTGCCGTTGATGAAGTGGATCTCCGGCGCCCAGATGTGGGCGGCCATCTCACCGCTCGAGTGCTTGCGCCAGATCACGGTCTCCTGCGCGGTGGCCAGGCCCTGGATCGTGGTCGCGCGGCGCAGGACGATCCGGTCGTACTCCGGCACCGTCGCGGTGAAGTAGTAGAAGCCGTCGGTGTGCTTGAAGATGTGCGGGTCGGCGCGCTGCGGAGCGATCGGGTTCGTGTACCGCACCGCGGGCGTCGCGCTCGCCTGTGTCACGGGCAGACCGGCCACACCGAGCAGGGTGATCGTTACCAGCACGAGGAGACGCTGCAGGGCTGTCTTCATCGACTGTCCTTTCAAGCCAGTGGCGCGGACACGGTGAACGACGCGTCGCGGGCGAACACCGCGTCGGAGGTGCGCCAGTCGACGCGCACCTCGTAGTTGTAGTGGCGCAGGTAGCGGCCGGGGTGGGAGTAGGACTCGAACGACGTGCTGGTGCCGCCGGCCAGTCCGGCGCGGCCGCAGAACGTGGCGTCGCGGGCGAACACCGCGTCGCCGGAGTTGACGTCGAGCCGGACGCGGAAGGCGTAGTGCCGCAGGTAGCGGTCGGGGAAGTTCACCGACCGGAACGAGTGGCAGTTGCCGTTCGCGAGGCCCGGCACGATCGTGAACGTCGCGTCCTGACGGGCCGACGCGCTGCTGGACGCGCTCACCGGCTCGACGTAGGCCAGGTTGTCGCGGTGCCGCAGGTAGCGGTCCGGGTGGCTGACCGAGAGCAGCGACCGGTTGCCGGTCGGCACGGCGGTGCCGTCGCCGGAGTCCTCGCGCAGCACCGTGAAGTGCCGTGCGACACCGGAGAGCCCCGGCAGCTCGACCTTGCCGCCGAACGAGGTGAGGTTCGTGCTGTCGGCGTAGAAGTACCGGTGCTGGCCGTACTGGTCGAAGTAGATCCGCCAGCGCCCGTCCGGCAGCCGCACGAGCGCCGGCCCCTCCAGCCCGGAGCCCCAGCCAGCCCAGTCGCCGGTGCCGACGAAGGTCCAGGGACCGTTCAACGAGGTGGCGGTGGCGTGCTCGACGTACTTCGACGTCTCGTTCTTGAGGAAGTTGTGGTACGTGCCGCCGACCTTGACCACGTGGCTGTCGATGTAGTTCGCCGGGATGCCGAGCGCGACCGGGCTGGTCCACGCCGACAGGTCCGCGTTCGTCGCGGTGATCCGGTACGGCCGGAACTGCCCCGCCGTTCCCGTCGAGGACGCCGAGAAGATCACGTGCACGCTGCCGTCGGAGTCCTTGAACCACTCCGGCGCCCAGGTGCTGCCGGTGGACCCGTTGAGCCCGACGCGGACGTTGCGCAGGAACGTCCAGGTGACGTAGTCCGCGCTGCGGGCGAAGCCGATCGTGTCGCCGGTCCAGTTCGTCGTGTAGACGATGTAGTAGTAGCCGTCGGTGTGCCGCAGCACGCTCGGATCGCGGATCAGACCGGTCGGCGGCGTGTAGGCGTTGGCTCTGACCTGCGTGAAGTTGGTCGCGTTCGCCGAGTCGTAGACGTACATGTTCGACTCGCTGCTGTTGGTGAACGCCGTCATCAGGTAGTGCGGTGCGGGGCCGGCGGCCGAGGCCACCGGGGGTGCGGCGACGGCGGCGAGCACGCTCATGGCAACGATCAGCGCGGCCCTCCTGGCGGAGCGCGCACTGCACGGCAGGGACAAGCGCATGAACCGGCTCCTTGCGACGTTGAGAGGGCCCGGTAGTTAGCGTTAACACTATGTGGCCTGACGGCCCGTCTGGCAAGAACTTCAAGCACGTGAACCAGGAGGCCTCATCCAGCAAGCGTAGGGACGGGGTGCGGACGTTAGCGATAACAAGGGACAACCTGCGGCACGGACCCGTGCCGCGCACCGCTCGTCCACCGGCAACATCGGACCGATGCCGCGATGCAGGAGTTACTTGATCCGAATCGGGGTAATGACCCGATACCGTGCGCGCGCGAGTTCAGCACGGTAGGCCACCTCTGGTGGCCGGCCTGAACCGGTGCGGGCTGTTGAACACTCCAGCACCCGCACCGGTTCGGTTCCTCACCCGGTGTGCCGCAGTCACCCGAACTCCTGCGCCGTATCATTCGGTGCGAGCGTTGAGCATCCAGCGCCGCGAACTCGTTCTCGGCGAAAGGCGATGCGGCATGGACGACCTCACGGCTCTGACTGGACAGGGCGACGTCCGGCCCGCAGAAACGGACCGGCAGGACGCCGTGGACCGCCTGGACGAGGCGACCGCGGCGCTGGCGGCGCTGCGGGACGGCTTCTCCGACGAGGAACCCCTGGACGAGGTCCTGCAGCGGCTCGCGGAGACCGCGACGAGAGCGATCCAGGACGCCGACGCCGTGACGATCACCGTGAACCCGGAGCAGCCGAGAACCGCGGCCGCGAGCGACACCACCCTCATCGAGATCGACGAGAAGCAGTACGGCGCCAACCGCGGCCCCTGCCTGGAGGCCGCCCGCACCCTGCACGCCGTCCGCGCGGTCGTCGGCGAGAACCACGACGCCTGGCCCGAGTTCGAGACCTCCGCCGACCAGCACGGCGTCCGCGCCTACCTGTCCGTGCCGATCGCCCTGCCGGCCTCCGACCACAACGACGCCGTGCACGTGGGTTCGCTCAACATCTACAGCTACTCCCCCGCCGCGTTCGACCCGTTCGACGAGAGCGTCATGCGGCTGTTCACCACGGCCGCCAGCGCCGCGATCGGCAGTTCCCACCGGTCGCAACGCTCGCAGGACCACATCAAGAACCTCGAGACCGCGCTGGTGTCCAGAGCGGTGATCGAACAGGCCAAGGGCGTCCTCATGGCGGTGCACGCCTGCACGGCGGACGACGCCTTCGGCATGCTCGTCCAGAAGTCGCAGAACGAGAACCTGAAACTCCGCGAGGTCGCGAGGAACCTGATCGACGACGTCATCCGGCGCTGAACCGGCGCCGGCCGGTGATCGACAGCGGACACCCGGACCGGCACGCTGGGACGGGATCAGCGAGAGGAGCGTGGCACCACTGAAAGCCAAGACCGAACTGCACGAGAAGGCCGTGGTCCTCAAGGTCACCGGCGAGGTCGACTCCTACACCGCACCGCTGCTGCACGAGCACCTGGACGAGGCGTTCGCGCAGGCGGCGGAGCACCGGTCGGCGGTCGTCCTCGACATGACCGACATCTCGTTCCTGGCCTCGTCCGGCCTGTCCGTGCTGGTCGAGTACCACCTGCGCGGCGTCGACCAGGACGTGCCGCTGCGGGTCGTGGCACCGGCCGGGAGCGTGCTGCGGGCACTGCGTGCGACGACGTTGAACGAGATGATCCAGCTCTACGTGACCGTGCCCGAGGCGCTGGCAGCACGCTGAGCCGGTTCGCCCGCGGTGACCACCGGCCACGCCCAGGCCGAGGGCACGCGGTCAGCCTCCGAGTGGCGGTGCTCGGTTCGAACCGATTCGACCACACCGGCGGTCCGTTCGATCCCCACCCTTGTTGCGCGACCGGCCGCTGGGCCAGTCTTGCCGATGCCGCCGTCTCAGACTCGTTCTCCGGGTCGAACCGGTTCGATCCCGGGGGCATCCACGGAAGGCTTCGACAGGGCATGAAACGTCGATCACGCCGCCTCGTCACCGCAGCCGCGGCCGCACTCGCGCTCACCGTCTCGGCCGCCGCACTGTCCGACGAGCCGGGCGCACGTGCCGCCGCGTCCGGGCCGTGCGACATCTACGCCTCGGGCGGCACACCGTGCGTGGCCGCGCACAGCACCACCAGAGCGTTGTACGGCAACTACAACGGCCCGCTGTACCAGCTCAGGCGGACCTCCGACAGCACCACGCGCGACATCGGTGTGCTCAGCGCGGGCGGGGTGGCCGACGCCGCCGCCCAGGACGCGTTCTGCGCCACCTCGGCCTGCGTCATCAGCGTCATCTACGACCAGTCCGGCCGCGGCAACCACCTCACCCAGGCGCCGCCCGGTCACTTCCCCGGTCCCGCGCCGGGCGGGTGGGACAACCTCGCCGACGCCAAGGCCGCACCCGTCACCGTCGGCGGCCGGAAGGCCTACGGCGTCTACATCTCACCCGGTACGGGCTACCGCAACAACAGGACCAGCGGTGTCGCGACCGGCGACCAGCCGGAGGGCATCTACGCCGTCGTCAACGGCCAGCACCACAACCAGTGGTGCTGCTTCGACTACGGCAACGCGCAGACGACCAACACCGCCGACCGGCCGGCCATCATGGAGACCGTCTACTTCGGATCCAGCAAGCAGTGGGGCTACGGCGACGGGCCCGGCCCGTGGATCATGGCCGACCTGGAGTGGGGCCTGTTCTCCGGCGTCAACGCCGGGTACAACCGCAACCCGAGCATCAACCACCGCTTCGTGACGGCGATCGTCAAGGGCGAGCCGAACCACTGGGCCATCCGCGGCGGCAACGCGCAGACCGGCGGCCTGTCGACGATGTTCGACGGCCCGCGGCCCAGCGGCTACCACCCGATGAGGAAGCAGGGCGCCATCCTGCTCGGCATCGGCGGCGACAACAGCGTGACCGGCACCGGCACCTTCTACGAGGGCGCGCTCACCTCCGGCTACCCGTCGAACGCCACCGAGGAGGCCGTGCAGGCCGGCATCGCCGCGGCCGGCTACGCGCCGTCCGGCGGCACCCCGCAGCAGGGTGTGCAGATCGTCGGCGACCAGTCGGGGCGGTGCGTCGACGTGCCGGGCACCGCGAACGGCACCCAGGTGCAGCTGGCGGACTGCCAGAGCGCCGACCGGCAGCGCTTCACCCGCACGGTCGACGGGAGGCTGCAGGTCCACGGCACCAAGTGCCTCGACGCCAACGGTCAGGGCACCGCCAACGGCACCCAGGTGATCATCTGGGACTGTCACGGCGGCGCGAACCAGCAGTGGAACGTCAACGCGAACGGCACCGTCACCGGCGTGCAGTCAGGTCTCTGCCTGGACGCCAACGGCGGCGGCACGGCCGGTGGCACGAAGCTGATCCTCTGGTCGTGCCACAGCGGTACGAACCAGCGGTGGAGCCTGCGGGGGTGAGGATCCGCGTACTCCGCGCTGGACGACGTCGTCTCGTCCTACCCGCCGACGGCGCGATCCGCGCGGAACGCGACCGGATGCCCGACCACCTCGGCGCCCAGGTGGGGTTCGTCCACCTGGGACTGTGACGGGCAGGTGGCCGGCTCAGGGCGTGTGCACCCGGTCGACCTTCACGGTGAGGAGCACGCGCTGCTGCTCACCGCCGCCGAAACCGGGGTAGGGCCGGCCGATGTACTTGTGGGACAACGCGTCGATGTGCTCGCGGGCGCCGTCGGTGGTCATGGCCACGACACTGCCGCGCAGCGCCCAGTAGCGGGAAGGCGCGGCCGGGTCGGCGATGCCGATGGCGATGCGCGGGTCGCGTTGGACGTTGCGGGTCTTCTGGTGGGTCGCCACGGTGTTGATGAGCACGTGTTCGCCGTCCGTGCCCGCCCAGGTCTGGGAGATCTGCGGCGACCCGTCGGGCATCAGCGTGGTGATGAAGCAGATGGCCTTGGCGTTGAGAACCGCGACCAGGTCGTCGGACAGAGCCGTCATGGGGTGTGCCTTCACGTCTTGTCGTTGTAGAGCCGGTCGATGACCGTCTCGTCCGGCTGGTCGCCGGACAGGTCGGCGTGGCGCACGCCCGCGAGGGCGATGCGGAGAGCGCGGCGCCACAGGTGCGGGGTGTGGGTGCGGGAGGCGTCCATGACGCTGCCCACCATCACGTGCACCGCGGCGAAGTCCGCGGGCGTCACCCCCTGCGGCAGCTGACCCGCGCGGACGGCCCGGTCGACCAGGTCGGCCACCAGCGGCGTCATCCGCTCGCGCGCCCGCAGCACCGACCCGGTGGCCTGGTTGCGGCTGCGCAGCAGCTCCCCCAGCCCCCGGCTCTGCGCTTCGATCTCGAGTTGCCGCTCCAGGAACCAGGCGAGCCCGGCCCAGGCGTCCTCGTGCCGCGACGCCTGCTCCGCCAAGCCGATCACCGTGTCGATGTGGTCGCTGAACAGCGCGTCCAGGAGGTCCTGCCGGTGCGGGAAGCGCCGGTACATCGTGCCCATCCCGGTACCGGCGGCGCGCGCGATGTCCTCATAGGACACGTCCAGCCCTTGCGCCGCCATGAGGTCGTACGCGGTGCGCAGCAGCAGCTGGCGGTTGCGCTCGGCATCACGACGCAGAGGAGGAGCCGCTTCGGTCACGTGCCGAAGCCTAGCTAAGTGGAAGAGCTATTCCAAGTTGAAGGTCTCTTCCACTTTGTGCTTGAGCGCACACCCGAACGGCGCGCGAGGTCAGCTCCTCACGCCCAGTTCCCGAGTTCCGCGTCGATGCGGGGATCGGTGCGAACCCACACCTCGCCGGTGGTGGCTTCCGGCGGGGCGTCGACGCGGTCGAGCCCGAGGGTCCCGACCAGTTCCAGGAGGTCGTCCCGGCGTTCGCCCGCCTCCTCGACCGTGTAGCTGTCGAACAGGACGTAGTGCACGTCCCAGCGGTCGTTGTACCCGGAGTCGGCCCAGATCTCGCAGAAGCGGTCCACCGCCTCCTTGTCGAGCGCCGGCACGGCCTGTTCCGGTGCGGAGGCGGCGAAGCCCCTCGCGACGTCCTCGGCGCTCCACGGTCCGGCCTGCGCGACCGCGGCGGGGGTGAAGTCTTTCAGCGCGAGGAAGTTCTCCAGCCGGTCGAGTCCGGTGTCCTCGATGCCCGTGCCGGTCTCCTGCAGGCGGGACACCAGGCCGTCGGCCATGGCGCAGGGACCCGCGAAGGTGAAGATCCCGGTGGCGGCCACGAGGGTGCCGCCGTCGGGGTGCGGGACGTTGAGCGCGGTGCTCGACTCCGGCGCGTTCCGCACGAGGGCGAGGAGGTCCGCCGGTACGCCGTCGTACAACGCGGCCTGCGCGGCGGCGTCGTCGGAGCAGTCGAGCGCGCTGGTGCGGTCGAACGTCACCACCAGGCCCCGGCCGCCGGCGGTGAACCAGGCGTTGACGGCGTCGCCGAAGCCGTAGTGCGTGACCCCGGCAACCGTCGCCGGCTCACGTCCGTCGACGAGGGTCAGCACCTCCAGGCGGCGGCGCAGCTCGCGCGGGTGGGTCCGGCGCAGCACGGACGTGTCGAACTCGGAGCGGAGCTCCTTCCGGCGCCGCTCAGGAGCGTCCGAACCGGAGTCGGCTCGGCGCGCGGCCTTCTCGTGGAGCTGAGCCGAGCGCGCCCGCAGGAGGCTGTCGACGTCCGGCAGCCAGGGGCCGTGGGGGTCGAGAGCGGCGAAACCGCCGCGGACGAAGGTGTCCACCTGCGCGCGGTGGTCGCCGCGGCCGGTGACGACGCGGTACTCGGTCCGCGCGTGCTGCGGGCCCTTGACCCGGCAGACGGCGCGCACCTCGAACAGCAACAGCAGCGCCTCGTCGTTCTCCTCGTCCTCGATGGCGAACGACGTGGTGCCGGCTTCGCGGCGTTCGGCGACGAACTCCAGGAACGCGTCGACGGCGGACCGCGGATCGCCGGGGAGCCACTCCTGCTCGTCGCCCTTGTCATCGCTGAACGTCAGTTGCCTCGTGCCCACGACGAGGCACAGTAGACGCACCGAACCGGTCAGATGCACCGAATCCGGAGGACTTCCCGGACGTCGTCAGGGCCCAGCTCCACCCGGACGGGCGGCCGGTCACGCGAAAACGCTGCTCAACCCGTTCGCGCGAATTCATCGCCCTGACGAGGTACGCCCGTCCGCCTCACCCGGCAGAGTCGCTCACTAGGCCATTAGTGTCACCGGCGAGCAAGGGGCAATTCCGTCATCGACACCGCTCCACTGCTCCAGCGCCACGAGCGCGGTTGTCGAACGAGCAGGTCCGGAGGACTTTTCGCGTTCGGCCCGGCACGTTCCACATGATCACCAGTGACGAAGGAGCTCGTTGATGGAGTTTGCAGCCGAGCTGAAACTCTACTCACGGTGGTTTGGTTCCACTATCAGGCGAGCGCGCCTCACGCGAATAGGCGTCATCGCGGTGATGCTCGCGTTCCTGCTGTCGCCCGCGCCCGTGTTCGCCACCCGCTACCCGCCACGCGTTCAGGTGTTCGTCGCCAACAGCGGCGCCGACGTGACCGCCGTCTACGACACCCGGCTGGGAGAGGTGGTGGCGTCGGTGCCGGTCGGCCACTCCCCGGTCGGGGTGGGCGTCTCGGACAGCGGCGACCTGGTCTACGTGACCAACGAGCTGTCCGACACCGTCTCGGTGATCGACGCCAGGACGTACAAGGTGGTGGCCACCGTGCCGGTCGGGGAGCACCCGTTCGGTGTCGCGGTCACCCCGACCCACGCGTACGTGACCAACTTCGGCTCGGACACGGTCACCGTCATCGACGTGCGGACCAACACGCCCGTGCTGGAGATCCCGGTCGGCAGGTTCCCGCACACCCCGGTGGTGAGCCCGGACGGCAAACGCGTCTACGTCACCAACAACGGCGCCCAGAGCGTGACGGTGATCGACACCAAGAGCCAGAAGCCGATCGCCACCATCCCCGTCGGCCGCTTCCCCGCCGGCATCGACACGAGCCCCAACGGCGACCGCGTGTACGTGGCGAACACCGGCTCGGACACCGTGACCGTGATCGACGCCCGCGACCTCGACCCGATCAGGTCGACGGCGGTCGGCAAGTCGCCCATGGGCGTCTCGGTCACGCCGCACGGCCGGGTGTACGTGGCCAATGCGGGCTCGGACACCGTGTCCGTCCTCGACCGGTCCGGCGGCCCGGTCGTTCCCGCCGTCCCGGTGGCGCAGCAGCCCGAGGGCTCGGCCGCCAGCCCCGACGACAGCTTCGTCTACGTGACCAACACCGCCGCCGGACTGATGTCGATCATCGACGCGGGCACCGGGAAGCTGGTCGCCGCGGTGCCGATCGGCCGTGAGCCGGAAGGAGTGGCCGTGACCTCGTGACCGCGCACGGGGCTACGCGCGACCGGGCTCGGGCTGCACCTTGATGATGTTCGCGGTGTCGAGCACCAGCACGGCTCCGTCGGGCCGCAGCACCGGCACCCACGTGTGCGACGTCAGCGGATCGACCACGTGCACCCCGATGACCACGGCGCGGACGTAGACGCTCGGGTGCATCACGTCGGGGTTGAGGTAGGTGATGACCGCACCGCGGCCGGGACAGGGCTTGGTGGCCATGGCGACTCCCGTGGGTTGGAGGTGCGGGCCGTGGAGAGGTCACACACCTGGAGGTCGCCGGCTGTTCGACGTCACCGGGCGGATATCCCTCGTTGGAGCGCCGAAACCACGTGTGCGCGGCGAGGTTGACCGCCCGGTGTTTGCGGGTGCCGTGGAGTGGTATTCCAGCGTTCCTCCTGGTGGTGCGACCGGCACCGCCGAGGACCTCTCGTCGGTCGAACAGTGCGCCGACACCCGTACGTGATCACTCCGGCGGGTCCGCGCTGTTGCCGTGGCGGATCACGACGGCGGATCACGACGGTGGCCGGGCTCCGCAGGCCGGCGAACACCTCGACGCTCGGGAAAAGACGACATGGACCAGCACACCACCCACGAAGCGCCGACTCTCGTGCACACCACGACCACACGTCACGGCATCCTCGTGGTCCGCGTGGCCGGGACGCTCGACACGGCGCTGAACCAGCACGTGGCGAGCGAGCTCGACGCACTGCTCGACAGCCGGCCCGTCGCGGTCGTGGTCGACCTGCGCGCCGTCGACTTCATGGGGTCGGCGAGCATCGCGATGCTCCTCAACGCCCAGCACCACGCCGGCCGGCTCGGCGTGCCGTTCGCGATCGTGGCCGACAACCACAGCGTCGTGCGGCCGTTGCAGACCAGTCAGGTGTACGGGGTCCTCGCCATGAGCTCGACGGTGGACGAGGCCATCACGGCGGTGCGGCTCGCCTCGGCCTGACTGAGCAGCGGGCCCCGGTGGTCGTCGCGACTCGCCGGCGCGGTCAGGGGTGCAGGCGGCGCGCCAGGCCGGGCCGTATAGACCGCCGGAAGCCGGGTACTCGTGGCGGCATGATGAAACGCGCGTTGTGGGAAGGCCTGGTCGCGGGCACGGCCGGGGTGCTGGTGATGACGCTGGGCGAGAAGGTGGAACAGCGCCTGACCGGCCGGCCGGACTCCCACGTGCCGGCGCGGGTGCTGCAACGACTCACCGGTGCGCGGGAACGGCCCGGTGGCCGGCAGCCGGTGCCGGTCAACCTGGCGATGCATATCGGCCAGGGCGCGCTGCTCGGTGTGCTGCGGTCGGTCATGGCGCACGCCGGGCTGCGCGGCCCGTGGTCCTCGGCGAAGTTCGCCGTGGTCCGCCTCACCAACGACCAGGTCCTGGAGAACGCCACGGGCGTCGGTGCCCCGCCACCCACGTGGCCGCGCGGGGAGCTGGTGGTGGACCTGCTGCACAAGAGCGTCTACGCCTTCGCCACCGGTGTCGTCGCCGACGCCCTGGCCGCCCGCTCCGGCCCCGGGCCCGGACAGCGCCACGCCGCGCTGCGTCCCGGCCGCCACAGCGGAGTGGGACCGCTCCCCCGCAAGCACGCCCGCACCAGGTGACGCGGCCCGGTCTGCCGCGGAACCGGCGTCGTCCCGCACCGTCGCCACGCCTGTGCCGGTTGATCGATCGGTCTTCGGGTACACGGGAGTCATGGCGACACATGACATGACTCCCGATGACGACCTGTCGTCCTACGCGCCGCCGCAAGACACCGGCTCGCCCGACGCCGCCGAGTCCGACCCCGCCGCGCTCAACAGCGCGGAGGACCTCGACGAGGACCGGCTGCGGCTGGACCCGCTCGAAGCGGGCATGGACCCGCCGGAGCGGTGGAGCGGCGTGGACAAGTACGGCATGACGCCGTACGAGGAAGCCCACCCGCGTCCGCTCGCCGACCGGCTCGCGGAGGAGCAGCCCGACGTGCCGGTCGTTCCGGGTGAGCTGGACGAGGAGGTGCTGTCCGAAGCGTCGGAACGCGGACAGCTCGCGGACGAACCCGGCGGGTCGGTGGCCAGCGCGGTCCGCACCCCCGACGAACCGATCTGACCGGTTCCCACGGCGTCCGGTCGATCGGCCGGACGCCGGGGGGACAGAGGGTGTTTGAATGGCGCGGTGACCGTGTACGACCTCGCCCGTGACCTGCCCGCCATCCCGGAGCTGCGCGCGTTGTGCCGTGCGCTGGCCGCGCTGGACGTCGTTCTGGACCCCGGCAGCGAGGACCGCTACCACCGCTACGACACCACGTGGGCACCCGGCCAGGAGCTGGCGTCCAAACAGGACGGTGCGGGCAACGAGTACTCCGTCGTGTTCACGGCCGCGGGCGCGTACGTGCGCGGTTTCGACCACGAGTCGCCGATGAGCCCCTTCGCCACCGACGACGGTGAGCCGTGGCCCGGTGTTCTCGGCTCCGTGCCAGAGGTGTTCCGCGGCTGCGTGGAGGAGCCGGCGTTCTCCGACGAGTTCGGCACGCCGTACGTCACGGTCTGCCTGTGGCGCGAGCACGGCGACACCGCGTGGCGGCACGGAGACATCGACTTCCCCGACGGCCACCACGACCCGGACGGGGCGGACTGGCTGTTCACCCTGCTGACCGACCGCACGCCGGAAGCCTTCCAGGACTGGGCGCGGGACTACTACGACACGCCGGTCGACCTCGACGCGGTGCGGCACGTCTACGCCGGACTGCCGCTGACCGCGGACGTCGTGACGGCGCTCAACCCCGCCACCACCCTGGACGCCGTCGCCGGCCGCGTGGCCGAAACCGGCTACCCGGTCAGCTCATGAGGTCCGTCCGGGCCGAGCGGTGGACGCTGGTCAGCGGGGCCCGGTCGTGAGCGGCACCGACGCCGGGGACCAAGACGCGTCGAGCGGGCGTACTCCCCTGCCGTGACCGCGAGGCCGGTCACGACAATGCCCCGGCGGTCGCGTCAGACCGAGTGCGCCCCGGCCGCCACCTGACCGGGCGCCAGGAACACCACCGGTGGAACGGGAGACGGCCGCTTCACGGCCGCCGCCACCACCGGCTGGGCGGGTGAGGGCCGCTTCACGGCCGCCGCCACCGGCTCACCGATGCGCGGAGCGGACTCCTGCGGCGGAGTTCCCTGCCGCACATCGGGTGCGGCCTCCGCGGTCAGCAGCTCCAGGCCGCGCAGCGCGTGGGCGATGCGCGTCGCCCAGACCGCGTGGTCGCGTTCTCCCGCGGTCTGCGCCCGCAGCGCCGACAGGGTGCCGCGCACCCGCGCGGCCAGCACCGGGTGTTCCGCCAGCAGCGCCCACGCCCTGTCGGTGGCCTTGCCGGTCCACACGAGATGACGGACGTGTTCCACCAGTTCGCTGTGAGGCAGAGCAAGCCACTGCCGCGCCGAGGTCGGATGAGTGAGCACGACGTGTTCCTCTTTCGGTCCAGGTCATCCGGTTGATCGTCACCGGGATGCACTCACCTACCTCTTCCGGTGCCGCCTCAAACCTGTCCATTCACGACTTATGTGATCTCCACCCGATATCGCGAACCGGCCTGGGCGTCTGGCCGAGGTCGTTCCGCGGGATGGCAGGCCGGCTGCACCACCTGCGGCCCGCCGACGTGCCGGGGCGCGACAGCGCGTCCACCGCTGAGGGGCACGGAGACGGTGCCCGCGGTCGCCCAGGTCATCGAGGGATACGGGGAGGAGTCCGGTTCAGACGGTCGGCACGGTCCCGCCGTCGATCACGTACTCGGCGCCCACGATCGCCGAGGCGCGGTCCGACACCAGGAACCCGACCAGGTCCGCGATCTCCTCGGGGTTCGCGAACCGTCCCAGCGGTACTCCGCCGAGGGAGTCGTAGATGGTCTGCTTGGCTGCTTCCCTCGTGATTCCGTTGCCCTCGGCGATCCGGTCCACGAACCGTTCGTACGCCTCGGTCTCGATGCCACCGGGGCTGATCGCGTTGACCCGCACGCCGCGCGGCGCGAGCTCGTTGGCGAGTCCCTTGCTGTAGGTGCGCAGAGCGGCCTTCGCCGCCGCGTACGCCAGGGACGCGTCGTACTGGGGCAGTTCGCGCTGGATCGAGGTGAAGTGCAGCACCACGCCCGCCCCGGACTCGATCATCGCCGGCAGGAGGGCTCGATCGAGTCGCACCGCTCCCAGGAGGTTGAGGTTCAGCTCGGTGAGCCACTGGTCATCGGTGATGACCGCGAACCCACCGGCCGGCGTCGACGCGCCCCCGACGACGTGCACCAGGATGTCGAGTGCGCCACCGGTCTCGGCGATCCGTGCGGCCACCGCGTTGGTGCCCTCGACCGTCATCAGGTCCGCTTCGATGAACCGGTCGGGGTGCTCGTACCCGTCGGGCATCGCTCGCGCCGTCACGTGGACGTCGGCCCCCATCTCCCGGAGCCTCTCCGCGACGGCCTTGCCGGAGCCCTTCGAACCGCCGGTGACCAGCGCCCGGCGACCGTCGAGGCGATCGCGATCCGAACTTGACATGTTCTTCTCCACTGAAGATCGACGTAGCGGGTCAGGCAGCGTGGTTGGCGATGACGAGCTCGGCGACGAGGCCGTCCCGCAACGTGAACCGGTAGTCCAGCTCGGCGACGCCACCCGGGAAGGTGCCCTCGAGCCGCACGGTCACCACCCAGTGGCTGTCGTCGTCGCGGCGAGCGCCGATCTGCTCGGTCGTGTACTCGAACTCGGACCCGGCGTCCCGCAGGAACGCGTGGACCTCCTCCCGGCCGTGGAAGGTCTCGTCCTGGTCGACGACCACCGCGTCCTCGGTGAGGAACGACGAGGCGGTGTCGGCGTCGCGGACGACGTGGGCGGCGAAGAACTCGCGCACGGTGTCCGGGAGAAGGTCGGTGTGCTGTGTCATGAGCCCACCGTGCGGCCTCGCGGCGCGGGAGGGTCAAGCCGTGGACCCTCCCCCAGGGGGAGAGTCCACAATGACGGGGTGCTGACCATCGGGGAGTTCTCGCGCCTGACCCACCTGAGCGTGCGGACCCTGCGCCGGTACCACGAGGCGGCCCTGCTGGAACCCGCCGTGGTGGACGAGGCCACCGGTTACCGCTACTACGGCCTCGACCAGATCCCGACCGCACAGGTCATCCACCGGCTCCGCGAGCTCGACGTCCCCCTGAGCGACGTGCAGCGGATCCTGCGGACCCCCGACCCCGGTGTCCGGGCGGCCCTGGTCGCGGACCACCTGCACCGCCTGGAGGACGTGCTCGACCGGACCAGGGCCGCGGTCGTGTCGCTGCGGCGCCTGCTCCGGCCCGACCCCGCGCCGATCGACGTCGAGCTGCGTGCGGAACCCGCCAGGACGGTCGCGGCGGTGGAGGCCGTGGTCGCGGGCCGCGACATCCCGGCCTGGTACGCGGGCGCGATGGCCGAACTGGAGGCGGCCGTCGGCGCCGCCGCGACCGGACCGCCGGGCGGCTGCTACGACAACGCCCTCTTCGAACAGGAACGCGGTCACGCGCTCGTCTACCTGCCGACCGCCGCACCACCTCGCACCGGACGCGTGCACCCCGCGGTTCTCCCGGCCGTGGAACTGGCCGTCACCACCCACGTCGGCGAGCACGACGGCGTCGAGGTCACGTACGGCGAGCTCGGGACGTGGGTGGTGGAGAACGCGATGTCGGTGGCCGGACCGGTGCGGGAGGTCTACGTCGTCGGCCCTCGTGACGCGAGCGATCCCGCTGCGTGGCGCACCGAGATCGGCTGGCCGGTCTTCCGCGTCACGTGAAGCGGTCCGTGCGGGGGCTTGGACCAACCCCTTCACGCTCGCGGCCGCCAGATCCGTTGCCGCACAGGGGGAATCGGGACTAGGCGTGTCCTGCGGATCTTTCTCATGATCGTGTGCAGATGATGGTGTGGTCGGACGTGGTGAGCTGACGGACAAAGCCTGGGCTGCGCTCTCGCCGTTGCTGCCCGCGCAGAGCGGGCAGCGCGGTGGCCGGTGGCGCAGCCACCGGCAGGTGACCACCGCGATCCTGTGGAAGGAACGCAGCGGTGCTCCGTGGCGTGACCTGCCCGAACGCTATGGGCCCTGGAAGACCGCGCATGAGCGGCTGCGGAAGCGGACCGCGGACGGGACGTGGGACCGGATCCTCGATCACGTGATCGTCAAAGACGACTCACTCGGGACACTCGAGGACAACGTGGCGTTCGTCGTCAGCGTCGACGCCACGAGTGTCCGGGCGCACCAGCACACAGCCGGCGCCCGGAAAAAAGGGGCTGCGCGGACTGGATCGAAGCCCTCACCATCGACGGCGAATGCCTCGGACGCTCCTGCGGAGGGCTGACGACAATCCGCAGCTGCTGCCGCTGCTCGACGATATCCGCGACATCGATGTGGACGGGCACCGCGTGCGGGTCGGGAGGGTGATTGCCGACAAGGCCTACGCCCACCCGAGCACCCGCACCGCGTTACGGCGGCGGCGGATCAAGGCCACGATCCCCGAACGCGTTGACCAGATCGCCCACCGCAAGGCCAAAGGCTCGGCCGGTGGCAGGCCACCGGCCTTCGACCCAGGCCTCTACAGGCTTCGCAACATGGTCGAGCGCTGTTTCAACCGCCTCAAGCAGTTCCGCGGTCTGGCCACCAGGTTCGCGAAACGAACCGCCTACCACCGAGCTGAGATCATCCTCGCCTGCATCGTTCTCCACCTCAGGTGAAGATCCACAGGACAGGCCCTAGGCCTGGTCCGCCGAGAAGCTGTCGGCGTGCTGGACGGGGATGAGGCTGTCGGTGCCCGTCATGCGCAGCAGGCGGGTCAGGCGGTCGGGGACGGCGGCCAGCGTCAGGCTGCCGCCACCGGCGTGCGCCTGCTGCCACAGCCCGATGACGACGCTCAGGCCGGAGGAGTCGCAGAAGTCCACGCCGGACATGTCCAGCAGCAGGTGCGGGGAACCTCCGGTGAGCAGGGACAGGCCCTGCTCGCGCAGGCGGGGTGCGGTGGCGGGGTCGAGTTCGCCGGCGATCGCGATCACGGCACGGCCGGCACCGGCGGCTCGCACGTCGAGGCGGAACGGTTCGGTCATGTGCGGTCGGTGCTTCCGGTCGGTGCGGGGTCCCGCTGGGGCGCGTTGATCGACACGGCGGCGGTGGACGTGCCGGCGGTCGGTGTTCCGGCTGCGGGGACTCCCAGGGCGAGCAGGGCGACGTCGTCATCGGTGCCGTTCGGCAGGCCAGCGAGGAAGGTGACGGTGTCGGCCACGACGGCGGCAGCGGTGGTGGGACCGGTGCGGGCGGCGAGCACGTCAGCGACGCCTTCGATGTCGAGCAGCTGCCCGTCGGTCCCGCGGGCCTCGGTGAGGCCGTCGGTGTAGAGCAGCAGCGCTTGACCGGGTTCCAGGCGGACGGTGGTGGCCACGAAGCGCGCGTCGGCCAGCGCGCCGACCAGCATGGCGCCGGGCAGCTCGACCGGACGCACCACCGTGCCGTCGCCGTCGTCGCCGGAGAGGTGGAACGCCGGTGGGTGCCCGCCTCCGGCCAGCCAGACCGTCAGGCCGCCGTCGCCGGGGGTGAGGGTGCCGTAGAGGGCGGTGCAGAAGCGGATGCCCACGTTCGGGTCGCGCAGCAGGGCGGTGTTGAGCGCGGCCAGCACCGCGATCGGGTCGTCGGGGTGGTGGTGGGCGGCGGCGCGCAGGGTGTAGCGGGCCAGCGAGGTCAGCGCCGCGGCCTCGACGCCCTTGCCGCACACGTCACCCAGGAAGAACCCCCAGGTGTCGCCCACCAGGGGGAACACGTCGTAGAAGTCGCCACCGAGCTGGTCGGGGGAGGCGGTGTGGTAGTGCCCGGCCAGTTCCACGCCGGGCACCGCGGGCAGTGACGGCGGCAGCAGGGTCTGCTGCAGCACCGCGAGCGTCGACGCCAGCCGTTCCCGGTCGGCCTCGGCCTGCCGGCGGGCCTGCTCTGCCGCCGCGCGGGCCTGCTCTGCCGCCGCGCGGGCCTGTTCGGCCTCCTGTCTGCGCCGCAGGAGCTCCTCCTCGTAGGCGCGGCGGTCCGAGGCGTCGAACACGGTGGTGCGGATGAGCAGCGGCTCTCCCCCGGCGCCCCGCTTGATCACCGACGACACCAGCACCGGCAACCGGCCGCCGGGGACCTTCACCTCCAGGGCGATGCCCCGCAGCTCGCCCTGCATGCGCAGCAGCGGGGCGAAGTGCGTCTCGTGGTACAGCTTGCCGCCGACGGTGAGCAGGTCGGTGAACCGCATCCGGCCGACCACGGCCTCCTGGCCCAGGCCGAGCCAGCCCAGCAACGTGGCGTTGATCTTCGCGATGGTGCCGTCCATCATCGTGGACAGGTACCCGCAGGGCGCCGCGTCGTACAGGTCCTCGGCGCTGTCCTCCAGAAGCGCGGTGAACGCCGCGTCCGTGCCGGCCACGTCGCCGTCGCCGGCGTGGACGGGATCCGGCGCCCCGTCGGGCGAGGCGCCGTCCGCGCGGCACATCACGAGCGTGTTCCGAGGAAGTCCAGGATCGCCTCGGCGGTGGCCTCCGGTGCGCTCAGCTGCGGGCAGTGCCCGGTGGCGTCGAGGGTGACCAGGCGGGAGGACGGGATCGCGGCGTGGACGAACGCGCCGACCTCGCGCGGTGCGATGACGTCCTGGGCGCACTCCAGCACCAGCGTGGGCACCGTGACGCCGGCCAGGTCGGTGCGGCTGTCGGACAGGAACGTGGTGCGGGCGAAGACGCGGGCGATGTCGGGGTCGGTGGCGCAGAAGCTGTTGGTCAGCTCCTGCCCGAGCTCCGGCCGGTCCGGGTTGCCCATGATCACCGGAGCCATCACCGACGACCAGCCCAGGTAGTTGGACTCCAGCGACGCCAGCAGCTCGTCGATGTCCTCGGCGGTGAACCCACCGCGGTAGCCCTCGTCGTCGATGTAGCAGGGCGAGGGAGCCACCATCACCAGCGACCCGATCCGCCGCGGGGCCATCCGCGCGGCCAGCACGCCGATCATGGCGCTGACCGAGTGGCCCACCAGCACCACCTGCTCGAGCTCCAGCTCCTCGCAGACGTCGACGACGTCCTGCGCGTAACCGTCGAGGCTGGAGTACCGTTCCGCGCTCCACGACGACAGGTCCGAGCCGCCCGAACCCACGTAGTCGAACAGCACCACCCGGTGCTGCCGCGCCAGCGCCGGGACGATCAACCGCCACATGTTCTGGTCGCAGCCGAACCCGTGCGCCAGCACCACGGTCGGGCCCTCCGGCACACCGGTGACCGTGACGTTGTTCCTGTGACGGACGTCCATGTCCTACTCCCTCAGGTTTGTTTCTTCCGAGCACAGTAGGTCCAAGCCGTTCACGCACTTCCACCGGCCCGCTGAACGCGGCCGTCATTTACGCGGCTCACACGTGCGAGGCGGCGCCGGCCGGAATTGCGGCCGTTCTTTCCACACCTGTTGACGCGCGTTCCCGGCTCGTCGACAGCGGGGTGACGCCCGCGTCCGTCCAGGCTCGATTAAACCACTCCATTGTGCGACACAGCAGTCGAACACCGCGTGGAGTGGAGCGCTATGCTGGCCCGTACCGGCTGTCACAAATCTTTCTCTTCGGGACCACGATTGCCCGGTTCGACCGGTCGCAACAGGAATCGAGGACAGGGACCAATCGCGATCGAACCCGCGTTCTCGCGAATTCGACCCGTCCGCCGGGACGACGTTCCGGCCGATCCACCTGGCAATCTCGCGGCTGGTGACCCCTGCCCGAGGAGGGTTCGGCGGACGCGTCCGGTCTGTGGCGCGGAACGTTCTTCAACGGCTCGGCGATCGCCGTCGCACCGGCCGTCTTCTCGGCGTTTCGCGAGGCGGGTGCACCGCCCACCGTGCTGACCTTGATCAACGTCGCGCCGGTACGTGATCGTCTCCCTCGTGGCACGGCGGCGCCGCACCGAGCGCGCCGGCGACACACCTGAGGGGCCGCCCTCACCCGGCGAGGCCTGAACAACGCCGAGATCGCCTGTACCTGGCGGGTCGACGCCACCGGCGCACCGCATCGAGGTACAGCCTGCTCCACCTGACACCGGGAAGCCTGCTGTATCGGCAGCGGCGCCGAACAGAACTAACTTTCTCGGCATGAACCTTTCACCGAGCCGCAGCCGGACCCTCCTCGTGCTGATCCTGGTGGGCAGCCTCGCCGCCAACGTCGCCGCTCAAGCATTCGGTCTGGGCCTCTTCCTCAGCGTCCCCTTCGGACTGCTCGCCATCGCCGGCGGCGTCGCGCTCTTCTCCGACTACCGCAATAACCGTGACCATCCGCGGAACTGACCACGGCCGCCGCCTCGTGGAATGACGGCGAATGGGCGCGCGATTACCGGAGAGTTGCCGCCGCGGCCGGACGAGTAGGGCGCAAGTGGGTGGATCTCCCTATCCTGGCTTTATGATCTGCCCGAAATGCCGACACGCCATGCACACCTTCGACCGGGACGGGATTCACCTGGAGCAGTGCGAGAACTGCCGGGGCATCTACCTCGACAACGGCGAGCTGGAGCAGATCCTGCTGTCCTACCGCGCCCACCTGCAGTCGGAGCTCCGTCAGGCCCCCTCCCCCGTGCCTGCACCGCCGCCCTACCAGCCGGCGCCGATGCAGGCACCGCACCAGCCGGCGCCGCCGTCCCGCAAGAAGAAGGACGACTTCTGGGGCGACGACGACGACTTCTTCGGCGAGGGCAGGGACTCGCGCGGGAGGAAGAAAAAGGACAGGTGGGGATTCCTCGACGAGATCTTCGGCTAGTTCCCCCCACGCGGAGGTTCTGACGCGTTCACGGAAGACCTCAAGCGCACGCACGTGTGGCTGTGCCTCAGGAAAGACCAGCGAATCCTCGGCGCGCGAGCGCGGGCCCTGGACCGAGACAACTCCGGAGTTGCACGTGTTCCGAGCCGAGCGACGCAGAGGATCGCGCGGTCATCGCGCGTGCGTTCGAGTTCCTTCCTGCCGGCGTGTCACAGCGGTCGTCGCGTGACCAGCCGGGTGGCGGGCTACGCGACGATCTTCGTGTCGTGCCTCGCGCAGCTGATCGTCACGGTGGACATGACCGTGCTGTACCTGGCGGTGCCCGAGCTGAGCGTTCAGCTCGGCGCCTCCAGCGTGTCGATGCTGTGGATCGTGGACGTCTACGGGTTCACGATGGCGGGCCTCCTGGTCACCATGGGCAACCTGGGCGACCGGGTCGGGCGGCGCAGGATGCTGGTGTGCGGTGTCATCGGGTTCGCGGTGGCCTCCGTGCTGACGGCGTACGCGCCGACCGCCGAGCTGCTGATCGTCGCGCGGGCCTTGCTGGGCGTGGCGGGAGCGGCGATTCTGCCCGCCACCACGTCCTTGTTGCGTGTCGTGTTCACGACGCAACGGGCGCGCACGGCCGCGGTGGGTGCCAGTGCGGGCGTGTCCGCGGCGGGGTTCGCGGTCGGGCCGATCCTCGGCGGTGTGCTGCTGAACCAGTTCTGGTGGGGCTCGGTGTTCCTGGTGAACGTCCCGATCGCGCTGTTGATCCTCGCCGCGGCCAAGTTCATCCCGGAGTCCCGTGCGCCGCAACGGCTTCGGCTCGACGTGGCGAGCGTGCTGCTGTCCGTGATCGGCGTGGTCGCGGTGGTCTACACGATCAAAACCGGCTTCCTCGTGGGTTTGTGGCACCCGGACGTGCTGAGCGCTCTGCTCGTGGGGCTTCTCGCGCTGGGGTTGTTCGCACGGCGGCAGCTGCGGCTGCCCACCCCGCTGATCGACCTGCGGCTGTTCCGCAGCCGGGAGTTCACCACCTCCGTGGGATCGAACCTGGTCGCGGTGTTCACCCTGTCGGCGTTCGGTTTCATCATCAGCCAGTACTTCCAGCTGGTTCGCGAGTGGACACCGCTGGAGGCGGGACTCGCCTACGTGCCGGGAGCGCTGGCAGCGGTGGTGGCGGGTGGCGTGCTCGCCCCGACGGCGATCAACCGGATCGGCCGCGGGTACGCGGTGGCACTGGGGCTGCTGCTCGCCGCGCTCGGGTTCGGCCTGCTCGCCGGCGTGCAGGCGTACTCGCCGTACGCCCTGGTCGTCGTCGCGCAGGTCGCCGTCGGTGCGGGCGCGGGTCTCACGCTGACCGTCACCGGTGACACGATCCTCGGCACCGTTCCGCGAGATCGTGCCGGCGCGGCCGCCGCGATCTCGGTGACCGCGTACGAGCTGGGCGGTTCGCTCGGCATCGCCGTCATCGGAAGCGTTCTCTCCGGGATCTACCGGGCACAGCTCGTCCTGCCCCAGGGTGTTCCGCAGGCGGTCGCCGAACGGGTCCGTGAGTCGTTCAGCGCGGCCGTCGCCACCGGCCTGCCGGAACCGGCCGCCGCGGCCGTCCAGGCCGCCGCCACCGACGCGTACCTCAGCGGCATCCGGACGAGCATGATGGTCAGCGCCGCCATCACGGTCCTCCTCGCCCTTGTCGTCGTGCGGTTCCTGCGCGGCGTCCCCAAGGTCATCGAGCAGGACGCGGCCCTCGAACAGGACTCCCCGCTCGGCACCTGAAACACGTCAGCGAGATCCCGCGACCGCGATCGACAGCGTTGTGCCGCAGAGGAAACCATGCCGAAGACAGTGATCCCGGGAGAGCGGCGGAGGGTCGTGGGCGAGGCCGTGGTCCGGATCATGACCCGGACCGGCGTCGAAGGCGCGTCCCTGCGCAACCTCGCGGATGAGACCGGGCTCTCCATCGGATCCATCCGGCACTACTTCGAAAGCCACGACGAGCTGGTGGTCTTCGCGATGCGCGAGCTCGGCCGGCGCATCAGGCAGCGGGTGGCCACCCGTGTCGCACGCCTGCCCGCCGGTGGTCTCGGCAGCACCGATGCGGTCGCGGAACTGCTGGCCGAACTCCTGCCACTCGACCGGGCGCGCAGCGACGACCTGGCCGCCTGGCCGGCCTTCACCGTTGCCGCGCGGGCACAACCGGCGTTGCGGGAGGTCGCGGAGGAACACCGTGAGCACCTGCGCTGCCTGGTCACCGGGATCCTCGAACAGGCCGTCCAGCACGGCGCACTGCCCGCGGGGTTGAACCTCGGCATCGAAAGCTTCCGGCTGAGCGCTCTCCTCGACGGCCTCACCATGCAGGCGGTCCTGCACCCGCAGCCCATGACGCCGGACCTCCTGGTGGAAGTCCTGCGGCGGAACGTGCACTCGCTGACCACGCAGACCGGTTCGTGAACCGGCCAAGCCCCACATGCCGAAACAACCGGCACATCAACGATTCGCCGTCGATGTGCCGGTTGCCACGCTCAAATGGTTCAGGTCAGCGGTTGGGGAGCTGCACGCCGGGCCGCGCCGGGGGTGGAACGCGGCCCGGCGTGCAGCGTTGTCACCGGGTCAGCCGGCCCGGCGGTCGGTGAGGTCGAGCGTCAGCCGGTCGAGCCACGCGCGCGCCCGTTCGTGCTTCGACGCCCGCTCGGCACGGGGGATCTGCTCGGCGACGACGTCGCGCACGAGCAGGTGCCGGAACCCGTACTCGATCTCGCCGGTCTCGCTGTTGCGGCCCTGGCGGCGCAGGAAGTCCCGTTGTTCCAGCAGTTCCAGCGCCTTGGCGACCTCGGCGGCAGCACGTTCACCCGTCGCGGCCACCGAGCTCGGCGACACGAGGTCACCGGTGAGCGCGGCGTCCTGCAGCACCGCCTTCACCTCGGTCGGCAGCGAGTCGAGCTGGGTGGTCACCACACCGCGCACCGAAGGCGGCACCGGCAGCGAGGCGTCGTTCAGCAGGCACGGCGTGCGGGGGTCCGACACCATGCCGGCGTACTCGGTGGCGAACAGCGGGTTGCCGCTGGCGCACGACACGAGCGCCTGCCACAGCTCGGCCGACAACTCCCGGGTCTGCAGCAGTGAGTTCAGCAGCTGACGTGTGCCGTTGTGCGACAACGGTTCCAGGCTGATCGTGGTGGCGTTGCGCTTGCCGCCGAACCACGACGGCCTGCGCTGCAGCAGCTCCGGTCGCGCGGTCGCGATCACCAGCAGCGGCACGGAACCGGCGTGCTCCCCCAGCTCCTCCACGAAGTCGAGCACCACGTCGTTCGCCCAGTGCACGTCTTCCAGCAGCACGATCAGCGGTTCGGACTCCGCGACCTCCTCCAGGAACCGGCGCCACGCCGGGAAGTCCGGCCGCACCTCGGCGCCGGGCTCGGCCAGGCAGGCCAGGCTCGCGTGCAGCCGGTCCGCGAGCTCACCGGCACCGACCAGCCGCACGAGGTCGGCGCGCAGGGTCGGGAAGGAGGAGAACTCGCTCACGACGTCGGTCAACGGCCCGTAGCCGTCGTCGTCGCCGAAAGCCGTGGCGGTGCCACGGAAAGCGGTCGTGCGAGAGGTAGCGAGCTCGTTGACGAGCCGCGTCTTGCCCATGCCCGCCTCGCCGAGCACGGTCACGAAGTGCGGGCGGCGCCGCGTGCGCACCTCGTCGAGAAGCCCTTGCAGCACCAGCAGCTCGCGCTCGCGTTCCACGAACGGCACCGCGGCCTGCACGCGGCGGGCCGCACCACGCCGTGGCGCGCACGAGATCGCCTGCCAGCCCCCGGTCGGCGCGCCGTCCGCCTCCCAGAGCACGGAATCGGCGGCGTCCCGGGTCGAGGTGCACGCGCGCACCGCGCCCAGTGGTGCCAACGCCATCAGCTGACGGCACTGGTCGAGCAGGACACCGCTGGCGGTGGGTGCGCCCGACGACGGCAGGCGCACGAGGGCGTCACCGGTGGCCACGCCGATCTGCACCTCGGCGACGGCGTCCAGCCGGTCGCGGATCGCGACGGACGCGCGCACGGCGCGATCAGCGTCGTCCTCCGCGGTCCTGGGCACGCCGAACAGCGCCAGGAACACCGATCCGACGCTTCCGCCGACCACGCCACCCAGTCGAGCCACCTCGGCGGACACGACGGAAGCGACCTCCTGGTGCACCGCGTCGACGTCCTCCGGGTCACCGTCACCGGCCGCGAGACCGAGCTGGGCCGACACCATCACGACGCTCACGAGCTTCCGCTCCGCTGTCGCGAGGTCCGGCGCGGCCGCGGGAGCGACGGGCTCCGCGGCGGGCCGCGTGATCACGACCGGGGCGCGCACGGGAGCGGGGTCCTGGCCGACGGCGAGCAGGTGCCTGCGGTGCACCGACGACGGGAGGTCCAGCGCGGGCGTGTGGTCGAGGATCGCGCGTTCGAGCTCCTGCAGCTCGCGTCCCGGTTCGAGACCGAGCTCCGCCACCAGCGCCGCCCTCGTGCGGCGGTAAACGCTCAGCGCGTCCACCTGCCGGCCGCACCGGTACAGCGCGAGCATCAGCTGGCCGCCCAGCCGTTCGCGGTACGGCTCCAGCTCGGTCAGCGACTCGAGCTCGCCGATGATCTCCCCGTGCCGGCCGCAGGCGAGCTCCGCCTCGAAGCAGTCCT
Source organism: Nocardia sp. NRRL S-836 (assembly GCF_001279525.1). Lineage (GTDB taxonomy): Bacteria > Actinomycetota > Actinomycetes > Mycobacteriales > Pseudonocardiaceae > Lentzea. Next base: position 710,028 of record NZ_LGDY01000091.1, on the reverse strand, counting down.
CCTGCACCGCCAGCTTCCAGTCCTTGATGGCGGTCAGCTCGGGCCAGTTGATCCCGGTCTCGGCGAGGTCCGCGAGCACCGGTCCGCGCCACAGACCCAGCGCGCCGCGGAGCACCTTCGCGGCGTCGGCCCAGTTGCCCTCGGCGAGTTCACCGCGGCCCTGTTCGGTCAGCTGCTGGAAGCGCGACAGGTCGAGGGAGTTCTGGTCCACGCGCAGCAGGTAGCCCGGCGCGTGGGTCAGCAGCATCGGGGCCCCTTCCGGCTTGCCGCCGTGCGACGTGAGAACGCCGCGCAGCCCGGAGACGGCGTTCTGGAGCATCTTGCGCGCCGTGGGCGGGACGTCCCGCGGCCACAACGCCTGGAGCAGCTTGCTCGTCGCGACCACCCGGTTGGCCTGCAACAGCAGGAAGCCCAGAGCCGCGCGCTGCTTGACGCCGCCCAGAGGCACCGGTGAGTCGCCGTCGAGGACTTCCAGTGAGCCCAGCAGGTGGAATCGCATGGTTCCGGCCTCCATCGATGTTCGTCCGGCCACGGAGGATGAGGTCAGGACCAGGGGGTGTCGCAGCGCCGCGCGGTGGCACCGCCGGCGGAGAGGACGGCGGCAGGGACGGACCGCGTCCACGGGGTGTCGTCGGATGTGATCGCGGCCCAGGGCGTGTCGCCGTCATCGGCGACACGCGTCCACGGCGTGTCGCACCCGTCGCCACCGCGCCAGGTCTGGTCGGCCTGTGCGGTGCCGGCGAGGAAGGTCATCGTCAGCACCGCGGGGACGGCGGAGAGGACAAGGGCGGCAGCGGTCGCCTTGCGGAACATGTGGGCTCCTCGGGGTGGAACGGATCTCGGTTCACGTTGTGGTGCGGCACGGTCCGTGCGGCACCTGAGAACGAAGTTAGAAGTGCCGCCCATCGTTGTTCTATCGCGTACCCACCGCGTATCAATTGGCCGTCACGGCAGCTGCCGGCGAGCCCAGGAGAGGCCGGAAAACTGATCCACCAGTCAGGGCGCGGCTAATACCACGCCGTCGGCCGCAATCCGGAGAATTCGTTGCGACGCTCACGAGAACCGCACACGTTCAGCGATCCGAACGAACGGCTTGTGCCGCTCGATCCAGCGGCGATGAGACGTTCAGGCTACCGGCGGCACGTCGCGCGCCCGCCATAAAGTTCGCCTTCGCAACGACGAGTTGCACGCACGCGCACGCAGGTTAATGTGGGGTGACATCTTGGCAATGATCATGTCCAAGTGAGATGCCGGTCGAGATCGCGAGCATTGCGCCGGACCGCGTATTGATACACAAGAAGATCTTGACAGCTTTCGCTGCCACGGTTAACTTCACAGAGGTCAGACCCTGGCGGCGAGGATCATTCACATCGGGTTCAACCCGAGGCGGTCCCGCAGAACACTTCCGCGACTTCGACCACCTCAACCAGACGAAGACAGAGCGACCGGCACATTGTAAGTAAAAGCACGAGGGGTCCCCGATCATGAGCCTCGACCCTGACGAGGGACTGATCTTCAAGCTGCTGGGAATGATCGAGGTCGTCGGGTCGGAAGCGCAGATATCGACGCCACCGCGACGGCAAAGAACCGTCCTGAGCGCTTTGCTGCTCGAAGCCAATCGCGTCGTCGGCATGGACCAGCTGATCGACGCCGTCTGGGAGCACAGCCCGCCGTCGACCGCGCGAGCGCAGATCCAGATCTGCGTGTCCGCGCTCCGGCGGGACTTCACCAGAGCCGGGGTTGACGCCCAGATCGAGACCCGCCAGCCCGGCTACCTGCTGCGGGTCGCCGCGGACAAGATCGACGTCTTCCTGTTCGAACGCCGCGTGGCCGTCTCCGAGCTCGCCCTCCGCCAGGGCCGCCCGGAGGAGGCGGCGACGGTGCTGCGCTCGGCATTGGCCCTGTGGCGCGGGCCCGCGCTCAGCGGGGCCGGTGCCACGTTGCAGAGCAAGGCGCTGCGGCTCGACGAGAAACGCCTGTCGGCGCTGGAGAAGTGCGTCGAGATCGAGCTGTCGCTCGGCCGCCACCACGCCCTCGTCGACGAGCTGCAGAGCATGGTGACCGAGAACCCGCTGCGGGAACGACCGCGGGGTCAGCTGATGCTCGCGCTGCACCGCGCCGGCCGGCAGTCCGAAGCGCTCGAGGTCTACCGCGCGGGCCGCGACCTGTTCATCGAACGCCTCGGCCTCGAACCGAGCGACCACCTGCGCAAGCTCGAGACGGCGATCCTCACCGACGACAAGGCGCTGCGCCTCGGCCAGGACGAACCGGATCCGGTCGTCGCGCACAACGTCGTGTCACCGCACCAGCTCCCGGCCACGATCTCGGACTTCATCGGCCGCCAGGACGTGGTGGCGCGGGCCGAGAGCGTGCTGTCCGGCGACCACATGACGATGCACGTGGTGAACATCTCCGGCAAGGCGGGCATCGGCAAGAGCGCTCTCGCCGTCCACGTGGCCCACCGCGTCGCCGCCGAGACCTATCCGGACGGTCAGCTGTACTGCGACCTGCGCGGCACCCAGGCCCAACCGGCCACACCGGCCGAGGTCCTGGGCCGCTTCCTGTCCGCCCTGGGCGCGGCGGGCTCGGCGTTGCCCGACAGCGTCGACGAACGGGCGGACATGTACCGCAGCATGCTCGCGAACCGGCGCGTGCTGGTCGTCCTGGACGACGCGGGCAGCGAGTCGCAGGTGCACCAGCTGCTCCCGGGCTCGCCGACGTGCGGCGTCATAGTCACGAGCAGGACCCGGCTGACCGGTCTCGCCGGATCTCATCTGGTCGAGGTCGACTGCATGAACTCCGGCGACGCGCGGGAGCTGCTGGGGCGCATCATCGGCAGGCAGCGCCTGGAGAGCGAACCGGTCGCCGCGCCGGCGTTGATCGACGTCGTGGGAGGGCTCCCACTGGCGCTGCGCATCATCGGCGCGCGCCTCGCCGCCCGTCCGCACTGGTCCCTGGCCTCGATGGTCGGCCGCCTCGCCGACGAACGCCATCGCCTGGACGAGCTGGTGCACGGCGACATGGTCGTGCGCGCCAGCCTGTCGCTCAGCTACGACGGCCTCGAACCCGACGCGCGCCGGATGATGCGGCTGATGTCGTTGCTGGAAGCGGAAAGCCTGCCGGTCTGGACGGCCACGGCCCTCACCGACGACCACGACCACGGTTTCGACCTCGTGGAGCGCCTCGTCGACGCGCAGCTGCTGGACGTGGTGGGCCGTGACGTCACCGGCCTGCCGCGGTACCACTTCCACGACCTGATCCGCCTGTACGCCAAGGAGCAGTCCGCCGCCCACGAGGCACCGGCCGCGCGGCTGGCGTTCGTGGAGCGGATCGCCGGTGGCTGGCTCGCGATGGCCGAGCAAGCACACCAACGCCTCTACGGCGGCGACTTCACCCTGCTGCACGGCCAGGGCAAGCGCTGGCAGCCCTGCGGGTCGTACCTCGACCCGGCGCTGCAGGACCCGATGAGCTGGCTGGAGAGCGAGCGGCCGAACCTGTGCGCGGCCGTCCTGCAGACCGCGGACGCGGGCCTGGACGAGCTGTGCTGGGACCTGGCGATGACGCTCGTGACGTTGTTCGAGACCCGCGGGTGCTTCGACGACTGGCAGCAGACCCACGAACGCGCCTTGGAGGCGGTGCGCAAGGCGGGCAACAAGCGCGGCACCGCGGCCCTGCTGTGCTCGCTCGGTTCGTTGCACCACAGCCAGCGGCACATGGAAGCATCCCGCGCCGCGCTGGAACCCGCGCTGGAGCTGTTCACCGAGCTCGACGACACCCACGGGCTCGCGCTGGCGCGCCGCAACCTCGGGCTGCTGGAGTACCACGAGGGACGCCCCGAGCTGTCGCGGCAGATACTGGAGCAGTCGCTGGCCGGCTTCCAGCGGGTGGGCGACGTCGTCGGCCAGGCCCACGTCGTGTCGCAGCTCGCACAGCTGTCGCTCGACCGCGGCGAGCACGAGCTGGCGTTCGGTCAGCTGGGCGACGCCCTCGGCATGTGCCGGGAGATCTCCAGCCCGCGGGTGGAGGCCCAGGTGCTGCACCGGCTCGGCGGCGCGATGCTCGCGCAGGGGCGGTACGAGCAGGCGCAGCAGCTGATCACGTCGGTGCTCACGATGGTGCAGCGCTCCGGCGACACCGTGGGCGAGAGCTACGCGCTGCACTCGCTCGGCCTGATCCGCGGCCGCCTGCGCATGTTCGCGGAGGCCGGGCAGCTGCTGCGGCGCGCGATCCGGCTGTGCGAGGAGAACCTCGACCGGCTGGGGGCCGCGCGGATCCAGCTCGACCTCGCCCAGCTGGTGTCGCAGCGGGGGGACACGTTCCACGCGATCGCCATCGTGGAGCAGGCCATGGCGACGTTCCAGGAGCTGCGGCTCGCGCTGTGGGAGAGCAAGGCGCTGGCCGTGCTGCAGAAGATCACGGCGGAGAACTCGGTGTCGGCCGCGTCCAACGGCGGCACGGCGTAGGTCGCCACCGGTGGTCGGTCACCTTCCGCTGGCCGGGATGAATTCTCGAATCATTGCAAAACACCGCGGCCGGGAAACTGATCAGTCCCGCGGTTACCGCCTAGTGGGCGGGAGGTGGCGTTTCATGCCATACGCTGTTTTGCAATAGCCGTTTGGGAGGAGCTTGATCCGATGTCGGCAAAATTGTTCGCCCCGGACGTCACCCTCACTTTTGACGAGCTCGAACAGCGCGCTCTTTGCGCGGCCGACGTGCTGCGCGACCACGGACTCGGCCTCGGCGACCGCGTGCTGCTGAAGGTCGACAATTCCGTTTCTTATCTCAGCACGCTGTTGGCGCTGATGCACGTGGGCGCGTCCGTTGTACTTGTAGATCACCAGCAGAAGTCCGATGACACCGCACAGGCGTGCAGTCGTTCCTCGGTGAAGATGGTCATCGTCGACGACGACGCCCCCATTTCGAACGATCAGGAGATCGTTCACTGCTACGAGCTCGCGGTCGGTGCGTGCGGCCGTGAGCCGGTCGACTCGGCGCTGGACTTCTCGGCGTGGTGCGCGCTGCCGGACAGCATCATCATGTGGTCCTCCGGCTCGACCGGCGAGCCCAAGGGCGTCGTGAAGAACGGCGGCCGGTTCCTGAAGAACCTGCGGCGCAACGCGGACCTCGTCGGGCACCGCTCCGACGACGTCCTGCTGCCGTTGCTGCCGTTCAACCACCAGTACGGGATCTCGATGGTCCTCATCGCGTGGCTCGTGCGGTGCTCGCTGGTCATCGCCCCGTACCGCAGGCTGGACCGGGCGCTGCGGCTCGCCGGGATGGTCGGTGCGACCGTGGTCGACGCGACCCCCGCCACCTACAAGAGCATCCTGAACATCGTGGACCGGCGCAGTGCGTTCGTCGGCTCGTTCAGCGACGTCCGCATGCTGTGCAGCGGTGCCGCGCCGCTCGACCCGGCCCTGTCCCGGCAGGCGTTCGAGGTGTACGGCATGCCGTTGCTGGACTCCTACGGCAGCACCGAGATGGGCAACGTCGCATTCGCGACGCCGGACAACCCGGTCGGCACGGGACAGCCGGTCGAGGGCATGTCGGTGCGGATCCGCGGCGAGGACGGCGCGGAGCTCCCCGCGGGTCAGATCGGCGAGATCGAGGTGCTCGACCCGGACCTCATGGAGGGATATCTCGGACCGCAGGGCACGGTGACGCCCGTCGCGCGGGAGTGGTACGCCACCAATGACTTCGGCTATCTCGACGCCGACGGGAACCTGTTCGTCGCCGGCCGCAAAACGGCCGTGCACCGCAACGGGTACACGTTGCACCCCGAAATCATCGAACACACACTGGCCGCACAAGGATGCGTCGCGATGATCGTGGCATTGCCGTGTGAACGACGTGGCTCGACGCTCGTCTTCTACGTGGAGGACGAGCAGAAGCGTGACTCAGCCCATTGGCGTGAGCTGATCAACGGCGTTCTGCCGAAATACGAGCAGCCGAACCGGGTGCACGTCATCGAGCGGTTCCCGCTGAACCGGAACGGAAAGCCGAACCGCAAGGAGCTGGAACAGCTCGCACTCGCGGAAGCTCAGTAGCAGCGCATTTCTCCGCGGACATTCAGGCCAGAGGTGTCCGCAATCGGTGTGGGTCCCGATCAGACAGCGCGTCGAGGGTGATCGGGACCGCCACCTCGTCAGGCGGTGATGTGCCGGATGACCGCGGCGAGGGAAAGTTCCCGTGGCTGCGCGGTGTCCACTGAGAGCGCTTCCCCGTGCCAGGAGGGGAAGTTCGCCAGGCGCTGCCGCACGTCGGACCAGTCACCGGCGTCGTGCCAGCCGGGGATCGCGCGGCTGCGGCCTTCGAGCCTGCCGCGGTGGACCTCCGGGTCGGAGCACCGGCACACGACCGCGCGGAACTCCGCACCGGCCCGGCGGGCCAGGCTGCGCCAGCGGTCCCTCGTCGCCACCCGTTCGGTGGGATGGTCGAGGATGACGGACTGGCCCGCGACGAGCTGCCGCAGTGCGAGCGTGGTCAGCACCTCTTCCGCCATCTCCAGCGGATCGTCGAAGTAGCGGCCGCCGAACGGGGTCAGCGCACCGAGCAGCCAGTCCGTGGCGAAGACCGGGATGCCCAGCTCGGCGCCCGCGGCGTCGGCCAGCGTGCTCTTCCCGCTGCCGGGCACCCCGGAGAACACGACCAGCCGGGCATCCGCGGCGGCGGGCGGCAGGTCGAAGTCGCCGAAGTCGGCCGGCAGCCCCGGTGTCACATCGGCCGGCACCAGTCCGGCGACCCACGTGGTGACGATCCGATGCGGCCGCGCGGCCTCCACGACGCAGGAGACGACGTCGACGGTGCCGTCGTGGCACCGGATCCGCGCCCGCGCGGTGGTCTCGCCGACGTCCAGGCCGACCACGACGACCGGCGCGTAGCGCGCGGCGCGTCCGCGGGTGACCTCGACGTACCTCTCGGGCGTGACGGCGGCGAGGAACTCAGCCGTGAACACCTCGGACGCGTCAGCTCCCCAGCCGGGCGTCCCGTCCAGGCCGTCGAGGATCCACTCCAGCCGCGCGAGGGCGGGACCGGCCGCGAAACGGTGCACTGTTCCCCCAGGGCGAAGTGGTCGAGGCGAGCCTAGCGAGCCGGCCGGGAAGCCAGCCGGACGTTCGCCCACGACTGAACGGAACTGCCCCGAGCCAGGAGGAAGCAGGGCGCCGGTGCCGGAGGCGGCGAGGCCCTCGGCACCGGCGGCGACCCGGCGGTCCGCTTCACTCGGCGACGCGTGTGCGTCCGATCCAGCGGAACACCACCTCGGTGCGCTCGGCGGGCGTGGTGCCGTCCCGTTCGAAGTGCTCGTGCCCGCCGTAGTGCGGGATCTTGACCTTCTTCTCCTCGCGGTGCACCCGCTGTGCCCGCGTCGCCTGCGGCAGGTCGGCGGGGCCGCCGTGCAGCACCGCGTCGACGAGGTGGTCGGAGCCGCCGTCGACGACGGCGATGTCGCTCAAGCTGTTGGTCTGCACACCCTCGGTCATGCCGGTTTCCCTTCGCTACGGTCGTGAACTTTCTCCTGCGACGTCCTCACTGCTGCTTGCGGGAGCGGAAGAGCGTGGAACTGCGGTGCCGGACGGGCCGGCGGCTCAGGCGGCCATCCGCGTGCGGACGACGTCGAGCAGCTCGGGCACCCGGTCGTCCAGGTAGAAGTGGCCGCCGGGGTAGGTGAACAGCGCCGAGTCCGCGGACAGCTCCTGCCACGCGGCCAGTTCGGCGGGTTCGGCGCGGGGGTCGTCCACCCCGCCGAACACCGTCAGCGGGATCGGCAGCGGCGGTCCCGGGACGTGGCGGTAGGTCTCGTTGACCGTCAGGTCCGCGCGTAGCAGCGGGAGGAACAGCTCCAGCAGCGAGCGCTCCTCCAGCAGCACGTCCGGGAGGCCACCGAGCGCGCGCAGCTCCTTGACGAGCTCGCCGGTGGGCAGCGCGTGCAGTTCCCTGCGGGTGTTGGGCAGCTGGGGCGCCGGCCGGCCGGACACGAACAGGTGCCGCGGTGGTGGCCCGCCCCGCTCCACGATCCGCCGGGCGACCAGGTAGGCGACCAGGGCGCCGAGGCTGTGCCCGAACAGGGCGTAGTCGCCGGTGAGCTCGCTGCCCAGCCCGCTGAGCACGTCGTCGGCCAGCGCTTCCGGGTCGTGGTGCGGGGTTTCGCGCCCGCGGGCCGCGCGGCCGGGGAGCTGCACCGGGCAGATCGCCGGGTCGCCGTTGCCCGCGGCACGCCAGCCGGCGTACACCGCCGCGCTGGCGCCCGCGTGCGGGAAGCAGAACAACCGGGTCCCGGTTCCGGCACTGCCGTAGGGCAGCCACTGTCCCGTCATGCTCGCCGTGGTCACTCGACGTCCACCTTCAGGTACGCGGGAACCGGCTGGATCTGGTCGAGGCCGGACTCCAGCACGAGGCGGTCGCCGTCGCGGACGATCTCGCTGAAGCCCGCGAACGCGTAGGTCACGTACATCACCCGGTTCCGCCCGGTCTCGACGAAGTCCGCCCGCAACCGGGCACCGTCCGCCTTCGCCAGCCGCATCACGTGGTTGAGCAGCACCGTGCCGACACCGCGGGCCATCACGCGGCACGACATCAGCATCATCCGGAGGTGCCACGCGGGCTGCCCGCGTTCCACGAGCGCGAGGCCGATCTTGCCGTAGCCGCCGTACCTGTCGGTCAGCGAGGCGACCAGCAGCAGGTGGTCGGGCGAGGTGCGCAGCGCGTCGAGCTCGTCGTAGGAGTAGGTGCGGCCGGTCGAGTTCAGCTGGTTGGTGCGCACGGTCAGCTCCTCCGCGCGCTGGAGGTCCTCCCGCTTGGCCTCGCTGATCGTGAACACCATGTCCAATGTGGACAGGAACGCCTCGTTGGTGCCCGTGTAGTCGAGCTCGGCCCGGTCGCGCACCACGGCCGCGCGGTAGAGGTCGCGGCGCACGCGGGACTCGTCGGTGACGAACCTCGGCTGGAACTCCTCCGAGGCCAGCTCCGGTGCGATCCGCGCGGTGTCGACCGTCTTCACGGCGGGCAGCGCGTGCGCGACCTCCTCCAGCTCGAACGGCTGGTCGTCGACGAACGCGATGGCGTCCAGCCCGATGTTGAGCTCCTTGGCGATCCGCTCGACCGACTGGGACTTGGGGTTCCAGTTGATCTGCGGGTACAGGAAGTACTCGTCCAGGCCCTCCGCCTTCAACCGCGCCATGGCGGCGTCGTGGTCGTTGCGGCTGGCCACCGAGTGCAGGACGCCCAGTGCGTCGAGCCGTTTGATCTCCTCGACCACCTCGGGACGCACGCGCACGGCGGCGTCTTCGAGGAGGGTGCCGTCCCACAGGGTGTTGTCCAGGTCCCACACCACGCACTTGATGCGGCCGCGCTTCGGCTTGGCCGGAGCGGCGATGTCCGTCTGCGTCACTGCGCCACCTCTCGATATGCCTCGGCCGCGATCGTCAGCTCCTGCACCTGCGTGCTGCCTTCGATGACCTCGGTGACCTTGCTGTCCCGGTACAACCGCGCGACCGGGTAGTCGGGGCTGAACCCGTTGGCGCCGTGGATCTGGACCGCGTCGCCGGCGGCCTGCACGGCGGCTTTGGAGGCGTGGTACTTCGCCACCCACGTGGCCATGATCGTGGCCGGGTCGCCCGCGTCGTTGAGCGCGCCCGCCCTCTCGCACAGCAGCCGGCCCGCGTCTCGCGCGGTCACCATGCCGCTCATCATCTGCCGCACGTGCGGCAGGTCCCGCAGCGGAACGCCACCGGCCGACCGGACCGACGTGTACTGCGCGCACGCGTCGATCGCGGCCCGGATGATGCCGACCGCACCGCACGCCACGCTGTAGCGGCCGAGGCCCAGTGCGTTGGTCATGACCGTGCCCGCCGCCCAGCCCTGCGGGCCGAGCAGAGCGGACGGTTCCAGGCGCACGCCGGTGAACTCGATCTGGGCGAGCATGCTCGCCGTGGTGCCCGACACGTGCGGCAGCGGGGTGACCCGGACACCCGGCCGGTCGGCCTCGACCAGGAAGGTGCACATGCCGCCGCCGGTCGACGCGAACACCATGAAGAGGTCGGCGACCTGGCCGCCGGTGATCCACTTCTTCGTGCCGTTGAGAACCCACCCGTCCTGGTCCCGCACCGCCGTGGTGCCTTCCGCGGTGGCGTCGCTGCCGCTGCGGTCGGGTTCGGTCAGGCAGAACGCGCCGAGCTTCTCACCACGGGCGAGCGCTCGCAGCCACTTCTCCTGCTGCGCCTGGTCTCCCCAGCGGTGCACCGACGCGCTGACCATCGAGTGCACGGTCAGGAGGCTGCGCAGGGAGGAGCAGCCGCGGCCGACCTCCTCGTGCACGCGGCCGAGCGTGACCATGTCCATGGCCGTGCCGCCGTACTCCGAGGGCAGGAACGGCGCCCACAGGCCGAGTTCGGCCACCCGGGACAGCACCTCCCGCGGGATCCACTCGGCCCTCTCGAAGGTGTTGGCCTGCGGCGCGATCTCCAGGTCGACGAACCGCCTGACCTCGGCGAGGCCGGCCGGTCCGCTCAGTGTTTCCGCTTTCATCACCGCTCCGCTCAGCCCACTGCCGCGGACGTCTGCCGCTGCACCAGGTCGGCCATCAGCGCGACGGAGCGGAAGTTGCCCAGGTGGAGCTCCTCGTTCGGGATGCGGGTACCGAACGCCTTCTCGATGAACATCACCAGCTCCATCGCGAACAGGGAGTTCACGAACCCGAGCGCGAAGATGTCCTCCTCGTCGGTGAAGGTCACGTCCGGGAACTTGGTCGTGATGAAGGTGCGGATCCGGGTGCGGGCGTCGTTCGACATCTCTGGACCTTTCTCGACTGGAACTTCGGGACGGCGGGCGAGATCAGCCCATGCTCTGGTAGACGTAGAAACCCTCGCCGCTCTTGCGCCCGTGCAGACCGGCGTCGGTCATCTTCTTGAGCAGGGGGCAGGGGCGGTACTTGCTGTCGTTGAACTGCTCGTACAGCACCTCGACGCTGTACAGGATGGTGTCGACGCCGATGAGGTCGGCCGTTTCCAGCGGTCCCATCGGGTGGCCGAAGCAGCTGCGGAACACCTCGTCGACGGTCTTCGCGTCGGCGACGCCCTCGTGGACCAGGAACGCCGCCTCGTTGACGGTCAGCATGAGCACGCGGTTGGACACGAACCCCGGCGAGTCGTTGACCGGGATGGACTTCTTGCCCATCGAGTCCAGCAGCGCGCGCACGGTGTCCTGGGTCTGCTCACTGGTGTGGTAGCCGGGGATGAACTCGCAGGCGGCCTTCATCGGCACCGGGTTCATGAAGTGCACGCCCATCACCTTGTCCGGGCGCGAGGTCAGTGCGGCGAGCTTGGTGATCGGGATCGCCGACGTGTTCGCCACGAACACGGTGTCCGCCTTGCAGACGACGTCGAGCTCCGCGTACACCGCGCTCTTGAGGTCCCAGTTCTCGGTGATGTTCTCGATCACCACCTCGGTCTCGGCGAGCAGGTCGAGCGAGGTGCCGACGGTGATCAGCGCCAGCACCGCCTCCGCGTCGACGGGCGGGCCGCCGAGCATCCGGCTCAGCCGGCAGTCCAGCTCGATCCGGGCGAGCGCCTCGTCCAGGGCGTCCGCGTTGTTGTCCACCAGGACCACGCGGTGCCCGTGCTGGGCCAGGTCCTGCGCGACGCCGGTGCCCATCACTCCGGCTCCGACAACTCCGACGTTCGTCATCACTACTCCTCGACTGCGCTGCTCATGGGGGAAGAAACGGGGGCGGCCACACCGCCTGTGCGCCGCGTCAGGCGCCGGCCGGCTCGGTGACCACTCGGGTGCCCCTCGGAACCACGGTTCCGGAGGCCGGGGCGGTGGGCTCGACCCAGTAGCGGTCACGCTGGAAGGCGTAGCCGGGCAGGGTCGTCTTCCTGGCTCCGCGACCGTCGTTGTGGGCCCGCCAGTCGACGTCCACACCGGACAGCCAGAGCCTGCCGAGCGCGTCGGCCACGGACTCGGTGTCCTGCCCGGGGTCCGACTCACCGGGAAGCGTGGGCACGAGGTGGGCCCAGGACTTCTGCGGGAAGTCCGGGTGGCCCCGGAACATCGACCCCATCGACTGTCCCGCGCCGAGCTCGACGAACGCGGTGTCCGGCCAGTGCGCGGCCAGGTGGCCGATCATGGTGGCGAACTGCACCGGGCGGCACATGTGCTCGGCCCAGTAGCCGGGGTCCTTCAGCTGCCCCTCGGTGATCGGCAGACCGGTGACGTTGGACAGGTACGGCGTCCCGGGAGCCCGTGGCCGGAGGTTCAGCCTGGCCCAGGCCGTGAGGTCCGCCGCCACCGGCCGCAGTGACCGCGAGTGGAACGCGTGGGTTGTGCGCAGCGGCCGTGCGGGCACACCCTCGGCGGCGAGCTTCTCGGTCAGCTGGACGACACCCTCGGGCGAACCGGAGACGACGATCATGCGGGGGCCGTTGACCGCGGCGACGTCGACGCCGAAGACCGCGAGGTCCCCCACCACCCCGGTCAGCTCGTTCTCCGACAGCGGCACGGCGGCCATCGACCCGGCCGGCAGCCCCGAGATCAGCTTGGCCCGCGTGGCGACCAGGGCCGTGGCCTCCTGGAGGGTCAGGCTGCCCGCGAGCGCCGCCGTGGCGAACTCGCCGACGCTGTAGCCCGCCAGGACCGACGGCTGGACACCCCAGGCCGTCAGCAGCGCGCCCAGCGCGTAGTCGACCGCGAAGACACCGGGCTGGACGACGACGGTGTCCGCGGGCCCACCACCGGCCTCGGCTTCGGGCGCGCGGCCGAGCAGGGCGGCCAGCCCTCCCCCGCCGCCCGTCCTGGCACCGACCAGGCGTGCGACCGGGTCGAAGCCGAGGTGCTCGCGGAACAGCCCGGCGCACTCGTCGATCGCCGCGCGGAACACCGGTTCGGAGGCGTACAGGCCACCGGCCATGCCGTCGTACTGCTCCCCGACACCGGCCAGCAGGAACCCCGCTTTCCGGGTGCTCACACCGCTTTCGGCGAGGACACGGGCGGGAGAGGTGAGCGCCTCCACGGCGTCGGCGCACGACGAGACGACGGCCATCCGCCGGTTCCCGAACGTCTTGCGACCGCACTGCAACGTGTAGGTGGCGTCCGCCAGGTCCGTCCACCGCGCGGCGTCCGCCGCCAGCCTCGTGGTCGCCGCGTCGGCCGCCTCGGCCGTGTGCGCCGACCAGACCAGCACCTGGTGCGGCCGTGCCGCCGGTCGCACGTCGTCCTCGACCGGCGCTTCCTCGATCACGACGTGCACGTCCGCGCCGCCGTAGCCGTGCGCGTTGACACCGGCCAGTCGCGGACGATCGCCGCGCGGCCAGTCGGTCAGCTCCGTGACCACCGCGAGCTTGTCACCGGCCGCGGCCAGCCTCGCGCCGGGCTCGGAGAAGTGCACGGCGGGCGGCAGCTTCTCGTGGTGCAGCGCGAGCGCCGCCTTGATCAGCCGGGCGATCCCGCCCGCCTGGTTGATGTGGCCGAGGTTGCCGTCGGTCGAGCCGAGCGTGACCCGCTCGACACCGTCCACTCCGAACACCTCCTGCAGCGCCATGACCTCCACGGCGTCACCGAAGGGCGTGCCCATCGCGGTCACCTCGACGTGGTCGATCTCGGCCGGGTCCACCCCCGCCACGGCCATCGCCTCGGCCAGCACGGCGGTCTGCCCCGGCACACCGGGCACGCCGAAGCCCTGGCGGCCGTGCCTGCCCTCGTGCAGCGCCGCCCAGCCGCGGATGACCGCGTAGATGCGGTCCCCGTCGGCCTGCGCGTCCTCCAGCCTCCGCAGCACGACGGCGCCGACCCCGTCACCGGGGATCTTGCCGTTGGCACCGGCGTCGAGCACGCGGCTGACGCCGTCCGGGGAGAACTCGCCGCCCTCGTGGTAGAGGTAGCCGGGGCACTGCGGGACGATCACCGAGACCGCGCCCGCGATGACCAGGTCCGACTCGCCGGCGAGCAGGCTGCCGCAGCCCGCGGCGACCGCGGCGAGCGCGGTCGAGCTGCAGCTCTGGACGCTCACCGACGGTCCGGTGAGGTCGAGCGCGTACGACACCCGCGACGGGAGCAGGTCCTTCTCGTTCTGCAGGACGAGGTGGTCGGGCCCGTGGGTCAGCACGACGTCGTCGTTCTGCAGCAGGTTGGACAGCAGGTAGGTGCTCGGCGCACCGCCGGCGAACACCCCCACCAGGCCGTCGAAGCGGCTCGGGTCGACGCCCGCGTCCTCGAGCGCGTGCCACGAGCACTCCAGGAACAGGCGGTGCTGCGGGTCGGCCAGCTCGGCATCGGTCCGGCTGAAGCCGAACAGCTCGGCGTCGAAACGGTCCACATCGGACAGCACACCCGACGCGGCGACGAAAGCGGGGTCGTCCACCAGCTCCCGCGGCACGCCGGCCGCCAGCAGCTCGGCCGGGCTCATCCTCGTGATCCCGTCCCGCCCCGCGCACAGGTCGGCCCAGAACTTGCCGAGGTCGGGAGCACCGGGGAAGTTCCCGGCCATGCCCACGATCGCGATGTCGTGGCTGGTCTCGCGCTCTGGGCCTTCTGGGCCGGCGTCGCGTTCTTGTGTGGTCACCTGGTCCTCACCTTCGGGTTCCGGTCTGGCGCCTGCGCAGGTTCCCGGCGCGCGCCCGGCGGCGTTCACCGCGGGCGGACGCGTCCCCGGCCACGTCCACGAGGTCCGGCGCCGCCGTCTCCGGCTGGGCGAGCAGGGTCGCGAACTCGGCGATGGTCGGCTTCTCGAACAGGGTCGCCGGAGCCAGCTCGACGCCGAGCTCCTTGGCGATGCGGCCGATCACCACCAGACCGACCAGGGAGGTGCCGCCGAGGTCGAAGAACCGGTCGTTGACACCGGCCCGCTCCAGCCCCAGGCAGGCCTGCCAGATCTCGGCCACCTGCTGCTCGGCCGGAGTGCTCGGGGCCACGTAGGGGGTGCGCAGCTCGGGCCGCGGATAGCGCTTGCCGCCGGTCAGGTCGACCGCCGCACCGCCCACCAGCGCCTCGACGGAGTCCAGCTGGGCCAGTGCGGCCAGCGCTTCGGAGAGCTCCAGCGACAGCACGGCCACCTGCGTCTCACCGGAGGCCACGATGCGGGACAGCAGCTCCGTCCCCTCCTCGGTCGGGATGCCGAACTCCTCGCGGAACCGCTTGGAGCTGTCCTGCATCTCCGCCGAGCCGGCCAGACCGGCCGACGTCCAGGGGTCGAGCTGCCACGGTCCCCACGCCACCGAGACGACACGTTTGGCAACGCCGCCCGTGTTGGCCTCCACGACCGCGAAGGCGTCGAGGAAAGCGTTTGCCGCCGCGTAGTCGGTCGCGCCGACGCCGACGGTCAGGCTCGCCACCGACGAGTAGAGCACCAGCAGCTCCACCGGGTCGGCGCGCAACGCCTCGGCCAGTGCCAGCGTGCCCGCCACCTTCGGGGCGAGCACCGCGGCCGCCTGCTCCTCGGTCTTGGTCTGCACCAGGCCACCACCGGCGACGCCCGCCGCGTGCACGACGCCGTGCAGCTCACCGAAGTGCGCACGGACGTCCCGCACCAGCGCGACGACCTGTGCGGGGTCGCTGACGTCGGCCTGGGCGACGAACACCTCGGCGCCCAGGGCCCGCAGCTCCGCCACGGCCATGAGGACGCCGCTGGTCTTGTCGTTGACGCCCTTCTCCGCGATCCAGGCGTCCCAGGTCTCCTCCGGCGGCAGCCCCTTCCGCCCGGCCAGCGCGAGTCTGGTGCCGAGCGGGGCCAGCCGCCGCGCCAGTGCCAGCCCGAGCTCGCCCAGACCGCCGGTGATCAGGTAGACACCGCCGGGACGCCACGCTTCCGCGTCGTCGACCGCCGGCAGCCCGACCACCTCGAAGGCGCGGACCCAGCGGCGGCCGTGCCGCCACGCGGCCACGGCGACACCGTCCACAGTGTCCGAAGTGGACGCTGCCAGGCCGTCGAGCTCGCGCAGCGCCTGACGGGCGTGGTCGCCGTCCGGTCCGAGGTCGGCGTACTGCGAGCGGAGCAGCGGGTACTCCGCGGCGATGGCGCTCGTGATCGCCGCGATGGTGGCCGCGTGCGGGTCCTTCGCGTCGCCGTCGAGCACCTCGAAACCGTTGGCGGCGAGGCTGACCAGCTCGACCCGCCGGTCGGCGCACTCCGTGCCGATGGCCTTGCCGAGCCGCATCAGGCTGTAGAAGCCGCTTTCCTGGCTGGTGTCGGTGAGGCCGTGGGCGTGCACGATCCGCACCGGCTCGCCGGTGGTGCCGGCCAGCAGGGCGCGATAGCCCTCGGCGTCCCGCGGCGGGGTGTGCGCGTGGACCACGTCGTGGCCCGCTTCCCGGGCCAGTGCGGTGAACCGGTCGGCGAACTCCCCCGGTTCGGCGAGGAGCACCAGCGGTCCCGCGGTGGCGGGCACCGGACGGCTGTTGTCCCGCCGCCAGGTCGGCACGTGGGCTTTCAGGCCGTCGTACGACGGCATCCCGGCGTTCACCGCGCCCGTGGCCGCGGCCGGACCGGTGGTGACGTTCGCCGCGACCTCCGGCCAGTAACGCGTGCGCTGGAAGCGGTAGGCGGGCAACAAGACGAACACGCGGTCCGCACTCGCACCGCTCGCCCAGTCGACCGGCACGCCGTGCTCCCACAGCGCACCGAGCGCGGCGAGCCACGACCGGCGGTCCGGCTCGAACGGCACGCTGACCATCGGTGCGCGTGACCCGGCCGCGTCCGGACCGACCTCGACGAGCACCTCCGCATACCGGCTCAGAACCTGCAGGGCGTCGGCGATCCGGTCGGACTCATCCGCCCAGCGGGCGGCGTTCGCCACCTCGGCGGCGGTCAGCGCGGCACCGGTGCGTGGCGACACGACCGTGACCGCGGGCTCCGCGACCGTGCCGGGCACGGTCCCGTCGAGCGCCAGCGCCAGGCCGTCGGCCAGCGACACCACCCCGCCGACCACCGCGGCGACGCACTCGCCGACCCCGGCCCCCAGCACGGCGGCGGGAACCAGGTTCCACGCGCCGAGCAACCGGGCCAGGCCGTACTCCACCGCGAACAGGACGGCCCGCTCGTCAGCGTCGGCCTCGCCGTGCAGCGCGCCCAGCAGGTCCACCCGTCCGTTCAGCAGGCCGGCGCACTCGTCGATCGCGGCACGGAACGCCGGTTCGGTGCGGTACAGCTCCTCCGTGGTGCCAAGGCAGGAACCGAGGGCCGCGGGGAGGAAGAGGCCGAAGCGGCGCCGGTCCTCGACCACGGCACCGGTCACGCCCGCCCGCAGCGACGCGATGGCGTCGGCGGTGTCGTACACCGGCAGCGCGGCCCGCACCGGCAGCGCGCTGCGCCCGGCCTGGGTGGTGTGCGCGACGTCGGCCAGTTCCAGCTCCGGGTGCGCCTCCAGGTGGTCGGCCAGCGCCGCCACGTTCGCGCGCAGGCTGGACTCGTTGTGCCCGGACACCGTGAGCAGCTGCCACGGCGGACCCGGTTGCGGCGCAGGGCTCTGCGGTGCCTGCTCCAGTACGAAGTGGACGTTCGACCCCGACCAGCCGAACGAGCTGACGCCCGCTCGCAGCACGCCGTCGGCGTCCGCGGGGAACGGCCGCGCGGTCTGCACGGGCCGGACCGGGCCGTCCAGGGTGACGACCGGGTTGGGCGTGGTCAGGTGCAGGTTGGCCGGGATCTGGCCGTGTTCCAGCGCGAGCACGGTCTTCACCAGACCGGCCATCCCGGCGGCGGCCAGGGTGTGGCCGACGTTGGACTTGACCGCGCCCACGTACAGCGGTTCCGGCGCGGACCGCTCGCCGAAGACCTCCTGCAGGGCGGTGAACTCGATGGCGTCGCCGAGCTGCGTGCCGGAGCCGTGCGCCTCGACGTAGCCGATGTCGTCCGTCCGCACGCCCGCGTCGGCGTGGGCGGCACGGATGACCGCGATCTGCGCGGCCCGGTTGGGTGCGGTGAGGCCGTTGCTGCGCCCGTCCTGGTTGGTCGCCGTGCCGCGGATCAACGCGCGGACGCGCTGCCCCGGTGCGGCGTCCTGAACGCGGCGCAGCACGACCACGCCGCCGCCCTCGCCGATCACGTAACCGTCGGCGGACTCGTCGAACGTCTTCGTGCGACCGTCGGCGGCGAGCATGCTCATCTTGCAGGACTGGACGAACACCTCCGGGTTGATCATCGTGGAGGAGGCGCCGACGATCGCGATGTCGCACTCGCCGCGGCGCAGGCTCTGCACGGCCAGGTGCATGGCGCTGAGCGCGGAGGAGCACGCGGTGTCCACGGTGAGGCAGGGGCCGCGCAGGTCGAGCTGGTGCGCGATCCGGCCGGCGGCCGCGGACAGCGAGCTGCCCAGGCCGAAGTACGGGTCGTCCCCGGCCTCGGCGCCGTCGGCCTCCAGCTGGCGCATGCTGTACTGGATGGTGTCGATCAGCCCGGCGAACACGCCGGTGCGGCTGCCGCGCAGTTCCTCCGCGGTCAGCGCGGCGTCCTCCAGCGCCTCCCAGACCAGCTCCATGAGCAACCGGAAGCTCGGGTCGGTGCGGCGGGCCTCCTGCTGCGAGAGCCCGAAGAACGTGGCGTCCCAGCCCGCGATGTCGGTGACGAACGCGCCGTGCTGGGTGTAGGCCTTGCCCGGAGCGGTGCGGTCGGGGTCCAGGAAGTCGGCGGCGTTCCAGCGGTTCGCCGGGGCCAGGCTCACCAGGTCCTTGCCCTGCATCAGGTTCTGCCAGTACTCGTCGACCGTGTCGCTGCCGCCCGCGAACCGGGCGGACATGCCGACCACGGCGATCTCCTGACCCTGCGAGGAGTTCGCGCGCACGGCGGCCTTCGGCGCCGACGGCTGTTCCCGCGGACCGAGCTCCGTGAGCAGGTGGGTGACGAGGGCGGCCGGGCTCGGGTGGTCGAACACGACGGTGGGCGGCAGCGCCAGCCCTGTCTCTGCGTTGAGGCGGCCGCGCAGCTCGACCGCGGTGAGCGAGTCGATGCCCAGCTTGGTGAACAGCTGCTGGGCGCTGACCTCCTCGTCGTGGCCCAGCACGGCGGAGGTGTGGGTGAGCACGAGCCGGTGCAGCACGCGTTCGCGCTCGGCCTGGGGCAGGCCGGCGAGCCGCGTCCGCCACGCCGTGGTGACCTCGGCGCCCTCCTCGGCACGCCGCGCGTCGGCCTCGGCGATCGCCAGCACCTCGGGCAGGTCGGCGAGCAGGGGGCTCGGCCGCAGTGCCGCGAACGGCGGTGCGAACTTCGCCCACTCGAACGCCGCCACGGTCAGCGCGGTCTCCTCACGACCGAGCGCCCGCCGCAGCGCGGCGACACCCAGGTCCGGTGCCATCGTCGGCACGCCGAGGTCGCTGAGCAGCTGGTCGGCCTGGCCGCTGACGCCCATGCCGACCTCGCCCCACCGGCCCCAGGCGACGGACGTGGCCGGCAGGCCGCGGAACCGGCGCTGCTGGGCGACGGCCTCCAGGTAGGCGTTCGCGGCGCCGTACACGCTCTGCGCGGGGTTGCCGACGGAGGCGGCGATGGAGGAGAACAACACGAAGGCGTCCAGGTCGAGCCCGTCGGTCAGCTCTTCGAGGTTGCGCGTGCCGATCACCTTGGCGCGCAACGCTTCCGTGTAGGATGTGCGGCCGATCGTCTCTATCTGCCCGATTTCGAGGACGCCCGCGAGGTGGAACACGGCGCGCAGGTCGGCGCGGACGCCGTCGAGGACGTCCTTGAGCGAGTCGCGGTCGGCGACGTCGCAGGCGATGACGGTGCCCTTGGCGCCCAGCTGCTCGCGCAGGACCTCCGCACCCGGCGCGTTCTCGCCGGTCCGGGAGACCAGGACGACGTGGTCCGCGCCCGCCTCGACCAGCCAGCGGGCGACCACCCCACCGAGACCGCCGGTGCCGCCGGTGACCAGAACGGTGCCGCGCGGCTTCCAGGAGCGCGCCGGGCCGGCGTTCTCGGCGTGCACCAGGCGACGGCCGAACGCGCCCGCACCGCGGAGCGCGACCTGGTCCTCGCCGCGCGGTCCCGTGACCACGGCACCGAGGAGTGCGCTGAGCCGTTCGGACGGCTCGGCCGGAACGTCGACAAGCCCGCCCCACAACCGCGGGTGCTCCAGCGCGGCGGCCCTGCCGAAGCCCCAGAGCTGGGCCTGGACCGCGGAGTCCGGCGCCTCGTGCGGGCCGGTCGCCACCGCTTGCCGCGTGACCGTCCACAGAGGAGTGGTGAGCTCACGGGCGGCCAGTTCCTGCACCAACGACAGTGTTGCCTCGGCTCCGAAGGACAGGCCGTCGTTCTCGTGCTCGTCCAGCGCCACCAGGGAGAGCACACCGTCGAACTCCGGGACGCCGTCCAGCGCGGCGGCCACGGCGGCCCGGTCGGGTGCGTCGAGCACCACGCGGTCGACGTCGGCTCCGCGCAGTGCGGCCGCGGCGGCCTCGGTCCAGTCGCCGGACCGCGCGGAGGACACCAGCAGCCAGCGCCCGGACGCCACCGCCGGTTCCGGCGCGAACGGCTTCCACCGCACGTGATATCCCAGAGCGTCCGCTTCGGACTCGTTCGCACGGGAGGTGCGCCAGCGCGCCAGTGCCGGCAGGACGTCATCCAGCGGGACCTGCGCGTTGGGCAGCTCCAGCTCGGCGGCCAGCTCCCCGGCGTCGCCGTTCGCCACGACGGACCAGAACCGGGCGTCCTCGCCACCGGTGGCGGCCGTGCCGTCTCCGGCGTCCTCCAGCCAGTAGCGCTTGCGCTGGAACGGGTACGTCGGCAGGGAGACGGTGCGGGCACCGGTGCCGGCGAGGTAGGCGGCCCAGTCGACGCCGATGCCGTTGACGTGCAACGCGCCGAGCGCGCGGACGAGCACCTCGACCGGATCGCGGTCCTTGCGCTGGGCGGCGGCGAACACCGCGTCGTCGGCCAGGGCGGACCGGCCCATCGCGGTCAGCGGAGCGTCCGGTCCCAGCTCCAGGAACGCGGTCACACCGCGCTTGCGCAGGGTCTGGAGGGCGTCGGCGAACCGCACCGCCTCACGGGCGTGCTCGACCCAGTACGCCGGGTCGGTCAGCCGGTCGGCGAGCTCACCGGTCAGCGTGGAGACCACCGGGATGGCGGGCTCGGCGTAGGTGACGTCACGGGCGATCTCCGCGAACTCGGCCAGCATCGGGTCCATCAGGCCGGAGTGGAAGGCGTGCGAGACCTTCAGCCGCGTCGTGCGGCGGTCGGCGAACCGCTCGGCCACCGCGAGAACGGCCTGCTCGGCGCCGGACAGGACCACCGCGCGGGGGCCGTTGACCGCGGCCAGGCACACGTCGTCGCCCAGGTGGGGGCGGACCTCGTCCTCGGTCGCCTCGACCGCCACCATCGCGCCACCGGCCGGCAGCGCCTGCATCAGCCGGCCGCGGGCCAGCACCAGCCGCGCCGCGTCGGCCAGGGAGAGCACACCGGCGACGTGGGCGGCGGCGAACTCGCCGATCGAGTGCCCGGCGAGGAGGTCGGGGACGACACCCCACGAGGTGACCAGGCGGAACAGCGCCACCTCGAAGGCGAACAGGGCGGGCTGGGCGAACTCGGTGCGGTTCAGCCGTTCCGCGTCGTCGCCGAACACCACCTCGCGCACGCCCGGCAGGTGCGCGCAGGCCTCGTCGAACGCGGTGGCGAACACGGGGAAGGCGGCGTGCAGCTCACGGCCCATGCCGAGCTGCTGCGACCCCTGGCCGCTGAACAGCACGGCCAGTTTCCCGGCGGTGGCGAACCCGGTGATCGCCCCGGCGTCGCCGTCGGCCACCGCGCGCAGTCCGGCGACCAGCTCCTCGGCGTCGGCGCCGACGACGACCGCGCGGTGGTCCATCGCCGCACGGGTGGTGGCCAGCGACAGCGCGACGTCGACGGGCTCGTTCGGGACCTCGTCCACGCTGGGCAGCAGCGCGGCGGCCTGGGCACGCACGGCGGCGGGCGACGCCCCCGACAGGACGTACGGCACCACGGCCGGTGCGTGCACCTCACGTGGCGGCAGCGGTTCTTCCGGCGCCTGCTCCAGGATCACGTGGGCGTTGGTGCCGCTGATGCCGAACGACGACACGCCCGCGCGGCGCGGCCGGTCCGTCTCCGGCCACGGCCGCTGCCGCGAGAGCAGCGCGACCGTTCCGGCCGACCAGTCGACGTGCTCGGACGGCCGGTCGACGTGCAGGCTCGCCGGCAGGACGCCGTGCCGCATCGCCTCGACCATCTTGATGACCCCGGCGACGCCCGCGGCGCACTGCGTGTGCCCGATGTTGGACTTGACCGACCCGATCCACAGCGGCTCGGTGCGGTCCTGGCCGTAGGTGGCCAGCAGGGCCTGCGCCTCGATGGGGTCGCCGAGCTTCGTGCCGGTGCCGTGCGCCTCGACCGCGTCCACGTCCGGCGGCGACAGCTTCGCGTTGGCCAGCGCCTGGCGGATCACCCGCTGCTGGGACGGCCCGTTCGGGGCGGTCAGGCCGTGGGACGCACCGTCGGAGTTGACCGCGCTGCCGCGGATCACGGCCAGCACCGGGTGACCGTTGCGCCGGGCGTCGGACAACCGCTCCAGCACCAGCATCCCGGCGCCTTCGGCCCAGTTCGTGCCGTCGGCACCGGCGGCGAACGGCTTGCACCGCCCGTTCGCGGCCAGCCCGCGCTGGCGGGAGAAGTCGACGAACGGGCCGGGGCTGGACATGACCGTCACGCCGCCGGCCAAGGCCAGCGTGGACTCCCCCGTCCGCAGCGAGTGGGCGGCCAGGTGCAGTGCGACCAGTGAGGACGAGCAGGCCGTGTCGATCGACACCGACGGCCCCTGCAGGCCCAGCACGTAGGAGATCCGGCCGGACACCACGCTGCCCAGCGTCCCGGTGGCGAGGTACCCCTCGTACTCCCCCGGCACCGCGGTGAGCCGGGTGGCGTACTCGGTGTAGGTGGCACCGGCGAACACGCCGGTGGCGCTGCCCTTCAGCGAGGCCGGGTCGATGCCGGCGCTCTCGACGGCCTCCCACGCGGTCTCCAGCAGCAGCCGCTGCTGCGGGTCGGTCGCCTCGGCCTCGCGCGGCGAGATGCCGAACAGCTCCGCGTCGAACTCGTCCGCGTCGTGCAGGAAACCGCTCTCACGGACGTAGGTCGTGCCCTGCCGCTCGGGGTCCGGGTCGTAGAGCCCGTCCAGGTCCCAGCCGCGGTTGGCGGGGAACGGCGACACGGCGTCGCCCTCGGTGCTGACGAGGTCCCACAGCTGCTGCGGCGACCGGATCTCGCCGGGGTAGCGGCAGCTCATCGCGATGATCGCGATCGGCTCGGCGTGGCGTTCCTGCGACTCCCGCAGCTGCCGGCGGCTCTCCCGCAGGTCCGTCGCCATTCGCTTGAGGTAGTCGACGTACTGCTCTTCGGTGGGCATCGGTCACAGCTCCTATGACGGCCGGGCTGGTCAGCGCGTGCCGAACTCGTGGTCGATCAGCGCGAGGATGGTGTCCGGGGTCGCGGTGTCGAGATCGGCTCCGCCCCCGTCCGTGCGCTTGGCCGTCCAGTCGGACAGCAGGCGCTGCAAACGCCGGTCGACCTCGATGTCGTCCGGATCGGTGGCGGCGAGCATCGCCTCCAGCCGGCCTATCTGGTCGATCAGCGCGGTGCCCGCCGGTTCGGCGGCACCGGCCAGTTCGGTGTGCAGGAACGCGGCCAGCGCGGCCGGGCTCGGGTAGTCGAAGACCAGCGTGGAGGACAGCCGCAGCCCGGTGGCGGCGCTGAGGCGGTTGCGGAACTCGACCGACGTCAGCGAGTCGAACCCGAGGTCGCTGAAGCCGCGGGCGGGTTCGACGCTGTCCGCGCCCGTCCTGCCCAGCACCAGTGCGGCCTCCCGCCGGACCAGGTCGAGCAGGAACTCCTCACGCTGGGCCGCGGTCAGTTCCGCGAGCTTCCGGAGCAGCTCGCCGTCCTGCTGCGCGGTGGCCGCCTTGGCCCGCACCCGGCCCGAGGTGCCGACCAGGCTGCGCAGCAACGGGGACAGGGACGCGTCCGAGGCGGTGGCACGGGCCGTGGCGCGGTCGACCCGCAGTGCGAGCAGGACCGGGTGCGCGGTGCCGACGGCGAGGTCGAACATCGTCATGCCCTCGGCGGCCGTGATGGGCGGGAAACCGCTGCGGCGCAGGCGTTCCTCGCCCTCCTCGCCGAGCCGGCCGCCCATGCCGCCCGACCACAGGCCCCACGCGATCGAGTGAGCGGCCAGGCCGTCACCGCGGCGGCGGGTGGCCAGGGCGTCGAGGAAGCTGTTGGCAGCGGCGTAGTTGGCCTGTCCCGCGTTGCCCAGCACCCCGGCGGCCGAGGAGAACAGGACGAACCAGCGCAGCGGCAGGTGCCGGGTCAGCTCGTGCAGGTGCCAGGCCGCGTCGACCTTGGGTGCGAAGACGCGGTCCAGCCGCTCCGGGGTGAGCGCGTCGACCAGGCCGTCGTCGAGGACGCCCGCCGCGTGCACGACACCGGTCAGCGGGTGCTCGGCCGGAATCGCGCCGAGCAGGTCCGCCACGGCCTCGCGGGAGGCGACATCGCAGGCGACGACGGTGACCTCGGCGCCCAGGCCGGTCAGGTCGGCGACCAGCTCGGCGGCACCGGGTGCGTCCGGGCCGCGCCGGCTGGTCAGGAGCAGGTGCCGGACCCCGTGCTCGGTCACCAGGTGCCGGGCGAGCACGCCGCCGAGGTCGCCGGTGCCACCGGTGATCAGCACGGTGCCGTCCGGCTCGGGACCGCCCGGGATCGTGAGCACCAGCTTGCCGATGTGCTTGGCCTGGCTGAGGAAGCGGAACGCCTCCGGTGCGCGCCGCACGTCCCAGAGGCGGGTCGGCAACGGCGTGAGCACCCCGCGGTCGAACAGCTCGACCACCTCGGCCCACATCCGGGTGAGCAGCTCCGGCGCGGCCTCGATCAGGTCGAAGGGCCGGTAACGGACTCCGGGGTGGCGCGCGGCGACCTCGTTCGGGTCGCGCAGCCCCGCCTTGCCCATCTCCATGAACCGGCCGCCGCGCGGCAGCAGCCGCAGCGAGGCGTCGACGAACTCACCGGTCAGCGCGTCCAGCACGACGTCGACGCCGCGCCCGCCGCTGGTGGTCGTGAAGTGCTGCTCGAAGTCGAGCGTGCGGGAGTCGGCGATGTGGCCGTCGTCGAGCCCGGCCGCGCGCAGGACGTGCTGCTTGCCCGTGCTCGCGGTGGCGTAGACCTCCGCGCCGAGGTGCCGTGCGATCTGCACCGCGGCCATGCCGACGCCGCCTGCGGCCGCGTGGATCAGCACCGACTCGCCCGCGCTGAGCCCGGCCAGCTCCGTGAGCCCGTAGTAGGCGGTCAGGAACACCAGCGGGACCGAGGCCGCGGTCTCGAACGGCCAGCCGTCGGGAACCCGCGTCACGTAAGAGCGGGGCGCGACGGCGACCGTACCGATGCCTCCGGCCGCCACGCCCATCACGGCCTCGCCGACCGCCAGGTCCGTCACCCCGGACCCGACCTCGACCACCACGCCCGCCACCTCGTTGCCGAGGGGACCGGGCTCGCCGTCGAACATGCCGAGCACGTTGAGCACGTCGCGGAAGTTCAGGCCGGCCGCGGCGACGGCGATCCGGACGTCGTTGGCCGCCAACGGTTCCAGCGCCTGCGGGTGCGGCTCCAGGCGCAGGTTGTCCAGGGTGCCGCGACCGGTCATGCCCAGTCGCCAGGCCTCGCTCGCCGGGGGAACGAGCTCGTCCTCCGCCGGCAGTGCGGCCAGCCGCGGCGCCGCGAACTCGCCGCCACGCAACAGCAGCTGCGGCTCGCCGGTGGACAGGGCCGCCGCCAGCTGCGCGGAGGTCGGCTCCGCGTCGGTGTCGATCAGCACGTACCGGCCGGGGTGCTCGGACTGGGCCGACCGCACCAGGCCCCAGACGGCGGCGGCCGCCGGATCGACCCGGTCCGTGCCGGCCGCGTCGCGGGTGAGCACCACCAGGGTGGCGCCGTGCAGGCGTTCCTCGGTGCTCCACCGCTGCAGCACGGCGAGGACGCGGGTGGTCTCCGCCAGTGCGGTGCCCGCCACGTCCACGCTGCCCGTCAGGTCGGCGGTGCCCGCGACCTCAACGCTGCCCGGCACGTCCGCGACGTCCACCCTGCCCACCACGTCCGCGCTGCCCGTCACGTCGGCGGCACCCGCCACGTCGGCGGTGGCCGCCGAGTCGCCGGTGGCGGCCGGGTCGGCGCTGCCCGTCAGGTCGGCGCTGCCCGTCAGGTCGACGGTGCCCGTCAGGTCGGCGGTGCCCGCCAGGTCGACGGCACCAGTGCGGACCGGGAGCACGACAACCGGCGGAGGCGCGACGTCGTCGGCCAGCTCGTCCGCGAAGATCCACTCGACGTCGTACTCGCCGGAAGCGGAAAGCGCTTTCCACTGAAGGTGGTACAGGGACTCCAGGCCACTCGGCTCGGCTGTCCTGAACTGCTCGGCGCTGATCCGGCGCAGCACGAGCGCGCCGATGGTGGCCACCGGGGCACCGACGCCGTCAGCGACCCGGAGAGTGACCGCGTCCGACCGGCCGGGGGACAGCCGCAACCGCAGCGTGGTGGCGCCGACCGCGTGCAAGGCGACGTCCTGCCACAGGTAGGGCACCCGAGGACCGGAGTCCTCGTCCGCCGTGAGACCGATGGCGTGCAGGCAGGCGTCGAGCAGCGCCGGGTGCAGGCCGAACCGCTCGGCGTCCTTGCGCGCCTCGCCCTCCTCGGGCAGCCGCAGCTCCGCGTAGAGCTCGTCGCCGAGGCGCCAGGCCGTCCGCAGGCCGCGGAACACCGTCCCGTACTCCAGGCCGTTGCGGGCGAAGGCTTCGTACACGTCGGCCAGGTCGACGGCGGTGGCGCCACGCGGGGGCCACTCGGTGAGGTCGAAGTCCGGCGGCACGACGGACGGGGCGAGCGTGCCGGAGGCGTGCTGGGCCCAGTCCCCCTCGCCGGCGCGGGAGTGCAGGGACACCGACCGGCGGCCCGACTCGTCCGGCGCGGCCAGCACGACCTGGAGGTCGCGTGCGCCGTCCAGGAACACCGGCTCGTGCAGGGTGAGCTCCTCCAGCTGCGGGCAGCCGGCCTCGTCGCCTGCACGGAGCGCCAGCTCGACCAGTGCCGTTCCCGGCAGGACGGCCGTGCCCGCGACGACGTGGTCCGCGAGCCACGGGTGGGTCGAGAGCGAGACCCGGCCGGTGAGGACGAGTCGCGAGTCGTCGGCCAGCGCCACCGACGCACCCACCAGCGGGTGGCGGGCGTCGGTCAGGCCCAGCCCGGCCGGGTCTCCCGCGCTGCCCGCGGACTTCAACCAGTAGCTGTCGTGCTGGAACGCGTAGGTGGGCAGCTCCGCCGCGCGAGCGCCGGTGCCCTCGAAGAACGTCCGCCAGTCCACGCGTCCGCCGCGCACGTGCAGCGTGGCGAGGGCGGTCGTCGCCGTCACCGGCTCGGAACGGCCGGCGCGCGCCATCGGCACGGCCAGCACGTCCTCGTCGGGCAGGACGCGGGCGACCATGGCGGTCAGGACCGCGTCGGGTCCCAGCTCGACGAACCGCGAGACGCCCTCGGAGCGCAGCCAGGTGATCGCGTCGGCGAAGCGGACGGCGTGGCGGACGTGGTGCGGCCAGTACCCCGGCACGGTGACCTCGCCGGTGCCGGCCAGCTTGCCGGTCACGTTGGACACCACCGGAATCGTCGCGGCACCGTAGGAGACGCTCCCGGCGACCGCGGCGAACTCGGCGAGCATGCCGTCCATCCGCGCCGAGTGGCACGCGTGGGTCATGCGCAGCCGCTTGGTCTTGCGGCCCTGCGCGGCGAACGACTCCGCGACCGCGAGGACCGCGTCCTCGTCGCCGGACAGCACCACCGCGTCCGGGCCGTTGACCGCGCCGATCTCCACGCCGTCGGTGAGCACGGCGCGGACCTCGTCCTCCGCGGCTTGGACGCTGACCATGGCCCCGCCGGTGGGGAGTGCCTCCATGAGCCTGCCGCGTGCGGCGACGACCTTCGCCGCGTCCGCCAGCGTCCAGACACCGGCGACGTGTGCGGCGGTGAGCTCACCGATGGAGTGGCCGGCGACGAAATCGGGACGCACGCCCCAGGACTCCAGCAGCCGGAACAACGCCACCTCGACGGCGAACAGGGCCGGCTGCAGGTACGTCATCCGGTCGAGCAGGTCCTGGTCGTCGCCGAACACCACGCCGGCGAGCGGCCGGTCCAGGTGCTCGTCCAGCGCGGCCACCACCGCGTCGAACGCCTCGGCGTAGACGGGAAACGCTTGGTGGAGCTCACGACCCATGCCGCAGCGCTGGCTGCCCTGCCCGGTGAACAGGAACGCGGTGCGCCCGATCAGCGGGGTGCCCGTGACGACGGCGGGCGAGGGCGTTCCCTGTGAGAGCGCGGTCAGACCGGCCACGAGGTCGGCACGGGTCGAGCCGATCACCGCGGCCCGCCGGTCGAGCGTGGCGCGGGTCGTGGCGAGCGAGCAGGCGACGTCGAGCGGATCGGTTCCGGCCGCGGCATCGAGGAGACGGGACGCCTGGGCCCGCAGGCCGTTCTCGTTCTTGGCCGACACCACCCACGGCAGCACCGGCGGAGCCGTCCGTTCGACGTCCTCCTGCTCGTCCGCGGCCTGTTCGAGGATGACGTGGGCGTTGGTGCCGCTCAGGCCGAACGACGACACCGCGGCGCGGCGGGGCCGGTCCACGGCGGGCCACGGGCGCTCGTCGGTGAGCAGTTCCACCGCGCCGGCCGTCCAGTCGACGTGCGGCGACGGTGCGTCGACGTGCAGGGTGCGCGGCAGCACGCCGTGCTTCATGGCCTCGACGACCTTGATGATGCCGGCGACCCCGGCGGCCGCCTGGGAGTGACCGATGTTGGACTTGATGGAGCCCAGGTACAGCGGCTCGTCCCGGCCCTGGCCGTAGGTGGCCAGCAGCGCCTGCGCCTCGATCGGGTCGCCGAGCCGGGTGCCGGTGCCGTGCGCCTCCACCAGGTCGACGTCCGATGTGGACAGTCGGGCGTTCACGAGCGCCTGGCGGATCACGCGTTGCTGGGACGGGCCGCTGGGAGCGGTGAGCCCGTTGGAGGCACCGTCCTGGTTGACCGCAGAACCGCGGACGACCGCGAGCACGCGGTGCCCGTTGCGGCGGGCGTCGGACAACCGCTCCAGCACCAGCACCCCGGCGCCCTCGGACCACCCCGTTCCGTCGGCCGCGGCGGCGAACGCCTTGCACCGCCCGTCGACGGCCAGGCCGCGCTGGCGGGAGAACTCGACGAACGTCTCCGGCGTGGACATCACGGTGACCCCGCCGACCAGCGCCAGCGAGCACTCACCGGTGCGCAGGGCGTGCCCGGCCAGGTGCAGTGCGACCAGGGAGGACGAACACGCGGTGTCGATGGTGACCGCCGGCCCCTCCAGGCCGAACGTGTAGGACACCCGGCCGGACAGCACGCTGTTGGACGAGCCGGTGCCCACGAAACCCTCGACGTCCTCGGCCACCGACGTCAACCCGGACACGTACTCCGTGCGCATCGCGCCGGCGAACACCCCGGTGGCGCTCCCCTTCAGCGAGGCAGGGGTGATTCCGGCGCGCTCCAGGGCTTCCCACGTGACCTCCAGCAGCAGGCGCTGCTGCGGGTCCATGGCCAGCGCCTCACGGGGCGAGATCCCGAACAGCTCCGCGTCGAACCGGTCCGCCTCGTGCAGGAACCCGCCCGAGGTGGTGTACGTGGTGCCGCGGTGGTCGGGGTCGGGGTGGTGGAGCGAGGCGACGTCCCAGCCCCGGTTGTCCGGGAAGCCGGTCACGCCGTCACCGCCCTGCGCCACCAGTCGCCAGAGGTCCTCCGGCGAGCTCACCCCGCCGGGGTACCGGCAGGCCATCCCGATGACGGCCAGCGGCTCGGCTGCGCTCTCCTGGACCTCGTCCAGGCGACGCCTGGTGTCGCGGAGCTCCGTGGTCAACCGCTTCAAGTAGTCGAGCGTCCGGTCGTCGCTGGTCATGCCGATTCCTCCTTGTGGCAGCGTCCTGTGTGGACGCTGCCACGAACGGAAAGGTGGAAGAGAGTCAGAGTTCGTTGTCGAGCAGGGAGAACATGTCGTCCAGGGTGGCCGACTCGATGTCGGTCCCGTCGCCGGAACCGGCCCGGGTCTTGTCCCGCCACAGCGCGACCAGCCGGCGCAGCCTGGTTTCCACGCCCGCCCCGTCGGTGGTCGCCGGGTCCAGCGCCGCCAACGCCGCTTCCAGCTCGGCGATCCCGGTGTCCACTCCGGACACACCGGTGGCGTTCGCCGGTACCACCTCGCCCTGGAGGAACTCCGCCATGGCGTCCGGGGTCGGGTAGTCGAAGATCAGCGTGGCCGGCAGGCGCAGGCCGGTCGCCTCACCGAGCTGGTTGCGCAGCTCGACCGCGGTCAGCGAGTCGAAGCCCAGGTCGGTGAACGCCCGGTCGGGCTCGATCACGTCCGGTCCGGCGTGACCGAGCACGGCCGCCGCCTGCCCGCGGACCAGGCCGAGCAACGCCTGCCGGGCGTCGGTCTCGGACAGGCCGGCCAGCCGCCGCCTCAGCTCGTCCGCCTGTCCGGCGTCGACCGAGGCCGACCGGCGAGCGCGCTGCGGCGGCACCAGCGCCCGCAACAGTGGTGGCACGGAAGCGGTTTCGGCGTGTGCCCTGAGCCTGGCCAGGTCCAGCTTCACCGGCACCGTCGCCGGTGCCGCCATGGACGTGGCCAGGTCGAACAGCTCCAGGCCCTCGGCCCGGCTGAGCGCACCGATGCCGTCGCGAGCCATCCGGCCCGCGTCCGTCCCCGCGCCCATGCCGTCGGCCCAGAGACCGTAGGCGAGGGACGAGGCGGGCAGGCCCAGCGACCGCCGGTGGTCGGCGAGCGCGTCGAGGAAGGTGTTCGCCGCGGCGTAGTTCGCCTGGCCCGGCGTGCCCAGGACGCCCGCGGCCGAGGAGAAGAGGACGAACATCGCCAGGTCCCGGCCCAGCGTCAGCTCGTGCAGGTTCCAGGCCGCGTCCACCTTCGGACGCAGCACCTCCTCCAGCCGCTGCGGCGTCAGCGAGGTGAACAGGCCGTCGTCGAGCACGCCGGCGGCGTGGACGACACCGGTGAGCACCGGGATGCTCTCCAGCAGGTCTTCCAGTTCGGACCGGTCGGCCGCGTCGCACGCCACGATGCGGACCCCGGCGCCCAGCTCGGTCAGCTCACCGGCCAGGTCCGCCGCACCCGGCGCGTGCACACCCCGCCGGCTCACGAGAACGAGGTTCCGCACGCCGAACGCGGTGACCAGGTGCCGGGCCACGACAGCGCCGAGGCCACCGGTACCGCCGGTCACGAGGACCGTGCCGCTCGCGTCGAGTGCCCTCGGCACGGTCAGCACGACCTTGCCGACGTGCTGGGCCTGACCGAGGAAGCGGAACGCATCCGGCGCCTCGCGGACGTCCCACGAACGGATCGGGAGTGGGCTGAGCGCACCCGACTCGAACATCGTGATCAGCTCCTCCCACATCGCGGCGATCCGGTCGGCGCCCGCGTCGGTCACGTCGAGCACCCGGTGAGTCACACCTGGATACTGCCCTGCCGCACCGCTCATCGGGCGAAGATCGCCCTTCCCCATTTCCACGAACCGCCCACCGCGCGGCAACAGCCGCAGTGAGGCCTCGGCGGCGTCACCGGGGAGCCCGTTGAGGACGACGTCGACGCCGCGGCCGTTGCTGGAGGTCAGGAACCGCTGCTCGAAGTCGAGGGTCCGCGACGAGGCGATGTGGCTGTCGGGCAGGCCCGCCGCGCGCAGGACGTCCCACTTGCCCTCGGCGGCCGTGCCGTAGACCTCCGCACCGAGGTGGTGGGCGATCTGGGTGGCGGCCATGCCCACGCCGCCGGCCGCGGCGTTGATCAGCACCGCCTCCCCCGCCGACAACCCGGCCAGGTCGTTCAGCGCGTACCAGGCGGTCAGGAACGCCAGCGGCACGGAAGCCGCCTGTTCGAAGGTCCACCAGTGCGGAACCTTGGTGACGAACGCGCGCCCGGCGCGGACCACCGGAGCGAAACCGCCGTGCACCAGGCCCATCACCGCATCGCCGACGCGGAGGTCCGTGACACCCTGCCCCACCTCCACGACGACGCCCGCGACCTCGCGGCCGAGCAGCCCGTCGTCACCGGGCCCGCTGCCCGTGAGGGTGAGCACGTCCCGGTAGCTGGCGCCCGCGGCACGGACGCCGATCCGGATCTCGTGTGCCTCCAGTGGCGCGGCGGCTTCCGGGAAGGGGCACAACGTGAACCGGTCCTCGCCCGGTGCGTCCAGCCGCCAGGTGCTCTCCCCCTGTGGGGGAACCAGTTCCGGCGCGCTGCTCGCGGGAAGCAGCCGGCAGGCGTGCACGACGCCGTCGCGCACCGCGAGCTGCGTTTCCTCCGCGAGGTGCGGGACCGCCAGTGCCACGTCGGGCCCGGAGGCGTCCAGCAGCACCAGCCGGCCGGGGTTTTCCGCCTGGGCACTGCGGATCAGGCCCCAGATCGAGGCCGTGACCGGGTTGATCTCGTCGCAAGGGCGCGTCCGCACCGCGTCGCGGGTGAGCACGACGAGCTTGCCGTCCGCGTTGCGCTCGTCCGCCAGCCACTCCTGGACGGTGGCGAGCGTGCTCACGAGCACGTCGCGCACGGCACGCGGAACCGCCTGTGCGGGCGGTCGCACCCCGAGCACCGTCACCGGTGGCACGTCCGGCCCGATCTCGTCGTGGTGGGCCCAGGCCACCGGGGTGCCGTCACCCGTGACCGGGACCCACCCCGTGAGGAAGATCCGGTCCGAAGTGGACGGTCCGGCGCTGAGCTGCGCCGCCGAGACCTCGCGCAGCAGCAACGATCCGACGGTGAGCACCGGTGCGCCCGCGGTGTCGGTGATCTCCAGCCGGACCGAGTCGGCACCGGTGGGGGTCACCGTCACGCGGACCGCTGTCGCGTTCGTGGCGTGCAGCGAGACGTCGCGCCACAGGAACGGCAGCCGCGCGGTCGCCTCCCCGGCGAACCCGAGCAGCCCGATGGGGTGCAGGGCCGCGTCGAGCAGCGCCGGGTGGATGCCGAAGCGGGCCACGTCACCGTGGGCCACGGCCGGCAGCACCACCTCGGCGAAGATCTCCTCGTCCCGCAGCCAGGCGGAGGTGAGGCCCTGGAACACCGGGCCGTAGCTCAGGCCGGTGGCCGCGAGGTCGGAGTAGAGGCCTTCCACGTCGAGGACCTCCGCCTCCGCGGGCGGCCA
The DNA here is from genome assembly GCF_001279525.1 of Nocardia sp. NRRL S-836. GTDB lineage: Bacteria > Actinomycetota > Actinomycetes > Mycobacteriales > Pseudonocardiaceae > Lentzea. Next base: position 676,842 of record NZ_LGDY01000091.1, on the reverse strand, counting down.
CGCTCCGGCCACCGCGGGAAGGCGGTTCTCCTCGGGCACGAGCACACCGGCCGCGTGGTGGGTCCACGGTTGCTCGATGGAGGCGTCCGCCCGCCTCGAGTACACCGCGACCTCGCGTCCGCCGTCCTCGGCAGCGGCGCCGACGACGACCTGCACGGCCAGGCCACCCTGGTCGGGCAGCACCATCGGCGCCGCGAGGGTCAGCTCGGCCACCTCCGGGCAGCCGAGCTCGTCGCCCGCCCGGACGGCCATCTCGACCAGGGCCGCGCCGGGCACCAGGGCCGCACCGAACACGGTGTGGTCCACCAGCCACGGCTGGGCGGCGCGCGACAGCCTGCCGAAGCAGATCAGCCCGTCCCCGCCCGGCGTCGACACCGTCGCACCGAGCAGCGGGTGCTCGGTCGTCGTCAGGCCGAGCCCTGCGGCGTCGCCGGTCGAGGGGCCGCTGTCGAGCCAGAACCGCTCGCGCTGGAAGGCGTAGGTCGGGAGGTCCGTGCGCCGGGCACCGGTGCCCGCGAAGAACACCTCCCAGTCCACGGCCACACCCGCCGCCACCAGGCGGCCGAAAGCGCTTTCCACGGCCTGCGGCTCGGTGCGGTCCTTGCGCAGCAACGGGACGAACACCGCCGCGTCGCTCGCGCAGTCCTGTCCCATCGCGGACAGCACGCCGTCCGGCCCCAGCTCGGCGAACCTGGTGACGCCCGCGGCCTCCAGCGCGCGGATCCCGTCGGCGAAGCGGACGGTGTCCCGCACGTGCCGGACCCAGTACTCCGGGTCGGTCAGCTCCGTCGCCAGGTGGCCGGTCACGTTCGACACGACCGGGATCACGGGCTCGCGGTAGTCCAGCGAGCGCGCGACCTCGGCGAATTCGGCGAGCATCGGGTCCATCAACGCCGAGTGGAAGGCGTGCGAGACCGCGAGTGGTTTGATCCGGCGGCCCCGGGCGCGGAAGACCTCGGCCACGGCCAGCGCCGGGGCCTCCACGCCGGACAGCACGACGGCGGACGGACCGTTGACGGCGGCCAGGCCGACCTCGGCGGTCAGGTGGTCGCGCACCTCGTCCTCGGTGGCCTCGACGGCCACCATCGCGCCGCCGCCGGGCACTGCCTGCATCAGCCGGCCACGGGCCTCGACCAGCTTCGCCGCGTCCCGCAACGACAGCACCCCGGCGACGTGTGCCGCGCTCAGCTCGCCGATGGAGTGACCGGCCAGGAAGTCCGGCCGCACACCCCACGACTCGACCAGCCGGTACAGCGCCACCTCCAGCGCGAACAGCGCCGGTTGCGCGTTGCCGGTCCGGTTGAGCACCTCGGCGTCGTCGATCTCCCGGATTGCGGGCAACAACGCCGCGATCTCGTCGTAGGCCGCGGCGAACACCGGGAACGCCGCGTACAGCTCGCGGCCCATGCCCAGCCGCTGTGACCCCTGACCGGTGAACAGCACGGCGAGCTTGCCCGTGCCGGCCCGGCCGATCGTCACGTTCGCCGCGGGCTGCCCGTCCGCCAGAGCGGCGAGCCCAGCGCGCAGGTCGGCCGGACTCCCCGTCACGACCGCGCACCGCTCGTGCACGGCACGCGTGGTCACCAGGGAGTACGCGACGTCCACCGGTTCAGCGAGCTCCGCGTTGAGCAGGCGCTCCGCCTGCCCGCGCAGGGCGTTCTCCGTCCGTCCGAAGAGGACGTACGGGAGCAGCGCCGGCGTCCTGACCGCGCGGGCCGGCACCGGGACGTCCGGTCCCTGTTCGAGGATGACGTGGGCGTTGGTGCCGCTGATGCCGAACGCCGAGACGGCCGCACGACGCGGACGGTCCTGCTTCGCCCACGGCCGGGCCGCGGTGGCCAGTTCGACCGCACCCCCGGCCCAGTCCACGTGCGGGGACGGGGAGTCGATGTGCAGGCTCGCCGGGATGATCCCGTGCCGCATCGCCTCGACCATCTTGATGATCCCGGCGACACCGGCCGCGGCCTGGGTGTGGCCGATGTTGGACTTCACCGAGCCGAGCACCAGCGGCACGTCCCGGTCCTGGCCGTACGTGGCCAGCACCGCCTGCGCCTCGATCGGATCTCCCAGCGCGGTACCCGTTCCGTGCGCCTCGACCGCGTCTACGTCCGAAGTGGACAGCCGCGCGGCCGCGAGGGCCTGGCGGATCACGCGCACCTGGGACGGGCCGTTCGGTGCGGTGAGACCGTTGGACGCACCGTCCTGGTTCACCGCGGAACCCCTGACCACCGCGAGAACGCGATGGCCGTTGCGCTGGGCATCGGACAACCGCTCCAGCAGCAGGAACCCGGCACCCTCCGACCAGCCGGTGCCGTCCGCCGCCGCGGCGAACGGCTTGCACCGGCCGTCGGCGGCCAGACCGCGCTGCCGGGAGAACTCGATGAACGGGTTCGGCGTGGCCATCACGGTCGCGCCGCCCGCCAGTGCGAGGTCGCAGTCGCCCGACCGCAGCGCCTGCGCCGCGAGGTGCAGTGCCACCAGCGACGACGAGCACGCGGTGTCCACCGACACCGCCGGACCCTCCAGCCCGAACGTGTAGGCCACCCGGCCGGACAGGACGCTGTTCGCGCTGCCGGTGCCGAGCAGGCCCTCGAACCCGTCGGGGGTGCTCGTCAGGCGGGAGGCGTAGTCGTTGTACATCACCCCGGCGAACACGCCGGTGGGGCTGCCCTTCAACGTGACCGGGTCGATCCCGGCGCGTTCGAAGGCCTCCTGGGCGGTCTCCAGCAGCAGGCGCTGCTGCGGGTCGACGGTCATCGCCTCGCGGGGCGAGATGCCGAAGAACTCGGCGTCGAAGTCCGCCGCGTCGAGCAGGAACCCGCCCTCGCGGGTGTAGCTCTTCCCGGTGCGGTCCGGGTCCGGGTCGTACAGGTCCTCCAGGTCCCAGCCGCGGTCGGCGGGGAACGGCGTGATCGCGTCGGTGCCCTGGGCGACCAGCCGCCACAGGTCCTCCGGCGAGCGGACGCCACCGGGGTAGCGGCAGCTCATCGCGATGATCGCGATCGGCTCGTCCGGTGCGGCGGACCGCGCCGGCACAACCGCGGCGGTGGCCGTCGCACCGAGGAGCTCGGTGCGGACGTGGTCGGCCAGCGCCCGGGGGGTCGGGTAGTCGAAGATCAGCGTCGCGGGCAGCCGCAGGCCGGTGGCCTCGCCGAGCCGGTTGCGCAGCTCGACCGCCGTGAGCGAGTCGAAGCCCAGCTCGGTGAACGCCCGTCCCACCTCCACCGCGCCCGTGCCGGCGTGGCCCAGGACCTCGGCAACGCGAACCCGGACCAGCTCGGTCACGTGGGCACGCTGCTCGGCGTCGGAGAGCCTCGACAGGGTGTCCAGGAGTGCGGACACCGCCTGGGCGTTCACGGCGCTGCGCAGGCGCGGGACCCGCACCAGGCCGCGCAGGACGGCCGGGATCGGCGAGGTGCGGGCGTGGACCTGCAACGTCGCGAGGTCCAGCTTCACCGGCACCGGCACCGCCGTCTCCGCGGCGAGCGCGGCGTCGAACAGCGCCAAACCCTCCTCTTCGGACAGTGCGCCGAAGCCGTCACGGCTCAGTCGGTCCACATCGGACCCGTCGGCCATGCCCTCCGCCCACAGCCCGTAGGCGAGCGACCGGGCGGGCAGCCCCTCGGCGACCCGCTGCTCGGCCAGTGCGTCGAGCACGGCGTTCGCCGCGGCGTAGTTCGCCTGCCCCGGACCACCGAGGATGCCGGAGACCGAGGAGAGCAGGACGAACTGGCTCAGCGGCCGGTCGCGGGTCAGCTCGTGCAGCGCCACGGCCGCGTCGGCCTTCGGGCGCAGCACGGTGTCCACGCGCTCGGGCGTCAGGGCCGTGATGACGCCGTCGTCGAGCACACCGGCGGCGTGCACGATCCCGGTCAGGTCGGGGATCGAGTCGAGCAACGCCGCCAGTGCGTCGCGGTCGGAGACGTCGCAGGCCTCGACCACCGCGCCGAGCTCGGCGGCCAGTTCGGCCGCGCCGGGCGCGTCCAGGCCGCGGCGGCTGGTGAGGACCAGCTTCGTGACGCCGTGCACCCGCGAGAGGTGGCGAGCGACCGCGGCGCCGATCCCGCCCGTGCCGCCGGTGACGAGGACGGTGCCCTCGCCCCACGTGGCCGGGCTCGCGGTGCGGGCCCGGACGAGCCGGGGTGCCAGCGTCTCGCCGTCGTGGACGCGGACCTGCGGCTCACCCGTCGCGAGCGCCGCAGCCACGTCGCCGCCCTCGACGAGGACGAACCGGCCGGGGTGCTCCGACTCCGCGCTGCGGACCAGGCCGCGCACGGCCGCACCGGACAGCGACCCGTCGGTCACGACGACCAGCCGTGCGTCGGCGAACCGTTCCTCGGCGAGGAACCCCTGGACCGCCGTCAGCGCACCGTGCAGGACCTCCCGCGGTTCGCCCGCCGGGACGTCCAGGACCAGCGCCGCGGGAACGTCGTCGCCGACGTCCCGCAGCGGCACGTGCTCGACCGGGGTTCCCTGTGCGGGCACGGGAACCCAGGACAGCTCGTACAGCGGTTCGCCGGTCGTGCGGAGCTGTTCGGCGGAGGCGGCGCGGACGACCAGCGAGCCGATCGTGGCGACGGGAACGCCGGTGCTGTCGGCGACGAGGACCGCCACCCGGTCGGTACCGGTCGAGGTGACCCGGACGCGCACCGTGGTCGCACCGGTGGCGTGCAGGGTCACCGAGCCGAACGCGAACGGCAGCCGGGTCCCCTCACCCGGCAGGAGGCCGATCGTGTGCAGCGCCGCGTCGAGCAGCGCCGGGTGCAGGCCGAACCGGCCCGCCTGGTCGTGCTCGGCTTCGGGCAGCGCGACCTCGGCCCAGACGTCGTCACCGGCGCGCCAGGCGGCCCGCAGTCCCTGGAAGACCGGCCCGTAGGCCAGTCCGGCGGCCGCGAAGTCCTCGTACAGGCCGTCGAGCTCCACGGCCTCGCCCGCGGGCGGCCACGCCGCCAGGTCGAACGACGGTGCGGACGTGCCGGGCGACAACGTGCCCACGGCGTGCTCGGTCCACGCACCGTGCGCACTGCGCGAGTGCACCGACACCGGTCGCCGGTCGGCGCCGTCGGCCGCGCCGACGAGCACCTGGACGTCCAGCGAACCGGACGCCGGCAGCAGCAGCGGTGCCTGCACCGTCAGCTCCTCGACGGTGCCGCAGCCGGCTTCGTCACCGGCCCGCACCACCAGCTCCAGCAGCCCGGTCCCGGGCATGAGCACCGCGCCCAGCGCCGAGTGGTCGGCCAGCCACGGGTGCGTGGCCAGCGACAGCCGGCCGGTGAGCACCCAGCCGTCGCCGTCGGCGAAGGGCACGGCCGCACCGAGCAGCGGGTGCTCGGCAGGCACGAGACCGGCGGCGGAGACGTCCGCGCCCGTCGCGGCCGCGGCGAGCCAGAACCGCTGGTGCTGGAACGCCGAGGTCGGGAGGTCCACGATCCGCGCGTCGCTCCCGGCGAACACCGCGGACCAGTCGACCTGCTCACCGCGGGTGTACGCGGCGGCCAGACCGGTCATCGCGGACGCGGCCTCGTCGCGGTCCTTGCGCAGGAACGAGGTGAAGAGGCCATCGGCGGTGTCGGCGCCCATCGCCGACAGCACGCCGTCCGGGCCGACCTCCAGGAACCGGGTGACGCCCCGGTCGTGCAGCCAGGAGACGGTGTCGGCGAAGCGAACCGTTTCCCGGACGTGCTCGACCCAGTGCTCGGCGTCCGTGAGCCGGTCGGTGACGAGCTGCCCGGTGACCGTGGAGACGACCGGGATCGACGGTGCCGCGTAGGTCAGCGACTCCGCCACCGCGCGGAACTCGGCCAGCACCGGCTCCATGAGCGCCGAGTGGAACGCGTGCGAGACCGCCAGCCGCTTGGTGCGGCGGCCAAGCTTCTCGAACTTCTTGGCGACCTTGAGGGTCTGGGTCGCCGCGCCGGACAGCACGACGGCGTTCGGGCCGTTGACGGCGGCCAGGGACACCTTGGGAGACAGGTGTTCGCGGACCTCGTCCTCGGTCGCCTGGACGGCGACCATCGCGCCACCGGCGGGCAACTCCTGCATCAGCCGGCCGCGTGCGGACACCAGCGTCGCCGCGTCCGCCAGCGACAACACGCCGGCCACGTGCGCCGCCGCGATCTCACCGATCGAATGCCCGGCGACGAAGTCCGGCACGACACCCCACGACCGCACCAGGCGGAACAGCGCCACCTCCAACGCGAAGATCGCCGGCTGCGCGTTGCCGGTCTGCGCCAGCACCTCCGCGTCGGTGATCTCCCTGATACCGGGCAGGTGACCGCAAACCTCGTCATAGGCCTGCGCGAACACCGGGAACGCCTCGTACAGCCCGGAACCCATGCCCACGCGCTGGGAACCCTGGCCGGTGAACAGCACCGCCGTCCGTCCGGAAAGGACTCGGCCGGTCGTGACCGACGCCGTGGTCTCCCCGGCCGACAGCGCCGCCAGACCGGCACGCAGCTCCTCCGGGGTCGAGCCGACCACGACGGCCCGGTGGTCGTGCGAGGTGCGCGTGGTGGCCAGCGACAGGCCGAGGTCGGCGGGCTGACCGCCGATCTCCAGCAGCCGGGCCGCCTGCTCGTGCAGTGCCTGCTCGCTGCGCCCGGAGACCACCCAGGGCACGACGGGCAGCTCCACGTCCGCACGCGGCGGCGCGAGCTCGTCCTCGGCCTGCTCCAGGATCACGTGCGCGTTGGTGCCGCTGATGCCGAACGACGACACGGCGGCGCGGCGCGGCCGGTCGACCGCGGGCCAGGCGCGCTGCTCGGTGAGCAGGCTGACCTCACCGGCCGCCCAGTCGACGTGCGGGGTCGGCTCCTGCAGGTGCAACGTCGCGGGAAGCACGCCGTGCCGCAGCGCCTGGACCATCTTGATGACACCGGCGACACCGGCCGAGGCCTGGGTGTGGCCGATGTTCGACTTGATCGAGCCGAGGTACAGCGGCTCCTCGGCACGCTCCTGGCCGTAGGTGGCGAGCAGCGCCTGCGCCTCGATGGGATCGCCCAGCGGGGTGCCGGTGCCGTGCGCCTCGACGACGTCCACAGTGGACGACTCGATGCCCGCGCTGGCCAGCGCCTGCCGGATCACCCGCTGCTGCGACGGGCCATTCGGCGCGGTGAGACCGTTGGACGCGCCGTCCTGGTTCACCGCGGAACCCCTGACCACCGCGAGAACGCGGTGACCGTTGCGCCGGGCGTCGGACAACCGCTCCAGCACCAGCACGCCGACGCCCTCGGACCAGCCGGTGCCGTCGGCGTCGGCGGAGAACGACTTGCACCGGCCGTCGACGGCGAGACCGCGCTGCCGGGAGAAGCCGATGAACGTGTCGGGAGAGGCCATGACGGTGACACCGCCGGCCAGGGCCATCGAGCACTCACCCGAGCGCAGTACCTGCATCGCCCAGTGCATCGCGACCAGGGAGGACGAGCACGCCGTGTCGACGGTGACGGCCGGGCCCTCCAGGCCCAGGGTGTAGGCCACGCGCCCGGACAGCACGCTGCCGGACGTCCCGGTGCCGATGAAACCCTCGACACCGTCGGGCAACGCGCCGAGGCGCGCACCGTAGTCGTGGTACATCAACCCGGCGAACACACCGGTCGGCGTGCCCTTGAGCCCCGCGGGATCGATCCGCGCGTGCTCCAGCGCCTCCCACGAGACCTCCAGCAGCAACCGCTGCTGCGGGTCCATCGCCAGCGCCTCGCGCGGCGAGATGCCGAAGAACTCCGGATCGAAGTCGCCGGCGTCGTGCAGGAACCCGCCCTCCCGCGTGTAGGTCTTGCCCTGCGCGTCGGGGTCGGGGTGGTAGATGCCGTCGACGTCCCACCCGCGGTCCTCGGGGAAGCGGGTGACGCCGTCGCGGCCGTTCGTGACGAGGTCCCACAGGTCCTCCGGCGAGCCGACGCCGCCGGGGTAGCGGCAGGCCATGCCGACGATGGCGATCGGATCGTCGGCGAGCGCCACGGAGGCGAACACCGGCGTCGCCGGACCGGCCAGCTCGTCGAGGAACTCGGCCTGGATGAACTCGGCCAGCGCCAGGGGCGTCGGGTAGTCGAACGTGAGGGTGGCGGGCAGCCTGAGGCCCGTGGCCGCGTCGACGCGGTTGCGGAGCTCGACCGCGGTGAGCGAGTCGAAACCCAGGTCGCCGAACGCGCGGTCGGTCTCGACCGCGTCCGGGCTGGTGTGGCCCAGCACCAGGGCGACCTCGGTGCGGATCAGGTCGAGCAGCTGCCGCAGTCGTTCGGCCGGAGGCAGCGCACCCAGCCGCTCGCGCAGCCCGGCACCTTCCTCCGTGCGCGCGGTGCGCCGCGGGCGGACCTTGACCAGGCTTCGCAGGACGTGCGGGACCACGCCGGTGGCCTTCGCGCCCTCCCTGACAGCGGCGACGTCCAGCCGCATCGCGACCGGGTTCGCGTCCTCTCCGAGCGCGACGAGGTCGAACAGCGCCAGGCCGTCCTCGGCCGAGAGCGCCGCGAAACCGGCGGGACCGGCCGCTTGGCCGTGGCCCATGCCCTCGTCCCACAGGCCGTAGGCGATCGACGTCGCCGGCAGCCCGAGCGTGCGGCGGTGGACGGCGAGACCGTCGAGGAAGCCGTTCGCCGCGGCGTAGTTGGCCTGCCCCGGCGCGCCGAGCGTGCCCGCGATCGAGGAGAACGTGACGAACAGGTCGAGGCCGCCGGTCAGCTCGTGCAGGTGCCAGGCCGCGTCGGCCTTGGGGCGCAGCACGGCTTCGACGCGGTCACGGGTCAGCGCGTCGAGCACGCCGTCGTCGAGCACACCGGCCGCGTGCACGACCCCGCGCAGCGGCCGGTCGGCGGGAACGAGGGCGAGCGCGGTCTCGAGCTGGCCGCGGTCGGAGACGTCGCACGCGGCGACCGTCACCTCCGCGCCGAGCTCGGTCAGCTCCCGCACCAGCTGTGGTGCCTGAGGGCTGTCGCCGCCGGAACGGCTGACCAGCAACAGGTTCCGGACGCCGTGGCGTTCGACGAGGCGGCGGGCGACGAGCGCGCCCAGGCCGCCGGTACCGCCGGTGACCAGCACGGTCCCGTCGAGCGACCAGTCGTCGCGACCGGTCGCCCTGGAGCGCACCAGCCGGGGCACCCGCAGCTCGCCGTCGGCGAGCAGCACCTCCGGCTCACCCGTGCCGACCGCCGCGGCGACATCACCATCGCCGTGCACCAGCACGAACCGGTCCGGGTGCTCGGCCTGTGCGCTGCGCACGAGCCCGCTCACCGCGGCGTGCGCGGGAAGGCCCGGGGTCGTGCGCACGACCAGCTTGGCCTCGCGGTCCTCGGCCAGCCACGACTGCAGCAGGCCCAGCACCTCGGCGGTCACCACGTCGGCCGCACCCTCGGGCACGGAGTGGACGACCGCGGCCTCCTGGCCGGGTGGCTGGACGTTGGCCGTGACCGGCACCCAGTCCACGGTGAACAGGGCGTCGCGCTCCGCCTGGTCGACCGGGCGGAGCTGCTCCTCGCTGATCTCCCGCAACGCGAGCCGGTCAACCGAGAGCACCGGCGCACCGGTGCCGTCGGCCACCCGCAGCGACAGCGCGCCCGATCCCGCCGGGGCGAGCCGGACCCGCAGGGCGGTCGCGCCGGCCGCGTGCAACGTCAGACCGGCCAGCGAGAACGGCAGCCGCGCCTGGCCACCGGACAGCCCGACGGCGTGCAACGCGGCGTCCAGCAGCGCCGGGTGCAGGCCGAACCGGCTGACGTCGGTGCCCTCGGGCAGCTCGACCTCGGCAAACGTCTCCTCACCCCGGCGCCAGGCGGCCCGCAGGCCGCGGAAGACGCCGCCGTAGTCCAGTCCGGCCTCGGCGAGGGTGGCGTAGAAGCCGTCGAGGTCGACCGGCACGGCGTTCTCCGGCGGCCACCCGGTCTCTTCCGCCCCAGGCCCGCCACCACCGGGGATCAGCGTTCCGGTGGCGTGCAACGTCCATTCGTCGTCGGCGCCCTCGGGCCGCGAGTGGACGGTCACCGTGCGGCGTCCGTCCACTTCGGAGTCCGAGAGGGACACCCGGAGTTGCAGTGCCGCGCTGCCGAGCACCAGCGGTGCCTGGAGAACGAGCTCCTCCACGGTGTCGCAGCCGACCTCGTCGCCCGCCTGGACGGCCAGTTCCGCGAACGCCGTGCCGGGCAGCAGGACCGTGCCCATCACCCGGTGCCCGGCCAGCCACGGCTGTGCGTCCAGCGACAGCCGGCCCGTCAGCACGAGTCCGCCGCTGTCCGGGAGCGTGACGGTGGCGCCGAGCAGCGGGTGGTCCAGCGCGCCCTGGCCCAGGCTCGCGGCGTCACCGGCTCCGGGCGTGGAGTGCAGCCAGAACCGCTGGCGCCGGAAGGGGTAGGTCGGCAGGTCGACGACCGCCGCGCCGCTGCCGGCGAAGTACTCCTGCCAGCCGACGTCGACGCCGTGGCTGAACAGGGTGCCCAGCGCGGTCACCAGCGAGGTGGACTCGTCGCGGTCCTTGCGCAGGGACGGGACGAACACCGCCTCGACGGTGTGCTGCCCGAGGCCGGACAGGGCGGCGTCGGGGCCGATCTCCAGGAACCGGGTGACGTCCAGACCGGCCAGTGCCGTCAGGCCGTCGGCGAACCGGACCGGCTCGCGCACGTGCTCGACCCAGTACTCCGGTGCCGTCACCACGCCCGGTCCCACCAGCGCACCCGTCACGGTGGACACCATCGGAACCGCCGGTTCGCGGTACTCGACCGACTCCGCCACCGCGCGGAACTCCGCCAGCATCGGCTCCATGAGCGCCGAGTGGAACGCGTGCGAGACCGCCAGCCGCTTGGCGCGGCGGCCGAGCCGCTCGAACCTCCCGGCCACTTCAAGGGTCGGCGCGGCCGCACCCGAGAGCACCACGGCGTTCGGGCCGTTCACCGCGGCCAGGCAGACCTCCGGCGACAGGTGCTCGCGCACCTCGTCCTCGGTCGCCTCGACGGCGACCATCGCGCCACCGGCGGGCAGCGCCTGCATCAGCCGGCCGCGTGCGGACACCAGCGTCGCCGCGTCCTGCAACGAGAACACGCCGGCCACGTGCGCCGCCGCGATCTCACCGATCGAGTGTCCGGCGACGAAGTCCGGCGTGACGTTCCACGACCGGATCAACCGGAACAGCGCCACCTCCAACGCGAAGATCGCGGGCTGGGCGTTGCCGGTCTGCGCCAGCACCTCTGCGTCGCTGATGTCCCTGATACCGGGCAGCTGACCGCAAACCTCGTCGTAGGCCTGCGCGAAGACCGGAAATGCTTCGTACAGCCCGGAACCCATGCCCAGCCGCTGGGTTCCCTGGCCGGCGAACAGGAACGCCAGCCTGCCGGGGGCGGCCAGACCGGTGACCACGGTGGCCGCCTGGCCGGTCGTGGCGAAGGCCGACAGCCCGGCGAGCGCGCTCTCCCGGTCGGCGCCGACCACGACGGCACGCCGTTCGTGCGCCTGGCGGGTCGTCACGAGCGAGTAGCCGAGTTCCAGCAACGACTTCGAGCCCAGGTCGGCGGCAAGCCGGCCGGCCTGCTCCCGCAGGGCTTCGTCGGACCGGGCGGACAGCACCAGCGGCACCACCGCGGGCGGGTTCGGCTCGGCCTGCGCGGCGGCGGGTGCCGGGACGTGTTCGAGCACGACGTGCGCGTTAGTTCCGCTGAAGCCGAACGACGACACGCTCGCCCGGCGCGGCGCACCGGTCCGCGGCCACTCGACCTGCTCGGTGAGCAGCCGGATCGCACCCCGGTCCCAGTCGACCTGGCCGGACGGCTCGTCGACGTGGAGGGTGCGCGGCAGCACACCGCTCTGCATGGCCTGCACCATCTTGATGACACCGGCGACACCCGCCGCAGCCTGGGTGTGGCCGATGTTCGACTTCACCGACCCCAGCCACAACGGCTCCCGCCGGTCCTGGCCGTAGGTCGCGAGCAGCGCCTGCGCCTCGATCGGGTCACCCAGCCGGGTGCCCGTGCCGTGCGCCTCCACCACGTCCACATCGGACGCCGACAACCCCGCGTTGGCCAGCGCCTGCCGGATCACCCGCTGCTGCGACGGACCGTTCGGCGCGGTCAGGCCGCTGGACGCGCCGTCCTGGTTCACCGCGGAACCCTTGAGCAGCGCCAGCACCGGGTGGCCGTTGCGGCGCGCGTCCGACAGCCGCTCCAGCAGCAGCATGCCGACGCCCTCGCCCCAGCTGACGCCGTCGGCGCCGTCGGCGAACGCCTTGCAGCGGCCGTCGAGCGCCATGGCCTGCTGCTTGCTGAAGTCGATGAACGGACCGGGCGTGGACATCACGGTCACACCGCCGGCCAGGGCCAGATCGCACTCACCCGAACGCAGCGAGTGGGCCGCCATGTGCAACGCCACCAGCGACGACGAGCAGGCGGTGTCGACCGACACGGCCGGACCCTCGAAGCCGAAGGTGTAGGCGATCCGCCCGGACATCATCGAGCCGGAGGTCCCGGTGCCGAGGAAGCCCTCGACGTCGTCGGGAATCGTCTTCAGCTGCGACGCGTAGTCGTGGTAGATCGCGCCGGCGAACACGCCCGTCGTGCTGCCGCGCAGGTCCACCGGCTTGAGCCCGGCCCGTTCGAACGCCTCCCAGGAGACCTCCAGCAGCAACCGCTGCTGCGGGTCCATGGCGAGCGCCTCGCGCGGCGAGATCCGGAAGAACTCCGGGTCGAAGTCGCCGGCGTCCTCCAGGAACCCGCCGACCCGCGTGTTCGAGACACCCTGCTTGCCCGGTGTGGTGTCGAACAGCGCCGCCAGGTCCCAGCCGCGGTCGTCGGGGAACGGGGAGATGCCCTCGCGGCCCTCGGACACCAGCGCCCAGAGGTCCTCCGGTGACCGCACGCCGCCGGGGAACCGGCAGCTCATGGCGACGATCGCGATGGGGTCGTCGCCGGCGGCGACCTGCGCCCGCACCTGCGGCGTGCCCGCCAGGCCCAGTTCGCCCAGCAGCTCGGCGCGCAGGAAACCCGCCAGCGCCACGGGGGTCGGGTGGTCGAAGGTCACCGTGGACGGCAGGCGCAGGCCGGTCGCCGCGCTCAGCCGGTTGCGCAGCTCGACCGCCGTGAGGGAGTCGAAACCGAGGTCGGTGAACCCGCGGCCGGGCTCGATGCCGCCCGCGGTCACGTGCCCGAGCACCAGCCCGACCTCGGTGCGGACCAGGTCCAGCAGCGCGTGGTCCTGCTCGGCCTCGGTGAGCGAGGCGAGGCGGCGCGCGAGCGAGGAGCCCCGCCCGGCACCGGACTGCGCGGCCCGCCTGCCCGGCGTGCGCACGAGACCACCGAGCACGGCGGGCAGCGCGGTGCCGCGCGCGGAGGCCCGCAGCGCGGGCAGGTCCAGCTTGATCGGGACGGCCACGGGCGCGTCGGCCGCGAGCGCGGCGTCGAACAGCGCCAGCCCCTCCGGCACGGTCAGCGCGGGCGTGCCGCCGTTGCGCAACCGGGCGAGGTCGGCGTCGCCGAGCGCCTCGCCCATGCCGGCCGCCCACAGGCCCCAGGCCATCGACTGGCCGGGCAGGCCGAGGGCCCGCCGGTGCTCGGCGAGCGCGTCGAGGTAGGCGTTCGCGGCGGCGTAGCTGCCCTGTCCCGGCGCGCCGAGCACACCGGCGGCTGAGGAGAAGGTGATGAAGAAGGCCAGGTCGTGGGGCGTGGTCAGCTCGTGCAGGTACCGGGCGGCGTCGGCCTTGGGGCCCAGCACGCCCGCCACCCGCCGCGGGGTCAGCGAGTCGATCGTGCCGTCGTCGAGCACACCGGCCGCGTGCACCACGCCGGTCAGCTCGACGCCGTCGAGCAGTGCGGCGAGCGCGGCGCGGTCCGCCACGTCGCAGGCCGCGGCCGACACCTCGGCACCCAGCCCGGTGAGCTCCTCGACCAGCGCCTGCGCGCCAGGGGCGGCGAGGCCGCGCCGGCTGGTGAGCAGGAGCCTGCGGACGCCGTGGTCGGTGACCAGGTGCCGGGCCACCACGGCACCCAGGCCGCCGGTGCCACCGGTCACGAGCACGGTCCCGCCCGGCTCGGCGGTCCTCGGCATCGACAGCGCGACCTTGCCGATGTGCTTGGCCTGGCTGAGGAAGCGGAACGCCGCCCGTGCCTGGCGCACGTCCCACGCCCGCACGGGAAGGGGTTCGAGCACGCCCCTGTCGAAAAGCTCGACCAGGGCGGTCCACATCTGCGCCGTGCGCTCGGGTCCCGCCTCGCTCAGGTCGAACGCCTGGTACCGCACGTCCGGGTGGTGGGCGGCCACGTCGTCGGCGTCACGGACGTCGGCCTTGCCCATCTCCAGGAAGCGGCCACCCGGCGCCGTCGTCCGCAGCGACGCGTCCACGAAGTCGCCCGCCAGCGCGTTGAGCACGACGTCGACCCGGCCGAACCGCTGTTCGAAGTCGAGCGTGCGGGACGAGGCGATGCGCTCGCCGTCGATGCCCGCCTCGCGCAGCACGTGCTGCTTGCCCTCGCTCGCCGTGCCGTACACCACGGCGCCCAGGTGGTGGGCCAGCTGCGTCGCGGCCATGCCCACACCGCCGGCGGCGGAGTGGATCAGGATCGACTCCCCCGCCTTCAGCTCGCCCAGGTCGCACAGCGCGTAGTAGGCGGTGAGGAACACCAGCGGCACGGTCGCGGCCTGCTCGAACGTCCACCCCGCGGGCTTGCGGGTGATCATCTGGCGCTCGACCACCGCGGCCGGGCCACCGCCACCGGCGACCAGGCCCATCACCTCGTCGCCGGGCGCGAGGTCGGTCACGGACGCGCCCACCTCGGTCACGACACCGGCCAGCTCGCTGACGAGCAGCCCGGCCTCGCCGCGGTACATGCCCAGGACGTTCAGCACGTCCCGGAAGTTCAGCCCGGCGGCGCGCACGGCGACGCGGACCTCGGTCGGCGCGAGCGGCCGCGCCGCCACCGGTTCCAGCACCAGGTGGTCGACGGTGCCCTTGCCCGACATGCCCAGCCGCCAGTCACCGGCGGGCGGGACCAGGCGACCGGTGGTCTCCGTGGCGACCAGGCGCGGCACCAGGAGTTGGTCTCCGCGCACGGCCAGCTGCGGCTCGTCGCACGTGAGAACGGCGTCGGTGATCTCGTCGGCGTCCACCAGTGCGAAGCGGTCGGGGTGCTCGGACTGCGCGGAGCGCACCAGGCCCCACACCGCGGCCACGGCCGGGCCGACGGCGAGGTCGTCCACTCCGGTGGAGACGGCGCCGACGGTCTGGACGACGAGCTTCGCGGTCTCGAACCGCTCGTCGGCCAGCCACCGCTGGAGCACGTCGAGCGTCGCGGCGACCGTGTCGTGCACGTCCTCGCCTTCGGCGCGGTGCACGACGACCGGCGGGACGGCCTCGCCCAGGTCGTCCCACCGCACCCACTCCGGTGCGTCACCTCCGGCCGGGGTGACCGGCTTCCAGGCGAGCTCGTAGAGCCCGTTCTGGTCGGCGGCCGTGCGGATCTGCTCGGCCGAGACCGGCCGCACCGCCAGGGAGCCGACCGTGGCGATCGGCGTGCCCTCGCCGTCGGCGACCCTCAGGGTGACCGCGTCGGTGCCCGCCGGGGACAGCCGCACCCGCAGGTCGGCGGCGCCGGAGGCGTGCAGGGCCACGTCGGTCCAGGCGAACGGCAGCCGGGCCTGGCCGCCCTCGTCCAGTGCCAGTGCGTGCAGCGCGGCGTCGAGCAGCGCCGGGTGCAGGCCGAACCGGCCCGCCTGGTCACGTGCCGCGTCGGGCAGCGCGACCTCGGCGAAGGTGTCCTCGCCCCGCCGCCACACCGCGCGCAGGCCCTGGAAGGTCTCGCCGTAGTCCAGCCCCAGGGCGGCGAGCTCCCGGTAGTGGCCGTCCAGCGGGACCGCCTCGGCGCCGGCCGGTGGCCACTCGGTGAGGTCCCAGGACGTGGCCTGGGGCGCCGCGGCCAGCGAGCCGGAGGCGTGCAGCGTCCACGGGGCGTCGACCGCGGCGCCACCGGGACGGGAGTGCAGGGTCAGCGGACGGCGGCGGGCCTCGTCCGGCGCACCCACCCACAGCTGCACGTGCACGCCCGCGTTCTCGGGCAGCACCAGCGGTGCCTGGAGGGTGAGCTCCTCGACGCCGGTCAGCCCCGTCTCGTCGGCCGCGCGCACGGCCAGTTCGACCAGGGCCGTGCCGGGCACGACCACCGCTCCCATGACGACGTGGTCGGCCAGCCACGGGTGGGTCCGCGTGGACAGGACGCCGGTGAACAGGAACCCGTCGGCGTCGGCGACCGAGACGGCGGCACCGAGCAGCGGGTGGTCCAGCGAGCTGAGGCCGAGCCCGGACGCGTCGCCCGCGGGCGCGGTGACGGGCAGCCAGTAGCGGTCGCGCTGGAACGGGTAGGTGGGCAGGTCGACCACACGCCCACCGCGCAGGTACGCGGACCAGTCGACCCGGCCGCCGTGGACGTGCAGCTCGGCGAGACCGGCCAGGAGCGTGGCGACCTCGTCGCGGTCGCGGCGCAGCACGGGGACGAACCGGCCGTCCGCGCAGTCCTGCCCGGCGGCGCACAGCACGCCGTCCGGCCCGAGTTCGAGGTACCGCGTGACACCGGCCGCAGCCAGGGTTCCGACGCCGTCGGCGAACCGGACGGCATCGCGGACGTGCCGGACCCAGTAGCCGGGGTCGCAGACGTCCTCGGTGCGGGCGAGCTGCCCGGTCACGTTGGAGACCAGGGCGATCTTCGGGGTCTGGAACGTCACCCCGCGCACGACCTCGGCGAACTCCGCGAGCATGCCGTCCATCAGCGCGGAGTGGAACGCGTGCGAGACCGCGAGCGCCTTGGTCTTGCGGCCGGCAGCGGCGAACCGCGCGGCCACCTCGGCGACGGCGTCCGCGGCGCCCGAGATCACGACCGCCTCGGGACCGTTGACCGCGGCGATGTCGACGCCGTCGCGCAGCGCGGCCCTGACCTCGTCCTCACCGGCCTGGATCGCGGCCATGCCGCCGCCGGAGGGCAGCGCCTGCATGAGCCGGCCGCGCGCTGCCACGATCTTCGCCGCGTCCTCCAGCGACCAGACACCGGCGACGTGTGCCGCGGCCAGCTCACCGACCGAGTGGCCGATCAGGAAGTCCGGCCGCACGCCCCACGACTCGACCAGCCGGTACAGCGCCACCTCCAGCGCGAACAGCGCCGGTTGCGCGTTGCCCGTCTGGTTGAGCACCTCGGCGTCGTCGATCTCCCGGATTCCGGGCAACAGCGCGGCGATCTCGTCGTACGCCTCGGCGAAGACGGGGAACGCCGCGTACAGCTCACGCCCCATACCCAGCCGCTGCGAACCCTGACCGGTGAACATGACGGCGAGCTGGCCACCTACGGCCACACCGGTGGTGACGCCGGGCGCACCGGTCCCCTGGGCCACGGCCCGCAGGCCCGCGCGGAGGGAGTCGGTGCCGGTGCCGGTGACGACGGCGCGGCACTGCCCGGTGGCCCGCGTCGCCGCGAGCGAGTAGCCGATGTCGGCCGGCTCCCCCTCGACGGACAGCAGCGCCTCGGCCTGCGCCCGCAGTGCGGCGTCGGTCCGGCCGGACAGCACCCACGGGACCAGCGCGGGAACGGGCCCGCGCTCGGGCAGCTCCGCGCTCTCCGGTGCCTGCTCCAGGATGACGTGGGCGTTGGTACCGCTGATGCCGAACGACGACACACCGGCACGGCGGACGCGGCCGGCGGGCCACGTGCGGTTCTCGGTGAGCAGGGAGATCGCGCCGGACGACCAGTCGACCTGCGGGGTGGGGGCGTCGATGTGCAGGCTCGCCGGCAGCACGGCGTTGCGCAGGGCCAGGATCATCTTGATCACGCTGGCGACGCCGGCGGCGGCCTGCGTGTGACCGATGTTCGACTTGACCGAGCCGAGGTGCAGCGGACGGCCGGTCTCGCGGCCCCGCCCGTAGACGGCCTGCAGCGCCTGCACCTCGATGGGGTCGCCGAGGGTGGTGCCGGTGCCGTGCGCCTCGATGGCGTCGACGTCCTTCGCGGACAGCCGGGCGTCGGTGAGCGCGGCGCGGATGACCCGCTGCTGCGACGGCCCGTTGGGTGCGGTGAGGCCGTTGGACGCGCCGTCGGAGTTGACCGCCGTGCCGCGGATGACGGCGAGGACCTGATGGCCGTTGCGCTGGGCGTCGGACAGCCGTTCGAGCACGACCACGCCCGCGCCCTCGCCCCACCCGGTGCCGTCGGAGGCCGCGGCGAACGCCTTCACCAGGCCGTCACGGGCCAGTCCCCGCTGGCGGGAGAACTCGACGAAGGCGCCGGGGTCCGACATCACCGTGGCGCCACCGGACAGCGCCAGGTCGGACTCACCCGCGCGCAGCGAGCGGACCGCGAGGTGCAGGGTCACCAGCGACGCCGAGCACGCCGTGTCGACGGTGACCGACGGGCCCTCCAGGCCCAGCACGTAGGAGATCCGGCCGGACAGGACGCTGCCGGCGGTGCCGGTGCCCAGGTAGCCCTCGACGCCTTCGACGCCCCTGGGCAGGTCGCGGGCGTAGTCCTGGCCGTTCGTGCCCATGAACACCGCGGCGCGGCTGCCCTTGAGCGAGGACGGGTCGATGCCCGCCCGCTCCAGCGCCTCCCACGAGGTCTCCAGCAGCAGGCGCTGCTGCGGGTCCATCGACACCGCTTCGCGCGGGGAGACGCCGAAGAACTCCGGGTCGAACTCGTCGGCGTCGTGCACGAAGCCGCCGAGCCGCACGTAGCTGGTGCCCAGGTGGTCGGGGTCGGGGTCGAACAGGCCGTCGACGTCCCAGCCCCGGTTGCCGGGGAACTCGGTGATCCCGTGCCGGCCGGTGACCAGCAGGTCCCAGAACTGCTCGGGTGTGCGCACGCCGCCGGGGAAGCGGCAGCCCATGCCCACGACCGCGATCGGCTCGGCCTCGCGGTCCTCGACCTCGGCCAGGCGGTTGCGGGTGCGCTGCAGCTCTCCGGTGACGCGGGTCAGGTAGTCGCGCAGCTTGGCGTTCTCATCCATTGTTGCCCCACTCATTGGTCAAGATCACGAGCGCCGGCTCAGGTGCCGAGCTGTTGGTCGATGAAGGCGAAGAGCTCGTCGTCGGACGCCTCGGTGAGGTCGGTCCGCGCCACAGCTCCCCGGGAAAGTGCCGGTGTGGTGCCGAACTCGGCGACGAGCGCGTGCAGGCGCTCCAGCACGGCGGCGCGCGCCTCGCTGTCGTCGCCGAGGACGCCGAGCACGTCGCCGGCCCTGTCGAGGTCGCGCAGCAGGGCGTCCGCCGCGTGCTCGGGACCTGCCACCTCCGCCCACAGGTGGTCGGCGAGCGCCAGCGGCGTCGGGTGGTCGAAGATCAGGGTCGACGGCATCGACAGCGCCGCCGCCGCGTCCAGGCGGTTGCGCAGCTCGACCGCGGTCAGCGAGTCGAACCCCAGCTCGCTGAAGGCGCGGTCCGGTTCGACCGTCGCGCTGCTCTGGTGGCCGAGCACGGTGGCGACGACGTCGCGGACCAGGTCGAGCAGCAGGCGACGCTGCTCGGGCTCGATGAGCCCGGCGAGCCGGTCGCGCAGGTCCGGTCCCGCCGTCGCGGCGGGCCCGGTGGCACGCGGCCGCGGGATCTCCGCGAGGACCGGTGCCTGCCGCGAGGTGTCGAGGTAGGCGGGCCAGTCGAAGTCCGCCACGGTCACCGCCGCGTCGGCCGCGGCCAGCGACTCGAACAGCGCTTCCACGGCGGCGTGCGGGGCCATCGGCCGCAGCCCCAGCCTGCGCACGTCCGCGTCGAGCGAGCCGGCCATGCCGCCCTCGGCCCACGGGCCCCACGCCACCGCCGTGGCGGGCAGCCCGTCGAAGCGCCGCTGCTCGGCCAGGGCGTCGAGGTGCGCGTTGGCCGCGGCGTAGGCCGCCTGGCCGCCGTTGCCGAGCACCCCGGCGAGCGAGGAGTACAGGACGAACGCGTCCAGGTCGAGGTCTGCGGTGAGCTCGGAGAGGTGGTGCGCGGCACCGACCTTGGGCGCGGCGACGGCGGCGAACTTCTCCGGGGTGAGGCCCGCGATCAGCCCGTCGTCGAGGACTCCGGCGGTGTGCACGACGACCCGGAGGTCGTCCAGCTCCGCCACGACCGGCGCCAGCGCGGCGCGGTCGGCCACGTCGCAGGCGCGGATGCTCACCCGGGCGCCGAGACCGGCGAGCTCCGCGGCGAGCTCACGCGCGCCGGGGGCGTCCTCGCCGCGCCGCGACAGCAGGACCAGGCGCTGCGTGCCCGCCTCGACCAGCCGCCTGGCGACCAGCGCCCCGAGCGCACCCGTGCCACCGGTGACCAGCGCGGTACCGCTCGTGGTCCACGTGCCCGCAGCGGGTTCGGCGGGGACGAGGCGCCGGGCGTGCACGCCGGACCCGCGGATCGCGACCTCGTCCTCGCTGCCGGACAGGACCTCCCGCAGCCACGCGGCGGACCGGGCGTCCGGTGTCTCCGGCAGGTCGACGCAGCCGCCCCAGGACCGGGGTTGCTCGATCGCCGCGATCCGGCCGACCGCCCAGACCTCGGCCTGCTCGGGTGAGGCGACCCGCTCGTGCCCGCCGACCGCGACCGCGCCCCGCGTGGCGCACCACAACCGGGTGCCCTCCCGGAGCAGGGCCGCGGCCGCCATGCCGTTGCCGGGGAAGGCGAGGACGTTGCCCTCGCGGGCGTCGGCGGCGCTGACGACCTCGGTCCCCAGTGCTTCCGCGGCCGCCCGCGCCCAGGCGTCGTCCCGGTCCGCCACGACGGTCCACGGCCCGGCCGGTGGGCCTGCCGCGACCGGGATGGGTGACCACCGGATGCGGTGCCGCCAGCCGTTCGCCCGCTTCGCCGGCTCGGCCGCGAGCCAGAACCGCTCCCGCTCGAACGGGTAGGTCGGGAGGTCGACCAGCTGCGCGCCGGTGCCCGCGAAGATCGCGGGCCAGTCGAGCTTGACGCCGTGGGTGAACAGGGTGGCCTGCGCGTGCGCGGCGGCGGTGACCTCGTCGCGGTCCTTGCGCTGCACGGGCAGGAACACCCCGTCGGCCACGCAGTCGGCCCCGAGCGCGGACAGCGCCGCGTCCGGGCCGATCTCCACGAAGCGGCGGACGCCCGCGGCGTGCAGCGCGGCCACGCCCTCGGCGTAACGCACCGTGCCGCGGACGTGCCGCACCCAGTACTCCGGGTCGGTGACCTGCTCGGCGGTGGCGACCGCGCCGGTGAGGTTCGAGATCAGCGGGATGCGTGGCGCGGCGTAGGTGACGGCACGGGCGATCTCCCGGAACCCGTCGAGCATGCCGTCCATGAGGTGTGAGTGGAAGGCGTGGCTCACCGCGAGCCGCTTGGAGCGCTCGAAGCGGGCGGCCAGCCGGGTGACGGTCTCGTCGTCACCGGACAGCACGACCGACCCGGGGCCGTTGACCGCCGCGATGCTCACGCCCGGCGGCAGCTCGATGTCGGACTCCGCGGCCCTGACCGCGATCATCGCGCCGCCCGCGGGCAACGCCTGCATGAGCTTGCCGCGGGCGGCGACCAGCCTCGCCGCGTCCGCCAGCGACCACACGCCCGCGAGGTGCGCGGCGGTCAGCTCGCCGATGGAGTGGCCGAGCAGGTAGTCGGGCCGCACGCCCCACGACCGCACGAGCTCCGCGAGCGCCACCTCGAACGCGAACAGCGCGGGCTGGGTCACGGCCGTCTGGTCGAGCGCTTCCGGCTCGTCGCCGTGCATGACGTCCAGCAGCGAGAACCCGGTGTGCCGGTCCAGGTGGGCCGCCACCTCGGCGAGCTTCTCCGCGAACACCGGGTAGGCGGACAGCTCGCGGCCCATGCCGAGCCGCTGCGCCCCCTGGCCGGTGCACAGGAACGCGACCTTGCCGGCGCCCTGCGTGCCGGTGACCACGTCCGGGCCCTGTCCGCCGGACGCGAGCGCGGCCAGCCCCTCTTCCCCGAAGACCACCGCACGGTGCGTGCGCGCGGCGCGACCGGTGGCCAGGGTGAGGGCGACGTCCACGGGATCGAGTCCGGGCACCCGGCGCAGCAGGCGGTCCGCCTGCCGGCGCACGGCCTCGGTGGTGTTCCCCGAGAGCACCCAGGGGACGCGGGCCGGCGGTGCCGTCGTGCGAACGGGGGCCGCGGGCTCCGGCGCCGCGCGGAGGATGACGTGGGCGTTGGTGCCGCTGATGCCGAACGACGACACCGCCGCGGTGCGCGGGTGGCCGGCGGCGGGCCAGTCGCGGTGCTCGGTGAGCAGGCGCCCGTTGCCCGAGTCCCAGGAGATGGCCGACGAGGGCTCGGTGACGTGCAACGTGCGCGGCAGCTCGCCGCGGCGCAGCGCCTCGACCATCTTGATGATCCCGGCGGCCCCGGCGGCGGACTGCGTGTGACCGATGTTGGACTTGATCGAGCCGAGCCAGAACGGCTCCGCCCGGTCCTGGCCGTAGGTCGCCAGCAGGGCGTCGGCCTCGATCGGGTCGCCGAGCCTGGTCCCGGTGCCGTGCGCCTCGACCACGTCCACCTCCCCCGCCGGCAGCCGGGCGTCGGCGAGCGCGGCCCGGATGACGCGCTGCTGCGACGGGCCGTTGGGCGCGGTGAGGCCGTTGGACGCACCGTCCTGGTTGACCGCGGTGCCCTGGACCACCGCGAGCACGCGGTGACCGTTGCGCTCGGCGTCCTCCAGCTTCTCCAGCAGCAGCACGCCCGCGCCCTCGCCGAAGCCGGTGCCGTCCGCGGTGGCGGAGAAGGACTTGCAGCGGCCGTCCGGGGCGAGCGCGCGTTGCCGGGAGAACTCGACGAAGGTGTCGGCGATGGTCATGACGCACACGCCGCCCGCGAGCGCCATCGAGCACTCGCCCGTGCGCAGCGCCTGGACGGCGAGGTGGACGGCGACCAGCGACGACGAGCAGGCGGTGTCGACCGACAGCGCCGGCCCCTCCAGCCCGAGCGCGTAGGCCACGCGACCGGACAGGACGCTGCCCTGCGTCCCGTTGCCCAGGAAGCCCTCGACGCCCTCGGGCAGCACCTCGACACCGGTGCCGTAGTCGCCGTACATGAGCCCGGCGAACACCCCGGTCGCGCTGCCCTTGAGCGTCGTCGGGTCGATGCGCGCGTGCTCCACGGCCTCCCAGCTGATCTGGAGCATCAGCCGCTGCTGCGGGTCCATGGCCAGCGCCTCGCGCGGCGAGATCCCGAAGAAGTCCGGGTCGAAGTCGGCGGCGTCGTGCAGGAAGCTGCCCTCGCGGGAGTACGAGGTGCCGCGGTGGTCGGGGTCGGGGTGGAACAGCTCGGCGAGGTTCCAGCCCCGGTCAGCCGGGAACTGCGACACCGCGTCGGTGCCGCTCGCGACCAGGTCCCACAGCGTCTCCGGCGAGTCGACGCCACCGGGGTACCGGCAGGCCATGCCGATGATCGCGATCGGCGCGTGGGCGTCGTCGACCAGCTTCCGGTTGCGTGCGGCCAGCCTGCTGGTCTCCTTCACCGACTCCCGCAGTGCCGCGACAAGTTCTTCGTTGGAGGGCATCAGGAGTTCTCCGAACCGGGGGCGAGTGAGACGAGCTTGTCCTCGGTGGCCGCCATGACGCGTTTCACCAGTTCGTCGGCGTCCAGCTCGTCGATCAGGTCGGCGCTGTCCGCGGGGGGCACCGGGTCGGCGGGGTGGATCGCGGGGTCGTTCGCCAGCCGGACCAGCGCGTCCAGCACCCCGGCCGCACGGAGCCGGTCGAACGGGACGGTGGCGAGCAGGCGGCGGACCTGGTCCTCGTCCGCCGCACCGGCGTCGAGCGGCTCGTCGAGTCCGGGCAGCTGCGAGAGGA
The DNA here is from genome assembly GCF_001279525.1 of Nocardia sp. NRRL S-836. Lineage (GTDB taxonomy): Bacteria > Actinomycetota > Actinomycetes > Mycobacteriales > Pseudonocardiaceae > Lentzea. The sequence goes on along the minus strand of NZ_LGDY01000091.1, from coordinate 653,115 downwards.
CGAAGGCGGCGATCGCGCGTGGCGACGGGTGGTCGAACACGACGGTGGCGGCCAGGCGCAGGCCGAACAACGAGTTGAGCCGGTTGCGCAGGTTCACGGAGGAGAGCGAGTCGAACCCCAGCTCGGTGAACGCGCGTTCCGGGGCGATCACCGCTCCGGACGCGTGCCCGAGCACGTCGGCGACCTGGTCGAGCACGACCTCCAGCACAGCGTCCGGCCGTTCGGCGCCGGGCAGCGCGGCCAGGCGGTCGACGAGCGACAGTTCCCGTGCTTCGCTCATCGTCGCGTTGCGCCGGCCGGTCGTGCGCACCAGACCGCGCAGGACCGCCGGGACCTCGGTGCCGCGCGCCTGGCGGTGCAGGGCGGTCAGGTCGATCTTCACCGGGACCACGAGGGCCTCGTCCAGCGCCAGCGCCGCGTCGAAGGCGCGCATGCCTTCCGCGCGGTCCAGCGAGGCGAAGCCGTCCCGGTCCAGGCGGCCCGTCTGGGTCTCGTCCAGGTGGGCGGTCAGCCCCCGGTCCTGCTGCCACGGTCCCCACGCCAGCGACCGCGCGGCGAGACCGCGGGCACGGCGGTGGGCGGCCAGCGCGTCCAGGAAGCAGTTGGCCGCGGCGTAGGCGCCCTGTCCGGGGGAGCCGAGGACGCCGGCGGCCGACGAGTACAGGACGAAGTGCTCCAGGCCCATGTCCTCCGTGAGCTCGTGGAGGTGCCACGCCGCGTCGACCTTGGGGGCGAGCACCCCGGCGAGCCGGTCGGGGGTGAGCGCGGTGACGACGCCGTCGTCGAGCACACCGGCGACGTGGACCACGCCGGTCAGCGGGTGCGCGGCCGGGATGCGGCCGAGCACGGCGGCGAGGTCCTGCCGGTCGGCACCGTCGCAGCGCTCCACGACGACGTGGGCGCCCAGGGCGGTGAGGTCGTCGCGCAGCTCGGCCGCTCCCGGCGCGTCGATCCCGCGCCGGCTGGTCAGGACCAGGTGCCGGACGCCGTGCTCGGTCACCAGGTGCCGGGCGGCCAGTGCGCCGAGGTCTCCGGTGCCACCGCTGATCAGCACGGTGCCGTCCGGGTCCCACGAGGCCGCGGCGTCGGTGGCGGCGGCCGCGGGCACCAGGCGTGGCACGAGCAGCTCACCCCCGCGGGCGACGACCTGGGACTCCCCGGTCGCGACGGCCGCACCGACCGCCTCGGCCGGACCGTCGACGAGGACGACCCTGCCGGGGTGCTCGGACTGGGCGGAGCGGACCAGGCCCCACACCGCGGCGGCCGCCAGGCACAGTTCGCTCGCACCGCTCGCACCGCTCGTCCGCACGACCAGCGTCGCCGCGGCGAACCGGTCGTCCCGCAGCCAGCCGTGCAGGACGTCCAGCACGCTCGCGGTGAGCCGGTGGGCGTCGGCGACCGGGTCGTCGCCGGCCTCCGCCGAGAACACGACGTGCCCCTCGACGTCGCCGACGGCGGGCAGGTCGGCGTGGTCCGTCCAGGACGCGGCCTCCCGCACCGGCCGGCGCTGCCAGTCGATCGTGTACAGGTGCTCCCGCTCTGCCGTGTCCCGCAGCTGGTCCGCGGTCACCGGGCGGACGGCGATCGACTCGACGGTGATCACCGGCTCGCCGGCGTCGTCCACCGCGGCGAGCGTTCCGCCGCTCCCTCCGGCGCCGGTCAGCCGCACCCGCAGCGTGCGCGCACCGGTGGCGTGCAGCGAGACACCGCCCCAGGAGAACGGGAGGGCGGCGGACTCCTCCGCGCCGGGAACCAGGAACAGGGTGTGCAGCGCCGAGTCGAGCAGGGCCGGGTGGATCGTGAACCCGTCGGCATCGGCTTCGGGCAGGACGACCTCGGCGTAGATCTCGTCGCCCCGCCGCCACGCCGCCCGCAGCCCCTGGAACCGCGGGCCGTAGTCGAACCCGGAGTCGGCCAGGCGGGGGTAGAGGTCGGTGACAGCCACGGGCTCGGCCTCGCGGGGCGGCCACTCCGCCGGCACCCAGTGGCCGGCCGGAGCGGTGGGCCGCAGCCAGCCGTCGGCGTTGCGGGTCCACGGCTGGCCCGCGGGAGCGTTCCGGGGCCGGCTGTGGACGGAGACGGGCCTGCGGCCGTCCTCGTCGGCGTCGCCCACGACCACCTGCAGCGCCAGGGAGGTCTCGGCGCTCAGCAGTACCGGCGCGTGCAGGGTCAGTTCCTCGACCGTCCGGCACCCGACCTCGTCACCGGCACGGATCGCCAGCTCGACCAGCCCGGCACCCGGCACGATCACCGTGCCCAGGACGGCGTGGTCGGCCAGCCAGGCGTGGGAGGACAGCGACAGCCGTCCGGCGAACAGCGCCCCGTCCCCGGCCGCGGGCAGGATCGACGCTTCGAGCACCGGGTGCTCGGCCGAGGTGAGCCCGATCGCGCTCAGGTCGGCGGGACCGCCGTCGTCGTTCGCGAGCCAGTACGGGCTGTTCTGGAACGCGTAGGTGGGGACGTCGACGCGACGGGCGCCTGTGCCGCCGAACACCGCCGCCCAGTCGATCCGCGTTCCGCTGATGTGCAGCCGCGCCACCGTGGTGGCCAGGTCCAGGTCCTCGGCGTGGTTCTTGCGCAGCGACGAGACGAACACGGCGGCGTCCGGCCGTTCCACGACCTCCAGCGCGGCCGCGGTCAGCACACCGCCCGGCCCCACCTCGACGTAGCGGGTGACGCCTTCGCGTTCGAGCACGTTCACGGCGTCCGCGAACCGGACGGGCCGGCGGATGTGCCGGACCCAGTACTGCGGATCGCACACCTCGGCCGCGCTGACCTGCTTGCCCGTCAGGGTGGACACGATCGGGATGCGCGGCGCGGAATACGTGAGCTCCGCGGTCGCGCGGCCGAACTCGTCGAGGATGCCGTCCATGAGCGCCGAGTGCGACGCCTGGCTGACGGCGAGCTTCTTGGCCTTGCGCCCCCGGTCCTTGAACCGCTGCGCGATGGCCGTGGCGGTCTCCTCGTCACCGGAGATCACGACCGACGTCGGCCCGTTCAGCGCCGCGAACCCGACCAGGCCGGTCAGCTCGGGCGCGATCTCCTCCTCCGAGGCCTGGATCGCCACCATCGCACCGCCCGGCGGCAACGAGTTCATCAACCGGCCGCGGATCGCGACGATGCGGGCGGCGTCGGCCAGCGACCAGACGCCGGCGAGGTGCGCGGCGGCGAACTCGCCGATCGAGTGCCCCGCGACGAAGTCCGGGACGACACCCCAGGACTCCAGCAGCCGCGCCACCGAGACCTCGATGGCGAACAACGCGGGCAGCATGTAGTCGATCCGGTCCAGCAGGACGGAGTCCTCGGCGAACAGGACCTCGCGCAGCGGCCGTGGGAGGTGGGCGTCGAACTCCGCCGTCACGGCGTCGAAGATGGCGGCGAACGAGGGCGAGGCCGCGCACAGGCCGCGGCCCATGCCCAGGTACTGCGCCCCTCCGCCGGTGAACAGGAAGGCGGTCTTGCCGTTGCTCACACTGCCGTGCAGGACCTGGTCGCTCCTGCCCCCGTCGGCGAGGACGGCCAGGCCGTCGAGGAGGCCGTCCCGGTCGGTGGCGAGGACGACACCCCGCTCGGCCAGCGCGGTCCGGCCGGTGGCGAGCGAGTACGCGAGGTCGAGCGGGCTCGCGGCGGGATCTTCGTCCACAAAGGACCGCAATCGCCGGGCCTGCGCCGCGAGCGCTTCGCGGTTCGTCCCGGACAGCACGACGGGAACGGGCGGGTGCTCGCGGCCGCCGGACCGTTCCCCGGCGGCGGCCTCGGCGGGTACCTCTTCGAGGATCAGGTGGGCGTTGGTGCCCGAGATGCCGAACGACGACACGGCGGCGCGGCGCGGCTGGTCGTGCCGTGGCCACTCCTGCGCCTGGGTCAGCAGTTCGACGGCACCCGACTCCCACTCCACGAACGGCGTCGGGTTGTCGACGTGCAGGGTCTTGGGCAGCGTGTCGTTGTGCAGCGCCATCACCATCTTGATGACGCTGCCGACGCCTGCGGCGCACTGGGTGTGGCCGATGTTGGACTTCAGCGAGCCCAGCCACAGCGGCCGGTCGGCCGGGCGGTCCTGCCCGTAGGTCGCGAGGACCGCCTGTGCCTCGATCGGGTCGCCGAGGCGGGTGCCGGTGCCGTGCGCCTCGACCACGTCGACGTCCCTCGTGGACAGTCGTGCGTCGGCGAGCGCCTGCGTGATGACGCTCTTCTGGGCGGGACCACTGGGTGCGGTGAGCCCGTTCGACGCGCCGTCTTGGTTGATCGCCGATCCGCGGACGACCGCGAGCACCTCGTGGCCGTTGCGCCGGGCGTCGGAGAGCTTCTCCAGCATCACCATGCCGACGCCCTCGGACCAGCCGGTGCCGTCGGCGGCCTCCGCGAACGACTTGCACCGCCCGTCGGGTGACAGGCCGCGCTGGCGGGAGAACTCGACGAAGACGCCGGGCCCGCCCATGATGTTCGCGCCACCGGCCAGGGCGAAGTCGCACTCACCGCTGCGCAGGGCCTGCACCGCGAGGTGGATCGCCACCAGCGACGACGAGCACGCGGTGTCGACCGAGACGGCCGGGCCCTCGAGGCCGAGGTGGTAGGCGATCCGGCCGGAGTGCACGGAACACGTGGTGCCGGTGAGGAGGTACCCCTCGACGTTGAGGGCCTGCTCGTGCAGCCGCGGCCCGTACTCCTGCGACGACACGCCCGCGTACACGCCGGTCCTGGTGCCGGCCAGCGCGCCGGGGGCGATGCCCGCCCGTTCGATCGTCTCCCACGTGACCTGGAGCAGCAGGCGTTGCTGCGGGTCCATCGCCAGCGCCTCGCGCGGTGAGATGCCGAAGAACTCGGCGTCGAACTGGTCCGCCGTGTGCACGAAACCGCCGGTGTTGACGTAGCTGCGGCCGGAGCTCTCCGGATCGGCGTCGAACAGCCCCTCCAGGTTCCACCCGCGGTTGGTCGGGAACTCGGAGATCCCCTCCCGCTCCTCGTCGACCAGTCGCCACAGGTCCTCGGGACTCTCGACGCCACCGGGGTAGCGACAGGCCATGCCGATGATCGCGATCGGTTCCCGGTCACGGGACTCCGCTCGGCGCAGGCGCGTCCTGGTCTGCTGAAGGTCCGCGGTGAGCTTCTTCAGCAGACCGACCAGCTTCTCTTGATCCGCCATTTCACAACCTCAAAGAATGTCGGCCGGGACAGGGTGGGCTCGGTCAGGAAAGGCCGAGCTCTCGTTCCAGGAAGTCGACGACCTCGTCGACGGAGGCGTCCGCCAGGTCGCCGTCCGCGGCGTCCCCCGGCCCGGAGGTGGCCGCCGAGAACGTCGACAGCAGCTCCTCCAGTCGCAGCATGATCGTCAGGTGGCCGCCGCCGTTCCCGTCGACCGCCAGCAGGCTCGCCTCCAGGCGGTCCAGCTCCGCGAGCACGGCGGCCGCGGACAGCCCGGCGGCCGCCCGCGGAGCCAGCAGCTGCCGCAGGTGTGCCGCGAGCGCGGTCGTCGTGGGGTGGTCGAAGACGGCGGTCGCGGACAGCCGCACCTCGGCCGCCGCGTTGAGCCGGTTGCGCAGCTCGACCGCGGTGAGCGAGTCGAAACCGATGTCCGTGAACGGTTTTGCCGTCTCCAGCGCCGTCACGTCGCTGTGGCCGAGGACGGCCGCGGCGTGCACGCGCACGAGGTCGACCAGCAGGGCGTCCTGCTCGGTCGCCGTCAGCGCGGCGAGTCGTTCCGCCAGTGAGGACGACTGGGCCGCCTCGGTGACCCGCCGGGGCGTGGCACGTCCCAGGTCGTGCCAGACCTGGTTGATCTCGTTGTGCCTGGCGTGCTTGCGCAGTGCGCCGCGGTCGAGCTTCACCAGGACGGCGACGGGCTCGTCCGCGTTCAGCGCCTCGTCGAACAGGGCCATGCCCTCGGCCGTGGCCAGTGCCCCGAAGCCCTCCTGGCGCATCACGTCCAGGTCGGCGCGGGACAGGCCGGCGCCCATGCCGTCCTCCCACAGGCCCCACGCGTGGGCCTGCCCGACGTGGCCGCTGCCGCGGCGGTGCTCGGCGACGGCGTTGAGGAAGGCGTTGGCCGCCGCGTAGTTGGCCTGCCCCTCCGTGCCGGTGATGCCGGTGATCGAGGAGAACACCACGAACCGCGCCAGGTCGAGGTGCCCGGTCAGCTCGTGCAGGTGCCAGACGGCGTCCACCTTCGGGCGCAGCACCGCGTCCAGTCGTGCGGGCGTGAGCGAGCCGAGCAGCCCGTCGTCGAGCACACCGGCGGTGTGCAGGACGGCGGTCAGCGGCCGATCCGCCGGAATGCCGTCCAGCACACCGGCCAGCGCGTCGCGGTCGGCGGCGTCGCAGGCGGCGATGGTCACGGTGGCCCCGAGCCCGGTCAGTTCGGCGCGGAGCCGCTCCGCTCCCGGCGCGTCCGCTCCACGCCGGCCGGTCAGCAGGAGGTGGCGAACACCGTGCTCGGCGACGAGATGACGTGCCACCGCGCTACCGAGCGCACCGGTGCCACCGGTGACGAGGACCGTTCCCTCCTGGTCGATCGGCCTGGGCAGGGTGAGCACCACCTTGCCGACGTGCTTGGCCTGGCTGATGAACCGGAACGCCTCCTGCGCCTGGAAGACGTTCCAGCTCTTGGTGGGCAGCGGCACGAGCGCTCCGCGTGCGAACAGCCCGTCCAGCTCCGCCCAGATCTCCGCGATCCGGTCCGGTCCGGCGTCGATCAGGTCGAACGCCCGGTAGGTGACGTTCCGGTGCCGTGCGCTGACCTCGGCGGCGTCGCGGACGTCCGTCTTGCCCATCTCCACGAAGTGGCCACCGGGGGTGACCAGGCGCAGCGACGCGTCCACGAACTCGCCGGACAGCGCGTTGAGCACGACGTCGACACCGCGGCCCACGGTCGCCGCGTGGAAGATGTCCTCGAAGTCGAGGTCACGCGACGACGCGATGTGCGGGTCGTCCAGCCCGGCCGCGCGCAGGACGTCCCACTTGCCGGTGCTCGCGGTGCCGAACACCTCCGCGCCGAGGTACTGCGCGAGCTGGGTCGCCGCCATGCCGACCCCGCCCGCGGCGGCGTGGACCAGGACGGACTGGCCCTTTTCGAGGCGGCCGAGGTCGCACAGGCCGTAGTACGCCGTCAGGAACACCAGTGGCACGGCCGCGGCCTGGTCGAACGTCCAGCCCCGCGGCATCCGGGTGACCAGCCGGCGGTCGGCGTCGGCGACCGGGCCGATCCCGCCGATGACCAGGCCCATCACCCGGTCGCCCGGACGCAGGTCGGTCACCTCGGAACCGACCTCCAGCACCACGCCGGCGGCCTCGTTGCCGATCGTCCCGGCGTCACCGGGGTACATGTCGAGCACGGTCAGCACGTCGCGGAAGTTCAGCCCGGCGGCACGGACGCCGATGCGCACGTCACCGGGCGCGATCGGCTCCAGCACAGCGGGGTTGGGCGTCAGGACCAGGTGGTCGAGCGTGCCCTTGCCCGCCATGCCCAGCCGCCACGCGGCGGCTCCCGGCGGGGGCGACAGCCGTTCCTTGGCCGCGGACACGATCCGCGGCGCGAAGGCCTGCTCGCCGCGCACCGCGACCTGGTGCTCCGCCGACCCGATCAGCCGGCCCAGCAGCTCGGGCCCGATCGCGGTGCCGGGTTCGGCGTCGACGAGCTGGAAGCGGCCGGGGTACTCCTGCTGCGCGGTGCGGACGAGGCCCCAGACGACCGCGGTCGCCGGATCGTCCACTGTGGACTCGACGGCGACGACGCCCTCGGTGACCACGACGAGCTTCGAGCTCACGAAGCGGTCGTCCGCCACCCAGCGCTGGATGACGTCGAGCGTGCGGTGGGACAGCCCGCGCGCCGACTCGGGTACCGCCACGCCGTGGTCGCGGGGCAGGCGGAGGACGACGTGCGCGGGAGCCTGGCCGCCGACGGCCTCGTACTCCGTCCACTCGACGGCGTCGCCGAGCACCGCCGGCACCCACTCCACGCGCAACGACCAGTCGCTCTGCCGCTGCGGCCGCAGCCCGTCGGCGGAGATCTCCTTCAGCACCAGGGACGCCACGGTCAGCACGGGCTCGCCGGAGTTGTCCGCCACCCGGATCGACCAGCTGCCGTCGTCCTCCTCGTGCAGCTTGACCCGCAGCGCACCGGCACCGGAGGCGTGCAGGGCGACGCCGTTCCACACGAAGGGCAGCGACAGCGCAGTGTCCTCCGCCAGGCCGATCGCGTGCAGCGAGGCGTCCAGCAGAGCCGGGTGCAGCCCGTAGTCGGGGTGGCTGGTGTCCTCCGCGACCGTGACCTCGGCGAAGACGTCGTCACCCCGCCGCCACGCCGCGGTCAGCCCCTGGAACGCGGGGCCGTAGGAGAGCCCGGTGCGGGCGAGCTCCTCGTACCGCCCGTCGACCGCCACCGGTTCTGCTCCGGCCGGCGGCCACTCCCGCAGGTCGAAGTCCGGCACGGGTGCGCCGGGGACCAGGGAGCCCGTGGCGTGCCGCGTCCACGGGTCTCCGGTGAGCGAGCCCGCCGGGCGCGAGTGCACGCCGATCGAGCGACGACCGTCGGAGGCAGCGGGACCGACCTGCACCCGGAGGTCCACCGCGCCCGACTCCGGCAGCACCAGCGGGGTCTGGAGGGTGAGCTCCTCGACCGTGCCGCAGCGCACCTCGTCCGCGGCGCGCACGGCCAGCTCGACCAGGCACGCGCCGGGGACGATCACCTGGTCCAGCACGACGTGGTCGGTCAGCCAGCCGTGGCCCGACCGGGACAGGCTTCCGGTGAGGAGGAACCCGTCACCTTCCGCGAACTCGACCGCCGCGCCGAGCAGCGGGTGCTCGGCCGAGGCGAGCCCGAGCCCGGCCGTGCCGGCCTTCGTGCGTGGCGCCTCCAGCCAGTACCTGCCGTGCTGGAAGGCGTACGTCGGCAACGGCACCCGCCGGGCGCCGGGGAACATCGCGGCCCAGTCGACGGGCACGCCGTGCACGTGCAACCGCGCGAGCGCCGTGGTGAACGACTCGACCTCATCGTCCTTCTTGCGCAGCAACGGGATGAAGACGCTGCCTTCACCCGCGCCCTCCGCGCCCAGACCGGACAACGAGCTGTCCGGCCCCAGCTCGACGAACCGCATGACCCCGCGTTCCGCGCACACGGCCACCGCGTCCGCGAACCGCACGGTCTGCCGCACGTGCCGGACCCAGTACTCCGGCGACGTCACCTCACCGGCCTGCACGAGCGCCCCGGTCACCGTGGACACCATCGGGAGCACCGGCTCGCGGTACTCGATCGACTCCGCGACCGCGCGGAACCCGTCGAGCATCGGGTCCATCAGCACGGAGTGGAACGCGTGCGACACCGACAACCGCGTGCACTTCCGGCCGCGCGCGGTCAGTTCCGCCGCCGCCGCGAGGACCGGACCCTCCGCACCGGACAGGACCACCGAACCGGCACCGTTGACCGCGGCCAGCGACACGTGGCCGGACAGGAACTCCCCGACCTCCGCCTCGCCGGCCCGCACCGCCACCATCACGCCACCCGGCGGCAACGCCTCCATCAACCGGCCGCGCGCCACCACCAGCCGGGCCGCGTCAGCCAGCGACAGCACACCGGCCACGTGCGCCGCCGCGATCTCGCCGATCGAGTGCCCCACCAGCAGATCCGGCCGGACACCCCACGACTCGACCAGGCGGAACAACGCCACCTCGACCGCGAACAGCGCCGGTTGCGCCGTCCCGGTCCGGTTCACCGCTTCCGCGTCAGCGCCGAACACGACCTCGCGCACACCGGGCAGCAACCCGCACACCTCGTCGAAGGCGGCCGCGAAGACCGGGAACGCGTCGTACAGCCCGCGTCCCATCCCGACCCGCTGCGAACCCTGACCGGCGAACAGGAACGCCACCGGTCCACTGAGGACAGATCCCTCCACCACCGCGGTACCGGCACCGCCGCCGGCCAGGACGTCCAGCGCTGCCATCAGTTCCCGGCGGTCCGCTCCGGTCACGACGGCCCGCGCCTCCAGCGCGGCACGGGTCGTGGCCAATGAGAAGCCGACGTCCGCCGGGGACAGGTCCGCGTCGGCGCCGACGAAGGCGCTCAACCGCCGCGCCTGCTCCCGCACCGCCGCGGGCGTCTTGCCCGACAGCACCCAGGCTGTCCTGGAACCGGTGACCGTCGCGGCACCGCCCGTCGTGCGGACGTCCGCTTCATCCGGAGCTTCGAGGATCACGTGCGCGTTGGTCCCGGAGATGCCGAACGACGACACGGCGGCCCGCCGCGGCCGGTCCGGCGCGGGCCAGGGCACCTGCTCGGTCAGCAGCGACACCGCACCGGACTCCCAGTCGACGTGCGGCGTCGGGGTGTCCACGTGCAACGTCGCCGGCAGTGTCGCGTTCCGCATGGCCAGCACCATCTTGATCACACCGGCGGCACCGGCGGCCGCCTGGGTGTGGCCGATGTTCGACTTCACCGACCCCAGCCACAGCGGCTCCCGCCGGTCCTGGCCGTAGGTCGCGAGCAATGCCTGCGCCTCGATCGGGTCCCCCAGCCGGGTGCCCGTGCCGTGCGCCTCCACCACGTCCACATCGGACGCCGACAGACCCGCGTTGGCGAGCGCCTGCCGGATCACCCGCTGCTGCGACGGACCGTTCGGAGCGGTCAGACCGTTCGACGCGCCGTCCTGGTTCACCGCGGAGCCGCGGACCACGGCCAGCACCTCGTGGCCGTTGCGCCGTGCGTCGGACAGCCGTTCCAGCACGAGCACGCCGACGCCCTCGGACCAGCTGGTCCCGTCGGCGGCGGCGGCGAAGGACTTGCTGCGCCCGTCGGCGGCCAGGCCGCGCTGGCGGGAGAAGTCCACGAACGTCTCGGGTGTCGCCATGACCGTGACGCCGCCCGCGAGGGCCAGCGAGCACTCCCCCGAGCGCAACGCCTGCGCCGCCAGGTGCAGGGCGACGAGCGAGGACGAGCAGGCCGTGTCGACGGTGACCGCCGGTCCCTCCAGCCCCAGCGCGTAGGCCACCCGGCCGGACAGCACGCTGGCCGAGGTCCCGGTGCCGATGTAGCCCTCGACCTCCTCCGGGATCGAGGCCAGGTTGTGGGCGTAGTCGTAGTACATGACCCCGGCGAAGACACCGGTCCTGCTGCCCTTCAACGACATCGGGTCGAGGCCGGCGTTCTCCAGCGACTCCCACGCGGTCTCCAGCAGCACCCGCTGCTGCGGGTCCATCGCCAGTGCCTCGCGCGGCGAGATGCCGAAGAGCTCGGCGTCGAACGCGTCGGCGTCGTGCAGGAACCCGCCCTGGTCCGCGTAGGAGGTGCCGCGGTGGTCGGGATCGGGGTGGAACAGCGTGTCCAGGCCCCAGCCGCGGTTCGACGGGAAGCCCGAGATGGTGTCCGTGCCCGACGCGACGACGTTCCACAGGTCCTCGGGCGAGCGCACGCCTCCCGGGTAGCGGCACGCCATGCCGACGAGCGCGATCGGCTCGTCCGTCGCGGCGGAGGTGGCGACCGGCGCGGTCAGGTCGTCCTCGTCGCCGGTCAGCAGGACGTGGATGAACGCGGCGAGCGCCGCGGGCGTCGGGTGGTCGAACACCACCGTGGCCGGAAGCCGCACACCGGCGGCGGCGCTCAGGTTGTTGCGCAGCTCGATCGCGGTCAGCGAGTCGAAGCCCAGGTCGGTGAACGCCTTGTCCTGCTCGACGCGGTCCGCGGAGGCGTGCCCGAGCACACCGGCGACCTGGGAGCGCACCAGGTTGAGCAGCACCGCTTTCTGATCCGGCCCGGAGATCCCGGCCAGCAGCGAGCCCGACGCGGGTGCGGCACCGGCGGCGACACGGCGCGGCCTGGTCCTGACCAGTCGCTCCAGCAACGGCGGGAGGAGGGCGTCGCGGGCCCGTGCTTCGAGAGCGGTGAGGTCGAACCGCGCGGTGACGGCCAGCGGCAGGCCGGAGGCGAACGCCGCGTCGAACAGCGCGAGGCCCTCGTGCTCCGTCAGCGCGGGGAAGCCCTGCCGGGCCGCCCGGTCCGCTTCCGCCGGCGTCAGGCCGCCGCCCATGCCCAGCTCCCACAACCCCCACACGAGGGACTGGGCCGGGAGGCCGCTGGCGTGGCGGTGCAGCGCGAGCGCGTCGAGGAAGCTGTTGGCCGCGGCGTAGTTGCCCTGCCCGGCACCCTCGAAGAGGCCGGACGTGGACGAGTACAGGACGAACATCCGCAGGTCGAGGTGGCTCGTCAGCTCGTGCAGGTGCCAGGCACCGTCGACCTTCGGGCGGAGCACGCTCTCGACGCGTTCGTCGTCGAGCGCCGTGACGACGCCGTCGGCGAGTGCGCCCGCCGTGTGCACGACGCCGACGAGGGGGCGGTCCTGCGGGATGGCGCTGATGACGGATTCCAGGGCCGCGCGATCGGCGACGTCGCACGCGCTGATCGTGACGTGGGCACCGAGCGCGGTCAGCTCGGCGCTCAGCTCGCCGGCTCCCGGCGACTCGGCACCGCTGCGGCTGACCAGCACCAGGCTCGTGACACCGCGGGCCGACACCAGGTGCCTGGCCAGTGCGGCACCGAGTCCCCCGGTGCCGCCGGTGATCAGGACGGTCCCCCCGGCCGGGAGGACCTGCTCGTCGCCGTCCGCCGCGGTGGCACGCACGACGCGGGGCACGAGCAGGACGCCTTCCCGCACGGCCACCTGCGCCTCACCGCACCCGGCGGCGGCACCGACGTACTCCTCGGGACCGTCGAGCAGGACGAACCGCCCCGGGTGCTCGGCCTGCGCCGCACGCACCAGGCCGCACACCGCCGAGGCGGCGACGCCGGTCACGTCCGGCCCGGCCGCTCCACGGGTCACCACGACGAGACGGGAGTCCGCGTACCGGGCGTCGGCGAGGAAGTCCTGGATGGCCGCGAGAACGGTGCGGGTGGCTTCACGCACGCCCGCCGGGCCGTCGTTCTCCGGCGAGACGACCAGGGCGAGCACACCGGGGGCGGCGTCGGCCGTGCCGTAGGTCGTCCACGCCGGTGAGCTCCCGGACGGTCCGGGCACCCAGTCCACTGTGTACAGATTGGCGGAGGCACCGTTCTGCGCGGCCGGCGCCCGGGACACCAGCGAGTCGACCGTGAAAACGGGTGCGCCCGCCGGGTCGACGGCGTGCAGGGCGACCTCGTCGGCGCTCTTGACCGTGATCTTGACGCGGAGCGAGGTCGCGCCGGTCGCGTGCACCGACACGCCGGACCAGGAGAACGGCAACCGGGCGCGGCCGTCGTCGTCACCGGCTCCGCCGAACGCGATCGCGTGCAGGGAGGCGTCCAGCAGCGCGGGGTGGACGGCGAAGTCCGCCGTCGCCGCGATCCCGGTCTGTTCCGGCAGGGTGACCTCGGCGAACACGTCGTCACCCGCCACCCACGCGCCGCGCAGGCCGCGGAAGACGGGGCCGTAGGCCAGGCCGGTGGCGGCCAGGTCGGCGTAGACGCCGTCGAGCGGAACCTCGCGCGCCCCGGCGGGTGGCCACGACGTCGAGGACCACGGGTGCGGTGTCTGCGCCCGCACGGCCAGGGTGCCGGAGGCGTGCAGGACCCACTCGCCGGACTCGGAGAGCCTGGAGTGCACGCTGATCGCGGACCGTCCGGCGGGGTCGACGGGGGTCGCCCGCAGTTGCAACCGCGCGGAGTCGGCCTCGGCGAGCACCAGGGGTGCGTGCAGGGTCAGCTCCTCGACCGCCGCGCAGCCCACCTCCTCGGCGGCTCGCACCGCGAGGTCGAGCAGCACGGCGCCCGGCACGACGACGCGGCCGAACACGACGTGGTCGGCCAGCCACGGGTGCGTCGCGAGCGACAGCCGTCCGGTGAGCACGTGGCCCTCTCCGCCGGCCAGTGCGACCGTCGCGCCCAGCACCGGGTGGTCACCGGGCTCCAGGCCCAGCGTGGCCGCGTCCTGCACGGCTGATCCGGACAGCCAGAAGTGCTCGCGCTGGAAGGCGTACGTGGGCAGTTCGACGGTGGTCGCGTCGGCCGGGAACACCGCGGGCCAGTCGACCCCGGCGCCCCGCGCGTGGGCGTGACCCAGCGCGCTGAGCGCCTCGACCCGTTCCGGGCGGTCACGGCGCAGCACGGGCCGGAACAGCACACCGTCCTCGTCCGCGAGGCAGTCGGCGGCCATCGCGGAGAGCACACCGTCGGGGCCCAGCTCCAGGCACGTCGTGACGCCGGCCGACTCGATGACCCGCACCGCGTCGTGGAACCGCACGGCCTCGCTGACGTGTGCGACCCAGTAGTCCGGAGTGGACAGTTCGGCCGGCGTCACGAGACGGCCCGTGACCGTGGAGACGAACGGGATGGCCGGAGCGGAGAACGAGAGGAACTCCAGCAGCTGGCGGAACTCGTGCAGCATCGGCAGCATCAGCGGCGAGTGGAAGGCGTGGCTGACGTTGAGGCGCTTGGCCTTGCCGCCCTGGCCCTCCCACCGGTCGGCGAGCCGGAGGACGACGTCCTCGGCGCCGGAGAGCACGACGGAGCGCGGCCCGTTGACCGCCGCGATGCCCGCGGTGTGCTCATGCCCGCTCAGCAAGCTCAGCGCTTCGTCCTCGGTCGCGCGCAACGACACCATCGCGCCGCGCACCTCCAGTTCCTGCATCAGCCGCCCGCGCGCGGCCACCAGGGTCGCCGCGTCCTCCAGGGAGAAGACGCCCGCCACGTGGGCCGCGGCGATCTCCCCGATGGAGTGGCCGCTGACGTAGTCGGGGGTGAGGCCCCACGACTCGAACATCCGGTACAGCGCGACCTCGATGGCGAACAACGCGGGCTGGGCGTAGGAGGTCTGGTCGATCAGGGCCGCGTCCTCGCTGCCCTCCTCGGCGAACAGCACGTCCAGCAACGGGGTGTCGAGCTGGATGTCGAGGTAGCCGCACGCGTCGTCCAGCGCACGGGCGAACACCTCGTCGCACCCGTACAGCTCCTGTCCCATCGCGCGGCGCTGGGAGCCCTGGCCCGCGAACAGGAAGGCGAGGCCGCCGGTGCCCGCGACGTCGCGCAGAGCCGGGGTGGTCGTGCCGATCACGGCGTCAAGTCCCGCGAGCAGCTCGTCACGGCCGCGGCCGACGACGACGGCGCGGTGGTCGAGGGCGGCGCGGGTGGTGGCGAGGGACAGTCCGATGTCGGCCGGGCTGAGCGCCGGGTCGGCGGCGACGAAGGCCTTCAGCCGTTCGGCCTGGGCGCGCAGGGCGTCCCGCGTCTTGCCGGACAGCACCCAGGGAACGGCGATGTCCTCGGCGTCCTGGGCGGCACGGCTCGGCGCGCGCTCCACCGCCGGGGGTTCCTCGATGATCACGTGGGCGTTGGTGCCGGAGATGCCGAAGGAGGAGATGCCGGCACGACGCGGGCGGCCGGTGACCGGCCACGGCTGTGCTTCAGCGAGCAATGAGACGTTGCCCGCCGACCAGTCCACGTGCGGCGTCGGCCGGGTGAGGTGCAACGAGCGCGGCAGCGTTCCGTGCCGCATCGCCATGATCATCTTGATCACACCGGCGGCACCGGCGGCCGCCTGGGCGTGGCCGATGTTCGACTTGATCGAACCGACCCACAACGGTGTGTCCACCGCGCGGTCGCGGCCGTAGGTGGCGAGGATCGCCCGCGCCTCGATCGGGTCTCCCAGGCGGGTGCCGGTGCCGTGCGCCTCGACGGCGTCGACGTCGGCGGCGCCGAGCCCGGCGTTGGCCAGCGCCTGGTGGATGACGCGCTGCTGCGCGAGACCGTTCGGTGCGGTCAGGCCGTTCGAGGCGCCGTCCTGGTTGATGGCCGACGCGCGCACGACCGCGAGCACGGGATGGCCGTTGCGCCGGGCGTCGGAAAGCCGTTCCAGCGCCAGGACTCCGACGCCCTCGCCCCAGCCGGTGCCGTCGGCCGACTCGTCGAACGACTTGCACCGCCCGTCGGGTGCGAGCCCGCGCTGGCGGGAGAAGGCGACGAACGTGCCGGGGCCGGCCATGACCGCCACGCCACCGGCCAGCGCGAGGTCGCACTCACCGGACCGCAGCGAGTGCGCGGCGAGGTGCAGTGCGACGAGGGAACCCGAGCAGGCCGTGTCCACGCTCAGGGCAGGACCTTCGAGCCCGAGGACGTACGCGATGCGGCCGGACACCACGCTCGGCGTGTTGCCGGTCAGCAGATGTCCTTCCAGCCCTTCGGGAGCGTCCGCCAGCCGCGGGCCGTACTCCTGCGGTTCCACGCCGATGAACACGCCGGAACGGCTGCCGCGCAACGAGGTCGGGTCCACGCCCGCCCGTTCCAGCGCCTCCCAGGAGACCTCCAGCACCAGGCGCTGCTGGGGGTCCATGGCGGTCGCCTCGCGCGGCGAGATCCCGAAGAACTCGGCGTCGAACTCGCCCGCCGCGTCGAGGAACCCGCCGTGCCGGCTGTAGGTCTTGCCCGCCTTGCCCGCGTCCGGGTCGTAGATCCCCTCGACGTCCCAGTCGCGGTCGGCCGGGAACCCGGTCACGGCGTCGACGCCCTCGTCGACCAGGCGCCACAACCGTTCCGGCGAGTCGGCCAGCCCCGGGAACCGGCAGCCGATGCCCACGACCACCACGTCGTCGTCGTGCTCGATGGGCCGGAACGCCGACACGGCCCCGGCCTCGTGGTCACCGGCCGCTCCCAGGCGCGTGGCCAGTGCCAGCGGGTTCGGGTGGTCGTAGACGATGGTCACGGGCAGTTCGAGGCCGGTGGCCGCGACGAGCCGCGCGTGCAGCTCGACCGACGCCAGCGAGTCGAACCCCAGGTCGAGGAACGACCGGGTGCCGCTGCCCACCGCCGGTGCGCCGGGCACCATGTCGGCGAGGACCTCCGCGGTCACCCGCATGACGAGATCGCGCAGTGCGTGTGCCGCCTCGCCCGAGTTTCCCGCGGGCAGCTCGTTTCCCCGGTCCACCACCTCGCCGGTGGCAGGACGGAGGTCATCGAACTCGCTCAAGTGCGCACTCCCCAACTACTCCGTGGGACGTCAGTGATGGCGAACAACAGTGCAAGGCGATCCCGTCGAAACACATCGGGACGCAGAACTGCGGTAACGTAATCACAGCTCGGCCACCCGCGGGATGTGCAGATTCCACTCGCCGACCACCGGGCAAGAACTTCCCCTCAGCGCGGTGCACGCGCCCTGGTTACCACCACCGGGATTACTCGGCGATGACCGGTGTGCGGAAACGCTCCATTACTCCCCGCGCTCGCCGGAACATAGGCTCCATTCCTATTTCCCCCAGCCGCGAAATGCAGT
Organism: Nocardia sp. NRRL S-836; assembly: GCF_001279525.1. Classification (GTDB taxonomy): domain Bacteria; phylum Actinomycetota; class Actinomycetes; order Mycobacteriales; family Pseudonocardiaceae; genus Lentzea. The sequence goes on along the minus strand of NZ_LGDY01000091.1, from coordinate 635,899 downwards.
TTTCCGTTGCCGCGGCACAGGTCGAGACGAGGTAGACCCACATGTGCATGGAGGCGCCGCCGTGACCCGCACAGCAGTCGTGTTCCCGGGAATGGGTCCGTCGAAGTTCAGCGATGTCGGCCGGTTCATGACGGTCAGCCCGTTCGCCCGGCGGAGGCTGGCCGAGGCGGACGCCGCGCTCGGGCGTTCGCTGCTCGACGACCTGCGCTCCGGTCCCGACGAGTACAGCGCGGCACAGCAGATCGCGTTCCTGGTCAACTCCGTCGCGATGGCCGACTGGATGGAGAGGACGCTCGGCCTGCGCCCGGAGCTGTGCGTGGGGTCCAGCTTCGGCGAGCGCGCCGCGGTCGCCTACTCGGGCGCGATGCCGTTCGCGGAGGTCGTCCGGCTCACCGCCGAGCTGGCGCGGTGCGAGCTCGACTACTTCGAGCGGGAACACCGCGACCTGGTCAGCCAGCTCGTCGTCCGCACGCCTCAGGAACAGCTGGACGACGTCCTCACCACCATGGCGCGGGCCGGCGAGTGGCACGAGGTCTCCGGGTACTTCGACCACGGCGTCCACCTCGTCACGATGCACGAGGAGCACCTCGCGGCGTTCAAGCAGAGGATCAGCGAGCGCGGCGGCTACTCCCTCACCACGATGCGCCCGGCGGCCCACGCCCCTGTTCTGGCGCCGTTGCGCGCCCGGATGCGGGAAGAGGTCTTCGCGCGGTTCTCGTTCACCGCGACGGCGATTCCGATCATCTCGGACCAGAACGGCGCGCTGGTCGGCGAAGGAGCCGACGTCGGCGCGCTGCTGGACGCGTCCACCGTCACCCCGGTGCACTGGGGGCACATCCACGACCGGCTGGTGAACGAGCGAATCACGAAGATCTGCGTGGCGGGCCCGGACTTCCTGATCCACCGGCTGGAACTGCTGAGGAAGAACTTCGAGGTGGTGACGGCCGCCCCGAAGGACGCCCTGAAATCCCGCCGACCGGCCGGATAGGCCTCGACCGCGGATCGGGCCGGATCACGACACGTTCACCGAACCGGGCCCACCACCCGCTGACCGCAGTTCCGTCACACCGCTGAGATCCGACGAATCATCGAGGTTTCAAAATGGGATTCACGTCGATTATCACAGATGACGAGCCGGCACCGACAACGGGTTTGTCCCCGGATTTCCCCTTCGTCTACGGCGACTGGCTGAACCACCGGGCGGGACTCGGTGCCGTCCCGGCCGAGCGGCACGGCACCGAGGTCGCCGTCATCGGCGGTGGGATCTCGGGCGTGGTCACCGCCTACGAGCTCATGAAGCTGGGGCTGCGCCCGGTCGTGTACGAGATCGAGCAGCTCGGCGGCCGGATGCGCACCGTCGGGTTCGAGGGACACCCGGAACCGAGGGCGGAACTGGGTTCGATGCGCTTCTCGCCCTCGGCCACGCTCTTCCACTACGTGAACAAGCTGGGCCTCAAAGCCGTGGCGTTCCCCAACCCGCTCGCCGACGCCACTCCCAGCACCGTGATCAACCTGCGCGGTGAGACGCACTGGGCACGCGGTCCCGAGGACCTCCCCCTGACGTTCCAGCAGGTCTCCGACGCGTGGTCCAAGGCGTTGCACGAGAAGGCCGACCTGCCGGTCATGATGGGGGCGATGGAGCGCCGCGACATCTCCGTGATCAAGGCCCTGTGGAACCGCACGGTCCGCGAGCTGGAGAACCAGTCGTTCTACGGTTTCCTGACCTCCACGGCGGCGTTCTCGTCCTTCGAGCAACGGGAGATCTTCGGCCAGGTGGGCTTCGGCTGCGGCGGGTGGGACACCGACTTCACCAATTCCGTGCTCGACGTCCTGCGGGTCGTCTACACCGAGGCCGGCGACAAGCAGTACCGCATCGTCGGCGGCAGCCAGCAGGTCCCGGCGGGGTTGTGGCGGCACGAACCCGACGACCTCGTGCACTGGCCCGCCGGCACCTCGCTCGCCGGGCTGCACGACGGGACACCGATGCCGGGCGTGCGCCGGATCAGCCGCTGCGGCGACGGGTACGTGGTCGAGGACGTGACCGGCGGCGTGCGCGAGTACCCGGTGGCCGTCTTCACGGCCCAGAGCTGGAACCTGTTGTCCCGCATCCAATGCGACCCCGACCTGCTGCCGTCCGACCTGTGGACCGCCGTGGAACGGACTCACTACCAGGGCTCGTCGAAGCTCTTCGTGCTGACCGACCGCCCGTTCTGGCGCGACCGCGACGAGCGGACCGGCCGGCACGTCATGGGCATGACGCTGACCGACCGGCTGCCGCGCGGCGTCTACCTGTTCGACGACGGGCCCGACGAGCCCGGCGTGATGTGCCTGTCGTACACGTGGAACGACGACTCGCTGAAGGTCGCCACCCTCACCGCCGAGGAGAGGCTGGAGGTGGTGCTGGCGTCGCTCGCCCAGATCTACCCGGACGTCGACATCCGGTCGCACATCATCGCGCCGCCGGTCGCGGTCACCTGGGAGACCGAGCCGAACTTCATGGGAGCGTTCAAGTCCAGCCTCCCGGGCCAATATCGGTATCAACGCGCGCTGTTCACCAACTTCATGCAGGACGGGTTCGAGGAGAAGCACCGCGGTTTCCTCATGGCGGGGGACGACATCTCGTGGCTCGGGGGGTTCGCGGAGAACGCCGTGGAAACCGCGTTGAACGCGGTCTGGGGCGTGGTGCGGCACCTCGGTGGCGCGACCCACCCCGACAACCCCGGGCCCGGTGATCTCTTCGACGAACTGGCGCCGGTGGTCATCTGAGACGCGTCCCGGGTCGTGGCCGCCGGCCCGGCCAGGACCCGGGACCGACTCAGTACAGCTCCGGACGTCTGTCGGTGAGGTACGGGGTCTCCTTGCGGACCTCGGCGATCAGCGACGGGTCCAGATCGGTCACCAGGAGCCCGTCCCGGGTGCCGGCGTCGATCGCGACGACCCGGCCGTCCGGTCCTGCCACCCTGGTGAGACCGCAGTACTCCAGCCGGCGTTCCCGGCCGGTCCAGTTGGTGTAGGCGATGAACAGCTGGCTCTCACAGGCGCGGGCCGGCACCAGCGTCTCGGCGACGAAGTGCCACGGGGACATCAGAGCGGTCGGCACCACCAGCAACTCGGTGCCACGCAACGCATGTGCGCGAACCAGTTCCGGGAACTCCACGTCGTAGCAGATGATCAGGCCGATGGTCAGGCCGTCGACGACGGCCTGCACCACCCCGGTGTCCCCGGCGCTGAAGCTCGACCGGTCGATGGCGCCGAACAGGTGCGTCTTGCGGTAGGTCGCCAGCCCTGTTCCATCGGCGTCGACCAGGCGCACGGAGTTGTAGACGTGCTCCCCGGCCAGCTCGGGCCAGCCGTGCACGATCGCGATCCCGGACTCGGAGGCGATCCGCGCGACCTCGCCGCACATCGGGCCGCTCTCCGGCTCGGCGAGCTCACGCAGCCGCCGGCTGCCGAGGTCGTAGCCGGACAACGACATCTCCGGCGTGACCAGCACCCGCGCGCCGGCCGCGGCGGCCTGCTCCGCGCGCACCCGCAGACGCGCGAGGGCGCCCGCCACGTCGGACGGGTGCGTCGCGGCCTGCCAACAGGCGATTCTCATTGCGAACTCCTCCTACACCACACCACCGCGGCCAGCACGGTGACAGGCGATCAGCCGACGTACGTCTCGTGGGCACCGCGGCGCGGACGCGGCGGGCGAACCGTGGTCATGAGGGGGCCGAGGACGAACCAGGCCGCACCGGTGCCCGTCATGATCGGCATGGCGACCTTCCACATCAGCCCGGTCTGCGCGGGCGTGCTGACGAAGAGGACCAACGCGGCCATGATGACCATTGAGATGAGCCACGCGAGCGCGAACCTGCCGAACTGCGCCCACTCGTACCGCACCTTGGCGCGCCCGTACCTCGGCGGCCGGACCGGTGGCGGACCGCCCGCGAAGCGGTGGTGGAAGCGCTGGTCGGTCCACCGCATGATGCTGTGCCCGAAGCCGAGGGTGAGCCCGAGGTAGATGGCGGCCGCGGCGTGCGGCCACGTCGCCTCGCCACCCGCGCGCAGGTCGAACACCGTGGCGATGAGCAGCACCACGTCCACGAGCGGTGTGCAGAGGAGCAGCGCGCCGCCGACCCTGGGACTCCGCAGCGGATAGCGCGCGACCAGCCCGGCGAGCAGGAAGAGCCAGAACCCGATCTCACATCCGATGATCAGCGCGAGGATGGCGTTCTCGCGGACGTACCCGAGGATCTCCGTCATGGCCTCGATGCTGGCAGCACGATCTATTGTTCCCTTATTGTCTTATTCTTCCGCTATTGCCGGGTGACCCGCTCCCGCCCTGGGGGAGTGCCGGCTCGCGAACCGGCACTCCCCCAGCGGTCGAGGACGGACAAGGCGGAGAACGCGGTCGCAGCGGAGCGCCGGATCGCCGTGGACCTGCCGGTCATCGACGCCCGTGGCGCACTCCTCTAGTCGTAGCCACGAACGTGCCCGTCCTCGTCGGCGAGACTCCCGTACTCCTCCAAGGAACCCTCCTCTCGTCGATGTCGGTCCCGCAGGCCGGAGCCTGCTCGGCATCGCGCGGAGCGGAGACAGCGGGCGCCACCTCCACAATGGACACCCGGCGCAACCCCGATCACGGGATTCGACTCCCCTGGACCAACAATCCGCTATCGGGCCACCAACAGCACGCGCCGTTGCCGTGGGTCAGCCGAAGTCGACGTCACTGCACAGGAAGTACTTCTGGTCCATGTGCGACGCCTTCCAGATCGTGACGACGACGTGGCGCCCGCTGTAGCCGGAGGTGTTGACCTCGGTCCGGTAGTCGAGCTGGGACGGGTACCTCCCGGTCTGCTGGACGAGGTCGAGGTTGTTCCAGCTGATCGTCGACGTGGCCGGGTCGAAGCCCTGCTTGGTCACGTAGATCCTGAGGTAGTCGGCACCGTGCCGGGCCACGTCCTGGACCTGGACGGTGAACGTGCCGCCGACCCTGGTCATCCGCCACGGCCCCGGGTTGTCCATCGGGCCGTACCGGCCCATCTCCGCACGCCCGGCGCTGCAGATCTGGCCGTTGGGAACGACGCGCTCGATGTCCTCGCCCAGGTTGTTGGCGTACAGGGCGTTCCAGTTGTACATCGCGCCGGGGCTCTGGTGCCACGCGATGTAGCACATGGGGTCCTGCTCCTGCATGCCCGGAGCGTCGGGGCCGGACCAGCGGGTGGCGCAGCCGTAGTTGCGGGTCGGCGGGTCGATGACGGTGCCGTGCGCCGAGGCGCGGGTCGGCTGGAACGTGACCAGCGAGGCGACGACGGACAGCAGGACGGCGAGGTGCAGGGCTGTCCGGCGCCGCGGCGCCGAAGGGGTGACGTGCATGGATCAGTCCTCCGTGTACTCGATGTGTGCCGTGCGAAGCGGGACGAGTGCTGTGGCGATCACCTCCCCCGCCGCGTGCCGACCGGCGGACGGGCGACCAGCCCGGACAGCGCCCACCGGCCGGGGCCGAGGACGGCGACGAGCAGGAAGGCCCAGCAGAACAACGCGGCCGGCTCGCCGCCGTTCTCGATCGGGAACAGGCCGTGGGGCTGGTGCGCGGTGAAGTAGGCGTAGGCCATGGAGCCCGAGCACACGACCGCCGCGGCACGGGTGGCCAGTCCGAGCAGCACCAGTGCGCCGCCCAGGAGCTGGATGACCGCGGCCCACCAGCCCGGCCACTGCGCGAAGCCGGGTGCCCGGCCACCGTGCGGCCCGCCGAGCACGCCGAACAGGGCGGCAGCGCCGTGACAGGCGAAGAGCAGTCCCACCACGAGCCTGAACAGGCCCAGTGCCAGTTGCCGGTGGTCGGCCGTCGGTTCCACGGTGGTTCCCTTCTGCGGTGGGTGCCGTCGCGGGACAGCGCGAACGGCTCGTGAGGAGGCGGCGGGGCCGGCCACGGTGGCGTCGCCCCGGTTGGTCCGTGACGACGCCACCGCTCTGGCGGAGCGGGGCCGCAGGCCGCCACCGGCGACCCCGCTCACCCCTGCGCGGTCCGAGTCCGGCAGGGGTTGTCCCGGGCGGTTCAGGCGGGTGTGCCGTCGGCCGTCAGGTGGCCGGGCTGTCGTGACCGAGGCGCGGTCATGAGCACCAGGCACGCGGTGATCAGCACGAGGTTCTTGACCACGAACTCGCCCTCGGCGGTGAGCAGCAACGGGTTGCCCGCCTGAAACGCCGCCTGCGGCTGGACGACCAGCACCAGGAACGTGCCGAGCAGGTGGACCAGCGCCACCCCCGCGACCCAGCGCAGCCACCGGCCGAGCCACAGCGCCGCGCCGAGCGCGATCTCCGCCGATCCCAGCGCGACCAGCAGCAGGTCGCGGTCCAGCCAGGGCACGGTGCGGGCGACCAGGTCGGCCACCGGTGTCACGTCGGCGACCTTGAGGGCGCCGAACCACACGAACACCAGGCCGAGCGAGCCGCGCAGCAGCGTCACCGCGCGGGCGATCACGGCGCACCACAGGTGGTGGTGTTCAAGGGATCGAGGCGCCACTGCCCGTCGCGCGCACACAACCGGTGCTCGCCGGTGCCCCAGGCGTTCGCCGGGTCGCCGCCCGACGACAGGCTGAGACAGGTGGTGGCGGCCCCGCGCAGCGGTGCGGCGTCCTCCGCTGTCATCGGGTGGTGCTCGTGGCGGGAGTGGTCTGGTCCGCCGGTCGCGCATCCGGCGACGACCGCGGCGGTCAGGGCAAGGGTTTTCATGCGGATCCTCCCCGAGTTGGCCGGGGTGGCGGTCCCGCGCCGTTGCGGGACCGCCACCTCACCTGGCGTCAGCTGCCCAGGCGCTGGGTGCCGTAGCGGGAGATCCGGTTGTTGCCGCGATGACGTTCGCGCTCGCGGACGGCGAGGACACGACAAAGGCCGCGGGCAATGGGAAGGCGGCGGTTCCGGTGACGGACAACGCCGTCTCAGCCGATTTCTTCATGGGTGTGCCTCCGTCAGGATCGGAAGGGAACACCGTGGCGGCGGCTTCTTCAGATTAGAGAGACGAGCTTTTTCATGTCAACGGCGACAATGGGCGCCACCCGATCAGACCAGACCATTTCCGGAATTCACCGGGGAGATTTTTCGGGCATGGTCGCACGGCGCCCCACCTGTCACCGGTGGATCGCTCGTCGATTGCGCGGAACGGGGCCGGTGGCCGCCGGCCGGGTGCACCGGCGGCCACCACGCGGGCCGGTCAGCCGGTGAGGGTCCACTTCTGGCTGTTCCAGCTACCGCAGTCCCACAGGTGCAGCCGGGCGCCGTCGGCCGTGCTCTGGCCCTCGACGTCGAGGCAGCGGCCGGACCTGAGGTTCTTCAGGGTGCCGTCCGGCTGGAAGGCCCACTTCTGGCTGTCCCAGGAACCGCAGTCCCACAGGTGGGCCTTGGTGCCGTTGGCGGTGGCACCGCCCTCGACGTCGAGGCACTTGCCGCCGGACTTCAGCTGCTGCCCGTCGAGCGACCACGTCATGGAGGGGGTGCCGGCGCAGGTCCACTGCTGGACGGCGGTGCCGTTCGCGGTGCCGCCACCGGCGCGGTCGACGCACCTGGTGGTCGCCCCGTTCACGATCCTGCCTCCGGTGACCGGGTCCGGGGTGGTGCCGCCGGGGCCCCAGGCGTTCCAGTTGTCCCAGGTGTCGGCGTCGAAGCCGAGCCGGCCGAGCTTGTCCGCGGCCCAGTTGGAGCCGGCCTTGTCGATGACCGTGCCGCCGACGGTGTAGTTCTCCAGCTTCAGGCCGCGGCTGTCCCGCGTCTCGTTGCCCAGGCTCACCTTCTGCCCGCCGCTGTTGCTGTACCGCTTGAGCAGGCTGACCTGCGAGGACGGGTCCAGCTGGCTCCAGGCGCCGATCCTGAGGTTCTTGACGTGGATGTTCTCGGTGTTCGACAGGGCGAAGACGCGGATCGCGCAGTTGGTCATGCCTTCGACGGTGATGTTCTCGAAGGTCATGTTCTTCACCGACGTGCCGGGGTCGGCCGTGGTGGTCGAGCCCATGTTCTCCCAGTGCGAGGACGAGTTGAGGACGCAGGTGTTGTACTTGACGTCCTTCCAGTACATCCGGTTGTGGATCACACTGGTGTTGCTCACCCGCACGTTGTCGATGTTGCGCGGAGTCCAGCCCCACTGGATGACCGGGCCGTTCTCGTTCTTCCAGATGACGGTGTTGTCGATCATGACGTCGCTGTGGTACATCTTCAGCACGTCGTCGTTGGCGTTGAAGAACGTGTTCTTCATGGTGCTGCCGCGGTAGAGCTCGATGCCGTCGGTCTGCCAGTACCAGGAGCCGACCTGCTTGTAGTTCTCGACGCGCATGCTGAACGTCTGCTCGTCGCCGTAGACGACGAACGAGTGGTACGGGGGCTCGTTGATGGTCACGCCCTGCAGGTCCAGGTGCTGCTGCCGGCCCTGCGCCGAGGCGAACTGCAGCATCTTCACGCAGGTGCTGTGGCAGTTGGACGCACCCGAGAGGTGGTCGTAGTTGTTGGCCGTGTCCGCCTCGTAGACGTACTGCTCACCGGAGAGCACGCCGTAGCCGGTCACCTTGTACAGGCCCTGGCTGTCGTCGGGGAAGCGGATCGCGCCCTTCACGTAGGCCCCCGGCGCCAGGTAGACCCACTTGACCTGCTTGGGCAGCAGCGCGTGGTACTTCGAGGTCATGTAGTAGGTGCCGGGCCGGAAGTACACGATCTCCTCGCTGATCGTGTTCAGGTTGGTGACCTGCCCCTGCGGCGGGTAGTAGGTGCTCCCCGAGGCCGCGGTGGGGACCAGCCGGTCCCGTTCCGCCCCGGTGGGCGCCGGTTCGGCGAAGATCATCATGGAGTTGCGCGGCTCGGTGTGGATGGCGCGGTTGCCGCTGCCCGGATCGGTGGTGAGCCGGCCGGCGTCGGTGGCCGGGCCCGACATGTCGTTGTACGCCGTGTACAGCTGCGGGTCGAACTCCACGGAGAAGCGGTGACCGGCCGCGCTGTAGGGGACCTTGATGCGGACCGTGTCGCCGTCGACGAGCTGCTTGGCGAAGTCCAGGCTGCTGGGCTTGATCTTGACCTGGTCCGCGGAGGAGATGGTCTGGCCGGTGCGCAGGGAGACGTCGACCCACACGTCGGTGGCGTACTGGAACGACGACCAGCTCATCGTCAGGTTCGCCGCCGAGGAGAACTCGGCGCCGTCCTCCTCGGAGTAGCCGACCTTGCCCTTCCCGCTGCGCGCGATGCTCATGTACGCGAACGAGTCGTACCTGGTCGCGGGTGCCGCGGCGGTGGCGACCCGGACGTCGTAGAACGCCGAGCGCCGGACCTTGTCCGCGGCCACCGGGCTGGTGGTGTTGAGCTCGTGGTTGTCGTGCCACCACGTCTTGAGCTGGTCGCTGTCGGCGGTGGAGACGGCGGCCTGGGCCGCGGGTGTCCCCGTGCTGACCCCGGCCGGCGCGACGACGCCGACCAGGGCGAGCACCAGACCGGCGGCGAGCGCCGCCGGTCGGCTCATTCTTGCTGCGGGCATGGCGAATTCCTCTTCTCATCGTTGGGAAGGGGTGCGTCGTTCTGGATTGACCGGGGACGCGGAAGCGCAGACGTCACAGAACAAGAAGAATGACGATTCCAAGGCGCGGTGAGCGCGGGAACGCTGCTATTCCAGGCTAGCCGTCGGCAGTTTTCAGGTCAATGCAGAGGGTCCAATTACGGCATGATTCCTCCGCCGTCGCGGAATGAGCGCAGAAAAACGTGCGCGGACCACGGCTCCATGGCGATCCGGCCATTGCTGACCGATGGTTCGCCGACATTGGACAGCACCAGGTCGGTGACCGACCACTCACCGTTCAGGGTGGCGGTGTGGGGTGTGCCGCTGAGGTTGGCCACGACGAGCAGGCGGTCGTCGTCCAGGCCGCGTTCGTAGGCGTAGAGGTACGGCTCGTCGGCCAGGAGCATCCGGAAGTCACCCAGGGCCACGACCGGGAGCGAGTGGCGCAGCTCGATGAGCCGGCGGTAGTGGTGGAAGACGGAGTCCGGGTCGTCGTACTGGGCGTGGGCGTTGAGCCAGGTGTGGTTGGGGTTGACCGTGATCCACGGTTCACCGGTGGTGAACCCGGCATGGGGTGTCGAGTCCCACTGCACGGGCGTGCGGGCGTTGTCGCGGCCCATCGCGCGCAGTCCGCGCAACACCGGTTCCGGTGCACCGCCCGCGGCGACGACCTCGGCGTAGTGGTTGAGCGACTCGACGTCGCGCAGCTCGTCCACGCCGGCGAACGGCGCGTTGGTCATGCCCAGCTCTTCGCCCTGGTAGACGAACGGCGTGCCGCGGTGCAGGTGCAGCACGGTCGCGAGCGCGGTGGCCGACTCGCGCCAGAACTTGTCGTCGTCGCCGAAGCGGGACACCACGCGGGGCTGGTCGTGGTTGTTCCAGTACAGGCTGTTCCAGCCGACCTCGCCCAGCGCGGCCTGCCAGCGGCCCAGCGAGGCCTTGAGGTCACGCAGGTCCAGCGGCTTCGGGTCGAACTTGCCGCCGGGGCCGTGGTCGAGGGAGACGTGCTCGAACTGGAACACCATGTCGAGCTCGTGCCGTCGCCGGTCGGTGAAGAGCCGGGCGTCCTTCCACGTGACGCCGGGCATCTCCCCCACCGTCAGCAGCTCCTGCGACCGGCCCTCGAAGACCTCGCGGTGCATCTCCTGGAGGAACTCGTGGATGCGCGGACCCGTGCCGTAGTGCGGGAAACCGTCACCGCGGCCGCCGGTGCCGGTGGTGGCGCCGTCGGGCAGGGCCGGGTCCTTGGAGATCAGGTTGATGACGTCCATGCGGAAGCCGTCCACGCCCCGGTCGAGCCACCAGCGCATCATCTCGTACACGGCCTGGCGGACCTCGGGGTTCTCCCAGTTGAGGTCCGGCTGCTTGGGCGCGAACAGGTGCAGGTAGTACTCGCCGGTGCCCTCGTCGAGGGTCCACGTGGGCCCGGAGAAGAACGACTCCCAGTTCGTGGGCTCGGCTCCCGGCTGCCCGGCTTCGAAACCCTCACGCGGCGGGCGCCACCAGTACCAGTCACGTTTGGGGTTGTCGCGGGAGGAGCGGGACTCCAGGAACCACGGGTGCTCGTCGGAGGTGTGGTTGACCACCAGGTCCATCACCAGCTTCATCCCGCGCGCGTGCACCTCGGCGAGCAGGCGGTCGAAGTCCGCCAGGGTGCCGAACACCGGGTCGATCGCCTGGTAGTCGGAGATGTCGTAGCCGTTGTCGGCGTGCGGCGAGGCGTACACCGGGGACAGCCAGATCACGTCGACGCCGAGCCGTTGCAGGTGGTCCAGCCGGGTGATCACACCGGGCAGGTCGCCGACCCCGTCGCCGTTGGAGTCGGCGAAGCTGCGCGGGTAGACCTGGTAGACCACGGCCGAGGTCCACCACGGGGCCGTGGCCGGGGAGGGGGTGACCGTCTGGTCGGGAGTCATCGGTTTCCTTCGTGGGGTGTTATTTGACCGCGCCGAGGTTCACGCCGCGCATGAGCGTGCGCTGGAAGAGCAGGAAGAACACCAGCGCCGGCAGGATGCCCGCCAGTGACGCGGCGGCCAGCGCGGTGGGGTCGCTGGTGTACTGGCCGCTCAGCGCGCCGAGCGCGACCGACACGGTCTGGTTGTCCGCGGAGGGCAGCAGCACCAGGGGCAGGAAGAAGTCGTTCCAGGTCCAGATGAAGAAGAACGTCATCAGCACCGCCATCGTCGGCCTGGTCAGCGGCAGGACCACGAGCCGGAGCACCTGGAACCGGGTGGCGCCGTCGAGCCGGGCGGCTTCCAGCACCTCCGGCGGGAAGGTGCCCAGCACCGACGACAGCATGTAGGTGCCGAACGCGCTCTGCAGCACGGCCAGGATGATGACCACCCCGGCCATCGTGTCGTAGAGCCCGAGGTCGCGGGTGAGCACGAACAGCGGGTAGACCAGGGCCTCCTGCGGGATCGTGAACGCGAGCATGAACAGCGCGAGGATCCACACCCGGCCGCGGATGCGGCCGATGCCGATGGCGAACGCGGACAGCAGGCTCAGCGTCACCGCGATCAGGGCCACGCTGCCGCTGATCACGACGCTGTTGAGCAGCTTGCGGTTGAAGTCGACGCCGTCCCAGAACTCGGCCAGTGCGGAGAAGTCCAGCTCAGTGGGCAGCGAGACCGGTCCGTTGGCGACGTAGTCGGGCGCGGGCTTGAACGCGTTGATGATCGCGATCCAGAACGGGAACAGCATCAGCAGGCCGATCCCGGCGACCAGGGCGAGCACCACCCAGCCGCTGACGCCGCGCTTGCGGCGCTTGACCCGGCGCACCGGTGGCGTGGACGGGATCGCCACGGCCACGGCCGGCTTCTCCAGGCTATCGACGACCATCTTCGAACCCTTCGGAGTTGCGGGTCTGGTAGCGCAGCAGCGCGACCGCGCCGACCGAGATCATCAGCGCCAGCACGGACGCCACCGCCGCGCCGTAGCCGACCTTGGTGGTGGTGAAGAAGTTGGAGAACGAGAAGTAGGCGGGCACGATCGTGCTCGTGCCCGGCCCGCCGCGGGTGAGCACGTAGATCGGCGCGAACACCTTCAGCGCCGCCACCGAGGTGGTGATCAGCACGACCGCGATCTCCGGCCGCAGCTGGTTGAGCGTGATCGTGCGGAACTGCTGCAGCCAGGTCGCGCCGTCCAGCTCGGCGGCCTCGTACAGCGCGGGGTCGACGCGGGAGAGCCCGGCCATGAACACCACCACGGTGTAGCCGATCTGCAGCCACACCAGCACGTTCATCACGGCGTAGAGGGCGAGGCCGGAGTCGCCGAGCCAGTTGCGCGCCAAGCCGTCGAGGCCGAGGTCGCGCAGGGTGGTGTTGATGATCCCGTACCGCGGTTGGTACATCCACTTCCACAGCACGCCCGCGACCGCGATCGGCAGGATCTGCGGCAGGTAGTAGGTGGCGCGCAGGAAGCTCGCCACCTTCGTCCCGAACTTCGGCGAGATGTAGTTGAACAGCACGGCCGCGACCACCACGCCGATGGCGGTCGGGAGGATCGCCATGGCCACGATGAACGCCACGCTGTGCCGGAACGACGCCCAGAACAGCGGGTCGCCCAGCAGCCGCTGGTAGTTCTCGAACCCGATGAACACCGGGTCGCCGACGCCGCGGAAGGAGGTGAGGCTGTACCAGAGGTTCATCCCGAACGGCACGGCGACGACGGCCAGGAACCCGGCCGCGCCCGGCAGGACGTACCACCAGTAGCCGCCCCGGCGTTCGGATGTTGCCTTGCGTGCCCGGCGTGGCGCGTTGATGTGCGTGGACATGGCGATCCTTTCGGCCCGGCCGGTACTAGGCGGCCGGCTTGCCGGCGTCGTAGGCGGCCTTGATCGACTCGACCACCTGCTTCGGGCTCGCGTCACCGCCGACGAGGTTGGTGGTGCCGGCGACCAGCACGTCGTTGAGGCCGGCCACGGGGAAGTCCGGGTACAGGGCCAGTCCCCCTCCCTGGTCACCGGACAGCAGCTCGGTGAACCGGTCACCGACCAGCAGGCCGATCGGCGAGCTCGCCGCCCCCGGCTCGGCCGCGACCGGCACGCCGCCCTTGTCCGCCAGCAGGTTCTGCACCTCGGGCCGTTGCGTGATCTGCAGGAAGTCGTAGGCGAGGTCCTTGTTCTTCGCCTTCGCGGGCACGACCCACAGGTTGCCGCCCGAGCCGGGGTGCAGCTTGTTGCCGGGGAACAGGAACTGGCCGGTCTTGAACTTCGGCTGTTCGGCGATCTGACCCGCCCACCAGGTGCCGGAGACGAAGACGGGGTACTGGCCCGCGATGAACGCGTTGCCCGCGTCCTGAGCGGGGATGCCGGTGGAGTCGGTGCTGATGTACTTCTTGTCCACCCACTCGCGCATGGTGGTGGCGGCCTTCTCCCAGGCCGACCAGTCGACCGCGCCCTGGAACCGCTGGTAGGCGGCCAGGGACCGCTGGTCCATGTGCGCGAGCGCGAGCGCGTACAGCAGGTGCGGGCCGGGGTAGTCGGCCGAGCCGAGCGCGAGCGGCGTGATGCCCTTGTCCGCGAAGGTCTTCAGCACGTTCTCGAACTCGGCGAGGTTTGTCGGCACCCGCACGTTGTGCTGGGCGAACAGGTCCTGGTTGTACCAGACGCCGACGTACTCGCCGTAGTTCGTGACGCCGTACCGCTTGCCCGAACCCATCAGGCCGTTGTCGTCGTAGAGGCCGACGTCCTGGGCGGAGTTGTCCAGCTTCCAGCCTCGGGTCTTGGAGACCTCGGTCAGGTCGGTGAGCAGGCCCGCCTTGGCGACGACGCCGGCGGTGGCGTTGCCCTTGAGGTACTCCAGCACGTCGGGGGTGTCGTTCGAGTCGAGGATGAGCTGGCCGGACTGCTGCATCTGCTCGTAGGTCTTGAGCTCCTGCTTGACCGTGACGCCGGGGTGCTCCTTCTCGAAGATCGAGACGGCCTGCTTCCAGGCGGCCGACAGCGCGCTGTCGTCGGTCTCCCACCACCACACCTTGAGCGTGCCCGCGTCACCGGAGCCACCTCCGCTCGAACACCCGGTCATCACCAGCGCCAAGGCGGCGGCCACCGCGGTGACCAGCCTCATGGGGTGTCTGCGCATCTCGATCCTCCAGAGCCGCGACGGCGGCGTCGCCTACCGGGGTTTTCTTTGTCGCAACATTAAGGGCGACACGACCGTAACCCGTCAACCCGCAGCTAGTCACGTTTTCGTCACGCAGGAGGTCTTGTCAGCCGGTTTTGCGGCGATACTATTGCGGCTCGGTTATCCCCGACCCCGCGAGGAGCGCACGGTGCTCGACGCCGCATCACCCTGGGCACCCCTGCTGCCCTCAGCCCGCCGCGTGACGCTGGAGGTGCTGCTGCACGGCCCGCTGGCCCGTTCGGAGCTGGCGGACCGGCTGGGGCTGTCGACGGCGAGCCTGACCCGGCTGACCAAGCCGCTGATGGACGTCGGCCTGCTGCGCGAGGTGGAGACGCCGAACCTGCGCGGCGGCGGACGACCGCTGCAACCGCTCGACGTGGACCCGGACGTGCAGCGGTTCATCGGCATCAAGCTCGCCGGCTTCCGCGCGTACGGTGTGCTGACGAACCTGCGCGCGGACATCCTCGGCAGCGCCACCGCCGACGTCACCGACCACAGCCCGGAAGCGGTCGTGGCCAGGATCGCCGAGCTGGTCGCCGCGCTGGACGACCCGGCCCGTCCGGCCACCGCGATCGGCATCGGCATCGGCGCCGTGGTCCGCGACTTCTCCCGCGTGCAGCGTGCGGTGTTCCTGCACTGGGGCGAGGTCGACCTGGGGGCGGCGGTCACCGCGGCCACCGGCACGCCGGCCGTGGTGTCCAACGACCTGGACGCCCTGCTGGAGGCCGAGCACTGGTTCGGTGACGGCAAGGACGTGCAGAGCTTCGCCGTGCTCACCATCGGCGCCGGTGTCGGTGGCGGGCTCGTGATCCACGACCACCTCGTCAGCGGCCCGGACTCCGGCCTGGGCCTGCTCGGGCACTTCCCCGTCGACCCGCTCGGCCCGTCCTGCCCGGAGGGGCACCGCGGCTGCGTGAAGGCCCTGCTCACCACCGACGCCATCCGGTCGCAGGCCGCCCTGACCCTGGGCCGGCCCGTCACCTACGACGAGGTGCTGGACCTGGCCGAAGCCGGGGACCCGGTGGCCGACCAGATCGTCGGCCGGGCCGCGCACGCGTTCGGCACGCTGATAGCGGCCGTCGCCAACATCGCCCAGCCCGAGCGGATCATCCTGACCGGCGAGGGCATCCGCCTCGCCCAGGTCGCCGAGTCGCGCGTCCGCGCGGCCATCGCCCAGGCCCGCCACGCCGAGGCGTCACCGATCGACCTGCGCTTCATCAACGACGACCCGACGCTCTGGGCCCGCGGCGCCGCGGCCGTGGCCATCCAGCGCACGGTGCTCGCCACCGCACCCCAGCGCACACCCTGACACCGCGCGTCGTCGCACGACCACCACCCTCACGGCGCGCAGAAGGCCGGCCCGCCAGGACGTGTCCTGACGGGCCGGTTTCCCCACCTCACGCGAACAGCTCGACCACCCGCCGCGGCACACCGGCCGCGGGCACCTCGTCCTCGAAGTACCCGGCGTGGTCTGGGAACGCGAACGTGCCCAGGTCGCCGGAGACGGCCTCGTGCCAGGTCTCCCCGAGCTCGAAGGACAGGTGCCAGAAGTCGCCGTGGTCGGCGGTGATCACCAGGTCCCGCAGCCGCGGGTCGAGCCGGGTGATCTCGGCCTGCCACGACCGCACCAGTTCCGCTACCACCACTCCCCCTGATCCGCCGGCCACCTCACCACCGCAGAGCGCGGAGGTGACGGGTCAGGACCGGTGAGAACGTCCCGTCGGCGGTGGTCATCGCGTGGCCCACACCGGGCAGGACGACGCGGTGGCGCACGACGGAGGCGAGCTGGTCGGTGGTGTGGCAGGGCACCTGGGGATCCAGCGTGCCGCAGGTCAGCAGCACGGGCATCGGCCGCAGCCGCCGTGCGACGTCCGGCGGGTGCACGGCGTCGACGGAGGTCACGAACGTCCGGCTCGGCCCCGCCAGTGCCTGGAACAACGCGGCGAGCGCCGCCGGCATGGCGGTCGTGTCGACCGGCCGGCCGGCCCGCAGGTCGGCCACGGCGCCGTCGACCGCACGGTCCACCGCCTGCCCTTCGGCCCCGGTCATCCCGCCGGACTCGACCAGCTGCCGGATCTGGTCGTGCAGCTGCATGGCCAGCAGGTCCAGCATCCGCACCGCGAGCGGCTGCAGCAGGATCAGCGCGGCGGCCCGCCGGTCACGTGGCGCGTCGGCGGCGAGCACCAGCGCCGTCACCGCTCCCTCGCTGTGACCGGCGAGCGCCACCCGGCCGGGGGCCACCTCCTCGCGGCCCCGCAGGAGGTCACGGGCGGCCGCGGCCTGCCGGACGAACGCCGGGTGGTCGATGTCCTGCGGGTGCCCGGCCCACTCCCCCGGGCCCGTGCGGCCGGTTCCGTACTTGTCGAACCGGAGGGTCACCACCCGGTTGCCGCCCAGCACACCGGCCAGGTCCCGGATCGTGTTCGGCGTGACCGCCGGTGGCTGGTTCCCGTCGCGGTCGGTCGGCCCGCTGCCGGGCAGCAGCAGGGCCGCGGGCAGCCGTTCGCCGCGGCGGCGGGCCGGCACGTGCAGCGTCCCGTAGGTGGTCGTGCCGTCGACGACGAAGGACACCTCCTCGTCCCGTGCCGGCGCCCAGGTCCCGGAGTGGTGGCCACGACCGGGTTCGGGCGCCGAGGCGGCGACAGCGGCCGGGACGCCGGTCACCGCCGTGGAGACCACCGTCGCCAGCGCCACCGCGAGTCTGACGTTCACCGGCCCGTCGCCTGCTCGACCATGGCCACCACCGCGCGCGGGTCGTCTACTTCGACCACCAGCCGGGTGTAGTTCTCGTCGGCCAGTTCCACGACCACGGCCTTCTGCGCGTCACGCACGGCCCAGAAGACCTTCTCGCCGTCGTGGTGGAACGTGCCCGCCGTGATGACCTTGGGCAGGTGCGTGCCCGGTGCCCGGATGCCCTTCGGCTCGGCCACGATGCCCGGGTCCACCGTGGCTCCCCGCACGTTCGCCAGCGGGATGGTCAGCTTGCTCTTGAGCGCCCAGAGCTTGTCCAGTCCCTCCATCTCCACCACCAGGTCGGTGCCTTGCACGCTGACCACCGCCATGTCAGATCTCCTTGTCCGGCACCGTTTCGGGCGCCTGCTGTCCGATTGGGACATCACCGTCGGACCCGCTGGCCCGGTGGCGTCCGACCTCGGGCCGTCCACGCAGCCACCGGCCCAGCAACGCCTCCGTGACCGCCGGGTCGCCCGTCGTCGCGTCGAGCTCGGTGAACACCGACGACACCAGCTCGGCGACCTCGGCGTCGTCGGGCGCCCGGTCGACCGCGGCCAGCAGCAGCAGGTCCCACGTCAGCGCGTGCTCCGAGCGGGCCGCACGGTCCAGGTGCGGGCGCACGTCCCGTTCCACGTGCCGGCGCAACGCCGCCAGGTACAGGCCGCGTTTGCTGCCGAACACGCCGTAGAGGCTGTTGCGGTGCACTCCGAGGTGCGTGACCAGGTCGTCGATCGAGACACCGTCGTACGTGCGGCGCGCGAACAGCTCCGCGGCCGCGGCTACGACCTCGTCCACGTCGAATGACCGCCGTCGTCCCATGCGAGAACCGTAGCTTTTTCGGGAACGGTCAGTCAAGAACAATCGTTCCTAAATTTTCGGCCGCCCCCACCTCGGGGTTTCGGCGAGTTGCGGGGTTAGGCGGAGCCGCGAGGGGTAGTTCGGGCGCTGAGGAGGATCCATGGAACTGACGGCTACGACCACGATCCGCAAACCCGTGACCGAGGTGTTCGCGTTCTGGCGCGACCTGCAGAACCTCCCGGCGTTCATGGGACATCTCCAGGAGGTCCGCACCACCGGCGACCGGACGAGCCACTGGGTCGCCGACGCCCCGTTCGGTGCGGACGTCGAGTGGGACGCCGAGATCATCGACGAGATACCCGGCGAGAAGATCGCCTGGCGGTCGGCCGGTGACGCCGACGTGCCCAACGCCGGGACGGTCCGGTTCACGCCCGCCCCGGACGGCGAGAGCACCGAGGTCCACGTCGGCCTGGTGTACGAGATCCCGGGCGGCGCGATCGGCAAGGCGGTCGCGAAGTACTTCGGTGAGGAACCGCACCAGCAGCTCGACGACGACCTGCGCCGGCTCAAGCAGGTGCTGGAGACCGGCGAGGTCGTCCGCTCCGACGGTGCCCCGTGGGGCAAGCGGGCGCGGGCGGAGTTCCCGCAGCACCCGGCGCAACCGCTGTCGGACGCCGAACTGGAGAAGGGATCGGACGCATGAGGGCGACCACCTGGGCCGGCCGCAACAAGGTCGAGGTCCGCGACGTGCCGGACCCGAGGATCCTCAACGCCCGTGACGCCATCGTCCGGATCACCTCCACCGCGATCTGCGGCTCGGACCTGCACCTGGTCGACGGCTACGTGCCCACCATGCAGGACGGCGACATCCTGGGCCACGAGTTCATGGGCGAGGTCGTCGAGGTCGGCTCCGGGGTCTCCCCCGACCGCCTGCGCGTCGGGGACCGGGTCGTGGTGCCGTTCCCCATCGCCTGCGGCGCGTGTGCCGCCTGCGCCGCCGAGCTGTACTCGTGCTGCGAGAACTCCAACCCGAACGCCGGGATCGCGGAGAAGATGTTCGGCCACCCGGTCGCGGGGATCTTCGGCTACTCGCACCTGACCGGCGGCTTCGCGGGCGGTCAGGCGGAGTACGCGCGGGTGCCGTTCGCCGACGTCGGCCCGTTGAAGATCGAGTCGGACCTGACCGACGAGCAGGTGCTGTTCCTCTCCGACATCCTGCCCACCGGCTACATGGGCGCCGAGATGTGCGACATCCAGCCCAGCGACGTGGTGGCGGTCTGGGGTGCCGGCCCGGTCGGCCAGTTCGCCATGGACAGCGCCAGGGTCCTCGGCGCGGCGAAGGTCATCGCCATCGACAAGGAGCCCTACCGGCTGCGGATGGCGGAGCAGGCAGGCCACACGCCCGTGAACTTCGACGAGGTCGACGTGCGCTCCCGGCTGCTGGAGCTGACCGGCGGCCGCGGCCCCGACAAGTGCATCGACGCGGTCGGCCTGGAAGCCACCCACGGCAGCGCGCACATCTCCGCCTACGACCGGGTCAAGCAGGCCGTGCGGTCGGAAACCGACCGGCCGCACGCACTGCGCCAGGCCATCATGTCGTGCCGCAGCGGCGGTGTTGTCTCGGTGGTCGGCGTGTACGGCGGCCTGCTGGACAAGTTCCCGGCCGGCGCGTGGATGAACCGGTCGCTGACCCTGCGCACCGGCCAGTGCCACGTCCACCGCTACATGAAGCCGCTGCTGGAGCGCATCGAGCGCGGCGAGCTCGACCCGACGCGGATCATCACCCACACGCTGTCGCTGGACGAGGCGGAACACGGCTTCGACATCTTCAAGAACAAGCAGGACAACTGCGAGAAGGTCGTCCTCAAGCCCTGACGGCAACGCCGCATCCGGCCACCGCGGCACGCGCGGTGGCCGGACGCGGCGTTGCGCACCGACATCCGTCACACCGCGAAGATCGGCGTCCCGTTGAGCGTGCGGTAGACGAAGAACGTCGTCTGCCCGTTGCCGTTGTTGATGGTCGCGAACGTCGGGTCGGTCGCCGCCGCCGGTGCGGGCTGGTCCACCTGCGCGAACGTCCAGTCCTTGAACACGCCGGTGCCCTGCCCGGTCTCCACGGCCTTGTGGATGATCCCGTCGGTGGCGCGGGCGAGCACGATCGTCAGGCCGCTCACCGGATCGAGCATGGCCACCGGGTTGCCGGGTGACGTGAACGTCCCGAGCTGCTCCCACGCCTGCGGGAACGTGCCGGAGGTGTCCTGCAGCTTGGTCGCGATCGTGCCGTCCGCGGCGCGGGCGAAGACCCGCTGGCGGTAGCCGGGGTAGAGCACGACCGCGGGTGCGCCCGTGCCGGCACCGCCGAGGTCGGTCCAGGCGGACAGCGAGCCGTCGGTGCGGTAGGTGGCCGTGGTGATGGTGCCGCCGGTGGTGCGCAGGAACAGTTGCACGCCGTCGCGGACGGTGGTGAGCACCGGCGTCCCGGTCAGTGCGGTGCCGCCGAGGTTGCGCCAGAACGGAACCGCGCCGGTCTGCGCGTACGTCCACAGCTCGCCGTCGGAGTCGACGCCGAACTGGGCGGTGACGCCGCTGCTGAGCCGGGTGCTCGCCGGTGGCGTGGCCGGTGAGCCGCCGATGCCGGTGAACGGCGTCCAGGTGCTGCCGCTGGGAGCGGTCGTCGTGCTCGTCCACACGTCACCGCCGTCGGCGTGCTGAGCGGACACCTGGACCGTTCCGTCCGGGCGCGCGACGAGTGCCGGTTGCCCGGTGAACGCCTCGTTGCCGGAGATCGTGGTGAACTGGGTGCAGCAGAAGTTGTCCAGCTGGGTCTGGTGGCCGATCACCACCCGGCCGATGTTGTCCACGTAGGCGTACTCGACGGTCCCGGCGGCCTGTCCCGCGGTCGGGGCCGCCTGCACGACGCTGATCGGGGTGTTCTGCGCGACCGGCAGCACCGGCAGCGGGTCGGCGAACCAGCCCTCCAGGTCGACGTAGACCAAGGTCGCCGACGTGCTGCTGTTGTAGACGCTGATCTTGCCGTCGACACCGGGCCGGATGACCGCGGAGGACCGCTGGTGACCGTTCGGCGGGTGCTGGGTGAGCGCGACGCCGGGCCGGGTGGTGCCGGCCGGGTACGCGTTCAGGGTGGCGTGGGCGGTGCCGGACGCCTCGAAGCTCAGCGCCGCGGCGGCAACCCCCTTGGTGGGCATGCCGTTCGTGCCGCCGACGACCACGTCGACCGTGGCACCGGCCGGAATCGACTGGCCGAAGAGGCGGCTCACGGCGGGCCGGAACCCGGCGCCCGCGTTCGGCGTCCTGGTGAAGTAGGCCATGGTGTCGATGACGACGTCGATCGCGGCGGTACCGCCGTTGGTCAGCGTCACCTGGCCGTTCGTGCCCAGCTGCAGCACGCCGCCGGACGAGGTGTCCATGTCCTTGCCGTAGTTGACCAGGGCGGTGCCGGTCGCGTTGCCGAACGGCGTGGTCGAGAGGTACCCGGCCGCCGTGGTCGCGGGCACCGTGACGTGCGCCTGGACCGCTACGGCGTCCGCGGGCACTCCCCCGGCGGTGAGGCTCACCGTGCGGGTGCTCTTCGGATCGATCTTCGTCTTCGTCGTACCGGTGCCCCTGGTCGTGTCGACGGCACGGACCTGCGTCACCGGCACCAGCCCGCCGGTCGTGCCGGTCGGTGCGGTGCTGAAGTAGCCCTGCACCTCCACGTAGACGTGCGTGGAACCCGCGCTGTTGAAGACGTCGAGCTTGCCGTTGGCGCCGGGCTTGACGAACGCGAAGTTCGACAACGACTGCCCGGCCGGGAAGTTGAGCGTCGCCGGGGCGGGGCGGGTCGTGCCGTTCGGGTAGACCTTCAGGTAGCTCTCGGCCGTCGGCGAGAACACCGCGACCCGCACCACGAGCCCGCTCACCCCGGACGCCGGGATCCCGTTGACCCCGAGGGCCTGGAACGTCGTGATGCTCCCGGCACCGCGGACACCGGCCGGGGCACCCACCCCGGTGCGGCTGTCGAGGACGATCTTCGAGGACGTGAACGGGACGTAGTCACCGCCCTTGCCCGCCGCATCCGCTTGCGCTGCTTGCGGAACCACGAGTGTGGCCGCCGCGGCGGTCAACGCGACCGCCGCGGTCACCAACCTGGATCTGAGCATCTGCAACCTCTCACTGGCTGAAGTGGACTGATTTGCGGGCTCATCGGCAGCAGTGCCAGAGTTCCCAGCTCTTGTGCTGGCCGACGCTCCACTCGCCTTCCCAGCCGGCTTGGCGCGCCAAGGGGATCGATGCGCCGACACCGACCTCGACGGCCTCGATCGGGTCGTCTCCGAGTGACCTCGACCAGCCGGCGGTGGGACCCCATCCCCTCCTCCCGGTGGCACCGACGCCAACGGTGAGGTCACTGCCTTCAACCGCGTCATCGACCTCGGCACCGGTCATGTCCTTGCGCAGGAACCAGCCTGCGCTCAGCCCGACTCCGGCTCCTGGTGTTCCGAACTTCCCTCCGGTGCCGCCGGCCAGCATGCCGTTGCGGGTCAGAGTGAGCGAGACGTCGATCCCGAGGCCCAAGGAGGAGCTGCCCCGGCTGTTGGTGATCTTGCTGAGATCGAGGCTGACGTAGTCGGGGGCGCCGTTGTCCCCCTTCGCGGGGCCGACCACCTTCCTGGTCAGGCTGCCGAGGCCCGGCACGGAGGTGTTCACCCACCAACCGGCTTCCCAGGCGCAGCCGAAGTAGTTCTCGCACACTTCGCGCCGCATCAACTGGTCCATCACGATGCCGCCGATCCCTCCGACGACCTGGCCGGAACCCGCGATCGCCTCGTCGAACTGGTCCTTCATCCGATCCCAGGTGTCGCCGAGGAGGTTGTTGTAGAGGGCCTCCGAGGACTTGACGGTGTCGTTGACGACGTTCGTGATCGGCGCCTTGCCCTGGGCGATGAGACTCGGCGCCCCCTTCACCAGCTGCCCACCGAGCCACACGACGGCGCCGATCGGGTTGTTCGGCCGCAACACGACGTTCTTGACGGTCTTCTCGATCGCGGCCAGCGCGGTCTTGGTGATCTTGTGGTTCTTGATCCGCTTGGCCTGCTCGTTGACCTTGCGCACGAACGCGTCCCTGGCCTTGCGGAGGGCGTCCGACACCTTGTGGATCTTCTTCGTGGCGTAGCCCCAGAACTGCTTGGCCTTCTGCTTGACGTACCCGCCCGGGTCGCGTGCGAACTTGCGGAACTCCTGGTAGCCCTTCTTGATGGCGTTGCCGAGCTTCCGGCCGGCCGACTTGAGGCCCTTGACGATCCCGGCGGCGACCTTCCTGCCCTTGTTGATCAGCTTCGCGCTGACGTTCACGACCGTCCTGACCGCCGACCTGCCGACGTTGACGACCGCTGCGGCGCCCTTGGCGGCCACGTTGCCGACCTGCTTCACGAGGTTCTTCAGACCGCCCAGCTTGGGCCACGGGGAGTTGCCGTCCGGATCCACGTACTTCAGCGGGTTCGCCGCCCCGTAGCCGTACTCGTTGGCGAGTGCGGAGTCGCCACCCGCGTAGGTGGCCCGGTCGCGGGACTGGAACGTGCCGGTCGCCGGGTCGTACCAGCGGGCGCCCATGTCGACGGCGCCGGAGTCCGGGTCGGTCCAGTCGCCCTGGTAGCCAAGGGAACCGTCGTCACCCCGTGACGCCGTCACCCGGCCGAACGGGTCGTAGGTCGTCGAGTCGGGCAACGCGGAGAGCGGGTCGGCGGCGCCGAAACCGCCGACAACGTCACCGTGGTCGTCGGCGAGCACCACCCCGTCGCCGACCGCCAGGGGATCACCGTCCGGGTCGCGCGAGTACTTCTCCTGCCCCGCGCTCACCAGCAGGTCGCTGGTGCCGGAGTAGGTGAACCTGGTGCCACCGCGGGACGCCAGCCGGTCGAGGTCGTCGTGGGCGTAGGTGGTCGACCCGTCGGTGATCTTGTGGTCGAACGCGTCGAACGTGTACGTCCGCGAGCCGGAGTTCGTCAGCGTTCCCCTTGCGCTGTAGGAAAAACTCACATCGCCCTGTGACACCAGCCGGTTGCGGGCGTCGTACGAGGAAACGACGCCGGCAGCCGACACCCGGTTGCTCGCCGCGTCCCAGCCGTAGGAGACGGTCCCGCCCGGTGTCGTCCACGAGGTGAGGCGCCCGGCGAGGTCGTAGCCGTAGGTGTTGGTGCTCGACCCCGCGAACCCGCCGGTCGTCTTGCTGGTGAGGTTGTCGGTCTCGTCGTAGCCGTACTCGATCGAGGCGACGCTCTGGCCGCTCGCACCCCGCAGCACGTCCGTGGCCGGGCGGCCGAGGTCGTCGTAGGTGAACGTGCGCACGCGCCCTGCTCCGTAGCCGATCGTCGACCGGCGGCCCGTCGTGTCGTAGCCGAGGACCTCGGTGACCTGGGTCAGGCCGTCGGTCGCGGTGCTCAGGCGGCCGCCGGTGTAGGTGAAGGTGGCCTTGCCGGCC
The DNA here is from genome assembly GCF_001279525.1 of Nocardia sp. NRRL S-836. Lineage (GTDB taxonomy): Bacteria > Actinomycetota > Actinomycetes > Mycobacteriales > Pseudonocardiaceae > Lentzea. The sequence continues at coordinate 611,256 of NZ_LGDY01000091.1, read as the reverse complement.
TCGTCCGTGCGCTCGGTCAGGTTGCCGTCGGCGTCGTAACCGAAGTCGGAGTTGCCCGCCGGGCCGCGCGTGGTCAGCGGAAGGCCGCGGTCGTTGTACACGAACGTGTTCTCGCCGGCCGAGGTCAGCCGGCCCAGTGCGTCGTACGCCCGGTTCTGCGTGGCGGTGGGCGCGGCGGCTCCGGTGCCGGAGCGCTGGGTCACGCGACCGGCCGCGTCGTACACGGTGGTCGTCGAGACGCCACCGGGGATGATCGTCCTCACCTGGGCGCCCGTCGCGTCGTACCCGGCGGTCCACGTCCGGTCGGCGGCCGCGGGGTGGGCGGGCGTCGGCGGCTCGACCACCGACTCCGGCAGGCCCAGGACGTTGTAGGTGAAGTACGTCGAGTTGCCCCTGCCGTCGGTGTGGCGCGTCCGGCGGTCCGCCGCGTCGTAGCCGAACGAGGTGGTGATGGCCGAGCCGGCCGCGACCGGTTCGCTCTGGCTGAGGAGCCGGTTCGCCGCGTCGAACTCGAACGTCGTGACCACGCCCCTCGCGTCGGTCACGGAGGTCGGGTTGCCCGCGGCGTCATGGGTCTGGCGTTCGATGCGAGCCGTCGTGCCGTCCGGGCGCAGGTCCGAGGTGGCGACCACGCGGCCGATCCGGTCGTAGCTCGTCTGGCCGGTCCGTCCGGCCGCGTCGCTCTCGCGGACGGCACGCCCCGCCTTGTCGTAGCCGAAGTGCTTGGTGACGCCGTTCGCGTCGACCTGCCGGACCAGCTGGCCCAGGCTGTCGAACGTGTTGCGGTCGGTCGCGCCGGACGGCTGGGTGGACGCCGTGACGGCGCCGCGGTCGTCGTAGGTGAGCCGGGTGGTCAGGTTGTCCAGCCGCGGGAAGCGTTCCACCTGGGTGTAGGTGATCGCGCGGTCGAGGTCGTCGTAGGTCGCCTCGGTCCTGCCGCCGAGCGGGTCCGTTGTGGACAGTCGCTGGCCGGTTCTGGTGAAGGTGGCCTTCCAGAGGGCGCGGTCGTTGTTGTTCTTCATCGGCCGGTCGATCGTCACCTGGCGGCCCAGCTGGTCGTAGCCGAAGCGCTCGGAGTTGCCGAGCGGGTCGGTCAGCTCGACGACGTTGCCGAGGCCGTCGTAACGGGTGCGGGTGGTCGGCGTGATCGCGGACGACGTGCCCGGTGGGGTGTAGGCGGGTTTGGTCTGCGTGACCACGCGGCCGAGCCGGTCGTGGGCCGTGCGGAAGACCGCGCCAGTTTCGTCCTTGACCGCGACGGGTTCGCCGAACGTGTTGTAGCCGGTGGTCGCGACGGGGCGGACGGTCTGCGTCGCGCCGCCGTTCTCGGCCTTGACCGGCGCGCCGGTGACGGCGGTCTGGCGGCCGAGCTCGTCGTAGGTGTGGTTCGTCGTGAACGCCGCCGGGTCGGCTCCGGTCAGGTTGCCGCGCGGGTCGGTCTCGGCGACGACGTTGCCGCGCTGGTCGTACGCGGACGTGGTGACCAGCGTCGTGTCACCGGTGGAGGTCGACTGCCTGATCGCGTTGCCGCTGTCGTCGTAGGCGATGTCGACGACCTCGGCGTCCGGCGACGTCGACCACGGCACGTTGGACGCCTTGCCGTTGCGGCTGGTCCTGGTGATGTTGCCGGTGGCGTCGTAGGTGTGGGCGGTGGTGCGCGCGAGGCCGTCCGGGTCCTCTGTGGACGTGAGCAGGTTGCCGACGCGGTCGTAGGTCGACGTCACGGTCGAGGTGCCGTTGCCGGTGACCTGCCTGACCACGTTGCCGGCACCGTCGTAGGTGAGGTCGGCGAGCACGAGGTCGCGGGTCGAACCGTCGGCGTTGTGGAAGTTCTTCAGCACGGCTTTGCGCAGCTTGTCGTCGCCGGTGTACAGGTACTCGGTCCGGCGGCCCATCGCGTCGGTCTCGCTCACCTGCCGGCCCGCGTGGTCGTAGGAGTAGGAGCGCAGCACCAGGTAGTCGTCCGTGAGGCCGCCCGCGGTGTCGCCGGTGTACGCGCGCAACCGGATCTCGGCGAGCTTGTTCTGCGCCGTGTAGGCGAAGTCGTGCCGGTTCCCGTTCGCGTCCACGGTGGACGTCTGGTTGCCGAACCGGTCGTAGCTCGCCGTTGTCTCGTTGCCCTCGGGGTCGATGACCTTGGTGGGCCTGCCGCTGCCGTCGTACTCGGTCTTCACCGTGCGCGTGGCATCACCGCCGAGCAGGTCGATGTCGTCGACCTGCGTCACGTTGCCGTCGACGTCGTAGGTCGTGACCGAGCGGCGCTGGTGCTTGGTGCCGTCGACGGCGTTCGTCGTCACGGGCCCGGTCACGGTGACAGGCCTGGACATCGCGTCGTAGGTCGTCGTCGTGGTCACCCCGGCGGGGAACGCGTCGGACGTCTCCGTCTCGCTCACCTGCCGGCCGAGCGCGTCGTAGGTGTAGCTCGTCACCAGGCCCGACGGCTCGGTCACCCGCGCCAGGTCGCCGTTCGCGAAGTAGCCGAACCCGGTCACCTTGCCGCGCGCGTCCGTGCTCGTCAGCGGCAGCCCTGGCGGCACCACGCCGCCGCCTGCGGCCGACTCGGCGCCGATCGTGTAGGTGCTGCGCACGACGTTGCCGTCCGGCGTGGTCCTGGTGCTCAGGTTGCCGGTGGACGTGTAGGTGTAGCTGGTGCGGTAGGTGGTGTCGGTGGCGCTCGCCGACCGGCCGTCGCGGGTCTCCACCGGCAGGTCGTTGCGCGGGTCGGACGGGTCGGGCGCGCTCGCCGGGTAGGTCGTGTAGCTGGTCTGGCAGACCCCGGCCGACTGGCAGGTCTTCACCGACACCGGGTGGCCGGCGCCGTCGTAGGTGGTCGTGACGGAGTCGCCGTTCTCGTTGGTGGCAACGGAGAGGTTGCCCGCCTCGTCGTAGGAGTACGTGCGGATCGCGAGGCCACCGGTGGGCTGCGTGACGAACACCGGGCCACCCGCCTCGCCGGGGATCACCGTGCAGAACGAGGGATCGGCGGGATCTGGCTTCTCGCACTTCTCCACCTGCGTCGGCGGCGGCACCTGACCACCCGGCCGGTCCTCGTCGCGGACCTCCAGCGCGAGCGGCAGGCCGGAGCGCAGCAGCTTGCCGGTCAGCGCGTCGTACTCGTAGAGCAGCGGGCGGCCCGCCGGGTCGAGCACCTGGACGGTCCGGCGCAGGTCGGTGTCGTCGCCGAAGACCAGCGGCGCACCGATCTTGAACGTGCCGCCGTCGCGGTCGGTGTAGGTGGCCACGCGGTCGAGCACGGTGTCGTAGGTGGCGGCGGCCGCCTGGGCACCGCCGGGCATCGTGACCGCGGTGAGCTGGTCGGCCGAGCCGGTGCCGTAACGGTGGTGCGCGGCAACGGAAGCGGCGCCGAGCGGGTGCGCGTAGACGGCGACGTCGTCGACCACGCCGGCGAAGAACCGCTTGCCCGCGGTCCCCCACGCGGGCCAGGTGCCGGTCGCGGTAGCGGCACCGACCTGGTTGAACGTCAGCAGCGAGTGGTCGACGTCCACACCGGATGCCTGCGCGGCCTGCGCTCCGTCGAGGTACAGCGTCTGGGTCGCGCCCATCGACGACAGCACGGCGTGGTGCCAGCGGCCGTCGTTGACGGTGCCGGACGAGGTGAGCGGTGCGACGGCCGCGGCACCGAACTGGCCGCGCAGCTTGCCGTCCGTACCGACGTACAGCACCGGCACGCCACGGCCGGGCGCGGTGTCGAACGCCTTGTCCTGGTAGCCGAGCAACGGCCCGCCGGTGCCGGTCGGGTTCGCCTTGAACCACAGCTCGACCGCGCCGTCCCTGCTCTTCTTCAGGGTGCCCTTCGGCAGGTCCATCCGCGACGAGGTGCCGTTGAACGTGGCAGCGGTGCCGGCCGACCCCGCGACCGCGCCGGTGGTGCCGAGCGCGACGTTCGCGTAGGTGGCCGCGTCCTTGCCCAGGTTCACGGCCACGTCGCTGCCGGCGGCCGTGCCCTGGGCCTCCCCCAGGCGCCAGTAGGCGTCGGGCCGGTCGTCGAGCACCGCCGTGCGGTAGTGGGAACCCTGCGCGTAGGTGTAGCGGGTGCAGGCGTTGTCCGGCGCGCACACCGAGGTCAGCGTGTCGCCGGTGTAGGTGTACTTCCAGACGGTGTTCAGGTCCGTTGTGACCGAGGTGATGTGCGCGCCGGTCCAGGTGAAGCGCAGCGCACGGCCGGCGGTGTTGGTCTGGCTGGTGGAGACCTGGGCCTTGGCGAGCTTGCCGTCGGTGTTGTTGTAGGTCAGGACGAGCGCGCGGCCGGCGTTGTCGGTGATGCGGGTGAGCCGTCCGCTCGACGAGAACGTGTGAACCGTGCCGGAGCGGTCGTCGAGCGTCCAGCCGCCGGAAACCGGGGTCAGCACGGCGGTGCGGCCCGGTCCGGTCGCGTAGGTGCCGTCGGGGTTGCGGCCGTAGCGCACGGCCTGGCCGTCGGCGTAGGTGACGACGACGTTGCCGGAGCCGTCGTCGTCGGGCACCAGGCGCATGTCGAGCCGCGTGGTCCAGCCCGCGCCGAACAGGCCGTCGCGGCGTGGGTCGACGCTGTTGTAGGTGCGCGCGACCGCCAGGTCGGGGCCGACGGTCGCGACTGTCGCGTCGACGGCCGTGGTCGTCACGTTGCCGGACTGCCCGTCGAAGTCCTGCGCGTCGGCGCTCTTCGACGCACCGGCGAGGCGGGAGGTGATCTCGGGCTGCGGCACCTCGGTGAGCACGGTCGACCGCGGCGAGGTCACCTCGTTGCCCGCGTCCTTGACGAACACCCGCCACAGGTACGACTTCGCCCACCTCAGCTTCCCCGCGGGCACCGCCCACGACTGCGCGCTCTGGTAGCCCGAGTCGAAGCAGTTCACCGGGCTCCCGGCCGCGCCGGACTCGCAGACCTCGAACTTGAACGACAGCGAGCTGCCCGGCGGCGCGTCGATGTCGAGCGCCCTGCCCCACAGCGTCGGCGTCAACGTCGGCGCGCGGTACCCGTTGGGCGGGTGCAGCTCCTGCACGACCGGCGGGATGTCGACGACCCGCAGGCTGAGCCGCAGCGGTGGCACCAGGTGGTCGGTGAAGAAGACACCGCCGGGACCGACCATCGAGAAGTCCAGGAAGTACGTGCCGGGTGGCAACGCCTTGATCGTCGCGTCGAGCGTCGTGGTCGCACCCCGCGCGATCGTGCCGGGCAGGCTCGCCGAGCGCTGCTGGCCGACGGCGGCACCGGTCTTCGCGTTGTAGACGCGGTAGGCGAGGTAGTGGTTGCCCGGCGTCCAGTCCCCGGCGCCGCGGTTGGTGACGGTGAACCTGACCTTGCCGTCCTGGTTCTGCAGCACCGGCGGGTCCGGCACCGGCTTGGGCAGGGCGTAGGAGGCGTTGTACGGGCTGTGCGTGATGTAGAGCCGCGGCGGGTTGCTGCCCGCGGTGCCGGTGAGCCGCTTGCCGCTCAACGGGTCGGAGACGTCGGCGCGCAGCGAGAGACCGTGGTTGGGGGTGGTGCCGTTGACCCAGCCCTGCACGAGGGTGACGCCCGCCGCACCGAGGTCGATCAGCTCGGCGGACGGCGGGCAGGCCGAGCCGGTGCTCCCCTGCTCGACGAACCCGTGCGCGAACGACTTCGACCCCAGCGCCGCGCCGACCTGCGGTCCCGGGTAGGAGTAGCTGCCGCTCGCCGTCCACGCCTGGGTCACCGGGTGCACGGTCACGGGCCGCGCCCGGCAGGAGTTCGCGAAGTAGCTGCCGACCACCAGCTGGGCGCTGTAGATCGTGTGGAACCGCAGGTTCTCGACCACCTTGCCGAACGCGACGTAGGACGCCGTCGACACGCCGTCGAGCTTGCCGACCTGGAGCTGGTCCGCGCCGGAGGCCGAACCGGTGCCGCGCACGTACATCGCGCCGTCAGCGGCCTCGGAGTTGAGCGGTGGCCCGATGGTCGGGTCGAGCTCGACCGGGTACCTGCGGGCCGGGTCGGCGAGCCAGTCTCGATCGGCGGTCACGCGCAACCCGCCGTCGACGAGCTCGTAGCCGACGGCCGTGGACCGCACGCCGGCCGCGTCGGTGAGGTCGCCGCGCGGGATGACCGCGCGGACCGCTCCCGTGGCGTCGGTGAAGACCACCTGGCCGTCGGCCATCCTGGCCGTCAACCCGGTGAGCCGCAACGGGAACGTGAACGTGTGGTCCGCCGGCTTTCCGTGCAGCACCAGGGTTTCCTTCACACCGCCCGGCTTGACGTCCAACCGCACGTCGACGCCGGGCCGCACCCCCGCGTAGGTGATCGTCGACCCCTGCGCGGCACCGCTCACCGCCGCGGCACCGGCCAGGCCGTAGGCGAGCGAACCGCCCTCGACGCCCACCTTCACCAGCTCGGGGTGGTCGGCACGGCCGGCGAACTCGAGCGTGGCGGTGTTGGTGGCGTTGCGCCAGCGACCGTTGCCCGGCACCACGGTCGTGTCGATCGGCTGCCAGGCCCCGTCCGCGCCGCGGTAGTGGACCGGCGTGGCCGAGATCTCCGTTGTCTCGGTGCCGTCGGTGTTCGTGTAGCTCTTCTCGAAGGCGTTGCGGGCGGCCGTGACCTCCTTGCTGGCCGCCCGGTCGAACCCGGTGCGCGCGGGAACCGGCCCCTGCTCCACCGCCGCGGTGTTGGCCGGCTCGACCACCCCGGTCACCCTGGGGTACCGGCCGCGTTCCGTGGCCGGCAGGGATCTGTTGACCTTGCCGTCGGCCAGGTGTGAGAGCCCCGCGGCACTGCCCCACCGCTGCCCCGGCGCCGGGGTGGTCCGGTGGCCGTCCCCGCCCGGCTGCGCGTCCGCGGCGATGCTGCCGAGCAGCACGACGACGAGCGCGAGCGCCACTGCCCGCACCGACCTGGACCGGCGCACACGGACAGCACGAAGTCGCTTCGCCACGGTTCCCCCACCAGGTGATCGGGCAGCTCGCCGTCCCGGTGGCGGTGACCTGCCGGCTCAGCCCAGCAACACCCCCTACATTTCGCCTACACGGTCGTGTTCGCGACCCGATCGGCCGAGCGGGTCAGCCCCGGTCAGCGAGGTGGATGCCCAGGTCGGTGCGGCCGGGCAGCAGGTCCTCACGCAAGGCCCGCGTGCCCGCGTACTCACCGTCGCGCAGGCGCCGGAACAGCCGCGGGCGTTCCCCTGCAACGCCGTCGAGCCGGGCCACCAGGCGGTCGACCTGCTCCTCGACGCCTTCCGCGCCGAGCGAGTCGGCGTCGTGGACCACGTGCAGGTCCAGCGCCTCGATCCCGACGTACCAGAGAACGCCGTGGGTGATCGGGAAGAGCAGGCTGTCGAGGTCGCCGCTGATCCCGCGCGGGCCGATGGAGCGCTCATCCTCGCCGGCCGTGACCACGACGAGTGCCTTGCGGCCCACCAGCCCGCCGTCGCCGTACCGGCGCGGCACGCCCAGTTCGGGATCGGTGTCATCGTAGGCGAAGCCGCTGGTGAGCACCCGGTCGAACCATCCTTTGAGGATCGCCGGCGGCCCGTACCACCACAGCGGGAACTGCACGACGAGCAGTTCGGCCGCCGCGAGCTTGGCCTGCTCCTCGCGGACGTCGGCCGGAAGCCGGCCGTTGGCATAGGCGTCACCGGCAAGCTCGGCGATGTTGCCGGGACGGTCCGCCAGATCCCCCAGGTCGCGCTCGGACAGCACGGGGTCGAAGCCCTGCGCGTAGAGGTCCGAGACCGTCACCTCGTACCGCTGCGCCAACGCCTTGGTGCCGGCCTGCAGGAGGCGGTCGTTCAGCGAGTCGCGGCGCGGGTGCGCGTACACCCACAGGGCGGTGTCCGGCTTCGGCGGATGCGCGATGGTCATGCGTCACCTCGGTTTGTCGTGTCTACGTGGTCGTACCTCCAGTGAAGCCACGGCCGGCGGGCCGCGGAATAGGCGAACGTCTCACGCTCATGCGTGCCCGTCCGCGGAGACCGCGCCCGCCCGCGGGCCGGTGGGGCGGTCGCCGCGGATCGTGATCCGGTGCATGACCCGGTGCTGGTCGCCGTAGTCGTCGACCGCGAGGTGGGCGGTGCTGCGGTTGTCCCACACCACGACGTCGCCGGGCGCCCAGCGGTGGCGGACACTGTGCTCCTGGCGGCCGATGGCGGCGAAGAACAGGTCGAGCAGGGCACGGCTCTCGGTCTCGGAGACGTCCTTGACGTGCGTGGTGAAGCCGGGGTTCACGAAGAGGCTGCGGCGGCCCGTTTCCGGGTGCACGCGCACGACCGGGTGCGTCACGGGGTCGAGCGACCTGACCCGTTCGCCGTCCCAGACGTTGCCCTCGCCGGACTGCCGGACGTGCAGGAGCTCCTCGAAGTCCTTGCGCCCGTCGTGGACCGCCTCGAGCCTGTCGGCCAGCTCGCGCAGGGGCGGTGACAGCCAGAGGTAGGCGGCCTCCAGGTCGGTCCAGCAGGTGTCGCCACCGGTCGGCGGCAGGGCCACCGCGCGCAGCACGGAGCCCAGCGGCGGCGTGCGGGTGAACGTGACGTCGGTGTGCCACTGCGGGGCCTTGCCGCCGTCACCGCTGTCGAGCACGTAGATCTCCGGGTGGTCCTCGTCGAGGCCGGGCACCACCGGGTGGGCGGGCGTCAGCTCGCCGAGCGACGCGGCGAACGCGCGGTGCGCGGACGGGTCGAGGTGTTGACCGCGGAACACCAGCACCTTGCGGTCCAGCAACGCCTGCCGGATCTGCGCCACCTGCTCGGGGGTGAGCTCCTGCGCGAGGTCCACTCCGGACACCTGCGCGCCGATGGCGGTCGTCAAGGGGTCGAACGAGATCGTCATGCCTTCTCCACGAGCTGGTCGGGTCGGGAGGTCAGGGTCGCCCGCACCGCGGCACCCACTTCGCCGCGCAGTGCCGCGTAGCGCGGTGAGCCGCGCAGCTCGTCGGCGGTCAGGCCGTGGCGGGGCAGGTCGACGGGCAGGCTCAGCGCGATCCGGCCGGGCCGGTCGGTGAGGACGATGACGCGGCTGCCGAGGAACACCGCCTCGTCGACGCTGTGCGTCACGAACACGACCGACTTGCCGTCATCGGTGAGGGTGCGGACGTCCTCCTGCAACCGTTCCCTCGTCAGGGCGTCGAGCGCGGCGAACGGCTCGTCCATCAGCAGCAGCCGCGGCCGTGCGGCGAGTGCGCGGGCGATGGCGACGCGTTGCTGCTGCCCGCCGGAGATCTCCCAGGTGCGCCGCGGGCCGAGGCCGTCGAGCCCGACCAGCGACAGCAGTTCCGCCGCCCGCGCCGGTCGGTCCGGCTTCGGCACCTTAGCCCACCGCAGCGCCGTGGCGATGTTCCCGCCGACCGTGCTCCACGGGAACAGCCGCGGCTGCTGGAACACCACCCCGACCTCGCGGCCCGGCACCGGCGGGTGGCCGAGCAGCGTGACGTCCCCTGTGGACGGACGCTCGAACCCGGCCAGCAGGCGCAGCAACGTGCTCTTGCCCGACCCGGACGGGCCGACGACGACCAGGAACTCCCCCGGCTCGATCGTCAGGTCCAGCGGGCCGAGCGCCGGCACCGGGCCCGCCTTGGTCTGATAGGCGTGCTCGACGCCGCGCAGCTCGCCCACCTCAGGCATGGCCGGCCCCCGGTGCCCGCAGCGCGGCCCGGAACGCCGCCAGGTCCGGCACCTGGTCGACCTTCTTCTGCGCGCGCAGGAACTCCGCCGTGTCACGCAGGCGGTTCGCCAGCTGCCCCGGCGCCTCCGGGGTGCCGAAGTAGTCGGGACCGCGCTGCTCGTCGTGGTCCAGGTAGATGTTCTGCTTGAGCTGGGCCAGTGCGTCGGCCTCGCCGATGCCGAGCTGCCGGCTGACGGCGGCCGCGACCGTGGCAGGGTCGGTCTTGACCAGTTTGATCGCGTCGTTCGTCGCGGCGAGCCACTTGCCGATCACGTCGGGGTTGGCGTCGGCGAACTCCTTGCGCGCCACGGTGAACGTGAGCGTCGGCTTGCCGGCGGCGGCCAGCTTCGCGCTGTCGGTGAGCGTCACGCCGTCCTGCTGCAACACGCTCAGCACCGGCGTCCAGACGTAGGCGCCGTCGATGTCACCGCGCTGCCACGCGGCCTGGATGTTCTGCGGTTCGAGGTCGACCAGCGTCACTGAGCCCGCGGGCACCCCGGCCAGTTCCAGCGCGGCGAGCAGGCTGTAGTGGGCGGTCGAGCTGAACGGCGCGGCGACCTTGCGGCCGGCCAGCTCCGAGATCTTGGTGACACCACTGGCCTTGCGCACCACGAGTGCCTCGCTGTCGCCGATGACGTTCAGCAGCTCGATCACCTGGTACGGGATGTTCAGCGGCGGGCACAGGCCGGCGGCGGCCGGGCTGCTGCCGATCACCGCGAGGTCGATCGCACCGCCCAGGAACGCGGTGTTGATGCTCGCGCCGGAGTCGAACGCGGTCCACGTGATCTTGTGATCCGGCAACGCCTTCTCCAGCGTCTGCCGGTCCTTCAGCAGCAGCGTGCTGTCGGCGAAGTTCTGGAACGCCACCCGCACGCCCTTGGCGCCACCCGGTGACGAGCCACCCACCCCGCACGCGGCCAGCACCGGTGCGGAAGCGAGCAGGGCCAGCAGGTTCCTGCGCGAGATCGGCACGACGACTCCTCGGTCTCAGGCGCGTCCGCGCCACGGGGACAACGCACGTTGGGCGGCCACGATCAGCGAGTCGATGATCAGACCGGTGATGCCGATGACGAAAAGACCGAGGATGACCACCGCGGTCTGGTTGAAGCGCTGGGCGTTGAGGACCATCCCGCCGATCCCGTCCGCGCCGTTCACGGTCTCCGCCGCCACCACGGAGCTGTAGGCGATGCCGACGGCGAGCCGGACACCGGTGAGGATCTCCGGTCCCGACGCCGGCAGGACGACCGCGCGGACGACGTCGAACCAGTTGGCGCCCAACGCCTGCGCGGCCTCGACGTACTGCCGGTTGACCCCGCTCACCGCGGCCGCGGCGGCCACGGCGACCGGCGGGAACGCGGCGATCATCAGCAGGTAGACCTTGGGTTCCTCGTCGATGCCGAACCAGATCACCAGCAGGCTCAGGTAGGCGAGCGGCGGCAGGGCGCGCAGGAACGCCACGGCGGGCTCGGTCACCGCCCTGACGACCGGGACCAACCCCATTGCCAGCCCGAGCACAAGTCCCAGCAGCACACCGTAGAAGCACCCGTAGCCGACCCGCCGCAGGCTGACGCCGAGCCGTTCGGCCAGCGTCGAACCGGCGTAGCCGCCCTGGCCGTTCGACGCGGCCGATGTGGACAGCAGCTGGTCCCACACCTGGCCGGGGCTGGGCAGGACGGCGGCGGGCCAGATCTCGGCCAGCGCGACCAGCTGCCACAGCAGGAACAGCGCGGCGATGGCGATCAGCCGCACCAGCAACCACCGTGACGCCTGGATCTTGGACACGCCGTGAATGTACTGACGTACACATCCCCGGTCAGGACCGTTCCGTATCGTGGTCCCCTGCGAGAACGCCTCTTGCGCGACGACTCGGCGAACCGGTAAGGAGAGCGACGATGGCACGGCGGCACGACCCGCACCGCCGGCAGCGGATCATCGAGGCCGCGGTCGAGGTGATCTCCGAGTCCGGCCTGCCCGCACTGACCCACCGCACCGCCGCCGCCCGCGCCGACGTGCCGCTGGGCTCCACCACCTACCACTTCCTGAGCCTGGACGAGCTCCTCGACGCCGCCGTCCACACCGTCGCCGAACGCAACGTCGCCCGCCTGCGCGACTGGGCGCGGTCCCTGCCCTCCGACGCCGACCTGAGCACCGAGCTGGCGAGCTTCATCGTCCTGCTGGCCGGCGAACACCGGCAGACCAGCGTGCTCGCGTACGAGCTGTACGGCGGTGCCCTGCGGCGGCCGGCGCTGCGGGCCGCCAGCACGTCGTGGGACGAGATGCTCACCGACGTCTTCACGTCCAAAGTGGACGTCACGACCGCGCGGGCGCTCACCGCGCTCTTCAACGGGTTGCTGTTCCAGGCCCTGGTCTCACCGGGCAAGCCGAAGCACGCCGACCTCGACCAGGTGCTGCGCCGCCTGCTGCGCTGACCCGCGACCTCAGGCCGCGGTGGTGGCCCTCAGCTCGCGGATCAGCTCCCGCACCGCCAGGGAGTGCCGGGCCGCGGTCGTGGTGACGTGCACCAGCCTGCGGGTCGGCTGGTCAGGGCCCAGCTCCACCACCCGCACGCCGGTCGGGGTCGTGTGCAGCGTCAGCCGCGGCAGGACGGCAATGCCGATGCCCTGCGCCACCATCGACAGCACCACGCTGTCGTCGGCCACGTCGAGCCTGCGCCGCGGCAGCCAGTCCTGGGTTCGCCACCAGTTCCTGGTGTAGGAGGAGCAGTTCTCCGGCCAGTCGAGCAGCGGCAGTGTGCGCGGGTCGGGGTGCCCGGCCGGGTGGACCAGCAGGTAGGGCTCGGTGAACAGCTCGCCGTGGTGCAGGCCGGGGAGCTCCGCGTTGTCGTCGAGGGTGGCGATGGCGAGGTCGGCGCGGCCGTCGGCGACCTCACCCGCGGCACCCCTCGCCAGTTCCGGCACCACGAGCACCTGCGGCTTCAGGGCGGGGAACCGGGTGGTCAGGCGGTCCAGCACCGGCGGCAGCAGGTGGGCGGCGGCGGTGCGGAACGTCGCGATGCGCACGGACCCGGAGATCGACCCGGCCGCGGCGTCACGGGCCTCGGTGCGCAGGAGCTCCAGCTGGCGCAGGACCTGCCGGGCGTGCACCACCACCCGTTCGCCGGCGGGCGTGGGCCGCGCACCGGACCGCCCGCGTTCGAACAGGACTGCCCCCACCCGGCGCTCGCACTCGCGCACGGCGTGGGAGACGGCGGACTGCGTCAGCCCGATCTCCCTCGCGGCGGCGGTGAAGCTGCCCGTGCGATCCACGGCGAGCAGCAGGCGCAGGTCGGCAGGCGTGAGGTCCACATCCCCACTATCCATGAACCGCGCTCATGGAACGGCGCCATCGATCAACTCCACGGGCTGCCCACACGGGGACCTCGCTGCCTACGTTTCCGCCCATGAGCACATTCCTCGCCGTCCGCCAGGTCCGGCGCCCGTCCGGAACACCTGTGGCAGACGACTTCACCGTCGTCACGGAGCCGCTGCCCGCTCTCGCCGACGAGCAGGTGCTGGTCGAGAACGTCTACGTGTCAGTCGACCCGTACATGCGGCAGCTGATGAACACGGGCGAGGCCGGGCTTGAAGGCAGGGCGATCGGGCGGGTCGTCGAGTCGCGGTCACCACAACTCCCGGTCGGCACAACGGTCTTCCACCGCCGCGGGTGGTCGACGCACGCCGTGGCCGACGCCGCGGAGGTCCGGCGCGTGCACCAGGCGGACGGGGTGCCGTTGAGCGCCTACCTCGGCGTGCTGGGCGGCACCGGGCTGACCGCGTTCGTCGGGCTGACCCGGATCGCGCGGCTGGAGCCCGGCGAGGACCTGTTCGTGTCCGCCGCGGCAGGCGGTGTCGGCAGCGCGGCCGGGCAGATCGCCAGGCTGATGGGCGCGGGACGCGTCATCGGCAGCGCCGGTTCGGCCGCGAAGGTGGCGCACCTGCGGGAGATCGGGTTCGACGCGGCGTTCGACCACCACGACGGCCCGGTCGCCGAGCAGCTCACGCGGCTCGCCCCCGACGGGATCGACGTCTACCTCGACAACGTCGGCGGCGACCACCTCGCCGCCGCGATCGCAGCGTTGCGCCCGCACGGCCGCGTCGCCTGGTCGGGCGCGATCGCGCAGTACAGCTCGGCTCCGCCCGCGGCGCCGCACAACCTCGCTGACGTGATGTTCAAGTCGTTGCGCGTGGAGGGTTTCCTGGTGCGCGAGCACCTCGACCTCCGCGAACGGTTCGAGCGCTTCCTCGTGCCGCACGTGCGGAACGGTTCGGTGCGCGTCAGCGAGACCGTGGTCGACGGGTTCGAGAACCTCGTCGAGGCGTTCCTCGGGGTTCTGCGCGGCGACAACACCGGCAAGATGCTGGTGCGCGTCACACGACCAGTCGACCAGGCCGAGGTCTCTGTCTTGTCGCAGTAGGCGTAGAAGTCGTCGGCGCCCTGCGGCTCGGCCATGGGGCGGGTCGACTTCATCTCGTCGGGGAACAGCTCCGATCGCCGTACCGGCGACCACATCGGGGTTGAACCCGCCGCACCAACGCGCTGAGGCCCGGTCGGTGGTGTCCGCGTGGTGGTCGCGATGGGATTCTGCTGGAAGAGGATGGCGTGATCACCGGGCCACGTCAGCGAACACTCCGGAAGTGGGTGCGGTCGTGATCCGTCGCAGTGTGCTCGTCGCCGCCACCGTGCTGGCTGCCGTCGTGATGCCCGCCGGTCCGGCGCAGGCGATTCCCGCGTGCAAGAGCGGATATGCGTGCCTGTACCAGTGGTGGGCGGACCGCGAGCACACGGAGTTCAACGGGTTCCTGTCGATCGACTGCGACGGCAGTGCGGTCAGCTCGGGCACCCGCTCCGGATACCTGCAGTTCACCCAGGCGCGCTGCAACTCCCTCTGACTCCGGCACGGCAACCGCCCCAGCCCCGCGATCCACCGGATCACGGAGCTGGGGCGCGACATCAGGCCGCAGCGCGCAGGACGAGGTCCACGACCGCGTTCGGACGCGACACCGCCACGGCGTGCGAGGCGCCGTCGACGGTCGCGGTGGCGCGTGCGCCGGCCCGGTCGGCCATGAACCTCTGCGCCCGCACCGGGATGTTCTTGTCGGCGCCGGCCAGCAGGAACCACGAGGGGATGCTCGCCCAGGCGGGGGTGCCGGACGCCTCGTTCAGTGCAGCGTCACGGATGGGGCGCTGGGTGCTGGCCATGAGAGCGGTCTCCCGTGCCGGGACGTCGGCCGCGAACTGCTGGCGGAAGACCGAGGGCTTGATGTAGAGGTCCTTCGAGCCGTCGGGCAGTGCGACCGGTGCCAGCGTGTCGCCCAGCGTGCTGCCGGGGTACTTCGCGGCGAGCTGGGCCGCGGACTCGCCGGCGGCGGGGGCGAAGGCGGCGACGTACACCAGCGCCTTCACCTTGGGGGAGCGTGCCTTCACGTTGGTCATGACGGCACCGCCGTAGGAGTGGCCGACGAGGACCACGGGGCCGTCGATGGCGGCCAGGCGGGTGTCGAGGGCCTCGGCGTCGGAGGCGACCCCGCGCAGGGGGTTGGCCACGGCGACGGTGGTGTAGCCGCGGCGGTGCAGCCGCTCGGTGACGGGGTTCCAGCTCGCACCGTCCGCGAAGGCGCCGTGGACGAGGACGATCGTGGGCTTCTGGCCGGTGGTGGGGTGGGCGGCCACCGCGTTCGACATGCCGAGCAGGGCGAGGCCGCCGGCGGCGGCGAGCACGGCCAGCAGAGCGGTGATGCGGTTTCTCAAGGTGTGCATGTCAGTTCTCAGTCTGTGAGGAAGGCGAGCAGGGCGGCGTTGACCTCGGCCGCGTGGGTGAGCAGCAGGCCGTGCGGAGCGCCGTCGATCTCGACGTAGCGCGCGTCGGGCAGGCGGCGGCGGAACTCGCGGGCGGTGGCGTCGATCGGCAGGATGCGGTCGGCGGTGCCGTGCAGGATCAGCGACGGCACGTCGATGCGTTCCACGTCGGCACGGAAGTCCGTGAGCCACGCCGGGACGCACGCGTAGGCCGCCACGGGCGCCGAGCCGATGGCGGTGACCCAGTTCGCCCGCAGCGCGGCGTCGCTGAGGCGCGAGCCGAGCGTCTCGTCGGTGTTGAAGAAGTCGACGAAGAAGTTCTCGTACCAGGCGAAGCGGTCGGCCTCGGCCTGCTCGGCGATGCCGTCGAACACCGACTGCGGCACACCGGCCGGGTTGTCGTCGGTCTGCAGCAGGAACGGCTGGAGCGAGCCGAGGAAAGCCGCCTTCGCCACCCGCTGCGAGCCGTAGGTGCCGAGGTAGCGGGCGACCTCGCCCGAGCCCATCGAGAAGCCGACGAGGACGACGTCGGTCAGGTCGAGCTGGGTCAGGACCTTGTCGAGGTCACCGGCGAAGGTGTCGTAGTCGTAGCCCGTCATGGTCTTGCTCGACCGGCCGAAGCCGCGGCGGTCGTAGGTGATGACCCGGTAGCCGGCCTTGACCAGCGCGTCGGTCTGCTTCTCCCACGACTGGCCGTCGAGCGGGTAGCCGTGGATCAGGACGACCGGCTGGCCGGAGCCGTGGTCCTCGTAGTACAGCTCGACGTCGGTCGAACCCTCGGTGCCGACGGTGATGGTTCCCATGGTGCCTTCCCGCCCGTCCGCCGTGTGCGGACCGGGC
Source organism: Nocardia sp. NRRL S-836 (assembly GCF_001279525.1). Lineage (GTDB taxonomy): Bacteria > Actinomycetota > Actinomycetes > Mycobacteriales > Pseudonocardiaceae > Lentzea. The sequence goes on along the minus strand of NZ_LGDY01000091.1, from coordinate 595,008 downwards.
ATGGCACGAAACCTATGCAGCGACCAGGGCCGTTCGCGTCCGTCAGCCGACGTCTTCGACGTACGTAGTCGTACTGCGCAGCACCGCCGCGAGCTCGCCGCGGGAGGTCACGCCCAGCTTGGGGAACATCCGCTGCAGGTGCGTGCTGACCGTCCTGGGCGAAACGTACAGCCGCTCACCGATCTCCCGGTTGGTCAGCCCCTGCGCGGCGAGCTGGGCGACGTGCAGCTCGGTCGACGTGAGCCGGTCGACGGCGGCCGGGTCCTGCCGCGGGGACGACGTGCCCGCGGCGCGCAGCTCCTGGCGGGCCCGTTCCGCCCAGGCCGACGCGCCGAGTGCGTCGAAGACCTCGCGCGCGGCCTGCAGGACCACGCGGGACTCCGCTGGCCGCCGGTGCCGCCGCAGCCACGCGCCCAGGGCGAGGTGCACCCGTGCCCGTTCGAACGGCCAGTCGACGGGGACGGCGTCGAGGGCTTCCCGGTAGTGCTGCTCGGCGGTGTCCGGCGGGCTGAGCAGGGCCCGGCCGAGGCGCAGGCCGCAGAGCAGGGCGGGTGACGGGGTCGGCTCGGCGAGCGGCGCCAGCTCCCGCAGGACCTCCCGCGCCGCTTCGGCGGACTCGCTGCGCACGGCCGCCTCGACCAGCTCGGCGAGCCCGTAGAAGCGCAGCCACGGGTGGAAGGCGGGGTCGGCCGGCTCGAAGACGCGCCGCAGGTGCCCGAAGGCGTCGCCGTAACGGCCCTGGCAGAGGGCTTCCTGGCCGCGGGCCATCTGCACGATGGCCAGCACCGGGTGCGCCCCACCGGGCAGCGCGACGCGTTCCGCCTCCGCGGCCCACGCCTCCGCCTGCGGGTCGCCGGAGACGGCCGCGAGCTGGGCGCGGATGGCGTGCACCATGGCGTGCACGAGGGGCTGGCCGGTCTCGTGGGCCAGCTCGGCGGCCTCCTCGGCGGCGAGGTGGGCGGCGCGCACGTCACCGAGCCGCGCGGCGCTGCCCGCCTGCACGCACAGGGCCCTGGCCAGCATCGACAGCCGGCCCTGCGCCCGCAGTGCGTCCAGCGACCTGGCCGTCAGCCGGCCCGCCAGTGCCGGAGCGCCCACCGTCACCGCGGCGGCACCGAGGAGCTGGTCCCCCTCGGCGTCCTCGGACGACCGGTCCAGCTGGTCGGCCAGGGACTCGAGGACCGCTCGCCCGCGTTCGACCGGCGCGCAGTACGCCCGCAGCGCCACCAGGTCGGCGTTGTCCGCGTCCACGGGCATCCGGTCCGCGGCGGCGGCGACCCGACGGCGTGCGGCCGGCCCCGGTTCGCCCCAGAAGCAGTGCAGGACCGCGCCCCACAGCATGCGCAGCCCCAGCACGCGTTCGCCGTCGGCGGCGATCTCGACGGCCAGCTCGGCCAGTTCGGCGGTCGCGGTGCCCTCGCCCTGCGCCGACCCCTCGACCAGGGCGATGCCGACCCAGGCCGCACGGCCCTGCTGCCGCACCGAGAGGTCCAGCGAACGGGCCTGGGCCAGCAGGTGCGCCGCGGCGTCGCTCTGCCCCGACTCCAGGGCGAGCTCGGCCGCCCGCAGCAGCCGGTCCGCACGGGCCGAGGGGTCCGCGCTCAGCTCCGCCGCCCGCCGCAGCGCCGCCAGCGCCGCGGCGACCCCGCCACGCCGCAGGGCCCGGCCGGCGGTGCGGTCCAGGTCCTGTGCCGCCTGCTCGTCGGGACCGGCGGTGGCGGCGGCGCGGTGCCACGCCTGCCGGTCGGGCTGTCCCTGGAGCTGGGCGGCGAGAGCGGCGTGCGCGGCCTGCCGTTCCGCGGCGGTCGCCGCGTGGTGCATCGCCGAGCGGACGAGCGGGTGCCGGAAGACCATCCCCCACGGCTCCAGCAGGCGCGCGCCGACCGCCGGCTCGAGGGCGGCGACGTCGACCGGTGTCCCGAGCATCCGGCCGGCGGCGGCGAGGCACTCGTCCATCGTGCCGTCGCCGTTGAGGGCCGCGAGGAGCAGGACGGTCCGGGTGTCGGCCGGGAGCCGGGAGACCCGTGCCGTGAAGGTCCGCTCCAGCCGCTCGGTCAACGGCAGCGGGCCCGGCGTGAGCGCGTACGCCCCGCCGACCGACTGCAACGCGACCGGCAGCTCCGTCAACGCCAGCGGGTTGCCGGCCGCCTCCACCAGCAGCCGCCGCCTGACCTGCTGCCCCAGGCCGGGGGCCACCTCGTCCAGCAGCTCGCCCGACACCTCGTCGGTCAGCGGGTTCAGGTGCAGCACGGGCAGCCCGGCGCCGGCGAGGCGGTCGTCGAGGGAGCGGGTGACGGCGACCAGTGCGAGCGGGTCGGACTCGATGCGCCGCGCGACGAACCCGAGCACGTCGAGGCTGGCCCGGTCCATCCAGTGGGCGTCCTCGACGACCACCAGCAGCGGTGCCCTCACCGCCGCGTCCGACAGCAGGGTCAGCGCGGCCAGGCCGACGAGGTAGAGGTCGGGCACGGCCTCGTCGTCGAGCCCGACGGCCGCGCGCAACGCGGCGCGTTGGGGTCCCGGCAGGTCGTCGATCCCGTCGCGCAGCTGGTGGACCAGCTGGTGCAGGCCGGCGCAGGCCACGTCCTCCTCCGACTCCACCCCCACCGCCGTGACCACCCTGGTGCCGCGGGCCGCTGCCCGCTCCGCCGCCTCCGCGACCAGCGCCGACTTGCCGATCCCGGGGGCGCCGAGGACGACCACCGCGCCGCCGGACCCGGAGCCGGCCTGCTCGACCAGGGCAGCCAGCGCGCGGCGCTCCGCCTCCCGACCCAGCAGCACCCGTCGTTGCATGCCGCGCTCCGCCTCCTCCGTGTGACTCCCCGCCGCACCTCCGCGTGCCGCCCGTGAGCCGGGAAAGGGGACGTTATCCGCGCATCGGCACGCGCGCCGCTTCGCCGAAAGCGAGGGCTCCAGTGCCTGCGGGGAGTATTTGAGCACCAGCCCCGCCGTTCCACGAAATGGGTGCTCACGGGGGTGGCACGCTTCACATTGGGGCTGTCGGCGCGGCCACAGGACGCCCGGCACCTGTGCGCTCAGCTCCCCGTGACGGGGCACCACCTCAGCGTCACGCGCCTGCACTCACGTGGGTGTCCTGCGACCGCGCCAGCCGACCGTCGTCGCGGCTACGGCTGGGCCGGCTCCCTCACCCCGGCGTCCGGCAACCCGGCGTAGTCGGGCAGCTCGGCGCCGTTGATCGCGCGCTGGATCAGCGCGGTGAACGCCTCCATGTCGGGCTCCTCCTCGGGTTCCTGGCCCGGCTCGGCCTGCGGCAGCAGGCTGTGGACGTGCAACCGGCCGATCTCCTGGTTCGCCTCGACGAACGACCGCATCCGCGCCTCGTAGCCCGCGAACCCTGCCTCGGGGTCCCAGTCGGCGGCGGCCAGCTCGCCCGCGAGCAGGTAGGCGCCGACCAGCGCCAGCCCGGTGCCCCCACCGGACATCGGCGACGAGCTGAACGCGGCGTCGCCGATCAGCCCGACCCGTCCGTGCGACCAGCGGTCCATGACGACCTGAGCGACCTGGTCGAGGTAGAAGTCCGGGGTGTCGTCGAGGTGCGCGAGGATGCGCGGCGTCCACCAGCCCAGGCCCGCCATCCGCTCCCGCAGCAGGTTCTTCTGCGCCTCGACGTCACGGTGGTCGACGGTGAAGTCGGCCGCCGGGAAGGAAAGCATCGCCATGGCGTGGGTGGCGTCCTTGAGGGGCCGCAGGCCGGCGGAGCGACCGGTCTCCCGGTCCTGGTGGTCGATCATCCAGCGGTCCACGCCGAACTCGTTGGGAACGCTGTAGAAGGCCAGCACGAGCCCGAGGTGGCGGAGGAACCGCTCCCGCGGCCCGAAGACCATCCCGCGCAACGCCGAGTGCAGCCCGTCGGCTCCGACCACCAGGTCGAACCGCCGCCGGTCGCCACCCGCGAAGGTCACGTCGACGCCGTCGGCGTCCTGGGCGAGCTCGGCGATCCGGTCGCCGAACACGTACTCGACACCGTCGCGGGTGTCGTCGTAGAGCACCTGGGACAGATCGCCGCGCAGGATCTCGACGTCCGCGATGTACCCGTCGCCACCGTCGTCCTCCGCGCGGTACGTCTCCAGCACGGTGCCGTCGGCGTCCACGGTGTGCGCGCCGGCCGTGTCGGTGCACGCCGCGCGCACCACCTCCTCCAGCCCCATCCGCCGGATGACCTCCTTGGACACCCCGCGCGCGTCCACCGCCTGACCGCCCGGCCGCAAGCCGGGAGCCCGTTCCACCACGGTCACCTCGGCACCGCGCCGGCGCAGCCAGTGGGCCAGCGCCGGCCCCGCGATGCTCGCCCCCGCCACCAACACCTTGATCCCGCTCATCACGGCCCCCTGTCGTCGGTCTGTATGAAGGTCCGAAGTGTACGGAGATCGAGCGTGGCGCTGAGCCGTATTCGCTTTCGTGCCGGTGATTTCGGCATTGCGATCTGCCGTCAGGGGCGATCAACACCGCCTGTTCGTCGCCAAAGCGACTTTCCGGACGTCGACACCGACCGGGGATCGGCGGGTGTCGACGCCGGTGATCCGCCACGGCCGGTCGAGCAGGGCGGCGAGGGCGACGCGGACCTGCATGCGGGCGAGGTGGGCGCCCAGGCAGAAGTGGACACCGCGGCCGAACGACAGGTGGGGGTTGGCCGTCCGGTCCGGGTCGAACGTGTGCGGGTCGGCGAAGACGTCGGGATCGCGGTTGGCCGCCGTGATCATCGCGACGACCCGTTGGCCCGGCTGGAGCTCCTGGCCGCCGAGCGTGGTGGGCCGGGTGACGAACCGGTCCGTTCCGCCCGTGGGCGGCAGGTAGCGCAGCACCTCCTCGACGGCCGGTCGCAGGTCGGCCGGTTTCGGCCGGTCGGCAAGGCACAGCACCGCGTTGACGAGCAGGGTCGTGGTGGTCTCGTGGCCGTTGACCAGGAGCAGCGCGCAGAAGTCGAGCACCTCGTCCGCGGTGAGGCCCGACCGCGCCAGGGTGGCGATGACGCCGGTGGGCTGCTCGATCTCCGCGCGGAAACACGCGCGCATCTCCCCCACCGCCGCGTGAAAAGCGGTCCGGCGGGTCTCGTCCGCGGTGAACGCGCCGAAGAACGACGTGATGTCCTCGGTCCAGCGGACGAAGTCCGGCCACCGCACCGGTTCCACGCCGAGCAGACCCGCGATCGTGCGCACCGGCAGGGGACCGGCCACCTCTCCGACCAGGTCGAAGGTCGGGCCGGCCGCGGCGAGCAGAGCGCCGACATGCGCTTCGACCAACGGTTCCAGCGACGACACGGCCCGCGGTGTGAACACCTGGCTGACGATCCGGCGCAACGCGTGGTGCCGCGGTGGGTCAGTCGCGGAGAGACTGCGCAGCAACGGGTTCGAGCCGTGCGGTACCGGTTGCGCGCTGTAGCGCAGTTCGTCGGAGGAGAACACCGCGTGCTCGGTGAGCACCCTGGCCACGTCGGCGTACCGCGTGACCACCCAGCCGCCGATCGGCTCGACGTACCGCACCGGGCCCACGTCCTGCCGGTGGAAAGCGAAGATCTCCTCAAGTGACATGCCGACGAGGGTGCTGCCCGCCCGCGCCGCCGGCTTGGAAGAAACGGACGCACGACGTCCCGACCGCGCGCCGGAACTCCGCGATCATGTGCGGCTGGTCGTAGAACCCGCTGCGCACAGCGATCTCCGCCCAGTCCGGCACCGGCGACGACCGCGCCAGGGCCACCGCCCGATGCAACCGCACCACGCGCGCGTACGCCTTGGGACTCAACCCGGCCGCGACCAGGAAGCGGCGCCGCAGCTGCCTTTCGGACACCCCGGCCGCCGCCGCGTGCCGTGACACGGGCACACCGGGGTCCGCGCGGATGGCCCGCAGCACCTGACCCACCGCCCGATCGGCCGGACGGGCCGGTGCCCGCAACGCCCGCAGCCCGTCGCGCAGCCCCGAGCCGGGGAACGGCATCCCCGCCAGCGGCACCTCGTCCGCGGCTATGCCCAGCACCCCGGCACACGTTCCCGGTCGCAGCCGCACCCCCGTCAGCGGCGCGGTCAAGCGTCCGGTCCTGGCCTCGGTCTCCGGGCCGCTCAGCCACAGTGAGCCGTCCGCGAACACCAGCAGGTCCACGGCCGGTTGCGGCAACGCGAGCGGCAGGTCCCCGCTGCGCCACCACACCCGGCTGACGCGGCCGGCCAGGTCGGCGGGCGGGGCGTAGTCACCTGTCACGCACCGGAGTGAACCCCGGACGGGCCGACCGGCGCCACCGAAATCGTCCGGAGCACCGCACCGGGTCACGAGACCGTTGTGGGGCGCGAAGTTCGATGATCGGGTGAACGCACCCACCGGGATCGCTTTTTCGACGTCGAATCGATCCTGCCGCGCTTGACGCCTCTCGCTTTCCCCGCAACCGTCCGGTGGGCACACATCCACGCAGGGAAGCGGGGCGGCTGTGGTCGGCATCGGACGATGGCAGAAGGCGCGATCGATCACGGCCACGGGCTTGGCGGCGTCCCTCATAGCCGCGTCGTTCACCGCCCAGGCGACCGCGAGCCCGGCGGCGGCCGGGCCTGAGCTGGCGGTGGACGTGTCCGCCGCCCGGCACGCGATCAGCCCCGGCATCTACGGCCTGAACGGTGGCGATCCCGCGTTCAACGCCGAGATCGGCCAGTCGGTGGCGCGCTGGGGCGGCAACGCGTCGAGCCGGTACAACTTCAAGAACCACACCTACAACACCGGCAGCGACTGGTTCTTCGAGAACATCGTCGCCGACGAGCAGCACACCGTCGAGTCGGTGGTGAAGTCCAACCTGGACCGCGGCATCAAGCCGGTCGTCACCGTGCCCATGTCCGGCTGGGTGGCCAAGGACTCGCCGTCATCGCACCCGTTCGCCTGCGGCTTCCCGGCGACCCGGTACCCGCGGCAGGACAGCTTCGACCAGTGGGATCCCAACTGCGGCAACGGCAAGCTCGACGGGACGAACCTCAGCGGCGTCCCCACCGACACCTCGATCAGGGCCGACGCGGCGTTCGCCGGCGAGATGGTGGCGCACCTGGTGAGCCGGTTCGGCACGGCCGCGCAGGGCGGCGTGCCGATCTACGAGCTCGACAACGAGCCGGTGCTGTGGTCGAGCACGCACCGCGACGTGCACCCCGAGCCGGTCACCTACGACGAGCTGGGCGGCAAGGGCACGGCGACGGCCGCGGCCATCAAGGCCGCCGACCCGAGCGCGGCGGTCCTCGGTCCGTCCGGCTGGGGGTACTGCGAATGGGTCGCCTCCGGGCTGGACGGCTGCGGGCCGGGCGCCGACGCGGCCGCGCACGGCGGGCTCAACCTCTCGCAGTGGTACCTGAAGAACATGAAGGACTACAGCGACGCCCACGGCGGCAAGCGCTACCTCGACTACTTCGACCAGCACTTCTACCCGCAGATCAGCGGCGGCAAGGACCCGGAGAGCAACGAGCTGCGCCTGCGGTCGGTCCGTTCGCTGTGGGACCCGACCTACGTCGAGGAGTCGTGGATCGGCCCCGGCGGGGTGAACGCGCCGCCGCTGCAGTTCATCCGCACGATGAAGTCGTGGATCGCCCAGCACTACCCCGGCACCAAGACCGCCATCACCGAGTACAGCTGGGGCGCGCTGGACGACATCAACGGCGCGCTGGCCCAGGCCGACGTCCTCGGCATCTTCGGACGTGAGGGCCTCGACCTCGCCACGATGTGGGGCGAGCCCAAGCCGGCCGATCCGGGCGCCTACGCGTTCCGGATGTACCGCAACTACGACGGCGCGGGCAGCCGCTTCGGCGACGTCAGCGTCTCGGCCACGTCCGCCGACCAGGGCCGGCTGTCGGTGTACGCGGCACAACGCTCGTCCGACGACGCGCTGACCGTCATGGTCGTCAACAAGACCGGCGAGGACCTGACCTCACCGCTGTCGGTGGCCGGGTTCGACGGCACCGCGACGGCACAGCGCTTCACCTACGGCCCAGCCGATCTGAGCGCCATCGTGCGCAGCGATGTCGCCGTGAGCGGCGGCCGGGTCGACGCGACCTATCCGGCGAACTCCATCACGCTGCTCGTCCTGCCGCGGGCCGGGTGTTCGGCGAGCCTGCACGTCAACGGCGACTGGGGCACCGGGCACGTCGCGACGGTGACCGTCACCAACGACCGCCGCACGGCGTTGGCCGGGTGGCGGGTCGGCTGGACGTGGCCCGCCGGTCAGCAGGTCACGCGCTCGTGGGGCACGAGCCTGAAGCAGGACGGTGCCCGTGTGGTTGCCACGGATGCCGGGTGGAACGGCTCCGTCGGGGCGGGTGGCAGCACCACGTTCGGGCTCCAGGCCAGCGGCGCGGCGGCGGCGCCGGCGTTGAGCTGCAGCCCGATCTGAGGTGCTGCTGAGTGCGCTCAGTCCTGCAGCAGGAGCTGACGATCTCGCCAAGCCATGCGCAGCAGCGTCAGCGAGCTGGCGGACAACCGGCGCTCGAGGCGGTCGATCGCCTCGCCGGTGAACGGGAAGCCGGTCCGGCCGGCCTCTCCCACGACGAGGCCTTCGTCGTTGACTGCGACCAGGCCGCTGAACAGCCGGTCGAAGACGTCGCCATCGATCACGGCGACGGTTCGCTGGCTCACGCCGAGGGTGAGTGCGTCCATGACGAGGCCGTAGTGCCACAGCCGGAACCGGCCGCCGGCACGCGCCTGTTCGAATGATCGGAAGGGTTCTTCTCGCGCGTAGTCGATGGAGCGCGCGCCGGCGCCGTCGTGTTCGGGGTTGCCGAGAAACTCCTCGGAGTACTCGCGCATGATGTTGCGCCACAACGAGAAGTCGTTGTGCAGGTCACTTTCGGCCAGTGATGACGGCTGGAACTCGCCGGAGGGCATGACCGTGCACATACCTCCGCCGTCCGCGACGGCACGGCCGTCGCGCTGGTGCATCATGAAGCGGTGTTCGCCGCAGTTGTCCTTGCGGATGGTCAACGTGCTGATGCCGGGCGACATCAGCAGTCGCTCGGGATCGAAAGGGTCGCCGATCGAGGCGCGAAGGGGCAGGTCCGCCCAGTCGGGTGCGGGTCCGCGTGCGGCGAGCCAGGCTGCTTTGAACTCGTGCGAGAGGTACTCCTTGATGTCGAAGACCTCGAAGAACGTGGTGGTGCCGAACGTGAGCGCGAGCCCGTTGTCCGTGGAGACGTCGAGCAGGCGGTAGCTGCGGCGGTTCTCCAGCAGCCGCGGTCGTACCAGATCACGTACCGCGCGGCTGTAACTGGAGTAGCGGTCACCTCGTGAGGTCAACGGCAGCACGTGGTCGGTGGGGCCCAGGCCAGGCGTTGGGTGTCCGGCATCGGAGAACGTGAGATGGACCGAGTCGAGTGCGACGGGTTCGTCCAGGAGCCAGCCTGGGCCGGTGAGGACATGTCCACCTGGCGCGCGTTGACCGGGTGGGTACAGCCAGGCCGCCAGCTCGGACAGCTGACAGCCGTGGTTGCTCGCGGCATGACGGACGCGGAGCCATTCCTGCTGGCTCTTCCGCACATGGCCGGCGATGTCGGCGTCAGCCGTCGTGTTCGCACCTCCCCCGGCGGTCTTCGCGAAGGACTCCTGGGTGTCTCCTTGCTGCTCGCGCTTCTCCGCGAGCCGGTCTGGCCGCGCCACCACGCTGTCACCCCCGGACTACTGCAGGTCACAGTAGCGGGAGGCGGCAGGCAATGCCTCCGCCCATCACCGCTTGTGCACTCCGCACCGGCACCGCGTTCGATGTGGACGGTGTTGCCAGGCGTTGTCGTCCTCCCCCGCCCACGCGGGATCCGCAACGCCTACGGGCTTCGCCGTGCACCGAGCTGAGCACTGATCCTCGCCAGCCGCTCACCGAGCGGCGCACGGTGGGCCTCATCCAGGCGGTCCAGCACGCGAACGAGCGACGGGCACTCGGCCATGCGCCTGCCCTTCAGCTCCCCCGCGTCGACGACGTGGGGGAACGGGGCGAGCGCCGGGTGGTCCTTCGTGAGCCGCTCGCCGCCGGTGCGGGGCAGGACCGCCTGCGCGAAGGGGCTCTCCACGCCGTCGAGCACCACCAGCGTGTCGTCGGTTCGCCGTTGTGAGGTCAGGAAGTCCAGCTCCCGCGCCAGACCCGGGCTGAGCTCCGCCGCCCAGACGACCACCTGGTCGGCGACCGCGATCAACGTCGAGACGGTGTCGAACCACGTCTCGTCCGGCAGGTGGAGGCGGACCGGTGCGGTGAACTGGCCCCAGTTCTGGCCCAGTTCCAGCTCGCCCGCGGTCGTGCTGGCCACCAGGACCAGCGGCACCGAGGCGGCCAGCTCGCTCAGCGCGGGTGCGCCGTCGTTCAGGTTGATCACCTGGACGTGGTCGGCCGGGTCGTCGGGATCGAGCAGGAACGAGGTGGTGCCGGACCGCTCGGTGAGCTCGAAGTTGCGCAGCAGCAGGACGAACGGCTCACCGGCGCACAGCCAGCTGCGCACCGCGCCTGCGGACCTGCGGTGCTGGGCGCGGGCGCGGCGGACCAGCTCGCGCATCCGGTTGCGTGGCGCGCCGGACCGCAGCCAGGAGAAGAACCCGCGCGCGGTGGAGCGGCGGCGCCGGTCCCAGTACCGCTGGCGATGCAGGTAGTCGAGCTTCAGCTCCGGCTCGCCGAGGTCGAACCGGTCCAGCACCTCGACGGCGTGCCGGGCCCGGGAGAGCCACAGGTCCACGTCCTCCGACGAGCCCGGCGGGTCCGTGCCGAACTCGGCGGTGATGGTGGCGAGCACTTGGCGTGCGGTGTGCTCGTGGCCGCCCTGGACCAGTATCAGCGCGTGGTTGCCCAGACCGTGTGCCCGCCACCCGCGCAGATCGGGGTCCGTGCTGTCGCTGCACCGCGCGGCCAGCTCACGCCACAGCGCGCCGAGGTCGGCGATCTTGGCGCGGTCCACCGTGACGTGGCGGCCGCTCAGGTGCGCGAGGCTCGACAACGCCCGGCACACCGCGTGTTCCACCCGCACGTCCTGCTGTGCGGGGATCGCGTCGACCAGGTCGCGCAGCACCCGGACCGCCTGGGCGGTTGTCTGCCGGTCGACGGACCACGCGGCGCACGTGTCGGTCAGCGCCATGATCGCGCGTGCGGCGAGGTCACCGCCGAAGTTGCTCGCGATGTGCTGCCCCAGCCAGCCCAGCAGCAGGAAGCCGTCGGGCACGCGGTCGCGACGGGAGAGCTCGACCGCCGCCTCGAACGTCAGGAACGCGAAGGTGTCCGGATCGCCGTGGGCCGCCACGACGTCGAAGTACCAGCCGCGGAACTCCGAATCGCCGGCCCGTCCGGCCTCCTGCCGCAGCGCGTCCCACTTCGCCAGCGCGGCGGCCACGACCTCCGCCGCGGTGAACTCGTCCCCACCCACCGGCACCACCCCCTGCCGGCATCCTTCCCAACGCCGGACACGCGCGAAAGGCCGTGGGCCGGCTCGGTGCGCGGTAGAACTGCGAATTGGTTCTCGAAATGCCATAAGCGGTGTGAATGTGCCGCTGCGAAAATACGATGTCGACCTTCGGCCGGAAACGGCGTGGACTTGCCTGGGCACGCACCGTTTGTGACCATCCGTGCACCGGGTACTGGATCTCTCGGCCACCTCCGGCCACCATGTTCCGAGCCGTCGAAACGAGGGAGTGTGCGCCCGTGGTCAGGGTGGACAGCATGGACGAGGCCGAGCGGCTGAAGAAGTCGCTGCGGGACGGGCACGTCGCCACGGTCGTGGGGCCGGCCACAACCGGTGGTCTGGTGGGCATTCCCGCGACCGGCGCGGACCACATCGAGATCGACCCGGCCGACTTCGACCAGGCCGTGCGGCACCTCTACCGGCGCCGTGACGAACTGGCGGGCTACCTGGCGGACAGCGCCGCCCTGGCCACGCCGCTGCCGGACGGCAAAGGGCCGGTCGCGGTGCACATGCGCAAGGCGTTCGGGCTGCGGGCCAGGGACGTGGAGGGTGGCGTCCGTGCCGCGTTGCAGTCCTACGTCGCACAGCTCGACCTCGTGATCGACGCACTGGAGAACGTGAAGAAAATGCATGTCGCCGTTGACGACAGCACCGCCGCGGCGTTCAAGGCGCAGGCATGAGCAGGGACCGGGGCTACTTCTCCGAAGAGCACAAGCCGACCGCGAAGCAGCTCAAACGCGCGAAGAAGCTGAGCGACCAGCGCCGCGCGAACCTGCGTGAGGACGCGTTCGACTCCGGCACCATCCGCTGGGACGCGTACACCCACCAGCAGATGTGGGACATGGTCCACACCGCGGACCTGCCGGGGATGTCCGTGCGGACCGGGCAGTGGGAGGACCTCGCGCCGAAGCTGCGCGGCACGTCGCGCTCGGTGCAGGACGTCGTCAACCGGCTCACCGCGTCGTGGCGCGGCCCGTCGGCGGAGCTGGCGGCCCAGGCGGCGACGGCGCTGACGTCGTGGGGCGAGACGGTCGGCGACTCCGCCGAGAAGGTCGCCGCCGGCATGCAGAACTACACGACGGTGCTCCAGGAGACCAAGCGGCGGCTGCCGGAGCCCGTGCACTACTGGGCGGAGCGGCACTTCCGCGAGGGCTACGACGTCAAGGTGGCCGACGGGCCGCAGGGACTCGCCCTGCTCGAACAGCTGACCGACGACCACATGCCGACCAAGCTGGAGGCGCGCAACGCCAAGGCGGAGGCGGTGGCCGTCATGCAGATGTACGAGAGCGAGAGCAGGAACGCCCGCAGCACCCTGCCGGTGTTCGACACGGCACCGCCGACCGCGCAGCAACCGGGTCCCGCCGCCCCGCCACCACCACCGCCGCCACCGACGCTCGACCACTACGGCCCGCCGCCGCACGAGCCGGACCCGGCACCGCGGCCACCCGAGCACGCACCGGGGTCGGACGACGGACTGCCGGGCAAGACCGACGACACGGCAGTCGCCTCGTACAGCCCCACGGCCTCCTACAGCCCCACCGCCTCGTACAGCCCCACCACCACGGGAACCCCGAACGGCGCGACGGCGTTCGGCGGACCGTTCGGCAGCCACGGCGGCCAAGGCGGTTACGGCGGCTCGGCGGGCGGCGCCACGCCGGGGTCACGGGGGGCCGCCGGAGCCGGGGTTCCGGGCGGCGCCACCGGTGTGCTCGGCCAGCAGCCCGGCCGCGGCACCGCGGCGGGCATGGGCGGTCGCGGCGTGGCGGGCACGCCAGGAGCGCCGGGCTACGGCATGGCGCCGCCGTACGGCGGCAACGGTGACGACGACCGGCAGCACTCCAACCGGTACGCCGAGAAGATGGACCTCCTGGACGACATCCCACCGGGTGCGCCGCCGGTGCTGGGCGAATGAGCGACGGGTACGCCGCCGACGTCGCCGCGGTGGCCACCACGGCGCAGCGGCTGGCCGACACGGCCGACGAGGTCGCCGCGGTGGCCGCCGCGCTCGACCTGGGCTCCGGCGGGGACCTGGGACCGGGCGTCACGGCGGCGGCCGACGAGCTGCTGCGGTCGTGGGCGGACCGGACGGCCGCGCTGCGCGCCACGCTCGCGGAGGCCGCCGACGAGCTCCGCGCGGCCGGTGCGGCCTACCGCGACGCCGACGAGCTGCGCCATGGGTGACTACCGGGGCCTGGGTTTCGACCCGGTGCCGGGCGACCCCGGCGCCGTCGCCGCGGCGGCCGAACGCTGCCGGCACCGGGTGGAGGTCCCGGCGCCGCCCGCGGGCTGGACGGGTGCCGCGGCGGAGGCGTTCACGGCCCGGCTGGCGGAGGTCCGCGACGAACTGGAGACGGCGCAGCGCACTGTGAGCGCGGCGGCCGACACGTTGGACGACTGGGCGGGGACGGTGCTGGCGAACCAGCGCAGGGCGGAAGAGCTCGACAGGCGCGCACGGGAGCTGCGGCGTGCGATCGACGACGCGGACAACGCCGTGGTCCTCGCGTCGTTCCGCGGCGGGCCGGAGCACGTGGCGGCCTCGGCACGGCTGGACGAGCTGCGCCGTGAGCTCGACGGCGTGCTGGCGAGCGCCCGCGACCTGGAGGCCGACCACCGCAGCGCCGCACGGCGGGTCGCGGAGCGGTTGCGCCGGCTCGTGACCGGCGGGGTCGAGGCGGCCGGGCGGGTGCCGAGCCGCGAGGACCTGTTCGGCGGCGTCGTCCGGGCGTTGACCGACTACTCGGCGCTGGGCAGCGAACTGGCCGGGGTGCTGGTCGCCGCACCGCGCACCGCGGGCGCACCCGCCGGTGGGGCGGCCGCTTTCGCGTCGGCACTCGGTGAGCGGTGAGACTCACGCCGGTGCGGGGCGTCACCCCGGTTCCCGTGAGCTCGGTCGACGCGACGTCCGCCGAGCTGTTGTCGTTGCTGCGCCGCACGCGTGGACCCGACCGGGCGCGCGATCCGGGTCTGGAGGTCGCGGCGACGCAGGCCGCTGAGCTCGCCCTGCGCCACAACGCGAGCGTGGTGGCGGTCGTCGAGCACCCCGGCGCCGATCCCGCGGTCCTGGTGGCCGGTCTGGTCGCGGTGGACCGCGTGCTGACACCGGCGGCCGCCGAGGAGCTGTGCTTCCACCTCGCCGACGCCGGTGGTCCCGGCATCAGGGAGATGACCACCGCCACGACCGGCACCGGCTATGCGGTGGTGATCGTCGAGCGGGTTCCGGTGACCGGTGTCGGCGCGCAGCTGCAGATCGTCGTGCCCGATCCCGCGCACCCGAGGATCGCCGTGTTCACCCTGCACTCCCCCAGCGGCCGCGGCTGGCTGGAGCTGGCGGGCATCACCGGGCGGTTCGTCGACGGCGTGGAGTTCACCTCGGCAGAGCGCGGCGGCGGTACTCCGTCGGTGGCTGGCCGACCAGCGCGCGGAAGGCACGGGAGAAGTGCGTCGCACTGACGAACCCGCAGTCGCGGGAGATCTCACCGACGCCGCGGCCGGCCTTCGCCGGGTCGGCCAGCAGCGCCTTCGCGCGCTCGATGCGCAGCACCTTGATCCGCTCGGCGACGTTCGGCTCGCCCTCGAACACCTGGTACAGCCGGCGCAGCGAGATGTTCAGCGCCTTGGCCACCTGGCCCGGTGTCAGGGACGGGTCACCGAGGTGCGCGCGGATGTGCTCCAGCGCGGCACGCCGGTGCCCGGTGGCGATGTCGGCCCGCTGCAGCTCCTCCCGCAACGCGCTGCGCAGCACCAGCTCCGCCAGCCCGACCAGGTGGTGCGCCACGCCGAGGGGGTCGAGCACGGCCCGCGCGGCGATGACGTGGCCCACCGCGCCGGAGAACACGTCGCGCACACCGGCGGCCACCTCGACCGGCTGGAACATCAGCGGGTGCAGCTCGCTGAAACCGGTCGACAGCTTGGTTTCCGGCACGGTCAGCATGATCGCGCCGACGGGCAGGACGTGCAGCGAGCAGTCGCCGAAGACGTGGGTGCCCTCAGGCAACGAGCGGTGCACCGGGCACCGCATCAGCAGCTGGATGGACTCGGGTGTCCGCACGGACGGCGAGCCGGTCAGCGCGGCTTTCGCCGCTGCCGCACCGGAAGCACGCACGACCAGCACACCGCTCGCGACCTCTGCGTCGTGCTGCACGCGGTCAAGATTAACCACGGGAGCACTCATGGCACGGCGTTTACCCGCAACCGGTGCAGTCGTCCTGTCCCACCTGGAGTTCGACCTGGTGTGGGAGGACCTCGGCTTCGGTGAGCCGCCGCCCGCGCTGGACGTGCCGTCCCACGGCGCCACGGAGGCCGAGCGGGACCGGCTGGCCGGCGAGGTGTCCACGTCGCTGGCGGACGCCGGCCTGATCGACGAGCACGGTGACGTCGCACCCGAGCTCGAGGAACTGCTCGGCATGCTCCGCCACCACACGGCGTCCGTCGACGCGCTGGCGTTCGGCGAGCAGCCGTGGCGGGTGCTCGCCGCGGTCCGGGGCAGCCGGGGTGTGCTGGCCGTGCTCAACAACGAGGAGCTGGCGCTCGAACCCATCGCACGTGCCGACCTGGTGCGGGCGGTGGTGAGGCTGCTCGGTGACCACCCCGCCGGGCCGGGCGAGCAGATGCGGCTGCCGCGACCGGCGTACTCGGCGGCGCTGCGGGCACACGTGGAGACCGGCTACCACGGCCTGGAACGGGTGCTGGCCGACGCGGGTGTGCGCGGCAGCGCGATGCGGCCGCTGATCACGATCGCGGAGGCGGGCCGGGTCGGCGCCGGGCAGCTGGCCGTGACCGGCAGCCGCGGCCGTTCGCCCGTGCTCACCTGGTCGGACACCAGGGCGGGCCGGTACGTCATCACGACCGAGGACGTCCGCGACGAGCAGTGGGTCCGGGTGGTCCCCGCCGACCTGACGTGGATCACCCGGCGCGTCACCGAGATGCTCGCCGAGGCCGGTTAGGACAGTCCCAGCCCGACCGGCTCGTCCAGCACCGCCGCCAGGACCTCGGCACCCGCGGCCAGCGCGGCCTCGGCTGCCTCGTCGACCAGCCGGTGCACGCGGGACGCCAGCGCGGCGGGCCGCAACGCCATCGCACGCGGACCCAGCTCCAGCCCGACCAGCTTGCCGTGCAGGTCGACCGTCACGACCACGTCGCCCTCCCGCGCGGAACGGGTGATCGCGTCCAACGCCGCACGCACGTCGAGTGGTTCGCGTTCTTCGTCCGCTGCCAGCATGTCCTCGATGGTCTGCGGCTCGTGCGTCATCGGACCATCCAGCTCTGCGGTGTGGTGGACTCGATCTCCTCGGCGAGCTCGGTGTCGGCGTGGATGCCGAGCGCCTCCAGGTGCTCGGCGCCGAGCACGTGCCGGGCCCGCTCGTTGGCCCGCGCGGTCGCGAGCCGCACCAGGGTGAGGATCTCGTCCGCCAGCGCGGCGCGGCCCAGCCGCATCGACCGCTCGGTCAGCGCGATGGAGCGCAGCCCGCCGCCGGCGCCGACCTCGATCGCGATGCCGGTGTCGTGGTGCGCGTGTCCGGTGATCACGGGTGCACTCCTCCGTAGAACTTCGTGCCGCTGAGCTGGTGGGTGTTGCGCCGGACCTGGTCGCCGGAGTTGCCCTCGATCAACGTGACCGTGCCGCCGTCGACCTTCTCCACGATGCCGATGTGCTTGCTGGTGGCCGGGCTCTGCGGGCCGGTGCCGAACAGCAGCACGTCGCCGGGCCGCACGTTCCCCTTTAGGTCACCGTTGCCGTACGCCTTGCCGTGCCGCTGGCCCCAGCGGTAGACGTCGCCGGTGAACGGCAGGATCGGGATGTCCACACCGGCCTTGCGCCACATCGCCGTGGCGAACGAGGAGCACCAGTAGGTCGTGGGCCCGTACGGGTTGCGGTTGCTGCCGGGCGGACTTTCCCGCGTGCCGATCTCTCCGCGGGCGGCGGACACGATCTTGCGCACCTTCGTGCCGGACGTCTTGGTCGCGCCACCACCACCGCCACCACCACCGCCGCGCCGTGCCACGCGGGGATCGGCGACGCCGTCGTCCTCGATCTCCCTCTCCAGCGCGCGGAGCTTCCGCTTCGCCGCACCGAGCTCGGCCTTGACCCGCCGCACGTTGCGCACCGACTCGCGCGTGTACCGCGGTTCGAGATCCGCCGCGGCGGCCACCGCCTTCATCAGTGCGGCCTGGGTTCCACTCGCGACGGCCGTGTCGAGCAACGCGACGGCCTTGGTGACGTACTCGTCGATCAGCCGTTGCGCGGCCGTGTGCCCGGTGACGAGCGCGCTGCCCGCACCCGCCACCACCTTCTCGGCCTCGGTGCTGACGGACGCCGTCATCCGGATCTGCTTCGCCAGCCGGTCGGAGCGCCGTTCGAACTGCTCCGAGGCGGCACCGTCCCAGTGGCCGAGCGCCTTGCCCGCGGCCTTGCGCGTGGCGTCCTGCTGTCCCTCCAGCGCACTGCTCGCCTGGTGCAACGCGAACTGCACCCGCACCGCGTCGTCGGCCTTGCCCGCCAACGCGTTGCGGTGCGCGATCATCCTCTTGGCGAACTGGAGCGCGACGGCTCGTGTGTCCACGTCATCCTCACTTGAAGTCGTCGGCGATCGCGTCGTCCTGCGCGCGGTACGCCCGTGCCAGCCGCCCGGTCGACCTCGCCAGCCGGTCAGCGTTGCGGCCGACCCCGTCGACCTGCCGGTGCAGCGCGCCCCCGAACGCTTCGAGCGCCGAGGCGAACCCGGTCTCCCGCCCGATCCGCCCGAAGCTGTCGTCCGCGATCCTGCCGACCTGGCGCACGTGCCTGGTCCCGATCGACGCGAGGTCGTCGGCGATGCCCTTGCCCTGCTTGACGTAGTGGTCCAGCGCGCCGGGGTCCACGGCGAACCCGCCACTCTGCGCCCCGCCTCCCCGCCGCGGCGGCGTCCCCTTGCCCGTGCCCCGCGCGGCCCGGCGCGCGACGTCGAGGTACTTGCGGTAGGCGCCGTTGGTGTAGGTGGACCACGGGGTCCACGACCTGCCGTCGCGGGAGAGCGAGTTGGCCACCTCGGCGTTGACGCGCGGGTCGAACAGCTCCTGGTTGGAGTCGAGTCCGTACTGCCTGCGCCGCTCCGGCCCCATCGCACCGAGCATGTTGATCTGCCAGAGCCCGTAGGAGTCGTCCGGCGGCTTGCCGTTGTGCGCCCGCGGGTCCCCGTTGGACTCGGCCAGGGCGACGGCGACCGCGATCGTGAGGCCCTGCCCGTCGAACCCGGCGGCGCGGGCGTGCTGGGCGATCTGCTCGGGGCTCAACCTGCTCATGCGGGTCAGCCTGGCCGTTCGCACGGCGTGGCG
Organism: Nocardia sp. NRRL S-836; assembly: GCF_001279525.1. Lineage (GTDB taxonomy): Bacteria > Actinomycetota > Actinomycetes > Mycobacteriales > Pseudonocardiaceae > Lentzea. The sequence goes on along the minus strand of NZ_LGDY01000091.1, from coordinate 576,295 downwards.
ACATGGGCGTTGCGCGGTGAGGCAGCAGCGTTGCGCGGGTGGACCAGCCCGACGCCGTTGCCACGCCGCCATTCCGGCGATTCCGCCCACGTGTCACGACGTTCGCCGTCCGCCTGCGGGCCGGGGCTGCCAACCTTGGCGCATGGATCACCACCTCTCCGGTCGCTCCCGTCAGCCGCGGCCCGCGGGGACGTCCACGCGAGTCGCCCGGCCCGCGTCCCTGCGCTCGCCGACTCGGCGGTCACGCTCCACCCGGTCGTGGAACTGGACGGCGATCGCGTCGGTGATCGCCGCGCTGGCGGCCGCGGCCGGCGTGTACTTCACCGGCCGGTCGCTGGAAGCCACCCGCACGCAGAACGCCATGGCCGAGCAGGCGCAGCTGACCGACCGGTTCACCAAAGCGGTCGACCAGCTCGACCGGGCCGGTGCCGACCACCTCCAGGCCCGTCTGGGCGCGATCTACGGCCTGGAACGCCTGGCCCGCGACTCACCACGCGACCACCCGACCATCGTCGAGGTCCTGTCCGCGTTCATCCGCACGACCACACCGCAACGCACCACCGCGACCGCGAAGACCGCGGCCGTGAACTGCCCCGAGCAGGACGTCGCCGCCGACGTCCAGGCCGCACTCACCGTCCTGGGCCGCCGCGACACCGGCCGCGACCAGACCGCCCGGATCGACCTGCGCGGGAGCTGCCTGCACCGCGCGAACCTCACCCGCGCCGACCTCGCCCAGGCGGACCTCACCGGCGTGGACCTCGCCGAGTCGGACCTCACCGGGGCCAACCTGGTGCGTGCGAACCTCGTGCGCGCGAACCTCACCTGGACGCGGCTCGAAGGCGCGAACCTCTCCGCCGTGGACTCCTACGCCGCCGACTTCAGCAACGCCCTGATGGCCACCGTGAACCTCACCGACGCGGAGCTCAGCGATGTCACCCTCGTCCACGCCTACCTCAACCGCGCGAACCTCACCCACGCCGACCTCTTCGGAGCGAACCTCCGCGAGGTGACCTTGGTCGGCGCGAACCTCACCGACGCGAACCTCGTCGTCGCGGATCTCACGCGAGCGAAACTCATCGGCGCGGACCTCTCCCACGCCGACCTGTTCGGCGCGAACCTCTCCGACGCGGCCCACGACGGCACCACCGTCGTCAGATCGGCTCTGACCAGCGCGAGCACCAAGGGCGCGTGGTGGTGACGAGCCGGCCTCGCGCACGCTCACGGGACAGACCTCCGCGGTACGCCCAGCCATATTCCGGCGATCAGCGGGTAGCCCCTGCCATCACATCCGTGGGTGAGGGCGGTGCATCGTGTTGCGGATCCGGGTCACCGGCACGTCGGCTGCGCAGACCAGGGTCGAGGTGGCCGGGCTGCTGGACGTGACCGGGTCGACGACGCTGCTCACCCACCTGGACCGGCTGATCGACGGCGGGCGCCGCCACCTCGTCGTCGACGTCTCCGGGATCACGTTCTGCGACTCCAGCGGCATCAGCGCGCTGGTCCGCAGCCGTTCCAGGGCGGTGGAGGCGGCGGGGTCGCTGCGGCTGGTCTCGCCCAGCCCGGCGGTGCGGCGCGTCCTGGACATCACCGGCCTGGCGCGCATGTTCGAGCGGTGAAGCCCCGGCCGTCGCCAACCAGACGCTCGCGGCGCCACGGGTCACCACCACGGCCTCCGTGCCCGGCCGGGTTTCCACGCCGGATGACCGCACGTGCACCCGGACGTGTCCTTCACGCCACGAAGCCGTCCGCGGTTCCTCCACACCGGACGGTCGCTACCCGGCGCGGTCCTCCACGATGCCGATCAGCGTCCGGTGGGCCAGGACGGCCATCTCCCGCTCCGTGCCGCGGGCGTGGTCCACGAGGGCGTCGTCCCGCCACACCACCATCGCGACGACCTCCCGCCCGACCGGCGTCAGGCCGACCAGCCAGCGGCGACCGCCCCGCACGACCTGGTGCTCCGCGGTGAGCCACCTGCCGAACTCACCCAGCTCGACCTTCCACCCGGCCGACGTCGCCGCCAGCTCGGCGACCGACCGCGGCGCGGCGCCGACTCCGTCCGGCCCAGGACCTCTGCTGATCACCCGCCCAACCTAACCCCGCCAGATGGCCCACACATCCCCGACTCAGGTGGCCGCCGGTGTGACACCCGGCCGTTTGGGCGGTCGTGACCCAGGGCAACCGAGGTGCGGTCGGACAACCGGGGAGGAAGAGCGATGGCCACGACTCTCAACGGACACAAGGTGCGCGATCCGCACGACCTGCACGCCGAGGTCGAGGCGCAGCTCGACATCGCCGCCGAGGAGGCCACCCGGCGCTGCAAGGGCGAGGCGGACTACCCGTCGGTCCGGCGGGCCGTTTCCGAGGCCTACCACCGGCTGTCGCGGCACGCCAAGTTCCACAACTTCCTGCCGATCCTGGCCGCCAGGGCCGCACACCAGGACCTGTGCGGCCGGTGAACCGAGGCCGGCACCGTCCGGATGAGACGGTGCTCAGGTCTGCTGGATCTCGGCGATCTGGAGGTGCTTGGCGCCCTGCAGGGTGAGCGGGATGTTCAGGTAGTCCGCGCCCGAGCGGGCCATCCAGATCCAGCCCCGCAGGACGTTGTTCGGGTCGTAGACGTGGCAGTCGTGCGTGGTCCAGCCCAGGCTCCTGCTGAAGCCGTTGAACTCCTCGACGTCGAGCAGGTCGATCTTGAGGCTGTCGCCCTCCTTGGCGGCCACGCGGCCGACCTCCCAGTCGACCTGCGAGAGCACCGTCGGGCAGCACTCGACCGTGACCAGGCCGAAGCGCGCGGTGTGCAGGCGCTTGCCGAACGGCGCGAGCCCCACCTTGCACGCGAAGATCACGACGCTGGACGCGTCGGTGTGCTCGCCGAACAGCAGACCGGTGTAGAAGCCGCCGACGTGCACGTCCCGCAGGTAGACCACCGCGTTGTTGCCGCCGCCGGGCAGCACGATCCCGGTCGCCCACGGGATCTTCGGCTCGATCACCGCGGGCAGCGGCGCCGGCGTGCAGACCCGCACGCCCCGCAGCCGGACCTGCGGCGCCCACAACAGGTTCAGGCCGGCCAACGACGGGTTCGACGGCACCTGGACGGCGATGTTCGTGATCGCCACGGCCACCCGGTTGAACCCGCCCCACACGTCACCCTTCGGCGACGCGATGACCGCCGGTGGCATGCCGGTGGACAGGCCGTCCCAGGTGGCGGACACGGTCGACCTCAGCATGGTGCCCGCCGCCGTCTGCTGCCCGTCCGGGATGAACTGCAGCCCCTGCTGGGTGCCCGCACCGGCGAGTTCGACCGTGATCTGCGGCCCGGAGATCCGCACCGGGAACAGCAGCTGGGCGGCCGCGTGGGTGCTGCCCGGCCGCGGGCGCACCGGCGGTGCCGCCAGCCGGTAGGTCCTGGCGTCGAACTCGACGCGCGCGTATCCGTTGGCCCGTGCGGCATAGGCACACGCCGCGTCGATCGCACGCTGGACGGCGGCGGTGTCGTCGGTCCGCCCGTCTCCCCTGGCGCCGAAGTGCGCGACCCGGAAGACGTGCGACCCGGTGGCGGCCTCGGCGGCGGGCGCGGTCGCGGCCAGCAGACCGGCACCACCGGCGGCGGCCGCCCCGGCGCGCAGGAAAAGGCGACGGCTCGCGTGCTCGCCCGCTTCGATCATGGGCGAGAGCATGATCGACATCATCGACCGGCGTCAATTTGTGGCACCACATGGGGTTCCGCCACGCCGAAGGACCACCTCGATGGCTGAACGACCGAAACTTTGCGTAGTTCGCCCGATGTGGTGACGGGCCGGACCGGTACCGGCCCGCAGGTCCTCACCGCTCGCCGGGTCCCTGCCGGAGGTCCGGGGCCACCGCGAGGTGCACGACCTCCCGGAACGCGGCCAGCAGCGGGTTGCGGTCGCCGTCGCGGGTGGCCAGGACGACCTCGGCGGGTTCGACGCCGTCGAGGGCCACGGAGGTCAGGTCCGGCCGCAGGCGGTCGAGGTGCTCACCGGCCGGGACGATGGCGAGCGCCTGCCAGGAGGCGACGAGCTCGACCTTGTCCTCGACGTCCTCGACCAGCGGGCCGTCCGGCGCCGGGCGTCCGTCGGGCCGGGGGTCGATGCGCCAGAAGGCGTTCCACCGCTCGTCGGCCACGCGGGGCAGGGGCTCGTCGGCGAAGTCGGCGACGGTCACGGAGTCCTTGCCGGCCAGGCGGTGGCCGGTGGGAACCATGAGCACGCGGGGTTCCCGGTAGAGGACCGTCACGTCGAGGTCGTCGGTGTCGAACGGCATCCGCGCCAGCACCACGTCCACCTGGCGGTCGAGCAGGGCGGTGCGCGCCCGGTTCCAGCCGAGGTGCCGGGTCCGCACGTCGGCCTCGGGGTGGCGGCGGCGCAGCTCGGCCACGGCCTGGGTCACGACCAGGTTCGTGGTGTAGCCGACGGCGATGCGGGGTGCGCGGGTCGCGGCACGGGTGAGTGCCACGGCCTGTTCCGCTGAGCGCAGCAGTGTTCTGGCCAGCGGGAGGAACACCTCGCCCGCCTCGGTGAGGTCGGTGCCGCGCGGGGTGCGGTCGAGCAGCCCGACGCCCAGCTCCCGTTCGAGCCGGCGGATCTGCCGGCTCAGCGCGGGTTGCGTGGTGTGCAGCGCGGCGGCGGCGCGGCCGAAGTGCCGGTGCTCGGCGACGGCGGTGAAGCTGCGCACCAGCCGGAGGTCCAGGTCCACCGGGGGCAGCGACGCGCGGTGCATCCTGCGAGCCTAACCGGCTGGGGCGAGCGGCCCGCGGTGATGCGGAGCCCAACCCGGCGGGCGAGCGGCCTGCGGTGATGCGCGGGCGGCATGCGCCGATGTGAATCTTTCATTGGCGTGGCAGCGGGATCCGCGCCCAGAGTGGGGTCAGCGCGGGTCCGGAGGGGATCCGCCCACCGACTGGAGTTCCCATGCCCGCACCCACCGCCCTGATCACCGGCGGAACCAGCGGCATCGGCAAGGCGACGGCCGAGCTGCTGCACGAGCGAGGCCACCGGGTGGTGGTGACCGGCCGGAACCCCGACACCCTCGCGGCCGCGCGGAAATCGCTTCCCGCGGACGTGGTCGTGCTGCGGGCGGACGCGCGTTCCGTGGCGGACGCCGACCGGGTCGCGCAGGAGGTGCGCACGCGCTTCGGCTCGCTCAGCACCCTGTTCCTCAACGCCGGGATCAGCCGCGCGGCACCGGTCGGGGCGGTCGACGAGGCCACGTTCGACGAGCTGATGGACACCAACGCCAAGGGGCAGTTCTTCACCCTGCAACACGCCCTCCCGCTGCTGACCGACGGGGCGTCGGTCGTCTTCACCGTCGGCATCGGCGCGACCCGCGGGCTGGCGGGCGGAAGCGTCACCGCCGCCAGCCGGGGTGCGCTGCTCGCGATGGTCCCCTCACTGGCCGTCGAACTGGCGCCGCGGCGGATCCGCGTCAACGCGGTGAGCCCGGGAGCCGTCGACACGCCCATCTGGGCCAAGGCCGGCATGCCACCGGAGGTGGTCACCGAGCACGTCGCCGCCCGGATCCCCTTCGGACGGCTCGGCACCGCCCGTGAGGTGGCCGAGGTCGTCGCCTTCCTGGCGTCCGACGCCGCGAGCTACATCACCGGCGAGAACATCACCGTCGCGGGAGGCAGCGGAGTCGCGGCGTGACGGTGCCGTCGTGGCTCGCGCAACGCCACCGGCCGCCCCGGCAACGGCGCAGGCGAGGCAAAAAGCCGGTCGTGCTCTCACATCGCGTTAACCGGACGGGTGCGTCCGTTAACGTCGGCCAAGAACCCGGCAGAAAGCGGAGGACCTGGTGAAAGCCGTTGTGGTGCAAGAGTTCGGTGGCCCGGAAGGCCTGGCGGTGGTCGACCTGCCGGCGCCGGAACCCGTGCCGGGCACGGTGGTGGTGACCACCGAGGCGGCCGGAGTGGGCGGTGTGGACGCGCTGGTCCGCAGTGGCGCGCTGGCCGCCTTCGGTTTCGCCACCGGCCACGTGCTGGGCGGCGAGGTCGCCGGTGTGGTGTCGGCGGCCGGCGAGGGCGTGGACCCCGCGTGGCTCGGAAAGCGCGTGTGGGGCATGACGGGTGCCGGTGGCGGTTACGCCGAGCAGGCGCTGGTCGCGGCGGACCTGCTCGTGGAGCTGCCCGGGGAGACCTCCGCCGTCGACGCCGTGACGCTGGGCGGGTCGGGGGTGGTGGCCCACTTCGCGTTGCGCCAGGTGCACCTCGCGGCGGGCGAGGCGGTGCTGGTGCGGGGCGCGGGCGGCGGTCTGGGGGTGATGGCGGTGCAGCTCGCCGCTCGGGCGGGTGCCGCCTCGATCACGGCCACGACCTCCTCACCCGACCGCGGGCAGCGGCTGCGCGAGCTCGGTGCCACCCACCTGCTGGACCGCTCCGGTGCGGGCGAGCGGCCGGACGGGTTCGACGTCGTCATCGACGTCGTCGGCGGCACCGGTGTGCCGGCACTGCTCACGTGGCTGAACCCGAACGGGCGGCTCGTGTCGATCGGCGCGGTCGGCGGCATGCCGGAAGGGGACCTCGGCGCGGTGCTGTACCGGCACTTCCAGCGGTCGCTGTCGGTGTCGACCTTCAGCGCGGACACGGTGCCCGCGGCGGCCAAGGGCGCGGTGGCGGCGGAGCTGTTCGCCGCCACCGCACGCGGTGAGCTGACCTCCGTGGTGCACGAGGTGCTGCCGCTGGCCGAGGCCTCGAAGGCACACCGGGCACTCGCGGCCGGAGAGGTGTTCGGCCGGGTCGCGCTGGTCGTCTGACCCCGACGGCGTGTCACACCGCGGCGGGCGTGACGCCTGGTCCGGGAGCACGTGGCGTCAGCCGGCGGTGTGGCCCTGGTGGACGGTCAGCTCGCGCACGGCCTGCGCGACGGCCGGGGAGTCGTTGCGCAGGATCTTGCTGTGGTTGCTGGCGACCTTGGCGCTCAGCACGACGTTCGGATTGGCGGCGAGCACCTCGTCGAGCACCTTCCTGCCGTCCTCCATCTCCCCCGCCTCACTGCCCAGGCTGTCACCGGTGGCCAGGACGAACCGCACCGGCCGGGTCACGCGGCTCAGCACCGGCACGCTGGCGGCGGAGATCTCGTTGAGCTCGATGTTGACGTCGGCGTGCTCGTCGGCGCTCATCCGCGCGCCGAGGCCGAGCCGCGCGGCGATCGGCAGCACCAGCCGGTAGCCGCGGAAGAGCTTGCGGATCCGCTCCCGGCCCGCCTCCCCGGTCAGGCCGACGGGGAACGCGTCGACGGTCACCACACCGGCGACCCGGTCGGGGTGCCGGTCGGCCCAGTGCCAGGCGAGGACACCGCCGTAGGACCAGCCGACCAGCAGCGGCTGCTCCACGCCCCTGGCGGTGAGGACGGCGTCGAGGTCGCGCAGGCAGGCCTCGAACGAGTAGTCCGCGGAACGCCGGGACCTGCCGCGGGCCCGCTCGTCGTAGGTGATGTGGCGGTAGTCGTCGCCGAGCTCGGCGATGACGCGCTTCCAGTGCTTCTGGTCGGCGTAGGCGCCGTTGAGGTAGACCACGGGACGGCCGGTGCCGCCGGTGTCGCGGACGAACAGCTCGGTGTCGTCGACGGGCAGCATTCCGGTCCATGCGGACGAGCTCATGGCGTTTCTCCTCAGTGGACTGCAGTGGATTGATGTGTCCGGAGTGGACGATGCGTCAGGCCCAGGTGACGGGGAGCTCGTGGACGCCGTAGACGTGCGTGGTGGTCCGGAGCTTCACCTCGTCGGCCGGGATGGCGAGGGCGAGGGTGGGGAAGCGGCGCAGCAGTCCGGCGAAACCGGCGCGCATCTCGATGCGGGCCAGCTGCTGGCCGAGGCACTGGTGGATGCCGTGCCCGAACGCCACCTGGCCGCGGACCTCGCGCCGCACGTCCAGGACGTCGGGGTGCTCGAACTTCCGCGGGTCGCGGTTGGCCGCGAGCAGCGACACGACGACGGTGGAGCCCGCGGGGATGGTCTCGCCGCCGAGCTCGACGTCCTCGGTGGCGTAGCGGTAGAAGATGTCGGCGACGGACAGGTAGCGCAGGAGCTCCTCGACCGCGCCGGGCATCAGTGCCGGGTCCGACCGCAGCCGGGCCAGCGCCTCGGGGTGCTCCAGCAACGCGAAGGTGCCCAGCGCCAGCATGTTCGCGGTCGTCTCGTGCCCGGCGAGCAGCAGCAGGAAGCCCATGCCGGACAGTTCCTCGATGGTGAGGTCCTCGTCGCGGGCGAGGTCGGACAGGATGTCGTCGCCGGGGTCGGCGCGCTTGCCCGTGACCAGCTGGGCCAGGTACCCGAACATGGCACCGAACGCCGCCATCTTGTCTTCGAGGCCGATGTCGCGTTCCATGAACCGGGCGGAGTTGGCCTGGAAGCTCGCGCGGTCCTCGTAGGGGACGCCGAGCAGCGCGCAGATCACCAGTGAGGGCACCGGGAGAGCGAACTCGGCGACCAGGTCGACCGGCGGTGTGAGCGTCGCGAGCGCGTCGAGCTGCTGCTCGGTGATCGCGACGATCTGGTCTTCGAGCTGCTTCATCCGCTTGACCGTGAACGCGCCGGTCAGCTTGCGTCGCAACCGGGTGTGGTCCGGCGCGTCCATGCTGATGAACAGGCCCGGCACCTGCGGGGACGGTTCGGTGGCGGCCGGCATGCCGGGCGTCTCGTACGGCACGTGGAGCACGCCGATGTCCTGGCGGTTGCTGAACCTGGCGTCGGCCATGACCTGGCGCACCGCCTCGTAGCCGGTGACCAGCCAGCCCTCGTGACCGTCCGGGAACGCCAGCGGACTGACGGGGCGGGTCTCGCGCAGCCGGGTGATCCGGCTGGGCGGGTCGAACGGTCCCGCGTCGCGCTCCACCGGCAGGCCCTGCGGGACGGAAGCCTTCTGGCTCATCGGATTCCCTTCGTGGTGGTGTGTTGCCACCACTGTTTCCGATCACCCGGACACCGGGCTGACACGGCGCTGACACGGCGGGAACCGGCGGCGCGATCGCTGTCAGTGCGGCCGGTTCACGCCCCGAGCGTGGCCGTGACCAGCGCGTTCCAGTCCGCCGCGGCACCCTGCAGCGCCGCGGCGTCGAACGCGGCGTCGCCGAGGTGACGCCGTGCGGCCTGCTCGATCCGCGCCAGGTCCGGGTTGGACCGGTCGGCCAGGCCGAGCACGCCCGCGCTCGCCGCCAGCAGCCGCGCGGCCTGCTCGTGCTCCTCCCGGCGCAGCGCCAGGTCCGCGACCCCGACGAGCATCTGCGCGATCACGGGCGCGTGTCCCGTCTCGGCCGCTGCCCGGCACGCCGCCGCCCGGTGCTCTGCGGCCTCGGTGAGGTCGTCGGCGAAGTAGGCGCGCAGGTCGTGGGTGGCCGCGCGGACGTGTGGTTGCAGCGCCTCTTCTCCCAGCGCCCCGGCCGCGACGGCGAGCTGCTCGAACGCCTCCCGCGCGTTGCCGTTCCACCGGGCCAGCTCGGCTTTGGCCAGCGCGAGGGCGGCCACGGTGCCCGGCCAGGTGATCCCGTCGGCACGGTGCTCCGCCTCGGCCACGGCCGCGGCGCACGCGTCCTTGTCGCCCATGAGCCAGTACAGCCGTGCCTGGCGCACGCGCATCTGCACGACGTCGTCGACGGCGCCGAGCTCGGTGACGACCGCGATCGCCTGGTCGAAGTGCTCGCACGCCTCGGTGAGCTCACCGCGCATTGCGACGCGATCGGCCAGTTCGGTCTGCGCGAAGGAGATCCCGAACCGCTCGCCGAGCACCCGGAACTCGACCAGCGACTCCTCGAACCACGACTCGGCGTCCTCGCCGTGGCCGAGCATGATCCGCATCTTGCCGATCTGCAGCCGGGACAGCGCGCGCACCCACGGGTCCTCGTCGGCGAGCAGCGACTCCCACGCGGGCAGAACGGTGTCCGGCTCCCGCAGCAGGTGTTCGAGCGGCACGACCAGCCGCAGGCCGGGGTGGTGGTGCCGGTTGGCGCGGCCGAACTCGTAGGCGCGGTGGATCCACTCCGCGGCCTCGGGAACGTCACCGGGGCCGGAGGTCACGAACATCGAGGTGAGCGCGTACACGACGGCGCGGATCTCGTCGGGCACGTCGCCGGGCGTGCGGATGGCGGCGCTGATCAGCTCCATGCCCTCCGCCTTGCGGCCGACGAGCCACCAGTACCAGGCGGCGGCCGCGGCGAGCCGCATCGCCGCGTGCGCCTCACCGGCCGCGAGCGCGCCGCGCATCGCCGACGCGATGTTGTCGTGCTCCGCCCTGAGCACGGCGAGCCACTCCAGCTGGTCGGCGCGGCGCAGGTGCGGGTCCGCGGTCTCGGCGAGCTCGGTGAAGGACGCCAGGTGCGCCTGCCGCGCGAGCTCCGACTCCCCCGCCTCGGCAAGGCGGTGCGCGCTGTACTCCTTGATCGTGCCGAGCATCCGGTAGCGCGGTTCGCCGTCACCGGCCGCGACCAGCAGCGACTTCTCGGTCAGCGCGGTGAGCAGGTCGAGGACCTCGTACCGGGACACGAGCTCGCCCGCGCAGACCCGTTCGGCCGCCGCCAGGCTCGCACCGCCGGCGAACACCGACAGCCTGCGCAGCACCACCCGTTCGGCGTCGGTCAGCAGCTCCCAGCTCCAGTCGACCATCGCGCGCAACGTCCGGTGCCGGGGCAGCGCGGTGCGGCTGCCGCCGGTCAGCAGCCGGAACCGGTCGTCCAGCCGGTCGGCGAGCTGGTCGATGGACATGGTGCGCAACCGGGCCGCGGCCAGCTCGATCGCGAGCGGCATCCCGTCCAGGGCACGGCAGACCCGTGCCATCGTCGCCAGGGTCGCGGCGTCGACGGTGAGGTCGCTGCGCACGGCGACGGCCCGGTCGATCAGCAGCCGCACGGCCGGTGAGGACTCGGCGCCATCGCGTTCCCCCGGCAGGGCAAGGGGTTCGACGGACCACAGCGCCTCGCCGGTGATGCCGAGCGGTTCCCTGCTCGTGGCCAGGATCCGCAGCCTCGGGCACTCGCCGAGCAGGCGGTGGGCGAGCACGGCCGCGCGTTCGACCACGTGCTCGCAGTTGTCCAGGACCAGCACCGTCTCCCGGTCGCGCAGCGCGGTGACGAGCCGGTCGGCCGGCTCCAGGTTCGACGCCTCACCGAGCAGCGCGTCCCGCAGGTCCAAACTCGACAACGCCGCCTGCGCCACGTCCGCGTCCGGGCTGATCGCGGCCAGCTCCACCAGCCACGCCCCGTCCGGCAGGTCGCCGAGCAGCGTGCGGGCGGTTTCCGTCGCCAGCCTGGTCTTCCCGGAGCCGCCGGGGCCGGTCAGGGTGGTGAGCCGGTGGCCGGCGACGAGCGCCCTGACCGCGGTGACGTCGGCCTCCTTGCCGACGTAGCTGGTCAGCTCGGCGCGCAGGTTGGTCTTGCGGTTCTCCTGGCGCCGCCCCACCTCGCCGCGCAGCAGCGCGAGGTGCAACGCCGACAGCTGGGGCGACGGGTCGACGCCCAGCTCGTCGGCCAGGACCTCCCGCGTGTGCTGGTAGGCGAGCAGCGCCTCGTTGGTGCGGCCCGCGGCGACCAGCGCCCGCATCAGCGCCCCGACCAGCTTCTCCCGCACCGGGTGCGCGGCCACCAGGTCGGTGAGCTCGCCGACCAGGTCCTGGCCGTGGCCCAGCCCGGCCTCGGCGTCGAACCGCTCCTCCAGCGCGGTGAGGCGCAGCGCCTCCAGCCGGGTGGCGGCCGCGTCGAACGCCTCGCTGTCCTGCAGCCCGATGTCCTGCATCGCCGGGCCGCGCCACAACGCGAGGGCGTCACGGAGCCGTTGCACCCGCAGTGACCCTTCGTCGGCGCGTGCCTGGGCTGCGAGCCGTTCGAACCGCACGGCGTCCACGGCGTTGGGATCGACCTTCAGGCGGTAGCCGTCGGTGAGCCCCTCGACCGACGCGTCCGGAAGTGCCTTGCGCAACCGGGAGACCAAGCGCTGCAAGGCGTTCGCCGCGTCAGCGGGCGGTTGCTCGCCCCAGATCCAGTCGACGAGCGCGGCCTTCGGGATCACCTGGGCCGGGCTGAGCGCCAACGCGGCCAGCAACCCGCGCAGGCGCGCGCCCGGCACGTCGGCGAGCGTGCCGTCGTTCGCACGAACCTCGAACGGGCCCAGGATCTTGATCTCCACCTGCGTGATCCTGCCATTCGGGTGACCGGGCCGGCGCCACCCTTGCCGGGCTCAGGCCGCGGCGCGGTGGATGACGATGTCGTCGAGCCGCGTGCGGGCGTAGATCACGACGGCGGTGCCGGGCTCGTCCTGCGCGGGCAGGGAGCTGCGCACCGATCCCTTCGTGCTCTTGGCGTCCACCTCGGCGCCGACGCCCTCGCCGACACCGACCTCGATGCCCCCGGAGGCGTTCATCAGCTCCAACCGGCCGCGCGTGACCCGGCCGATGCGGATGGGGCAGTCGGCCGCCCTGGCGACGACGCCACCGTCGGCCCGGTCCACGTCGAAGCTGCCGCTCGAACCGCCCAGGTCGACGTCGGAGCGGGCGTGGCCGATCCACACCTCGCCGGTCGTGCCCTGGTACCGAACGGCACCCCCGGCCTCGCCGATCCGCACACCGGCCGAGCCGCCCTCGATCACCGCGGTCCCGGCGACGTGCCCGACCGCGAGGCCACCCCCGCCGAGGTTGCCCCGCAGCGTCGCGACGCGGTCGAGCCGCACCTGGCCGGACCCGGTGTTGACCTCGCAGTCGCCGAGCGGCCCGTCGGCCAGCACCTCGGTCCACGCCGTGTTCAGCACCAGCCTGGAACCGGCGGGCAGCTCGATCGTGATGTCGACGGAGCCGGCCTGGGCGCCGGACCTGGTCGTCTTGACGGCGAGGACACCGCAGGAGAAGTCCACCTTGGTCTTCTCGGCGACCTTCACGTCGGTGGGGTTGGCACCGTCGACCGGGCTGACCCGGACCACCGTGTCCGTGCGCTCGCTCGCGGCGATCCGCACACGGGCTCCCGCAGTGGTCAGCATGGCGGTGATGGGCTGCGGCGTGGTGAACGTGGACATGTCGTGTCTCCCCTGTCTTCGGCCTTCGTGGCTGTTGGGGACCACTGTGGCCAGCGGGCCGGACACGCGGCTGTCACGGCGCTGACATCACCGGCACGACCGGTGTCAGGGCCGTGCGCCCTCGCCGCGGGCGGACGCCGCCTCCAGGAAGTCGGCGACGGCACCGCCGTGGTCCCGCGCCCAGTTCGTGAGCACCTCGATGGGCTCGACGAGCGTCTGGCCGAGTTCGGTGAGGCTGTAGCGAACCCGTTTCGGCGCCTCGGCGTGCCGTTCGACCAGCCCGTACTGCTGGAGGCGGCGCAGCGTCTGCGTGAGGACCTTGCGGGAGATGCCGCCGATGAGCTCGGCGAGCTCGCCGTGCCGGTGCGGCCGTTGGCTGAGACCGAAGAGCACGAGCACGGCCCACTTGTCGGAGATGATCTCGACCGCCAGCCGCGTGGGGCAGTCGGCGAGGAAGACGTGGCCGGCCGGGTTCCGCATGGCGGCCGAAGGTACCAGGAGGTACCTCAGCGCTTCGTAACGTCGTCCGCGAGCACTGGAACAGCACCGATTGCGGAGGAACCACCCCATGTCACGAGTTGTCGTGTTCGACGAGTTCGGCGGGCCGGACGTGCTGCGCGTCGTCGACGAACCGGTCACCGAACCCGCCTCCGGCGAGGTGCGCGTCCGGGTCGAGGCGTTCGCGGTCAACCCGCTCGACCGGATGATGCGCTCCGGCGCCATGCCGTCGACCGTCCACTTGCCACACTCCCGCCTCGGCGTCGAGGGCACCGGTGTCGTGGACGCGGTGGGCGCCGGGGTCACCGCGCTGGCGATCGGCGACCCGGTGATCCTCGCGGCCGTTCCGGACGCGAGCGCCAGGGGCAGCCACGCCGAGCACATCACGGTCCCGGCCGAGCGGGTGATCGCCCGGCCGGCCGGACTGGACGTCACCGAGGCGGCGGCGGTCTGGGTCGCGTTCTCGACGGCCTACGGCGCGCTGGTCGAGAAGGCCGGGATGCGACCGGGCGACCACGTCCTCGTCACCGCCGCGTCCGGCGCCGTCGGCCGCGCGGCGCTGCAGATCGCCCGCCACGTCGGCGCCGTGCCCATCGCCGTCACCCGGCACAGCGGCAAGGCGGACGACCTGGTCGCCGCCGGCGCCGCCGCGGTCATCGCCACGGACCGCGCGGACCTCGCCGAGGCCGTCCACCACCACACCGCAGGCACCGGCGCCGACATCGTCCTCGACCTCGTCATGGGCCCCGGCCAGCCCAACCTGCTGAGGGCGGCCCGCCCCGGCGCGACGCTGGTCGCCGCGGGCTTCCTGGACCCGCGGCCCACGCCCTTCCCGGCGACCGCCGGTGTGACGGTCCACAGCTACCGGAGCTTCGAGCACACCCTCGACCCCGCTGTGGTGCGGCGCATGGCGGCGTTCCTGACCGCGGGGGTGCGCCTCGGCACCCTGCGGCCCGCGATCGACCGGGTCTTCACCCTCGCCGATGTCGCCGGCGCACACCACCACCTCGACCAGGGGCTGCACGCCGGGAAGGTCGTCGTCACGGTGTAGGGCCGTGCTCCTGCGCGGGCACGACCCGGTCCCGGGCGCGCTTCACCGGCGGGATCTTGAAGCACGCTCTGCCCGCGGCGCGGCCGCGCGGACCGTCACCCGGCCAGGCCGCGCCGTTCGGGAGCGAGGAGCGCCAGGACGGCCGCGGTCTTCGCCGGGTCGAGGAAGCGCAGGCCCATGAAGTTGTCCCCGGCGGTGAACCCCGGCAACGCCCACACCTCCTCGTAGGGGATGTGGGTGGGCCGATAGCCGCGCAGGCTGTAGACGTTGCTCCACACGCACTTGCCGGGATCGGGGTTCCACAGGCGCCGCGCGAGGGCGGGGTTGCGGAAGCTGTGCCCGACCTCGCCGATCGCCAGGACGTGCTTGCGCCCGGTGAGCAGCACGACGTCGCCGGTCGTGACGGTGTCCATCCGCTTGTCGTGCTTGGCCGTGGCACCCCAGAACCGCGCGCTGCCGGTGGGGTGCAGGGCGTTCAGCCGGGTCAGGTCCGCCGGGTCCACCAGACCGGCGTAGTCCGCCGCGCGGAACGGCACCGCCTGGTCGAGGGTGGTCGCCCCGTACCTGCGTGCCTCCGGGGTGCCGTAGGACGGCTGGATGAAGACCTGGACCACGGCCCCACCATACCCACGTCCCGTCACCGTCGAGTCAGGACGGGATCCGGTGGTCCACCGCGACCCAGTTCGTCTCCCACGTCGTCCCGCCGTCGCCCGAGAACGCCTGCTCGAACCTGGCCCGGTCCGGCCCCTGCCGGAAGACCAGGAACCGCACCTTGATCGGGCGGCCACCGAGCTGGTCGTCGCCGTAGAACGCCCCCACGCCGTCGTGGAACCCGCCGTGCACCGACGGCGTGAGCAACCCGTCGCGCATGTTGACGAAGGTCAGGCTCCACCGCTGCGCCGGAGCCTCGTACAGCCGGAGGTTGAGCCCGTCGATCCGCCCGGCGGTTCCCGAGACCTTGAGCTCGACGACGTTCGCCCGCCGGTCCAGAAGCCCGCGCACGACACTGGTGCCGGCGAAGTCGAGCCACTCGTCCGCGGACTCCGAGAGCGGCTCGGCGAGCACGCGCACCGACGTCCGCCAGCTGCCGATCTCCCAGTCGAAGTCCCGTTGTGCGTCAGCGGCCGCCGTTACCGACGCGCCACCCGACGCGGCGGTTGCGATGAGGGTCAGCGCCGAAAGAACGGCGACCAGGATGCGTTTGTGTGACACGGTCATGGCCCGACTATCCGAGCGGAGCGCGGCCATGGACAAGAAGGCACCTGCAGGTAACCCCTCGCGCCCCAACCCGTTGCCCGGCTGCCCAATGGCCGCCGCGTTCGCCGCGATCGGCGGCAAGTGGAAGCTGACGCTGCTGTACTGGCTGGCCCACGGGGAGTCCCACTTCGCGGGCCTGCGCCGCCGCGGCACGCCGATCACGTCGAAGGTGCTGGCCGAACAGCTGCGCGAGCTGGAGGCCGACGGGCTCGTCGAACGGGTGGTGACCGGTCCGGTCCCGGCGCCGGTGATCTACCGGCTCACCCCCTACGGAACCACCGTCCTGCCCGTGGTCGAAGGGGTCCGGGTGTGGGGCGAGGCCCACCTGCGGCGCACCCCCGGCGCGCCGGCGACGAACCCGGTGATGAGCTGTGCCAACGCGATCCCGTGACGAGCCCGCGGCCCCGTCTGTCCACTTCAGACGGTGATCAGGCACCCGTGGTCGTCGCGCGCGGCCGCGTCCTCGTCGTCGAACCAGTGGCCGTCCGGCCCGAGGTAGCGGAACCGCAGGGTGGTGCCGCGCGGGACGAGGACGGTCGCGGTGCGGCGGCCGTTGGAACGGGCCCGCAGCTGGGTCGCCCCCGGCGTCCAGTCGTTGAAGTCGCCGACCACGCTGACGGGCCCCGACGGCTCATGCCGGGGCAGCGCCCAGGTCACCCGCATCTGCTGGTCCTTCGCGGGCACGATTTGGATCATCGAGACGTCGTTCCTCTCACGCTTCGCGGTTGCCGTGTTGGTGGTGCCGCGCCAGCCTGACGAGGAGTCGCGCTTCTGACGAGCCGACGCGCCTGTGCGCACGGCACAGTCGCCGGATCGGGTGGTGCTCGCTCCGGGGGGTCACGTGCGGTGACTCTTCTACCGGGCCATGAAGGTGTCCCGGTCGTGAACGAACTCGCCGGTGCGGACCGCGAGCTGACCGAGCCGTCAGGGCGCCGCCCGGTAGCCGAAGTCCTGACCCGGTGCGAGCTCGAGGAGCCCGTCGAGCGCGGAGACGGTCTGCCGGCCCCAGGCGTTGGAGACCAGCCAGGTGACGCCGCCGTCGTGGATCGGGTGGCCGGTGAACCACTTGTGGACGTTGTTGCCGAAACTCCGGTACTCCTGGGTGAACCGCTCGATGAGCTCGGTGCCCGTGAAGGTGCCCGAGGTCGAGATGATCCGTGAACTCGGCAGGACCTCGGCGATGGCGGCCATCGGTACACCGGCGGAGTGCAGCCGCTGAACCAGTTCGAGGATCGCCCAGCGCTTCCGGAGCGGCTTCGACTCCCCGTCCGGGCCCGAGATCACGTACTGCGTCCAGTCCCGCCCGCTGCTCGCCGTGCGGACCGCCTGTTCGCGGTTGCGCAGCCGGATGGTGAACTCCTCGGCCTCGGGCAGCGGAATCAGCTGGGTGATGTCGAGCAGGATCCGGTCGCCCACCCGGTGCGGGATCAGCCTCGTGCAGGTGATGTCGAGGCCGTAGGTGGTGGTGAGCCACAGAACCGTCGTGGTGATCTCCGTGCCGAAGCCGGCGGACACCAGCACGATGCGCACGTCCCCGGACAACTCCTCGGTACCGCCGAGCCAGCCGGTGAGGACCTTCCGCCCCTCGCCGCACCGATCGGGGCCCACCCGCGCCAGGTGCCGCTCGAACACGTCCACGACCTGGTCGAACGTCAGGGCCGACACCATGGCCGCGTACCGCAACGCCTGCAGCTCCAGGTGACCGCCGTGGTAGGTGCGCTTGAGCTCCACCACGACGACACGGGCGTCCCGATCGACGCACAGCAGGTCGATCCGCCGGTCGCTCCCCTCGAAGTCGCCGAACTCCTCGGCGATGACCAGGAGGCTGTCGTCGACCGGGGAGATGTCGTCGCGCAGCAGGCGTTGCAGATCCCGCCGTTCCCAGATCCCCTCGGTGGCGAAGTCCGTCGGCGGTATCGCCTGCAACGCATCGGCCGTCATCTCGAACAAGGCCACCGGTACCCCTCTCGATCCACACCGTACGAGGAGGGTGTCGCCGGCGCCTGGCTCCGCGTAACAGCCCGAGGTCTCTCCGGCGCAGAATGGCGACCATGACGATCACGTTGTCCGTGCCGAAGACCGGGGCAGCCGTCGCCCTGCAGCTGCGCCCGTGGCGGCGGGACGACCTAACCGCGCTGCTCGCGGCGCACCGCGACCCGTCGCTGCGCCGCTGGCTGGCCACGTCGCTGGCCGACGAGACCGCTGCCCTGCGGTGGCTGGACGCACAGGCCGACGGCTGGGCGTCCTCGACACGGTTCAGCTTCGCCGTGGTCGCCGATGAGGACGGACCGCCCATCGGGCACGTGGTGGTGAAGGCCGCGGCCGCCGGTGTGGCGGAGGTCGGTTACTGGACCGCGGCCGCGGCCCGGGGGCAGGGCGTCGCCGCCCGTGCCCTGGACGCCGCCTCGCGGTGGGCGCTGGGCACACAGGCCCTGTCCCGATTGGAACTGCTCCACGCGAAGGGCAACCAGGCCTCCTGCCGGGTGGCGGAGAAGTGCGGCTTCGTCCTGGACGAGCTGCTATCAGCGGCGCCGCCCGCGTTCCCGGACAGCGGGCACCGGCACGTGCGCACACCGTCGGGAGGCTGACATATCATGACAGCGCATCGAGCCGGCGCAATGCTGTCCTGCTGAGCGCCCAGCCTCACATCCGGTTGTCCGCCTTTCCCTTGGACCGCAACGCCAGCAAGCCGTGCAACATCATTGGCTTCTGATACCGCTGACACATCACGATGACCTGCTGGTTCACCAGCCCGGTGCACCTATCATTCGCTTCCATAACTGGCCAGTTGAGACACCTTTTCACATGCGACCTCGACGAACACCTGAAAAATCATCAATCATGCACCCCTGAATCCTGCCAGCCGACACCACGGCGCACCGTCACCCGCTTACACACAACGAAGCCTTTGCGAGCATCATCCGAAACCCAGAAGTTCACAAACCCGCGTCCGTAGCGATCCGGCCCTTGCAAGAACTCGTCCATCTCCAAGGAATCGATCGCGGCCTCCACCGCAAGTTTTTTGTAAGCTGACGCGAGCTTCATCCCGATCACGTCCAGGAAGACCACGTCGACATAAAGGTCGTATTCTTCACCGGGACGACCACGCAGGACCAATTTTCGATGTGACTTGCTGTAAGACCACAGCTCAAAAGGGTGCTCAAAGTACAGAGGTGGAGATTCATCGCCTTCCGG
The DNA here is from genome assembly GCF_001279525.1 of Nocardia sp. NRRL S-836. Lineage (GTDB taxonomy): Bacteria > Actinomycetota > Actinomycetes > Mycobacteriales > Pseudonocardiaceae > Lentzea. The sequence goes on along the minus strand of NZ_LGDY01000091.1, from coordinate 557,286 downwards.
CATTTTTCGACACCTTTCACCAGACTGAGACCACGCGAACGAATTGCTGCCATTAACCCATCGAACGCGGACTGCACTTCAGGCAGCGCCGTTTTGATTATTGCCAACTCCCAAGCAGTCAAATCTGACGCAAACGGGTTTTTCAGTCTTGCAGTCTCAACCCACCTAGCAGGAATTATAATTCCCTCGACATTAAGATGAATGATAGTCTCACCGCGATGTGGAACGGTGGAGCGCAGCGGCGGCTCGAGAACGATCAACCAGGTAAGTCGTTCACCCTCGAGTTCATCACCCCGATCGAAGCCGATTACGCCGTCGGGGCCCGGCATCACCACCGCCTTCCCCAGGGTATCGCCTTGGCGCCGAACAGGATTGATTCGAACGACTATATTGGGAAGACTTCGAAACCGTTGTCAGGACTGCCCTGCCGCTAGGCCCGCGGCGCTAACTCCGTGACGACAGGTGCGGCGACCAAACAGATCGGCCACCTGCCGTCGTGGCAGGTGGCCGATCGGCGTTCGGGTCAGGCGCGGAAGAACGTCCGCAGGTCCCCGGCGAGGACGTCCGGGCGTTCCATCGCCGCGAAGTGCCCGCCGTCGGGGAACTCCGACCAGTGCACGATGTTCGAGTTGTCCCGCTCGGCGAAGGCCCGGATCGTCTTGAAGTCGTCGGCGAAGACCGCGACGCCGGTGCGCGACGGGTTCACCGCCGGCTCGTGGCCCGCCTTGGCCTCCTCGAAGTGGTAGCGGCCGGCGGTCGCCTGGGTGTTGGTGAACCAGTAGAGCGAGACCTGGGTCAGGATCTGGTCCGTCGTGACGAGGCTCGCCCCGTTGCCGAAGTTGTTGAACAGCTCGCTGTACGCGAGCTGCCCGACCGGCGAGTCGGCGATGGCGGCACCGACGGTCTGCGGGCGCGTCGCGTTCATCTGGTTGTAGCCGCCGACGGACTGGAACCATTCGAGGTGCTGGAGCGCGGCGTAGTCCTTCGGCTCGAGCTTCTCGAACTCGGCCGGGTCGCCGGAGGGGAACGAGAAGAGCTGCAGCACGTGCAGGCCGAGGAAGCCCTCCGGCTCCAGGAGGCCGAGCTCGCGAGAGATCATCGCACCGCCGTCGCTGCCGTGCGCGCCGTAGGAGTCGTACCCGAGGCGTCGCATCAGCTTGTCGAACGTCTCCGCCACCTTCCGCATGGTCCAGCCGCGACCGGTGAGCGGCGTGCTGAAGCCGAAGCCGGGGATCGACGGCACCACGACCGAGAACGCGTCCGCCGCGTCACCGCCGTGCGCGACCGGGTCGGTGAGCGGGCCGATCAGGTCGAGGTAGTCGACGAACGAGCCGGGGTAGGTGTGCAGCAGCAGCAACGGCGTCGCGTTGTCCTCTTTGGACGGCACATGGATGAAGTGGACGTTCTGCCCGTCGATCTCGGTGAGGTGGTGGGGGAACTCGTTCATCCGCGCTTCCTGCGCCCTCCAGTCGAACTTGGTGCGCCACTGGTCGACCGTCTCGCCGAGGTAGCTGTTCGGGGTGCCGTACTCCCAGTCGTCGGTGGGCGCCGGGCGCGGCAGCCGCGTGCGGGCGAGACGCTCGTCGAGGTCGTCCAGGTCGGCCTGGGGAACGTCGATGCGGAACGGGCGGATCTCGCTGTTGTTCGTCATGGGACAGACTCTAAAAGCCGTATAGGAACAGTACGTTCCTATATACTCGGCTCATGCTCGAAACTTCGTCCCGGCTGCTCGCCCTGCTGGCGCTGCTGCAGTCACGACCGGCGTGGCCGGGCTCCGAGCTGGCCGAACGGCTGTCCGTCAGCGGGCGGACGATCCGCAACGACGTCGACCGGCTGCGCGAGCTGGGCTATCCGATCGAGGCCGTGCGCGGTCCCGCCGGGTACTACCGCATGGGCGCCGGGGCGAAGCTGCCGCCGTTGCTGCTCGACGACGAGGAAGCGGTGGCGGTCGCGATCGGGCTGCGGGCCGGCCGCGGGGTCGCGGGCATCGAGGAGAGCGCCGCGCGGGCGTTGACGAAGCTCGAACAGGTGCTGCCCCACCGGCTGCGGCGGCAGGTGAGCGCGGTGCACGAAGCGGTGTCGGAGGGGCCGGCGAACACCGGCACGAACGTGGCGGATCCGGTGGTGGACGCGGCGGTGCTGGCGACGGTCGCGGCGGCGATCCGGGACTGCGAGCTGCTCCGCTTCGAGTACTCGGCCCCGGACCGCGAGGACGGCGCGCCGCGGCGCAACGACAGCTCGGCACCGTTCGGCGACTGGCCGGTGCTGGTGGAGCCGTACCGGCTGGTGAGCTGGGAACGGCACTGGTACCTCGTCGCGCGGGGCACGGAGACCGGCGACTGGCACACCTACCGGGTCGACTGGATCTCGCTGCGGATGGCGACCCACCGCCGCTTCACGCCGACGCCGTTTCCCGGCGAGGACTACACGAGCTTCGTCCTGCGCGATGTGGCCACCGCGGGCTGGAAGGTGCACGCCCGGATCACCGTGCTCGCACCCGCGCAGGACGTCCTGGCGCGGATCAACCCGGCCGTCGGCGTGGTCGAGGCGGTGGACGAGTCGACCTGCGTGCTCGTGACCGGCGGGGACAGCCTGGAGATCATCGCCGTCTACGTCGGGATGCTCGGTCTCGACTTCCAGGTCACCGAACCGCCCGCCCTGGTCGAGCACGTCCGGAAGCTCGGCAAGCGCTACCTCCGCGCTGCCGGATGAGGCCGTGCGCCGGGGCCGACCGACGCTTTCGTGTGCCGCACCACGACTTCCTCAGGCACCGGCGCGGGCGGTCAACGGCGTTCGGCGATCCTCGCGCGCATCCTGTCGGCATCCGCGTGACCGAGCTCGGCCAGGAGGTCCGCGGCACGTCGCCAGGTCGCGGCGGCCTCGGCGGTCTCACCCGCCGCGTGCAGGGCGTCGCCCAGCCGCCCCAGCGTGTCGGCCTCCTTGTACCGGTCGCCGACGTCGTGGAACAGGTCCGCGGCGACCCGGTGGGCGGCAACGGCCTCGCCGTGGCGGCCGAGTCCGTGCAACGCGTGGCCGAGGCTGTCGTGGGCGGCCGCCTCGCCGTGACGATCACCGTGGTCGCGGTGCAGTGCCACGGCTTGGCGGCAGCAGGTCAGCGCGTCTTCGTGTTGTCCCAGCTGGGTGTGGTACCAGCCGATCTGGTTGAGCGCGTGGGCCCGGCCGACCGGTGAGGTGAACAGCGCAAGCGCGTTCTGCGCATACGTCAGCGCGTCGGCCAGATTTCCCTGGTGTTCCAGGACCTGCGCGATGCTGCGGTTCGCGTTGGCCTGGCCGTTCAGGTCTCCCGCGGCGGCGAACAGTTCGAGGACGGCGTGCGCGTGCGTCAGCGCGTTCTCATAGGCCGCAAGGCGGAGGTGTGTCCGGCTGAGGGCGCCGTGGGTGCGGGCCTGACCGGCCACGTCGCCAAGTCGTTGTGCCGCGGCGAGTGCGACGAGGTTCGTCTCGACCATCCGATGCCAATGCCCGTTGCGGTCCAGGAAGTCGGCCAGCGCCCACGCGATCTGCCAGGCGTGCCGGTCGAACCCGTGCTCCGCCGCCCAGCCTACGGCCTCGACCAGCACCTGCTCTTCGGCGCTGAACCACGCCCACGCCTCGCCGTGGTCCGCGAGCACGCCCGCCGGTTCGAACAGCGGTGGCCTGGTCGGGTTCAGCAGCAGTGCCGCGTCGTGCCCGGTCACGAGGTAGTGGTCCAGCACCCGCTCGAAGTGCGCCCGGTGCTCTCCGGGCTGCTCGACCGCGTACCGGCGGGTCAGGCTGTGCAGGTGGAAGCGGCCGGAACGGTTGCCCGACACCAGGTTCAGCCCGACGAGCTCATCCAGCGCGTGCGACGCGTCGTCGGCCATGGCGTGCAGGGCCGCCGTGCCGATGTCAGGACCGGGATGGTGACCGAGCAGGCGCAACAGCCGCTGCGCACCCGGCGACAACGTGCGGTAGGACCACGACAGCACGCTGCGGAGGTTCGTGCGTTCGCTGTCGTCAGTGGCCAGCCCGTCCAGGTCGGCGCGGAGGGGCAGATCAGGACGGGTGGCCGCACGCGCCGCCGCAACGCTGAGCGCGAACGGCAGGCCACCGCAGAACCGGACGAGGCCGTCGACCTCCGGGTGGTCACCGGTCAGCTGCGTCACCAGCTCCCGCGCGGCAGCGTCGTCGAACAGGTCAAGACGGTGGTGCACGGCGTGGTTGCCCGCGACGAGCCCGGCCAGCGTCCCCCTGCTCGTGATCAGGACCGCGCACGACCCGTGCCCCGGCAGGAGCGGCCAGACCTGGTCCGCGTCTCGCGCGTTGTCGAACACGAACAGCACCCGCTGCCCCGCCGCCATCGTGCGGTAGAGGGCGGCGCGGCTGTCCAGATCGGCCGGAATCCGGTCCGTCACGACACCGAAGGACTCGAGCAGCCTGCGCAACACGTCGGCGGGCCGGGCCGGTTCCTCCGCGTCGAAACCGCGCAGGTCGACGTAGACCTGCCCGTCCGGGAAGTGCTGGGCGGCCCCACGCGCCCAGTGCACCGCGAGCGTCGTCTTGCCGATCCCCGGTGCACCACTGATGACCACGATCCGCGACGAGTCGAGCAGGTGGGCGTCGAGCAGGCCGAGCTCCTCGGCGCGGCCGACGAAGTGCACCACCGAGTCCGGTAGCTCCCTGGGCATCGGCGCGGCCGACGCCTCGTGCGCCGCCGCCCACAACCGTTGCAGCTGCGGCACATCCCCCTGCAACGCCGTTACCAGCGCTTCGGCGACGTGCCACGTCGGCAGCCGGTTGCCGTTGACGGCCTGCGACAGGACCGTGCGCCCATAACCCGTGAGCTTGGCCAGTGTCCGGAAGTCCGGCTTCCCGGCCCGCACGTGCAGCGCCCGCAGAACGGCGGCGAATTCCCGCACAGCTGGACTTGTTCGCGGTTTGTTCGCGCCACGTGCGGATCTCTCGTCAGAGCGCCTGCGGTCGGGCACGGTGGTGATCTCCAATGATCATCGAACGGAAGGACAGCGATGAGGGCGAGGTTCACCACCATCGGCGTCACCGGCGTGCTGGTCGGTGCCGCACTGACGATCGCGGCCCCCGCGGCGTCAGCGGCACCGTGCGGCCTGAGCTACAGCGGGCCGGTGTTCGGTCGTTACGACTACACCATCCGCAACTGCCACGGTTACGCGGTCGACCGCAAGCTCGACATCCGCCGGCCGGTCGTCGGGTACCCCGACGGGCCCTGCCACCACATCCCGGCGAACTCGCAGATCAGCGACTGGACCAGCATTCCGGACAGCGCCTACATCGCCGGGATGAAGTCGTGCTGAGGCGGGCGGCGATCGCGCTGGCCACGGCCGCGGCGCTGACGGCGGCGACCACCGGCTCCGCGAGCGCCGGCGGCCCCTACCGGTACGCGACGTCGGCCGACGTCGGGAACCGGCTCACCGTGTGCGCGGAGGACCTGACGGTCCGCGAGTTCATCGGCGTTCTGAAGCGGGGCCAGACGTTCGAGGTCAAGGGGTTCAACACCGGCGAATGGGTGTACGGCTTCGCCTACGGCAACGTCAACGCGAACGGGTGGGTGCAGAACGGCTGGTTCTGCTGACCACAGGCTGGTGCGGCCACCACCGCACCGGTCCGGACGCGACGAGATCGGCGTGCCGGAGGCCGTCGCTCCGTCCTGCACGCGTCACAGCGCGTTGTTCTTGCGATGACCAGCTTTCCGGATGTCGCAGTCGCAGCCACCAGATCGGAGCTAGACCCGCGCCGCCGAGCCCGGCGAGACTCTTGGTCGTTCGCACTCTAACGATCTATTGCAGGGAGCTCGCAGTGAGCAAGCTGTCCGGTGTTGCCCTCGGCTTTGCGGCGCTTGGCCTGGTGGCACTGGGCGGGGTCACACCCGCCCAAGCGCTTCCCGTCCACGAGCAGGTGGCGAGTCCGATTGGCGTGCAGTGCACCCAGATCTGGCAGTACACCGTCACGAGCTCGGGTGACATGACCGACGCGCAAAGCGGTGGCTCGTTCGTCGGCTGGGCCGTTCCCGGCGACACGTTCAACGTTCGAATCCAGGGCAGTCCCCGCTACTACGGGTTCAACGTGGCGAACGGCAAATGGGGATGGATCCTGTCGAGCAAACTGCAGTACACCGGCAACACGTGGTGCGCGTGATGTGACGGGGTGGTCGCTCACACCACCGGTGGGGGCGACCACCCCGCGGGTGGCAGCGTCGCGCACGAGCGCGCTGTCGCCATGATCCATACTCGCGGGATGCCGGAGGACCTCTCACTCACCGACCACCAGCGGGACCTGCGGGCGAGGTTCCTGGCAGCGCCGACGGTGCCGGCGCCCCCGCCGTGGCGTCCGGCCGGCTGCCCCGTGACCGCGGTCGGCGGGTTGCTCGGCGTCGGGTTCGCCACCGATCCCGGCGACGGCCGCGACCTGCTGCTGGTGGCGTCCACGACCGGGCTCGGGCTGTTCGACACGGTCACCGGTGAGCGCCTGGCCCGCGATCGCGAGTCCGATGCGGGGTGGCCGGACGAGAACGACCTGACCTGCCAGGGGATCGGGCCGATCGCGTCGCGCCGGGTGCCGGTGGCCGGTGTGGCCGGCGGCGGTCTGCACACCGGCGCCGCGGGGTGGTCGGTCGACGTCGTCAGCCCGGACTGGCCGCACCACCGGGTGCTGCTGTCCACCGGGAGTCCGTTCGCCGGCGGCGCGCATGGCGAGACGTGGTGGCACGTCTTCCACTCGCGTTACTCCGAGCTGCGCGCGGCCGGGTTCTCGCCGTCCGGGTCGACGCTGGTCGTGGCGACCAGCAGTGACGTCACGCTGTGGACCAGGGCCTGAGAACGGACCTGCGGAACCGGTGGGTGCGTGGCCTGGCGGCATGATCCTCACCAGCGCCCGCCTCACCCTCCGGCCGTTCCGCGCCGAGGACGCGCGGGTGCTCGCGGACTACCGGTCGGACCCGGACGTGGCGCGCTACCAGGGGTGGGAGGCGCCGTTCCCGGTGGAGGCCGCTGCCTCGGTGATCGCGGAGATGACGGATCCCGCCGAGCCGGGCTGGTTCCAGCACGCGGTCGACTTCGACGGCACCGTGGTCGGTGACGTCGGTGTCGGCCTGCACGAGAACCGCATGCAGGCCGAGATCGGTTTCACGCTCGCCACCGCGCACCAGGGCCACGGCTACGCGACCGAGGCGGTGCAACGGATGTTGCGGCACCTGTTCGTCGAACGGGGCCTGCACCGGGTGTCCGCCGAGTGCGACGCGCGCAACGTTCGTTCGGCGAAGTTGTTGCGGCGATTGGGCTTTCGGCAGGAGGGTCATCGCGTCGAGCACACCTGGATCAAAAGCGAGTGGACGGACGACCTGCTGTTCGGCTTGCTGACGAAGGAATTCAGGGCCTGACGAGGCTGCGCCGCGGCGTTCTGCACCCCAGGGGTAGGCCCCACCTGGCCCCTGGGCGGAACGCCGCGACGCAACGTTGTGTCAGTGCTGGGCGGGACGGTCCACGTCCCCGCGCCAGGCACCGGTCTCCGCACCGTCGCGGTGCTCGATGAACTCCTTGAAGCGGTCGAGGTCGCCCTGGACGCGGCGGTCGAGGATGCCGAGCTTGTCGGCGACGTTCTCGACGAAGCCGTCCGGGTCGATGTCCATCTGCACCGTCACGCGCGTGTGCTCGGCGTCGAGGCGGTGCACGGTCACGACACCGGCGTGGTCAGGGCCGGAGTCGGAGCGCCAGGCGACGCGTTCGTCGGGGTGCTGTTCGGTGATGGTTGCCGTGAACTCGCGCTTCACGCCGGCGATGCTGACCGTCCAGCGGGTGTGGGTGTCGTCGAGCTGCTCGATGCGGTCGACGCCCTCCATGAACCTCGGGAACTCCGCGAACTGGGTCCACTGGTTGTAGACGCTGGTCACGTCTGCCTCGACGTCGACCGACTTGGTGATCGTGCTCATGACAGTGAGCTCCCTACGGGGTGAGTTGAACCTGGAACACGGTGACGAACCGGCCGATGAGGCTGGAGGCGGTTCACCGGCGGAGCCCGAACACACCGCACAGCAACGCCCAGCTCACGGCGAACACGGCGACCTTGCGGCGCGCTGCCCGGTCCGGCAGCGTCAGGCCGAACACCGCCGCGTCGGCCAGGTCGGCGGCCACCCGCGTGGCCACGGCCGTGCGCAGCGGCAGTCCGGGCGTCGCGAACATCATCGCCGCGCCGATCGCGGTGTCCCGTGCGCCGATCGCGGCGATGAGCGTCCGCACCGGGCCCGGCACCTCTCCCCCGCGACCGGCCAGGCCCGTGGGCTTGGCCAGAATGCGCGGGGACACGACGAGTGCGGCGCTGTAAGCGGCCGTCACCGCTCCCAGCACGCGCGTCACCACCACATGAGCACCGTTGCGGGGCATGCCCGACTCCTCTCGACATGGCGGTTCGTCCACCGGTAGAGCGATACCCCGGCAAATCGACTCAGAAACGATGCAATTTGTGACTCACCCTTCCGTGACCTGAACGATCGTCTTGCCGGGCGTGCGGCGGTCGCGGGCGAACGCGGCGGGTGCCTCGGCCAGCGGCCGCACGGCGCCGACCAGAGCGGTGAGCCGGCCGGTCCTGACGCGGTCGGCGAGGTCGGCCAGCCGTGCGCGGTCGGGTTCGACGACGAAGAACACGGCCCTGCCGTTCTCGGGGCGGGTGGTGGGGGCATGGCGATGCTCACGACGGTGCCGCCGGGGCGCACGAGTGCGGTCGACCGTTCGAGGACGTCGCCGCCGATGACGTCGAACACCACGTCGACCTCGCCGGCGTGCCGCAGGTCGTCGGCGGCCAAGTCCAGGAAGGCCTGCGCGCCGAGGCCGAGCACGACGTCGCGGTCGTCGGCGCGGCCGGTGCCGATCACGCGGGCACCGGCCTCCCGCGCGAGCTGGACGGCGATCGAGCCGACGCCGCCCGCGGCGCCGTGGACGAGGACGGTCTGGCCGGTCGTGAGGCGGGCGTGGTCGAACAGCCCCTGCCACGCGGTCAGGCCGGAGATGGGCAGTGCGGCGGCGACGGTGTGGTCGATGTCGGCCGGGAGCGGTGCGAGGTTGCGCGCCTCCACGGCGGTGTACTCGGCCAGCGACCCGTTGCGGGTCCAGTCGGCCAGCCCGAACACCCGCTGGCCCACGGTGAGGCCGGTGGTTCCGAAGCCGAGCTCGGCCACGGTTCCGGACAGCTCGTGGCCGGGGATGCTCGGCGTCCGGTCGCGGCCGGCGCGATCGGTCCACGTCGCCGGCCAGTCGAGCTCGCCGGGGGTGAACCCGGCCGCGTGCACGCGCACGATGACGTCGTTCTCGGCGGCGTGGGGGTGGGGCATGTCGGTCAGGGTGAGGCCGCCGACACCCTCGGCGCGGTCTCGCACGGTGATGGCTCGCATGCTCGAATCCTTTTCGGACAACGGTTCGCGGTGGGTGGCGGCCGGTCTAGCTCGGCCACGGCGAGCCGAGTACACGCTCGACCGTGGTCGTCCGCCGGAAACCGGGCAGGAAGTGGGCGAGCACGTCGGAGTTCACGGTGCCGTTGGTGGTGCCGGGGCGGTTCTTGAGCCCGTCCACGTAGGTCTGCAGGAACTCGTTCTTGAAGTCGCCTCGCGGGTGGGCGGCGACGACCTCGGCCACCTGGTCGTGGTCCAGGCGGTCGAGGCCGAAGCCGAGGACGTCCGTCAGCACGCCCAGGTACGTCGTGGCGATCTCCGGTGTCATCCGGTCGGGGATGCCCGGCGTGGTGTGCAGCGCGATCGCCGTCCACACGGTGTCGGCGGCGGCCGCCGGGAAACCGCGCTCCAGCAAGAACTTCCGGGCGTGGTCGGCGCCGTCGACCTCGAAGCGCTGCTCCACGCCGGAGAACGGGGTCAGCAGGCCGGTGTCGTGGAACATCGCCGCCAGGTAGAGCAGTTCCGGATCGGGTTCGACGCCGAGGGCGGTGGCGTGCAGGCGGCTGAAGTAGTAGACCCGCCGGGAGTGGTGGTAGAGGAGCGGACTGGTCGTCTCGCGGATGAGCTCGGTCGCTTCGGCGACCGCCGCTGTCTCCGGGACGTCCACGCCCGCGATGGCGTTCGGCACGGCTTTCGGCTTTCTGGAGAAGGAATTTGGCCTGCCTCCATGCTGCTCGGCGACCGGCCCGCGGCGCCGCCTTCGTCCTGCCAGGAACCACCCACATCCGGACATGGCGAGAACGTGGCGGCGGTGCTACCAATGACCGGTGCCCACGCCTCGCTCACCTCACCGGTCCGGAAATGCCGAGGTGACCGCCGCACCGCACAGCGTCGCGGTCCTCGTGTACGACGGGGTGACGTTGCTGGACGTCGCCGGTCCGGCGGAGGTGTTCAAGGAGGCCAATCGGTTCGGTGCCGACTACCGGATCGTGCTGCTGTCGCCGACCGGTGTGGACGTGACGTCGAGCCTGGGCGTGCGGATCGCGGCCGACCAGGCCGTCTCCCCCGCCGCGTTCGACACGCTGCTGGTGTCCGGGTCCGACTACTTCCCGCGCGACCGCGTGCCCGACGACCTGGCAGCCGCCGCGCGCACACCGGCGGCGGGCCGGGTCGTGTCGATCTGCACCGGTGCGTTCGTCCTGGCCGCCGCGGGCCTGCTCGACGGCAAGCGCGCCACCACGCACTGGCAGGTGGCGCGCGAACTCGCCGCCCGGTGCCCGACGTGCCGGGTCGAGCCCGACGCGATCTACGTCCGCGACGGCAGCACGTACACGTCGGCGGGGGTGACCGCGGGCATCGACCTGGCGCTCGCACTCGTCGAGGAGGACCACGGACCCGACCTGGCCCGCGACGTCGCCCGCGCGCTGGTGGTCTACATGCAACGCGCGGGCGGCCAGTCCCAGTTCTCGGCGCCGCTGCAGGGCCCACCGCCACGCTCACCGGCGGTGCGCAAGATCACCGATCGGGTGACGGCGGACCCGCGCGCGGACCACTCGCTCGGGGCCCTCGCGAAACACCTCAACGTGAGCACCCGGCACCTCATCCGGCTCTTCCACGAGGAGCTCTCCACGACGCCGGCGCGTTACGTGGAGAGCATCCGCTTCGACTTGGCCAGAGCGCTGCTCGACCAGGGGCACACGGCGACGCAGGCCGCCGCGCTGGCCGGGTTCCCGAGCTACGAGAGCATGCGCCGGGTGTTCGCGGCGAAGCTGTCGATCAGCCCAGCGGCCTACCAGCGCCGGTTCAGCACGGCGCGCCGCGCGTAACCGGCCGTGCCGGGTCCGTCAGGCCTCGCGGCTCTGGTCGACGGCGACCACGTCGAGCACCTCGTCGAACGACCCGTACTGGCGTTCCGGGATGGAGTGCAGCGCGTGCACCGTGTCCTCGTCGGCGTTGTTGCGCGAGGCGTGGTCGACCAACCGGCCCTTGTCCACGGGGTAGCCCACGTCGCTCAGCGCCGTGCGCAGCCGATCAACTGTGGTCGTGTCGCTCATCGCTCTCCTCCGGATCGGTTCGTGACTTCCCCGGCTACCCGCGCGTCCGGGTGACTAACCTGCGCGCGCCGGTCGCCACTCGGTGACGGTGACGTCGTCACCGACCGCGATCTGGCCCGGCGTGAGCACCGCCGCCTTGAGCCCGAAGCTCACCCCGTCGGGTTCGCGGCGGTAGTCGGCCAGGGTGCGCAACGGCTCCGGCCCGGCCCGCACCCCGGCCACCTGGTCGACGAGGGTGACCGCGCACCGGATGGCCAGCTCGCCGAAGCCGATCTCGGCGCCACCGACCGTCATCCGGCCCACCCGGTCCTCGGTGTGCGGTTCCGGCCAGCCGCTGACCACGACGTTGGGCCGGAACCGGTTCATCGGCACCGGATTCGCTCCGCGCGCGGTGATCCGCTCGTTCAAGGCGTCCAATGAGGACAGTGAGAGCACCAGCAGGGCCGTCGGGTCCGTGCCACCGCGGGCCCGGCTCTCCCTGGCCGGCTCACGCACCAGGCGGAGCTGGGTGCCGGCCACCGCGGACAGCCACTCGGCCACCTCGTCGCCCTGGTCGATCCCGGTTCCCGGCCACTTCTCCACGTCCACCGGCCGCGCGTCCCCGTCCGCCGCGACGTCCAGCACCAGCTCGCCGGCGCCGGGGGCGCTCAGCTCCAGCTTCGCGTCCTCGCGCAGCCGGCCGCTGATCACGGCCAGCCGGGGTGCCTCGCCCTGCCACGCCGTCGACCCGTCCGGCTTGACCACCGCGAACAGCCGGTCGTGGGTCAGGCCGGTCGGGGTGACCTCCGCCCGCTGCACGACCACTCCGGCACAGCCCTTGATCGGGTACAGCGTCAACGCGTGGACGGTCGCCATGTCGCCAAGCTACCGGGCGAATCCCCTGGTACGGCAGGGTTTCCGAAATCTCACCAGCCGAGGTTGACCTGCTTCCGGTGGTGGTCGTCCTTCTCGATTAGGTCGACGAACCCGAGGGCGTAGTCCTCGGCGGAGATGGCGCCACCGTCCTCCGGGCGGACCGAGACCTCGCCGCCGAGCCGGTAGCGGCCGAGTCGTTCGCCGGGCATCTGGGCGCCGAACCGCAGGGCCGGACTGACGAACACCCAGTCGAGCGTTTCGGGGGTGGCGGGCAGGTCCTCGATGACGACGGCCGCTCCGGCGCGGATCTCGTCGTGCAGCTCCGCGGGGATGTGGGTCAGGTCGGTGACGAAGCGGTCCGCTCCCGGCGCGGGGCGCAGCGACGAGTAGCCGCCGACGACGTAGAGCCGTGCGCCCGCGGTGTCGGCCAGGCGCGCGATGGTGGCGTAGACGGCGCGGAAGGTGCCGGCCAGCGGGCCGCGGGGAGCGAGTGCGGCCACCACGACGTCGGCGCCCTCGATGACCGCGGACAGCGTCGGCTCGTCGGTGGCGTCGCCCTGGACGTGGTGCACGTCCGGGTTCGGTGCAGCGGGAAGTGACCGGCTCAGCGCGGTGACGTGGTGTCCGCGGGCGGCGGCTTCCGCGGCGATGGCCGAGCCGGCGTAGCCGGTGCCGCCGATGACAGTGATGCGGGACAAGGGAATGCCCTCCTGTGAGGCTCGTTGCACCGGTCGGCGCATGGCACTTACCGTAGGAGAGCAACTCTCCAACGGGAAGAAGGCACCTCGTGGTAACCAAGCAGCCGGAGCCCCTCCTCCACATCCCCTACCCCGCGGACTGCCCGACCCGCCGCATCCTGGACCGCGTCGGCGACCGGTGGACGGTGCTGATCGTGGGTGTGCTCAGCGAGGGCGACGCCCGCTTCTCGCAGTTGCTCCGGCACGTCGAGGGCGTGTCGCAGAAGATGCTGACCCAGACCCTGCGCGGGCTCGAACGCGACGGGCTCGTGCGGCGCACCGTGCACCCCGAGGTGCCCGTGCGGGTCGAGTACGCGCTGACGGCTGCGGGACGTTCCCTGTGCGAACCGTTGCGCGCGCTCAAGCAGTGGGCGACCGACCACGTCGACCACGTGGCGGCCTCGCAGGAGGCGTACGACAACGCGACCTCGCCAGCCCCGTGAGTCGAACAACACGATTCGCCTGATAGTTAGACAAATGCGGTAGTTTGCCCGGTAAGCGGATGCCGGGCGCGCTTCGGCTCTGTCGATCGCTCCCCGACGTGAGGACGTACGTCTGCCATGTCCGCACCCCGCATCCTGATCTCCGGCGCGAGCATCGCCGGACCGGCGCTCGCCTTCTGGCTGAACAGGGCCGGGTGGCGCACGACCGTGGTCGAACGCTTCACCGAACTGCGCGACACCGGCCACAACATCGACGTCCGCGGCGCCGCACGGGAGGTCCTGCGGCGGATGGGGCTCGAACAGGCGGTGCTCGCGGCCGGGACCGGCGAGGAGGGCACCGAGTTCGTCGACGGCCGCGGCCGGTCCGTCGCGGTCTTCCCGCGCTCGGCCACGAACGTCGACGGGGCGACGGCGGAGCTGGAGATCCTGCGCGGCGAACTGTCCCGGATCCTGTACGACAGCACTCAGGACCGGACCGAGTACCTGTTCGGCAACCAGATCACCGGCCTGGACGACACCGGCGAGGGCGTCGAGGTGACGTTGAAGGGCTCCGCGAGGCGGTCGTTCGACGCGGTCGTGCTCGCCGACGGGCTGACCTCCCGCACCCGCAGGCTGATCATGCCGGAGGCGGACATCACCCGCGTGGGCCTGTACACCGCGTACCTGACCATCCCGCGCACCAGCGAGGACAACGACCACTGGCGCTGGTACAACGCGCCGGGGTCGCGGGTGGTGATGACGCGCCCGGACAACCTCGGCACGACACGCGCGTTGCTGAGCTTCACCAGCGACGTGCGCGGGCTGGAGGAACTGCCCGCGGCGGAGGTCACCGCCTTGCTGCGCCGCAAGTTCGCCGACGCCGGCTGGATGGCGCCACGCGTGCTGGACGCGCTCGACGCGCCGTACTACTTCGACGCGATCGGCCAGGTCCGCCTGCCCCGCTGGAGCATGGGCAGGATCGGGTTGCTCGGTGACGCCGCCTACTGCGCCTCGCCGTTGAGCGGGATGAGCACGAGCCTCGCCCTCGTCGGCGCCTACGTGCTCGCCGGTGAGCTCGCCACCACCGGCGATCCCACAGCCGCCTTCGCACGGTTCGAGCGCACACTGCGGCCCTACGTCGCCCGCGCGCAGAAGCTGCCGCCCGGCGTGCCCCGCCTGGCTCATCCGAGGACGCGTGCGGGAGTCGGGGCGTTGCGCACGGTGGTTCGTGCGTTGGGCAGCAGGCCTGTGCAGCGACTCGGGGTGTTCGACCGCCTGTCCCAGACGTCGGCCGACTCCTTCACCCTGCCCGACTTGACCCTCACACGGTGAGAGGCCCCAGGCTGTCGCGGACTCCGGCGACCAGGCCGGGTGTTCGCGCCAACCAGGAAGCCACATGATCATCGACAACGTCTCGTTCCCCGGCGGTCAGCACTGCGAGACCACCGCGCTCGGCGCGGTGCTGCGCCACGACGGTCTCGTGCTGTCCGAGCCGATGCTGTTCGGTCTCGGCGAAGGGCTGGGTTTCGTCTACTGGGACGCCAGGAACATGGACTTCCCGTTCCTCGGCGGGCGGGTCAAACCGGCCGTCCTCACCCGGACCGCGGCGGCCCGGCTGGGGGTGGCGTTGCACGTCCAGGAGACCGGTTCACCCCGCAAGGCGTGGGAGAACGTCACCACCGCGCTCGCCGCAGGACGGCCGGTCGGACTGCAACTGGACTCCTACCACCTCGACTACTTCACGACGAAAGTCCACTTCGGAGGTCATTTCGTCGCGCTGTACGGCTACGACGACACCCACGCCCACCTGGTCGACACCGCCCAGCAGGGCGGCACGGTCAAGACCTCGCTGGCGAGCCTGGAACGGGCCCGCGGCGAACGCGGGCCGATGACCGCCCGCAACCTCTCCTACACCGTCACGAGCCCCGGCGGACGGCCCGATCTTGCCCGCGCCGTGCGGAAAGCGATTGCTGCCAACGCGCACGCGTTCCTCACCCCGCCCATCGCCAACGTCGGCCACCGCGGCATCGCCACGGCGGCCAAGCGGGTGGTGCGGTGGCTCGACCGGTCCGGCGACCCGGCCCGCGACCTGCCGCTGGCCGCCACGCTCATGGAACGCGGCGGCACCGGCGGCTCGTTGTTCCGCGTGCTGTACCGCGACTTCCTCGCCGAGGCCGCCGCGCTCACCGACGACGAAAACCTCCGCCTCGGGCATCGGCTGTACGCCGAGATTGCTCCACTGTGGACCGAGGTCTCCCGTCACGTCGCGGCCGCCGGGAAGACCGGCGAGCAGGACCACCTGGACCGCGCCTCGGCGCTCCTCACCGAGCTCGCGGGCGCCGAACGGCACGCGATGGAGGTCCTGTCCCGCGTCGGCACCGGCTGAACGGCCGGAGGTCCGGACCGGCGCACGGCGTGCTCGGCTGCTGCGGGTGAGCGGCGAGGTCAGTAGTCGATCCGGCCCAGGCGGTTGTGGAACTCGCCGGTGGGGCCGTCCGGGCCGAGCAGGGCCAAGGCGACCGTGGCGTCGGTTCCCTCGGTGACGGTCTGGTGGCCGTTGTGCTGGTTGAGGTCCGTGGCCGTGTAGCCGGGGTCGGATGCGTTGATCCGCATCTCCGGCAGGTTCTTGGCGTACTGGACGGTCAGCGCGATCACGGCGCCCTTGGAGCTGGCGTAGGGGACGAGGAGTCCGTGGTAGGCGTCGTCGGCCGGGTCGAGCAGCGCGCGGGGGAAGCCCAGGCTCGACGCGACGTTGACGATCACCGGGTTGGCCGAGCGCCGCAGGAGGGGCAGAGCGGCCTGGGTGACGCGGACGATGCCGAAGACGTTGGTCTCGTAGGCGATGCGCATCGCTTCGACGTCCAGGTCGTCGAGCGTCCACGACGGTCCGGCGACGGCCGCGTTGTTGACCAGCACGTCGAGGCCGGGCAGGGAGGCGATCGCCTTGTCGACGCTGTCCTGGTCGGTGACGTCGAGCTGGACGGGGAGCGCGCCGAGCTCGCGGGCGGCGTCCCCGGTGTCCAGGTCGCGCATGCCGGCGTGGACGGTGTGGCCGGCGGCGATCAGGCGGCGGGTGGTTTCCAGACCGAGGCCTTTGTTGGCGCCGGTCACCAGGGTGGTGGTCATGTCACCAGCCTGTGCCGCCGTGCGGGTAGCCGACAGGCACCGTTCGACGGTAGGACTGGCAGTACCACCCGCCGGGCCGCGCACCGGGGCACCATGGAGGGCGTGGACGAGTTCGCGCAGATCCTGCGTGCGTGGCGGGACCGGGTGCGCCCGGAGGACGTGGGGCTGCCCCCTGGCCTGAACCGCCGCGCGCCGGGCCTGCGCCGCGAGGAGCTGGCGCTGATCGCGGGCGTCAGCGTGGACTACGTCGTGCGGCTGGAGCAGGGCCGGGCCCGCCACCCGTCCGCGCAACTGCTGACGTCGCTGGCCAGGGCGTTGCGGCTGACCGACTTCGAGCGCGACCACCTGTTCCGCGTCGCCGGGGCGGGCGTGCCGCCCGCAGGGCACGTGCCCAGGCACGTCACGCCGGCGGCGCAGCGGATGGTGGACCGGTTCCACAACGCGCCGGTGGCCGTGGCCGTGCACACCGCGATCTACGAGCTGGTGCTGTGGAACCCCGTCTGGGCCGCGCTGTTCGGTGACCCGTCGAGCCAGACGCGTCTGGAGCGCAACGTCGCCTGGCGGTACTTCGCGGGCTCGATCCCGGTGACGCACACGCCGGAGGACGACGAGATCTACGCGCGGGACCTGGTGGGCCACCTGCGTTCCGCCGCGGGCCGCTACCCGGACGACCCGGACCTCCGGCAGCTGATCGACCGCCTGCTCGCGGCCTCCCCCGGCTTCGCCCGGCGCTGGAAGGCCGGGACGGTCGGAGAACTGCGCAGCAGCACCAAGACCGTGCACACCGCGCTGGTCGGGGACGTCGTCGTGGACTGCGACACGTTCACCGGCGGCCCCGGCGACCAGACGATCGTGGTCATGTCGGCCGCGCCGGGCTCCGAGGACGAGCAGAAGCTCGACCTCCTGCGGGTGATCGGCTTGCAGCAGCTGCAGAGCCGCTCGCGGTGACGCGGCGGCACCGGCGCGCGGGAGGTGCGCCGGTGCCTCCACAGTGGACTGTCAGTTGCCCGCGGCGAACCAGTCCTCCAGCGTGGTCGGCTGCAGCTGCGCGCCCGCGTTCGGCACCAGCTGCTTGCCGGTCAGCGACGTGCCGAAGTACTGCGCCGCAGGGTCGGACACGACCTCGCGCTCGTCACCCCGCTGCGTCAGGACGGTGCGGATCCACCCGTCCATGGTGAACTCCTGCGGCCCACCGATCTCCAGCACACCGCCGACCGGCTCGGTGGCAGCCGTCCTGGCCACGACCGCAGCCACGTCGGCAGCGGCGATCGGCTGCACACCGCCGTGCGGCAGCCGGACCACGCCGTCCACGGTCGCGGAGTTCGCGATGGCGCCCGCGAACTCGAAGAACTGGGTGGCGCGGATGATGGAGTACGTCAGCCCGGACTCCGTGATGAGCTTCTCCTGCGCCACCTTGGCCCGCAGGTACCCCGACTCGGGCAGCTCGTCGGTGCCGACGATCGACAACGCGACGTAGTGCCCGACACCGGCCTCCTTGGCGGCCTCGGTCAGGTTCGTCGTGGCCGTGCGGAAGAACTCCATGACGTCGTCATCGGCGAACGACGGCGAGTTCGACACGTCCACGAGCACGTCGGCACCCTGCAACACCTCCTTGACACCTTCGCCGGTGACGGTGTTGACACCGCTGTTCGGGGACGCCGCGACCGCCTCGTGGCCGTGCTCCCCCAGCCGCTTCACGACCTGGCTGCCGATCAACCCGGTACCGCCGATGACAACGATCCTCATGGCCCGTCCCTCTCGCGAGCCCGCCTTGCGCGGGCGTTCACGAGCTAAGACAAGACGGCCCGCCAGGTTGTGACAGCCCTCCCCCGAACGAGTCCGGGAGAGCCACGCGCACACCCCAGGCCGCGTGAGAAGGGACGGCCGGCCCTGTCGAGCGAAGCGAGACGTTTCTCCCTGCTCAACCACGGCGCCAAGGTGATCGACCATCGTGCCCAGGCCCCAACCTCAGCCCCACCTAGGCGAACGCCCCCAACTTCTCCGGGTTCACCTGCCACAACACCTGATCGATCCCCTCCTCCGACACCACCACGGTGATCACCCCGTACACCGCCCCACCGCGCTTCAACCGGATCGCCCACTGCCCGTTCGCCTCGACGTACCCGACGTCGCGCGGCGACCAGAACGACGGCGCCCAGCCCGCGACGATCTTCGCCAGCGATGCGGCGCCGTACAACGGCCGACCGGCCGCACGCACAGCGCCGTTGGAGTCGGACCAGCTGACCACGTCCTCGGCGAACAGCTTCTCGAGAGTGGCCAGGTCACCGGCCTGCGCAGCGGCCACGAACGCCTCCAGCAGCTCACGCTGGCGCGTCGACGAGACCGGGGTGCGGCGGGAGTCGGCGAGGTGCTTGCGGGCCCTGCTCACCAGCTGGCGGGTGGCGGCCTCGCTGGTCTGGACGATCTCCGCGATCTCGCGGTAGGGGTAGTCGAAGGCCTCGCGCAGCACGTACGCGGCCCGTTCGGTCGGGGTGAGCTTCTCCAGCAGCATCAGCACCGCGAGCTCCAGCACCGCACCCCGCTCGGCACCCAGCTGCGGGTCGGCGGACGTGTCGACCGGTTCGGGCAGCCACGGGCCGACGTAGGTCTCGCGGCGGGCGCGGGCGGTCTGGCTCTCGTTGATCGCGAGCCGGGTGATCGCCGTGGCCAGGTAGGCCTCCGGGTTCACCACCGCCGCGCGGTCGGCGGTCTGCCAGCGCACCCAGGTCTCCTGCACCAGGTCCTCGGCGTCGGCGACGCTGCCGGTCATCCGGTACGCGATGCCGAAGAGCCTGGGGCGCGCGGCCGCGAACGCCGACTCGGCCTGGTCGAGCTGCGTCATCAGCCACTCCGTTCTCTCGCCGCCACCGTAGCGCCGACCGGCGGCGGGCCGCCCTGTGGTGCCGGTCATGGGGAACGTGCCGCGCTGCTCCACAATGGACGTCGTGACCACCCGACCGGAGCCGCCGCTGACCGGGAACGAGCGCGACACCCTGCGTGCGTTCCTCGACTTCCACCGCGCCACCCTCGCGCTCAAGTGCGAGGGCCTGTCCGACGACGAGCTGCGCCGCCGGTCGATGCCGCCGTCCACGCTCAGCCTGCTGGGCCTGGTCCGGCACATGGCCGAGGTGGAGCGCACGTGGTTCCGCAAGGTCGTCAACGGCGAGGACATCACGAACGTCTGGTCCGCCGCCAACGACTACCAGGTCGCCTACGACGCGACCGGTGCGACCCGTGAGAGCGCGTTCGCCGCGTGGGAGCACGAGGTCGAGCGGGCGCGGGAGATCGAGCGGGCGGCCGAGTCGCTGGACGTGGTGGTCTACCAGCCGCGCTGGGAGCAGCACGTGTCGTTGCGGCTGGTCATGCACCACATGTGCCACGAGTACGCGCGGCACAACGGGCACGCCGACTTCCTGCGCGAGGGTGTGGACGGCGTGACCGGGGTCTGAACGCCTGGCCGGTCGTCAGAGGCACATCCACACGTAGAGGTGCTCGCCGGCGTCCCTGGCGCGGCGGGTGAGTGCGACCAGCCTCCGCAGGTCCGGTGCCAGGTCCAGCGGTTCGCCGGAGAGCGGCGCGAGCTCCTCGATGGCCGCCCACCACCGCGCCAGGGCCGGCACGTCGTCGTCGGGGATGTCCGCCAGGGTGTCCCTGACGTCGTCGGCGACCAGGCAGACCCACGCGTCGAAGTCGTTCTCCTCGGCGCTGATCAGGGTGGTTCCGGACAGGCCTGGCCGCCACTCGACGCCGCGCACGTGCGCGATGAGCTGGTCCAGGACCACGTCGGGTTCGCGGCCGTCGACGGTGTCGAACCGCTCGATCGGCCCGCCGTCGGCCACGGCCGCCGCCTGGTCGGCGCTGGGTGCGCGGAAGTACTCGCACGGGTTTCCCATGGCGATGAGTTTGCCCGAGCCCTCGGGTCGGTATCACCGCGACCACCTACAACGAGGAGGCCATCATGCCCAGGTTCGTCACCATCGGCTACGGCGACCGGGACGGCTACGACCGCACCGACCCCGCCGTCCGCGAGGCCGCGCACGCCCATGACGCCCGCCTGCGCGAGCAGGGTGCGGAGATGGGTGTCGCCGGTGCGCCGGTGCAGGTGCGCAACGTGTCCGGTGTGTCCGTCGAGAACGGACCGTTCATGACGTCCGCACTGCCGGTGGCCGGTTTCTCGGTCATCGAGGCAGAAACGCTGGAGGACGCCGTGGACATGGTGTCGAAGACGCCGTGCGCGGTGGGGCACGGCGTTGTCGAGGTGTGGCCGTTGCAGCAGTAGATGCCTGCTTCGCCCGCCGCCGTGGCGGGTATTCCCCGTCACGGCGGCACCTCGACGCGCGAAGAGCCGCCGACCACTGACCAGGAGGTGAACCGGTGCTCTTCCACGTGCGGATGGACATCTCGCTCCCCCACGACCTCGCGCCCGGCCGCAAGGCCGAGCTGATCACCGCGGAGCGGGAGCGGGCGCTGGAGCTGCAACGACTGGGCGTCTGGCCGCACCTGTGGCGGGTCGTCGGGCAGCACAGCACGGTCAGCGTCTTCGACGTGCCGACCAACGAGGAGCTGCACGCGGTGCTGTCGTCGTTGCCGTTGTGGGAGTTCATGACCGTGGAGGTGACGCCGCTGGCGCAGCACCCCTCCGACCTGGCGGCGCAGAAGTGACCGCGGCTACGCCTTCGCGGTCAGGCCGAGCTGGCGGTCGTGGACCCTGCGCCACACCACCAACGAGATGACCGCGCCGCACAGGCACAGGAACATGTCCCACTGCGTGTCCCACTGATCACCTTGCGTGCCCAGGAAGTCGTCGGCACCGGCGCCCAGCACGAGCGCGCTGAACCACTCGACGAACTCGAAGCACGCGCTGATCGCCAGGCACACGCTCGCGCTGAGGAACGCGACCCAGCCGCCCGGACGCAACGGTGTGCGGCGCAGCAGCACCTCCCTGACCGCGACGGCGGGCACGAAGCCCTGCACGACATGGGCGAAGCGGTCGTAGTTGTTGCGCTGGGTGCCGAGCCACTGCTGCACCCATTCCCCGAGCGGTGTCTCCGCGTAGGTGTACTGCCCTCCGTAGCAGAGCACCAGCGCGTGCAGCACCAACAGCCAGCACAGCAGCCTGGTCAACGGGAACCGCTTGCGCAGTGCGAGCACCAGCGGGAGCCCGGCCACGACCCAGACGACCTCGAGCGCCCACGTGCCGAGCGACTTCGCCAGCAGACCGGTCACCAGCAGCGCGGCGACCACGACCCCGGTGAGCACCCGTCCCTCGACGCGGCCGGGCCCGTGCACTGTGGACTCCATGGCGGATCACCGTAGTGGGGCGGCGTGCTGCCGCGTGGCACCGGAGCTGATCTCCTCACCGGGCCGGACCGCCGCGCCGAGCAGACCGGCGGCAGCGGCGGCGAGGAACGCGCCGAGGTGGCCGGACCCGTCGACCACGACACCGGCCAGCAGTGCACCTGCCGCCTGGCCGGCCGCGATCATCAGGAACGACGTGCCCACGCCCGTCGCGGGCCGGTCGCGGTGCACGCGCGTGCTCCACACCAGCAGCAACCCGCTCAACGCGAGGTAGGAGGCGCCGAACAGGGCGGCGGCGGTGAGCGTCAGCACCGCGCTCGACGGCCAGAGCGCCAGCGCGGCGGTGGCGGCGGAGAGCACGACGAGCACGAGCGGCCACGCGGTGCGCAGGCCGATGCCGCCGGTCAGGTGGCCGCTGAACGCGCCGAGCAGGCCGGCCAGGCCGATCAACGACCACATGACCGTGGCGACGGCCGGACCCGCCTGCACCACGTCCCGTCCGAACGTCCACACGGCCGAGCTCGCCACGCCCAGGAGGAACGCGGCGGTGAGCATCGGTGCGGCACCGGGCGGGAACACGGGGCTCGACTCGCGGCGGGCCGCACCGAACAAGCGGTTACGGCCCGACGCGCGGCTGGCGGCACCGGGCAGGGGCGCGTGACTCGGCTCGCGGCTCGCGGCCCCTCCCCGAACAAGCGGCCCCGGAGATCCCACGCCGATGTCACGTGGGGGCCCCGCGTTCCCTTCAAAGGCACCTGGGGCCCCCGCGTGACAACCGGCATCGGACGTTAGACGCGAACGGCTTGCGGCAGCGCCGCGCGGCACGGCGGCGAGGATCCACGCCGTGACGGCGGCGGACAGCACGGCGAACGTCGCCCACGCGAGCCGCCAGTCGTCCAGCAGCAGCACGGCGATCGGCCCGGACAGCAGGACGCCGACGCCGGTGCCCGCGTTCACCACCGACTGCGCGCGGTCCTGGCGCGGCCTGTCGACCGCGCGGGCGATCGCCTCGGCCAGCGGCGGTGAGGCGAGGCCGGTGCTGGCTCCGGCGACCAGGACACCGACGGCGAGCTGCGTGCCGCCGGTCGCGGCGGCGACGAGTGCGGTGCCCGCCGCGGCGAGCGCCCCCGCGGCCGCCGCCACGACGCGTGGGCCGTAGCGGTTGGTCAGGACGAAACCCGCGGTGATCGCGAGGCCGTAGCTGACGTAGCTACCGGCGCCGATGACGCCGAGGAGCGTGGCGTCCAGCGCGAAGTGCTGCCGGAACACCGGCGTGAACAGGCCGTAGGCGAATCTCGCGAAGCCGTAGCACACCGCGACGAGTGCCGTGCCCGCACAGATCAGCGCTGTCTGTCGCTTGTCCACAATCCTCCCGAAGTAGAACGCAAGTTCTACTATTACGATAACCCTATGGCCCCCTCAGCGCGCGAACGGATCCTCACCGCGGCCGACGAGCTGTTCTACGGCGACGGCATCGCGAACACCGGCGTGGACGCCGTGGTGGCCCGCGCGGGGGTCGCGCTGGGGTCGGTCTACAAGAACTTCGGCGGCAAGGACGGCCTGGTCGAGGCGTACCTGCGGCGCAGGGACCACCTGTGGCAGGCGACCTGGGAACGGGTCGCCGCCGACGCCGCGACACCGTTGCAGCGGGTGCTGTCGGTGTTCGACGCACTGCAGGAGTGGTACCGCGGCCAGAGCGCCGACCAGGGCTGCGCGCACGTCGCCGGGTTGCTGCAGCTCCCGGCGGGACATCCGGCCGTCGTGGTCGCCCACGCGCACAAGGACCACCTGGTCCGCCGGCTGACCGAGCTGGCGGCGGGACTGCCGGACGTGGCCGAGGTCGTCGAGGACGTCGCGATCGTCTACGAGGGCGTTCTCGTGCGGATGCTGCTCGGTGCCGCGCCGGACGAGGCCATTCCACGAGCCAGGCGGCTGGCCGAAACAGTGGTTCTCGCTCGATAGAACCAACGTTCTAGCTTAACCGTCGGCTAACCGGCACCGGGCACCGTGCGGGCATGCGCAAAGTGATGTTCGTACTGCCCGCCGTGGCGCTGTCGGTGTTCGCGTTCACCGGCAGCGCCCACGCCGAGAAGGCGCCGGGCTGTTCCGAGACGGTGCAGATCGGGAGCACCGGGTACGTGAAGAAGGGCGGCGTGGTCATCGCGTCGGTCAAGCAGTTCAAGGGGTGCAACAAGAACTGGGCTTACACCTACGTGTGGGACTCGTACGCGGGCAAGCCGGGGTCGTTCCACTCCAGCGCCGCGATGGTGGTCGACGGCCACCGCGACTACGGCAGCAACGTCAACGGCACCGACCAGCAGGACGTGTGGTCCAAGGGCACCGGCACGCTCACCCGGTGCACCAGGGCGTACGGCGAGGTGTGGGGCGACGGCAACGTGTACTGGGCCCAGACCGACGAGCGCTGCTGACCTTCAGCCCACGTAGTTGCTGATCTCGACCAGGTTGCCGTCGGGGTCGCGCACGTAGACGCTGCGGATCACGCCGGTCGCGCCCGTGCGGTCGCCGGGGCCCTCCTCGATCGGGACGCCGTGCGACCGCAGCGTGGCGATCACGTCGTCGAGCGGGTCGTCGGCGACGAAGCACAGGTCGGCGCTGCCGGGGACGACGTGGCGGGCCTTGGGTTCGAACTCGTGGCCCGCCTCGTGCAGGTTGATCTTGCTGTGCCCGAACGCGAGCGCCTTGCGCCCCTGTTCGAAGGTCACCTCCTCCATGCCGAGCACGCCGACGTAGAAGTCGATCGTGGCCCGCAGATCGGCGACGGTGAGCACGAGGTGGTCGAGCCGGTCGATGCGCATCACCCCAGTGTGCACGGCAGGGGTATCCGGTTGCGGGTCCCGGTCACGTCACCGGTCGTGCGCGAGTGACGCCACACCGCAGGACGAGGACTGCGGGGCGACCGGTACCCAGCGCAGGCCCTCGTCGCCGCCGGCGATCCGACCGGCGGTCGGCGGCGGGAAGTGCGTGCCCAGCACCAAGGTGTCGGTCCCGGCGAGTGAGGCGAGCAGGCCGCGGCGGGTGCGCTCGGCGGTGGCGGGGTCGATGTCGGCGCAGCTGGTGATGTCCGGCCGGGGCACCTGGACCGGGTGGTGCACGCAGTCGCCGGTGATGAGCGCCGTCCGACCGGCGCTGTCCAGCCGCACCGCGACATGTCCCGGGGTGTGGCCGGGCGTGGGCAGCAAGCGCACGCCCGGCGCCACCTCAGCGCCGCCCGCGGGGACGTCGACGAGGTCGAGCAGACCCGCGTCCTCGACCGGCAGCACCGAGTCGCGGAACATCGCGCGCCGGGGCTCGTCCATCTCCACGCCGGCCCAGAACTCCCGCTCCACCCGCGAAACCAGGTAGCGGGCGTTCGGGAAGGTGGGCACCCAGTCGCCGTCGACTTGGCGGGTGTTCCAGCCGACGTGGTCGGTGTGCAGGTGGGTGAGCACGACCAGGTCGATCGACTCTGGGGTGAACCCCGCTTCGGCGAGCCGCTGCGGGTAGTCGGTGCGCAGGTCGTGCCAGGCCGGGTTCGCGCGCTGCTTGCCGTTGCCGATCCCGGTGTCCACGAGGATCCGCTTGCCGCCGGCCGAGACGGCGAAGCTGTGGCTGGCCAAGCGCAGCACGCCGTCGTCTCCGGCGAAGTCGGGCCGGAGCCAGTCGTGTCCGGCGACGACGTCCGGGGTCGCGCCGGGCAGCAACCAGGCGCCGGTGGCGGGTGGCAGCACCACCTCGTCCACCCGCCGCACGGTGACTTCGCCGATGGTCCACGTCGGAACGACCATGCTTTTCCTCCACTAAAGCAACTTGTTTGCGTTAGCCGACTGTAGCGCCTACTCTCCCTTAACGCTAACGCTTAGCTTTTGGAGGTGTTCATGTCCGACCTCGCCCCGGCGGAAGCGGCTCGCTGGGCCGCCCGTGCCGGGTTGTCCCTGCCCGACGAGCGCCACGACGTCGTGGCCGCCACCGCCGACCACATCCACTCCGTCGTCTCCGTTCTGCGAGAGCTGGACTTCGGGGACACGGCGCCGTTCACGTGGGGGGAGCCCGATGCGACCGCATGAACTGAGCCTCGCCGCCGCCTCACGCGCGCTGCACGCCCGCGAGCTGTCCCCCGTCGAGCTCCTCGACTCCGTGCTGACGCGCCTGGCGGAGGTCGAACCCCGGCTCAACGCCTACGTCACCGTGACCGCGGACCGGGCACGCGCGGCGGCCCGGCTGGCCGAACGCGAGATCGCCGCGGGCGAGTTCCGCGGGCCGCTGCACGGGATCCCGGTCGGCCTCAAGGACGTGATCGACGTCGCCGGCCTGCCGACCACGGGCAGCTCACGCGTCCGGGCGGACCACCGCGCGGACACCGACAGCGTGGTCGCGGCCAGACTGGCCGACGCCGGGGCGGTGCTGGTCGGCAAGACCCACACCCACGAGTTCGCCTACGGCCTCATCACCCCGCAGACCGGGAACGCGCGGGTCGCGGGGCGGATCGCCGGGGGGTCCAGCGGCGGGTCGGCCGTCGCCGTGGCGGCGGGCACCGCGACCTTCGCACTGGGCACCGACACCGGCGGCTCCATCCGCGTTCCGGCCGCGCTGAACGGGGTCGTCGGCCTGAAGCCGACGTACGACCTGGTGCCCCGCGACGGCGTGGTTCCGCTGTCCTGGTCACTGGACCACGTCGGTCCGCTCACCCGCACGGTCGAGGACGCCGCGCTCGTCCTGCCCGCGCTGACCGGAGGTGCACCGGCCACAGTGGACGGTGAGCTGGCCGGGCTGCGCGTGGGAGTGCCGCGCAACTACTACTTCGAACACGTGGATCCCGAGGTGGAGGCCGCGGTGCGGCGGGCGGTCGAGCGGCTGGCGTCGCTCGGCGCGCGGCTCGTCGACGTGGAGGTCCCGATGACGCGGTACGTCAAGGCGGTCCAGTGGGGCCTGATGGTCCCGGAGGCCACCGCGTACCACGAGAGGACGCTGCGCACGGTCCCCGAGCTGTACGCGGCCGACGTCCGCGTGCTCCTCGAAGCCGGGGAGCTGCTGCCCGCCGGCGACCACCTTCGGGCCCGGCGCGCTCGCACCCTCATGAGGCGGGAGTGGTTGCGCATGTTCGAGGAGGTGGACGTGCTCGCCGCCCCGGCGGTTCCGCTGACCGCCGTGCCGGCCGGGCAGGAGACGATCACCTGGCCGGACGGCACGGTGGAGAGCGTGCCGGATGCCTACGTCCGGCTTTCGGCGCCCGCCAACATCACCGGCGTGCCCGCGCTGACCGTGCCGGCGGGCACCGACCGGGCCGGTCTGCCCATCGGGCTGCAACTGCTGGGACGGCCACGGGAAGAGCCGCTGCTGCTGCGGACCGGGCACGCCTGGGAACGATCGTTCACCGGAAGCTGAGGAGCTCGTCGGCGAGCGCACGCGCGCACCCGTCGAGAAGGGCCTCCCCCTTCGCGGCCGTGGCGGTGCGCGCGTCCCCGGCAACGCCCGTGGGCGTGATGCGCTCGAACGGCGTCGGGCGGTACACCGGCGCCGGGTCCTCCGATTGCAGCTCGATCCGCGGGCCGACCGCCTCGGCCACCCGCTCCCGGCGCACCGACCCGGGGAACGCCGCCAGCATCATCGAGGTCTCGCCCTCGCAGGCGTGCATCAGCTGGTCCTGGGTTTCGAGCGTCTTCGCGATCACGGCGGCACCGGCGGTGAAGTAGTTCGTGACCGCGACCGTGGTGCCCAGTTCGGCGGTCAGTTCGGTGGCCAGTGCGTGCAGGGCGGTCGCGTTGCCGCCGTGACCGTTGACGAGCAGGACGCGGCGGAACCCCGCACGCAGCACGGACCGGCACAGGTCCCGCAACAGCGCGTGCAACGTGGACAGCGAGAGGGTCAGCGTGCCGCCGAAGGCCATGTGGTGCTCGGCCAGCCCGCACCACACCGAGGGGGCCACGACCACCGGGACGCGCGCCCCGGCCAGCGCGGCGGCCCGGAGGCAGACCTCGGTCGCGAGGAAGTCGTCCACGCCGGTGGGCAGGTGGGCACCGTGCTGTTCGGTGGACCCCACCGGCAGCAGGACGAGCGCGTCCCGGTCCGCCAGCTCGCGCAGCTCGGGTGCGGTCAGGTGGTTCCAGCGGTACGAGGACATCCAACCTCCTTAAGGCTAATATTTAGCTTTAGCCAGCGTAGGTCGCGAAGACTCTTGAAGCAACAAGTTTGCTTTAAGGTGGAGGAATGAGCCGGAAGCCGATGGTGCGCCCTGGTGGCCGCAGCGCCAGGGTCCAGGAGGCGGTGCACGCGGCCGTTCGCGATCTGGAAACCGAAGCCGGACGGGCCGCGCTCACCGTGCCCCAGATCGCCGCACGCGCCGGTGTCACGCCGTCGACCATCTACCGCCGCTGGGGAGACCTGCACGAGCTGCTCTCCGACGTCGCCGTGGAACGGCTCCGGCCCGAAGCGCCGCCCGAGGACCACGGCAGTCTCGCGGCCGACCTGGAGGCGTGGGCCGAGCAGTTCCTCGACGAGATGTCCTCACCGCCAGGACGCGCCTACATCCGGGACGCGCTGCTCGGCGACGCGGACGGGAGCAACGCCGGCCGGTGTTCGGCGTACGCGGCCGACCAGATCGGCGTGATCCTCGCCCAGGCCGCCGCGCGCGGCGAGGACGCCCCGGACGCGGAGACGGTGCTCGACCGCGTGGTGGCACCGATGATGTACCGCATCCTGTTCCGCCCCGGCCTGCTCGACCCCGCCTACGCACGTCGGCTGGTGAGCGACCTGCTCGGCTGAGCCGGGCCGAACATCGCACAGAGGTGCCGAATTCGCCCACGACGACCGGTTCACGTGCGTTAGGTTGCGTCGGTGGCCGAAGGTCCGATGAACCGCCCGACGGGTTTCTTCGAGCAGCCGCTCTGGACCCTGCTGGGCCTCCTGGTCGTGTGCGCCGGTCCCGTGATCCTGCTGGCCGGTCTGAGCGGGTACGTCCCCGACGACGACCGGCCGGGCGTCGTCGTGGTCGGCCTGGTCTGGACCCCGTTCACCGTTCTCGTCCTGGTCCTGGCCATCGTCGGCACCGTGCGGGACCAGCGCGTGTGGCGTGACCTGGACACGGCCGGGGTGCGCGTCCTCGCCGAGGTCACGTCCACCGAGCACGTGCCGTGCGGCGAGGACGAGCGTTGCACCAGGATCTCGCTGCTGGTCACCGTGCCGGGCCGGCCGCCGTTCACCACGAGCCACCTCGTCACCGGTGTGGCGGCCGTCGAGGCCGGGGCGCGCGTCCCGATCGACGTGCACCCCGCGCGCGACCTCTTCCGCCTCGCCGACCCGGCCACGGCCTGGGGCTCCGGCCGGCCCTGAGCCGACGAGCCTCAGCTCGTCGCCGCCCGCCGGTGCAGCGGCGCCGTGACCTCCCGGGAGAACTGCGGCCCGCCGAGGTGGCGGACGCACTCGCCGGATGAGCACCACCGGCCGTCCGCGTCGAGGTGGAAGCTCTGGGTGTTCACGCCCACGACCGCGCCGTGGCTGATCCGCGGGCCGCCGCTGGCGCCGCCGCCCATGTCGCACGGCACGCCCCAGATGTTCTCCGGCCCCTGCTCGGGGTGGCCGGGGTTGTGCACGGGCGTGCCCCAGCACCGGGCGAGCCGCTGGCCGGTGAACTCCGGGCGGCCCTGGTGGCCGGGCCGGGTCGCCGCACGCGGGTAGCCGTACTCGACGGCGGCGCGGTCGGCGGGGCGGCCGAACGCGATCTGCTCGGCCGCGGCGGAGGGCCGGTCGAGCACCAGGAACGCCTGGTCGTGCTCCGAGCGCTGGTCGTCGGTCGTCCACGTCCTGCTGACCACGGCCCTGCGCACGACGTACTGGCCGAACGGCCGGGTGTTGTCGCGGAAGCCGGGCACGAACAGCAGCTTCGTGTGCCACCGCGGGTCCTGGCCGATGAGGTTCGCCGTGTGCACGCAGTGCCCGCCGGTGACCGCCGTGCGCCGGTTCGCGCTCGCCACGAGGGTGGCGGTGCAGCTGGAGTCCTCGCCGTCGCGGTCGACGAAGAACAGCCGGCCGATGGTGCGGCTGGCCGGTGCGGGGGCGCCGTCCGGGCCGTCCACCGGCGGGGTGCCGGGCTCGGACGGGCCGACCGGCATGGCGGCGATCCGTTCCGGTGTCCAGTGGGCCGCCACGCCACCGGTGTCGAGGTCGTGCACGACGACGTCCTCGGCCGCGGCTGCCGTGCCGGGCACGGCGAGCAGCAGCAGGACGACCACGCTCAGTGTTCGCATGCCGTGACCGTGGCAGGCAGATGTGCGGATCCTGTGCGGATGAGGTCGCCATCCCGTGCGCCGACGGCCGCGATGACTATCTTGCGGGGCATGGGTTCGTGCGTGCTGGTGGCCGAGGACAACGTGATGCAGGCGGACATGCTCGGCCGCTACCTGCGCCAGGAGGGGTACGCGGTGCGGATCGTGCACGACGGCCGGTCGGCGCTCGACGAGGTCCGCCGCAACCCGCCGGACCTGCTGATCCTCGACGTGATGATGCCCGGTGTGGACGGTCTGGACGTGGTGCGGTTGCTGCGCGGCGAGTCCGACCTGCCGGTGCTGATGCTCACCGCGCGGTCCACAGAGGACGACCTGCTGCACGGGCTCGACCTCGGCGCCGACGACTACGTGACCAAGCCGTACAGCCCGCGTGAGCTGATGGCCCGCGTGCGGACGTTGCTGCGGCGCGTGCAGCGGACCGGCGGGACCACCGACATCACGCTCGGTGACCTGCGGGTCGACCCGGACCGGCACGAGGTGCGGGTGCGGGGCGAGGTGGTGGAGTGCACGGCGTCGGAGTTCCGGGTCCTGCACACGATGGCGGCGAGCCCCGGCCGCGTGTTCAGCCGTTCGCAGCTGCTCAACGCCGTGCACGGGCTGGACGGCTACATCACCGAGCGCACGATCGACGCGCACGTGATGAACCTGCGCAAGAAGATCGAGGCACAGCCCCGCAGGCCCGCGTACCTGCTGACCGTGCACGGCGTCGGCTACAAGCTGGTGGACGGTTCGGGTGCATAGCGTCCTGGCGCGGCTGCTGGCCGCGTCGGTCCTGGTGGCGATCTGCTCCATCACCGCGACCGCGTGGCTGGCCGCGCAGAGCACCTCGACGTCGATCCGGCAGGAGCTCGGCGCCGCGCTGGCCGGTGACACCGCCACCTACCGCGCGCTGGTCGCGTTCGCCGTGGAGCACCGCGACTGGACCGGCGTCACGCTGCCACCCGGCAACCGCAGGCTGATCCTCACCACGCCCGGCCGCGCGGTCATCGCCGACACCGGCACGAACCTCGACGCCGCCCAGCTGCCCGCGGCGCCGTCCGCGGTGATCAACCCGCTGGAGCTCGACCTCGCCCAGGCCCAGGACGCACCGGCCGACCGGATCGACCCCAGGATCACCGGCCCGTTCCGGCTGAGCGAGGACGAGAAGCAGCAGCTCGCCGAGGACGCGCGGCTCTACGTCAGCCGCTGCCGGTCCGCGCCTGAGCAGGCCGCCCAGTTGCGGGTCACGGCCTGGGGCCGCCCGATCGTGAACGTGGACCGCACCGGACCGGCGCCGACCTCACCGGCGTGCACCGAGGTGGAACAGCGGCTGAGCACGCTCACGCCGGGCGAGTCCGCCGCGTTCACCGAGCTCGGCCTGCTCTTCGACGACTGCCAGCGCCAGCGCGGTCGGCCCGCCGAGCAGCTCAGGATGAACGCGCAGTGGCAGCCGGTGGCGTCCGACACCGAGTGCCTGGCGAGTGCCCGCCGCACCCAGCTCCAGCCCTACGTGGCACCGCCCGCGCTGCTGTTCGTGACGGACGCGGCGGGGCGGACCACGCAGGCGAGGGTGGTGCGGTTCGACGCGGGCCGGGTCGTGCTGGTCGCGGCGGTCGTGCTGGTGCTGACGGTCGGCGTGAGCGTGCTCGTGGCGTTGCGGATGACCCGGCCGTTGCGCACGCTCACCGCCGCCGCCGAGCGCATGCAGCACGGCGGCGACGCGCGCGTCGACATCCGGTCGCGCAGCGAGATCGGGCAGCTGGCGCGGGCGTTCAACGACATGGCCGCCCAGCGCGCCCGCACCGACGCCCAGCGCAAGGCCATGACCAGCGACATCTCCCACGAGCTGCGCAACCCGCTCGGCACGATCCGCAGCTGGCTGGAGGGCGCCCGCGACGGCGTGGTCGAGCTGGACCGCACGACGCTGACCGCGTTGCTCGACGAGGCGCTGGTGCTGCAGCACCTCGTCGACGACCTGCAGGACCTCGCGCTGGCCGACGCGGGCGAGCTGCGGCTGCACCCGTCACCGGTCGACCTGCGGGAGCTGTTCGACCAGCTGGTCGCCGCACACCCCGGGCTGGTCGCCGAGGGCGGCGGCGTGGTGACGGCGGACCCGGTGCGGTTGCGGCAGGTCCTCACCAACCTCGTCACCAACGCGCTGCGCCACACACCCGCGGGCGGCGAGGTGCGACTGTCCGCTGTGGACGGACGGATCACGGTGAGCGACACCGGTTCCGGCATCGCCGCCGAGGACCTGCCGCACGTGTTCGACCGGTTCTGGCGCGCCGACCCGGCGCGGGCGCGGAACACCGGCGGCAGCGGGCTGGGGCTCGCGATCGTGCACGCGCTGGTGACCGCGCACGGCGGCACGATCACGGTGGCGAGCGAACCGGGGCGCGGCACGACGTTCACGATCACGCTGACCTGACCGGCACACCGAGCGCACATCTTCCGCACAACCGCTCGGCAGCATCACCGCCATGAACCCCAGGTTGTTGATCGGCGCCGTGCTGCTCGCGCTCACCGCGTGCGGCCAGGCGGCACCACCCGCGCAGGTCGCATCGCTGCAGACGTCCGGTTCCACTCCCGCGCCGGCATCCGGGACGGCCCCGGCCGAGGCCGAGCAGCCGCGGTTGCGGATGGACATGAACGACGAGGAGAAGCGGCGGCTCTACGACGCGCACACGGCGTGCCTGGCCGAGAAGGACCCCAACGCGACCGGCAGCGGCCCCGGCCCCGAGGGGCGCAGGCAGTACAGCGACGAGGCGTGGCGGGCGTGCGCGAAGAAGTGGCCGCTGCCGCCGTGGGAGATGGACTCCGCCAACCCGGCGTTCAAGGACAACTGGCACCGCAACGTGCAGTGCCTCAACAGCCGCGG
The DNA here is from genome assembly GCF_001279525.1 of Nocardia sp. NRRL S-836. Taxonomy (GTDB): domain Bacteria; phylum Actinomycetota; class Actinomycetes; order Mycobacteriales; family Pseudonocardiaceae; genus Lentzea. The sequence goes on along the minus strand of NZ_LGDY01000091.1, from coordinate 524,267 downwards.
CATGAAGGTGATCGAGACCGAGCCGGGCAGCTGGACCTACGACGGCGAGCAGACCCTGCCGGAGGCGGAGCGCGGCCGGATCGAGAAGGAGTGCGAGCAGGAGGTCTTCGGCGGAGGGCACCGGTGAGGCGGTGGATCGCCGCAGGCGTCCTCGCGGTGGCCGGCACGGGCGCGGTCCTCGCGTTCACGTGGACGCGCCCGGCACCGGCCCAGCCCGACCGGCCACCGGCACCGCGGACCACCGCCGTGGTGAAGACCGACCTGACCGACACCCGCGAGTTCAAGGCCACCCTCGGTTTCGGTGTCTCCCGGCAGGTCACCGGCCGCCGTCCGGGCACGCTCACCTGGCTGCCCGCGCCCGGCGCGGTGCTCGGCCGCGGCCGGCCCGTGTACAAGGTGGACAACCGGCCGGTGTGGCTGTTCTTCGGCGCCACGCCGTTGTGGCGCAAGCTCGACACAGCCGGGCTGAAGGGCCCGGACGTGAAGGTGGTCAAGGACAACCTGGCCGCGCTCGGGTACCGGCTCGGTGGCGCGGCCGACGAGCTGACGCCCGCCACGATCGACGCCGTGAAGCGGTGGCAGAAGGCCGGTGAGGTCGAGCAGAACGGCGTGCTGGAGCCCGGTGACGTCGTCGTGCTGCCCGGCGAGGTCCGCGTGGAGTCGGTGACGGCCACGCTGTCGGGCACCGCGGAGGGGCCGTTGCTGGCGGTGACCGCGCCGGGCAAGGCGGTCGCCGCGGCGGTGGACGCCCAGGCGGCCGAGGTGTTCACCAAGGACCTGAAGGTGACCGTGCTGCTGCCCGACGGCAAGGAGACCGGCGGAACCGTGCGCTCGGTCAGCACCGAGGTCAAGCAGGAGAAGAACAGCAACGGCGAGGCCGCCTCGACCGTCGCCGTCGACATCGGGCTGGACGGCGACGTCGCGTTCGAGTCGGGACCGGTGCGCGTGCGGGTCACGAGCACGGCGCGCAAGGGCGTGCTGGCGGTGCCGGTGACGGCGCTGCTGGCGGTGCGGGAGGGCGGGTACGCGGTGCAGACCGGGGCGGGGCAGCTGGTCGCGGTGAAGACGGGGCTGTTCGCCGGCGGGCTGGTCGAGATCAGCGGCGGCGGGGTCAGCGAGGGCATGCAGGTGGTGACCACGTCGTGAACCCATCGCACCCCGACCACCCGGCCACGGCCACGTTCCGGCCGGCCACACCACCGGGTGCGCGGCCCGTGCTCGACGTCCGCGACGCCGTCAAGGAGTACGCGGGCGGGGTCCGGGCGCTCGATGGCGTGTCGCTGACCCTGCGCGCGGGCGAGGCAGTCGCGATCGTGGGCCCGTCCGGCTCCGGGAAGTCGACGCTGCTCAACCTGCTCGGCACGCTCGACCGCCCGACCAGCGGCACGGTGACGCTGGACGGCCACGACGTCACGACGCTGAGCGATCGGCGGCTGTCGGCGTTGCGCGGGCGGCGGATCGGGTTCGTGTTCCAGCAGTTCCACCTCGCCGACGGCCTCACCGCGCTCGGCAACGTCGCCACCGGCCTGCTCTACGCGGGCGTGGCCCGCAGGGAGCGTGCGGCGATGGCGACCGAGGCGTTGCACCGCGTCGGCCTCGGGCACCGGCTGGGCCACCGGCCGCACGAGCTGTCCGGGGGTGAACGCCAGCGCGTCGCGATCGCGCGGGCCGTGGTGAACCGGCCGGCGTTGCTGCTGGCCGACGAACCGACGGGTGCGCTCGACACGGCGAACGGGCAGGCGGTGCTGGAGCTGTTGCTGGGCCTGAACCGGGAGGGCACGACGCTCGCGGTGATCACGCACGACCGCGAGGTGGCGGCCAGGCTGCCCCGCCAGGTCGAGCTCCGCGACGGCCGCATCGGCACGGGGGTGCGCGCGTGAAGCCCACCCGGCTGAGCCTCGCCGACCTGCTGCTGCTCGGCCTGTCCCCGTTGCGCACCAGGCCGTTGCGGGCGGTCCTGTCCGCGCTCGGGATCTCCATCGGCATCGCCACGCTGGTCGTGGTGACCGGCATCCCCGCGTCCAGCCAGGCCGCGCTGATGGCGGAGTTCGCCGCGCTGGGCACCAACCTGCTGCGGGCGGAGGCCACCACCGGCACGAACGGCGAACCCGCCGCGCTGCCACCGGACTCGGTCGCGATGGTGCAGCGGATCGGCCCGGCCTCGAAGGTCAGCGCGGTCGCGAACACGCACGCCGCCGTCCGCCGCTCCGACCGCGTCCCCGAGTCGGAGACGTCCGGCCTGACGGTGCTCGCGACGTCGTTGACCCTGCTGGACACGCTCAACGGCCGGGTCCGCGACGGCACGTTCCTCACCGCCGCGACCGAACGGTTCCCGGCCGTCGTGCTCGGCGACGTCGCCGCCACCCGCCTCGGCGTCACCGCGCCGGACACCCAGGTGCGCATCGGGGACCGGTGGTTCACCGTCGTCGGCATCCTCGCTCCCCTGCCGCTCGCGCCGGAGGTCGAACGGTCGGCGCTGATCGGCTGGGAGGCGGCCCGCGAGCTCGGCTTCGACCAGCGGCCCACGGTGCTCTACCTGCGCGCCGAGGAGGCCGCGCTCGACGACGTGCGGGCGGTGCTGCCGCCGACGATCCACCCGCGGCAGCCGTCGCAGGTCAGGGTCAGCCGCCCGTCCGACGCGCTGGTGGCCAAGCGCCTCACCGAGAACACGTTCTCCGCGTTGGTCCTCGGCCTGGCGGGCGTGGCGCTGCTGGTCGGCGGGATCGGGGTGGCGAACACGATGGTGATCTCGGTGCTGGAACGCAAACGCGAGATCGGCCTGCGGCGTGCGCTCGGCGCGAACCGGGGGCAGGTGCGGACCCAGTTCCTCACCGAGTCGGTCGTGCTGTGCGTGCTCGGCGGGGTGGCCGGGGTGCTGCTCGGGCTGCTGGGCACCGCCGGGTACGCCGCCGCGCACGGCTGGCCCGCGGTCGTGCCGGTGGAGGTGGTGCTGGCCGGGCTCGGCGCGGCGGTCGTGACGGGCGTGGTCGCGGGCGTGTACCCGGCGGTCAGGGCGGCGCGGCTCACGCCGACGGAGGCGCTCGCCGCGCCGTGAGAAACCCGGCGTGCTCGAATGTCGAGTTCCACCGACCTCGTTCGTCCTCGGAACGACGACTGGAGGGCACGCATGCACTACATGTTCCTGATCTACAACTGCGAGGACCGGCCCAAGCCCGGTGACCCGCGGTTCGAGGACGTCTTGACCAGGGTCAACGCGTTCGCGGACGAGTGCCGCCGCCGGGGTGTGTTCGTGGCCGGTGACCCGCTGAAGCCGGTCACCACCGCCACGACCGTGCGCGTGCGGGACGGCAGGGCGGTGCTCACCGACGGGCCGTTCGCCGAGACGCACGAGCACCTCGGCGGCTACTACCTGCTCGACTGCCGCGACCTCGACGAGGCGCTGGAGCTCGCCGAGCTGTGCCCGCAGGCCCAGTTCGGCGCCACGCTGGAGGTGCGCCCGGTCGACCACATCCCCGGCCTCAACCACGGGGTGGCATGAGCGACCTGGCCTCCGCGGCGGTCGAACGGGTCTACCGCGAGCACCGATCCCGGATGCTCGCGGCGCTCATGCGCGCGCTCGGCGACTTCGAGCTGGCCGAGGACGCGCTGCAGGAGGCGTGCTCGCAGGCGTTGCGCCGCTGGCCGCGCACCGCCGTGCCGGACGACCCGTTCGCGTGGCTGCTCACCGTCGCGCGCAACCACGCGCTCGACCGGTTGCGGCACACGGCGATGGCCCGCACCAAGGCGCCACCGGCGCCGGAACCGGTGACGATGACCGAGAAGCAGCTCGTGGACCTGGGTGACGAGCGGCTGAGCCTGATCTTCACGTGCTGCCACCCGGCGCTGGCGCAGGAGGCCAGGCTGGCGCTGACGCTGCAGGCGGTGGCGGGCTTCACGGCTGCGCAGATCGCCAGGACGTTCCTGGTCGCCGAACCCGCGCTGGCCCAGCGGCTGGTGCGGGCCAAGCGCAAGATCCGCGACGCCGGGATCACGTTCGAGGTGCCCGCCGACCACCTGCTGCCCGAACGGCTGCAGGGCGTGCTGACGGTGCTGTACCTGATCTTCACCCAGGGCTACACGACCGGCGACGCCGACCTGCGGCAGGAGGCGGTCCGGCTGGCCAAGCTCGTCGCCGCGCTGATGCCGGACGAACCGGAGGCGATGGGGCTGGTCGCGTTGTTGCTGCTGCACGACTCCCGCAGCGCCGCCCGGTACGCCCCGAACGGCGACCTGGTGCTGCTGGAGGACCAGGACCGCTCGCTGTGGGACGTCGACAAGATCGCCGAGGGCATGACGCTGCTCGACCGCGCGCTGCGGTTCGGCACGGCCGGCCCGTACGTGCTGCACGCCGTGATCGCCGCGCTGCACGTGCAGGACACGGTCGACTGGTCGCGGATCGCCGCGCTGTACGGCGAACTGCTCGCCGTGGCACCGACCCCGGTGGTCGAGCTGAACCACGCGGTGGCGGTGGCGATGGCCGAGGGGCCCGCGGTGGGGCTGGCGTTGATCGACGCGATCAGCGGGCTGGAGTCGTACCACCTGCTGCACTCCGCCCGTGCCGACCTGCTGCGGCGGCTCGGGCGCGACGCGGAGGCGCTGACGGCGTACCGGGTGGCGGCCGGGCTCGCGGTCAGCGCGGCGGACCAGCGGTTCCTGGCGGGCCGGATCCGTTCCCTGGAGGGGCGTTGACGCGGCTCGGCGTGCTCGACCACGGTCACCGGCTGCCCGCGTGGCTGTCCTTCGGCCTGACCCGGCTCACCTCGCGGGCGCCGATGTCCGACGTGCCGTAGACCCTGTTGTACCGCCCGGAGTTCTTCGGCGCGGTGTTCCTGGACCTGAGCGCGCGGGCCGTCGTCGGTGGCGGCGTGGTCACCTCAGCTCGCGGGCAGTGCGGTGCCCGCGAAAGCGGCCTGGCGCAGAGCGTCCGCACGGCGTTCCACCGCCTCACCGACGACCTGCGCGTGCTCAAGCAGAGCCACACCGAGGACGAGATCTTCGAGACACCGTCGCGGCCGCCGTGGGCGCCGCGCTCCAGCACTTCGACACCGCCTGCGAAAAACTCCGGCGGTGATGTCGAGTTCGGCGTCGCCCGCTCGTCCTCGGTTCACAAGCACCACGACCGCAAGGAGAGCGAAGATGTCCGGAGAGCTGAACTGGTTCGAGCTGCCCGCCGACGACACCGCGCGGGCCAGGGCGTTCTACGGCGGCCTGTTCGGGTGGGACACGAGCCTGATGGGCGACGACTACCACGTCGTCACCAACGGCGCGGCCGGTGCGATCGCGGCCAAGGACTCCCAGCTGACCCAGCCGCGCGTCTACTTCCACACCGCCGACATCGACGCGTCGGTGCGCCGCGTGCAGGAGCTGGGCGGCAAGGCCGACGACGTGCAGCAGGTGCCGGAGGTCGGGCGGATCGCGCACTGCTCCGACGACCAGGGCACGCCGTTCAGCCTGTACGAACCGCGGGCGTGACGCCGTGTCGGGCGGCTCGCCGCTGCACGGCGGCGAGCCGCCCGACGGCGCTCTGACCTTCCACTGAGGACTGTCCCGAGTGGATTGTCACTGATCCGCCTGCGGAGCCGGGTCCGATCAGCACCACGCCGGTTCCGGACCTCCACCGTCCACCGCCGAGCACCCGCTCCCGGCACGTCGCCGAGATCGAGGAGCAGTTCGCCCGGTGCCGACCGGTCCGCCGCGTTCAAGCAGCCGTGACACCGCCGCCGTCGTGCGCGGCCGGCTCCACCGGTCGAACAGACCCGTGGCACCCGCGTCACGGGTGAGCTGGTCCTATTGGCCGGCGTAGGCGATGACGTTGTCCCGGTAGTCGCCGGTGGCGGGGTCGAAGGCGCCGCCGCAGGTGACCAGGCGCAGCTGCGGGGTGGTGGTCTCGCCGTAGACGGCGTCGGTGGGAAAGCGGTCCTTCGGGACGCGGTCGACCCGGCTGATGGTGAAGGTGGCGATGCTGTTGTCGTGACGGGTGACCTCGACGCGGTCACCGGCCTTCAGCTCGGCCAGGTCGTGGAAGATGCCGGGGCGGCCGTGGCCGTCGACGTGGCCGAACAGGACGGCGGGGCCGGTGTCGCCGGGTGCGGGGCCGTACTTGTACCAACCGGCTTGCAGTGGCTGGTCCAGAGGCGGGACCTCGGCGGTGCCGTCGGGGTTGACGCCCAGCGGGATCAGGCTGGAACGGGCGCCGAGGGCGGGGATGCGCACCTCGACCGGTGGCGTGGCGGACGTCGCCGGTGGTTGCGCGGTGGTGGGCTGCCCGGCGGCCTGCCCGGCCGGGTCGTCGTCGGAGGGCAGGAGGAACCCGGCGGTGAGCAGGCCGGCGATCAGGAGGGCGGCCGCGGTGGCGGCGATGATCGCGCGCTTGCGGGTGGTCATGGTGCCGCCGTTGCGCCGCCGGTGTCCACGCCGCCGCGCGGGATGACGCTGACCTGGCGGTTGCCCGGCAGCGCCGCCGGCGGCGGGCTGGCCGGGGTGGTGGTCGTGGGTGAGCTGGTGGCCGGGGTGGTGCCGGGGCTGGTGCCGGGTTCGCGGATGATCACGTTGGTGCAGTCGGTGACCTTGCCCGCCCCGCCGAAGTCGGTGCCGTGGGCGGTGACGCACAACGGGTGGTTGCCCACGTCCAGCGGCGGGGTCTCGACGGTGTAGCGGACCTGGCGCGGGCCGGGCTGGGGCAGGGCCGGGGTGATGTCGGTGATCGGCAGCTCCGGGCCGCCGTCCACGGTCAGCGTCAGGCGCTGCAGCTCGGACGGGAACAGCGCCGCCAGCGCTGTCGGCAGGTCTCCCGTTCCGGAAGCCTTCACACACGCGCCGCCGGTGACGTCGGCCATCCGCTTGAGGCTGCGCGGGCCGTTGCCGCACTCGGCGTCAGGGCCGAACGCCACGGTGTGGATGTCCACCCGCTCGGGCACCTGGGCCAGCGCGCCCTCGAAGTTCTCCAGGGCGTGGTTGTCGCGGCCGTCGGACAGGAAGATCATGATCGATCGCGGTTCGGTCGTCGCGTTCGCGGCCTCGGTGCCGGCCCGCAGGCCCGCGGTGAAGTTGGTGCTGCCGTCCTGCCACTGCAGCGCCGCCAGCGCGTTGTGGAACTGCGGACCAGCGGCCGGACCGGTCCAGAAGACCCGCCCACCGGTGGAGAACGCGGCCAGCCCGGCACCGCCGACGCCCAGGTACGGCTGCTGCGCCACCTTCCGGTGGAAGTCCGCGACCGCCTGCTTCTCCGCGTCCCACCCGGCCTGGGTGAGGCTGCCGGAGCTGTCCAGCACGTAGACCACCGATGTCCTCGGCGTCGCCGCCTTGGTGCCGATCGACGCCGTGCCGACCACCTTGGTGGTGCCCTTCGGGATCACCGTGTCGGGCAGTGGCGTCTCGATGTCCACCCCGATCCCGATCCCGCCGGGCAGTGTGCCTTCCACCGCGCCCGCCGGCACACCGCCTGCCAGCACCAGCACAGCGGCAGCCAGTCCGGCTCCGAGCCTTCTCATCCGTCAGGTCCTCACGTCGCAGGAGTTGCCCTTCCTCAACGAACCCGCGGTGCACGGGGATATCGGCCGAACGGGTGCATCCGAAGCCGTCACACGAAGTGGGTGTCGGTCGCTCACGCCTGCGGAACGGACATCCGCTGACACCGGCGAAACCGTCCACCTGGGACAAGAAAGGAACAGGTCTCAGCGACATCACCCGTGCGCGGAATGCCGCCTCTCTACCCGTACGAGTGACACCGCCGATCACCTCTGCCGTCCGGCACCCGCCTCTGGCACTGTGGCCCGGAAGCGGCACAGCCGCGGTCCACCGGTCCTCGTCCCGCGTGTCCGGCAGGCTCACCGGACTGCCGGCCCGTCGCGCCGTTCACCTCGCACCAGGAGGAACCCTGTGTCGGAAGTGCTCCCGGTGACGTCGCCCGCTCTTGCCGCGCGATACCGGGCCCGGTTCCTGGAGTTCCCGTTCCCGCACGTCGCGGAAGTCGCCGGGAGGCTTCCGCAGGGGCCGTCCGGCATCGGGACCTCAGCGGCTCACCTCGCCCGGACCCTCGGCCGGTGCGGGGCGACGCCGGTGCGGGACGAGCTGCACTGCCCGCCCGCCCTGCGCCGGGACCCGGTGCTCGAGCGCGCGGTCAACGACGGCCTCGTCGAGTGGGCCGGGCAGGTGGGGATCTTCCCGGGGCGGCTGGACGTGCTGCGCGAGATGAACTTCGGCCGGCTGATCACGCTGACGTACGTGGACACCGACGACTACGACCGGCTGCTCGCCGTCGCCCGGATGACGCTGGCCTGGTGGACCGCGGACGACTACTACTGCGACGACGCGTCGCTGGGCTCGGTGCCGGCGCTGCTCGGTTCGCGCCTGGCCGTGGCCTACACGGCGACCGATCCGGTGGCCATGCCCGACCGCTACGCCGCCGACCTGGACGCCGCCGTCGATCGCGAGCCCGTGCTGGCGGCTCACCGCTGCGCATGGCGCCGGCTGTCGCGGTACACCACACCCGTGCAGGCGGAGCGGATCAGGCACGAAGCCGCCACGCTGTTCCTCGGCTACGAGCAGGAGGCGTCCTGGCGCCACGAGGACCGGTTGCCGTCGGTGTGGGAGTACCTGCTCAACCGGGCGGTCAACAGCTTCCGCCCCAACCTGGCGATGATCGACGCGGTCGCGGGGTACGAGGTGCCCGGCCCCGAGTTCGCCGATCCACGGGTACGGCGCGTGATGAACCTGGCCGGCACCGCGAGTGTCCTGGTCAACGACCTGTACTCGATGGACAAGGAACGTTCCTCGCCCGGCCTGGACTTCGACCTGCCCGCCGTGATCGCGGCGGAGGAGGGGTGCACGCACGACGAAGCCGTCCAGCGCAGCATCCGGATCCACAACGACCTCGTGCACGACTACGAGAGGGAGTCGGCCTCCCTCGCCCTGACCGGGTCACCCGCCCTGGGCCGGTTCCTCGCCGGGATGTGGGCCTGGCTCGGCGGCAACCGGGAATGGCACGCCACCACGGCCCGGTACGGCAACCAGCGCTCCGCGGGGTGACCGGTGCTCGTCGGCGCCTGGGAACACGGCCGGGTGTCGTGCCAAGATCGCTGCACCGCGTTCTTGGGGGAACCACGTGCCACACGAGCTGTCCTGGGCCGACGCCCATCCCGGCAACCACCCGTTCCTGGGCGAGATCTTCTCGATCGCGTTCGTGCGCGGCGTCGAGCCGCTCGACGCCCTTCGCCGCATCGGCGGGCTGGCGGACACGGTGGCCGAACGCGCGCCGGAGGAGGTGGGCGAACTGCACAACTACGAGGACGGCTACCCGGAGGTCGCCGGTGCGCTGGCGGCCGGCGAGTGGACGGTTCTGGTGCAGCTCAACGGCTTCTGGGTGGAGACCCTGGTGGACGTGCTGTCCCGCGGCACCGAGGCGGTCGCCGTGCTGCGGCACGACTACGCCACGCCGAGGTTCGGCTACGCGGTCGACGGCACGATCGTCACCGGCTTCCACCTCAACCACCCGGACACGCGCCACGGCACGGACCCCGACCGGCTGCTGCCCCTGATGCGGGCGGCCGGGTTCGACCCGGACGACGACAGCGGCCAGTACGAGCACGCCGTCAGCCGCGCGCTGCGGCTGAGCGAGCTGGTCACCGGTGTCGCGCCGACACTCGACCAGCTCACCGCACCGCTGCTCAGCGCGCACTTCGACCACTGGTTCAGCCGCGCCCGGCCGTCCGGCCCCGGGAACGCACGCGCGCTCGCCGAGGAGATCGTCACCGAGCTGCACCTCGGGGACACGCCCGGCCTGGCAGCGGCACTGAAGACGGCGCGGCGCGGTGAACCGGTCGTGGTCACCCCGGACAGTGAGCTGGGCCGGCACGTGCGCGAGTGGTCGACGCTGGCGCGCAGGGCGAGCTGGTCTCTCAACGACCCGTGGGCGCGGAGCCGGATGAGCGAGGACGAACGGACGCGTGCGTTCCGGCTGGGGCACCTGGTCCAGGCGCTGCACGGTGCGTTCCGCGCGGATCTGGCCTGACCTCAGCCGTCGAACCGGCGGCGGGCCGACTCGATCTCGGTCAGGTACCTCGTCGTCCACGCGCACATCGCGTCGACGGTCTTGCGCAGCTCCCGTCCCGGCTCGGTCAGCGTGTAGTCGACCCGTGGCGGCACCGTCGGGTGCACGAACCGCTCCACCAGGCCGTTGCGCTCCAGCAGGCGCAGGTTCTGCGTGAGCATCTTGTGGCTGATGCCGTCGACGTCGGCGCGCAGCTCGGTGAAGCGCCGGGTGCCGTCGCCGATCGCCTCGATGATCAGCAGCGCCCACTTGTTGGCGACGTCGGAGAAGACCTCGCGCGCCAGCGAGTCGGCGCGGGCGAGATCGGCGTCCTGCGGCAGCGTGAACTGCTTGCTCACCTTGTGGTTCCCCAGTCACTTAATAGTGCGTTCTTCCAGGTCGAGCCTCACTCTCCTACGGTTTCCCAGTAACCACAAGAGAGCGAGGAAGCATGATCACCCTGGTCAACCCCGACGGCCTGCCGCAGATCGACGTCTACCACCAGGTGGCCGTGGCGACGGGGACGAGGACCGTGCACGTGGCCGGCCAGGTGGCCTGGGACGCCGCGCCGGACCTGGCCGCGCAGGTCGAGCAGGCCTACCTCAACGTCCACACCGCGCTGCGGGGCGTCGGGGCGTCGTTCGCGGACCTCGTCCGGGTCACCGTCTACGTCGTGGACTGGACGCCGGACAAGATGCCGCAACTGCTCGAAGGCATCGCCGCGGCGGGCCGGAAGGCGGGCCACGTGCCCGCGCCGCCGGCCACGCTGATCGGCGTGGCCGCGCTGGACGTGCCGGAGCACCTGGTCGAGGTCGAGGCGACGGCCGTGCTCGACTGATTTACCGCCGGCTAACCGGTGCGCAGCAGGCTCTTCGCGGAATCGAGGAGGAGCACCATGCGCAAGCATCTGGCCGTGATCGCGCTGACCGCGGCGGCGTCGGCAGGGGTCACGGGCACCGCGCAGGCCGAGCGCAACCCGGCCTGCCCGAGCGGCGTGACGCAGATCGGCAGCACGGCCTACGTCAAGAACTACGACACCACCGTGGCGTCGGTGAAGCAGTTCAAGGGCTGCGACAGCAACTGGTCCTACATCTACGTGTGGGACCAGTGGCTTTCCGGGCACCGCAACGACTTCTACCTGATCACGTACGTCTCGACCGAGCCCAACCTGACGCACGGGTACAAGACGGGTGAGCGGGGGCAGCGGGAGCTGTGGTCGCGGGCCGCGGACACGCTCGACCAGTGCACGCGCGCGGTCGGGCGGATCAACGGGGACAGCTACTTCCTGTCCGCCAAGACGTCAGAGCGCTGCTGACCGGAACTCGGCGAGCCCGCCGGCCACCCGGACGGTCGCCGTCGAGCGGCCGTCCGGGCTGTGCCGCCGCGGGCCGTACTCGGACAGCAGGGTCTTCGTCGTGCCCACGCTCGTCGAGTAGGCGCGCTCGTGCTGGGCGCACCCGCACCGGTGGTCCAGCGGGTTCGGGCAGGCGAACGCGGTGCGGAGCAGCGAGACGTCCGCTGTGGACAGTGCCGCCGACCACACCATGACCGGGTCCTCCTCGTCCCACGCCACGAAGCCGTCGAAGCTGAACGCGCGCAGCTCGCCGACGTCGCAGGCCGGGCAGAACAGCACGCGGGTGTAGTCGTGCAGCTGCGGGTGCGGGCCGCGTTCCCGGACGCCGACGACGAGCTCCTGGGCGCCGCCGCACAGCAGACAGGTGTCGCTCATCGGCGGAACGTGACCAGCAACGCCAGCGCGGCCGACAGCGCGACCACCCCGGCCACCACGAGCTGGTTGAGCCAGACGACGGAGCTGCCGTCGGCGTTGTGCAGCAACGCCACCGCGATCAGCACGAGTGCCAGCACGATCGTGATCGGTCGCAGCAGCGGCACGTCCAACGGGGCCATCGCGCGGACCATGCCGAGCAGCATGACCAGCACCGCCACGCCCATCGACAGCCAGTACGGCTCGAACGCGGTCACGGCCGCGTCGAAGTGCAGGACCGGCGGTGCCGCGATCAGCCACACCCCGGCCAGGAACGCGGCAACGCCGGCCCTGCTCTCGACGGTTCGCCCGTGCGCATCCCCCACGCGAACGATTCTCACCTCTCAGCGGCCCGGAGGGAACACCTCATTCGCTGCGACCACCGTCACCGGCGTGTCGAACCGGGTCAATCGTGAAGGTGCTGTGCAGGTCCGGTGAAGGTGTCGCGCGCGACGGGGACCGACCTGGCCTGCGCGTTCTAGCGTCAGGCATGGACACCGTGGACGTGCTCGTCGTGGGTGCCGGGCTCGCCGGACTGCGCACCGCCCGCCTGCTCGCCGAGGCGGGCCTGGACGTCGCCGTGTGCGAGCGGCGCGGCAGCCTCGGCAGCGGCATCCGCACCACCGGCATCTTCGTGCGGCGCACGCTGGAGGACTACGACCTCCCCCACCTGGGGCCCGCGGTCCGGCGCGTGGTGCTCCACCCGCCGTCGCTGCGCGATCCGGTCGAACTGGTCAGCACCCGCGACGAGTTCCGCGTGGGCCACATGGAGGGCGTCTACGCGCAGGCCGTGCGGGACGCCGAACGGGCCGGTGCGCGGGTCCGGCTGGGTGCGAGCTACCCGGCCGGGGCCACGAAGGCGCGCTTCACGATCGGCGCGGACGGTGCCCGCTCGACCGTGGCCCGGCAGCTGGGCCTCGACGTCAACCGCACGCTCATCACCGGCATCGAGGAGGTCTACCCGGTCGCCTCCGGCTCGACGCCCACGTTCCACTGCGTGCTCGACCCGCGGCTGGCACCCGGTTACCTCGCCTGGGTCGTCGACGACGGCGAGCACGCCCACGTCGGGCTCGCCGGCCGGGCCGACCGGTTCACCGCGCCGCTCCCCCGGCTGCTGCAGCGGTTCAAGGACACGTTTCCCACACCCGCGCCCGCCGGTCCGGTCCGGCGCCGCGGCGGGCCGATCCCGGTCGGCGGTGTGCTGCGCCGGATCGTGAGCACCGAGGGGCTGCTGGTCGGGGACGCGGCGGGCGCGGTGTCGCCGTTGACCGCGGGCGGGCTCGACCCGTGCCTGCGGATGTCGGAGCTGGCCGCGTCGGTGACGGTCGACTACCTGCGCAGCGGCAACAGGTACGTGCTGGAGCACTACGACGGCGCCGGTCTGCGCCGGCGGTACCTGGCGCGCAAGGCGATGCGGCGCGGGCTGTCCATGGTGCGGGAGCCCGGTGTGGCCGAGGCGGCGTTCACCGGGCTGCGGACGTGGCTGGGGCGTGCGGTGGCGGCCCGGATCCTGTTCACCTGAGGAGGTCCACCGGGACGCGGCGTCCCGGTGGACCCGCCGATCAGGCGGTGAGCAGCGTCAGCCCGTAGACCCGCAGGATCTCGTTGACGGGCTGGAACCACGTGCGGCCACCGCCCGTGCAGTCGCCGTAGCCGCCGGACGTGACGCCCTGGGCCTGGTCACCGGTGATGAACGAGCCGCCGGAGTCACCCGGCTCCGCGCACACCGACGTGCCGACCATCTCGTAGACCGCGCCCTGCTGGTAGTTCACGGTCTCGTTGCGGCCCTGCACCACGCCGCAGTGCCAGTGCGAGGTCGAGCCCGAACGGCACACGGACGTGCCGGGCGGTGCCTCCCACGAACCGCGCACCAGCGCGTCGCTCACCTGGCCCCAGCCGAGCACGACGGGGACGTTCCACCAGCCACCGCCGGTGCGCACCCAGCCGTAGTCGTTGGTGGGGAACGACGAACCGACGAACTCGCCCTGCCACGACCGGTCCCAGCCGTAGACGTTCCAGGCGCCGACGTTGCAGTGCCCGGCGGTCACGTAGCCGCCGTGCACGGAGAACCCGATCGAGCACCGCACGTTGCCGGTGTAGAACGGGTCGCCGCCCACGGTGCCCGCGGCGAACGTGCGTGGCTGCCGGACGCCGTCGCGCTTGACCACGACGTCCTTCGGCAGTGCGGAGACGTCGGCCGTGGGCTCGGCTTCGACCACGACCGTGCCGGTCGGGACGTCGACCCGCCACGACGCGATCCCGGCCGGGACCTTGCCCGACTTCGACATCCGGTCGATGCCGTCCTTCGTGGAGTTCAACGATGCCAGCGACTTCGCCCGCAGCACCGGCGTCGCACCGGTGGCACGGACGGCGTCGGCCTTCGCCGGGTCGGTGACGGCGACGTTGAGCTTGCCGTCGGCGAACCAGCTGCCGCCGTAGGCGTTCCCGGCCGCCGCCTGCGCGGACGGGTCGATGCGCAGCGCGGTCTTCTCCTGGCTGATCCGCGCCAGCGCTTCGCCCTTGGTGATGCCGAAGTCGCGGCTCATCGCCTCGACCACCTCGGCGGAGGCCGCGGCGCCGGGGACGACGATCGTGCTGAGTACAAGAGCTGATACGGAGACAAGGCGTAGCAACACTTTTCCTCCTAGGGTGCCCAGGGTGAGGTGACGGCCCAGCTCACGTCCTCCGGATAGCCGGCAGGGTTGTCGTAGACGTGGGCGCCGCCGCTCGATGCGACCCAAACCTCCTCTGCGTAGTGCCGGACGTTGGTGCCGAGCTCGTTGACCGACTCCAGCCGGACGCCGCCACGGCCGGGCTGCGCGCAGAACGTCGCATCACGGCGGAACAGCTCGCTGTTGTCGTTCGTGCCGAGCCGGACGCGGAAGTCCGCGTGCCTCAGGAACTGACCGGGGTAGTTGCGGGCCTCCAGCGAGTAGCAGGACGGGTCGGCGAGGCCGCGCCGGACCACGAACGTGGCGTCCGCCTTGAGCAGCGCGGCGCTGCCGGCGGTCACCACGTCCGTGCGCGCCAGGCCCTCGCGGTGCCGCAGGTAGCGGTCGGTGAAGCCGGGCGTGGTGACCCGGAACGACCGGGCCTGGTCCAGCGGCAGGTCAGCGCCGCTGCGCCACAGCGCGCCGCCCACCGCCCAGGTGGTGTCCGCGGCGAAGGAGCTCGCGGTGTCCCACGGGTTCGGGCCACCCGAGCGCGCCAGGTACACGTTCTCGTTGTAGTGCCGGATGAACGCGCCGCGCTGGTTGTACGACTCCAGCGCGGTGCCGCCCGATCCCGCGCGGGCGCAGAACGTGGCGTCCCCCGCGGCCGGGTTCGCGGCGGTGCCGATCCGGGAGTTGCTGTGCCGCAGGTACTGACCGGGGAAGTTGCGCGACTCGAACGACAGGCAGGACGCGTCCGCGAGACCGGGGCGCGCGAAGAACGTGGCGTCCAGGCGGTCCAGGTCGGAGGCGGGCACGTCGGTGCGGGCCAGGCTGTCGCGGTGGCGCAGGTAGCGGTCGGTGTAGCCGGACGTGGTGACGCGCAGGGAGACCACGTCGTCCGGGCCGACCGCCGTGCCGTTCGCGATGGCCAGGACCCGCTGGTTGACCTCCCGCACCCGCGCCTCGGTCGTCTTCAGCACCTGGCGGTCGTAGGTGTAGAAGCCGTTGACCTCGTTCTCCACGTCGTAGGGCTCGGTGTAGACCGACCCGGACAGGCCGCGGGTGTGCACCATGCGCGCGACCTGCTTGGTGATCTCCACGTACCGCGTGGTCAGCGACGTCTCGTCCGGGTACAGGGCGCCGTAGGCGAACCCGCGGCCCGGCTGGTACTCGTGGCCGGTGATCCGGCGGCCGAGACCGCCGAACTCGCCGAGCACGGCCACGCGGCGCGCGTCGGGGGTCCGGGTGGCCGTGGTGATCTGGTAGTGGTGGTCGTCGATCACGTCCCCGTTGCCGGGGTCGGGGTCGGAGACGCAGCAGTTGGCGCCGGAGTTGTGGTTGACCAGCCTGGTGTTGTCGATCGAGCGGACCAGGTCGGTGATGCGGCCGGCGTCGTACTCGCCCCAGCCCTCGTTGAACGGTACCCACTGCACGATCGACGTGATGCCCTTGAGCTGGTCGACGATCCGGCGCAGCTCGGACTCGAACGCGGTGTGGCCGTTCGGGACCTCGTCGACGGCGTCGAGCGCGGGCATGTCCTGCCACACCAGCAGGCCGAGGCGGTCGGCGTGGTAGTACCAGCGGGCCGGTTCGACCTTGATGTGCTTGCGGACCATGTTGAACCCCAGTGCTTTCTGGCGTTCGAGGTCCCACCGCAGCGCGGCGTCGGTCGGGGCGGTGTAGACGCCGTCGGGCCAGTAGCCCTGGTCGAGCGTGCCGAGCTGGAAGACGAACTTGCCGTTGAGCAACGGCCGCATGACGCCGCCGACCACGGCCTTGCCCAGCGAGCGCATGCCGAAGTAGCCGGTGACGGCGTCACCGCTGGCCGACGTGACGCGCAGGTCGTAGAGGAACGGGTCGTCCGGCGACCACAGCCGCGCGTTGGGCACCGGGACACGCAGGTGCTGACCGACCTGCCCGGTCGCCGTTCCCACGACCTTCCCGCCGCTGAGCACCTGCGCGGTGACGGTCTGGCCGGCGCTGCCCTGGACAACCAGGTCGAGCACGCCCGCGGGCACGTCCGGGGTGGTGTCGAGGCGGGTGATGTGCTGCGCCCGCACGGGTTCCAGCCAGACGGTCTGCCAGATCCCGGACGCGGCGGTGTAGAAGATGCCGTCCGGGTTGCGGCGCTGCTTGCCGATCGGGTAGCGGCTGCCGTCGACCGGCGAGTGGACGCCGACGATGATCTCGTTGCCGCCCGTCCGCAGCGCGGGCGTGATGTCGAACGAGAACGCGTCGAAGCCACCGGTGTGCGTGCCGACCTGGGTGCCGTTGACCCACACCCTGGTCTCCCAGGTGACCGCGCCGAAGTTGAGCTTGACCCTGCGACCGTCCCAGGAGGACGGAACGGTGAACGTGCGGCGGTAGAACATGTTGTCCTCGTGCCGTTTGACACCCGACAGAGCGGACTCGACCGGGTACGGCACGAGGACCCCTTCGGCCAGCGGCCTGCCGAAGGGAGGCGAGGTCAGGTCGGGAGCACCCGTGAACTCCCAGACACCGTTGAGGTTCTGCCACTCCTGCCGGACGAGCTGCGGTCGCGGGTACTCGGGCAGGGCGTTGGACGGCGACACCTGGCTGGTCCACGGTGTCGTGAGGGGTGCGGGTTTGGGCTGCCACTCGGCGGCGTGCGCGGCCGTCGGGGTCAGGGTTGTGGTCGCGATGAGGATTCCGGCCAGTACGCCCAGGACGCGTCTGGTCATGGTGCTCCTATCTCCGGAGTGTGCGTTGCAGGACGACGACGATGAGCAGGAAGACGCCGCTCACCACGGACTGGAGGTTGCTGTCGAGGGTGCCGATCTGGTTGATCACGTTCTGGATCACCGTGCGCAGGCCGACGCCGATCATGGTGCCCAGCACGGTGCCCGCGCCGCCGGTCAGCAGCGTGCCGCCGATGACGACCACGGAGATCGCGTCCAGCTCGGTGCCGACGCCGATCACCGTCACACCGGACTGGAGGTAGGCGGCGGTGAGCGCGCCGGCGAGACCCGCCAGCGTGCCGCTCATGGTGTAGACGAGGACCTTGGTGCGCGCGACGGGGACGCCCATCAGGACCGCCGAGGACTCCGCGCCGCCGGTGGCGAACACGTTCTGGCCGAAGGTGGTGCGGTGGAGCAGCAGTCCGCCGAGCACGGCCAGCACGAGCGCGACGAACACCGGGTGGCCGAAGCCGAACACCGTGCCGCGGCCCAGTTCGACGAACGCCGAGTCCGGTGCGATCTGGTACGTGGTGGCGCCCTCGTCGGTGATCACCAGCAGCAGCCCGCGGGCGAACAGGAGCGAGGCGAGCGTGACGATGAACGGCGCCATGCTCGTGCGGGCGATCAGCAGGCCGTTGACCACGCCGATGAGCCCGCACACCACGAGCGGGAACAGCAGTGCGGCGAAGAACCCCCACTGCGAGCCGTACGCCGCGAGCACACCGCCCAGTGCGTAGAGCGACCCGACGGACAGGTCGATGCCGCCGGTGATGATCACGAACGTCATGCCGATCGCGATCACGGCCAGGAACGACCCCTGCAGGGCGAGGTCGCGGACGTTGTCGAGACTGCCGAAGCGCGGGAACACCAGCCACGCCACCGTGACCATGAGGACCAGCGCGACCGCTGCTCCCTGGCGCTGCAGGACCTTCGTGCGGGCGGAGGCGAGGGTCGTGGTCATCGGCGCTCCCTCGCGACGTAGACGGCGGCCACGATGATCGCGGCCTGGATCATCTGCGCGATGGAGTCGGGCAGGTTGTGCTTGATCAGCGTGGCCCTGACGAGCTGCATCAGCACGACGCCCATGACCGTGCCCAGGACGCGCACCCTGCCGCCGGTCAGCGGGGTTCCGCCGACGACGACCGCGGTGATCGCGGACAGCTCCATGAGCAGGCCGGTGTCGGCGGGGTCGCTCGCGCCGAGCCGTGCCGTGGCGAGCACACCCGCCACCGCCGCGAGCACGCCGCAGATCGCGTAGACGCCGACCAGCACCCGGCCCACCGGCAGGCCGGCCAGGTGCGCGGCCCTGCGGTTGCCGCCGACGGCGACGAGCTGACGGCCGAACGTGGTGCGGTTGACCAGACCGGCCACCGCGATCGCGAGGACGCCCGCGACCAGCACGCTGATCGGCAGGCCGAACGCGTCGCCGGTGCCCAGCGCCAGGAACGCCGGGTCGTGCAGCTGCACCAGCTGACCGTCCGCGATCACCAGCGCCAGGCCGCGTCCGGCGACCAGGAGCGCGAGGGTCGCGACGATCGGCTGGATGCCCACCCGTGCCACCAGGAACCCGTTGAACGCGCCCGCCACCAGCCCGACCGCGAGTGCGACCAGGACCGCGGGCAGCGGGCCGTAGCCGAGGTAGAGCGGGATGAGGGCGGCGGCCAGGGCCATGACCGCGCCGACGGACAGGTCCACGCCCTCGGTGCCGATCACCAGCGCCATGCCGAGCGCGACGATCAGCACGGGTGCGGCCTGGACCAGCTGGGTGCGGAAGTTGCCCACGGTCAGGAAGTTCGTGGTGAACAGGACGTTGAACAGCAGCAGGGCGGCGACGGCGAGGTAGACGCCGTTGTCCCGCAACCAGCGCGTCCTAGTGGCTGTCAACGTCATCCGCCACCCCCGTCTCGGCCGCGATCGCCCTGAGCACGTGCTCGCGGGTGAGCTCGGCGCCGGTCAGCTCACCCGCGACGTGGCCGTCGCGCAGGACGACCAGCCGGTCGGCGCCGTCGAGCAGCTCGTCCAGCTCGGAGCTGATCAGCAGCACCGCCAGGCCCTCCTGCGCGAGCTCGTCGATCAGCGCCTGCACCTCGGCCTTGGCGCCGACGTCGATGCCACGGGTGGGTTCGTCCAGCAGCAGCACCTTGGGCTCGGCGCACAACCAGCGCGCCAGCAGCACCTTCTGCTGGTTGCCGCCGGAGAGTTCGGCGACCCGCTGCTCGGGGCTGGAGACCTTGATGCGCAGCCTGGTCACGAACAGGTCCACGATCCGGTCCTGCCGCGCACGGCTGACGAGGCCGAACCGGCTCAGCCGCGGCAGCGCGGCCAGGACGATGTTCTCCCGCACGGACAGGTGCGGGATGATGCCCTCCGCCTTGCGGTCCTCGGCGAGCATGCTGATGCCCGCGCGCATCGCGGCCTTCACGTTGCCGCGCGGCACGGCCCGGCCGCCGACGAGCACCGTGCCGTGCTGGGTCGGGAGGGCGCCGATGATCGCCTTCGCGGTCTCCGTGCGGCCGGAGCCGAGCAGGCCGGCCAGGCCCACCACCTCCCCCGGCCGGATGGTCAGGCCCACCCCGTTGAGCCTGGGCCTGCTGGTCAGGTCCTCCGCGCGCAGCACCGGTTCCTTGCCTGCGTGGTGGTCCTCGCCGAACGCCGTGGTGCCACCGGCCCTGATGTCGCTCACCGACCGGCCGAGCATCAACGAGACCAGCTCGATCCTCGGCAGGTCACGCAGCGGTCCACTGTGGACCTTGCGGCCGTCGCGCAGCACCGTGACGGTGTCGCAGATCCGGTACAGCTCGTCCATGCGGTGGCTGACGTACACGATGGCGATGCCCTGGCCGTGCAACCGTTCCACGACCTCGAACAGCGTCTCCACCTCGCGCGGTTCGAGCGACGAGGTGGGTTCGTCCATGATCACGACGTCCGCCTCGGCCTCGACCGCGCGGGCCAGCGCGACCATCTGCTGCTCGCCGACGGACAGCGTGCCGAGCGGCCGGCTGACGTCGGCGGTGATGCCGTAGCCCGCCAGGATCCGCCGCGCGCCGGCGTTCGCCGCGGCCCGGTCGATCAGGCCGAGCCGGTTGCGCGGCTCCCGGCCGAGGTACAGGTTGGCGGCCACGCTCATCAGCGGGATGAGGTTGACCTCCTGGTAGATCGTGGAGATGCGACCGGCACGCCGGACCTCGCCCCCGTCGGGCCGGTGGATGCCGGTCAGCACCTTGATGAGCGTCGACTTGCCGGCGCCGTTCTCACCGACCAGGGCGTGGACCTCGCCGGGGTGCAGGGTGAAGTCGACGCCGTCGAGCGCCTTCACGCCCGCGAACGTCTTGGTGACGCCCGCGACCTCGATGACGGGTTCAGTAGGCATTGGCGAGCTTCTGCGCGGCGTTGGTGGTGTCGTACTCGTCGTCGGAGATCACGATCGTCTGCGGGATCTCCTGGCCCGCGGCGAACTTCTCCAGCGTGTCGAACGCGAGCGGCCCGAAGCGCGGGTTGGACTCGACGACCGCGGTGTAGCTGCCGTCCGCCACGAGCTGCACCGCGGTGCGCGTGCCGTCCACCGACACGATCTTCACGTCCTTGCCGGGCTGCTTGCCCGCGGCCCGCAGCGCGGTGACGGCACCGACGCCCATCTCGTCGTTCTCCGCGTAGACGGCGGTGATGTCGGGGTTGCTCTGGATGAGCTGCTCCATCACGGCCTGGCCCTTGGACCGGTCGAACTCGCCGGTCTGCTCGGCCACCACGCTCAGCCCGGTGCCGGCGATGGCGTCCTTGAAGCCCTTGGTGCGGTCGACCGTGACGTTGTTGCCCGACGCGCCGAGCAGGATCGCGACCTTGCCGTTGCCGCCGGTCGCCTTGATCATCGCCTGGGCGGCGCGCTTGCCCTGCTCGACGAAGTTGGAGCCGATGAACGTGAGGTAGTCGGTGCAGGGCTGCGAGGTGACCCTGCGGTCGATCGTCACGACCGGCACCTTCTTGGCCTTCGCCGCGTCGAGCGCCGGCTGCAGCCCGTCGGAGTTGAGCGGCGCGACGACCAGCAGCTGCGCGCCGCGGTCGAGCAACGACTTGATGTCGCTGATCTGCTTGTTCAGGTCGCCCTGCGCGTTGGTGGTCAGCAGGTTGACCCCGCGCTTGGCCGCCTCGTCCTCGATCGACCTGGTCTCGGCCGTGCGGAAGGGGTTCGCCTCCTTCTCCGACTGCGAGAAGCCGACGGTGGCGCCCTTGATGCCGACCTGCGGGTACCCGAGCTGCTCACGTCCGCAGCCGGGTCCGCCGCTCTGGTTCTGGGCGGCGCTCGCGGCCGGTCCGCCGCTGGTGGTCGTCTGCTGGCCTTCCCTGGCCGTGCAGCCCGCGACGAGCACCGCGGCGAGGACGATCGGCAGGGTGCGACTGAGGGACATCGTTGGCTCTCCTACGCGTGCATGGTGCGTGGTCGCGCTCTCACCGGCTAGATTTGCATCGTTGTTCCAACGATGTAAAGACTGGGGACTTCCCGGTACTTTTCCCGGTACGCATCTGGAGGCTGTGTTGGCCACGCTCAAGGACGTCGCTCGCCTGGCCGGCGTCTCGGTGAAGACGGTCTCGAACGTGGTCAACGGCTACTCGTTCGTCAAGCCCGACAACCGCCGCCGCGTCGAGGAGGCGCTGGCCGCCACCGGGTACCGCCCCAACCTCGGCGCCCGCAACCTGCGCCGCGGCCGCACCGGCTCCATCGCGCTGGTGCTGCCCGAGCTCTCCATCCCCTACTTCGCCGAGCTCGCGGGCCTGGTGATCGCGGCGGCGCAGGAGCACGAGTGGAACGTGCTCATCGAGCAGACCTTCGGCACCCTGTCCGGTGAACGCTCGGCGCTCGCGTCACTGGGCCCGCACCTCGTGGACGCCGCGATCATCAGCCCGGAGGCGGTGAGCGACTTCCAGCTGGAGGTCCCGTCCGTGCTGCTCGGCGAGCACGAGGTGGACGTGCCGATCTCGCGGGTGGGCATCGACAACGTGCTGGCCGCCACCACCGCCGTGCGGCACCTGATCTCGTTGGGGCGCAGGCGGATCGCGGCGATCGGCGCCCACCCGCAACGCGGTACGGCCGCGTTGCGCCTGGAGGGCTACCGGGCCGCGCTGGAGCTGGAGGGGATCGAGTTCGACCCGGCGCTGGTCGTTCCGGCGCTGAACTACCACCGGGCCGACGGCGCGGCCGCGATGAACGCGTTGCTGGACATGCACACCCCGCCGGACGCGGTGTTCTGCTTCAACGACCTGCTGGCCGTCGGCGCGATGCGGGCGGCCGCAGAACGGTTCGTGCGGGTGCCGCACGACCTGGCCGTGGTCGGGTTCGACAACAACGAGGAAAGCGCCTACAGCTCGCCCTCGCTGACGTCGGTGGCGCCGGACAAGGGCGCCATCGCCCGTGCCGCCGTCGACCTGCTGCACCGGCGGGTCGGGGCGGGCGAGGTGGCGGTGGAGAACGTGCAGACGCCGTTCTCGTTGCAGGTCAGGGAGAGCACGGCGTCATGACCGGGCCCGCTCGTAGGCGTCGTAGGTCTCCTGGCTGAACAGCACGAACCGCACCAGCTCGACCGGCGCGTCCCTGACCGCCGCCAGGGCGATCCGCGCGGCCGAGGCGACCGGCCACCGGTAGATCCCGGTCGAGATCGCCGGGAACGCCACGCTGGCCGCCCCGAGCTCCGCCGCCACCCGCAGCGAGTTCAGGTGGCAGTCGGCGAGCAGCTGCGAGCGGTCCTCGGTGTCCGACCACACCGGCCCGACCGTGTGCACGACCCACCGCGCCGGCAGCCGGCCCGCCGTCGTCGCCACGGCCTGGCCCGTCGGCAGACCACCGCCGTAGTGCCCGGCACGCAGCTCGCGACACGCTGCGAGGATCTCCGGGCCTCCCCTGCGGTGGATCGCGCCGTCGACCCCCGAACCGCCCAGCAGGGAGGAGTTGGCGGCGTTCACGACGACGTCGACGTGCTGTTCGGTGATGTCACCCAGGACGAGCTCGATGGTGGTCACCCCCAGATCATGACAGCGGGCACGTCGAGACGTCGGCCGGCCGCGGCAGTGTCGCGGACGGCGGCGGGGTGGTGCCGTCGAGCCAGCGTTCCAGCGCCACGAAGGCGGAGCGGTGGCACGGGGCCAGCGGGCGCAGGAGGTCGGGGTGGGCGTCGACGAGGCCGTCGACGTGGGTGCCCTGCTCGACGCGGTAGTAGCGGTGCAGGCGGTCGGGTGTCATGGCGGCGTAGACGTCGGAGTCCTGGGAGATGGGCAGCAGGACGTCGTGGGTGCCGTGCACGGTGATGAGCGGGCGGTGGATCCTGCCGGTCAGCGCGACCGGGGCGATGGCGGGACCGGCGACGCGGCGGCGGGCGGAGTAGTCGTAGTCGGCGTCGCAGAGCGGGGTGCCGGAGGCGCAGAACGGGAACCCGGCCTCTGCCGCGCCGTCGAAGCCGGGGTCGAAGTCCTCGCGGTAGATGCGCTGGGTCAGGTCCCAGTAGTAGCGGTAGTGGTAGTCCCAGAGGAACTCCGTGCCGGCCGGGAAGCCTGCGGCGACCATCGCGGCGTGGGCCTGCGGGTCACCGGCGAGGTAGGACGGGTAGGCCCTCAGCGCGGGCGGCAGGAACGTCAGCGGGTTCGGCCCCTTGACCGTCCACAACGTACCTTCCCAGTCGACGCCGCCGTCGTAGAGGTGCGGGTGGTTCTCCAGCTGCCAGCGCACGAGGTAGCCGCCGTTGGAGATGCCGGTGGCGATGGTGCGCTTGGCGGGGCGGCCGTAGCGTTGCGCGACAACGGACTTCGTGGCGATCGTGAGCTGGGTGAGCCGGTGGTTCCACTCGGCCATGCCGTCGCGGTAGAACTGGACGCCGGTGTTGCCCTTGTCGGTGGCGGCGAACGCGTAGCCGCGGGCGAGCACCCAGTCGGAGATCGCGCGGTCGTTGGCGTACTGCTCGCGGACGCCGGGTGAGCCGCTGACGACGAGGCCGCCGTTCCAGCGGTCGGGCAGGCGCACGACGAACTGGCTGTCGTGGTTCCAGCCGTGGTTGGTGTTCGTGTGCGAGGTGTCGGGGAAGTAGCCGTCGATCTGGACGCCGGCGACGGGGCCGGGCAGGGGCAGCGCGGTACTGGTCAGACCGGCCCAGTCGGCGGGGTCGGTGATGCCGCCGGCCGTGGTGAGGTCGGCCAGCCGGGTGAGCTCCTGGTGTTCCGCGCCGGGGACGTGCGGCGCGTGCGGCGCCGGAGCCGGGGTGAGCAGGGACGCCACGAGGACCAGAGGCAGCAACATAGCTGGTCAAGCTAGTGACGGCGGCTCACCGGCGACATGGTCGCCTCCCACACAAGACCTGCTTTGAAAGTGGTGAAGCCGAACAGGTCCAGCACCCGGCGCACCCGCGGCGGGACGTTGCACAGGTCGAACTCCTTGCCGTTGTAGTGGCACGCGCACAACAACAGCAGCAGGATGCGCAGGCCGCTCGCGGACAGGAACGTCACCCCGCCCAGGTCGATCGCCACGCGGCGGGTGCCGCTGTCGGCGATGCCGGGCAGCACCGCGGCGAAGAACGCGTCACAGGTGGTCACGTCGACCTCGCCGCGGCACGTCACGACGAACCGCGTGCCCGACCGGCTGGTGCGGATGGCGAAGGGGCTGGGATCACACGCTTCTGCGGACATCGGTGCACCTCCGGCACCAGCAGACCGCACCCCGTCGTCCGGCGATAGCAGCGGAAACGAAGGCACCGCCGCGAAAACGAAACGCGTCAGCCCGACCTCAGCGTCGTCGACGGGCACACCCCGTAGGCGGTCCGGTAGTGGGCCGCGAAGACGCTCGGACGGGCGTACCCCCACCTGGCGGCGATCTCGGTGACCGTGCCACGACCCCGGCGCAGATCGACGTGGGCCTGTGCGAGCCGCACGCGCCGCACGTACGCCGTCGGGGTGGTGTCGAGGTGCCGCCGGAACGCGAGCTGGATCGCCCGCACCGACACGCGGGCAGCACGCGCGATGTCGGCGGCGGTGATGTCCCGCGCGGCCTCGGACTCGATGAACGCGATGGCCCGCTTGAGGGCGTGCGGGCGCACATGACCCGGCGAGTAGTCCACGAGGGGGACGTTCGGGAACGTCGCCAGCGTCGTGGCCATGAGCAGACGCGTCGCATTCGCCACGACCAGCGGTTCGTCCGCGAACGCCGGCAGCAGCTCGTCACGCAGGTGCACGCACGTCGACCGCCACGCGGCCGCCGCCCTGGCCGGCACCGCCCGGCCGCCGGTGAACCGCACACCACCCGTGAACCCGCTGACCACCGACTGGTCGACCACGACGAGCGTGGCCCGCGGATCCTCGATCGCCACCGCGTACGCCACCTCGGGCTGCCCGGTCAGGAGCACCTGGCCCGGCCGCACGTACTGCTCGTCACCGCTCACCCGGTAGCGGACCCGCCCGGCGTCCAGGTGCGTGAAGATGTAGCTGTCCTGCGGTCCGCTGCTGGCCTCGAAGCACATGGAGCTGTCCAGGTAGTCGAACCGGAGCGAACCGAACTGCCGCTTCCGCAGCCGCAGCCACGGCCGCTCACCGGCGCCGCGGATCCGCATGGTGCCGTAGGCCGCACTGAGGCCGTCCCGGACCTCGTCCAGATCTGTCAGCTCGACGACCTGTTCCACGACCTGAGGATGCTCGCCCTCGCCGATCGTGTCCATGACCAGCACGGACGCCGGTGCTCGTGCCACCGGCCCACGCCCGGACCGCCATCCGGGGGTGACCGCGTTGCACCGGCTCGATGCCGGTGGCGGGCAGACCTGGTCCTAACGAGGCGAGCTGGGCCGAGCCGGTCCGGCGTTTTCGGCGGACACGGCCTCCGGAGTGCACGAGGTCCATTGTGGACGCGGTTCAGGACCCGATCTGCCCGGCCCTCCGGTCGCGGGCTTTGCCGGTGCCCCGGTGGAATGCGCTGGACCCGTGGCACGAACGGCTGCCACCCTTGCGGGCGTGAACACCACGGACGTGCTCGACGTCCTCGACCTCCTGCGCGCCTTCGACGTGTGGGTCGGTGGTGGCTGGGGCGTCGACGCGCTGGTCGGCCGGCAGACGCGGCCGCACGGCGACCTGGACCTGATGCACCGCGAGGAGCAGGAGCCCGCGGTAGTCGAGGCGCTGGCGGCGGCCGGGTTCGCGGAGACCGTGTCGTGGCGGCCGGTGCGGTTCGTCGTGCGGGACCCGCGCGGCCGGGAGATCGATCTGCACCCGTTGCGGTTCGCCGCGGACGGCAGCGCCACGCAGGCCTCGCTGACGCCGGGCGAGCCGTTCCGCTACCCGGCGGACTGCTTCGTCACCGGGACGATCGGAGGCCGCGCGGTGCCGTGCCTGTCGGCGGCGCAACAGGTCTACTTCCACCGGGGATATCCGCCACGCGCACAGGACCTGCACGACATGGCACAGCTGCGCGCCGCGTTCGGGATCGAGACGCACTTCCGCTGAGAACGGAAAACCGGTTGCCGGGCGTGGCTAGCGTGGGACGGGTGAAGGGATTCAACCCGAGCTTCGGTCCGGAGATCGCCCGCACCTACGACGACTCGCCCCGCGGCGACGAGGACGAGACGGTCCGCTTCCTCGCCGGGTTCGGCTCCAGAGCGCTGGAGCTCGCCGTCGGCACCGGCCGCATCGCGTTGCCTTTGCAGGAGGCCGGTGTGGTCGTCGACGGCATCGAGCTCTCCCCCGACATGGTCGCGCGGATGCGGGAGAAACCCGGCGGTGACCGGGTCGAGGTGACCATGGGCGACATGTCCACCGTCGGCACCGGGCGCACGTACCCGTTGGTGTACCTGGTCTACAACACGATCACGAACCTGCTCACCCAGGACGACCAGGTGCGCTGCTTCTCCAACGCGGCACGCCACCTCGACCCCGGCGGCGTGTTCGTGGTCGAGTGCGGGGTGCCGAGCTGGTCGGCGCGGCAGCTCAACCAGTACATCGACGTCGAGGCGGTCGAGGTCGACCACGTCGAGATCGACGTCAACCGGTACGACCCGGTCACCCAGATCCTCGACGAGAACCACGTGCACATCGGCGTGGACGGCGTCCGGTTCGGCCCGATCCGGCAGCGGCTGAGCTACCCGTCGGAGTTCGACCTGATGGCCCGCATCGCCGGGTTGCGGCTGCGCGAGCGCCGGGGTGGCTGGAACGGCGAGCCGTTCGTCGCCGCCAGCACCCGGCACGTCAGCGTCTACGAGCACTCCGCGTAACGATCAGCGCCGCAGAACTCGCGCTGGGTGCCGTCCGGGAACAGCACGGTGGCGCCGTGGTCCTGGACCTTCGCCGACAGCGTGCCGCCGACCGGTACCGCGGGATCGGTGGACGACGTGACCTCCATGGTCCTCGTTCCCCCGGCGGTGATGCCGACGTGGCGGAACTTCACCGCGAACTGCTTCGCGTCCCTCACCTTGAAGTCGGAGTAGCGGATCTCACCGCCGCCGGTGTCGTCCAGCGCGATCGAGGTGCCGGAAATCCCCTGCCACGCACCACCCTTGGGCACCGGGTGGTTCGTGGCCGGCCGCGCGGAGGGCGACCCGGTGCGCCAGAACCGCGCGGGCCCCTTGACCTCCGGCAGGTCCAGCAACAGGCCGAGGCCGCCGTCGCCGAGGTGGTCGAGCACTCCGGCGCCTTCGAAACCGTTGTCCCGCACCGGCATCTTCGTCCACGCCAGCCCGTCCGGCGACGTCCACACCGCCCCGGCACCGGGGGTGGAGCCGACCGCCAGGAAGCCGGTCTGCCACCGGGCCACGTCGGTGACCCGGCGTTGCGGTCTGGGCGCCACGCCCGCGTCGGGCAGCTTGCCGGGGTCGAGGTCGGCGAGCTGGGTCCACGCGGTCTCGCCGTCACGCCGGTACCAGCCGGTCAGGCCGGCCTTGGAGTCGTCGGGGTTGTCCGCGTTGCCCAGCGTGCCGAACAGCACGGTGACGCCGTTGTTGTGCTGCGCGGCGGTGAGCGCGCTGTAGTGCTGCCCCTGCGGCGGGTCGGGCAGCCGGTCGCCCACCGCCTTCCAGTCGCGGCCGTCCGCCGACTCGAACAGCATCTCGGCCCGCCGCTGCGGCCGGCCGGTCGCGGGCATCGCGCCGTAGACCAGGAAGCCGCGCTCGGTGGCGAGCACGCGCGGCTGGTAGCCGGTGTAGAGCTGCCGGTTCGTCAGCTCGACCGGATCACCGAACTTCTTGCCGTCCGGCGAGAACCAAAGCCGCAGGCCCTTCACGCGGTCGCTCACCTTGTTCTCGGCGAACGCCACGACCACCACACCGCGCGGTCCGGCCGCGACCGCTGACGGCTTGTCGGTGAAGAGCCCTCCCGGCAGCGCGAGCCTGGTCCAGACACCGCCCTCCGAGGTCAGCAGCACCGGCTGGGCGCCGTTGCCGCCCAGCACGTAGGCGTTGTCGCCGTACGCGGCAGCGGCATCGCCCCACGCCAGCTCGCCGATCTCCGGCGGCGTCACCTCACGCCACGTCTGACCGTCCACCGACATGTGCAGCACCGGGTGGACGTCGTTGGTCCGGCCCTCGACGTTGCCCGGCTCGGCCGGGACGAGGTAGTCGCCCGCGAGCACGAAGCCGCCGCTGAACCCGACGGCGCCGTGGACGGTCTGCAGCCGTTCCCGCGTCAGCGTCGGCGCGGTCTGCTGGGTCCAGGTCGGCGGCGTGAACGAGGGCGCCGGCGGTGCCGACGAGCAGCCGGCGAGTAGCAGGACGGCGGCCAGGACCAGTCTCAGCACGGTTTCCACACGTTCTGCGCCTCGTCGACGCACCAGGGCTGGGCGGCGGTGACCGCCGTGGAGCGGAAGGGTTTGCCGTTGTCGTCGATGCGGAGCTCGCCCGAGTCGCCGCCGGAGGTCCACCCCACCACCAGCACCCATTCCACGTCCTCGCGCGGCGAGTCCACCCGGATGACCAGTTGCTCGACGTCGTTGAGGTTGACCTTGAGCGGGAAGTCCGCCGGCGCACCCCGCTGCCCGGCGCGCTCGTCCTGGACCGGTGTGGCGACGGGCGCCTGGGCGGACAGGTCGATCGCGAAGAACCGCCGCGTCACCTCGCTGGCACAGCGACCCTGCAGGAACAGGCCCGGCATGGCGGGTTTGCGGCTGAGGACCTCGGCCCGCACGGACTGCAGCACCACCGACGCCTCCGACAGGCCCTGCAGGGTGGCGGTGAGCTCCGCGCCGGTGACCGTGACGCCACCGGCCGGGCGCCGCGCGTAGGGGATCGACGTCTGCCCCTGCGCGGGCACGACGTGTCCGGCGCGGCACTGGGAGTCGCCGAACGCGACGGCGGCGGCCAGTGCGGGCTTGCCGGGCTCTTCGGGCTTGCGGACCAGCCACACGATCACGGCGGCCGCCGCCAGCACCACGACGAGGACCACGGCGAGCAGGACCACCGTGCGGCGGTCGCGCTCGTGCACCGTGACGTTGTCGATCTTCTGACCCTGCACGACGTTGCCGCTGACGTCGCGCACCCTCATGGTGAGGTCGTCGTCCTGCTCCTGGCTCACGCGGACAGGGCTTCCGCCTTGATCTGCTCGAACTGCGCGGCCATCGCCTCGGACAACGCCCGGGCGCCGGACAGCGGCCGCACCATGACGGTGAACTCGGCGATCAGGCCGTCTGCGTTGAGGTGCAGGAAGTCGCAGCCCTGCACCTCCTTGCCGTTCACCTCGGCACGGAAGACCAGCGCGGAGTTCTCGCCGTCGACGATCTCGCGCTCGTAGCGGAAGTTCTCGAAGACCCGCAGCACGGCGCGCAGGATCGCTGCGGTGAGTGCCTTGCCGGGGTACGGGGAGAACGCGACAGGGCTCGTGAACACCACGTCGTCGGCGAGGCAGGCCGCCATCGCGTCGCTGTCGCGGGCCTCGACGGCCGCTCGGAAAGCCTTCATGAACGGCACCGTACCCCGGACGGCGTGGTTCACGGGCGCACACGGGCGAGTGGGGTTGAATCGAACGCATGAACGGGATGTCCGCGTTGCAGGAAGCACTGGCAGCGCCCGCGGCGCAGGCGCGCGACCGGTTCGCGGGACGGCTCAACGGCTACCTCGACGGGTCCGACGTCGTGCACGCGGTGCGGTTGCAGGGCTGGCTGGGGCTCGAGGTGCCCGGCCCCGGTTGTCACGTGGGCACCGGCAGCTGGGACTTCACCCGGTTCAAGCCCACCACCTCGCCGGTGACGTGCGGGCGCTGCCGGTCGGCCGGGCTGCTCAGCAGCTCGTTCACCGGCGGGCCGCACCAGCAGGTGCTGGACCTCGAAGGGATCTAGGGCCAAGCCCTGGCGCGGAACGTCGACAAGCGGCGTTCCGCGCCACACCACTAGCCGCACGCGTCGCGGTTGCGCGCCCCCATCGCGGTCAGCGCGACCATGCCGAACCGTTCGTAGTACGGCCGCAGCGGCTCGTCGCACACGAGGTCGATCGAGTACAGGTGCGCGCCCTCGGCCAGGATCCGGCGCACCAGCTCGGAGCCGATGCCCTGCCCCTGGTACTCCGGCAGCACCTCCAGCCACGGGACGAACCCGGTCAGCACGCCGTCGCTGATCATGTTCACGAACCCGGCCACGCGGCCGTCCGCGCGCGCGACCACGGCCCGGTAGCTGCCGCGCAGCACGGCGAGGTGCTGTGCGGCGCTGGGCGGCCGCGGCCAGTCGACGAAGAACCCGGCCAGGTCGGCCTCGGTGAGGCCGGTGACGTCGGAGGTGTAGGTGATCACGGCGGCAGCATGCCACCGCGCACCGCAGCGAGATCGCCGCGCACCCGGCGATGACCCGCGCACAAATACCGGGCGAAGTTTGCCCGAACACGGAAAATGTGCCGCCCGTCTTGATTGGCCAGTCCACGCGACCGGCACTGAGAACGGCTGGCGGCAGACCAGGCGATTACCACGGACTTCTGGTCGTTATGGTCACAGTTCGCCGGTCCGGTTCTTTGACACTTTTCTTTACACCCCCTCCACCAGCGGTGATGTTCCAGAAATGGACGCAACAACCACCCGTACGGCGGAATCCGGTGCCGCCACCGTACTGAGACACACACCTAGCCCGAGACATTTGCTGTCCCTATCCTGCGATTTGCACGAACCGCACGCGAGGCTGGGCGGGAGGGAATAGTGTGGAACGTCAGGTTCTCGAAGAACTCACCGACGCGGCGGCACCGGAGATCTCCGGCCCGCAGTGGGCGCTGCACGGCCGGACGGCACAGGTCGGCCGCGTCGAGCAGCTGATGCGCGACGGCGCCGAGCACCAGCGGGCGCACGTGGTCGTGCTCGAGTCCGGCGCGGGCACCGGCAAGACCAGGCTGCTCCTGGAGCTGATGTCGGTCGCGGCCAGGCGGGGGTTCGCCGTCGTCAACGGTGCGGCGGAGCCGCCCGGCCTCGCGCGGGCGGTCTCGCTGGTGACCCCGCGCGGCGGCCGGCAGGAGGACGAGCGGGTCGGTGTGGCCGCCGGGCGGTTCGAGGCGCAGCTGACGAGCCACCTGCGCCGCAGGCCGGTGCTGGTGGCCGTGGACGACGCGCAGTGGGCCGATCTGACGCTCCTGCACGCGCTCGGCGCCGTGATGTCCAAACTGGACAAAGCACCGGTGCTGTGGTTGTTCGCGGTGCACGCCGACCACGCCGACTCGCCCAGCGGCAGTGCGTTGCGCACACTGGCGCGCAAGCACCGCACCGAGTGGCTGGGGCCGCTGGAGCCGTTGACCGGCGCGGCGGTCGCGGGCATCGCGGGCGACCTGCTCGACGCGGCGCCCAGCGACGACCTGGTGGCGTTGTGCGACAGCGTCGGCGGCACCCCGCAGGCGGTCGTGGACCTGGTGCTCGACCTGCGCAGGGACGGCTGCCTGACGGTGGCGGACCAGGTCGCGCGGCTCGTGGGCGGGCCGTTGGCGACGGGGATCTCCGCGGCCGTCGAGCCCGATCCCGGTGCGCCGCTGCCGCGTCCGTTCACCCTGCGGATGCAGGCGCGGCTGCGCGAGCTCTCCACCCGCGCGCAGGAGGTGCTGCAGGTCGCCGCCGTGCTCGGGCACAGCTTCGCGCCACAGGACCTGGCCGAGATGCTCGGACAACGCCCCGCGCAGCTGCTCGGGCCGTTGCAAGAGGCGCTGGCCGCCGGGCTGATCGGCAGCGACGCCGACGAGTTCGTGTTCCACCGCGAACCGGTGTGGCGCGCGGTGCTCGGCACGGTGCCCGAACTGCTGCGCTCGATGCTGCACCGGCAGGCCGCCACGATGCTGCTGGGCCGCCCGCGCCACCGGGCCGAGGCCGCCGCCGTCCACCTCGTGCACTGCGCGGGACCGGGCGACACCGCGGCGGTCGGCACGATCCGAGAGGCGGCGCACCGCCTGCTCGCCACGTCACCACAGGCCGCGTCGGCCCTCGCCACGCGCGGGCTGCGGATCGCGGCACCGGACAGCGGCGACCACGTGGCGCTGGCGACGACCGCCACCGCGGCCCTCGTGCGGCTCGGCTGCCTGAGCGACGCGGTCGACCTCGCGCAGGAACAGCTGGCGGCGCACGCCGACGCCGAGCCCGAGCTCGCCCGGCCGTTGCGGACGTGGCTCGCGACGGCGTTGATGCTGCGCGGTGACACCTCGGCCGCGTTCGACGTCTCGAACCACGCCGTCGCCGCCACGGGGCAGGCGGGCCCCGGTGCCGAGCCGTGCCCGGAACCGTGTCCCGAGCTGCTGCTGCTCAACGCCTTGTCGCACAACGACCAGGGCAAGGTCGCCCTCATCGCGGAGCGGGTGCTGGACCAGCCGGGACGGCACAGCGACGACGTCCGTGCGGCCGCGCTCAACGTGCGGGCCATGTCGCACTGGCGGGAGGGCCGGTTGGAGGCGGCGATCGACACCGTCGACGAGGCCGTGCGGCTGCGCGGCCGGCTCACCCGCGCGTGGCAGTGCGATCCACTGTGGACACGCGCGTGGCTGTTCACCAAGGTCCGCAGGCTGGACGAGGCGCTCGCCGCCGCCGAGACCGCCCGCGCGGCCATCGACACCGAGCACAACGGCGTGCTCAGCCCGGTTCCGCTCGCGCTGCGTGCCACGGTCCTGCTGGCCAAGGGCGAGCTGGTGGCGGCGGAGTCGGACGCGCGGGCCGGGCTGACGGCCTCCGAACGCGCGGAGATGCCGTTGTACGAACCGCAGTTGCGCGCGGTGCTGGTGATCTCGGCGCTGCGCCGCGGCGATCTCGCCCTGGCGGCCGACAGCCTGCGCAGGCTGGAGGAGTGCGCACCGGCCGAACGCGCGCAGCCGTGGTCGGCGCTGGTCCGCGTGCTCGCCGCCGTGGTCGTGTCGGCACGGCGTGGCGCGCACGCGGCGATGGACGAGCTGCGCGAGTCGCTCGCGGATTCCGAGCAGTGCCGCCAACTCCTGCTGGAGGACCCGTCGATGGCGGCGTGGGCGGTCCGCACCGCGCTGTCCGCCGGTGAGCGGGACAGCGCCGGGAACGTCGTCGCCGCGGCGGAGGAGATCGCGGCGGCCAACCCGTCCTTCGACACGGTCGCCGCGGCGGCACGGCACGGGCGTGCGTTGCTGGACAACGATGTCACGGCGTTGCACGGTCTGGAGAGCGGCTACGGCGACCCGTGGGCGGCGGCCTCGGTCGTCGAGGACACCGGGACGCTGCTGCGCGAGCAGGACCGCGACCGGGCGATCACCGAGCTGAACCGGGCGATGGCCGCCTACGACGCGCTCGGCGCGGAGTGGGACTCGGCCCGTGTGCGCCGCAAGCTGCGCAGGCTCGGCGTGCGCAGGCGGCACTGGAACCACGAGGCCCGGCCGGAGACCGGCTGGGACAGCCTCACCAGCACGGAGGCGAAGGTCGCGCGGCTGGTGGCGCAGGGGCTGACGAACCGCCAGGTGGCCAGCGAGATGTTCGTGTCACCGCACACCGTCGGCTTCCACCTGCGGCAGATCTACCGCAAGCTCTCCATCCAGTCGCGCGTCGACCTGGCCCGCATCGCGCCCTGACAGCACCGCGCCACGGCAGGAGGAGGCGCCGAGGGACGAGTACCGCCGCAGGTGGATACGGACGCGGCGGTCGCACGGTTCA
Source organism: Nocardia sp. NRRL S-836 (assembly GCF_001279525.1). Lineage (GTDB taxonomy): Bacteria > Actinomycetota > Actinomycetes > Mycobacteriales > Pseudonocardiaceae > Lentzea. The sequence continues at coordinate 490,067 of NZ_LGDY01000091.1, read as the reverse complement.
CCCCGTGTGCGGGTTCTCACGCAGGCCGGCCATCCCGGCCGGTTCCGCCACTATTCTGCCCGCGTGCCCCTGCCCTCAGCGCCCCTGCGCCGTGTGCGCTGCGGTGCCGTCGGCACGACCACGGGCGCATTGGCCGTGCTCGCGCACTCCGGCGCCGACGGCCACCTGCCCGACGCGGGGCTGGTGTTCTCGCTCGTCGCGCTGCTGACGTGGGCGGTGTCGGGGCTGGCCCGCCACGAGCTCACCCCGGCGCGGTTGCTGGTGCTGGTCGGCGGTGGGCAGCTGGCGATGCACTCGATGCTGGTGCTCGCGTCGGCCCGGCACGACCACGTGAGCGTCGAACGGATGACCGCCGCCCACGTCCTGGCCACGGCCGTGGTCGTCGGCGTGCTGGCGGTCGCGGAACGGTCGGTGCTCGGGCTGGCGCGGGTGCTCGCCTCGCTGCTGCCGCGCAAGCTGACGCCGTTCGTCGCGACGGCTCCCCTGACCGTGCCCGTGTACCGGCACCTCCCGGCCGCCGCGGTGGTGCTGGACGTGCTGTCGTGGCGCGGTCCCCCGGCTGGACAGGCCTGATCCCACCTCACCCGAGGCCGGCGCGGTGTGCGCCGGTCCACGCCTGTTCACGCCCATTGGAGCTTTGCCATGTCCACCACGCAATCCCCGCCGGCACCCGGCACGCGGACCTCGTTCGCCTGGCGCGGGCTGTTCCTGCGGCTGCACTTCTACGCCGGTGTGCTCGTCGGCCCGTTCGTCCTGGTCGCCGCGCTGACCGGTGTGCTGTACGCGCTGACGCCGCAGCTGGAGTCGTGGGTCTACGCCGACCAGCTGCGCGTTCCCGTTTCGGCACAACAGCTTCCGCTGTCCGAGCAGGTCCGCGCGGCGACGGCGACCGCTCCCGGGGGCGAGCTGGTCGCGGTCCGGCCGGCCCCCGAACCCGGTGACACCACCCGCGTCCTGTTCGCGGAGAGGGGTCTCGGCGAGTCCGAGCGCCGGGCCGTGTTCGTCGACCCCGGCACCGGCGAGGTGACCGGGGACCTCGTGGTCTACGGGACCAGCGGCGTGCTGCCGCTGCGCACGACCCTCGACCAGTTGCACCGCAACCTGATGCTCGGTGAGCCCGGCCGCCTCTACAGCGAGCTCGCCGCGTCCTGGCTGTGGGTGGTCGCGCTGGGCGGCCTGGTCCTGTGGCTCACGCGGGCCAGGGGCAGCAGGCGGATCCGCGGGCACGGCCTGCTCGGCGTGTGGGTGCTGGCGGGTGCGCTGTTCCTGTCGGCGACCGGCCTGACGTGGTCGGCCTACGCCGGCGAGAACATCGGCACGCTGCGCGAGGCGTTCGGCTGGTCCACGCCCGCGCTCCAGGTCCCCGGCGGTGGCGAGCACTCCGGGCACGGCGAGCACACCGAAGTACCCGCGTCCGACCCCACCGACATCGACGACGTCATGGCCGTCGCACGGACGTGGGGCGTCGACGCGCACAAGGTCGAGATCGCGCTGCCGGCGTCCGGCGTCTGGAAGGTCACGGAGATCGAGCGCGGGCTGGGCGGTCACGGTGACGCGGTCGCCGTGCGGGACGGCGAGGTGGTCGGCTCGGTGCGGTTCGCCGACTTCCCGTTCATGGCGAAGATGACCCGCTGGGGCATCGACGCGCACATAGGCGTGCTGTTCGGGTGGCCCAACCAGCTGCTCCTGCTGCTGGTCGGCGGCGGTCTGGTGACGCTGGTCGTGCTGGGCTACCGGATGTGGTGGAAGCGCAGGCCCACCCGCAGGTTCGGCCGTCCGGCGCCGCGCGGGCAGTGGCGCAAGGCCCCGCCGGTCGCGGTGGTCGCGCTCGGCGTGGGTGCGGTCGTGGCCGGGTGGTTCGCCCCGTTGTTCGGCATCAGCCTGTGTTCCTGGTGGCCGCCGCGCTGCTGGTGGTGCGCGCGGGGGGGAAGGCGGACGCGAGCTGCCCGGGGGGGGGTGGGGGGGCCCCTCCCGCCACACCGTCCACACTGGACAAGGCTTGCCTGAGCTGGGCATTTGCGGCATATTTACGGGCAGGTGCGCCGGGAAGCCTGGTCGGCCCGCACGTCACACCGCGTGACGGCGGAGAGCTGACGAGGGGTGCCCGATGACACTGATCCCGCACGCCATACCGCTCACCCACGATCCCCAGGTCGTGCGCGCGCTCGCCACGCGGTGGCGGCGCACCCGGACGTTGCTGCTCCTGGCGGCGGGCGTGCTGCCCGGCGCGATCGGTCTCGTGTGCGTGGTGCTGGCCGGGATGACCTCGGCCGGGCACCGGATCATGCCGTGGTGGTCCGCGATCCCGGCGGTGGCGGCGGCCGCGTGCGCGTGGGCGTTGCTCACCTGGTTGCGGCGCAACGGGTTGAGCGATCCGCACTCGTGGCTGCCCGCGACCACCCTGATGACCGGCGCGCAGCTCGTGCTCGGTGTGCTGCCGGGGTCGGGCATCGCGTTGCGGCTCAGCCCCGGTGCGGCCGTCGCGGTCAAGGCGTTGTGCGCGGTGGGACTGCTGGGCGCGGGGTCGGCGGGCTGGCTGGCACGGTTGGCGCAACGGTCGCTGCTGGCGACGCCGGTCGTGGAGCTGGGGGCGACGGCGTTCCCGCTCGTGCTGGCGGGCGACGGCACGCGGGTGGTGATCGGCACCGACCGGATCGACTGGCGTGCGGACGGTCTTGAGGCGGGGATCGCGTTCGCGCGCGTGCAACGGGTCACGGCGCGGGACAACGCTTTGGTGCTGCACACGGCGTCCGGGGCGTGGACCGTGCCGGTGGCCGACGCCGTCGCGGCGCGTGACCTGCTGCAACGCCGGATCGCCTGGTGGCGCGAACAGGCCGACGCGGCCGCGCAGCAGGAACGCGAGCGTTACCATGAACTGCTGCGTGAGCTGAGTGCGATCATCGGACGTGCGTCGGTGGGACCGGTCAGCGTCACGGTGGACGCGAATGGCGTGACGACCGGCATCGCACTCGACCCGGCCGCACGCGACCACAACCCCGAGACGCTGTCGGCGTTGCTCATGTCGTGCATCGGCAAGGCACGCGCGGATGCCCGCAAACGGGTGCAGGACCTGGTGCTCGACCACGCCGCGTGACCCACCGGAAGTCGGTTGTCCCGCACGGTGGCTGCTCCGTACGTTCACGTCGACGGCGCAACTGGACCTGGGGGCGACACCATGCGCAGACGTGACTTCCTCGCAGCGGCAGCCGGTGCCGCGGTCGTGGCGGCGAGCCCGGCGAGTGCGCTGGCCGCCACCCGGCAACGACCGGGCGCCGCGCACGCGCCGGACCTCCACCTCGGCGACTTCCCCGTGGTGGCCCAGGTCCGGGCGCGGCGGGCGCTGGAGCACCTCAGGGTGCTGAGCGACCGGATCGGCCCGCGCATCGGCGGCACCGACTCCGAGCACCAGGCGCGCGACTACCTCGTGCGGGTGCTCCGGCAGCTGCGCTACCAGGTGACCACGCAGCCGTTCGCGGTGCCGGACAAGTACCTCGCCGACCTCGTCGTGGACCGCACCCGCTGGCAGGCGGGAGCGTCGCGGTTCGGCGCGCTGGGCGTCACGGTCAAGGCACCGGTCGTCGACGTCGGCGACGGCAGCGCGCTGCCCGACCTCACCGGCAAGATCGCGCTGTTCGTCAACGCCCCCACCGGTTCCGCGCCGACCCTGGCCGCGATCGAGAAGGGCGCCGTGGCCGTCGTGCTCGGCCGCATCTCGGCAACCGCGAGCAAGCTCAGCGCGTTCTCCCCCACCCTCACCCAGAACGTCGCCGTCCCGGTGGTCGGCCTCGCTCAGGTGCACACCGAGCGGTTGCGCGGCACCACGACCGAGCTGACGATCACCACGACCCACCACGCGAACCTCACCTCCCACAACGTGATCGCGGAACGCCCGCCCACGTTCCCGTGGCGTGACAACGGCGTCGTCATGATCACCGCGCACTACGACAGCGTTCCGGGCTCACCGGGCGCCAACGACGACGGCAGCGGCACGGTGCTGTGCCTGGAGCTCGCGCGCGTGCTGCGCCACCTGCCGACGAACAAGACGATCCGCTTCGCGTTGTGGGGCTCGGAAGAACAGGGCCTGCTCGGCTCCCGGCACTACGTCTCACAGCTCATCCCGGAGGAGATCGCACGCATCAAGGGCGTGTTCCAGAACGACATGGTCGCCACGAGCCACGACCCCGCGACCGCGTACTGGCTGTTGTCCGTCGACGGCGCGGACAACAACACCACGCGCGAAGTCCGTGCCGCCGCCCAACGGCTCGGCTACGACCCGCGCGTGCACGGCCCGGTGGCACGCGGGTCGAGCGACCACGTGCCGTTCCACGAGAAGGGCATGGCGTCGGCGAACTTCAGCTGGCGTGGTGAGGGCGGGCCGCAGCTGCTGGAGCCGATCTACCACACGCCGGAGGACACGATCGCGGCCAACGTGAGCCTCGACCGGCTCCAGGTGTCGATCGAGCTGATCGGTGCCGCGGCGTACCGGCTGGCCACCCTGCGGTAGCCGCGGTGCTCTGCCCGTCGCACCGAGGGGCTGCGGGCGCACCTCAGGCCGAGGTGCGTCCCGGTCACCCGGCCGGCGCGGTCAGCCCGGTGAGCATCCGGTCGCGCAACCAGCTCGCGAACTCGTCCGCGGGCAGCGGTTTGCTCAGGCAGTAGCCCTGCACGACGTCGCACCCGAGCGCGGCCAGTGCCGTCCACGTCTCCTCGTCCTCCACGCCCTCGGCCACGACCTCCAGCTCCAGGTTGTGCGCGAGGCCGAGCAACGAGCGGGTGATCGCCCCGCTGCTGGAGTCCGAGCGCATGTTCGTGGTGAACGAGCGGTCGATCTTCATCTCGTGCACCGGCATCGTGCGCAGGTAGGCGATGGACGAGTAGCCGGTGCCGAAGTCGTCGATCGACAGCCGGACACCGAGCTCGCGCAGGCGGCTCAGCACCTCGGTGGCGCGGTGCGGGTCGGCGATGATGGCGCTCTCGGTGATCTCCAGCGTCAGCACGTCCGGCGGACGGCCGTGCTGGTCGAGCAGGCCGGACACCTGCTCGGGGAACGTGAGGTCGTGCAGGCACTGGGCGCCGACGTTGACCGAGATCGGCACGTCCCAGCCGGCCGTGTGCCACTGCCGGCACTGCGCGAGGGCGTGGTCGAGCACGTAGCGGGTGAGCGGCTCGATCAGGCCGGTCTCCTCGGCGGCCGGGATGAACCGGTCGGGGCCGAGCAGGCCCAGCTTCGGGTGCTGCCAGCGGCACAGCACCTCGGCGCCGCAGACCGTGCCGCTGCGGACGTCGGCCTTGGGCTGGTAGTGCAGGACGAGCTCGCGCTGGTCGATCGCCCTGCGCAGGTCGCTGATCACGGTGAGCTGGGCGGCGCTGTGCCGGTCCAGGCCCGGTTCGTAGGCGGCGGTGCCGAGCCGGCTGCGCTTGGCCGAGTACATGGCGATGTCGGCGTGCTTCAACAGCTCGTGCGCGTCGGTCGAGTCGCCCGGGTACATCGCCACGCCGATGCTGCAGCCGACCTCGACCGAGAGGCCGTCGAGGTCCACGGCCTCCTCCAGCGCCCGGTGCACCTTGCCCGCCACGGCCAGCGCGTTCGCGGCGCTGCCGACCGCGGGCAGCAGGACCGCGAACTCGTCGCCGCCCAGCCTGGCCACGGTGTCGTCGCCGCGCACCGCGCTCGTCAGCCGGTCCGCCACGTGTTGCAGCAGCCGGTCGCCGAACGCGTGGCCGAGGGTGTCGTTGATCGGTTTGAAGCGGTTGAGGTCGATGAGGAACAGCCCGAGCGGCTCACCGGTGACCTGTGCGCGTTCGATCGCCTGACCGGTGCGCTGGGTCAGCAGCGTGCGGTTGGCCAGGCCGGTCAGGGCGTCGTGCGACGCCTCGTGCTCGCTCTTCGCGGCCTGGCGCAGGATCTTGCGGCGGTGGCCCAGCAGCACGACGGCGCAGAGCGCGACCAGGCCGAGGTCGACGACGAACGCGACGACGGCCGCGACCCGGAGCTGTTCGTTGTGGCGTTCGGCGTTGCGCAGGTACTCGGTGGTCTCCAGGCGTTTGAGCTGCACGACGGTCGAGAGCTGTTTGCGCAGCGACACGACGGTCAGCTCGGCCTGGTCGGCCTTCAGGGCGGACCCGGTGGCGTCACCGCCGTCACCCAGTGCCACGACCTCGCGCAGCAACGTCGTGTAGTCGCCGTAGAGGTCACCGACCAGCGCGGCGGCCCGGACGTCGGCCGGTCCCCCGTTGTCGCCCAGCCACCGCAGGCTCTCCTCCGCCGCACCGGCGGCGCTGACCAGCGGCCGGCGCATGACCGGGGTGCCGGAGCGCAGGTAGTCCGACATGGCGTGGTCGGCGACGTCGACGTTCTGCACGACCTGGCCCCACCGGTCGCTGAGCTGGTTGAGCTCGTGCAGGTGCGTGGCCGCGCGCTGGGCGCTCAGGCTCATCCACAGCGCGATGCCCGCGAGCGTGACGAGGCCGATCACCAGGCTGACGACCGTGGTGTGCGCGGTCGTGCGAGCCTCGACCCAGGTGGACAGCATCAACGCGCCTCACGTTAGACGACCCCGTGCGAAGTGCTCATTGGTACGCACCCAAAGGATGGCACGCAACCCGGCGGACGGTGGTTTCCGCGCCGGTGGCGGGGACGGCGGCCGACCCACTACCGTCTGGCGCTGCGCTTCACCCGACGATGGGGTTCACCGATGTTCCTGCGTGCTCATGCCCTGCCGGCCGCGGTTCTCACGCTCGTGCTGGTGGTGAGTGGGTGCACGGCGGCGCAGACGTCAGATGACCCGCCGACGATCGGCTTCCTGTCGCAGAACACCTCGCGCGACTTCTCCCGCGAGATGACCGACGGCTTCAACGCCGGCGCGCGGATGGTCGGTGGTGTGCGGACGGAGGCCACCGGACCGGCCACGCACGACGGGCTGCGGCAGGTCGAGCTGCTCAAGGACCTCGCCACGCGGGCGAAGGGCGGCATCGGGGTGTCCGCGGTGGCACCAGAGCTGGTCGCGGAGCCGATGGCGCGGGTGGTCGAGCAGGGCGTCCCGGTGATCGCGGTCGCGGGCGGCCAGATCGCGCCCGGCGCGAAGGTGGAGTTGCTGATCGAGAACGACAGCTACGAGATGGGCCGGCTGCTCGCCGACGCCGCGGCCGACCGGCTCCCGCCCGACGCCGCGGGCACCGTGGTGATCGGCAGCAACTCCCCCGCGATGCCCGCGCTGGACCAGCGGTCGGCCGGCATGCGGGCCCGGCTGACCGAGCGGCTGCCGAAGCTCAAGGTGATGGGGCCGCTCGACACCGGGCGCGACGCGCAGGCGAACCTCGCGACCTGGCAGCGGGTCGTCGACGCGAACCCCGGCGCGCTGGCGTTCCTGGGTGCCGGTGACGTCGACGCGGTCAACCTCGCCGCCGTGCGCGCGGCGAGGGGCGCGCGGTGGCTGGCCGGTGCGTTCAGCGTCGACCCGAAGGCGTTGCGGGGCGTGAAGGAGGGGCACCTGTTCGCTTCGGTGTCCGCGGAGCACTTCGTCAAGGGCGCGGTGGCCGGGCGGCTGCTGGCCGAGCACGCCAGGCACGGCCGCGCGCTGCCGGAGGGCTGGTTCGTCGCGCCGGGGCTGCTGGTGACCTCCGCCAACGTGGACCAGATCATCAACCGCCAGTCCAGCGAGCAGAGCCGGCTCGACGCGGCCCGGCCCCAGGTCGACGCGCTGACCGCGCACCCCGAACGGCACATCCGGCCGCTGGACCAGGCGCGGTAAGCGCATTCCACCAGGTGGCCCACCGGTTTCCGCACGGCGGTGACAGGCGGGTGGCGGCGGGTGAGCATGGCTGGTCCGACTCTCCCCGCACTGGAGGCCGCATGATCAGCAGAAGGACGCTCACCACCACCCTCGGCGCCGCACTGGCCGCGTCCGCCACGGGCTCCTCACTCACCGCGGGCGCAGCGCCGCACGGAAGACGCCTGCTGGTCAGGGGCGGGTCGGTCGTCACCGTCGACCCCGTGCTCGGGGTGCTGCCACGCGGTGACGTGCTCGTCGACGACGGCAGGATCGCGGCCGTCGGGCGTGACCTGGACGCCCGCGACGCGGACGTCATCGACGCGACCGACATGATCGTCATGCCGGGGTTCGTCAACACCCACCACCACCTGTGGAGCGCGCTGGGCCGCAACTTCGTGGCCGACGGCTTCCCGTACTTCGCGGCGAAGCGGGCCACGTCGGCGTTGTACGAGCCGGTCGACCACTACCGCAGCGTGCTGCTCGGGCTGGCGGAGCTGGCGAACGCGGGCGTGACCACCGTGCACAACTGGTGCAACAACACCCGCACGCCCGCGCACGCCGACGCCGAGCTGCGGGCGCACCGCGACGGTCTGCTGCGCACCCGGTTCTCCTACGGCCACGTCGACCAGATGCCACGCGACGTGCCGGTGGACATGACCGACGTCGACCGGGTGCGGCAGCAGTACTTCGGCGGCGGCACCGCGTTCGGCGGGCTGGTGCACCTCGGCGTCAGCCTGCGCGGGTTGTCGCAGAGCACGGAACCGGCGTTCGTCGCGGACATGGAGGCCGCGCTGGGCCGTGGCCTGCCGGTCGCGATCCACGCGGGCCAGGCACCGCCGCGGACCGTGGACGCCGCCGACTACGAACGGCGCGGCTGGCTGGGCCCGAAGACGTTGCTGTGCCACTACGTCACGGCGCTCGACAGCGACATCGAGGTCCTGGTCCGCACCGGCACACCGCTGAGCTGGGCGCCGCACTCGGAGTTCCGCCTCGGCACGGCCGGTGACCCGCGGGCGACGTTGCTGCGGATGAGGGCCGCCGGTCTCCCGGTGTCGCTGTCGTCGGACGCCACGTCGATCGCGCCGTCGGACATGTTCGAGACGATGCGCCTGGCCTGGACGACCGGGATCCCGTGGCAGGGAACGCCGACCGCCGCGCTGCCGGAGATCGGGTTCCGGGCCGTGCTGGAGATGGCGACGATCAACGGTGCCCGCGCGCTGGGCCTCGGCGACGTCACCGGGTCGATCACCGTCGGCAAGCGCGCCGACCTGGTCCTGGTGCGCACGAACGACGTCAACATCGCACCGGGCGGCCTGATCGAGACGACGCTGGTGCAGTCGGCGACACCGGCCAACGTCGACACCGTGCTCGTCGACGGCCGGGTCGTGAAGCGTGGTGGCCGGCTGGTCGGCTACGACGTGGAACGGATCGTGCGCGACGCCAGACTTTCCTCGCTGCGCATCCGCACCGCGGCGGGCGGCCTTCTCACACCGCTCGCCTGAGTGGGCACGGAGGCGTTCACACGTCGAGCACGGCGCGGGTGAACGCCTCCGGGGCCTCCTGCGGCACGTTGTGGCCGATGCCGGTGAGGACGCGGTGCTCGTAAGGGCCGCTGAACTGCTTGCGGTAGCCCGTGCCGTCCGCGTTGGCGCCGTCGAAGTCGCTGGCGATGGTGATCGTCGGCACGCCGATCACCGGCTTGGCGGCGAGCTCGCGCTCGTAGCCGTCGTAGCGGTGCTCGCCCTCGGCCAGCCGCAGCCGCCAGCGGTAGTTGTGGATGACGATCGCCACGTGGTCGGGGTTGTGCCACGCCGTGGCGCTCCGGCCGTAGGTGGCGTCGTCGAAGTCCCACTTCGGCGAGGCGAGCTTCCAGATCAGCTTGTTGAACTCGGCGGTGTTCTGCGTGTAGCCCTTCACACCGCGCTCGGTCGCGAAGTAGTACTGGTACCACCAGCCCAGCTCGGCCTGCGGGCTCAGCGGCTCCTGGTTCTGGGTCAGGTTCACGACCAGGTAGCCGCTGACCGACACCAGCGCCCTGACCCGCTGCGGCCACAGCGCCGCCGTGACGCAGGCCGTCCTGGCGCCCCAGTCGAAGCCGGCGAGCGTCGCCTCGCGGATCTTGAGGGCGTCCATGAACGCGATCACGTCCGCGGCGAGGGCCGACTGCTGGCCGTTGCGGAACGTGCGGGCGTGCAGGAAGCGGGTGGAGCCGTACCCGCGCAGGTACGGGACGAGCACCCGGTGGCCTTTCGCGGCCAGCGCCGGTGCCACGTCGACGTAGCTGTGGATGTCGTAGGGCCAGCCGTGCAGCAGGATCGTCACCGGGCCGTCGGCGGGGCCCAGCTCGGCGTACCCGACGTCCAGCAGGCCCGCACGGACCTGCTTGACCGGGCCCCACGCCGGGGTGCTCGCGTGCGCGACCGCGCGGGTCAGCGGGACCGCGGCCGCGGTGAGGGCGATGGCCTGGGAGAACTGCCGCCTGCTGATCATGCGTTCGACGGTAGGGGTGGCGGTGGGAGGGTCGCGAGCGTCAGGTGACGGTGGCGGTGTACGTCATGGCGACCCGCGTGGTGCCGGACTACCGGTCCGGGGCTTGGGAAGATGGCGGGATGAGCGCACCGAGGCGAGGACGGCCCGCCGGTCCCACCGGTCCGGTGATCGGCCGCGCGCTCCGGTTGCTCGACGCGTTCGACGCCGAGCACCGCGAGCTGACGCTCAGCGAGCTGTCCCGGCGCGCGGAGGTGCCGTTGTCGACCGCGCACCGGCTGCTGCGGGAGCTGTGCGCGTGGGGCGCCGTGGAACGCGGTGACGACGGGCTGTTCCGCGTCGGGCTGCGGCTGTGGGAGCTCGGCTCGCTCGCGCCACGTGGCCCCGGACTGCGCGAGGCCGCGCTGCCGTTCCTGGAGGACCTCTCCCAGATCACCAGGGAGAACGTGCAGCTCGCCGTCAGGGAGGGCGTGGAGCTCGTCTTCGTCGAACGGATAGCGGGCTCCGGCGCGGTCCCGGTGCTCACCCGCGTGGGCAGCCGGTTCGCGCTCACCGCCACCGGTGTCGGCCTCGTCCTGCTCGCGCACGCGCCCGTCGAGGTGCAGGAGGAGGTGCTGGACCGCCCGATCGAGCGGTACACCGCCAGGACCGTCACCGATCCGGTCCAGCTGCGCCGGATGCTGGCCGCCGTCCGGTCGAACGGGTTCTCGATCAGCGACCGCCAGGTCACGATGGACGCCCTGTCGGTCGGCGCGCCGATCCGCGACCGGAACGGTGCGGTCATCGCCGCGGTGTCGCTCGTCGTGCGGCACCGGAGCAGCACGCCGCACGCCTTGGCGCCGCTCGTGCGCACCAGCGCTCAGGCGATCTCCCGCGCCCTGTCGGCCTAAGGGCTTCCATTTTCCGGAAATGGTGCTGCTTATCCGGTAGTGGTCTCCGCCACGCTGTGGCCTTCCCACCACCGAGGAGGAGCACCGATGACCGGCTTCCCACGTGACCAGTGGTACGTCGCCGCCTACGGGTCCGAGATCGAGCACGACCTGTTCAGCCGCACCGTCTGCGGCGAACCGGTCCTGTTCTGGCGCACCCGCGCCGGAGTCGTGACGGCCGTGCCGGACCGCTGCGTGCACCGCCGGTTCCCGCTGTCCCAGCCGCCCTCGCGGCTCGTCGACGACCAGGTGGTGTGCGGCTACCACGGTTTCACCTACGACTCCGGTGGCAGGTGCGTCGCCGTGCCGGGGCAGACCCGCATCCCCCGCACCGCGCGGCTGCTGCCCTACCCGGTCGTCGAGCAGGACTCGTTCGTGTGGGTGTTCATCGGCGACCCGGAGAAGGCCGACACCCGGAAGATTCCGCGCGCGCCGTGGCTCGTCTCGCCGGACTACACGACGGTCTGCGGCATGGAACCGTTGAACGCCAGGTACGAGCTGCTGGTCGACAACCTGCTGGACCTCTCGCACGAGACGTACCTGCACGGCGGTTACATCGGCACGCCGGAGGTCGCCGCCACGCCGGTCACGACCGAGGTGGACGAGGACGCGGGCATCGTCTACGTCTCACGGCACATGGACGACGCGGAATGCCCGCCGTTCTACTCGAAGTCGACCGGGCTGGAGGGCCGGATCGCGCGCTGGCAGGACATCGAGTACACCCCGCCGTGCCTGTACAAGCTGCACAGCCGCATCGCGCCCGTCGGTTCCACGCCCGCACCCGACGGGAGCGACCCGGACGCGTTCCACGTCGAGGTCGTGTACGCGATCACGCCGGAGACCGAGACCTCGACGCACGACTTCTGGGCCGTGGCACGGGACTTCGCGCTCGGCGACGAGGAGGTCTCCGCGTTCCTCGCCGAGAGCAACCGCACCGTCGTCATGCAGGACGTGGTGGCGCTGAACGTGCTGGAGCAGGTCATCGCGGGAGAACCGGAGGGCTACCAGGAGCTGTCGATCAACATCGACACCGGTGGGCTCGCCGCGCGGCGGATGCTCAAGCGCCTGCGGGACAACGCGTGAACGCGCTCACCGGCGACCGCGTGGTGCGCGTCCACTGGGTGCCCGGCACCGACCGGCTCCGCGCGGTGTGCCACTGCGCCGCGGAGCGCGGGTTCGAGGACCCGGTCGAGCTGTGGGAGTGGCTGCTCGCCCACCCCGAGGGGCACGCGCCGTGAAACTCGTGCTGGAGAAGAAAGATGTGATCGCGGACGGCGTGGTGCTGCTGACGTTGCGGCACCCGGACGGCGACCCGTTGCCGGCGTGGACGCCGGGTGCGCACGTGGACCTGGTGCTCGCCGACGGCCTCGTCCGCCAGTACTCGCTGTGCGGCGACCCGTCCGACACCGCGACCATGACGGTCGCCGTCCTGCTCGAACCGGGCGGGCGCGGCGGGTCGCGGCACGTGCACGACGTGCTCGCCGCGGGTCAGCAGGTCGAGGTCCGCGGGCCGCGCAACCACTTCGAGCTCGTCGAGGCGAAGCGCTACCTGTTCATCGCGGGCGGCATCGGCATCACGCCGATCCTGCCGATGGTCGCGCGGGTCGAGGCGGCCGGGCACGACTGGCGGCTGGTCTACGGCGGCCGGACGCGGTCCTCCATGGCGTTCCGCGCCGAGCTGGAACGCCTCGCCGGCACCGAGATCCGTCCCCAGGACGAGGACGGCCTGCTGGACCTGGCGGCGCTGCTCGGTGAACCGGAGGAGGGCACCGCCGTCTACTGCTGCGGGCCGGAGGCGTTGCTGACGGCGGTCGAGCAGCACTGCGCGGCGTGGCCGGAGGGGAGCCTCCACGTCGAACGGTTCGCGCCGAAGACCGGTGTGGCACCGCCGTCACGGCAGGAGTTCGAGGTCGAGCTGGCGCAGACCGGCACCGTGCTGCGCGTCCCGGCCGGCCGGTCCGTGCTCGACGTGGTGGAACAGGCGGGCGTGTCCGTGCTGTCGTCCTGCCGGGAGGGCACGTGCGGCACCTGCGAGACGATCGTGCTGGGCGGCACACCGGAGCACCGCGACTCCGTGCTCACCGCGGCGGAGCAGGAGTGCGGTGACGCGATGATGATCTGCGTGTCACGGTCGCGCTCACCCCGGCTGGTGCTCGACCTGTGAGCGGCACGGGTCGCCGGGTGCACCGCCCCGATGACGTTCGGCGACCCGTGCCCGCTGTCCCGCACGACCCGGCGGCGCCGCTCAGAGCCGGCGGATGCGGCCGAGCCACGCGGCGAGCTCGACGTGCCCGTGCGCGGGCAGCCCGCGCTGCACGGCGACCTCGGAGATCTGCTCGGTGATGAACCCCTGGTAGCTGGACGCCTCGATGCTCTCGACCTCCCAGCCGTCCTGGAACGTCGCGCGGATGACGTCGTCGCTGATGCTGGAGCTCAGCCCCGGCGCGGCGTCGGAGTGGGCGAGGATGTGCACCAGCGCGCCGGGGTTGGTGAGCGAGTGCAGCACCGCCGCGTACGCCTTCGAGGCCTCCGGGCCGTCGCCGTAGGCACCGAAGCCGTGGAACAGCGCCACGTCGACGACGGTGTCGAACCCGCCGGAGAGGAACGGGTGCTCCTCGGGGTGGAGCATGTTCGCCACCTCGAACCGGGCCCCGGGCACACCGCGTTCGACCGCCGTGCGTCGGGCGTAGGCGATCGCGCTCGGCGACAGGTCGACGCCGAGGGAGTCGTAGCCGAGCTTGGTGAACAGGATGGTGTGCTCGCCGGAGCCGCAGCCGGGTTCGAGCACCCGGCCGCGGATCAGTCCCTGCTCCTCCAGTGCGACGACCGCGGGCTGCGGTCCGCCGATGAGCCACGGCGCGGTTCCCTCGTCGTACATGAAGTTCCAGTACTCCGGGTCGGAGAACCCGCGGGACTCGTCGGTCTTGCCGGTCTGTGTCATGGGCCCAGTGTGGGAGAACGGACCGGACTCCGAACACCGCGCGGGATCGATCCCACGCGGATGCGTGGCATGGGGCCGTGTGGGTGACGCCGTTCAGACGGGTGACTTCACCCGCGTGAGCACGGTGTCGAGGTGGTCCACGACGTTCTGCACCGACTGCGGTTCCGCGACCGCCGCGATGTGCCCGTCCGGCCGGATGAGCACGAGCAGCGGACCGTTCGCCTGGTACACGCGGTAGGCGGCCTCCTCCTCCGGCGGGAGCACGTGGGTGGTGATCGCCACGGTGTACCGGTCGTCCAGGCTCGCCGCCAGCCGGTCGGTGTCGAGCGACTGCGCCCCGAACAGCAGGACGTGGTACCCGGCGCCGTGCGTCAGGTCCAGCACGCTGCTCGCCCCGTCCCGGGTGGGCCTGATCTCCGCGTACGGCGCCCGGTCGCCCGGCCGCAGCGGTCCGGTGCCGGGGCCGACCGCGGGCGAGTTGCGGTAGCTGATCCACAGCTGGGAGAACATGTGGAAGAACATCCGCCGGATCGGCGCCAGCCGGGACACCACGCCGACCACGCGGGTCGCCACGTGCGTGCGCATCCACACCGCCACCGCGCTGTTCCCGGTCTCCAGCTTGAACCCGAGGTCGGTGCGCTTGAGCACGGTCCTGGCGATCGGGCGGCGTTCCGACTCGTAGGTGTCGAGCAGCCACTCGGGTGCCTCGCCGTTCACGACCTGCGCGAGCTTCCAGGCGAGGTTGACCGCGTCCCCGACGCCGAGGTTGAGTCCCTGGCCGCCCGCCGGGTTGTGGATGTGCGCCGCGTCGCCGGCGAGGAAGACGTTGCCCACGCGGAACCGGGACGCGATCCGGCTGTGGAACCGGAACATCGACGCCCAGACGATCTCCTTCAGCCGGGCGTCGACCTTGAAGTAGTTCTCGAACCACTGCTGGAGGTCTTCTGCGGCCAGCGGCGCGTAGGCCTCGTGCGACGGCTTGTGCTGTGACGGCGCCCGCTCCAGCTGTGGTGGCACCACCCCGAAGAGCCGGCACCGCCCGGACGCCAGTGGCAGGATGCCGACGAAACCGCCGCGGGTCAGGTTCAGGCGCATGCCCCGCACGCCCAGGTCGACGTCCAGCGTGACGTCCGCGAGCATGCCGGCCTGGTCGTAGGTCTCGCCGTCGAACGACTGGCCGACGAACCCGCGCACCACGCTGCTCGCCCCGTCGGCACCGACCAGCCAGCGCGCCGTGATCGACCGCCCGTCGTCCGTGGTCGCGGTGACGACCTCCCCGGAGTCGGTCAGGCCGGCCACCGCCGTGTTCCACTCGACGTCGACGTGGTGCTCCTTCAACGCCTCCACCAGCACCCGCTCGGTCTCGAACTGCTCCAGCGCGAGCGCGTAGGGGAACCGGGTCCGGTCGGCGGTGCCCTCCCCGGCCAGCGGCATGTCCCCCACGTGCCGGCCGGCCTCGTGGATGGCGACGTCGGTGATCGGCAGGCCGCGGGCGACCGCCGCCTCGGCGACCCCCAGCCGGTCGAAGTACTCCAGCGTGCGCGCGTGCACGATCGCGGCGCGCGCCTGCTCGACCGGACCGGACTTGAGGTCGACCACCCGCACGCGCACACCGTGCTGCGCCAGCATCAACGCCGCGCACAGGCCGGTCGGCCCCGCACCCACCACCAGGACGTCGCAGTCGCGTTCGTCGCGCATCGGCTTCCTCATTCACGTCGGCGAATGTGCGAATGCAGTATCGCGACGTGCGCGGACACACCACATCGCCCGCGCCGCGGCGTGATCGGCGGGCCACCCTGCGCGAGCGCGCAGGTTCTCCGCGCCGTCCTTTCAGCCGACTGCCGGACGCTCGATGGTGGAGGCGATCCAGTCGTGGGACTGCCGGAAGTCGAGGAACCTCAATGAGCGCCCCGGAAGCGTACTTTGATGACCTGGCCGAGCTCTACGAGCGGTTCACGGTGATCCGTGACGCCGCCACGAGCCCGGTGCGGTCGTGGCTCATCGAGCAGCTGCCCGCCGGCACCCGCGCGCTCGACGTGGGCTGCGGCAGCGGCAACAACTGCGGCATGCTCGCCGACCGGTACGACGAGGTGGTCGGTGTCGACGTCTCGCAGAAGATGCTCGACATCGCGGCCACGAAACCGACCCGCGTCCCGGTGCGCTACGAGTGCCGCAACGCCGTCGACCTGACGCCGGAGCACGACGGCCGGTTCGACCTCGTCATGTCGGTGAACGCGGTGTTCCACATGGGCCCCGCGGACGAGGTGCTGCCCGTGCTGCGCGCCCTCGTCGCACCCGGCGGGCGGCTGGTCGTCGTCGACGTCACCCAGCCCGACGGTGCGGCCGCACCGGCCGAGCAGAGCGCCTACGCGTTCCAGACCGGCAAGATCATCTACGACGTCTCCGGCGACGTCGAGGCCGCCTGCGACTCGGTCCGGATGATGCTGCACCCGCGCTGGCTGGAGATGAGCGCGGCGGCGATGCCGCTCACCGACACGGAGTTCCGGCTGCAGTACGAGAAGGCGCTGCCCGGCGTGCGCATCACCAAGGACCTCATCCCCACCATGAGCGCGGCCGTCTGGGACAACGCATGAGCGTCTTCGACCTGCCCCGGCTGCACTTCGCCGGCGCCGCGATCACCCGGCTGCCGACCGGGCCGCGGGCGGGCTGGCTGGACCTGGAGACCAACCGGGCCATCGACGACAACGGCGTGTTCGACACCGACCGCCCGGTGCAGGAGTACTACGACTTCCTGGGCGAGTCCAAGGGCCACAACTTCGAGGGCAACGGCCACTTCTGGGTCGACGCGCGGATCGTCGGCACCGAGCTCGCCGCGGGCGAGGTGAGCACCGGCGACCTGCTCGTGGGCCGCCAGCTCGACTTCTGGGGCCACTTCTGCGACTACACCGCGGGCACGGCCAACCGGTGCCGCGTGTTCGACGTCGACCCGGCCTCGAACTGGACCACAACGCTGATGGTCGGCCAGCTCGCGCTCGGGCGCTCCGGCCGCTCGCACGACGTCCCGTACCTCGTGACCGGTGACGTGAACGGCATGTGCCCGCCGCGCTGGAACCAGTTCCACACCGTGCTGCACCAGTTCGCCGTGGACAAGACCGAGGGACTGCACTGGCTCGACGGGTTCGCGGACTCCCCCGCCCTCGCGCGGCTGGCCGAGGTGGTCGAGGACGACGCGGACGGCCTGGTGGTCCAGTTCGCGCTCACCGACCAGAAGCACACCGGCGAGGGCCAGCCGGACGTCTGGCGGCTGCGCGGGACCATCGCGGCCTGGCACCGCCACGAGCTGCGCAGCTACCCGGCCGGGCGGCTGCTCACCCCGCGCACCACCGGATCGGCGCTGCACAACGTGTCCGTGCACGTCAGCGACTCCCACGTCACCGCGAACCTGGTCACCGCCCAGCCGCGGACCGACCTGGAGGTGCGCACGGCGTCGGGCACGCTGCTCGCCACCATCACGCCCGCACCGGACGCCCCCACGTCCGGCATCGTCGTGGCGTCCCGTGTGGACGGTGGCACCGGCGACCCCGCCGAGGCGCTGGTGATCACCGACCCCGCCGGCACCGTGCTGTCGCGCGAGGAGGAGGTCGTGGTCGAGTCCGACGAGGCCGCGTTGTTCCTGGAGCACGAGAACACCGGGACCGGCGAGGACCACGCCGTCGAGATCCCGGTCCGCTCGTACGTGCGCGGTGTGCCCGCGCGCGTCGACCGCATCCACGTCGGGCAGTACGTCAACCCCGCCGGACTGCCGCTGGCGCAGGACCGCGACACCGCGCGGCTCGTCGCCTTCCTGCCGGCCGGGCAGTCCGAGTACCGGCCCACGCAGGTGCTGGCGACCGACGAGCACGGCCGCGGCACGATCACCCTCAAGGGCGTGCGCGGCGGTGCGACGAGGCTCCTGCTGCGACCGGAGACCACACCGGAGCCGGCGGGTGCCACGGCGGCCGAGCGCTACGACAACGACGACGCGCAGGGCTACTGGTCGGCGGTCGGGTCCGTGGCGGTGCGGGTGCTGCCCGACCACTGGCACCTCGACGCACTGCCGGACGAGGAGATCACCTTCCCCACGCTGTACCGCGAGGCACTCGCCTACTACGAGCTGCAGTACTCGTTCATGCGGTCGGAGGTGCTGAGCCTCGCCGACGAGTTCAAGGTCGAGCCCTATGCCCGGCTGATCTGGCACGTGTCGGCACCCGAGCACAAGGCGAAGACGTTCTACATGCCGCCGACGCGCGACATGAGCGCCCCGCAGATCCGGCTGATGCTGCGCTACCTGCTCGCCGACGACGCCCAGCGGCAGACCCCGCCGACTTTCGTGCCGCAGCAGCGCAAACTCGGCACCATCACCACGAAGGACCAGTTGCTGCACGCGCTGTACCAGGCGGCGTCGATCGAGCTGGCCACCATGGTGCAGTACCTCTACGCGGCGTACAGCGTGCCGACGCACGGCGCGGGCAAGAAGCTGGTCGAGCGCGGTGAGTGGACCGAGGAGCAGCTGCTCACCGCGTGCGGCGAGGGCACCGAGACGTGGAGCAACGGCATCCGCGGCAGCCTGATGTCCGTCGCCCGCGAGGAGATGATGCACTTCCTCGCGATCAACAACATCCTGATGGCGATGGGCCGGCCGTTCCACCTGCCCAGGCTGGACTTCGGCACGTTCAACAGCCAGGTCTGCGTCCCGCTGGAGTTCTCGCTGGAGGCGCTGAACCTCGCGAGCGTGCAACGGTTCGTGGCGCTGGAACAACCGCACGACCTGATCGACGACATCGAGGGCAACGACTCCACGGTCCTGCGCGCGGACGGCGAGCCGTACCAGTACGGGTCGCTGAGCGAGCTGTACGCGGCGATCCGCGAGGGCATCCAGGCCGTGCCGGGCGTGTTCCTGGTGAAGAAGGGCCGTGGCGGCGGCGCGCACCACCTGTTCATGCGCGAGTCGGTCAACGCGGTGCACCCCGACTACCAGCTGGAAGTCGACGACGTGGCGAGCGCCGTGTTCGCCATCGACTTCGTCACCGAGCACGGCGAGGGCGGTCAGATCCCCTCGACGCTGCCGGAGGAGGAGTCGCACTTCGACACGTTCCTGCGCATCTCCGAGCTGCTGATCGCGGAACGCGCCAAGGGCCCGAACGACCGCAGGATCCCGTGGAACCCGGCCTACCCGGTGATGCGCAACCCCACGCTGACACCGGGCAACCCGGCGCTGGACCACGTCACCCACGAGCCGGCCCGCATCGCCATGAAGGCGTTCAACCGGTCGTACTTCCTCGCGATGCAGCTGATGGTGCAGCACTTCGGGTACAGCCCGGACAAGTCGCTGCGCCGCTCCCGGCTGATGAACTGGTCGCTGGACATCATGACCGGTGTGCTGCGGCCGCTGGGCGAGCTGATCGTCACGCTGCCGTCCGGGCGTCCCGGCCGCACCGCCGGTCCGTCGTTCGAGCTCGACTCCGCACCGGAGTACATCTCCCGGCCCGACGTCGCGGTCGAGTGGATGGCCCGCGAGTTCCACGAGGTCGCCGACCTCGCCCGCAAGTGCACCGGGTTCGGCCTCACCCCGACCGTGGGCGACCTGCTCGCCTTCATCGGTGACTCGTTGCGCACCATGGACCTGAAAGACCTGTGATGGCTGAGACGACGACAGTGTGCATCGTGGGCGGCGGCCCCGCCGGTGCCGTGCTCGGACTGCTGCTGGCCCGGTCCGGTGTGGACGTCGTGGTGCTGGAGAAGCACGCCGACTTCCACCGCGACTTCCGCGGCGACACCGTGCACCCGGCGACGCTGCAGATCCTCGACGAGCTGGGGCTGATCGACCGGTTCCACGCGCTGCCGCACCAGAAGGTCAGCACGATCGGCGTGGTGCAGGACGGCAAGCGGATCGACATCGCCGACTTCCGCCGGCTCAGGGTCCGCTACCCGTACATGGCGTTCGTGCCGCAGTGGGACTTCCTCGACCTCATCACCGCGGAGGCGAAGAGGTACCCGGGGTTCCGGCTGCTGATGAAGACCGAGGCGCTGGGGGTCGTGCGGGAGAACGGGCGAGTTGCCGGCGTGCGCGTCCGGGGACCCGAGGGCGAGCGCGAGATCCGCTGCACGCTCGTGGTCGCCGCCGACGGCCGGCACTCGGTCATCAGGCAGGACGCGGGCTTCACTCCGACGCTGATCGGCCGGTCGCTCGACGTGATCTTCTTCCGGATCTCGCGCAGGGACACCGATCCGGACGAGGGCATCTGCGTGCGGATCGGCAACGGCAAGATCTTCGGCGCGACCGACCGCCGCACCTACTGGCAGATGTCGTACGAGACGTCGACCGGCGGCATGGACCGGGTGCGCCGGGAGGGGCTCGACAGGTTCCGCGCCGACCTCGCCGAACTGGTGCCGTTCCTCGCCGACCGCGTGCACGAGGTGTCCTCCGTGGACCAGCTGAGCCCGCTGGAGGCGCGGATCGACCGGCTGGAGCGGTGGCACGAGCCCGGCCTGCTGTTCATCGGTGACGCCGCGCACGCCATGTCGCCGGTCGCGGGGTTCGGCGTCAACCTCGCCGTCCAGGACGCCGTGGCCACCGCGAACATCCTGACCGCCGCGCTGCTGCGGGCCCAGGACGGCGGCCCGTTCGACCACGAGCTGCTCGCACGGGTGCGCAAGCGCAGGAAACGCGCTGTCGCGCTGTCGCAGGGACTCCAGCGCGCCACCCAGCGGTTCGGCATCGACGAGGCGCTCGGCGGGTCCGGCCAGCCACCCGCGCCCAAGGTGTTCGAGAAGCTCGGTGTCGCCCAGTGGCTGATGAGCCGCGTCATCGGGCTCGGCTTCCGGCCGGAGCACGTCCGCACCCCAGAACAGGTCAGCACCCCAGAACACGCCAGCACCCCGAACCACGTCAGCACCCCCAGAACACGTCGGCACTCAGGCCGAGGCGCCGGAGGAGACCCACCCATGACCGCACCGGGAATGCCACCGCAGGCACGGATGATGCAGATGATCACGGGGTACTGGATCACCCAGATCGTGCACGCCGTCGCCGACCTCAAGCTCGCCGACCACCTCGCCGACGCCCCGCTGACCGCCGAGGAGATCGCGGCGCTGACGGACGTCGACGTCGACACGACGACCCGGCTGCTGCGCGCCTGCGCGGCCCAGGGGCTGGTGGCCTACGCCGACGGCCGGTTCGCCGGCACGCCGTTGCTGGCGACGCTGACCGAGGGCACGCCAGGTTCGTTGCGCGACATCGCGATCGTGCACGGCTCGCCGGGGCACTGGCTGTCGTGGGGCAGGTTCCCGGACGCCGTGCGCGCCGGTGAGCCGCAGACCGGGGCCGCGCTGGGCAGTGACATCTGGACCTACTTCCAGGCGAACCCGCTGGAGTGGGAACGGTTCTCCAGCTCGATGACCGAGCTGACCGACGGCCTGTCGCGGGAGATCGGCGAGCTGCTCGACACGACCGCTGTCACGACCGCGGTGGACGTCGGCGGCGCGAACGGCGCATTGCTGCACTCGCTGCTGCGGGCGAACCCCCGTCTGCGGGGGGTGGTGTTCGACCTGCCGACGGTGGAGCCGACCGCGGTGGCCGAG
Source organism: Nocardia sp. NRRL S-836 (assembly GCF_001279525.1). Lineage (GTDB taxonomy): Bacteria > Actinomycetota > Actinomycetes > Mycobacteriales > Pseudonocardiaceae > Lentzea. Next base: position 468,357 of record NZ_LGDY01000091.1, on the reverse strand, counting down.
GCGGAGAAGGCGGGGCTGCGCGACCGCTGCACGTTCGCCGGCGGCTCCTTCTTCGACTCGGTTCCGGAAGGCGACCTGTTCCTGCTGAAGGCGGTCATGCACAACTGGGACGACGAGTCGTGCGTCAAGATCCTCGCCAACTGCCGCAAGGCACTGCGGCCGGGCGGACGGGTGGTCATCGTCGAGATGCCGCTCGGGCCGATCGGCGAACCGGGCTTCGCCCCGCTGCTCGACCTCGGAATGCTCGCCGTCAACGCGGGCCGTGAGCGCGACCTCGACCACTACGACGCACTGCTGCGGAAATCAGGCCTGCGCCGCACCGAGGTCACGCCGACCTCGTCACCGCAGAGCCTGATCCACGCCGTTGCCGAGTAACCACGAACCGGAAGGTGTCCCAAGATGTTGAAGAACGTAGTGGTGGTCGGCGGCGGCACGGCCGGCTGGATGACCGCGTCCTACCTCACGGCCGCGTTCGGCGACCGGGTCAACGTGACGCTCGTCGAGTCGGCACGCGTTGGCGCGATCGGCGTGGGCGAGGCGACGTTCAGCACGGTCCGGCACTTCTTCGACTACCTCGGCCTGGAGGAGAAGGAGTGGATGCCCGCGTGCAACGCGACCTACAAGCTCGCCATCCGCTTCGAGAACTGGCGTGAGCCGGGGCACCACTTCTACCACCCGTTCGAGCGGCAGCGCGTCGTGGACGGCTTCCCGCTCACGGACTGGTGGCTGCGCGAGCCGCGGTCGGACCGCTTCGACAAGGAGTGCTTCCTGGTCGGCACGCTGTGCGACGACCTGAAGTCGCCGCGCCGCCTCGACGGCACGCTGTTCGAGCGGGACCTGGGCGAGCGCAGCAGCTACCGGACCACGCTCGCCGAGCAGACCACGCAGTTCCCGTACGCCTACCACTTCGACGCCACGCTGGTCGCGAACTACCTGCGGGACTACGCGGTCGCGCGGGGTGTCACGCACGTGCTGGACGACGTGCAGGACGTGGCGCTCGACGAGCGCGGCTGGATCAGCCACGTCGTCACGAAGGAGCACGGCGACCTCACCGGTGACCTGTTCATCGACTGCACCGGGTTCCGCAGCCTGCTGCTCGGCAAGGCGCTCGCCGAACCGTTCGAGTCGTACCAGTCGTCGCTGCCCAACGACAGCGCGGTGGCGTTGCGCGTGCCGCAGGACATGGAGAACCGCGGCCTGCGGCCGTGCACGACCGCCACGGCGCAGGAGGCCGGCTGGATCTGGACGATTCCGCTGTTCGACCGCATCGGCACCGGGTACGTCTACGCCGGCGACTACACCACGCCGGAGGAGGCGGAACGGACGCTGCGCGCGTTCGTCGGCCCGGCCGCCGAGCACGCCGAGGCCAACCACATCAAGATGCGCATCGGCCGCAGCCGCAGGCACTGGGTGAACAACTGCGTCGCCATCGGCCTGTCGAGCGGGTTCGTCGAGCCGCTGGAGTCCACCGGCATCTTCTTCATCCAGCACGGCATCGAGCAGCTGGTGAAGCACTTCCCGGACGCGCGCTGGGACGACGGCCTGCGCGAGTCGTACAACAGGCTGGTCAACAACGTGATGGACGGCGTGCGCGAGTTCCTCGTCGTGCACTACTACGCCGCCAAGCGCCAGGACAACCAGTACTGGAAGGACACCAAGTCCCGTCCGCTGCCCGACGGCCTGGCCGAGCGGCTGGAGCGCTGGCAGACCCGGTTGCCGGACAACGAGTCGGTGTTCCCGCACTACCACGGGTTCGAGTCCTACTCCTACGTGTGCATGCTGCTCGGCCTCGGTGGCCTGGAGCTCAAGTCCTCGCCCGCGCTCAACCTGATGGACCCGGCGTCGGCCCAGCACGAGTTCAAGCTCGTCGAGGAGCAGGCCGCGGAGCTCGCGCGCACCCTGCCCACCCAGTACGACTACTTCGCTCAACTGCACCGGGCGAGGTGACCTCGGTGGTGCAGAACGGGATCCACCTCGTCGCACTGCTGGGCGCGGTGCTCGCGGTCGCGGCGCTGGGCCGGGTGCTCGCACGGGCGCTGCGGATGCCCACCGTGATCGGCGAGATCGCGCTGAGCATCCTGCTCGGGCCGGTGCTGCTGGCCGGGCTCGGCAGGAGCCTGTTCACGGCGGTGCTGCCCCCGGACGTCACCGGCGTGCTGAAGCAGGTCGGCGAGGCGGGGCTCGTGCTGTTCCTCGTCGGCGTCGTGCACCACCTCGACCGGGGTGCGGGCGGGTGGCGGGGCAGGGCGCTCGGCCGGATCAGCGCCGGCGCGTTCGTGGTGCCGCTGCTGACCGGCCTCGCCTTCGCCGGCTGGGTGCTCTGGCTGGCACCGGCCGACGTGCGCGGCACCGCGCCCGCCGTCGCGCTGGTGCTGATGCTCGCGGTCGCGATGTCCGTCACGGCGGTGCCGGTGCTCGCGCGCATCCTGGAGGAGCGGTCCGACCTGGGCCGCGCCTCCGGGCTGTCGATGATGGCGTCGGTGCTGATCGACACGCCGGCCTGGTTGCTGCTGACCGTGGCGCTCGGGCTCGCCGCCGGTGGCCTGGGCGGTGTGTGGCTGGCGTTCGCCACCATCGGTGCCGGCGGGCTGATCGCCCTGGCCGGCCACAGGCTGCTCGGCTCGGCGCCGGTCACGGGGTTCGCCTCCGGCCGGCCGCGCACGACCGCCCTGCTGCTCGCCGCGGTGACGCTGGCCGCGGGAACGGCGGTGCACTCCCTCGGGCTCACGGCCATCTTCGGCGCGTTCCTGGTCGGTGTGATGGTGCCGAGGACCGAGGCGTGGTCCCGGATCGTCACGCTGGTCAGCCGGGTGGGCCGGGCGTTCGTGCCGGTGTTCTTCGTCGTGGCCGGTGCGACGCTGTCCACGAGCGGGGTCTCCGGTTTCCCGTGGGCCGCCGTGGCGCTGGCGACGGTGCTCGGTGTCCTGGGCAAGGTCGGCGGCGGTTACGCCGGTGCGCGCTGGGGTGGCGAGGACGCGGTCACGTCGCTGCGGGTCGGCGTCCTGGTGAACACGCGCGGGCTCACCGAGATCGTGGTGCTGCAGATCGGGTTCGCCGCCGGGCTGCTCACGCCGGGGCTGTTCGTCGCACTGCTGGTGATGGCGTTGACGACGACCGCGCTCACCGGCCCGCTGCTGGACCTGATCACCAGGAGGGCCGGCGCGGCACGAGAGGAGGTTCCGCTGTGAGCACCCAGTTCCGTTCGCTGATGGCGGCGTTCCCAACCGGTGTCGCGGTGGTGACCGCCTTCGACCTGGACGACACGCCGTGGGGCATGACGGTGTCGTCGTTGTCGAGCGTGTCGCTGGACCCGCCGACGTTGCTCGTGTGCCTGCGCGACACCAGCCCCACGCTGGACGCGGTGGTGCGCAACGGTTCCTTCACGGTGAACCTGCTGCACCACGAGGCTCGCGCGGCCGCCGAGCTGTTCTCGTCCGGCGACCCCGACCGGTTCCGGCAGGTGGCCTGGGCCCGCCCGGAGTCGGTCGGCGGACCGCACCTCGTGGACGCCGCGCACGCCGCGGCGGACTGCGAGGTCGACCACATGCACCGCACCGGCACGCACGTGGTCGTGTTCGGCCGGGTCGCACGGGTCGTGCACCGGTCCGCCTCGCAACCACTGCTCTACGGGTTGCGCCAGTACGCCTCCTGGCCGCAGATCGCTTGACTCACAACAAGAAGGCCCTTCACCGTCGACGGTGAAGGGCCTTCTCGCGTTGATCAGCGGGGTGTTCAGTGCGAGCTGAGCAGCCACTCCGTGGTCACCCGGATCGCCGGTGCCTGCCAGTGCGCGTCGACCGGCGGGACGATCTCGACCAGCCTGCTCGGGCACGTGAGCGCCTCCACCGCGCTGCGCGACGAGGCCACCGGCACCCCGGTCGGGCCGGTGCCGTGCACGACCAGGGTCGGCGCGGTGATCACCGGCAGCACCCCGCGCGGCTGGAGCCAGAACACCTCGTTCAGCATGGGCCGCCCGACCACGAAGGTGTCGGAGAGCCGCAGGTGCCCGTCGCTGAGCAGCGCGCGTCCCGCCTCGGCACCGATGAAGCCACCGGACCACCGCGGGTTCGCGTCGACGAAGTGCTCCTGGTAGTCGATCAGCGGGTTGTACAGCACCACCTTCGCCACCTCGTCGCCCCGCCGCGCGGCGTACCCCGCGGCGACGCCACCGGTCAGGCCAGTCGCGAGGAGCACCGCCGGTCCGGCGTCCACGTGCTCGCGCAGGTGGGCCGTGGCGGCGCTGATGACGTTGAGCAGACCGGACAGGCTCAGCTCCTCCTGCGTGCCCTCGCTCTCGCCGTGCCCCGGCAGGTCGACGCGCAGGCTCGCGACGCCGAGCTGGGCCAGTTCGGTGGCCAGCCGCAGGTAGAACCCGCCCTGCTCGCGGTCGGACCCCTCGCCGTGCAGCAGCAGGGCCGTGCAGCGCAGGTCGCCCGCGGGCCGGACCACGGTCGCGGCCAGCCGCAGGCCGTCGTGTCCGCGCACGGTGGTCGTTCGCTGGCCGACGTCGGCGGTGCGCACTGGCATGACAGGCTCCTCACGAGAGAGTTTGGTGCAGAGTGTCGTGGCGGACGGGGTGCCGCGCCCGCGTGGCACGCAGAAACCGTTGTGTCGCGCGGTATGAACGGAGGCGGCCGGTGTGTTCGGCACACCGACCCACGCGGGCCGCCTGCGGGCTGAGGGATGTGGGGCACTCCGCCGCGACGGGACCATTCAGCCATGAGTCCGGTGCACACGAACGTACTGTCGGGCGTACCCCACTGGCCGCAGCAGCCGAAACGGGTCACCGTGCTCGGCGCGGGGGTCGCGGGGCTGGTCGCGGCGCACGAGCTGGAGCGCCTGGGCCACAACGTCCAGGTGCTGGAGGCCCGGCCGGCGGTCGGCGGCCGCATCCGCACGCACGGGTTCGTGGGCAGGGGCCCGCTCGCCGAGCTCGGTGCCATGCGCATCCCCGCCTCGCACCACCGGACCATGCAGTGGATCGACCTGCTGGGGCTCAGCGACCGGGTGCGGCAGTTCCGCACGCTGTTCTCCGACGACGCCAGCTACCTGGAAACGCCCGCCGGGCACCTGCGGGTGCGCGAGGCGACGGCCGTGCTCGTCGAGGAGTTCCGCCGCGGCCTGCCACCCGGTGACTACCGCGAGGAGTCCGTGCTCGCGGCGGCGTGGCTGACCGCGAGCGTGAACGCCGTGGCGCCCGGTGCCTTCCGCACCACCGTGCACAGCGACCTCAACCTGGAGCTGCTGGACCTGCTCGACGGCATCGACGTGCGGCCGTACCTGGCGAGCAACGGCGGTGTCGAGCGGGTCGACCTCAACCGGTTCTTCGCGGGCAACCCCCGGTTCGCCGCGCGCAGCCGCCTCGCGCACTTCTTCGACGACATCACCGTCGAGACGTCGTCCGCGCTGTTCCGCCTCGAAGGCGGGATGGACCAGATCCCCGTGCGCCTGGCGGAGGGCCTGCGCGGTCCCGTGCACCGCGGCCGCGAGGTGGTCGGGCTGCACGTGCGGCCGGACGGCGTGGTGGTGGAGACGCGGCGCGGCCTGGACGTCGTGGCGAGCCACTGCGACTACGTGCTGTGCACCGTGCCGTTCTCGGTGGTCAGGCGGATGAACCTGAGCGGGCTGGACGACGACAAGCTCGCGACCGTGCACGACATGCAGTACTGGCCGGCCACGAAGATCGCAGTGCACTGCGAGCGGGCTTTCTGGGAGGAGGACGGCATCAGCGGCGGTGGCTCGTTCACCGGCGGCCTGGTGCGCCAGACCTACTACCCGCCGGTCGAGAGCGATCCGCGGCTCGGTGCCGCACTGCTCGCCAGCTACACCATCGGCCCGGACGCGGACGCGCTGGCGCAGGTGTCGCCGGAGAAGCGGGAACGCGTCGTGCTGGACGAGCTGAGCCGCATCCACCCGGAGCTCAAGAAGCCCGGCATGGTGCTCGACGTGGTGACCCAGGCCTGGGGCGAGGACTTCTCCAGCATGGGCGCGGCGTCGGTGCGGTGGAGCAAGGACGTGGCGACCGCCGAGGAGGAACGGGCGCTGGCGGCCAAACCGCAGGGCACGCTGTTCTTCGCCGGCGAGCACTGCTCGACGTACCCGGCGTGGATCGAGGGTGCGATCGAGTCGGGTCTGGCCGCGGCACAGGAGATCCACGGCTGCGCACCGGTCGAACGCCCGCTCGTGGCGTCCGGGTACCGCCGCATGCGCGGTGGCGCGGCATGAACAACCGGGAGAACGACGTGCTCGACACGGAAGTGATCATTGTCGGCGGCGGGCCGACCGGCATGGCCACGGCACTGGAGCTGCGCTCGCGCGGCGTGGGCTTCGTCCTGGTCGAGGCCGGTGACGGCACGGTCGGCCACCCCAAGGTCTCCAGCATCGGGCCGCGGTCCATGGAGTTCTTCCGCCGCTGGGGTGTCGCCGACGACATCCGCCACTCGGGCTGGCCGGACGACCACCCGCTGGACTGCGTGTGGACCACCCGGATCGGCGGGCACGAGCTGTTCCGCCTGCCCCGCCACACCATGGCCACCCGCCCGGACTTCCGGCACACGCCGGAACCGGACGCGATCTGCCCGCAGCACTGGCTCGGCCCGCTGCTGCGCGAGGCGGTGGGCGTGCACCCCGACGGGCCGGTGCGGATGTCCACGCGGCTGGAGTCGTTCACGCAGGACGACACCGGCGTGTCCGCGCAGCTGAGCGACGGCACCTCGGTGCGGGCTCAGTATCTCATCGCCTGTGACGGCGCCGGGTCGCCGATCCGCAAGCAGCTCGGCATCGCCGCTCCCGCCGTGCACGACACGCTCGTCTTCCGCAACATCCTGTTCCAGGCGCCCGAACTGCGCGAGCGGCTCGGTGACAGGGTCGCGAACTTCTACTACCTGATGATCTCCTCCGCGCTGCGCTTCCCGGTCCGCGCGCTGGACGGCCGCGGGCTGTACCGGATGACCGTCGGCCTGCAGGGCTCGCCGGAGTCGACGCAGGACGCGGAGACGCTGGTGCGCAAGGCGATCGCGTTCGACACGCCCGTACAGGTGCTGTCGGACAACGAATGGCACCTCGTGCACCGGGTCGCCGAGAGCTTCCGCTCCGGCCGGGTGTTCCTCGTCGGCGACTCGGCGCACACGTTGTCGCCGTCGGGCGGGTTCGGCATGAACACCGGGATCTGCGGTGCCGCCGACCTCGGCTGGAAGCTCGCCGCGGAACTGCGCGGCTGGGCCGGGCCGGACCTGCTGGACAGCTACACGCTGGAACGGCAGCCGGTGGCGTTCGAGGGCCTGGAGGAGGCGAACCGCAACCTGGAACGGGCCATGCGCCGCGAGGTGCCGCCCGCGTTGAACGACGACACCCCGCAGGGCGCGGCGATGCGGGCGAAGATCAGCGAGGGGTTGCTTCGCGGTGGGGTGGCCCGCGAGTTCGACGCCCCGGAGATCCACCTCGGCTTCACCTACGCCGGTTCCCCGCTGGTCGTCGACGACCCGACGGCGGAGAACCGGGAGGACCGCAGGCCCAACACCCGGCCGGGTTCCCGCGCGCCGCACGCGTGGGTGAAGGACTCCATGTCCACATTGGACCTCTTCGGTGACGGGTTCGTCCTGGTGCACTTCGAGGACTCCGCGCGGCTCGCGGGGTTCACGGAGGCGTTCGAGTCGCGCGGGATCCCGTTCAGCGCGGTGCGGCTGGACCAGCCGGAGATCGCGCAGGCGTACGAGCGGCCGTTCGTGCTGGTCCGGCCGGACGGGCACGTGGCGTGGCGGGGCACCGAGCTGCCGGCGGACGCGGGCGCTCTCGCCGACACGGTGCGCGGAGGTGCGCGGTGAAACCGTTCTCGTTGAAGGACTGGTCGGACGAGGACCTGCGCGACCCGTTCCCGGTGTTCGCCCGCTACCTCGCGGCCGGACCAGTGCACTTCGCGGACGGCACCTGCTACGTGTTCGGTCACGACGCGGCGGTCGAGGTGCTGACCTCCGCCGCGTTCGGCCGCCGGTCACCGTCGGGCGGTGGCAGCCCGGTGTCGGTGACGTCGGCGCTGCGCACGCTCGTGGAGAACTGGCTGGTCTTCCTCGACCCGCCCCGGCACACCGAGCTGCGGTCCGTGGTGAACAAGGAGTTCTCGCCGTCCGTCGTGACGAACCTGCGGCCGCGGATCACCGCGATCGCACAGGAGCTGCTGGCCGATCTGCCGGTGACCTTCGACCTGGTGGAGCGGTTCTCCGCGCCGCTGCCGATCCTGGTGATCTCCGAGCTGCTCGGCGTGCCGCGCGCGGACTGGGAGTGGCTGCGGGAGATGGCGGTCGACCTCCAGCAGGCGAGCAGCGTCAGGGCGGCGGCGAACCCGGACGCGCACCGGATCGCCGACCGCGCGGCACAGGAGCTGCGCGACTACTTCCTCGCGCTGATGCAGCAGCGGCGACTCAGCCCCGGCGCCGACCTGGTGTCGTTGCTGGTGTCCGCCCAGACGCGCGGCGAACCGCTGTCGTCGGACGAGATCGTCGGCACCTGCGTGCACCTGATGACCGCGGGGCACGAGACGACGACCAACGTGCTGAGCAAGTCGGTGCTGGCGCTGGCCGCACGCCCGGAGCCGCTGGCGGAGCTGCGGCGCGGCGTGACCCCGGCCGCCGTCGAGGAGCTGGTGCGGTTCGACCCGCCCGTGCAGGCGGTCGGGCGGTGGGCGCACCAGGATGCCGTCGTCGCGGGCGTGCCGGTCCCGGCCGGCACGAGGGTCATGGTGATGCTCGGTGCGGCCAACCGGGATCCCGCCCGGTTCACCGCACCCGACGAGCTGGACCTGCACCGCGCCGGTGGCCGCAACACCGGCTTCGGCCTCGGCATCCACTACTGCCTCGGCGCCACCCTCGCCCGTGCCGAGCTGGAGATCGGGCTCGGCCTGCTCCTCCCGGCGCTCGGTGAGTTCACTGTGGACAGTGTGAAGTTCCCGCACGACATCGTGTTCCACGGTCCGCACAGCGTGGTCGTGACCCGCACGGGGTGAGCACACCCCGCGGCCCGAACGCCGCCGGAAACTGCCCATCAGGTTTTCCTATGGGCGGTTTCCAGCGGCGTTCAGGTGAAACTCCATTCGTCACCGATGTGGAAACTCATGCCGGATCACATGCTTCGGGTTTTCGCACTGATCTGATGGGGCAGAAATCCCACGCACGCGGGTGACGGTGCGTGACGGGGCGAGCGGTCTCTCTAGGGTCGGCGGTCAGTTCCCGGCCCCACCGCTGAAGGGATCCGCTCGTGCGAAGACGTTCACCGGCAACGCTGGTAGCGGTCGTGCTCGCTGGTAGCGCGCTCACCGCCGCCGCTGCCCCCGCGGCCGCCGCACCGCCCGTGTCCACGCTCACCAAGTCCGTGCAGGGCGTGTCCGACCCCGCCGGGCACGGCGACACCGCCACCTGGGTGGTGTCGTACGCCAGCGGCGCGAACGGCGCTGCCACCATCACCGACACCATCGGTGCCGGACAGAGCTACGTGCCCGGCTCGCTGCGGGTGCCGCCGGGCTGGACCGGCACCGAGGGCAACCCGGTCAGCGCATCGAACCCGGCCGTGCGCAACGGTGGAACGGCGCTGTCCAGCCTGCTCACGCCGCCCGTGCAGACGAGCGCCGCCACCACCGGCGGTGACGGCTTCACGCCGATCCTGCACCGCACGCCGGACGGGCGCCTGCAGTCCTGGAACGTCTACCACCACGTGCCGGCCGCCAACCCGAAGCTGGTGTGCACCGACCTCGCGACCAGCGCGCCCTGTCCGGGTGGCCCGTGGCCGCGGCCGCTCAACACGACCCCCGGCCCGTTCGGCACGGGCGCCACCGGTGACATCGCCAGTCCGCTGGAGCCGCAGTACGTCCGCGATCCGGCGGACCCGGCTCGGGTGTACTACTCCGCCACCACCGCCACCTCGATCGGTGTCGGCTGCCTCGACCTCGCCGCGCCCGGCAACTGCGGGTACTGGCCGCTCGCGACCCGCGCCGGGCAGGTCGTCGAGCTCGGCGGGCTCGTCCAGGCCGGCGGGAACCTCTACGGCGTCGCGACCTCCGGCAACGTGGTGTGCTGGACGATCGCCACGCAGAGCGCGTGCGCCGGTCAGCCGTACGCGCCGATCGTGCCGTTCACGAACTCCAACGGCTACTACCTCGGCGCGCTGACCGTGGTCGCGGGCAAGGTGTTCGCCTCGTCGTCACCGTACGGCGGCGGCGTCCCGGTGCTCGGCTGCTTCGACCCGGCCACCACGAGCGCCTGCGCGGGCTGGGCGTCCCCGAAGCCGGTCGGCCCGAGCGGCAACGTCACCTACAACGCCTACACCGCCTACAGCACGACGGGCGCGGAGGTCGGTGCGTGTTCCAGCACGACCGGCGCCCCGAACGTCACGACCTGCTACGCGCTCGACGGGTCGGCGCTGGCCGCTCCCCCTGGCCCGGCCGGGCTGGCCGACTACCTGTACGTGTTCAACCCGGAGGTGGTCCGCACCGGTAACCGCGTGCGCAGCTACCTCGGCGTGTGGGGCAGCCCGCCGCACCTGGGCGCGACGGTGTGCCACGACTGGAGCACGGGAACGTCCTGCGCCGGCCTGCCGTCCCCGGCCCCCCACCCCAACGTCAACGGCGGCTACACGAGGGACTACGGCTACGCCTACGACTCCCCCACCGGTTGCCTGATCGCACTGGGTGACGCGGGCGTGCTGTTCTCGGTGGATCCTGACACGGGGGCGTCGCCCTGCGTGCGCAGCGGCGCCTCCGTGTCGCTCACCCCGGCGCAGTTCTACTGCGACGGCGCGGCACACCCGGTCGCCTACACCAGGGCGCGCCTGACGGGGGTGACGCCGGCGAACGTCAACTTCGGCGCGTCCACCGCGAAGGTCGTCGACCAGAACGGGAACCCGGTCGCCACACCGGGTTTCGCTCCCGACGGCACGGTGGACCTGACCGGTGTGTCCGCCACCTCGCTGACCGTCACGGCCTCGCTCGTGCTGAACAACGCGTCCGACTTCACCGGCGGCAACCAGCCGGCGCTGGTCGTGGAGTTCACCGGTGACGCACCGCAGATGTGCTTCCGCACCACGATCGCCGCGGACTGCACCGTCACGTCGATCGCCAACACCGCGGGCGGCACCGACGCGACCGGCACGTTCACGTCCAACACCGTGACCCGGCGGGTCGCGCCCGGTTCGGCGTGCCTGCCGAACGTGGTGGTGAACAAGGAGATCTGCGCCTCGCACACACCCGCGAACTGCAAGGCGGGCGGCGCCGGACCGTGGGTGAAGGAGGCACCCGTGGGCGTCCTGGGCCTGCTGAACGCCACCGCGTACTGGCGCATCACGGTGACCAACAACGGCCCGATCGCGGTGTCGGACGCCTACGTGGTCGACGACGTGGAACCGTCCTGCCAGACCGGGCCGTTCACGTTGCAGCCGGGTGAGTCGAAGCAGGTGCACTGCTCGACGTACGCGCTGCTGTCGCTGTTCCCGTTGACCAACAGCGCGAAGGCGAAGTACACGCCGGTGAACGGGGACCGGGCGTACAGCGCCTGGTCGTCGGCCAAGGCGTGTTCGCTGCTCTGCGTGCTGGGCTGACCGGTCAGCCGGTGAGGCCGTCCACCCCGGTGGGCGGCCTCGCCACGTTCACCGCGGGTGCCCGGCCAGCGCCGGTCCGAGCTCGGCGCGGGCCGTCACGCCCAGCTTCGGGAAGATCCGGTGCAGGTGGGTGCTGACCGTGCGGTGCGAGAGGTGCATCCGCTCGCCGATCTCCCTGTTGGTGAGCCCGTCGGCCGCGAGCCGGGCGATCGTGAGCTCGTGCTCGGTCAGCTCGCCGGTGCCACCGCGGGTCTCGCCGGACGCGCGCAGCTCCTCCCGCGCCCGCTGCGCCCAGGCCGCGGTGCCGAACGCCTCGAACGCCTCGGCCGCCGCCTTCAGGTGCGGGCGGGCGTGCGCGGCCCGGCGCCGGCGGCGCAGCCAGGCACCGAACGCGAGCTGCACGCGGGCGCGGTGCCAGCCGGTGGTCTCCGCGTCGAGGGCGGCCGTGAACAGGGACTCGGCGTCTTCGTCGCCGGCCAGCAACGCCCGCGCGTACCGCAGCCCACCGGCCAGCGCGGGCGAGGTGGTGGCACCGTCGAGCCCCTCGACGAGTTTCGCCGCCTCGTCGGCGTGGCCGCTGCGCACGGCCGCCTCGACCAGTTCGGGCAGCACGTACCGGCGCAGTGCGAGCTGGTAGGCCGGGTCAGCGGGGTCGTGGACGCGGCGGACGGCGGCGAACGCGTCGGCGTGGCGGCCCTCGCCCAGCGCGGCCAGCGCACGTGCCAGCTGCACGGTGGCCAGCACCGGCCGGGCCCCCGCGGCGAGGCCGACGCGTTCGGCGAGGGCGGCGTGCTCGGCCGCCGCGGCGTGGTCACCGCGCAGGGCGGCGATCTCGGCCTGGACGGCGGCGGCGAGACCGCGCATGTAGGGCTGCCGGGTCTGTTCGGCGAGGCGGAGGGCCTCGGCGGCGGCGGGTTCGGCGTTGGCGAGGTCGCCCAGCCGCGTGCGGCTCCACGCCTCCACCGCCAGCGCGCGGGTCAGCAGGCCGAGCTGGCCGGTGGCGCGGAACCCGCGCTGGGCGGCGGCGGAGAACCGCACGGACTCGGCGAACGCGCCGACCTGGAGTGCGGCGCTGCCGAGCAGCCGCGCGGTGGCCGGGTCGTCGCCGGGGACGAACGAGTCCGCGCCGGCACCGCCGTCCGGGTCCAGCGCGGCCCGCAGACCGGCGATCACCGCGTCGCCCTGCTCGATCGGCGCCACGTACGCGGTCATGGCCAGCACGTGCGGGTCGCGCGGGTCGAGGGCGAGGCTGCGGGCGACCGCCATGATCCGCTCGCGCACCGCCGGTCCCGGTTCGGTCCAGAAGCACCGCATCGCGACGCTCCAGAAGATCCGCAGCCCCAGCCCGGTGTCACCGTCGGCCACCACCGCCTCGGCCAGCCCGATCAGCTCGGCCGGGCCCGCCCCCTGGCCCACGCCGTCGTCGAAGGAGGTCGGCAGCCACGTCGCCAGCGCCCGTTGCCGCACGGTCAGCTCCCGGCCGCGCAGCCGGTCCAGGATCCGCTCGACCTCGGCGGGCCGTCCGGCGGCCGCGGCCCGTTCCGCCGCGTCCAGCAGGTCGTCGGCCGAGCACAGCGCCGGTACCCCGTCGAGCACCGGCACGTCGGCGGCCACGACCAGCACGGCACCGGACCCGGCCAGCCGCCTGGCCACGAACCCGAGCACCTCGCGGCTCTCCCGGTCGAGCCACTGCGCGTCCTCGACCACCACGACCCCGCGCCCGGCCAGCAGGTCCAGCGCCGCGAGCCCGGCCAGCCGCGGGGACGTGGTCCCGTCGGCGAGCCCGAAAGCGGCCTCCAGCGCGGCCCGGCGTGGAGCGGGCAACGCGGACAGCTCACCGAGCAACGGCAGCAGGACCTGGTGCAGCGCCGCGTAGGGCATGTGTTGCTCGGCCGCGACGCACACGACCGACAGGGCGGGCAAGAGCGTGCTCAGCAACGCCGTCCGGCCGACTCCCGCGAGCTGCACCGCGCCGCCCGTGGAGCCGGCCAGCGCGGCCAGCTGTTCGCGTTCCCGCCCGGCCAGCGACATGGCCCAACTGTGTCAGAAAGTCCAGACCGCCTGCCTGCCCGGCCCCACGACCAGCGTGGAGTTGCCGATGCGCTCCTCGTGCCGTGCCACGCCCCGGTTGAGCACGAACTCGACCCGCTTGAGCCCGGTCTGCCCGAGCGGCACCTTGTCGAACCGCATCGTGGTGCCACCGCGCAGCGCCGTGACGCCGCGGGCGTCGGTCTTGAGCACGAACCCGCCCGCGCGCAGCAACGGCACCGTGCTGGCGAAGTCCCGTTCGGTGACCGCGAGCTCGATCGAGGTGATGTCGCGCATCAGGTGGTCGCGGTAGTCGTCGGGCAGGTACCGCTCGCGGCCGACGTCACCGGGGTAGCGCGCGGGCTGGGTCTTGCCGCGCGGGTCGGCGAAGTACTCGTCGCGGTACTCCATGGCCCACGCGCCGAACCGGTCGTACTGCTCGAAGGCGAAGACCGCGTCGAACCACGGCACCGGCACGTGGTCACCGAAGTCGCGGGTCTGCAGGAACTCGGTCGGCTTCACGCCGGCCGCGGCCAGCCGGGCCCGCACCGTCTCGATGTCGCCGTCGCGTTCGGTCGACAGGCCCAGCCCCGCCGAGCCGAGCTCGCCGTCCTGGCCGGGCACGTCACCGACGCCGAACACCTCCAGGTAGGTCTCGCGGCCGCGCAGGTAGCGCCCCGTCCACACCTCGCCGCCCGCACCGGTCGTGGTGCGCACCTCGAAGTCCGCGAACGCCCTGAGGTAGGCGGAGTGCTCGACCGCGTCGGCGGTCACGCGGTCGTAGGCGCCCCACGCGTGGTTGAAGAACAACAACTGCCGCCTCCCGGCCTCAGCGGTCCCGCCGGACACCAGCACGAGTAGGAGGGCCAAGATCATGCTCACCGTGCGCCGATTCCCCATGATGGGATCGTAGGAGAACCCGCTCGACCCGGACTCAAGTCAAACGAGGTGCGACAGTGCTCGACGCCCGCTGGCCGGTTCTCGCCCCGCTGCTGCAGGCCGCGACCGCCGGCCACGACCTGCTCGACGACGTGGTCGGCAGGCTCGGCCCCGGCGCGGTCATCGAGGCCGTGCTCGCCGAGATCGGCGACGTCGAGCACGACGTCCGCCTCGACCTGTCCTTCGCGGGCACGGTCACGTCCTGCCTGGCCACGACGTCGGAGCACGTCGTCTCACTCGACCTCGCCGACGCCGTGCGCACCCTCTACGGCACCGCCACGACCTGGCCGAGCCTCGCGGTCCGCTCCCCCGCCGCCGAGCTGGACGAGGCCGGCATGGGCGCGTGGTTCCACCGCAGGAAGGGCTATCCCGAGGCGGTCGACGCGGTGCTGAGTGCCCTGCGCCCGCGGCAGCAGGACCTCGGCACGCTGGCCGTGCGGTACGGCTCGGACAAGTGGGGCGACCTGCACTGGTACACCCAGCACTACGAACGCCACCTCGCCCGCCTGCGCACCGAACCGGTGAAGCTGCTGGAGATCGGCATCGGCGGCTACGACGACCCGGCGAGCGGCGGCGCCTCGTTGCGGATGTGGCAGCACTACTTCCGGCGCGGCCTGATCCACGGCCTGGACATCGCCGAGAAGACCGGCGTGACCGGACCGCGGATCACGACCGTCCGGGGCGACCAGTCCGACGCGGGGTTCCTGGACGACCTGGGAGCGCGACTCGGCCCGTTCGACGTGGTCATCGACGACGGCAGTCACCGCAACGACCACGTGCGGACGTCGTTCCACGCGCTGTTCCCGCACGTCCGGCTGGGCGGGGTGTACGTGGTGGAGGACCTGCAGACCGCGTACTGGCCGAGCTGGGGTGGTGCGCCCGACGGCGGAGCCGGTACGTCGATGGGGATGCTGAAGTCCTTTGTGGACGGACTGAACCTCTCCGAGGTGGCCGATCCGCGCGTCGACGGCGGGTACGTGCAGCGCAACATCAGCGGGATCTCGTTCCACCACAACATCGCGTTCGTCGAGAAGGGGCGCAACGCCGAGGAGGGCGGACCGGTGTTCCTGCGGACGCTCTGACGCGGGTGGTGTCCGCCGGAAGATGTGGCCGAGCGTAGCGAACGGGGTGCTGCCCCAGGCACCGGCCCGGGACAGCACCCCGTTCGCTCAGACCACCGCTCGGGTCACGGGATCCAGTGGTTGCCGCTCACCGTGATCATCACCTGCAGCTGGATGCTCGCACCGAAGTACGTGTCCGTGTTGATCGGCGTGTTCACCATCTTGTTCCACAACGCGTCCAGCCACGCCTGGCTGCCGGGGTCCGTCGTGGCCGCGACCGCGAACGGCGCCACGAACGCCGAGTCGCTGCCGCTGTTGATCTGCGTCCCGTTGAGCTGGTAGCCGACGGCGATCTTGTTCGGGTCACCGCCGGTCTTGCCCTTGATCCACGAGTTGAGCTTGCGCGCCGCCGCCAGCGACTTGGCGTCGCCGGTCAGGGCCGCGTCCGCGCCGATGCGCCACGGGTCGCGGCACGCGTTGTACCAGTACTTGCCGTCGGTGGCGGTCTCCTCCAGCATCTTGCCGACCGCCGGCTTGGCGGTGGTGTTGGTGTCCTGCACGAAGTCCGGCAGCAGGCCGGTGCCCGACGCGTACTTCGACTGCAGCGTGGCGATGAGGTCCTGGTGCTTGGCGCGGATCGTGTCCCACGCCGAGTCGCCGGTCGCCGTGCGGAACGCGCGGAAGTGGTCGGCCATCCAGTCCGAGGAGCGGGAACCGTAGTACTGGCGGCTGTTGTCCGGCCCGGACCAGTCGCCCATGAGCAGCAGGTTCGTGTTGGGGTTGATCAGGCTCTTCTTGATCGCGTTGATGTTCTTGACCGCGATCTGCCTGTAGTTGTAGGTGCCCGCGCTGCCCCACTGGCGGTCGGCCAGCAGCAGGCCGTAGGCGGTGTCCATGTCGCCGTCGGTCGCGCTGTCGCTGCCGTTGACGCTGCGGCAGGCGGTGTCCTGCTCGGAGGCGAGCAGGTCGGGGTTGTTCGCCGAGGGGTGGGCGAGCTTGTACTTCAGCAGGCCGTCGAAGATCTTCTTCGCGTCCGGGTCGGCGCCCGCCATCGTCGCGGTGATCACCATGCCGTAGCCCTGCGCCTCGGCCACGTACGGGAACGCCGCGTCCGGGGAGATGACCTGGTACCAGCCGTTGCCGCAGTTCTGCTTCACGAACGCGGCCTTCCACCGCTGGTAGTAGTCGACGATCTTCGCGTCCAGCGCCGAGGTGCTGCCCGACGGGCGGAGCATGCCCGCCGCGTACGGGGTCTGCCTGCTGCCGAACGGGTAGCCGAGACCCGAGGGCGGTGGCGTGGTCGTGGGTGGCGTCGTGGTGGTCGTCGGCGGGTTCGTGCCGCCGGCCACGCCGTAGACCTCCAGCTCCCACAACGAGTAGCCGTACGCCGTCGCGCGGGCCGTGCCGTAGACCCGCACGTACTGGCCGGAGCCCGACAGCGTCAGGTCGTCGGTGCCGCCGTCACCGGTGGTGGTCGAGTAGACGTCGGTCCACGCCGTGCCGTCCGCCGAGGTCTGCACCCGGTAGGCCTTGGCGTAGGCGGCCTCCCAGGTCAGCTTCACGCGGCTGATCGCGTGCGCCGAGCCGAGGTCGACCCGCAGCCACTCCGGATCGTGCCCCTCCGCCGAGGCCCAGCGGGTCGACGCGCTGCCGTCGACCGCCCTGGACGCCTCGAAACCGGTCCCCTCGGTCGAGGAGGCCGTCACCGCCTTGCCCTGCGAGACCAGCGGATCCGCCGCCGACGCACTGGTCACCCCTGCGACGAGGAGACCGAGCACGAGCCCGACCGCCCCGATTGCCGTCGTTCTGCCGCCCACGACCGCCTCCAGCAATTAGTTAACAAAGCTGTCAATGCGAGTGGTTGGCGACGGTATGCAGGTCAGAGGCCTATCACAAGAGGTGCGGACCAGTTGTTGCGCATTCGGACAGTGATCAACTCCAGACCGCGCGAACGGCGTCGGCGACCGACGCGGCCTGCGCGTACCCCGCCTCCGCCGCCGGCTTGCGCCGGGCCGGGTCCAGCAGGTTCTTCCCGATCGCCGCCAGCGCCGCGGCGTCCGGGCTGACCACGATCGACGGCACCCCGAGCCGGTCGGCCTGCGCCTGCGGGGTCGCCTCCTTGCTCATGGCCCGCGTCAGCGGTGCCACGACGACCACCCGCGAGGAGCCGGCCGCGATGTCGACGTTCGCCACCGACCGCATCCCGCCGTCCATGTACCGGCGCCCGCCGATGGTCACCGGCGGCCACACCAGCGGCACCGCGCACGACGCGGCCACCGCGTCCACCAGCGGGACGTCGCTGTACCGGGAGAACGACACGAACCGCCCGTCGGCGGCGTCCACCGCGGTCACCTGCAACGGCCGCGAAGGCCAGTCCCTGATGGACAGCCGGCTCTCGAACACCGCACGCCGCGAGGCCTCCGAGGGCGTGGACGCGCGCAGCGCCGCCCGTCCCAGCCGCGCCCGCTTGGCGGCACCGGAGCCCGGCAAGGCGAAGGAAAGCGCATACCGCACCACCATCCAGCCGGTGAGCCGGGCCGGGAGCTCCCCGTCCGGCGGCAGCAGCTGGCCCGCGTACAGCTCGCTCAGCGGCACACCGCCCGCCACCTGCGTCGCGACCACCGAACCGGCCGACGTGCCGACGAACAGGTCGGCCTGCGCGAGGTCGATCCCGCGTTCCGCGAGCCCGTGGAGAAGCCCTGTCTCCCAGGCGATCCCGGTGACACCGCCGCCACCCAGCACCAACGCGCGTCCGCCAGTCATCGGACCATCCTATTTCTTGAGACGGTTTCCTGACCCATGGTCGATCACGCTAGACTTCCAAACGATGTCGAGAAGCGCTGCAACAGGCCCTCGCGCCTGCCACGCTCGGCGTCGAGTCACCACGCAACAAGGGCGCTTCCGACTATTCGGGAGCGCGCGTGAGTGATCTCAAGGCCCTGCTGAACCAGCGCATCGCCATCCTCGACGGCGCGTGGGGCACGATGTTCCAGCAGGCCGAGCTCACGCCGCAGGACTACCGGGGCACCGAGTTCGGCGACCACCACATGGACGTCACCGGCGACCCGGACCTGCTCAACCTCACCCGCCCCGACCTGGTGCTCGACGTGCACCGGCAGTACCTCGCGGCGGGCGCGGACATCACGACGACGAACACGTTCACCGCCACCTCGATCGGGCAGGCCGACTACGGGCTGCAGGACCGGGTGCGCGACATGAACCTGGCCGGCGCCCGGATCGCCCGCCAGGCCGCCGAGGAGTTCGGCGGGAGGTTCGTGGCCGGGTCGGTCGGGCCGCTCAACGTCACCCTGAGCCTGTCGCCCAAGGTCGAGGACCCCGCGTACCGCGCCGTCAGCTACCAGCAGGTCGAGGACTCCTACGCCGAGCAGATCGCGGCGCTGCGGGACGGCGGCGTCGACCTGCTGCTGATCGAGACGATCTTCGACACGCTCAACTGCAAGGCCGCCATCACCGCGGCCCGCAAGGTCGCGCCCGAGCTGCCGCTGTGGATCTCCGTGACGATCGTCGACCTGAGCGGCCGCACGCTGTCCGGCCAGACGGTCGACGCGTTCTGGAACTCGGTCGAACACGCGAAACCGCTGGTCGTGGGCGTCAACTGCTCGCTGGGCGCCGCCGAGATGCGCCCGCACGTGGCCGAGCTCGCGCGGAAGGCCGACACGTTCGTCGCCTCGCACCCCAACGCCGGGCTGCCCAACGCGTTCGGCGGCTACGACGAGACCCCCGACCAGACCGCGGCCCTGCTCAAGGAGTTCGCGCAGGCCGGCATCGTCAACGTCGTCGGCGGCTGCTGCGGCACCTCCCCCGCGCACATCAAGGCGATCGCCGAGGCCGTCCGCGACGAGGCCCCGCGCCAGGTCGCGGACGCGCGCGGCACCACCAGGTACAGCGGCCTGGAGACGTTCGAGATCGGCGCCGACACCGGGTTCGTGATGATCGGCGAGCGCACCAACGTCACCGGCTCCGCGAAGTTCCGCAGGCTGATCGAGGCCGACGACCACCAGTCGGCGCTCGCGGTGGCGCTGGACCAGGTGCGCGGCGGCGCGAACCTGCTCGACGTCAACATGGACGCCGACCTGCTCGACGGCGAGCAGGCGATGACCACGTTCCTGAACCTCATCGCCACCGAGCCGGAGATCGCGCGGATCCCGGTGATGATCGACAGCTCCCGCTGGGGCGTGCTGCAGGCCGGTCTGCGCTGCGTGCAGGGCAAGGGCGTGGTCAACTCGATCAGCCTCAAGGAGGGCGAGGAGCCGTTCCTGGAGCAGGCCCGCGTCATCCGCGACTTCGGCGCCGGCGTCGTGGTGATGGCGTTCGACGAGCAGGGCCAGGCGGACACGACCCAGCGCAAGGTCGACATCTGCGCTCGCGCCTACGACCTGCTCACCCAGAAGATCGGCTTCCCGGCCGAGGACATCATCTTCGACCCGAACGTGCTCGCCGTCGCGACCGGCATCGAGGAGCACAACGGCTACGCCAAGGCGTTCATCGACGCGTTGCCGCTGATCAAGCAGCGCTGTCCGGGCGCGCGGACCAGCGGTGGCATCTCGAACCTGTCGTTCTCGTTCCGCGGCAACGACGTCGTCCGCGAGGCGATGCACTCCGCGTTCCTGTTCCACGCCGTCAAGGCGGGCCTCGACATGGGCATCGTCAACGCCGGCCAGCTCGTGGTCTACGAGGACATCCCCGCCGACCTGCTGGAACTGGTCGAGGACGTGATCTTCGACCGCCGCGAGGACGCCACGGACCGGCTCGTCGCGCACGCCGACACCGTGAAGGGCCCCGGCAAGAAGCGCGTCACCGACCTGACCTGGCGCGAGGCACCGGTCGCCAAGCGGCTGGAGCACGCGATCCTGCACGGCGTCGTCGACTTCATCGAGGAGGACACCGAGGAGGCCCGCCAGGCGCTGCCGCGGCCCCTCGACGTCATCGAGGGCCCGCTGATGGACGGCATGAAGGTCGTCGGCGACCTGTTCGGCGCGGGCAAGATGTTCCTGCCCCAGGTCGTGAAGAGCGCCCGCGTGATGAAGCGCGCGGTCGCCTACCTGGAGCCGTTCATGGACGCCGAGCCGAAGTCGACGGCCGGCGGCAACGGCAAGGTCGTGCTCGCCACGGTCAAGGGCGACGTGCACGACATCGGCAAGAACATCGTCGGCGTCGTGCTGGGCTGCAACAACTACGAGGTGATCGACCTCGGCGTGATGGTCCCGGCCGCGAAGATCCTCGACACCGCGATCCGCGAGCACGCCGACGTCATCGGCCTGTCCGGCCTGATCACGCCGTCGCTGGACGAGATGGTCTCCGTCGCGGAGGAGATGCAGCGGCGCGGCATGAAGCTGCCTCTGCTGATCGGCGGCGCCACCACCTCCAGGCAGCACACGGCCGTGAAGATCGCCCCGGTCTACGACGAGCCGGTCGTGCACGTGCTCGACGCGTCCAGGGTCGTGGGCGTGGTGTCCGACCTGCGCGACGACCGCCGCGGCCACGAGCTGAACCTGACCAACCGCGCCGAGCAGGCCCGGTTGCGCGAGCAGCACGAGAACCGCAGGCAGGTGCCGCTGCTGGAGGTCTCGGCCGCCCGCGCCAACGCCGAGCGGGTCGACTTCTCCGACCTGCCGGCGCCCGCGTTCACCGGCACCCGCGTGCTGACCCCGCCGGTGGCGGAGCTGCGCGAGTTCATCGACTGGACGTTCCTGTTCCTGGCCTGGGAGCTCAAGGGCAAGTTCCCGGCGATCCTGGAGCAGCCCGTCGCCCGTGAGCTCTACGACGACGCGACGACGCTGCTCGACGAGATCATCGCCAACGACTCGTTCGAGCCGCGCGGTGTCTACGGCTTCTGGCCCGCGCACTCCGAGGGCGACGACATCGTGCTGGTCGACGGCACGGAGACGGTGAAGTGGCCGATGCTGCGCCAGCAGACGAAGAAGCCGCTGTCGCGCCCGAACCGCTGCCTGGCCGACTACGTGGCGCCGCAGGGCGACCACATCGGCGGCTTCGCCGTGACCGTGCTCGGTGCGGAGAAGCTGGCCGCGCAGTACGAGGCCAAGCAGGACGACTACCGCGCGATCATGGTGAAGGCGCTGGCCGACCGGCTCGCCGAGGCGTTCGCCGAGTGGATCCACCTGCGGGCGCGGCGCGACTGGTTCGAGCCGGACGCCCAGCCGGAGCTCGCGGACCTGCACGCGGAGAAGTTCCGCGGCATCCGGCCGGCGCTGGGCTACCCGGCCTGCCCCGACCACACGGTCAAGCGGGAGCTGTTCGACGTGCTCGACGCCGGGCGGATCGGCGTGGAGCTCACCGAGTCGTTCGCCATGAACCCCGCCGCGAGCGTGAGCGGCATGATCTTCCAGCACCCGGAGGCGAAGTACTTCACCGTCGGCAGGCTGGGCCGTGACCAGGTCGAGGACTACGCGCTGCGGCGCGGGAAGCCGCTGGCCGAGGTCGAGCAGTGGCTGCGGCCGAACCTCGGTTACGACCCGTCCTGAGCGGTCGGTGGCGTCGGCGGTTCCGGTAATGTGAAAGCGCTTCCCGTACGTGGGTGCGTTATCCCGATTTGGCACCAAGCGATGTAGCATCGGCCGCTCTGGAGATCAACCGCCCGTCGGTCGAGCGAGTCCGAGGTCTGCCATGCGAACAGCGGGGCTGGTGCTGGGTCTGTTGGGCCTTCTCGCCGGCACCACCGTCGCCACCACCGGCTGCGGTTCCGCTGTGGGCTCGGCGGCGTTGCCGCACGTCGGGTTCGTGGTGAAGCGCACGGGCGGTTCGTTCGCGCAGGAGATGACGAGCGGGTTCCACGAGGGAGTCGGCCGGGTCGGCGCGGTGAGCGCGACCGTGACCGGGCCGTCCGGTCACGACGGGCACAGGGAAGTCGAGTTGTTCCGGGAGTTGTCGCGGACCGCGAAAAGCGGTGTCGCCGTCGCCACGTCCGAACCCGCGCTGATCGCACCCTCCATCGGAGAGGCGTTGCGCGACCGGGTCGCCGTTGTCGGCGTGGACATGCGACTCACCGCGAGTTCCGGGGTAGAACTGCACATCGGTAACGACAACTACGAGCTCGGCGAAAAGCTGGCTGACGAGTTGACGCGCCGACTGCCCTCGGACGCGGCCGGAACCGTGGTGCTCGGAAACGCCACTCCCGGACTCACCGGGTTCGACGACCGGGCCGATGGCGTTCGAGGGCGATTCGCCGAAAAACTACCGGGAGTGCGGGTGCTGGGGCCGTTCGACACGCAGCGCGACGACGAGGCCAACCTCGACGCGTGGCGACGGCTCGTGGCGGCCAACCCCGACGCACTGGCTTTCGTGGGAACCGGAGACTGCGACGGGTTCAACCTCGCCGCGATCAAGACCGAGAAGTCGGCGAGGTGGCTGGTGGGCGGGTTCGGGGTCGACCCTCGGACGTTGCAGGCGGTGCGGGACGGAGCGATGGTGGCGTCGGTCTCGCCGGAGCACTACCTCAAGGGCGCGGTCGCCGGGTGGCTGCTCGCCCGGCAGGCCAGAGGCGGCGCGCGGTTACCCGAGGGGTGGGTGCTCACCCCTGGCCTCGCGATCACGACGGCGAACCTCGACGAGGTCCTGCACCGGCAGGAGTCGGAGCAGGCGCGCAAGGAGTGGTTCCGTCCCCGCATCGACGCCTTCGTCGAGGACCCCGCGAGCTGGTTGCGACCGTTGGAGCAGGCACGGTGAGGCTTTGGGAGGGCCGCGCCACCGCACGGGTGGCGACGGCGGGGCTGACGGCCGGGCTGCTGGCGCTGGCGGGGCTGGCGTTGTGGAGCAGCATCAGCGCGCAGGCCACGACCGCGCACGTGCGTGAGCTCAACGAGACCAGCGAGCGCTGGAGCCGGGTGCTCGAACACATCACCATCGCCGACAACGCGCTGCGCGACCTGCAGCTCAAGCGCACCGAGCAGACCGTCGAGCCGTTGCGGCACTCGGTCGGCGCGGCCCGCGGCGAGCTGGAGTGGCTGCGGGCGAACGGCGACCCGTCGGACGTGGCGGTGGCCACGCGCCTGTTGCCGCTCTACGACACGACGACGGACACGCTGCGCAAGGTGCTCGCCGGCGAGGACCCCGCGCAGGTCGACCAGGCCGGGTTCGCGCACTCGTCGCTGCGCCGCCAGATCTCCGCGGCGATCGGCGCCAAGCAGCTCGACACGACCGAGTACCTGCGTGCCGCCGATGAGAAGAACAACCGGCTGCGGGTCGCGCAGCTCGTGGCGTTCGTGCTGGACGCGTTCCTGGTGGGCCTGTTCGGCATGGTGCTGCTCGGCTACCGCCGCAAGATCCTGCGCCAGGCCGCGAAGAACGAGCACGAGGCGCACCACGACGCGTTGACGGGCCTGGCGAACCGGACGCTGCTCGCGCGGCGGATGGAACTGGTCGTGGCCAAGGCGCACAAGAAGAACGAGCCGCTGGCGTTGCTGATCGTGGACCTCGACCGGTTCAAGGAGGTCAACGACTCGCTCGGGCACCACTGCGGTGACCTGCTGCTGCGCCAGGTGGCCAACCGGCTGTCGTGGGCGGTGCGCGACACCGACCTGGTGGCCCGGCTGGGCGGTGACGAGTTCGCGGTGCTGCTGCCCGGTGTCGGGTCGGCGGACAACGCGCGGATGGTCGCGGAGAAGATCCTCACGGCGCTGGCGATGCCGGTGACGCTGGAGGGCCTGGAGCTGGAGATCGCGGGCAGCGTCGGCGTGGCGCTGTGCCCCAACGACTCCCTGGACGGACACGAGCTGCTGCGGCACGCCGACATCGCGATGTACGCCGCCAAGCGGGACAAGTCCGGTGTGGCCGTGTACGACGCACGCCTGCACGAGCGCGGCGCCTCGCAGCTGACGGCCGTGACGGAGCTGCGGCACGCGATCGACCGCGGTGAGCTGTTCCTGCACTACCAGCCCAAGGCGCTGGCCGACACGGGTGCCGTGTGCGGCGTGGAGGCGCTGGCGCGCTGGCAGCACCCGACGCGCGGCCTGGTGCGGCCGGACGAGTTCATCCCGATCGCCGAGGAGAACGGCCTGATCGAGCCGCTGACCCGGTACGTGATCGACGCGGCGCTGCGGCAGTGCCGCACCTGGTCGGACGCGGGCTGGGAGGTGCCGGTGTCGGTGAACGTGGGCGCCGCCTGCCTGCACCACACCGAGTTCCCCGGCGACGTGGCCGACCTGATCAAACGCCACGGCCTGCCCGCCCGCCTGCTCACGCTGGAGATCACCGAGTCGGCCATCATCTCCGACCCGGACCGCGCGGTGGACGTGCTGCGCCGGCTGACCGAGCTGGGCGTGCGGCTGTCGATCGACGACTTCGGCACCGGCTACTCGTCGATCTCGTACCTGCGCAGCATGCGGGTGCACGAGATGAAGCTCGACCGCTCGTTCGTCACGCACATGTGCACCGACGCCGGTGACAGCGCGATCGTGCACGCCCTGGTGGCGCTGGCCCGCAACTTCGGCCTCCAGGCCGTGGCGGAGGGCGTGGAGGACCAGGACACGTGGACCGCGCTGGCCGAGGCCGGCTGTGACGTCGTGCAGGGCTACTTCCTCAGCGAGCCGTTGCCCGCCGAGGACGTCGTGGCCTGGCTCGGCGACCGCGCTGCCGCGCACGCCTGACCCGCTTTTCATCGCACGCGGGGACCTTTCGTACGCTCCTACTGTACGAAAGCTCCCCGCGTGGTGGTTCAGAACGAGGGACGGGTGCGCCAGAGGTCGATCATCGGCTTCAGGAACCCGGGCAGCTGCGGCAGCTGCGGGGCGAGCGCCAGGCAGGCGATGATCCGCACGGCGGCGACGGCGTTGACGAACGTCAGCACGTCCGGGTCGAGCTCGCGGAGGCCGTTCTCGCGCGCGCCCTCGTTGTACGCGGCTTCGAGGTCCGGCCCGAGCGAGGCGAGGTCCCACTCCACCGGCCCGCGCGTCACGAGTTCGAAATCGGAGAACAGCAACCCGTTCGTGCTCGCGAAGATGTTGGCGGGCGGCGAGTCGCCGTGCACGGGTTGCAGCTCGATTCCGGGAAACCGCTTCGAGAATTCGGCCTGCGACGAGACGAGGGGTTCGAGTTCGATCCATTCGCGCCGGGCGCGGCCGAGATCGGCGGGATCGACCAGTTCCGGGTGGTTTGCCAAGATGCCGAGCGCGTCGGTGATGAACCGCGGATCGGCGGTGTCGAGGAATCCCAGTTCGCCCGGATATTCCTTCAGTGCCGCGTGCAGTTCCGCCGATTTCCGCGAGTTCGCCGCGTAGTCGGGTTCCGCGCTGTGGTCCTGCGCCACGAACGGCCAGAACGTGATGGAGAACCCGTCGCGTTGCACGGGCTCGAGCGGCACGAGGTCGCTGGGCGGGATCACCGGCACGCCCCGGCCGGCCAGCCAGCGGGCCACGTCGAGTTCGCGGCGTTGCCGGGCGCTGGTGGCGTCGAGGTCCTCGGTGTGCGGCAGGACCACCGGCACGCGGGCCACGACGGGGCTCGGCGCCAGGTGCACGACCACCGAGAAGAGCTCGTAGAGCACCACCGGGGCGGTGACGGTGAGGCCGAGGTCACGGGCTGCCGCGACCGCCGCGTCCCTCGCCGCCGCGGTGCGGCGGGTGATGTCGTCCGGGGTCGCGATCGCTGTCATGGCACGATCGTGTCACGACCCGCGGCGAGGCCGCAGATCATTTTCCGCCCCCTGCGAGGACCGATGCCCGACCGCCACCTGATCGACGTCCACGTCCTGCTGCTGCGCGGCGACCAGGTCCTGCTCACCCGCCGCCGTGACGCCGACGCGCGGTTCGACGGCCGCTGGCACCTGCCGTCGGGCAAGCTCGACCGCGGCGAGTCCGTGCTGCGCGCCGCTGCCAGGGAGGCCGAGGAGGAGGTCGGCGTGCTGATCGAGCCCGGCGAGCTGCGGCACGTGCACACCTCGCACGTCAACGGGTCCGGCTCGGAGCCTCGGCTCGGCCTGTTCTTCACGGCCGGGCGGTGGGCGGGCGAGCCGGTCAACCGCGAGCCCGACAAGTGTTCGGCGGTGCGGTGGTTCGGGCTCGGCGCGCTGCCCGGCGACCTGATCGACTATCCGGCCGCCGGGCTGCGCGGGTACCTGACGGGCACGCCGTTCAGCGTGCTCGGCTGGGATCAGTGACCGCAGCAGGCGTGGTCGGCCCACTCCGGTTCGTGCCACCAGTGTCTGTTCTCGGCTGACGGCAACGGCGGCAGCTCCTCCTGCACCGTCACCCGCGACTGCCGGCCCTGGTAGGGCTTGAGCAGGTCGGCCACGGTGTGCCGGCGCCCGCCGACCATCACCTGGCGCACGTCGGCCGCCGCCCTGATGTCGGCCAGCGGGTTGCCGGACACGAACGCGATGTCGGCGGGAGCACCGGGCTTGAGCGAGCCGATCGGCAGGCCGAGCCACTTCGCCGGGTTGCGGGTGGCGGTGATCAGCGCCTCGCGGGGCGTGAAGCCGAACTTGACCATCGCACGCAGGTTCATGTGTGTGGCGGTGGCGGGTGCGTCCAGCGGGGCGTCGGTGCCGCAGATGACCAGGCCGCCGCCGCGGTGCACGGCCAGGGCGAACTCGACCCAGCCGCGCAGGACGTGCAACGACGACGTGGCGCCGCCGGTGTTGGCGTCGGCGAGGTAGCGCTCGTACTCCCACGGCGGGAAGAGCACGCGGGTGCGTTCGTCGTGCACCAGCGACGTGTCCTCGGCGAACAGGGCGCGGTTGTGGAACAGCGTCGGCGTCATGGACATGCCGCTGCGGGTGAACAGCGTGACGACGTCGGAGTAGGCGCGGCCCTGGCGGGAGACGGTGTGGGAGTAGCCGAGGCGGTTGGTGGCGCCGACGTGCTCCATGCCGTTCATGCCGATGTTCGCGGCCGGGTAGAGGTAGTGCGACGACAACGGCACGCGGGATCGTTGCACCGCAGCGCGTTGCAGCTCGACGGGCAGGCGGACGTAGGTCTTGAGCATGTCGTAGTCGAGCTCGTGGGCGCGGCGCAGTTCGAGGTCGAGCTGGGCGCGCGAAAGCGTCGGGCGCATGAAGTTGTAGTAGACGCGGGAACCGTCGACGGCCTCGCCGGTGGCGTAGAAGCGGGGTCCGGTGAGGGTGCCGGCGGCGAGGGCCTCGCGGGTCTCGACCATCTGGTAGACGGGGTCGCCGGGTGAGCGGACCGTGGTGATGCCGTAGGCGAGCCAGACGTTGCCCTGCCGCGCGCCCCACGCCCGGCCGCGCAGGTGCCAGTGGTTGTGGGCGTCGATCAGGCCGGGGATGGCGGTCAGGGTGCTCGCGTCCACGTCGGCACGGCCGCGGTGCGGGCGGACGTCCTGCACCCGGCCGTTCTCCACGACGATGTCGACGTTCTCGCGCAGCCGCTCGGACTCGCCGTCCCAGTAGGCCTTGACGTGGACCACCTCGCGGTCGGGCGCCTTCGGCCTGCGCCACGTGAGGCCGACCCGGACCGTGCTGGTCCGTCCGTCCAGTGTGGACTTCCTGAGGCGGCCGTTGTTGAGGTACACCACCGCGTCGTCGCCGCTCCACGCCAGCGAGTCGGTGACCTCGCGGGTGACCTGCCGTGGCGCGCCGAGGAAGCGGCCCTTGCCGTCGACGGCGACGACCCACGCCACGCTCTCCACGACGAACGCGAGGTGCTTGCCGTCGGGCGACCACACCGGGCCGTCGTCGCCGCGGGTGGCGATCGAGCGGAACGGCATCGGCTCGGTGTACCGGAGCTCGCCGCTCACGAGGTCCACGGTCAGGACCTGGCTGGTGCCCTCGCGGAACCGGCGGGAGAACGGCTTCACCGCGGCCAGCGCGACGACCGTGCCGTCGGCGGACCAGGTCGGGCGGCCGGGCTGGAACAGCGTCGGCGTGACCTGGCGGCGACCGGCGGCGTCGGCCACCCACACCTGGCCGTCCTGGTCGACGTAGGCGACCTTGCTGCCGTCCGGGGAGAACCGCGGTGTGGTCTGCGCGTGCGGCGCCGGCGCGTAGGGCCGGTCGTCGCCGGTGGTGAGGTCGCGCACCCGCAGCTGCGCGATGCCGTCGCGGTCGCTGGCGTAGAGCAGTTTCGTGCCGTCGGGTGAGAAGTCCGGGTCGGAGTCGAAGTACGCGCCGTCGGTCAGCTTCGTCGTCCGGCCGCCGCTGAGCAGGTGCAGGGCGTTCAACGCGCGGAACGCGATCTTGGTGCCGTCGCGGGACACCACCGGGCTCGCGATGCCCTTGACCTGGCCGCCGGTGAGGGTGCGGGCGCGGTGCTGACGGGGTGTGCGCACGGGGACGGTGGCGGCGAACGGGATGTTCCTGGTGGTCCTGCCGTCGAAGGTCCTGATCTTGCCGTCGGCGGTGTAGAGCACGGTGTCGCCGTCCCACAGCGGCGCGAACCCGAACACGTCCTGCCCGGTGACGACGGTCCGGTCGCCGAGGACGAGGTCGGCCTGGCCCGGCCGCATCAGGGTGTAGCTGGGCTGTCCGCCCGGCCCGAAGCTCGCGCCGAACAGCTGCGCGCCCGCCGGTGCGGTGACCAGGCGTTCGCGGGTGCCGTCGAGCGTGACCACGTCGACGGCGGCGTTGCCGACGGTGAAGATCAGCCGCCTGCCGTCGGGCGACCACTGCGGTGCGGCCGCCTCGTCCGGCACGCCGGTGAGCTGGGTGATCGCACGGGTGGCCACCTCCAGCACGTGGACGCCGTAGCTGCCGCCCCGGTCGCTGGTGAAGGCGATCTTCGTGCCGTCCGGCGAGAACGCGGGCTCGCGGTGGTCGTACTTCCCGCTGGTGAGCTGGGTGAGGGCGCGACCGGCCAGGTCCGTGACGTAGAGGTGGTAGTTGCCGTCCCGATAGGACTGGAAGGCGATCCGGCCGTCCGGCCCGAACGACGGCAGTGACGCGTCCTGCAGCTCGTCGGTCAGCTTGCGCGCGGTGCCACCGCTCGACGGCAGCACCCAGATCGCCGTCACCAGGTCGATCGCGAGCCACCGGCCGTCGCGCGACCGGGTGACGGAGATGTTGGTGCCCTGGGTCAGCGTGACGGTGTCGTCGCCCGGTTTCGCCTCCGCGGCGCCGGTGGTGAGCGTGGACGCGGCGGTGGCGACGGCGGCGGCCTGGCCGGTGCGGGTCAGCAGTTCACGACGAGACAGGTCCATGAGCGGTACTCCCCCAACGTGTGGTCTCCCCCTGGGAGATCCACCCTGCCACCGCCCAGGGCGACCACTATCCACCATTCGGCCCAGCGTCCACGATGTGAACGCCGGGCCGCGTCCCCTTGCGTCAGGCCACCGCGACGTACGCGACCGCGAGGACCGCGCTCGGGCAGCAGATGACGAAGAGCCCCGCCGCGCCGTAGAACGGCTCCTTCTTGACGACCATCGCGGCCAGCCCGCCGATTCCGGCCAGCACCGAGGCGAGCAGCAACACCAGTACCACGTAAGACATGTCTTCTTTCCTTCGCAACGAGAGTCCGGGTCACGGGCACGCGGGTGCGTGCGGCGGTGCCCGGCACGAAGGCGTGCCCGGTGCGGTCGACGTCGTCGCGCCGCCGCCGATCTCGTGGCACGGCGCCGTCGCCGTGGTCGTGGAGGTGTCCGCGGCGGGCCGCACCGCCCAGCCGGTGTCCGGCGTGGCGGTGGTGGCGGCGGCTCCGGCCGAGACCGACGCGGTGCCGGACAGGTGCCGGTCGCCGAGGTCGTCGTGCTCCCGGTGGCCGGGCAGCAGCGCCAGCAGCAGGACGAGCAGCAGTGCCGGCGCGGCGCGGTTCACGGTGCCGTGGCCCCTGCCCGCCTGCGTGCGAGGAACTCGGCGACCGGTTCGACGTACCGGGCCGCGATCGGGCCGATGACCGCCATCAGCAGCACGTACGCGGTGGCCAGCGCCGCGAGCTGCGCGCTGACCATCCCGGACGCGACGGCGAGGCCCGCGATCACGATGGAGAACTCCCCGCGTGCCACCAGTGCGGCACCCGCGCGGGCCCGGCCCATCGGTCCGACGCCCTGCCTGCGGGCCGCCCACCAGCCGGTCGCGACCTTCGTCAGCGTGGTCACCACGGCGAGCGCCACGGCAACACCGAGCACCGGCGGGATCGAGCGCGGGTCGGTGTTGAGGCCGAACACCACGAAGAACATGGCGGCGAACAGGTCGCGCAACGGTTCCAGCAGCCGTGCGGCGTTCTCCGCGGTGGAACCGGAGATCGCGATGCCGAGCAGGAACGCGCCGACCGCCGCCGAGACCTGGAGCTGTGCCGCGACACCGGCGACGAGCAGCGCGGAGCCGAGCAGCTTGAGCAGGAACACCTCGTGGTCGGGACTGTCCACGACGGCCGAGATGATGCGGCCGTAGCGCAACGCCACGACGAGCACGACGGTGATGGCGAGCAGGGAGATGCCGACGGAGGTGAGCCCGCCGAGGAAGCTGACGCCGGCCAGCAGTGCCGTGAGCACCGGCAGGTAGACCGCCATCGCGAGGTCCTCGAACACCAGCACCGACAGGACCACCGGTGTCTCGCGGTTGCCGAGCCGGCCGAGGTCGCCGAGGACCTTCGCGATGATGCCGGACGACGAGATGTAGGTGACGCCGGCCATCGCCAGCGCGCCGACGGGTCCCCAGCCCAGCAGCAACGCCACGACCGCGCCGGGCGTGGCGTTGAGGACGATGTCGAGCAGGCCCGCGGTCCACGACTTCTTGAGCCCGGTGGTGAGCTCGGCGGCCGAGTACTCGAGGCCCAGGAACAACAACAGCAGCACCACGCCGATCTCGCTGGCCAGGTGCGCGAACTCCTCGATGCCGTGCAGCGGGACGATGCCGCCCGCGCCGAACGCGAGGCCGCCGATCAGGTAGAGCGGGATGGGTGAGATGCCGAACCGCCAGGCCAGCCGCCCGAGCAGGCCCAGCCCGAAGAAGACCGCACCCAGTTCGATCAGCGCGATCGTGGTGTCGTGCACTGCGCTCAGCCGCCCGTCAGGATCTCGGCGGCGGAGTCGAGGCCGGCCGTGGTGCCCACGACGACGGCGAGGTCGCCGTTCTCGAACAGGAACTCCGGGCCCGGCGAGGGGTGTGCGGTGCCGGCGCGCACCACGGCGACGACCGACGCGCCGGTGCGGGTGCGCAGCGCGGTGTCGCCGAGCGTGCGGTGCGCGAACGCCGTGACCGGCAGCTGGCGCGTGGTGATGCCGGTGATGTCGCGGTGCTGGTTGCTCAGCTGGGTCACCAGCTGCGGCGCGCCGAGCAGCCCGGCCAGCGTGCCGGCCTCCTCCGGTGCCAGCGGGATCGAGGCCGCCGTGGCGTCCGGGTCGTCCTGTTTGGACAGTATGAGCTCGAACCTGCCGTCGCGGTAGGAGATCACGCCGACCCGGCGGCCAGAGCGGAGACTGAAGTCCTGCCTGACCCCGATGCCGGGCAGGGGCGTCACTTCGACGTTCACTGGCGTGCTTCCCGTGTCTTCTAGGGTTCGATGAGCCCGGCGCGGATCGCGTACCGGGTGAGTTCGAGGCGGTCCTTGAGGCCCAGCTTCTGCAGCAGGTTGGCGCGGTGCCGTTCGACCGTCTTGATGCTGATGAAGAGCATGTCGGCGATCTCCTTGGAGGAGTGGCCCTCCGCGACCAGCTTGAGGATCTCCTCCTCGCGGTCGGTGATCGCCCGCGCCGGGACGCCGCTCTGCCCGCCCCTGGCGTCCTTCGCGTGGTCGAGGTAGTTGCGGATCAACGAGTTCACCGCGCCGGGGTAGAGGAACGGCTCGCCGCGCATCGCTGCCCGGCAGGCTTCCACGAGGTCGCGGTCGGCCACCGACTTGAGCACGTACCCCGACGCGCCGGACTTGAGCGCCTCGAAGAAGTACTGCTCGTTGTCGTACATCGTGAGGATCAGGATCCGCAGGTCCGGCAGGAGCTTCGACAGCTCGCGCGCCGCCTGCAGTCCGGTCAGCCGCGGCATCGCGATGTCGAGGATGGCGAGGTCGGGCTGCTCGGCACGGGCCTTGGCGACCGCCTCCGCGCCGTCACCGGCCTCGGCCACGACGGTGAGGTCCGGTTCGTTGTCCAGGATCAGCCGGACGCCGCGGCGCACGAGCGCGTGGTCGTCGGCGAGCAGGATGCGGGTCTTCACCGGCTCGGCACCACCAGTCGCACCTCGGTGCCCCTGGCCAGCGCGGTCACGCCGACCTCCGCGCCGACCAGCAGCGCGCGTTCCCGCATGCCCCGGATGCCGGCGCCCTCCTCCGCGTCGCCGATGCCGCGGCCGTCGTCGCGGATGCGCAGCTCGACACCGTTGGGGTGCCTGCTCAGCGCGAGGTCCACTGTGGACGCGTCGGCGTGGCGGACGGTGTTGGTGAGGCCTTCCTGCGCCACCCGGTAGACCACCAGCTCGGTCTCGGCGTCGAGCTCGGGCAGGTCCTTCGCGAACCGCTTCGTGACGGTCAGGCCGGTGGTGATCTCGGCCGTCAACGCCTTGAGCGCGCTGACCAGCCCCAGCTCCTCCAGCACACCGGGCCGCAGCCTGCGCGCGATCCGGCGGATCTCGTCGAGCGTGCCGCGGGTCGTCTCCTGCACCTGCCTGAGCTCCGCGCGCATGTGCGCCGGTGCCTGGTCGGCCACCCGCTTGAGCTCCAGCAACACCACCGTCAACGACTGCCCCACCTCGTCGTGCAGCTCCTGCGCCACCCGCCTGCGTTCCGCCTCCTGCGCGCTCAGCGCCCGCGCCGAGCTGAACCCGCGTTCCGCCTCCAGCCGGTCGATCATCGCGTTGAACGTCGTGATCAGCTCCGCGATCTCCCCGTGTCCCTTGGCCGTGAGCCGGGGCCCCGGCTTGAGCAGGTCGATCGTCGTCATGGCCCTGGTGAGCCGGTCCAGCGGCGCCAGCCCGACCCTGATCAGCACGGCGTTGGCGACCAGCATCGCCACCAGCCCGGCCGCGACCACGACGATCTCGCCGAGCAGCGCCGGCGTCGACACCGTGACCGGGCTGAACACCAGCAACGCCGCCGCGACGACCAGGACCAGGGCGTTGAGCAGGAAGATCCGCCCGAACAACGACACGCGCGCCGCCTCTCCGCATCCGCTTCCCGCCACGCCCTGCGAGGCTGACGGTCGCACCCGCCACGCGTCCATCCGTGGCAACACCCATGTTCGGGCCGCGTGGGTGTCACCGCAGGCCGGATGTGCGTGCCCGCCCGGATCGTTTTTCCCGTGGGCGCGGGAGATCGTGGAGACGTCTCGACCGCACGGTGACGGGAGGCAGTGATGGAGACCACGCGACGGCGGCGGAAGCCCGCCCTGAACCGGGCGCCGAGGTGGACGCTGCTGGCGGTGGCGTTCGCGTCGGTGGCGGCGGGGCTGGCGCTGCCGCACGCGCTGCTGATCGCGGCCGGGCTGCTGCTGGCCGGCTGCGTCGCGCTGCCCTAGGGCGATCACGAGGAACGCCGTGGCGACGCGCACCCCGATCAGGACTCGTGCGCGGTGTCGCCGTGGACGAACCCGCGACCCGCACGTCCCGACGACGGCTGTGCCCCGGTGAGCGGGCCGGGCGCGGCCACCACGGACCACGCCGGCGAGAGGCCGCCGCCGTCAGGAAGACGCTGACGGCGGCGGCCTGGTGTGTCAGTGCGCGAGGGCGTCAGTGCGCGAGGGCGTCAGTGCGCGAGGGCGTCCTCGATGCGGGCGACCATCGCGTCCTCGGCGTCGACGACGACGCCGTCGGCCGCCGCGACCTCACGCGCGATGGTGAGCACCGCGCTCGGGAACGTGGCGGCGTCCTCCGGCGAGCGCGCGGAGAGGATCTTCATCGCGGCGCGCAGGGCGTCGAGGATGACGGGCTCGATCTCCTCGTCGGTGCCGGTCGGCACGGACGGGCGGGCGGCGCCCATGACGAGGCGCAGGTCGGGCGAGAGGTGCGTCAGCGCGCGCAGGCCGGCGAACCGCTCCTCCAGCACGGGGCCGGGGTCCGCGTGGGAGACCAGCAGCATCGCGCCGTACACGGCGGTGCGCAGCGTGCGGCTCTCCTCGTCGGTGAAGAAGATCATGGCGTCCACTCCGTGTCATGTGGTTCGGCGGTATTGATAGCAGGACTCGTCGTCACGCCGGCGGTTGCCTCCCCAGGCGAAAGTGCGACGTCGCTCATGCCCCGTGACCGGGCTGTTCTGCTCAGCGCGAAACCTGGGCGGTACGGGCGTACAAACGACCCGTCGCGCGTTGACATGTTCGGACAGTCCCACCCAGGAGGAGAACGATGACGACCACCGTGGCCCGACCCCGCATCACGGTACGGCGGGTGGTGTTCACGCTCGTCCTCCTCACCGTCACGACGGCGCTGTTCTGGGTGCCGTTCGAGGGCCTCTTCGCGGCGAGCGCGCAGTGGCCGGACCCGGTGCGCCCGGTCGCCGCGGTGGTGTTCGCCGCCGCGGCCGTCTCGATGATCGTGCTGTTCACCCGCCGCAACTCCGACCGGGCGGCACGCGTCTCCCACTTCCTGCTCGGGTTCGTGTGGATCGCGTTCGTCTGGACGCTGATCGCCGACGTGCTGCGGCTGGTGCTCGCGGTGTCCGGTGTGGACAACCCGCTGCGCTCACGGGTCGTCGCGGTGCTGCTGGCCGTGCTGATCGCGGCGGTCACGGCCTATGGCGTGCACGAGGCCATGCGGGTGCCGCGGATCAAGCGCCAGGACGTCACGATCCCCCGCCTCGACCCCGCGTTCGACGGCCTGACCGTCGCGGTCATCACCGACACCCACTACGGCGCGATCGACCGCGCGAAGTGGTCGCGCGGCATGGTCGACGCGGTCAACGGCCTCAACGCGGACGTCGCGGTGCACGTGGGTGACATCGCCGACGGCACCGCCGAGCAGCGGCGGGAGCAGGCGAGCCCGCTGGGTGACGTGAACGCCGCGCACCGGTTCTACATCACCGGCAACCACGAGTACTACTCCAACGCCCAGGGCTGGATCGACCTGATGACCCGGCTGGGCTGGAAGGCGCTGCACAACGAGCACGCGGTGCTCGAACGCGGCGGGGCGCGGCTGGTGTTCGCGGGCATCGACGACATCACCGCCAACCACTCCGGCGAGCCCGGCCACGCCGCCGACCTCGCGCTGGCGTTGCGCGGCACCGAGCCGGCCGACCCGGTGGTGCTGCTGGCCCACCAGCCCTCGGAGGTCCGCAAGGCCGTCGAGGCGGGCGTGGACCTCCAGCTGTCCGGCCACACGCACGGCGGGCAGATCTGGCCGTTCCACTACCTGGTGCGCCTGCAGCAGCCCGTGGTCGCGGGCCTGAGCCGGCACGGTGACCGCACCCAGCTCTACACCAGCCGCGGCGCCGGGTTCTGGGGTCCGCCGATGCGGGTGTTCGCACCCAGCGAGATCACGCTGCTCACGCTCAAAGCCGCATGAGGTGCCCGGTGTCGTTGAACCGGACCAGCCGGGGTGACCGGCCCGTCGTGTAGCGGATGACGGTCAGCGCGGCGTGGTCGTTGTTCAGCGTCAGCCACTGCTCGGGCGCGGCGTCGAGCGCGTCGCGGACCAGCCAGCTGATCAGGAACGCGTGCGTCACCACGAGCACCGGCCCGTCGCCCGGCCGCGCGAACCGGGTCTCGGCCTCGTGCGCGAGGGCCGGGCCGCGGGTGCGCTCGGACTCGGGGAACTGGCCGAAGAACTCGTCGTGGTCGGGGACGAAGTGCGGCACGAAGTCGTCGGCGGCGGCCTCGGCCCGGCAGGGCACCTTCAGCACGTCGGCGATGATCGTCGCGGTTTCGGCGGCACGGGGCAGCGGCCCGTGGTGCACGGCGGCGAACCCGGTGCCGCGCAGCCGTTCCGCGAGCAGCTCGGACTGCCTGCGCCCGCGCGCGGTCAGCCTGCTCTCGTCCTTCGTCGCCTCGCCGTGCCGGACCAGGTGGAGATCTCTCGTCACGGGGTGCAGTTTGCCTTGATGGCACTTGCGGCGTGATGGGCGTAGGTCGGTCCGTTGCGATCCCAGTCCTGACCTCGGGTGAGCAGCTGCACGGTCAGGGTTCCGCTGCTCCGGAACCTGCCGGCGCTCACCCACTGGCCGCGCTTGTCGACCTGCTTCACCGCGAACGAGGCCATCGGCGTGCCTCCGACCCCGCTGCGGTCGTACACGAAGTACACGGTCGGGTTACCCCCGACGGCGGTCAGGTCGCCGTCGGGCACATGCACCGAGATGTCGCACATGCCGGCCGCGGAGAACGTCCACACGCCGTAGGCCGATGGATCGTCACGGCGCGCATCCCCGGACATCGGCACGGACACGAACGTCGACCCGCACTTGCCGTCGCCGTGGTCGACCCAGCCCTTGCGCCCGTCGCGGTACGACCCGACGCTGCTGTAGCTGCCGCACCCCGGCCCGGACGTCACCGTGGTGACACCGCTGGGCGGGCGGTTGCCGTCACCGGCGGGCGGCGGCGGTGGAGGCGGCGGCGTGGCCGACGGGACCAGGCCGAGCGCCGAGGACGCCAGCGTCGGGTCCACGCTCGCCGAGGGCTCCTCCGACAGGTCCTCCGGCGGCGTGATCACGCCGGGGATGTAACTGTGAGTGGGCATGGTCTCGGTCTGCCCGCTCTCGTCCGACCCGCTCAGGCTGACGACGGTGATGCCCGCGACCACCAGCAACGCGGCCACGGCGGCGATCACCGCGACCCGGCGGTCGAGCGGTTTCACCGGCGGTTTCTCCTCCGGCGCCGGCGCTTCTCCCGCGGCTGCCCAGCGACTCTGCCCCCTGGCACGGGCAGCGGCCATCAACGCGGGGTCCGGCGCCAGGTGGCGCTCGGCCGGGTCGTCGGGCAACTGGGTCGGCACGGTCCGCAGTGTGCCAGCAGAGCAACACCACTCGAACGTGTGGTTCTTTCACGAACGGGTCATTCGCAGCCAATCCACCACACGCCGTAGTCGCGGCTCGGCGGTTCGGCGCACAGCGCGTGCCGGGAGCGTTCCCGGGCTCGGAGACCCATTTCTGACTCGCGAGTCAACCCGCAGTGGCTCTCACGTGCGGCCATTCCCCTGCCGCGCACGCGGACGTGATCATGGGTTGAGCTCCCGGTCACGTTCCGGGAACACCTTGATCTCACTACTTCTTCATCCGCCCGGCGACCAGCAGCAGGACCAGGCCGATGACGCACATCGTGAGCGTGAACCCGTAGACCCAGCGGAACCCGATCCCCTGCGCCACCCCGAGCAGCGGTCCGGCGATCATGGTGCCCACGATCTGGGTGTTGCTGAACATCGTCGTGGTGTGACCGGGCCGGCCGGGGTC
This sequence comes from Nocardia sp. NRRL S-836, assembly GCF_001279525.1. Lineage (GTDB taxonomy): Bacteria > Actinomycetota > Actinomycetes > Mycobacteriales > Pseudonocardiaceae > Lentzea. The sequence continues at coordinate 430,523 of NZ_LGDY01000091.1, read as the reverse complement.
GAGGCTCTGGAAGTAGTTGATGCCGACGCCCATGACCAGCGAGATGACGGTGGCGTGCAGCAGCTGCGCGGCCATCACCTGCCAGACGGCGTCGGTGACGAGCATCAAGCCGTGGTAGCCCAACGAGATCGCGGCGCCCACGACAACGAGCATGTGCAACGACTTGCGGTTCGCCAGGGCACCGAACCAGAGCATCATCGGGATCTCGAGCGCCGCGCACAGGCCCATCACGAGGCCCGCGTCACCCGCCGTGCCCTCCAGGTTGGTCGTGATGAACAGCGGCAGACCGCTGACCGCCAGCGCGACCGAGCCCTGCAGGAACGTGAACGCCACGGACACGACCGAGATCCGGCCACGCGACGGACCGGCGGGCGCCCCCTGCTCGACGACCTCCTCCTGGGCACCCTTCTCCTGGGACGCCTCCACGGGCACCGGCAGGAACCAGGCGATCACCGCCACGCCGAGCTGCAGGGCGGCGGTGGAGGCGAACAGGCCGACCCAGCCGACCTCCGACACGAGCAGCGCGGCCACCGGCGGGCCGGCCACCCAGGCCACGGACAGCAGGGTGCGCAGGACGCTGACGACCATCGACGGGCCCTGCGAGACCGCGCGGCCGTAGGCGAAGAGCTGCGGCAGCAGGGACGAGGTGATCGCGATGAACAGCACCGACGTGCCGAGCAGGAACCAGTAGTCGCGTGAGACGGCGAACAGGCTGTAGCCGACCGCACCGGCGACGCCGCCCGCGACCAGCATGTAGCGGCGCTGCACGCGGCCGTCGGAGAGCTTGCCCATGACCGTGCTGGCGACCACCGAGGCGATCGGCGAGGCCAGCAGGAAGAAGCCGAGCTGGAACGGCGTGACCTTGACCTCGGAGGTCAGGAACAGCGAGCCGAACGGCAACGCGAACGCCATCGACACACCGGTGACGACGCTGATGACCGCCAGCTGGAAGAAGGACCGGGACAGGAGCGGCGAGGTGGTTTTCTCGCTGAGTGCCGTCACAAACGAATACTGCACCCGCGACCGGCGAATCAGGAAACCTTTTTTCCCATTATGCGGGCAACATCTCACACCATGGTGACGGCACCGTCGCGACGGTGATCTGCACCACCCCTGAGCAGGCCCGATCCGGTGCGTTCGACGACCTGGCAACCGCCGAAGAACATGTTCGGCGCGCGGAAACGGGTAACCGGGAGTTCACTTTCCGGTTCAATTCCCGGTTCGACGTGGAGATGGTCGTCGCCGAGGTGCATCCGGGGTGCGTCGACGGCTTCCTGCGCGGTCATGCCGCGGTCGAGGACGTTCACGACCACCTGCATGACCGCGCCGCTGATCCGGCTGGAACCGGCGCTGCCGAGCACGAGCTCCACGCCGTCCCGCCCGGTCACGACGGTCGGCGCCATCATCGACGGCAGCCGGTCGCCGGGCGCGTGGCTGAAGAAGCCGTCGGGCGAGAGCTCCTCCTCGCCCATCATGTTGTTCAGGTGCACGCCGGCGATCGAGATGCCCGAGCCGGCGCCGTTCGAGGACGTCACCGAGCACGCGGTGCCGTCGGCGTCGAGCACGGACAGGTGCGTGGTCGAGCCGAGCCGGTTGAGGTGGGTCTTCGGCGCGGCCATCGCGCGGATCAGGTCGGCCTGGGACGGGTTGTCCGGCAACGACTCCAGCATCTGCGTGAGCAACGCACCGCCCGCTGCGGGTGGCGGGTTCGTGTGGATGTCACGGCCGCGGTGCCGCACGTGCAACGGCTCGCGCATGACGACCTCGTACGCCGCGAGGTCCGCTCTCGTCAGGTCGCCGCCCCACGAGCTGATGGTGTCGGCGATCGTGGTGCCGATGTCACCGGTGTAGAACGGTTCGGCGCCGTCCTGGCCGAGGCGCAGCAGGGACTCGGCGAGCTCGGGCTGGACGAGCAGCTCACCTTCCTCGAACGCGGTGAGGCCCGCGCTGCGGGCGAGCGGCAGCAGTATCGCCGTGACATAGGCCTGATAGCGGTTCACGCGGTGACCTTCGCGTGCGTGCTTCACCGCCGTGGCGACGAGTTCGGCCAACGGCGCGGTGCCGTAGCGAGTCGCTGCCGCCGCTCCGGCGGGCATCCCGAACCCGGCCACCGACGACGGTCCGACGTGGAACTCCTGCTGCGCGTCACCGAAGTGGACGGTGATCGGATCCAGCGGAGCCCGCGTGGCACCGGCACCGTGACCCGGCGCCTGTGCCGAGAAGTCCAGCAGCACCGGGGTTTCGCCGGCGCGCGCGATCATCATGTACCCGGCGGCGCCGAGACCGGTGAGCAACGGCTCCGTCACGCACGACGTGAGCATCGCCGCCACCGCCGCGTCCACGGCGTTCCCGCCGGCGCGCAGCACGGCAGCGCCCGCCTCTGCGGTGAGCGGGTGGCCCGCCGCGATCGCTCCACGCACCGTTGACCTCCACTGAAGAGACCGTCAACGGTAGTCCTGGCCGTGATCAGCGAGCCACCCGGCCCGCGGTTCCCCCACAGGGGGTGACGATGTCTGAACTCCGTGCAAAACGGGTAAATCGACTGCCATGGAGTGGATCACGAAGCTGATGGAGGCACTGGGCTCCCCCGGCGCGGGCCTCGCGGTCGCGCTGGAGAACGTCTTCCCGCCCGTGCCCAGCGAGGTGATCCTGCCGCTGGCCGGGTTCACCGCGGGCCAGGGCAAGATCTCGCTGGTCGCCGCGATCCTGTGGACCACCGCGGGTTCCGTCGTCGGCGCGCTCGTCCTCTACGGCCTGGGCGCGTGGCTCGGCCTGGAGCGGTTGCGCAAGGTCGCCGACAAGATCCCGTTCGTCACCGTGTCCGATGTGGACAAGTCCGACGCGTGGTTCGACAAGCACGGCAACAAGGCGGTGTTCATCGGCCGCATGGTCCCGGTCGTGCGGAGCCTGATCTCCATCCCGGCCGGCGTGTCCGGGATGCCGATCCTCAAGTTCACGGTCTACACCGCGGCGGGCAGCCTGCTGTGGAACACCGCGCTCATCCTCGCCGGGTACGCGCTGGGCGAGAACTACCAGCTCGTGGACCGCTACCTGGGCTGGGTCTCCATGGTCGTGCTCGCCGCGCTGGCCATCGCCATCGTCTGGTTCGTGGTCACGCGCTCCAAGGCCCGCCGCTCGTAGAGCACCGACGCCACCGCGATCGCCAAGCCCGCCAGCGACAGCGCGACACCGACCCACGCGGTCGAGACGTAACCCCAGCCCGCCGCGATCGCGAGGCCGCCGAGCCACGCGCCCGCGCCGTTGGCGACGTTGAGCGACGAGTGGTTCGACGACGACGCCAGCGACGGCGCGTCCGGGGAGGCGTCCATCAGCCGGATCTGCAACGCGGCGGCCAGGATCTGCACGACGAACCCGAGCAGGAACAGCAGCACGAACACCGCCGCCGGAACCGTCGCGGTGAGCCCGAACAGCACCAGGATCACGCAGACCGCGACCAGTCCGCCGAACACCGAGCCCATCGAGGAGCGGTCCACGAAGCGGCCGCCGAAGGTCGCTCCGAGCGTCATGCCCAGGCCGAACACCGCGAGCATCCACGGCACCACGCTCGCCGGCAGCCCCGCGACCTCGGTGGTCAGCGGCGCCACGTAGGAGTAGACGGCGAACATGCCGCCGAAGCCGATCATGCCGGTGAAGATCGCGAACCACACCGCGGGCCGCCGGAACGCCCTGACCTCGCCCGTCATCGACGCGCCCGCGACCAGCGGCATGCGCGGCACCCAGGCGGCGATCGCGAGCGCGGTCACCACACCGGTCACGGCGACCGCCAGGTACGCGCTGCGCCAGCCGATCTCCTGGCCTGCGGCGGTGGCGAGCGGCACGCCGACGAGGTTCGCGATGGTCAGCCCGACCATCACACGGGCCACGGCGGTGCCACGGCGTTCCGGTGCCACGAGCGTCGCGGCGACGACCGCCGCGATGCCGAAGAACGCGCCGTGCGGCAGCCCCGCGACGAACCGGGACACCAGCAGCATCGACTTGTCCTGCGCGAGCGCGGACAGGCCGTTGCCCAGCGCCACGGCGAGCATCAGGCCGATCAGCATGCCCTTGCGCGGCAGCTTCGCGCCGAGCACCGCGATCAGCGGCGCGCCGACCACGACACCGGCCGCGTACAGGCTGATGGCGTGACCGGCCTCGTAGTCGGGGATCTCGAACGTCGCGGCGATCTGCGGCAGCAGGCCCATCGTCGCGAACTCGGTGGTGCCGATGCCGAACCCGCCGAGCGCGAGAGCGGTCATGGCGCGGGTGGTGTTCACAGTCGCTCCTGATCAGGTGTCCCGTCGACGCTGACGCAGGACGAAATAGTTAGCTCCGGGAACCATCCTACGGTTCTTCTGACGCGCTTCAGAGGCCGCGCGCCGGTGCCTCTGCTCACACGTGCTGCCGCTGCGGCGCGACCACACCTGCACCCTCATCGACGGACGTGCGTGCGCTGCGCCGTTCCAGCACGATCGAGGTGACGGCGACCGCGAGACCGGCGACGGCCAGCAGCGCGCCGATCCAGTTCGGCGCGGTGTAGCCGAGGCCGCGCTCGATCGCGAGACCACCCATCCACGCGCCACCGGCGTTGCCCAGGTTGAAGGCCGCGATGTTGGCCGCCGACGCCAGCGCGGGCGCGCCTTCCGCGGTCTGCATCACCCGCATCTGCAGCGGCGGCACGGTGGCGAACCCGGCGGCACCGAACAGCACGATGGTGATCGCGGCGGCCCACTGCGAGTGCGCGGTGAACACGAACGCCGTCAGCACCGCGGCCAGCGCGACCAGGATGACCACCAGGCTCCTCAGCACCGACCGGTCCGCCGCCTTGCCGCCGAGCAGGTTGCCCGCGAACAGTCCGACACCGAACAGCACCAGCAGCCACGTCACGGCACCGGAGGAGAACCCGGCGACCGAGGTCATCATCGGCGCGATGTAGGTGAACGACGCGAAGACACCCGCGAACCCGAGCGCGGTCATCGCCAGCGCCAGCCACACCTGCGGGTTGCGGAACACGGCGAGCTCACCGCGCAGGTCGCTCTCCCGCGCCTCCTGCCGCGGCACCAGGAACACGATCCCGAGCAGCCCGATCACGCCGAGCCCGGTGACCGCCCAGAAGGTGGAGCGCCAGCCCAGCTCCTGACCGAGCGCGGTGCCGAGCGGCACACCCAGGACGTTCGCCATGGTCAGACCGGTGAACATCAACGCGATGGCGCTCGCCCTGCGGTGCGGCGCGACGAGGTCCGCGGCGACCACGGAACCGACGCCGAAGAACGCGCCGTGCGCCAGGGCCGCCACCACCCGGCCGCTCATCAGCACGCCGTAGCTCCCGGCCACCGCGGAGAGCAGGTTGCCCGCGATGAACAGCACCATCAAGCCCAGCAGCATCTTCTTGCGCGGCAACCGGCCGCCCAGCACGGTCAGCAGCGGGGCACCGACCACGACGCCGAGCGCGTAACCGGAGATCAGCAGGCCCGCGGACGGGATCGAGACGCCCAGGTCACCCGCCACCTCGGGGAGCAGCCCCATGATGACGAACTCGGTGGTGCCGATGGCGAAGGCGCTGATCGCGAGTGCGAGCAGAGCGACAGGCATGTCACACAGTCCTTGAAGTCGTAGGTTGTCAGCGTGAGCAATAGTTGCATACGCGGGCAATTGCAGGCGACTTCTGAACCGGTGAAGCCCGTCACGCGACGAGGCCGGCCCCAGCGGGGACCGGCCTCGTCAGCGGGTGGATCAGATGCGCGGGACCTCGATGAGCGTCCGGCCGTTCAGCGGCTGCGTCGCACGGGCGTTGCCCGCCGTGAACACCCCCTGGAACCGGGCGATCGTCGCGGCCGACACGGTCTGCTCGGCCGTGAGGTACCACTCGACGCCCTCGGTGAACGGCGCCGTGGTGAGCGAGCCGGTGTAGTGCAGCGTGTGGTGGCTGACCGGCAGCAACCTGTTCAGGTTGATCGGCTCGACGTCCACCGGAGCGCCGCACTCGGGCGCGAGCTTCGCCAGCACGTCGTCCACGACCGAGTGCGCGCCCACCCGCAGCGGGACACCGACGACGAGCAGCTTGCCCTCGGCGCTGCGGTGCACCAGGTGCATCTCCAGCGGGTAGCCGTGACCGGAGAACTGGTGCTCCGACGGCGTGTGGAAGTGGAACTGCACCAGGTCGTACCGGGTGCCGGCGACGGTGACGTGCCCGGCCCCGGGCTCGACCGCCGCCTCCTCTGTCTCCTCGTGGTGGCGGACTGCGCAGCCGTCCGCCGCGTCCGCGTCCTTGCGGACGTACCTCAACTCCAGCGCGGAGCTCCCGTAGGTCACGTCGAGCTTGGGCGCGTGCGGGTCGAACCGGAACGCGCCGGGCGTGACGTTGACGGGACTCTGCTTCGGTGTCCCCGACTCAGCCGGTCCAGCCGCGAAGAACGACGTGGCGAGCACCAGTGGCAGAAGAGCCGGAAGGGACCGTTTCAGGTTCATCGCGCCACAATTCACCCGATCGAGTGAAATGCGGAAGTGACTGTGGTCGCGCTCTCATCGAAAGGCGATTCGTCCCGGTACAAGAATCGGACTATTCTCCCAATTCAACACCATAACCGCAGGTGAACCGCTTCAGAACCGATGTCGCGCGGAGTCGGCGCACCATCGTCGAGCATTCAATTCGGGAACCTTGGAGTTCTCGAATTCAACCGCCCGATTCGTCCGAATGGGGAGAATGCAATGGTCACCGTTTCCGATGTCCGCGCCGTGGCGCGGTCATTGCCGCGCACCATCGAGTACCTAATCCGGGACCGCGTGAAGTTCCGCGGGTCATCCGCGCCCACCTCGGTGAGACTTGGGTTTAGTCAACACTGAAGCTATTGGACACACTGTCATCGAGGTGCCGGGCCGCAGCCCGGCCGGAGATCGGGCCGGCCGGGGTCACCGGAACTCGTGCACCACCTCGATCTCACCGACGATGTGCTGGTTGAGCTCCTCCAGCTCCTCCGCCGGCACCCACAGCTCCAGGATCGTGCGACCACCGGCCTGCCGCACCGGGTAGCGCCGCACGAACTCCGTCTCGACGTGGAACCGCGTCACGTACCCGGCTCCGCTGTGCGGCACGTTCCACTCGCGGGCGATCTTGACCGCGTACTCCTCGTTCAGCACCGGGTAGAAGATCGGCTGATCGGGCAGGCGCGGCGGCCAGGCACGCCAGCCGGACGCGCGGACGAGCTCCAGCTCCTCCGGTCCGGTCGGCCGCCACAGCACAGTCGTGTTCACGCCGGCGGACCTTACCCAGCGCCCCATGCGGGACCAACTGCGTTTTCGGCAGACGGACAGGTGTCCGATATCGTGGGCCGACGACCGTGGACCGCGAGAGGTGCGCCATGCCAGCCCGTCCCGACACCGGCCCCGACTTCATCGAGGCGCTCGCCCGCGGGCTGGACGTGATCCGGTCGTTCCAGCCGGCGCGCCCGGTCATGGCGCTCAGCGAGGTCGCCGCCGCCACCGGGCTCGCGCGGCCGACGGCGCGGCGGATCCTGCTCACCCTGGTCGAGCTGGGGTACGCGCGGCAGGGCGAGAACGGGTTCGCGCTCACGCCCAGGGTGCTGGAGCTGGGCGTCGCCTACGTGCGGTCGACGGGGCTGTGGGACGTGGCCCGCCCGCACCTGGAACGGCTGGTCGCGCGGACCGGCGAGTCGTGCTCGATCGCGCAGCTCGACGGGTCGGACATCGTCTACGTGGCGCGGGTTGCCGTGCCGAAGATCGTCACGTTGTCGGTGCAGATCGGGACGCGGTTCCCGGCGCTGCCGACGTCGCTGGGCAAGGTGCAGCTCGCCGCGCTCCCGCCGGACGAGCTGGAGGCCGTGCTGGCGCAACCGACCCGGTCGGGGCTCACCGCGCGCTGGCAGCCCGACGCCGCCGAGCGCGACGCGGAGCTGCGGGACGTGCGGGCGCGCGGGTGGGCGCTGACCGACCAGCAGCTGGCGCCGGGGATCAGGTCTGTCGCGGCGCCGTTGCGGGACGGCGACGGCAGGGTCGTCGCCGGGCTCAACGTGAACTGCCACGCCGCCGAGACGTCGCTCGACCACCTGCTGGAGCACCACCTGCCACTGTTGCTGCAGACCGCGGGCGAGATCAGCGCGGACTTCGCGCGGCTGGACACGGTTCCGCACGTCGTCGTGGCTTGATCGCAACGGCCTGATCGCAGCGGCCTGATCGCAACGGCCTGATCGCAGCGGCCCGAGCCGGGGGTTGACGCGGCGCCGGGCGAAGGTTGACGATTCAACGGACGGTTGTCCGCATGCCGGTCGAGGAGGCCCCATGGTCGGCGAACGACGTCCTGTTGTCCTGCGGAACGGCACGGTCCTCACCATCGACGGGCAACGCCGGGTGCTCGCCGGCCACGACGTCCTCGTCATCGGCGACCGGATCGCCGCGATCGGGCCGGGGCTGCAGGTCCCGGACGGCACCGACGAGATCGACGCCTCGAACGGCGTCGTCATGCCGGGCATGATCGACACCCACCGGCACCTGTGGCAGACCGCGATGCGCGGCTACGGCGCCGACTGGACGCTCACGCAGTACTTCGTCTGGTACTACCTGGAGTGGGGCAAGGCCTTCCGGCCGCAGGACGTCCACGCCGGCAACCTGCTCGGTGCCGCGGAGGCCCTCGACGCGGGCGTCACCACGACCGTCGACTGGTCGCACGGGTTGCGGACGACCGACCACGCGGACGCCGCCGTGGACGCGTTGCGGGCCGTTCCCGGCCGGTTCGTGCTGGCCTACGGCAACATCCAGGACAGCCCCGCCTCCTGGACCGCCAGGCCGGAGTTCCGCGACTTCGTCTCGCGGCGCATCACCGGCGACGACATGCTGGGCTTCCAGCTCGCGTTCGACGTCACCGGCGACCCGGAGTTCCCGGAAAGGTCCGCGTTCGAGGTGGCACGCGAGCTCGGTGTCCCCGTGACGACGCATGCGGGCGTGTGGGGTGCGACGAACGACGACGGCATCAGACTGATGCACGACAACGGTTTCATGACGCCGCAGTCGATCTACGTGCACGCCGCGACGTTGTCCGCCGACTCCTACCACCGCATCGCGGCCACCGGCGGGTCGATCTCCGTGTCGACCGAGAGCGAGCAGAGCGCCGGGCAGGGCTACCCGCCCACCTGGGCGATCCGCGCGCACGGCATCCCGGTGTCGCTGTCGATGGACACATCGGTGTGGTGGAGCGGTGACCTGTTCTCCGCGATGCGCGCGACGCTGGGTGCCGACCGGGCGCGTGAGCACATGGCGGCGCACGCGCGGAACGACACCGTGACGCACTCGTCGCTGCGAGCCGAGCACGTCGTCGAATGGGCGACCATGGGCGGAGCGCGCGCGTTGGGACGTGACGACCTCGGCAGCGTCGAGGTCGGCAAGAAGGCCGATCTGGTGCTGCTGCGCAACGAGCACTCCCCCGCGATGTTCCCGCTGCTCAACCCGCACGGGCACGTGGCGTTCCAGGCGCAACGGTCCGATGTGGAGGCTGTGCTCGTCGACGGCCGGGTCGTGAAGCGCGACCACCGGCTCGTCGGCGTGGACCTGCCCGCGATCCGCTCCCAGGTCGAGCGGACCGTCGAGCACCTGCGGGCGACGATGGGCGAGGAGGCGTGGCAGAAGGGCATGAACCCGGACATCCCCACCGCGAAGGTGCTGGACAACCCCTACACCTACACCGAGTACCGCGGCGACACCAGGACGTCCGTCTGATGGCGCCGCTGGACGGGCTGCTCGTCGCCGACTTCTCCCGCGTGCTCGCCGGGCCGTACGCGACCATGCTGCTGGCCGACCTGGGCGCGACCGTCGTCAAGGTGGAAGGCCCCGCCGGCGACGAGACGCGGACGTGGATGCCGCCCGTGCGCGAGGACGTCTCGACCTACTACCTGGGGATCAACCGCGGCAAGCGGTCCATCGCGCTGGACCTGCGCGACGCCGGGGACGCCGCGCTCGGCCGCGAGCTCGCCCGCCGCGCGGACGTGGTGATCGAGAACTTCAAGCCGGGCGGTCTCGCGAAGTACGGGCTCGACCACGCCAGCGTCAGCGCGGCGAACCCGCGGGTGGTCTACGCGTCGATCACCGGTTTCGGCTCCGGCGAGGGGAAGCACGTTCCCGGCTACGACCTGATGGTGCAGGCGATCTCCGGCCTGATGAGCCTCACCGGCGACCAGGACGGGCCGCCCTACCGCGCCGGGATCTCGGTGTTCGACGTGATGGCCGGAAACCACGCCGTGATCGGCATCCTCGCGGCGTTGCGGCACCGCGACGCCACCGGGCAGGGTCAGCTCGTGGAGGTGAACCTGCTGTCGTCGGCGCTGACGGGCCTGGTGAACCACAGCTCCGCGTACGTCGCCGGTGGCGTGGTGCCGTTCCGGATGGGCAACGCGCACCCCAGCGTGTTCCCCTACGAGCCGCTGCCCACCGCCGACAACGACCTGATCGTCGCGGCGGCGAACGACGGCCAGTTCCGCAGGCTGTGCGAGGTCCTCGGCCTGCGGGAGGTGCCCGACGACCCGCGGTACGCGCGCAACGCCGACCGCACCCGCAACCGCGAGGAGCTGCGGCCGGTGCTGGTGGAGCGGTTGCGCACCCGTGGCGCGGTCGAGTGGTTCGACCTGCTCGTCGCGGCCGGGGTGCCGTGCGGGCCGATCAACACCATCGACGGCGGCTTCGCGATGGCCGAGCGGTTCGGGCTCGACCCGGTCGTCGTGGTCGGGGACGTGCCGACGACCCGGCACCCGATCCGGTTCTCGCGGACGCCCGCGGTGTACGAGCTGCCGCCGCCGCAGCTGGACGAGCACGGCGCGGAGCTGCGCGCGTGGCTGGAGGAGGAGCGGTGACGGACGACGAGCGGCCGACCTACGAGACCGCGCTCGGCGCGTCGACGCCCGACACGATCACGTTGCTGGGCAACGACCTCGCGCAGGACGTGATGGGCACCGTCGGGTTCGGCGAGCTGGCGTTCTGGCTCGCCACCCAGCGGCGGCCGAGCCGCGGCGAGACGCGGCTGTTCGAGGCCGTGCTCGCCGCGCTGGCCGACCACGGGTTCACGCCTACCGCGATCGTCAGCCGCCTCACGTTCCTGTCCGCGCCCGACTCCGTGCAGGGCGCGCTCGCGGCCGGGCTGCTCGGCGGCGGTTCCCGGTTCCTCGGCGTCACCGAGGACTGCGGCCGGTTCCTCAACGCCGTCGTGAGCGCGCACGAGCCACCGGACGACGATGCCGGGTGGGACGCGCTGGCGTTGGAAACGCTGCGCGCACAGGGGAAAGCCCGCATCCCCGGCCTGGGCCACCACGTGCACAAGAACGGCGACCCGCGCACACCCCGGCTGTTCGAGATCGCCGCGGAGGAGGGTCTGACCGGCCCGCACCTGTCGTTGTTCGCCGCCATCGGCCGTGTTCACCCGCAGGTGCTCGGCAAGAGCCTGCCGCTCAACGGAGCCGGCACGTGCGGCGCCGTGCTCGCCGACCTCGGCCTGCCGCTGGAGCTGCTGCGCGGCTTCGCGTTGCTGGCCCGCACCGCCGGGTTGATCGGGCAGCTCGCCGAGGAGCTGCGCAACCCCGTTGCCAACGCCATCTTCCTGTCCGTCGACACGAACACCAGGTCCGTCGCGCCCGTCGAGGAGTGAGCAATGCAGCTCGTCACCGAGGACAACATCACCGCTCTCGCCCAGCAGCGCTGGGCCACCGCGAAGGACCCGCGCACCGCGGAGCTGATGACCGCGCTCGTCCGCCACCTGCACGACTTCGCCCGCGAGGTCCGGCTCACCGAGGCCGAGTGGACGGCCGCCATCGGATGGCTCACGGCCACTGGCCAGATCAGCGACGCCAAGCGCGAGGAGTTCATCCTCGCCTCCGACGTGCTCGGCCTGAGCATGCTGGTGGTGCAGCTGAACCACCGCTTCTCCCCCGGCGCGACCCCGGCCACGGTGCTCGGCCCGTTCCACGTCGACGGCTCCCCCGAGCTCGGTTTCGGCGGCGACATGTCCGACGGCGTCGCCGGAACTCCGCTCTACCTCACCGGAACCGTGCGCTCGCTCGACGGCACACCGGTCGCCGGTGCCGTGCTCGACGTCTGGCAGGCCGACGCCGACGGCGCGTACGAGGCGCAGCTCGACGTGGACGAGGCCCGTCTGCGCGCCAAGTACCGTGCGCGCGAGGACGGCGCGTACTGCGTGCGCACCATCGCGCCGAAGGGGTACTCGATCCCGATGGACGGCCCGGTCGGCTCGCTGGTCGGGCAGACCGGGATCAGCCACTTCCGCCCGGCCCACGTCCACTTCCTGCTCACCGCCGACGGTTTCGAGCCGCTGATCACGCACCTGTTCCAGGAGGGCGCCGAGTACCTCGACAGCGACGTCGTCTTCGGCACCAAGCAGGAGCTCGTCGTCGCCTTCACACCGCGCGAGCCCGGCCCCACCCCCGACGGCGGCACGTGCGCGGTGCCGTGGACCGAGGCCCGCTACGACTTCGTGCTGCAACCGTGCGCGCCGCGGTAGTCGGCCGTCCCGGTCAGCCGCCGTCGCTCGCCGAGCGCGACGAGCCGTCCCCGGCACCCGGTCAGGTGCTCGTCGACGTGCTCGCCGCGCCGATCACACCGCTGGACCTGTTGTGCGCCAGCGGAACCTCGTACTTCGGTGTTCCCGCGGTGCCGTACGTGCCCGGCGTGCAGGGTGTCGGGACGGTCGACGGCCGCACGGTCTGGTTCCCGACGACCGCGGGCATGGCGCCGGGCGACGGCAGCATGGCCGGGAAGGCACCGGCGTTCGAGGAGGACCTCGTCCCGCTGCCGGACGACGTCGACCCGGTCGCCCTCGCCGCACTCGGCCTGTCCGCCGTCGCCGCACACCAGGCCCTGACGTGGCGCGGGGAGCTGACGCCCGGCGAGTGCGTGATCGTGCTCGGCACCGGCGCGGTCGGCCAGGCCGCGATCCAGCTGGCCCGCATCGCCGGCGCCGTCCGCGTGGTCGCCGCCGCCCGGTCCGCGACCGGCCACGCCCGCGGGCTGGCCGCGGGCGCCGACGCGGTGGTCTCGTTGGACACCACCGACTTCGCCGAACTGGCCGCCCGCTTCACCGCCGCCGCACCGGACGCCGCCCTGCTGCTCGACCCGCTGTTCGGCGCCCCTGCCGCGGCGGCCACCCAGGCACTCCGGCCGGGTGGCCGGTGGGTCAACCTCGGCGGGTCGGCCTCCGAGACGTGCCCGGTCAGCTCGTCCACGTTGCGCGGGCGGTCGTTGCGGCTGTCCGGTTACACCAACAACGAGCTGACCCGACCGCAACGGGCTGACGCCATCACGGCCGTCGCACGGTGGTCGGCGCAGGGCGTGCTCGCGGTGGACCACGAGACCGTGCCGCTGCGGGACGTCACCACCGCCTGGCAGCGGCAGGCCGCGGGCAGCGCCCAGAGCCGGATCGTGCTCGTGCCCTGACCGCTACACCTGCCTCGGCTCCCTCCTCAGCCACCACGCGGCCAGGTCGCGCACCTGTGCCGGGAGGCGGGAATCCGCGTGCAGCTCGCGGAGCAGCTCCGGGTGGGCGTCCGTGCCGATGCTGTGGACGAGGCCGCGCAGGATGTCGTCGTCCAGCGGCGACGGCCGCGTGCGGACCAGCGCGGTCTGGGTGCCGACGACCGCGCGCCATTCGTCCGCCCCGATCCTGCCGGGGCTGTGCGTGGCGGCCCAGGCGGCGGCGTGCCGGTTGCGGGCGGACAGCGCCGGATCGAGCAGCAGGGAGCGGACCAGCACGCGGTGGGTGGGTGCGCCCAGCTTGTTGAGCAGCCCGAGACCTCGTTCGAGCAGCAGCTCGTCGCGCAGGTCGCCCGCGGCGAGCCACTCGGTGACCGCGACCGCGAGCGGGTGCCCGTACGGCGTGGCGGTGATGAGCGCCGCCGCGTAGAGCCGCTCGTCGGGGTTGCGGCTGAACATCGCCTCCGAGACCAGCTCGACCAGCACCTCGTCCACGCCCGGTCCGGCGGACGGCAGCCGGGCCTGCGCGGTGAGCGCGAGACGGACGCAGACCTGGCTCTGCGCAGCGGGAGCGGACGTCCCCGGCAGGCGCAGGACGTGAGCGAGCTCGGCGGCCATCGGACCGACCAGCGGGTGGTCGTCCACGCCGAGCGGCAACGCCGCGGCCAGGTGCTTGAGCTCCGCGGTCGCGGCTGCCGTGAAGTGACCGCGGCGGACCTTGGCCACCGCTGCCAGCAGAGCGCCGTGCAGCGCGCGGACGCTGTCGGGGTTGCGGAGCTGCGCGAGCACGTACCCGCTCGCTTCCGGCAACGTGCTCGCGTCGAGCAGCGAGATCGGCTCGATGCAGACGGGGTTCGCCCGGTCGTCCGCCATGCCGACGCACGCTTCGAAGGCGTGTCGGGCACTGGCCCGGTGTTCGAGCAGCCTGCTCATGGCCTCCTGGCGAACGAGCCACGCCGTCCGCTCGGCGACCACCAGCTCGCCCAGCAGGTTCTCCGCGATCACGCGCCAGGTGCCCGGTGGGTGCAGCAGCAGGTCCGGGCGTCCGGCGACCGCACGGGTGAAGACCCGCCAGTCCGCCCCGCACATCGCGCCCGGCGTGCACGCCCGGTCGATCAGCTCGTGCAGCTCGGCGTCCGGCACCGCCGCGAGACCGTCGGCCGGCCTCTCCTCGTTCAGGAACCGGCGCGCTGCCTCGTACGACGCGGTCAGCGACTGGCCGGGCAGCCGCAGGAGGACCTCGTACCGGCTGAGCACCGAGCCGTCGGCGGCCGACTCGGCCTTCTCCCAGCGGGTGATCTGCGACGGCGCGAGCGCGCGGTCCCCGTCGGTCCGAAATGCTCTGGCGAAGTTCCGCGCGGACCGGAACTCGTCGTCGTGACCGAGAACTCGGTTCGCGCGCAACAACCACGCCTGTCTTCGACGGGTGCGCCGGCCGCTCATTCCGGCAGTGTCGCACGAGAGCTTCACCGCACGATATCGAGCAATCCGGCAATCATTTCGGCAACATTGCCGGTCGTGATGAATTCCAGCGGAGCTCGCCGCCGCACCGGGACCGGCACCCGGGGCAGGCGCCGGTCCCGCGCGGGTCAGCAGTGGCCGACCGACGGCTGGCTCGACACCACACCCGAGCTGAGGTAGCCGGTCTGCCCGTAGTAGGTCGCCTTGAACCACCTGTTGGACCCGAAACCGTTGGGGCCGGCGTCGATCCAGCAGTTGATGTCCACCCACTGGTTGTAGATCGTGACGATGATGGCGGCACTGAGGTTCGGGTCCTTGCGCAGGTTCCCCTGGGTGACGTAGCCGCGTGCGGCCTGCGTGCCCACCTCCGGCGCGGCCGCCGCGACCCCCGCCGTCCCACCGAGCAGGGCCGTCGCCAGCAGCGCCGCGCCCATTGTTCTGCCGATCATGTGTCCTCCCTCGTCCGGGCTTTTCCGCCCGGCACCAAGTTAGGAAGACCCGGCGATAGCGGGGCGTGCTGTTGCACGGCAATTTCGCCGTGCAACAGCAAAAAGACAAAGAAAGGACAGAAAAGGGACGTCCTCTTTTACAACCGCGGAGAACTGTCGCGCTAACCGAGCATCCCCGCGGCCACCGGTTCGCCGAGCCGGCTGCCGAGCAGCTTCCCGACAGCGGCCGCGATCAGCGCCGACGGCGACCCGGACCCGTACGGCGACGGGATCTCCCGCAACGCCGCCCGCTGCCCCGGCACGTCCTCCAGCCACGCCAGCACCGCGGCACCGACCCGCGGCCCCGGGGGGACGAGCGTGCCGAACGTGCCCTCGATCTCCGGCCGCTCCGTGCTGCGCCGCACCACGACCACCGGCCGCTTCAGCACGCTGACCTCCTCCTGGATCCCGCCGGAGTCGGACACGACCACGGCCGCGCCGTGCGCCAGGGCCAGGAACGTGCGGTACGGCTGCGGTTCGAGCACCCGCACGCCGCGCAGCAGCCCGTCCAGGCCGAACGCCGCGATCCGGTGCGCGGTGCGCGGGTGCAGCGGCAGCACGACCGGCAGCGGGAGGCGGCCGAGCTCGCGCAGGATGGTCTCCAGGTTCCCGGCGTCGTCGACGTTCTCCGGGCGGTGGATCGTGGCCAGGACGTACCGGTCGCGCGTCAGGCCCGCACCGGCCAGCGCCGCGCGTTCCTCCTCCGGCGACGGCAACGCGTGCGCGAGCGCCTCGACCACCGTGTTGCCGGTGACCACGATCCGGCTGTCGGCCACGCCCTCGGCGAGCAGGTTGTGGCGGTTCAACGGCGTCGGCGCGCAGCAGAGGTCGGAGAGGTGGTCGATGAGCACGCGGTTGTGCTCCTCCGGCATCGCGCGGTCGTAGCTGCGCAGGCCCGCCTCGACGTGCACCACCGGGACGTCGCAGGCGTTGGCGGCCAGCGCGCCCGCCAGGGCCGAGGTCGTGTCGCCCTGGACGACCACCGCCGACGGGCGCTCGGCGGCGAGCACCTCGTCGACGCCGGAGACCGCGCGGCCGAGCTGGTCGCCGCGGCGCAGGCCGCCGAGGCACAGCTCGTGGAAGGCACCGGGATCCGGTACCTCCCTGCGGATCTGCGCGTACATCGAGCGGTCGTAGTGCTGACCGGTGTAGATCATGGTGCACGCGCCGCCGAGGTGGTCGACCAGAGGTGCCAGCTTGATCAGTTCTGGCCTGGTGCCGCAGACGATCGTCACGGTGTTCGTTTCCCGCACCGCGGCAAAGTACTTCATCGATCTTGACGCGCCCGCCTTCTTCACCCGAAAGCGTTGCTTGGCGTATCGCTCGAAAGTGTTGCGCCCCAGGGGTGTCTATTGTCGGCCCGTCTTAGGCGCGCCGTGGAGCGTGTTCGCCAAAACCAACGGAGAGTCCTTCGTGTCCGGTCATCTGGCCCTTGCGGTGTCGACTGTGCTGTACGGGCTCGGGATAGTCGCGCAGACCGTCGCGGCGCGCAGGGCGGACCAGCGGGCCGGCAGCGGCGTCGGGCTGCTCGCGCGGCTGGCCGCGGACCGGTTGTACCTGCTGGGTTTCACCGGCCAGGTAGGCGGTTTCCTGTTCGCGTTCCTGGCTCGCGCGGAGCTGCCGCTGTACCTGGTGCAGGCCGGGTCGTCGTGCGCGGTCGGGCTGGCGACGCTGATCGGCGTGCTGGCGCTGCGGTGGCGGATCCGGGCCGTGGAGATCGCCGTGCTGGTGGTGATGGCGTGCGGCCTGCTGCTGCTCACGGGCGCGGCCGCACCATCGTCGGCACGCGCGCTTCCCCTGCTGCCCAGCGTGATCGTGCTGGGGCTGCTGGCGCTGGCGGTGCTGCCGCTGGCACGGGTGCTGAGGGGCGCGACGCCGGTGCTGGCCGGGCTCGCGTTCGCCGTGGTCGCGGTGGCGGCGCGGACGGTGGCCGACAAACCGTTGCTGGACGTGGTGCTGCACCCGTTGACGTGGGTGATGGTGCTCGCGGCGTTCGTCGGGCAGGCGTGCCTGGCGACGGCGTTGCAACGCGGTTCGGCCACCTCGGCGGTGGCGTCGATGGACGCGACGACCGTGGTGCTCGGCTCGGTCGCCGGTCTGGCGCTGATGGGCGACCGGATCGCGCCGGGCCGCGAGTGGTGGGTCGGGCTCGGCGTGCTGCTGGTGGTGACCGGTGTGCTGGTGCTCGGGTCCGTGTCGCGGCCGGCTCGCGAACTGGTCGGGGCGCAGCCGTGAAGCCCGTCGCCAGCGTGTCGCTGGACCTCGACAACCTCTGGGCGTACCTGAAAACGCACGGCGACCCGACCTGGGAGCAGCGGCCGAGCTTCCTGACGTCGGCGGTGCCGCGGCTGCTCGACGTCTTCGGCGAGCAAGACCTGACCACCACGGTGTTCGTGGTCGGCGCCGACGCGGAACGCGACGACGGCGCGGCGGCGGTCGCGGCGATCACGGCGGCCGGGCACGAGGTGGCCAACCACTCCTTCGGGCACGAGCCGTGGCTGCACCGCTACTCCGCGGCCGAACAGGAGGCCGAGGTCGTGCGCGCGGAGGACGCGATCACCGCCGCCGGTGCGCCGCGGCCGGTGGGGTTCCGCGGCCCTGGCTACAGCGTGACACCGCAGCTGCTCGACGTCCTTGCGCGGCGCGGGTACCGGTACGACGCGAGCGTGCTGCCCACCTGGATCGGGCCGCTGGCACGGGCCTACCACAACCGGACGGCCGGCTCGACCGACGGCGGCGCCGACCTGTTCGGCGGGTTCGGCCGGGTGAAGGCGCCCAACACGGCGTACCGGTGGCGTGACGGGCTGGTCGAGCTGCCGGTGACCACGATGCCGTTGCTGCGCGTGCCGATCCACGGCGCGTACCTGTTGCAGCTGCACCGGATCTCGCCACGGCTCGCGCGCGGGTACTTCCGCACGGCGCTGCGGTTGTGCCGTGCGCGCAACGTTTCCCCGTCGTTGCTGCTGCACCCGACCGACGTGCTGACGGCCGCGGAGGCGCCGGGAATGGAGTTCTTCCCCGGCATGGCGGTGCCCGGCAGCGAGAAGGTCGCGTTGCTGGAGTGGGTGTTGTCGTTGCTGCGCAGGCACTTCGACGTGGTCGGCACGGGCGCGCACGTGGACCGCGTGGCGGGTTCCGTGCTGCGGGAACGTGATCCGGTCACATGCTGACGTCCCTGGTGCGGGTACTGGCCTGTGCGACGGTCGCGCTGGCGCCGGTGGAGGGCTACCTGCTGCGGCTGCACGGCCAGTCGGCCAAGGTGGTGCCCGCCACGCTGATCGCCGTCTGGCTGTTCTCGCTGCTGCGGAACCGCCGGTTGCCCGCACCGCACCCGCTGCACCTGTTACTCGCGTTGCTGGCGGCGGTGCTCCTGGCGACCTCGGCGGTGCACGCGGCCGAGCCGTTCACGTTCGAGTACCTGGTGCGGTGGGCGCCTTTCCTGGTGGTCACGGTGGTGCTGGCCGACGTCGCGGCGCGGGAGGTGCCGGTGCGGGCGCTGCTCGCGGCGGTCGTGGCCGGTGCCGTGGCGGCGGCGGCCGGTGGGCTGCTCAGCGTGGCCGGCGGCGAGCTGCGGGCGACCGGACCGCTGGAGGATCCCAACGACCTGGCGTTCTTCCTCGTGGCGGCGTTGCCGTTGCTGGTGGCACTGCCGGTGAGCGGCCGGTCCCGGATCGTGCCGCTGGTGCTGGGCGCGGTGCTGGTGGCCGGGTCGCTGGCGACGTTCTCCCGCGGCGGCGGAATCGCGCTGGCGTGCGCGCTGGCGTGGCTGATCCTGCGGCGTGCGCTGCCGGTGCGCGCGGTGGTGGTCACCGCTGCGGTGACCGGCTTGGCGGCGCTGGTGTTCTCCCAGGTGGCGCACGCGGAGCTGGAACGGGCGCTGCAGGAGAAGAGCCACATCGCGGGCACGAACGCCGACACGCGGATGCTGCGCTGGCAGGCGGCCGCCCGGATGCTGGCCGACGACCCGGTGCTCGGGGTGGGGCCCGGCGGGTTCCGCCAGCAGTACGCGGCGGCCTCGCACAACGCGGAGGTCGACGAGCAGACCCCGGTGGCGCACAACCTGTTCATCGAGGTCGCGGCGGAGCTCGGGTTGCCCGGCTTCGCGCTGCTGATCGCGGTGGTGGCGGTCGGTTTCGTCGCCTCGGAACGGGCGTTGCGGCTCGGCGCCGACCGGCGGCAGGTCGTGGCGGTGCAGGCGGCGCTGATCGCCGTGCTGGTCGCGTCGATCTTCCTGTCCGAGCAGTACTACCTGCCGCTGTGGTCGCTCGTCGCGATCGCGGTGGCGCTGGAACAGCGGGCGCGGAAGGAGCGGCGATGCGCGTTCTCCACGTGATCAGCGAGATGGGTGCGGGCGGCGCGGAGGCGGTCGTGGCCGGGATGGCCTGCGCCGGTCCGGACGTCGACTGGGAGTCGGCGGTGGCCACCGCGGGCGGCTTCCGGGTGGCGGCGCTGCGGGAGGCCGGGGTGCCGGTGTTCGACGTGCCGCCGGCGCGCCGGTCAGCTCGTGGCGTGGCGCGGGCGGCGTGGGCGGTGTCGGCGGCGGTGCGGCGGTTCCGGCCGGACATCGTGCTGGCGCACAACGTGTCCGCGAGTCTCGTGGCGCGGCTGGGTGCGGTCCGGCTGCCGGTGGTGACGGTGTTCCACGGCGTGGCCGAGGCGGACGTCCCCGGTGCCGTGCGGGTGCTGCGGCGCGTGTCGAACCGGGTCGTGGCGGTGGCGTCGGCGTCCGCCGACCGGTTGCGCGCGGCCGGGCTGGAGGCCGTGGTGATCCCCAACGCGGTGTTCCCGTCGGCTCCCGGCATCGACCGCGCGACCGTGCGCGCCGCCCTCGGCACACCGGCCGACGCGCCGGTCGCGTTGTGCCCGGCCCGGCTCGAACCGCAGAAGCGGCACGACGTGCTGCTCGACGCGTGGGCGCTGGTGGGCGGCCCGGCCGAGCTCTGGCTGGCCGGCGACGGCAGCCTGCGCGGTGCGCTGGAGGACCAGGCGCGCCGCATCCGTGGCCGGGTGCGGTTCCTCGGCACCCGCACGGACGTGCGCGACCTGCTGGAAGCCGCCGACGTCACCGTGCTCACCAGCGACTGGGAGGGCATGCCGATCGCCCTGCTGGAGTCGCTGGCCGCGGAACGCCCGGTGGTCGCGTCCGATGTGGACGGTGTGCGGGAGGTGCTGTCCGGCGGCGGAGGAATCCTGGTGCCCCGCCGCAGCCCGGTCGAGACCGCGAAGGCGCTGCACAGCCTGCTCTACTCCCCCGTCGCCCGCTCCGTCGCCACCGCGCGCGACGGCTCGGCCGACGCGCACACGTTGATGAAGTCCTACGACGAACTGCTTCGTACCGTGCTGGAGGCACGAAGAAGATGAGAGTTCCCCGAGCTGTTGTGGAAGGCCTGCTGGCCGCGGTCGTGGTCGGCACGCTCGTGCTCCTGGCCGTCGCACTGCGCGACGGCCAGAGCGAAGGCCGGCTCGCCCTGCTCGCCACACCGTCCACACCGGACAGCGCCCAGTTCGGCGAGGTCACCTCGCTCGCCACCCCGGCGGTCGTCCAACTGGTCCGCAGCCCGTCCGTCCTGGACGCCGCCGGGCGCGCAGCGGGCATGCCCGCGCACCAACTGGCCGACGCCATCGCCGTCGAACTGGTGCCCGCCTCCGGCGTCGCCCGGATCTCGGTGCGCGCACCCTCGGCGGAGCAGGCGTCGGCGGCGGTGTCGGCGGTGGCGAAGGCCGTGGTCGACGCCGACCTGCTGGCCCCCGCGGCCCGGTTCCGGCTGCTCGACCCGCGCCCGGAGACCACCGCGGTCACCCCCGACCTGCGCCTGGCCACCGGCCTCGCCCTGGTGGCCGCGGTGGTCGCGGGCGTCGCAGCCGCGGCGGCACGCCGGTTGCGCGGCGCGGGCAGCGTGGTGCGCTCGGTGCTCACCACGGCCGGCGTCCGGCACCCGGTGGTCGTGGCGCACAACGACGACCCCGGCTTGACCAACCGCCTGGCGGCCCTGTGCGCGGCGGCCGCACGACCGGTGCGCGTGCTGCCGGTGGGCCCGGACCTGGCCGCCAAGGCGGAGGAACTGGCGCGGGCGTTGCCGGACAAGGCCTCCGAACCCGGCGACGGCACCGCGGTGATCGCGGTGGCGGCGAACGACCGCCTGCGCCGCGACGACCTCGCCACCGCACTCGCCGTGCTGCCGCCGTCGGCGGTCGTGGTGGCGGTGGTGCTGGCGTGATGACGACTCCCCGCACGGGCCCCACACTGCCGCTCGGCACGTCGGTGACGGCCGACGGTGGTGCTGTGGCGAAGCTGCCCGCTGTGCGGGCAGCGGGCGCACGGGTGGCGAGCGCGGCTGAGCGGTGCGGCGCTGGCGGTCCAGGCCGGGCTGGCGGCGCAGGCCGGGCTGGCGGCGCAGGCCGGGGGCTGGCGGCGCAGGCCGGGCTGGCGGCGCAGGCCGGGCTGGCGGCGCAGGCCGGGCTGGCGGCGCAGGCCGGGCTGGCGGCGCAGGCCGGGCTGGCGGTGGTGCCGAACTGGTGGCGCCTGCGGTGTCCCAGCCCACCGGGCGCTTCGCGCAGGCCACCCGGCTGAGCGGAGTCGACCCGACGACGACGGCGGCCGACCAGCCGAGCGCGGCCGACCAGACTCCGGCCGCCCCACACCGGACCTGCAAGCTGGGTGAGGCCCGCAGCGGCACCGAGCCGACGACACCCGCCGCGCCCGAGCCCACCGAGCCCACCGAGCCCACCGGGCACCTCGCAGCCGCCCAGCCGAGCGCGGCCGACCAGACGGCGTCAGCCGCCCCACATCGGACCGCCCAGCCGGACGGCGTCCTCAGCGGCACCGACGTGGCAACGTCCGCCGCTTCTCAGCCCACCGGGCACGCCACCCAGCCGAGCGCAGCCCACCACGCCGCGCCGATCGACCCACGCCCGAGCGCCCCGCCGGCCGGGAATAGCGGTGACGCCGCCCCGGCAACCTCCATCGCACCCACCGGGCACCTCGCGCACGCCACCCGGCCATGCGCAGCCGACGAGCCCGACCCCACACCCCACCAGCCCGTCACGCCACCCAAGGCGGTGACCCCGTGATCACCACCACCAACCGCCGCGCTCTAGCCAGGACCATCCTCCTCGCCCTGATCGCCCTCGCCGGCACCGCGAGCGCCGTCCGCGCCCTCAAACCGGCGTGGGAGGTCCCGCTGCCCACGGAGGCGAACCTGCCGGAAGAGCGCATGCAGGACTTCCGCGACGCGCTGTACTTCCCGATCCGCGAGTTCCTGGCCGGCGGCAACCCCTACGACCCGGCGGTGATGTTCGCGCACTGGCCGGTGCGGCAGAACTTCAACCTCTACCAGCCCTACCACCTCGTGCTGCACCTGCCGTTCGCGTTGCCGGGCTACCGGGTCGGCGCGGTGGCGTTCGCGGTGGCCGGCCTGGTGCTGCTCGTCGCGTTGGCCGTGATGGCCGCGCACCGGGCGCGGCTGCCGCTGGTCGCCGGGGGCACGGTGATCGCCACGCTGCTGGTGACGAGCCAGGTCGGCAAGGCGCAGCTGTACGTGGGGCAGGTCAACCCGTTGATCGCGGTCGGTGCGGCCGGTGCGTTGCTGTTGCGCCGGACGCATCCGGGGTGGGCGGGGGCGGCGCTCGCGCTGGCGTGGTTGAAGCCGCAGTTCGGGCTTCCCTTGGCGGTGCTTGTGTTCGCGCGCGGTGACCGGTTGGTGGCGCTCCTGGGCACGCTGGTCGCCGCGGTCGCGAGTCTGCCGGTGGCGGCGGTGCTGATCAGCAGGGACGGGCTGGGCGGGTTCCTCGACGTCATCGAGCGCAACCTCGCCTGGGCCAGCAGCACCGGGTACGGCGCGGTCGACTCCATGACGGCGCAACGGGTGGACCTGCCCGCGGTGTTCTTCCGGACGACGGGCTGGTTGCCGCCGGCGGCGGAGCTGGTGGCCCTCATCGCGGTCCTGGCCGTCACGGCGCTGCTGGCCCGCAGGCTCGACCGGCAGGAGGGCGGGGGCGAGGCGGCGGACGTGCTGACGTGCCTGGGTGTGGTGGTCGCGTTGGTGCACCAGCCGGGTGACGTGTTGATCGCGGTTCCGGCGATGTGCGCGCTGGCGGTCGTGTGCTGGCGGCGCAGGCAGGAGAGGCACTGGCGGTGGGCCGGTGTGGCCATGTTGCTGCTCGCCGTTCCGTTCGCGCACCTGTACTTCGTCGACACCGCGGTGAAGACGGCCCTCGGGGCACGGGCGAGTGTCACGCTCGACGGGCTCGCGGTGGTCGTGGCGTGGGTGGTGCTCGTGGTGTTCGCGGTCAGGCACACCCGGCGCGCGGCATGACCGACGTGGCGGTGCGGGGCTCGCTGTGGCTCTTCGCGGTCAACCTGGTGAGCAAGAGCAGCCAGATCGTCGTCACGCTGGCGCTGGCGCTCTTCCTCACCGAGGCCGACCTCGGGGCGGTGGCGCTGGTCGTGTCGATCGTCAACGTCGGCCAGGTCGTCCAGGCGATGGGTGTCTACGACATCATCAGCCGCACCCGGCAGGACCCGCGGACGACCGCCGGCACGGTGCTCACCATGAGCGTCACGGCCGGGGCCGGGCTCGCCGTCGCGGTCATCGCCGCTGCCGGGCCCGTCGCGGCGGTGCTCGGTGCCCCGGACGCCGCCGGGATGTTGCGGCTCGCGGCGCTCACGTTGCCGTTCACGGCGGCGGGTGGCGTGCAGATGGCGTTGATGCACCGCGATCTGGACTTCCGGCGGCGGATGCTGCCGGACGCGGGCGGCATGCTGCTCGGGGCCGCCGTGACCGTCACGCTGGCCGCGCAGGGCACCGGGCCGGTCGCGTTCGTCGTCGGCCTGCTCTGCACGGCGGTGGCGCAGCCGGTGCTCGCGGCGGTCGCGGGGGCGCGGATCCGGCCGGGCTGGGACCGGGCGGCCGCGGTGGAGGCCGCGGGCTGGATGGCCGTGGTGGGGCCCGGCGCGTTGATCGCGGTGCTGCTGGTCAACGTCGACTACCTCGCGATCGGCCACGTGCTCGGGCCGGAGGCGGTCGGCGGCTACTCGCTCGCGTTCCGGATCGCCTGGGTGCCCTACATCATGGTCGCGGTCGTGCTGGGCGGTGTGCTGTTCCCGATCTGCGCGGCGAAGGTCCGAAGTGGACAGCGACAGGAGCTGCCGGAGGCGCTGCACCGGTTCACGACGGCGACGCTGGTGGTCACCGGCGGCCTGTACGTCACGGTGGCGCTGCGTGCGGACGGGATCCTGCTGCTCGGCGCGCAGTGGGCGGACGCCGCGCGGATCCTCGTCCTGCTGTGCGGCTACGGGCTCGGGCTGGGTCTGCTGCACGTGTGGTACCAGGTGATCAGGGCCGCCGGGCACGCCCGCCAGTACCTCGCCCTCGAAGCCGCGCACCTCGTCACGCTCGTGACCGCGCTGGCCTTCACCACCCCGCACGGCCCGGCGGCGGTCGCGGTCACCCAGACCGCGACGGTCTGGCTGCTGGTGCCGGTGACCTGGCTGGTGCTCGACCGCAACGGCCTCGCGGTGCCGCTCCCCCGCCTCGCCCGCACGACCGCCGCGGTCGCCGCCGGTGCCCTCGCGAGCTTCGCGCTGAGCACGGTCCTCCCGGACGCCACCGGCGTCGTGAGCCTCGCGGTCACCGCGGTCGTCCTGCTCGCCGCCTACTGCGCCGTGGTCCTGCCGCTCAACCGCACTGTCCTCATCGGACTCAAGGAGCGCGTGTGAAGGTCGTCCACGTGACGCAGCCGGTCGAGGCCGGGGTCGCCGTCGTGGTGCTGGAGCTGGCCCGCGCCCAGCAACGCCGTGGCTGGGACGTCCGCATCGCCTGTCCCGCAAGCGGTTGGCTGGCCGAGCAGGCCCGTGCTCACGGCATCCCGGTCCACCACTGGCAGGCGACCCGCACCCCGGGCCCGCGCACCGCGGGAGAGCTCCTCTCCCTGCGCCGGACGCTCACCGCCCTCCGACCGGACCTCGTCCACCTGCACAGCTCCAAGGCAGGGCTGGCCAGGCTGGTGTTGCGCGGCCGCGTGCCGACGCTGTTCCAGCCGCACCTGTGGTCGTTCCAGGTCGCCGGCGCGCTGCTGCGCACCGCGTGCCGGCGCTGGGAGAGGCACGCGGCACGCTGGACCGACCTCCTCGTCTGCGTCAGTGACGACGAGCTCGCGGCCGGTCGCGCGGCAGGGGTGAGCGCGCGGGCCGAGGTCGTGTGCAACGGCGTCGACACCCGGCGGCTGCGGCCACGGGAGCACGACCACGAGACCCCCACCGCGGTGTGCGTGGGCAGGATCGCGCACCAGAAGGGTCAGGACCTGCTGCTGCGGGCCTGGCCGGAGGTGCTGCGGTCCGTCCCGGACGCCCGGCTCCTGCTCGTCGGCGACGGCCCGATGGCCGCCTCCCTGCGAGCACAGCACCGGCACCCGTCGGTCCACTGGCACGGCCACAGCTCCGCGGTCGCCGAGTTCTACGGCCAGGCGGACGTCGTGGTGCTGCCGTCCCGCGCCGAGGGCATGGCGTTGGTGCCGTTGGAGGCCATGGCCTGCGGGCGCGCGGTCGTCGCGTTCGACGTCGAAGGCGTGCGGCAGAGCATCGGTGACGCCGGTGAGGTCGTGGCGGCCGGGGACGTTCACGCGCTGGCGCAAGCGATTGCCCTGCGCCTGGCCGACCGCGAGCTCGCCGCGGCGGAGGGGAAACGCGGACGCGTCCGCGCCGAGAACCTGTTCGACCGCGAGCGCATGACCGACCGGATCGTGGCGCTCACCGAGAGGCTGCTGTCCCAGAGAGGACGACGATGACACGGATCGCCTACCTGCTCACCCAGGACAGCGGTGGCCCGGTGGACGTGACGGTGCGGCTGGCCGCGGCGCTGGCCAAGTCCGACGAGGCCGAGGTCAGGGTGTTCGGCCCGCGGCCACGGCGTGGCGCCGAGCTGGTCGACCCGTACTTCGAGGAGATCCTGGTCCCCTCCAAGGGTGACATGCGTGCCGCACGCCAGGCGCGCGCCGCGGTCAAGGCGTGGCGGCCGGACGTCGTGCACGCCCAGGACCGGCGGTCCGGGCTGGTGAGCGCGGGCCTCGCGACCGCGGGCACGAAGGTCGTGCACACCTACCACGGCGTGCCCGACGACGTGGACGAGTCGTGGTTCCGGTGTGTGCGGGGCTCGACGCCGCCGTCGGCCTACACCCGCGCGGTGCTCGCCGGTGACGCCGCGGTCGCCCGTGTCGTGCACCGGACCGTGGTCCCGGCGAGGGAGATGGGCCGGTTCCTGCGCGAACGCCTGTACGTGCCGCCGCACCGCATGACCCACATCGACAACTGCGTGGACGTCGGCGAAGCCCACCCGCCCACGGCGCCGGTGCGCAAGCTCGTGTTCGTGGGGCTGCTCGTGGAACGCAAGGGCCTGCTGAACCTGCTGGACGCCCTGGAGACGACGATGCCGGCCGACGCGACGCTCACGGTCGTCGGCGACGGTCCACAACGGACCCAGGCGGAGGGCCGGGTGGTCCGCTGCGGTCTGCAGGGCCGGGTGCGGTTCCTGGGTTTCCGCACCGACGTCGGGGACCTGCTGCGCGAGCACGACGCGCTGGTGCTGCCGTCGACGATGGAACAGCAGCCGCTCGTCGTGGCCGAGGCCATGGCCGCGGGCAAGCCCGTGGTCGCCACGGACACCGGCGGCGTGGCGGACATGCTGGGCGTTCCCGCCGCCCAGTGCCCGCGGCCCGGTGACGTGGCCGCGCTCGCGGCGCGGTTGAGCGCGCTGTTCGCCGACCCGGAGCCCGGCCGCACCGGTGCGGCCCTGGCTGCGCGGGCGCGCGAGCGGTTCACCGCCGACGTCTGCGCCCGCCGCCACCTCGACCTCTACCGCGGGCTCACCGAGCGTTGACGTAGACCACCGCGTCCGCCGGAGCCAGGTCGAGCTCCGGCGGCACGGGCCCGCCCCGCACCGTCACGAGACCCGGCGGCGGGGTCAGCCGCACCGCGGCCTTCGTCGGGTTCACCGCCACCCAGCCGTTGCTGAAGCGGCGGGTCCACGTCCCGCTGGGCAGCCGGTTGGCCGCCTCGACCGCCTCCCCCAGCCGCGCGTCCTGGTAGATCGACCAGTACGGGCTCTTGTAGCTGGGGTCGGCCTGGGTCCAGCAGGTGTGCGGGCCCGCGAGCAACGCGGCGGAGGCGTACCCGACGCGTTCCTCCTGGTCCGACTTCGTGTGCGTGATCAGCAGCAGCCACGACTCACCGAGCGCGGCCTGGGCGCGCTGCTCCTTGAACTGGTTGCCCTTGAACGTGATCAGCTCACCGGCACCGTTGTCGCCGCGCAGGCCGAAGTTCTCCTCCATGGCACCCGCGTACCGGGAGTGCGCCGACCAGCGCCCCGGTGTCAGCTGCGACTCCGACACGTTGGGCACCAGCATCTTCCCGGCCTTCTCCAGCGTGTCACCGGAGAGCGCGAGCAGGCCGTCGAGGCCCTCGCGCAGCAGCCGGTCGGTGTCCGCGGTGTCGGTCGTGCCCGCGAGCACCGCCGGGGAGTAGTACCGCAGCGAGCTGAAGTCGTTGTCGGCCAGCACCCCGTCCCAGCCCTCGCGGACGACCTCGCCGACGACGGCCTTCGTCCAGGCCTCCTGGTAACCCTTGTTCCACACCGCCATCTGCCAGTGCTTCGGGTAGCCGGCCCACTCGATGCGCTTGCCCGCCGTGTCGGTCGCGAACCAGTCGGCGTGCTGCTGCGCGGCGTGGTAGCCGATGCCGGTCGGCAGGTACCGGGCGTCGCGGTCGCCCTCGACCGCGCCCGCGTAGTTGCGGGTGCTGGAGAAGTCCTTGTACACCAGCACCTTCACCTTGGGGTTCAGGTCGTGCAGCCGGCGCATGGCCGACGTCTCCCACGCGTTGAGCACCACCACGTCGTAGTGCTTGGCCGCCTCGCGGATCTCCCACGCCGCCGGCGAGTCGCCGATGCCGTACCACCACGCGCACGGCGCGAGCGGTTTCGGCGGCGGGCCGGTGATGACGGGGTCGCTCGCCGCACTGACCGAACAGGCGGTCGTGAAGAGCACGAGAGCGACACCGGCGAATCTGCGCATCAGCGATTTCTGCGGCAACACAACTCACCCGCCGTCATCAGTAGAATCCTCAGGTCGAGCCAGAGCGACCAATTCGCGATGTAGTAGTTGTCGTACCGAGACCTGTCGGCGATCGAGGTGTCTCCCCTCAACCCGTGCACCTGAGCGAGACCGGTGAGTCCGGTCGGAACTCGGTGACGCGCCCAATATAGCTCGTGAATGGCGGAGAACTCGCGAACGAAACCGGGACGCTCCGGGCGTGGCCCCACGACGCACATGTCTCCGCGCAGGACGTTCCACAGCTGGGGCAGCTCGTCGAGCGAGGTGCGGCGCAGGAACCGGCCGACCGGCCCGACCCGCGCGTCGCCCTCGACCGACCACCGCACCTGCGAGTCGTCCTCGCCCGACTGGCGGACGCTGCGGATCTTGTAGAGGACGAACGTGCGGTCGTCCATCCCCACCCTGACCTGCCGGAAGAACAACGGGCGGCCGCTCTCGACCAGCACCGCGAGCGCGCACAGGCCGATCACCGGCGACAGCACGACCAGCGCGACCGCCGCGAGCACGAGGTCGGCGGCGCGCTTGACCCACCAGGTCGGGCGCCTGGTGGGCGCGGTGCCCAGCCGCATCAGCGGGTAGCTGCGCAGCCGTTCGATGCCGGGGCCGTCGGGGTGCAGCTCGTACATCCGCGGCACGACCAGCGTGGAGCAGCCCAGCCGGTGCGCGGTGATGGCCGCCTCGACCAGCCGGGAGTCGCGGGTGTGCGAGAACGCGAGCACCACGGTGCCCGCGCGCAGCCGCACGATCGCCTCGGCCAGGTCGCCGTCGACCACCTCCAGCGGGGGCAGCTGCTGGTCGGGGTCGGGCCCGGAGTCGGCGAACGCGACCGGCCGCAGCCCGAACTGGGGGTGCTCCAGCATCGTCCGCGCGAGGTTCACGCCGACCTGACCCGCGCCGACGACGATGGTGCGGTCGCAGCGGTCGAACCGCCGCCGGCACCATCGGCCGAACGCGAACACGCACCACCGCACGGGCTCGATGACCAGGGCGAACACCATCATCGCCCACTGCGCGGCGACCACGTCGGCGTGCGGTGCGGCACTGACCAGACCGGCGCCGGTGAGCAGCGCGAAGGCCAGCGCGGTGCTCGCGGCGGAGCGGGGCAGGTCCTGCAGCCACGACAGCCACAGCCGCCTGCGGTAGAGCCGCCAGGCCGCCCTGATGCCGAGCACGGTGACCGCGATCGCGGCCGCCCAGCCCCAGGTGACGCCGCGGTTCAGGCACACCGCCGCCAGCGTCGCGCTGTCGGCCAGCACGAGCAGCACCGCGACCGCGTTCACCCGGCTGAGCAGGTCGCGCGCCTCGCGGCGGGACGTGCCGGCGCGGGTCCGGAGCGGTCGTCTGCGTTCAGCCTGCCCGACCTCGTCCGCCTGCGGTGGTGCGGCGGGAACGGCCACCGCCGAGAGTCGCCTCATTGAAGATCATCCGATCGAAGGAGTTGGGCCAGCACAGCGACACGAAAGAGTTAACGAGCGGTCTTTTATCAGCTCATCAGGTATCAAATTTCCCTCTTTGGTGTGCCGGACGAATGCAGTTCGTGAGCTTTCGGCGTACTACTGCCGTGATCTACGCCAGGGGCGTCTCAAAAGCTTTAGCACGCCGTGTCAATAATTCACGCCACCAACCGCGAGCCACCGAAGTGGGGGCATTGAGTGAGAGTCGGCGAAAACGGCGTCCGGCAACCGGCCGGGCGACCGACCACGACCGCGCAGGCCGTGCAGACGGTCCAAGCCGTGCAGGACGACACCCGGCCGTGCGGTGACGTGCACGTGGTGCTGCCCGCCTACAACGAGGCCGCCGCACTCCCGTCGCTGCTGCGGCGCATCGCCGGCGTCGAGCTCGCCGACCGGATCACGGTGTGGGTGGTGGACGACGGTTCCTCCGACGGCACCGGCGACTGCGTGGCCGGTGTGGGCGGGATCGACGTCCGGCTGGTGCGCCACCCGGTGAACCTCGGGCTCGGCCAGGCCGTCCAGTCAGGACTGCGGGCGGTGCTCGACGCCGCGGGCGACGACGACGTCCTGATCGTGATGGACGCCGACGACACGCACGACCCCGGCCTGATCTCCGCGCTGCTGGAGGAGGTCGCCGCCGGTGCGGACGTGGTGATCTGCTCGCGCTTCGTCGACGGCGGGGACGACTCGACCGCGCCGCGCTGGCGCCGGATGCTCTCCCGCGGCGCCCGCGTCGTGTTCGGCCGCGTCCTGCACTTCGACGGCATCCAGGACTTCACCTGCGGCTACCGCGCCTACCGGGTGAGCCTGCTGCGCCGCGCCGCCGCGCACTGGGGCGAGCGGCTGGTCGAGGAACGCGGGTTCGCCTGCATGGTCGAGCTGCTGCTGAAGCTGCGCCACTGCGGCCCGGTGGTCAGCGAGATCCCGTTCCGGCTGCGCTACGACCGCAAGCCCGGCGCGAGCAAGCTGCGGCTGGGCCGGACGCTGCGGCAGTACCTGGTGTTGCTCACGCGCGACCGGCTCGCGCCCGTGCCGTACCGGAAGCTCTGATGGCCGCGCCTGTGCGCCGTGTGGTCGTGATCGGCGGGGGCATCTGCGGCCTCGCCACCGCACATCGGCTCGTCCGGGCCGGTCTGCCGGT
The DNA here is from genome assembly GCF_001279525.1 of Nocardia sp. NRRL S-836. Classification (GTDB taxonomy): domain Bacteria; phylum Actinomycetota; class Actinomycetes; order Mycobacteriales; family Pseudonocardiaceae; genus Lentzea. The sequence goes on along the minus strand of NZ_LGDY01000091.1, from coordinate 399,399 downwards.
GACGTTGCTGGAGAGCAGCGACCAGCTCGGCGGGCTCGGCACGTTCTTCCCGTCGCGCGGCCGGTGGGTGGAACGCTTCTACCACTGCGTGATGCCGACCGACGACGCGTTGCTCGGCCTGCTGGACGAGGTCGGCCTGCGCGAGAGCATCGGGTGGCGGCGGACCACCATGGGCATGGTCGTCGGCGGCGTCCACCACCCGTTCAACTCCGCGCTGGACCTGCTGCGGTTCCCGGCGCTCAGCCTGCCGAACCGGCTGCGGTTCGGTGTGGTGTCGCTGCTGCTGCGGCGGTTGGGCAAGGGCAGGGACCTCGACCGCACGCGCACCGAGGACTGGCTGCGCGGCCTGTACGGCGACGCGGTGTGGACCACGCTGCTGGCCCCGATGTTCGGCGCCAAGTTCGGCTCCGCGTTCGGTGACGTGCCCGCGCTGTACCTGTGGCAGCGCCTGGGCCGCGAGAGCAACGACTCGGTGCGCGGCTACCCGGCCGGTGGCTACAAGAGCGTGATCGACGCGCTGCGCCAGTCCATCGAGGACGGTGGCGGCGTCGTGCGCACGTCGGCTCCGGTGGCACGCCTGGAGTCCACTGAGGACCGGGTGCTCGTGACGCTGGCCGACGGCGAGACGGTCGAGGCGGATCACGCGGTCTCCACGGTCCCGCTGCCCGCGTTGCGCGGCATCGCCGACCCCGCCCTGGCCCGGCGGCTGCCCGAGGTGCGGTTGCGCTACCAGGGTGTCGTCAACACGCTGTTCTTCCTGCGCAAGCCGTTGACGGGCCACTACTGGGCGCCGGTGCTGCGCTCGGGCACCGACTTCGACGGCGTGATCGAGATGTCCGCGCTGTCGGGCACCGAGCCGTACGACGGCCGGCACCTGGTGTACGTGATGCGCTACACCGACCGCGAGTCCGCGCTGTACCGCGAGGACGAGGCGGGCATCGCCGACCGGTGGACGGGTCAGCTGCTGAGCCTGTACCCCGGTCTCACGCCGGACGACGTGGACGAGGTCCGCACGTTCAAGGCGCCGTTCGTGGAACCGGTGTACCCGCTGGGTTACCTGACCGACCGACCGGCCGTCGAGGTCGCGGGCACCCGGCTGCTGCTGGCCACCACGGCGCACGTCTACCCGAACGTCACGAGCTGGAACTCGAGCGTCGAGCTCGCGAACTCCGTGACCGACCGTCTCCTGCTCGACGCGAGGAGACCCACGCCCCAGGAGATCGACGCATGGTGAGCAGGTTCGGCGCGGTGCTCGGCGCCCTCACGGTCACTGCGGCCACGCTCGTGTCGTCCCAGCAGGTCCACGCCGACTCGGCGCCGCTGCTGCCCGACCTGCGGCAGGCGCCGGTCGGGTGCCCCGGCGGCTTCAGCGGTGACCCGTCCACCTGCCAGGACTGGGACGTGTGCCTCGTCAGGGACGCCTCGCAGCCACGCGGCCGGTGCGTGACCGGCGGCGGCCGGATCGAGTCGGTCCGGCTGCGGTTCACCACCGCGGTCGACAACGTCGGCGACGGCCCGCTGCTGCTCTACGCGCACCGCGACAGCACCGGCGTGCCGACGATGAAGGTGCGGCAGGCCGTGCAGTCCGGTGTGGACCGTTCGATCGCCGGTTCCTACACCGAGGCCAAGCGCGAGACGTTGTCCAGCGCCTACTACGAGCCGGCCGAGTCGCACGAGCACTGGCACCTGCTCAACTTCGAGTACTTCCAGCTGCGCACCCCGGACGGCAGCGTGGTCGTGACCGACCGCAAGAACGGTTTCTGCATCGGCGACCGCTACGACGTCGTGGACGACCTGCCGCAACGGCCGCTGGACCCGACGACGCCGGCGGGCAAGCTGGCCGCGAAGCTCAACGGCCACATGTGCGAGCACCACAACCCGGCCGCGCTGGACGTGATGTTCGGGATCTCCGTCGGCTCCGGCGACGACTACAAGCACCGGGTCGACTTCCAGTGGCTCGACATCACCCGCGTGCCGTCGGGGGTGTACGACGTAGTGAACGTCGCCAACTCCGACCACGCGTTGCTGGAGAAGGACTACAGCAACAACGCGTCGTCCATCTCGATCTCGGTCCAGTGGCCGGGTGGTGCCACGCGGCCCCCGGCGGTGATCGACTCGGCTCCGGCCGTGCGGCTGCTGCGCAGCTGCCCCGGCAAGGTCCGGTGCGCGAAGCGCGACAAGTAGTTCCGGAACGGGTACCGAAACAGAGCGTCCGCCTCGGCGGGCGCTCTGTTTTGTTTCGCGTGCTTTACCACAAAACCAGTTAGCTGCGCAAACTACTACGCAGGAAACCGCGGTTGCCCACTAGCACACGGCCCGATCGGACACAATTCGCCAGTTCGCGCAACCGAACACTGTTCGAGAAGTGAATTCGGCCCCGCGTCAATAGGCCGAGCAGTGCAATCTTGATCACAGCGCAGAGTGCCGCATGCAACCCCGTTGGACCTTGACCTGCCCATGTGTCCACTTGAGAGAATTCGCTCCAGCCATTCCACTCCGACCGGACTGTGCCCTGCCCTGATTCCCCGGCCGATCAGGAGACCCTGTCTTGAGCACGGCAGACTTCACCCTGCGCGATTTCGCCGTCGGGCAACTGCAGAACCTGTTGCGCGCTGTCGGATTGTCGGATGCGATGGGCAGTTCGACGACACTGCTGGGTGAGGCATTGGGCCCCGGCGCCCTGCGGCCGCTGTCCGCCGTTCCGTTATGGCCCTCATTCGTCGCCGACGACCACACGCCCGTTGAATTCTCCGTGGCTTTGGCCCGAAACGAACCGCCCGCGGTGCGCATGATCGTGGAGTCGATCGCCGAACAGCCCGGCCGGCAGGCCAACCTCACCGCCGCCCTCGGCGTCCTCGACCGGCTCGCGGCGCAGCACAGCCTGGACCTGCGCCAGTTCGACCGCATCCGCGACCTGTTCCTGCCGGAAGACCCGCAGGGCGCGTTCGCGTTCTGGTACTCGCTGATCGTCGGGGCCCACGCGGCGCCCGCGATCAAGGTCTACCTCAACCCCGAGGTGCGCGGCCGCGAACGCGGCACCGAGCTCGTCAGCGCGGCGCTGGACCGGCTCGGCCTGGGCGGCGCGTTCCCGACGATCGCCGGCCACGCGCTGCGGCGCGAGGGGCTGGACCGGTTCTCCTTCTTCGCGCTCGACCTGATGGACGACCACCGCGCGCGGGTGAAGACCTACGTGTCGCACGACTGCGCCGAGATCTCCGACGTGACCGCCGCGGCCGCCGCGGTGCCCGAGGCGGACCTGGAGCTGCTGGCGGACGTCTGCGCGATCGCCGGTGCGGGCTCCGGCCCGTTCACCCGGCGCCCGCTGATGTCGGCCTACAACTTCCTGGCCGGAGACACCGACCGGCCGGGCGGCTACTCGGTCTACATCCCGGTCAGGGACTACGTGCAGGACGACCTGGAGGCGTGCGAACGCGTCCTGGCGGTCATGGCCAGGTGCGGGCTCGACTCGACGCCGTTCGTGCTGGCGCTGACGAGCATCGTGCGCCGGCCGCTGGGCGACGGCGTCGGGCTGATCGCCCACATCTCGCTGCGCCTGGGCCGGCCCCGTCCCGGCGTCACGGTGTACCTGTCGTCGGAGGCCTACGACGTGACACCGCCCCGAACCACAGCCATGTCGTTGTAGTGCCGCAGTGTCCAGGAAAGAAGGCAGTGTCGTGGAGCCGTACCGCATCAAGGTCGTCGAGCCGATCCCCATCACCACCCGCGACTACCGCGAGCGCCGCTACGCCGAGGCCGGGTACAACCAGTTCAACCTGACCGCCGACGACGTCACGATCGACCTGCTGAGCGACTCCGGCACCGGGGCGCTGTCCGCGGAGCAGCAGGCGGCGGGCATGCGCGGCGACGAGACGTACGCGGGCGCGCGGTCGTTCTTCCGGTTCCGCGAGGTGGCCGAGGAACTCACCGGCTACCGGCACATCTTCCCGGTGCACCAGGGCAGGGCCGCCGAGCGGATCCTGTTCTCCGCACTGCTCAAGCCCGGCCAGCTCTCGGTCGGCAACACGCACTTCGACACCACCCGCGCGAACGTCGAGCTGGTCGGTGCCGTCGTGCGCGACCTGCCGTGCCCCGCGGCCGCCGACCTCGACAGCGACGCGCCGTTCAAGGGCGACATCGACCTCGTCGCGCTGGAGGCGGTGCTGGCCGGGCCGGAGGACGTCGGCCTGGTGCTGATGACGATCACGAACAACGGCGGTGGCGGGCAGCCGGTGTCGATGGCGAACCTGGAGGCCGTGAGCGTCCTGTGCCGCCGCTACGGGGTGCCGTTCTTCCTCGACGCGGCCCGCTTCGCCGAGAACGCGTGGCTGGTGACGCAGCGGGAGGAGAAGTACCGCAACCACAGCCCGCGTGACGTCGCGAAGCTGGCGTTCCGGCTGGCCGACGGCTGCGTGGCGAGCCTGAAGAAGGACGGCATCGTCCACATCGGAGGGATGCTGGCGCTCAACGACGCCGACCTGGCCAAGCAGTGCGAGCTGCTGCTGATCGCCACGGAGGGCTTCCGCACCTACGGCGGGCTTTCCGGGCGTGACCTGGACATGTGCGCGCAGGGCCTGATGGAGGTCACGCACCCGGCGTACCTGCGTGAACGGGCCGAGGCCACCGCGTACCTCGCCGAGTGCGCGCGCCAGGCCGGTGTGGAGAGCGTGCGGCCCGCCGGCGTGCACGCGGTGTACCTCAACGCAGGCCGGTTGCTGCCGCACATCCCTCCGCAGCGGTTCACCGGTCACGCGCTCGCCTCGGAGCTGTACCTCGCGGGCGGTGTGCGGTGCGCCGAGCTCGGTTCGCTCTACCTCGGTGAGATCGACTCCTCCGGTCAGCTGCTCACGCCGGCGCCGTTCGAGCTGGTACGGCTGGCGATCCCGCGCCGCGTCTACACCCGCAGCCACCTGGAGTACGTGGCCGAGACGCTCGCGGAGATCGCGAAGGACCCCGAGCGGGTGCCCGGTTACCGCCTGACCGAGGCCCCGGCGGTGCTGCGCCCGTTCCGCGCCCGGCTCGAACAGGTCCGCTGAACGCAGAAGGGCCCCTCACGACGAGGGGCCCTTCTCCGCAGCAAGGTCCTAGGCGGGCACGCCGATGCGGCTCATCGCGTGCTCGATGACCCGCACCAGCACCGCCTTCGACGACTCGCGGTCGCGCGCGTCGCACAGCATCAACGGCACCGCGTCACCGACGTCGAGGGCGTGCCGCACCTCGGCCTCGGTGTAGGAGTAGCTGCCGTCGAAGCAGTTCACGGCGACCACGAACGGGATCTCGCGGCGTTCGAAGAAGTCGATCGCCGCGAACCCGGTCTCCAGTCTGCGGGTGTCCACGAGGACCACCGCGCCGATCGCACCCGACGCCAGCTCGTCCCACATGAACCAGAACCGGTCCTGGCCCGGTGTGCCGAACAGGTACAGCACCAGCTCGGGGTTGATCGTGATGCGGCCGAAGTCCAGCGCGACCGTCGTGGTGTTCTTGCCCTCCACGCCCACGATGTCGTCGATCTCCTCGCCCGCGGCGGTGAGGAGCTCCTCCGTGCGCAGCGGCGTGATCTCGCTGACCGAGCCGACCATCGTGGTCTTGCCCGCGCCGAAACCGCCGGCGACGACGATCTTGACGGCGACGGGGACGGCGAGGTCCTCGGCGCGCTGGTCAGATTGCACGGACACCATCCAGCACCTTCTGCAGTAGGTTCATGTCCATCGCGGTCGCCATCCGCGACGGGTCGCGGGTGATGACGTCCCCGCGCTGGATCAGGTCGCTGAGCAGCACCTTCACCACGACCAGCGGCGCGTGCAGGTAGGCGGCGACCTCCGCGACCGACAGCGGCTTGCGGCACAGCTTGATGATCTCGGTGTGCTCCACCGAGAGCGCGGCGGGGTCGTTCGAGGTGCGGATCGCCCGCACCTGGGTCGTGAGGTGCAGATCGCCCCACACCGGCCGGGTGCGGCCGCTCACCAGTGCGTACGGGCGGACCAGCGGGCCCGCCGCCTCGTCGTACCACCAGTCTCCGGAGTGGATGGTCATGACAGCCCGAGAGCCGTGGGCAGCGGCGTGCGCGGCGCGGTGGACAGGTAGCTGCCGACGCGCTTCACGAGCATGTTCATCTCGTAGGCGATCATGCCCATGTCCGCGTCCTCGTCACCGACGACCGCGAGGCAGGCGCCCTGACCGGCCGCGGTGACGAACAGGTAGGCGCGCTCCATCTCGACGATGGTCTGCCGGACCTGGCCGCCGCCGAAGTGCCGGCCGGTGCCGCGGGCGAGCGACTGGAACGCCGACGCCATCGCGGAGAGGTGGTCGGAGTCGTCCTTGGACAGTTCGGGAGAACGGGCCAGCAGCAGACCGTCCGCGGAGAGCACCACCGCGTGCCGAGCACCGACCACTCTGCTCACGAGGTCGTCCAGCAGCCAGTTCAGCTTGGCCTGCCCGCCGGTCATCTCTTCCATGGGAAATCGCCTTTCGGTTTCCGGTGTCCCAGTGCGCATCACGGTTCGAGGTCGTCGTCCGCGGCCCGCGCGTCACGAGCGCCGCGCTGGAACGCGGACAGGCCGTGGCGAGCGCGCTCGGCCCGTTCCTCGGCGTCGAACTCGGTGAGGTCGGGGTCGGGACGCGGGTCGTCGTTCGCAAGCTGAGGTACGAGGTGCTGCTGCCGCTGCCGGCGTGGCAACTGCGGTCGTTCGTCTCGACGCATCTCCCCACCTTCGGCGGCGGTCTCGGAGGGCCAGCCCTCGGTGTGGGCGCGGGACAGCTCCGTGCCGTCGCCGCCGGTGACCGTGACCTGGCCCTGCGTCGACGCTCCCGCCCAGAACTGGTCCAGCTCGGACCCGGACTCGGTGGACGGACGCGCCTGCGGGACGTGGGTCTCCGGGCGGACCTGCTGCGCCTGCTGCCGGTAGGAGGGCCTGGGCAGCTGCGGGGCGTCCGCGGGGTCGGCCGAGTTCGCGTCGCCCGCGAGCAGGTCGGCCGGGATGAGCACCAGCGCGATCGTGCCGCCGGAGGAGCACTCGCGCAGCTCGACCCGGATGCCGCGGCGGGCCGCGAGCCGGGCGACGACGAACAGGCCCAGGCGCGACTCGCCGCGCAGGCGCATCGCCTCGAAGTCGGGCGGCGCGGCCAGCATCTGGTTGTGCAGCTCGCGGTCCTCGGGCTTGATGCCCAGGCCCTGGTCCTCGATCTCGATGACGATGCCCTGCGGCACCTCGCTGGTGTGCACCTCGACCTGCGAGCGCGGCGGGGAGAACGAGGTCGCGTTGTCGACGAGCTCGGCGATCAGGTGGATGGTGTCGGCGACGGCGGCACCGGCGAGCGCCACCTCGGGCACCGGGTGCACCTTGACCCGCGCGTACTGCTCGGTCTCGGCGACCGCGGCGCGCACCACGTCGAGCATGCGCACGGGCTTGCGCCACTGCCGGCCCGGCTGCTCGCCGGTGAGGATGATCAGGTTCTCCGCGTTGCGGCGCGCGCGGGTGGCGAGGTGGTCGAGCTGGAAGAACGCGTCGAGCTGCTCGGGGTTCTCCTCCTCGTGCTGCAGCCGGTCCAGGATCTTGAGCTGGCGGTGCACCAGGCCCTGGTTGCGGCGCGCGATGTCGAGGAAGACCCGGTTGACGCCTTCACGGGTCTGGCTTTCCTTCACCGCGGCGGCGACAGCGGTGTACTGGGCGGCGTTGAACGCGTCGGCCACCTGGCCGATCTCGTCGTTGCCGTAGTCGAGCGAGGGCACCTCGGCGGCGACGTCGACGTGCTTGCCCTCGCGCAGCCGCTCGACGATGTCGGGCAGGCGTTCGTGGGCGAGCTTGAGCGAGTCGCTCTTCAGGTTCGTCAGGCGGACGATCAACGCCTTGTTGACCAGGCGGTTGGAGATGCGGACCGCGACGAAGATGCCGACGATGACCGCGAGCAGCGCGACGAGGCTGCCGATGAGGACGGTGTTGAACTTGGTCTCGCCGTTCTCCAGCGCGACGTTGACCGCGCCGTTGGACTGCTCCTGCACCAGCGCTGTGAGCTCGCCGGACACGCCACGGCTCGCGGACTCCCAGTCGGAGAGCCCGACGGAGTTGCCGATGGGTCGTTCCGCGGTCTGCAGCAGGCGGTTCTCCAGCGCGACGAGCTGCTGCCACGACGGGCTGGAGACCATGCGCTGGTAGTGCTCGCGCACGTCCTTCAGCGCGTAGGGCTCGATCGAGCTCAGCGAGGAGCGGTAGGCACCGACGAGGTAGACGAACTCGCGGTGGTCCTCCGGCGTGAACCGGCCGGCCGCGAGCGCGCCCGCGGCGATGGAACCCGCGCGCGACATCGCGTCGGCGGCCTGGAAGTACTGGACGGCGGCCAGTGCGCCCTGCACGGTCGGCGCGTCGGGCACGATGCGGGCCTGGGTGTTGTAGAGCGCGGCGCCCGCGTCGAGCACGCTGTTGTAGTAGCGGTAGACCTCGGCCTTGGACGCGGTGCCGGCCTCCAGCACCGCGCGCTGCTGCGGCAGCTGGTCGAGCAACCCGTTGAGCTTGCCGATGCTGTCGACGACCTCCTGCGGCGCCTGGGTGGCGAGGTCGGCGAACGCGGTCTTCATCGTGCTCAGGTCGGAGTCGGTCTCCAGCCACTGCTTCTGCAGCGCGGAGGTGCCCGACCCCGGCCGGCTCAGGCTCGTCATGCTGAGCTCGCGTTCCTTCTGCAGCGAAGCGAACGACTGCACAGCCGGAATCGACGCGTCCCGCACACCCGAGGCGACGAGCCGCAGGTAGATCCCGTCGAACACGGTGTACGACGAGAACAGCACCCACATCACCAGAAGCACGATGCTGGGAACAACGACAACGCCGGTGAGCCTGGACCGAATTGTCTTGTAATTTGTGTCAGGCACGTTCTTCAGCTTCACAACGCTCCACGACCACCTGAATTGGCGACGGAAAGATAGCACCGCGAGAACGGCACGACCAACACTAGATGATCATGCATTGCGGTTGCCGATCAGGGTACTCAGTCAACTGACCACCGCAACACCCAGCCCCACGTGCGCATCTCAGCACATGGAGGAGTGCACGACCGACCCATCAGGACCACGTCAACACCGGCCGAGCACACCGAACGACAGCAATTGCCGCACCACGTGACAGGCGGTTGACCGCTTTACGCGGGCGGACAATGTGAAACGTATCACAAGACGGACCGCAGGTTGTTTCTGAAATTATCAGGACACATCTCGACTGCCGCGCGAATTTGTGATAACCGAACAACGGCAAGGGCCTGCCCGAACGGGCGCGGCCGTGCCCGTTCGTACCGGGAAACCGCGCACGCCGGCGCCGAAGACAGCGCTCACCGCGCCGACCGCCGCCGCGGCGCACGCTCCGCGGTGGACACCGGCTCGGGCGAACGCCCGGCGACGAGCACCGCCAGCGAGCGGAGGAACTGCTCGCGATCGGCCTCCGGAAGGCGTGCGAGCACCGAGTCGTGCAGTCCGGAGAGGACGGGTTCGGTGGCCGCGACGAGCGCACGCCCCGCGTCGGTCACGAAGACCACCCGCGCCCTGCGGTCCTCCCGCGACGGTCGGCGGGTGGCCAGACCGGCGCGTTCCAGCGCGTCGATGGTGTGGACCATGGTCGACTTGTCCAGGCAGGTGAGCTCCGCGAGCTCGCCCTGGGTCCGTTCCTCCCGGTCCGCGCACCTCAGCACGCTGACGGCGCGCAGCGAGGTGCCCACCCGCTCCAGCCGCTGCGCGGCCACGAGCTCGATGTCCCTGCTCAGCAGCTGGAGCTGCACCAGGAGGTCACCGGCGGTCCGTGCGGTCATGCCCGCCAGCATGCCAGGTAGTTGATTGTGAAACCATCCGGTTCTCAACCATTGGACGAGCTCATTCTCCGGGCCGGTTCCGGCTGTGCACCGAGACCGCGTAATCACCGCCGCGGAACTCCGCCCGATCCCAGGTCGCATACCGCTCCACGAGCCGCAGACCCGCATTCGCGCAATGCTCGTCGTATTCGTCGACGGTGTATCCGCGGTCCAGGCCGAATCCCGCGACGAGGACTTCGCCCACGTGCTTTGCGACTCCGGCGACCAGAGCGTTCTGCGTGCCGGGCGGTGTGAACAGCGGCACGTTCCCCGCCATTACCACCACGTCGAACCTTTTCCCCAGATCGAGCGCGGCCAGATCGGACTCGACCCATTCGACATCCGGCGCCCTGGTCCGCGCGGTGGCGAGCATCGAGGCGTCCACGTCGACGCCCACGACCTCAATGCCGTGCTTGGCCAGCTCGATCCCCACGCGCCCGGTGCCGCACCCGGCGTCGAGCACGGTCTTCGGTCCATAGGCCCGCACGAACGTCGCCTCGCCGTGCACGTCCATCCCCGAGGCGGCGAGCTCGTCGAACCTGGCCTGGTACTCCGCTCCGTTCCACACGCCGTGGAGCCTAGGCCGTCCCGGTCGCGTCAGCGGGGCAGGAAGACGGCGGCGGCCGCGATCAGCGGCCCGAGCACGGGCAGCGCCACCTGCAGCTCCCCGAACAACGTCCGGTCGACGCCGATCGCCTGCTCCAGCTTCGCGCGCTGCTCGGCGCGGTCCACCAGGTCGGCGCGGTCGGCGGGCTGACCGGAGAACACCGCGCCGACGAGCTGTTCTCCACGGGTGCGGATCGCGGCGGCCGCGGGCGCGTAGAGCAGCCCGACCGTCGCCGACCCGCCGCCGCCGAACACGACCACCAGCTCGCGCGGCGCGTTCTTGCTCATCAGCAGGCCGGCGCCGAGGGCGAGCGTGGACAGCGCCACCAGTGCCCCCAGCCCGGACGCCAGCCGCTGCAGCCTGCGCCGCAGCCCGACCAGCTCCACGACGGACGCCTCCAGCCCGGCGAGCTCCGTTGTGGACGGCTGGGTCAGCGCGAGGTGACGCACCCCGAACATCGCGGCACCGGCCCACGCACCACCGGACACGGCCAGCAGCACCAGCACGTCCCCGCGCCAGCCGGCGCCGGGCCGTGCGGCGAGGACCTCGCCGAGGACGACCACCGCCACCACCCCGGCGACGAGCACCGCCGTGGGCAGGACCACCGAGCGCCTGTCCAACGGCCGGATCGCCGCCAGCTCGCGCCACTGCGCCCTGCCGTGCAGCGCGACGAGCCCGGCCGCGCAGCACAGGCTGACCGCGAGTGCCGCCCACACCTGCCACAGCGGGTTCGCGCGGCCGGCCGAGGTGAGCGCGACCACCAGCCCGGCGACGCCCATCAGCACCACCAGGACACCACCGCTGCACCGCGCTCCGGCCACGCCTCAGTGTCCGCTACCGGACAAGCCCCCGCCCAAACCCGCAGAACGGCGGATACCGCGCGGGTGGGAGCGCTGCCAAGGTCGAGTGCATGACGCGCTTGCTGCTGGCGGTGGCGCTGGTCGTGGCCGCGGCCTCCCCCGCCCACGCCGCCCCCGCCCGCTGGGTCGGGACCTGGGCCGCCGCACCGTCCTCCGCCGTCCCCGGCACCGAGAACGGCTACGTGAACTTCTCGATCCGCAACATCGTCCACGTCAGCGCGGGCGGCCGGGAGATCCGCGTGCGCCTGTCCAACGCCTACGGCCGCACACCCGTGCTCTTCGGCCAGGTCACCGTCGCGCTCGCGGCCGGCCCGGACACGCCGACCGCCCTGCCCGGCACCATGCGCACGCTGACGTTCGGCGGCGCCGTGTCGATCACGGCTCCCCCCGGCGCGGACGTGGTGAGCGACGGCGTGGCGCTGACCGTGCCCGCCGACTCCGACCTGCTGATCTCGGTGTTCACGCCCGAGCCCGGCGGCCCGGTCACGCACCACCAGCTGACCATGCAGAACTCCTACTTCACCCGCGACGGCAACCACACGGCCGCCGAGTCCGGCGCCGCCTACGGCGAACGCACCACCGCCTGGCACTACGTCTCCGGCGTCGACGTGCGGTCCACGACCCTGCGCGGCAGCGTCGTGGCGCTGGGCGACTCGATCACCGACGGCGCGAACTCCACGTGGGGCGCCAACCTGCGCTGGCCCGACCAGCTCGCCGACCGCGTCAACACCCGGCTCGGGGTGCTGAACGCGGGCATCAGCGGCAACCGGCTGCTGCTCGACGGCACCTCGGCCGGCCCGAACGCGCTGGCCCGGTTGAACAGGGACGTCCTGACCCAGTCCGGGGTGCGGACGGTGATCGTCTTCGAGGGCATCAACGACATCCAGCAGACGCCGCACGAGACCGACCCGCAGAAGATCATCGCGGCGCTGCGGCAGATCGCCGGCCGTGCGCACGACCGCGGGCTGCGCGTGGTCGGCGCGACGATCACGCCGTTCAAGGGCTGGTACAGCTACACGCCGGAGCTGGAGCAGGTGCGGCAGGCGGTCAACGCGTTCATCCGCGGCAGCGCGGAGTTCGACGCGGTGGTGGACTTCGACGCGGTGATCAGGGATCCGGCCGACCCGCAGCGGATCCGGCCGGACTACGACCAGGGCGACCACCTGCACCCCGGCGACAAGGGGTTCACGGCGATGGCACGGGCGGTGCAGGTCGCCACGCTCTAACGCGGTGCTCGGACACTCCGCGCCGGTCACGGTCCAGGGCTGGCCGCGTTCACGAGCGTGCGGTTCGACGTGGACGGCGTGAACTCGTTCGCCGTCAACGAGATGACCGCGGAGCTGCCACCGGTCACCCGGGGCCTGCTGATCTTCGGCTCTCATCGCCCGCACCCGCCCGGCACGGCCTAAGCTCGCTGTGTGATCACACCTGGGGGTCGTGAGCTGTGGGTCGACCTGAACGAGGTCGTCGCCCGCGACCACGGCGACGAACGCACGGCGGCGCTCGAAGAGGTCGTGTGGCGCGCGGACGTCGCCGACGCACCGCGCATCACGTTCCTGGCGCGCCGGGAGCTGGCCGCAGCGCACCAGACCGACGGGCGCTGGGACCTGGTCTACCCGTTGCTGGAGCAGTGTTTGCGGGAGCACGAGCAGCGGCCGTGGCGGTTCGAGCGCGACGACGAGGCGGAGCTGCTGGAGTGGTACGCGTGGCTGGTCGAGGCCATGGTGGACTTCCCGGACCGCACGCTCGCCGAGGTCCACACCGCGGCCGCGGACCTGGAACGCCGCTACCGGCAACGGGATCTGCCGCTGGGCGAGGTGTACCGGGCGCACCACGGGATCGCGGTGCACATCGGTGATCTGGCGTGGGCGGAGGAGGCGTTCGCCCAGCAGGTCGCGGCGAGCGAGCCGCGGGACCCGTGGCTCGACGTGCACCGGATCGACCACCTCCTGGCGCTCGGCGACGAGGAGCGGGCACTCGAGCTGGCGGAACCGTTCCTGCGCGAGCCGGGCGTGTCCGACGAGCTGACGACGCGGGTGCGGCACCTGGTTCTCCTGCCACTCGTCAGGGCCGGCCGGTGGGAGGACGCGGCGATGACGTTCCGGCGGCTCACGCGCGGGATGTCCGGCGAGTACTCGCGGCTGGAGGACCACGGTGGCATGGCGTTGTTCTGCGCGCTCACCGGAAACCTCAGCGAGGGCACGATCTGGCTGCGCGCGGTGGACGACCTGCAGCGCCGCAAGCGCCCACTGGCCACAATGGAGTACGCCGCCTGCGCCACGCCGCTCACCCGGCAGCTCGGGTGGATCGACACCGAACGGACGCTGCGCGCGCTCGCCCAGGATTTGGCCGCGCAGTTCGACCGGCGCAACGGCACCACGGCGTGCGGCGACCGGATCCGGCGGAAGCTGACGGCCGAGCAGCTCGTCGACTTCCTGGCGCTGTACCCGACGAGCCGGCCGCCGGTTCCCGCGCCACCACCGGACCTCACCGACGCCGAGCTGCTCGACCGCGCGGAGCTGCACGACCTGCGGTGCGAACCGGACGAGGCGCGCGTGTGCCTGTCGCGGGTGAGCGAGGACTTACCCGAGCCGCTGCGGGCACAACGCGACGAGCTCACCGCGAAGTTCTTCCAGAGCCCCGAAACCGGGGCGGTCCTGCGTCGCGCCGCACGGACGTACGAGCAGCACGGCGACCGCCGGCGCGCGGAGCTGACGCGGTGCTGGATCGGGTTGTGGATCGTGCACGAGGGCGATGTCGAGGGTGGCATCGCGGCGGTTCAGGACGCGGTCGAGCGGCTGTACGAGATCGGCGAGGGCCAGGCGTGGGGCGAGTACTGGCTCGCATACGTGCTGGCGGGCCAGAACCGGCACGAGCAGGCGCTCGACGCGATCGCCCGCGGCAAGCGGCACGCCCCTGACGCACTGGCGACGGGCACGCTCCTGGCGCTCGAAGCACAGCTCACCGGGCAGCCGCCCGTGGAGGCCTACGAGACCTTCGTCCGCAACGACGTGCCGGAGAAGGCCTTGGAGGCGTTGTACCTGCTGCCGGAGGACATCACGCGCACCGCACCGGAGCATCCGCGCGTGGCCGGGCACCTGCGGTACCTGAGGGCGCTGCGGACGATCAACGCCGGCACGCCGGAGCTCGCGCTGGACGACCTGAACGAGGCCGTGGGCCAGGCGCAGCGCCGCAACAACGCGACAGTGGAGCAGTGGTTCCACCTCACGCACGCCAACTACGCGGCCCGCCGGTACGAGGACGCGGTCGACGCCGGGCTCAAGGCCGTGGCGTGGCTGGACCACCTCAAGACCGAGGACGCGAGCTGGGAGCAGGCCGCGGACGAGACCCGGTTCCTGGTGGCGCAGTGCTACCAGCTGCTCGGCGACCACCCGGCCGCGGTGCGGGAGTACCGGGTGCTCGCGGCCGGGGACGGGCCGATGGCGGCAGCCGCGTTCGTGGCGGCCACCGCACTGCTGGAGGCTTAGGCGCTCATCGCCCTAATCCCATTCCCAGCAGATTCCGTGAATTCCCGGCGCGCACTTCGGCAGGTAGAGGTGCGCTTCCGGAGTGGTGTTCACGTGCAGGCGTCTGCGGTCCAGCTGAGGTGCGTCCACCTTCACGCGCCGGTATTCGTAACAACGGCGCGGAGGTGCCACCGGGTCGAAACTGACCCGCAGGAGATAGGTTTCGGTGTACCGCACCCGGCGTTCGTGCGAGATGGACGGGCCGTCGTTCTCACCGAGCACCCACTCGTGCTCCAGGACCGCCGTTTCGCCCCTCGCCAGCGGGCGGGCCAGGGTGATCACGGCCGCCGTGTAGCCGCTGGCCGGGTCACTGCGCAGCTCGGTGACCTCGCCACCGCGGACGTGCAGGTCGCACGGCATGGCGTCGCCCTCGTCCGCGCCGTGCACGACCGTGAACCGGTCGGCGCGGTCGGCCACGCAGCGCAGGACCTGGGTGGTGCTGAGGCGCCGCATGGTGCGGCACGCACCGACGTGGCAGGTCTCGTTCGTGTCGAGCACTGACACGAACGGGTTAGGGTCGCCGGTCTCCGCTCCGGCCACGGCCAGGAACGGCGAGTCGTCCCCGTAGAGGGCCCGGATGCTGACGGCCTGCCTGGACTGGCAGCGCCCGCGCGGCCTGGGTGGTTCGAGGAACTCGAACAGGGTGCCCTGGGGGAGGTCGAGGATGGCCTCCAGCTCGCGCAGCGCCCGCAGCGACTTGGGCCGTTCCGGCCTGCTGCGGCCCTGCTGCCAGTAGCTGAGCGTGGCCAGGCTGATGTTCACGCCCCGCTCCGCGAGCCGCACGCGGAGCCGGTCGAGGGTCAGTGCCCGGCGGCCGATGGCGGTGCGGAGAGCGTCCGCGAACCGCTCCTGCCCCAGGACCGACTCGGGTCCGGGTAGTTCATGAGGAGCTGCCACGGGTAGCGATGATGCCCCGAAAAGGTGAATGCCGATACCTCCTTCCGAAGGTATCGGCATTCGCGGTCGTCACCCCACGTTGAGGGTCAGCCCGTAGTACGACAGGGCGTCACCGAGCGGCTGGAAGTACGACGACTTCCCGCGCTCGTTGCCGCCGTTCCAGGTGCACTGCTGGTCGGTCGGGCCACCGGAGGTCATGCCCTGGGCCTGGCTGCCCGAGATGTACGCACCGCCGCTGTCGCCGCCCATGGTGCAGACGGTGGACGCGCCCAGCCCGCGGATCACGGTGTCCGGGCCGCCGTTGCGGTCGATGTAGGTGACGGTCTGGTTGTAGCCGGTGATCGAACCGCAGGTCCACCCGGTCGTGGCGCCGGACTTGCAGATCGACGAGCCGACCGCAGCCCGCGTGCTGCCCTTGACCGAGACCAGGCCGGCCGCGCCCCACGTCCCGACCTGCGTCGCGATCGAGTTGCCCGCGTCGACCCTGGCGATGCCCATGTCCACGCTGTCGCGGCCCAGCGCGTAGCGGGTGCTGGTGCCCTTGGCGAAGCGCGTGCCGTCGAAGCGCAGCTCCGGCAGGCCGTCCACGCAGTGACCGGCGGTGACGAGGTACTGCGTGCCGCTCGACGACCGGGCGCCGAAGCCCACCGAGCACCAGCCGGACGTGGCGTTGATCGTCATCTTGCTGCCGGGGTAGATCGTGGCCTGCGCGCTGAGCTGCCGGTCCACCCGCTCGACCCGGACGGCGGACCCGAACGCGGCCGCCTCGGCGAGGAACGCCTTGGCCTGCGGCTTGCCGGGGTCGGCGACCTTGATCGTGACGACGTCCGCCGCCACGTCCACGCCCCACGCGGCCACACCCGAGGGCGCCTGTCCGGAGGCGAGCGCGTCGAGCTTGGACTGGATGGCGGCCAGCGCCGCCTCACCCCTGGCCGGCGTGCGGGCGGTCAGCCCGGCCGCGCGGACCTTCGCCACGCCCGCCTGGTCGGTGTTGACCGTCAGCGCGCCCTTGCCGTCGAAGAACGCGCCGTCGACGCGCACACCGTCGCGCACGATCCCGGTCAGCGCCCGCTGGGCGGCGGCTTCGCCGTCCAGCCGCTGCACGGCGGCGGCGTCGCTGGTGCCGAGCGTCCTCGCGAGTGCCGCCACCATCTCCGGCTGGTAGTCGGAGCCGCTCGCCGCGGCCGTTCCGGCACCGGAGAGAACGGTCAGCGGAATGAGACAGGCGAGGGTCGCGGCACCCGACAATCGATTTCGGAACACGATGGAACCTCCCATTCCCGGAGCGGCCACCGCAGGGAGGAGGGCGAAATCGTGAAAATGACGAGTTCGCTCAGATGGCCCGTCTCCGGTCGGCGGTTTCCCGCCGCACATCGCACTCTGCCCCGCCGCGTCCGGGGCGGGCAACGACCGGTATTTCAGGGACGGCGTCCGAGATTGTGAAAACGCCGGAACCGGTCGTCACCCGCCGCTCACACCGGGCCGGTCACCGGCGCATCCAGCGGTACTGCAGGGCCACCTCCCACGGCCGGACGGCCCGGTCGAGGAACATCAGGCTGTCCATCCGGCAGTTGCACGCGTTGCCCTCGCGGGTGTTCTGCGGGTAGCTGCCCCCGATCTTGAAGCCACGCGGGTCCGTCGCCGACGCCACGTCGGGTTCGGGCTCGCCCACCAGCCGCCACGGGTCACCCGCGGCGACGTATCTGCCCGCCAGCGCCTTTCCGTTGCGGTACAACGCCATCGCGCCGGTGTCGAAGTCGAACGTCGCCGACAGGAAGACCCATTCGCCCTGCGGCAGCAGCGTCCGCCAGTCCTCGGTGGCCGCGAACGTCTGCGACTCACCACCGTCGAGGCGCCGGCCCAGTGCGACCAGCTTCAGCTCACCGTCGACGGCGATGAGCTCCAGCAACGCCCGCACGGCGTGGCCGTTGGAGTCACCGGACAGCACACCGGCCAGGCCGATGGCGCCGTAGAGGTCGTCCGGGTTGGCGGAGTTGGAGTTCGGCGCCGGGTTCTGGCCCGTCATCTTCACCCAGCCCATGATCGACGCCTGGCGGGCGCCGTTGAACGCCCGCAGCGACGGCACCCCGGACTCGCTGTACAGGCCGGCCTTCCAGTCGTCGTTGCCGGCGACGGCCGGGTTGACCTGCTTGAGCTGCAACGAGTTCCGCGAGCCGCGGAACGCGCCGTCGCGCACCCGCATGTCCGCGCCGCCGTTGACCAGCGACAGCGCGGTGCCCGACCGGCCGCGGTCCTGTTCGAGCGTCCGGTCGCCGCGCACCGGGTGCTCGAAGTCGTAGTAGGCCACCAGGTTGCGTGCCAGCGTGGGCAGGACGGCGGGTGAAACCGCCGACGCGGGCGCGGCCAGGCCTGCCGAGAACGCCGCCACCAGACCGAGAACGAGCGCCCGCCTCACCACTGCACCCCTTCGCCGCGCACCCGCAGGTCGCGCAGCCGGCCGACGTTGTCGAACGAGCCGAACCCGACCCGGCCGGACGGGAACGTCCGGTCCACGGCGGTCATCAGCGGATGGCGGGAACCGTCCAGGTACACCGCGATCTCCCCCGTGTCGGCGCAGTGCCGGACCCGGACGCGGTGCCAGCCGGTGTCGGTGACCGCGGGAGCCGCACCGACCGAACGTGCCGCGTCCCACTGGTGGTCGAGCCGCAGCCGGTCGGCGTTGTTCACGACGAAGATCCCGTTGTGCGGGTAGATGCTGTTGTCCGACGAGAGGTGGACGTAGTAGAACTCGGTGTCCGAGCGGTACCCGAACACGATGACCACGTCCCGGTTCGACTCGGCCACGGGCGTGTCGAGCCGCACCGAGGCGTCGAACTGCACCGACCCGAACGCGGGTCCCTTGCGCAGCACCGCGTACTCGAACGGCCGCCGCGGACCCGGCCGCGCGACGCCCGGCTGGGCCAGCACGACCTCACGGCCGGGGAACTGCCACAGCGCGGGCGTCACCGGCTCCCACGACCGGGCCGAGGTCGCACCGGACACCTGGTCGTAGCCGGTGGAGCAGGAGGCGAAGGTGCGCGCACCGGTCACCTTCCACACCTTGCCGTTGGCCTTCGCCAGCACGTACAGCTCACCGGCCGCGTCCTGCCCGAACCGCAGGTCGACCCGGTTCGGGTCGCCGACGAGCGCCTTCATCGTGGTCAGCGCACCGCCGGAGTACACCATCAGCTCACGCGACTCGACGAACGGGCGGCCGGCGCGCAGCGAACGTTCGTCGGCGGTGTAGAGCAGCCCCTTCACGCCCTCGCCGTAGATGTACCTGCCGCGCAACGACGGGATCTTCGCGCCGCGGTAGACGAACCCGCCCATCAACGCGGTGCCGCTGTCCGCGCAGGGCCGCACCGAGGCCTGCCGGTTGTGGTCGAACCCGGTGACCGGGTAGGTGTAGCCGTACTTCGCGTCGTCGGCCGGCAGCGGGAACACGCCGCACGACGGGTCGCCGCGGCGGTACTCCCACTGCGCCTCGCGTTCGCTCCAGCCGAGGTTGGCGCCCTTGCGGATCTCGTAGACGGCGTCGACGGCCTTCTCCCCGATGTGGCCCATGAACATCCGGTGCGAGCCGCCGGAGTCCCAGCTGAACCGGTACGGGTCGCGCATGCCGTACGCGTAGATCTCGCCCAGCGCGCCCGCCTTGCGCGCGAACGGGTTCGAGCGCGGGATGCCGTAGCGACCGTTCACGCCGTTCGTGCCGGCCGGGTCGATGCGCAGGATCTTGCCCTGCGGCAGCGCCAGGTCCTGCGGCACCGTCGTGGACACACCGATCCCGCCGTCGCCGGAGGCGACGTAGAGCAGCCCGTGGTCCTCGTCCCACCAGTGCGCCGTCGGGTTGAAGCCGATCTCCTGGAAGCCGTGGATGAACGACGCGTAGCCGACGCGCAGGACCTCGCGGCGGGTACCGGTGAACGCGTCGGCGCGCGGGTCGGCGGCCGTCCACTCGGTGATCACGCCGTGCACCTGCGTGTCGGCGGGCGAGGGCAGGTCCGGCTTCTTGCCGGTCAGCGCGGAGCCGGTCTCGGTGTGCACGGTGTAGAACTTGCCGTTGCGCCGGAAGTCCGGGTGGAACGCGGCGAACCCGAAGCCGCTGCCCAGCCCGCGGTGGTTGTGGAAGTCCGGCCCGATCGCGGCACCCAGGTCCAGGTAGACGTGCTGGGTGCCGCCGTCGAGCAGGTACAGCCGGCCGTTCATGTCCGGTACGAACAGGCGCCCGGAGCCGTCCGGCACCTCGCCGAGGTAGTTGATCCGGTTGTAGCGGCGCAACCGCGCGTCGGTCGGCGGCGGCACCGGCTGCGAGGCGGGCAGCTGCGCCACCTCGGTCAGCTCCAGGCCGATCCCGGACTGGCCGGGAGTGGGCAACGGGTCGGCGACGGGCAGGTCGGCCTGCGCGGCCGCGGCCGGCACGAACAACGCCGACAGGACCAGAGTTGTTACTGCCAAACGGGTCAACCGTTGGTACATCCCCACCACCCTGTGGGTCTGGCCGTGGCAGCACGGCAGCGGAAAGCGCTTTCCAACGCGGCGGCCACCGGGAATCTACCCAGCTGATAATGGTGATACAACCCTCGTCGGCCTGGTCACCCACTCGTGCTGCGCGCGCACCTCGTCGGCGGTGACCGCGCGGTCCAGGAACATCAGCCCGTCCACCCGGCAGTTGCAGGCGTTGGCCTCGCGGTCGTTGCGCGGGTAGCTCCCGCCGACCTTGATCCCGCGCGGGTCGGTCGCCGACGACAGGTCCGGCTCCGGCGGCCCGGCGAGCTGCCACGGGTCACCCTTGACCGCGTAGGAACCCTCGACCGGCCGGCCGTCGACGTAGAGACCGATCGCGCCGGTGTCGAAGTCGAACGTCCCGGCCAGGAACACCCACCTGCCGGGCGGGATCAGCGTCCGCCACCCGGCTTCCGAGACCCAGTACTGCTTCTCGCCGCTGTCCAGCCTGCGGGCCAGCGCGATCAGCCGCATGGCGCCGTCGTGGTTCTCGGCCTCCAGCAACGCGCGGGCGGCGTGCCCGTCGGAGTCGCCGCTGAGGATCCCGGCGAACCCGATGGCGCCGTAGAGGTCCGACGGGTCCGAGGTGCCGGAGTTGCGCGCGGGCGCCTCACCGGTGACCTTGACCCACGTCATGATGGAGATGCCGCGGACGTTGGTGAACGCCCTCATCGACGCCACGCCGCCGGAGCCGTGCACGCCGGCTTTCCAGTCGTCGTTGCCCCTGCTGTCCGGGCGCACCTGCTTCAGCTGGACCGACGTCCGGGAGCCGGGGAACGCGCCGTCGGCCGTCCGCATCGCCGCACCGCCGTTGACCAGCGACAGCGGCGTTGAGGCGCCCGCACGGCCGATGTCCTGCTCCTTGGCCGCGTCGCCGGTCACCGGGTGCTCGAAGTCGTAGTGGTGCACGACGGACGCGGCGATGGCGGGTGAGACGTCGCCGGACCCGGCCGAGGCGGTGGGTGCGGACAGGGCGGTGGGTCCGGACAGGGTGGCCGGGGCCGCCGGTGCGGCGGTGCCGGTGATCCGCAGGTCGTTGATCCCGCCGGCGTTGCCGAACGCCTCGGCCGTCTGGACGGTGCCGGTGACCTTCCAGACCTTGCCGTTCGCCTTGGCCAGCACGTACAGCTCCCCCGCCGCGTCCGCGCCGAACCGCAGGTCCACGCGGCTCTTGCCGGTCAGCGTCCGCAACGTCGTGCGCCGGCCGGCCGCGTCGTGCACCGCGAGCTCGAAGGTCTTCGCGATCGGCGCACCGGCCCGCATGTCCTGCTCGTCTGCGTAGTACAGCAGCCCCTTGACGCCCTCGCCGTAGACGTACTTACCCCGCAACGCCGGGATCGCGCTGCCGCGGTAGACGAACCCGCCGATCAGCGCGGTGCCGCTGTCACCGCACCCGCCGCCGGGCCGGTTGTGGTCGAACCCGGCGACCGGGTAGGTGTAGCCGTACTTCGCGTCGTCGGCGGGCAACGGGTACAGCTGGCACTTCGGGTCGTCGCGCCGGTAGGTCAGGTGCCCTTCGCGCTGCCCCCAGCCGAGGTTGGCGCCGGGCCTGACCTCGTAGACCGACTCGACGACCTTCTCGCCGATGTGCCCGAGGAACATCTTGTGCGTGCCACCGGCGTCCCAGCTGAACCGGTACGGGTCGCGCACCCCGATCGCGAACAGCTCGCGCAGCGCTCCCGGCCGCCCCAGGAACGGGTTCGACGCGGGAATGCCGTACTTCCCGTTGCCGCTGCCGGTCCCCGCGGGGTCGATGCGCAGGATCTTGCCCTGCGGCACCGCCAAGTCCTGCGGCACGTCCGAGCGGTAGCCGACACCACCGTCGCCGACTGCCGGGTACAGCAGGCCGTGGTCGGGCGTGCCGGGCGCCGCCGTCGGGTTGAAGCCGATCTCCTGGAACCCGTGCAGGTACATCTCGAACCCGATGCGCAGCAGCTCCCTGCGCGTCCCCGCGAACGTCGCCGCTGCCGGGTTCGCCGCGGTCCACTCGGTGATCACGCCGTGCACCACCGAGTTCGGCGACGGCAGGTCCGTCGGCTTCTTCAACGCGTCCTTGACCTCGGTGTGCGCGGTGTAGAACTTGCCGTTCGTCGCGAACTCCGGGTGGAACGCGACGAAACCGAACCCGGACCCGAGCCCCTGGTGGTTGTGGAAGTTCGCGCCGATCGCCGCCCGGACGTCGAGGTAGGTGCGCTGCCCGGTGCCGTCGTGCTTGAGCGTGTAGAGCTTGCCGTTCATGTCGGGGACGAACAGGCGGCCCGAACCGTCCGGAACCTCGCCGAGGTGGTTGACGCGGTTGTACTGGTTGAGGCGGCTGTCGCCCGCGGCGGGCGTGGTCGAGGACTGCGGCAGGCGCGCGATCTCCCGCAGCCGCAACCCGATGCCGGACGGGGCGGGTGTCGGGAGTGGATCGGCGACCGGGCCCACCTGGACCGCGGCGGGGCTTGGCTGCGCCGTTGCCGGTGGCGCCAGGGAGGTCGCGACGAGCGCGAACGTCGCGAACAGGACCGAGAACGATCGTCTGGACACGTTCCACCACCTCGTGGGTCGGCTGCTTGGAAAGCGCTTACCACGCGGCGGCTGGCCAAACTCTACTCACCGCCGCCGGGCCGGACAAGGGCACGCACCCGGCCACGCTCTCACCGAATCAGTGCGCACCCGGCCGCAGCCCCACACCACCCGCGTCGGGCCGCGCCCCCGCCGGACTCACTCGCGCTCGGTCCCGGCCCCCAGCAGGTCCCGGATGTGCGCGGCCGCCGCCGCGAACTCCGGCCGGGCCATCGTCGCCGAGTACTCCCGCTGCTGCGGCAGGTCGACGTCGATCACCTCCTTGACCACGGCCGGGCGCCGCGTCAGCACGACCACCCGGTTCGCCAGGTACACCGACTCCGCGATCGAGTGCGTCACGAGCAGGACGGTCGTGCCGGTCTCGTGCCACACCCGGTGCAGCTCGACGTTCATCTGCTCGCGGGTCAGCGCGTCCAGCGCGCCGAACGGTTCGTCCATCAGCAGCACCCGCGGCCGGTGCAGCAGGGCGCGGCACAGCGCCACGCGCTGCTGCATGCCGCCGGACAGCTCGTGCGGCAGTGCGTTCTCGAAGCCGGTGAGCCCGGTCATCTCGATGAGCTCGTCGGCGCGCCGGCCCGCCTCGGCCGCGTCCATGCCGCGCATCTCGGCCTGCAGCAGGATGTTCCTGCGCGCGGACCGCCACTCCAGCAGTGCCGCGCGCTGGAAGACGAACCCGATGTCGTGCCGGGGCCCGCGCACCTCCTCGCCCAGCAGCCGCACCGAGCCAGAGGAGGGCCGCAGCAGACCGGAGACGAGCTTCAGCAGTGTCGACTTGCCGCAGCCGGACGGACCGACGATGGACACGAACTCGCCCGGTGCGACGTCGAGCGAGACCTGGTCGATCGCGGTGGTCTCGGCGCGTTTCGAGTGGAAGCGCACGGAGACGCCGGTGATGGCGACGGCACTCGTGGCCGCGGTGGTGGTCATCGGTTCAGCGCTCATCGGTTCCGGCCTGCCCTTCCACGCGCTCATCCCTTCGGGGCAACGCTTTCCTCCCAGTACGCGGAGGGCTCGGCCGCCTTGCCGATGATGCCGGTCTGCTGGAAGGTGTCGATGGTCTTCTTCCAGTCGTCCGCGCTGTTGACGCCCGGCGCCTTGCCCTTCGTGGCGTCGGTGTGCAGCAGCGTCAGCGTCGTCTTGAACTGCTCCAGCACCACGGTCGGCGAGGGCAGCTGCTCGGCGGCGCCCTTCATCGCGTCGGCGGCGGCCTGCGGGTCCTGCTCCGCGGCGGTCCACGCCTCCTGGGTGGCCTGGACCATCTTCTTGACCAGCTCGGGGTCCTTCTGCAGCAGGGACCTGCCCGCGAGCAGGCCGTTGCTGAAGTAGTTCAACCCGAACTCGGAGAACCGCAGGTAGGAGACGTCCTTGCCGGCCTTCTCCTTGATCGTCGGCCCCTGGTCGGAGGCGAAGCCGAGCAGCACGTCGGTGCGGCCGGAGATGACCGCGGCCATCTTGCCGGCCGGGTCGATGTTCTGGATGGAGACGTCCGACTCCTGCATGCCGTTGCGCTTGAGGAACGCGGGGAACGTCTTGGTGAGCGCGTCACCGGCGGTCGTCGCGACGGACCTGCCCCTGAGGTCGGCGGGTGTGCTGATGTTCTTCTCGGTGAAGAACTGCACCGACGCCGGTGTGGTCTGCAGGTACACGCCGATGCTCTTGACCGGCACGCCGTTCTCGACCGCGGTGGCCAGCGCCGAGGTGTCCGCCCAGCCGAAGTCCGTCTGGCCGGCGCCGGTCGCCTGGACGGTCTTGCCGGAGCCCTGGCCCGCCTGGATCTTGAGCTTGATGCCGTGCTTCTCGAAGATGCCCTGCTTGAGCCCGTAGTAGAACGGCGCGTGCTCGCCGTACGGGTACCAGTTGAGGGTGAGCGTGGCCTCCTGGGCGCCACCGGAGCCGGCCGCACCGCCTCCGCCACCACCGCAGGCGGCGACCAGCAGCACCGCGGGGAGCAGGCCTGCGAGCACTTTCCTCATCGGTCAGCCTTTCGCGAGAAGGGTTGTGGTGACGGCGGAACCGCGCCTGCTGGCGTGCCAGGGCAGCATCAGCTTCTCGGCGAGGTCGAGCAGCGCGAACAGCAGCACGCCGACGACCGACATCACGATCAGGCCGGCGAAGAGCATCGGCGTGTCCAGGTTGCCGTTGGCCTGCAGGATCACGTAGCCGAGGCCTTCGTTGGCGCCGACGAACTCGCCGACCACGGCACCGGTGACGGCCAGCGTGATAGCGACCTTCAGGCCGGCGAACAGGTGCGGCAGCGCCGCCGGGAAGCGGATCTTCGCGAACGTCTTCAGCGGCCCGCCGCCCATCGTCGCGGCCAGCTCCAGCATCTCGCTGTCGACGGACTTCAGCCCGGTGACCATCGAGATCACGACCGGGAAGAACGCCATCAGCACGGCCACGATGACCTTGGGCTCGAAGCCGAACCCGAGCCACACCACGAACAGCGGTGCGATCGCGATCTTCGGAATGACCTGCGCGAACAGCAGGACCGGGTAGACCGTGCTCTCGACCGCCCGCGAGTACACCATCGCGACGGCGACCAGGACGCCGACGGCCGCGGCGATGACGAAGCCGAGGACCGTCTCCCAGGTGGTCGTCAGGGTGTGCGGCCACAGGTACGACCACCTGCCGATCAGCACGTCGGCCGTCTTGCCCGGCGACGGCACGAGGTAGGGCTCGACCAGCTCGGTGGCGGTGACGAGCTGCCACACCAGGATGAAGGCGAAGATCAGCGCGACCGGGCGCCACGCCCGCTCGACGACGCCGCCCCGCCTGCGGTCCGCCGAAACCTTGTCCACGAAGCTCCCTGAGGTCGGAAAGCGCTTTCCAGTACGCTATGTCCGGCTCACGGACCGGTCAAGGTGGAGGATCGATGAAGCTGAGCGGCTTGACGGTCGAACGGGTCGAGACGTTCGCCGTCGCACTGCCCACCACCCGGTCGTTCGGCATGTCCGGCGGACCGGTCGCGGTGGCCGGCCGTCCGAGCATCCGCGTGCTGGTCAAGGTGTCCGGGTGGCGTGCACGGGTGGGGCGAGGCGACCCCGATCCCCGCGTGGACCTACGAGACGACTGAATCGATCTTCACGACCATCAGCCGCTGCCTGGCGCCCGCGATCATCGGGCAGCCGGTCTGGCAGCTCGACGGCATCGGCCGCATCTTCGAGCGCACGATCAACCGCGGCTTCTCGATCGGCGCGCCGCTGGCGAAGGCCGCCGTCGACGTGGCGCTGCACGACCTCGCCGGGCGGGCGCTCGGCGTCCCGCTGGGCGCGCTGTGGGGGCAGCGGCGGCACGACGAGGTGGAGCTGGCGTGGGTCGTGTCCGGCCAGACGCCCGCGGAGGCCGCCGAGTGCGTCGCCGAAGGCCTGGCCGAGGGCTACCGGGCGGTCAAGGTGAAGGTCGGCCTGCACGACGAGCGCACGGACCTCGCCGTGGTGCGCGCGGTCAGGGAGGCAGCGCCGGACGCGCCGCTGTGGGTGGACGCGAACCAGGCCTACACGCGCGACGAGGCACTGCGGCCGGCCCGCGGTCTCGCCAAGCTCGGGGTGTTCGCGTTCGAGCAACCGCTGCCCGCCAACGACATCGCGGGCCAGCGGCGGCTCAGGGCCGCCAGTTCATCGCCTCGCCGCACGCGTCGGGTATCACCGTGCGGAACGGCAGGGCGGTGGTGCAGGACGGCCCGGGGCTCGGTGTCGAGGTGGACGAGAAGACGGTCCGCGAGCTGGCCGTCGACGTGCTGGCACAGCGTTGACCCGAGTGGGTGATCGCGGCCGGCCTCGACGCCGTCCAGAGTGGACAGTCGTTCGGTCAGCAGCACCTCCCCCGACGCCGCGACCGCCCGTGCCAGCGCCCCGCTGTGCCGCCCGCAGCCGCCGAAACCGTCATGTTGCCGGATCGGCTCGGTGGTTGGTCGA
The DNA here is from genome assembly GCF_001279525.1 of Nocardia sp. NRRL S-836. Lineage (GTDB taxonomy): Bacteria > Actinomycetota > Actinomycetes > Mycobacteriales > Pseudonocardiaceae > Lentzea. The sequence goes on along the minus strand of NZ_LGDY01000091.1, from coordinate 372,698 downwards.
GGCGTGAGCAGCCAGGAGGCGCGGTACAAGACGATCCTGCCCGAAACCGAGGGAGTCACGCTCGGGAAGCGCGTCGGGCGAGAACCAGCGGAAATCGAAGGCCTTCCCACGAGGACGCGGGTCACCCGACATGACGCAGGTGTAGGTGAGGGCGACGGCATGCTTGCGGGGGTCGAAGAACTCGCCGGTGTCAGGATCGGGGAAGTACTCCACGACTTCCTTCAGGTCCAGGGTGTCGAGGTCGAGTGAGACCCGGTCACCCAGCGCCCAGTCGAAGACCCTCTCGACGGCGTTCGTCAGTGGTTCGCCGTGGTGGACTCCGCCGCCGACGAGGCACCATCGACGGCGGCCCCAGAAGGTGTCGCGGAGGATCAGTCCCACCAGTGGCTCCGGCCCCGGGTGGACCGGCAGCACGTCGATGCACAGGATCGGGATCTTCTTGGTGATCTCGTCGTACTCGGCCTCGGGAACCCACTTCCCCTTGGCCGAAGAACTGCTGCTCATGACATCATTCCTCGATGAGTTTTCCTGCCGGGAGCCAGGCAGCGGGAACGCCGATGTCCACAGAGGACACCGGAACGAGGGTGGCCGGACCCTGCTCGTTGAGCAGTGGCCCGATGGGGACTTCCCGCTCCACCGTGTCCGTCTCGGTTCGCGTGCTCCGGATCCGGCGCTCGATGGCGGCTTTGATCTCGTCAGTCCTCAGCTTCAGCGGGCCGACCCAGCAGGGCAGGCGCTGCTCGGCCTTGGCTTCGTCGCAAGGAATCTTCTCGACCCAGCGGCCGCTCGGCGTCAGGTACGTGTACCGCTCGGCTTCGGCAGGGTGCATCAGCACGACGCCGACTGCCGGAACGACGGCCTGCGCGATCTTCTCCGCGTCCCGGACGGACACCACGTTGTCGCCGAGGAGGACCTGGACCTCGGGCGAGGTGACGAGCTGAAGACCCGTGAGGAGCGCGGCTCCTGGTCCGTTCGGCTGACGCTGGAGGACGATCTCCGCCGGGAGGTCGCCCAGCACTTGGCAGAGGGGCAGCGCGTTCTCCGGGGCGGCGACGACCACGATCCGCCCACTTGAGATGCGCAACGCCGTCCGGACGAGCCGGCGGATGAGAGGTTCGCCATCGACGATGATCAACGGCTTGAAATAGGGCGGTGTGATGTCCTCGAGTCTGCTACCGCGTCCGGCGGCAAGGATCACGACATCCATACCGCGCCGATCTCCTTGATCAACTCCGTCTCGGCCTGGCCGTGGAAATGCACCAGTTTCCAGGTGCTTCCTCCGGTGACCTTGACGCCCAGGTCGTAGTTGTCGTCGACGTACACGCCACCCGCAGGAGAAATCTCCTCAAGCGCTTTCCGTTTGCCCGTGCTGTCCAGATCGGTTCCGGCCAGGAACCCGTTCAATGACGGATCAGCGGAGTGAAGCGTTCTCTGCACGACTTCGCGTGTGCCGGAGGTGATGAACTTGACGGTCCATCCGCGGGAGTGCAGCTCGCGGGCGGCTTCAGCGCCCGCGAGTGTGGTGACCCTGGTCCTGCTGAGCAAGTCGAGGTGAGACCGGGTTTTCCGATCGTGGACGACCTGGGCGCGCAGGAGGTCTCCCCCGCAGAGCGGGGGAAGCCAATTGCGCCACGTGGTACCCCAGAGGTGGTCGGGCAACTCGACACCGACCTCGGCATAGGCCCGCCGTACGATCTCTCGGGTGTCGACCAGCACCCCGTCGATGTCGAACACCACTACAGCCGACATGTCGCCGCTCCGATCAAGCTGTCCACGCATTCCTCCAGGAGGTGCTTCGCCTTCCGGGCCGAGACGTACACCATCGAACGGAGGAGGTGCACGATTCCGAAGTACAAAGCGGCTGTCAGGTCGTCGTGCTCCAGTCCTGTCATCGAGATGACGATGTCGAGCGGGACGTCGTCAGGCGCCGGTAGTTCGTAGGTCACCCGCTCGTATCCCACGCAGGACTGGAAGATTCGGCCGATGTCCAGGGCGATCACGTCGGGAAGGCCCGGGGTCGACGGGATCGGATCGATCAAGACCATCGCACCGTCGCGAGCGAAGAGGACGTTGTCGAATATCGGATCCCCGTGGGTGAGGCCCCGGGAAAGTCGATCCCATTCGATCCGGTCGCGAAGTTGGTTGAACACGTCTCTCCTGCGCCCGGTCAACGGTGCCGTGATGGGGGCCAGCCGATCGGCATGTGCCGATTCGTCGAACTCGACCTCGGGCGCCTGGTGCCACAAACTGGCTTGCAGCAGCCGGACGATGGACGGCGCGAACTTCCGGCTGTCGAGCAGTTCGAGAGGGATCGTGTCGAGCCGGTCCATGGTGTATCCCCACCGCGAGTCGTTCCGGAAAACACTGCGGACCGTCGGCAGGGCTTGGTTGCTGTGTCGCAGAATCCATTCACCTTGAGCGGCAACGCGGCTGCCGAGCGCGGTGTTCGGCGGGCCGTACTTGACCACCTGATCTCGGGATTTCGGTGCGATGCCCGCGCCCGATCGGCCCCGTTGGCCCGGCACACGGCAACCCGGCTCCGATCCTGGCGAGCTTGCTGACCCGTAAGTCTCCATGATCCTGAGTACTGATGCCGGCTCGTGTGCTGCGGTGTTCAATTACGGCTCCGTGCCTGCGGAAGTAGCTGTCCGGGATTCGCCGAGGACTTCCTGTTCGGTCGCGGGTGAGCAGGTCGGCTTGCGCATCCCGAGTCACCGGGGTTTGGTCCTGGTTCCAGCCTGCTGCCCGGTGTCTGCCTTTCGACTATTTCAAAGTTCCGGGCGGTCGCCAGCGAAGTCTTGTCTTGCTACCCCTCTGTGCTCGTTGCGTTGCCCTTCTTACTCGGATCGCCGATGGGACACCGCGCCACCACGCCGTTCGACCGACCGCGGTACCCAGGCATCCGCCCGCTTTCCCGGCCGCACGGCATCCGCTACGGCGGTATGGTCCAGACCGATGGCTGTCGAGTTCAACGTCCTCGGTCCGCTGCTCGTCCGGGTCAACGGCAGGGAGCTGGCGCTGGGCGGGTTCACCCGCCGGGCGGTGCTGGGCTTCCTGCTGCTCGACCCCGGCCGGGTGGTGTCGATCAGCGAGCTGACCGAGGCGCTGTGGCCGGGCGGGCACCCGCCGACCGCGCGCGGGATCCTGCTGAACGTCGTGTCGGCGTTGCGCAAGGCGGGCTTGGACATCGTGACGCGCAAGCCCGGCTACCTGCTGCGCGCGGATCCGGATCGGGTCGACCTGCACCGGTTCCGGGCTCTGCTGGCCCGTGCGGCCACCGCCGCGACACCGGAGCAGGCGGCGGCCCTGCTGCGTGACGCGCTGGCGTTGTGGCGGGGGCCGGTGCTCGCGGACCTGGTGGCCGACGGCGTGACGTGGCCGGCGCTGGTGGAGGTCGCGCGGCTGCGTGACGCCGCCGTGGAGGACCGGTTCGACGCGGAGATCGCCTGCGGGCGGCACCGCGAGGTGCTCGCCGAGCTCGAGGCGTTCGCGCGTGACCACCCGGTGCGCGAACGCGTGCAGGGCCAGCTGATGCTCGCCCTCTACCGGTCCGGCCGGCAGGCCGACGCGCTCGCGGTGTTCCGGCGGGCGCGCGACCGGCTCGCCGCGGAGCTGGGCATCGACCCCGGCCGCGAGCTGGTGGCGCTGGAACAGGCGGTGCTGACGCAGGACCCGGCACTCGCGCTGCCCCCGCCGGCCCTCCCGGTGCTGCTGGAGCGCAAGAAGGTCAGCGTGCTGGTGACGCGGCTGGAGCTGGGCAGCGACGAGTCGGCCGACGAACGGCTGGAGGCCGGTGTCGCCGACGTCCGCGCCCGGATCGAGGCGCTGGGTGGTGCCGTCGTGACCACGCTCGGCTCGACGGTGTGCGCGACCTTCGGTGCCCCGGTCAGCCGGGAGGACGACGCGGCACGGGCGGTGCGCGCGGCTTTCGAGGTCGTCAGCCGGCACCCCGCGGCCGCCGCCGTGCGCACCGGTCCGGCGCTGGTCACCTCCGGCGACCGGGTGGAGGTGAGCGGAACGCTGCTCGACGCGGGGCTCGCGCTGCTCGCGCGGGCCGCCGTCGGCGAGGTCAGGACCTGCCCCGCGACCGATCGCGCACTCACGCCCGCCGGCGACGACGCGCCGTTCGTCGGCAGGGCGGCGGAGCTGGAGCAGCTGCGCGAGACGTTCGAGGAGGTCTCGCGCACCCGGCGGCCGCGGCTCGTGACGCTGGTCGGCGAGCCGGGAGCGGGCAAGTCCCGGCTGGTGCGCGAGTTCACCGCCGGGCGGCACGCGCTGACCGGCCGGACGCCGCCGTTCAGCCACAACGACCCGCTGGCGCCGCTCGCGGAGATCGTGCGCGGCCACGCCGAGGTGTTCGACACCGACGACGCGGCGGTGGTCACCGCGAAGATCAAGGCGATCAGCACCGACCCGTGGCTCGTGGCGCAGCTGTCCGCGCTGGTCGGTGTGGGCGCGCAGGGCAGCGACGTGCTGATGGCGTGGCGCAGGCTCGTCGAGCAGCTCGCGGCCGAACCGCTCGTGGTGGTCGTCGAGGACGCGCACTGGGCGGACGACCTGGTGCTGGACTTCCTGCACGGGCTCGCGGACACGGCGGAGGACGTGCCGTTGCTGGTGCTCGTGACCGCACGGCCCGAGCTGGTGGCCCGCCGTCCGGCCCGGGGCGAGACCATCGAGCTCGCCCCACTGTCCGAAGAGGACACGGCACTGCTGCTGAAGGTGCTGATGACGCGGCACGACGTGGCGGCCGACCTGGGCACGTTGCTGCGCCGGTCGGCGGGCAACCCGTTGTTCGCGGGCGAGTACGTGCGCATGCTCCGCGACGGGGTGCGCGACGAGCTGCCGGACACCGTGCAGACGGTGATCGGCGCGCGGCTGGACTCGTTGCCACCGCTGGAGAAGGTGGTGCTGCAGGACGCGGCCGTCCTCGGTGCGACGGTGTGGCCGGGAGCGGTCGCCGCCGTCGCCGAACGGGACGTCGCCGAGGTCGCCCGATCGCTGGAGGTGTTGCGGCAGCGCGACTTCCTGCAACGCAGGCCGACCAGCAACGTCGTCGGCGAGACCGAGTACGCGTTCAGCCACGTGCTGGTGCGCGACGTGGCCTACGACCGCGTGCCGCGCACGAGCAAGGCGATGAAGCACTTCCACGCGGCGCAGTGGGTGCGGGCGTTGCCGCTGGAGCACGTTCCGCTGCTGGCACACCACTTCCAGGAGGCGGTGTGGCTGGCCGAGGCCACCGGACGGCCGTGCGACATCCTGGGCAGGCACGCGCGCGAGGCGTTGACCGAGACCGGCCGCAAGGCGACGGCGCTCGCGGCACGTGCCACGGCGACGCGCTGCTACGAGGCCGCGCTCGCCGTCTGCCCACCCGGTCACGGCGACCGCGCCGGGCTGCTGACGTTGCTGGGCGCGAGCCTGTCGTGGACGGGCGGTGGCACGCGGGAGCTCGCCGAGGCGGTGGAGCTGCACGTGGCCGCACGGGACTTCGCCGGTGCCGCCGACGCGGCGATGGCGGCGTGGCGGTCCTGCTGGCACCGCGGCGAGCACGCCGAAGCAGTGCGGCACCTGGAACAGACGCTGGGGTTCCTGGCGGTGGCCGAACCGGACGAGCGGGTGTTCGCCGTGCTGGCGCACACCGCGCACGCGCTCACGCTGGTCGGCCGGACCGACGAGGCGGTCACCACGGCACGGGCGGCACTGACCGGTGCGACCGGCACGGACCGGGCAGTTGCGTTGCAGACGCTGGGGCTGTCCCGCGTGAAGAAGGGTGAGGCCGCGGGGATCGACGACATGCGCCAGGCCGTGACCGAACGGCGCGCGGCCGGTGTCTCCACGAGCCTGTGCCTGTTCGACATGGGCACGGCGTACGCGATGCTCGGCGACGCCCGCGCGCGTCGGGCTGTGCGCGCCGAGGCACGGGTGGCGGCGCAACGGCACGGCGACCAGTACACGCTGTCCCGGCTCGAATCGTCGCGCTACGTCGAGCTGTTCTGGGAGGGCGACTACACCGCGGCGCTCGCGAACCTCGACGCATCGATCGCGGCCGGGCCTGCGGAACCGTTCTACCACGCCATCCGCGGCCGGATCCGGTTGCTGACCGGCGATCTCGGCAACGCCCGCGCCGACGCCGCCCGCGCACTCGAGCTCGCCCGCCGCAAGAACCACCCCGGCGAGCTGCAGCACCCGCTCGTGCTGGCCGCGCGGATCGCGTTGCTCGACGGGGAGCCGGCCGGGCGGTGGGTGGACGAACTGCTCGACGTGCTGCCCGGCAACCAGATCACCGGCCCGATCGGGGCGGGCCTGCCGATCGTGCTGGCGGCCACCGGGCACGGGCCGGACAGCCTGGCCGGGGTGTCGTGGTCGCGGTGGCGGGACGCGGCCGTCGCGTTCCTGGCCGGCGACCGGGGTGCCGCGCTGCGCGCGTACCGGGAGATCGGCTCGGTGCCGGACGCCCGTGAAGTGCGATGAGCCGCCAGTTATCGCACGGAAATAGCGTCCGGGTGTGCCCGTCACACCGCGCTACTACCAGGCCAAGACCCGGCTGCTCGACCTGCTCGCCGAACTGCCCGACAACACGCCGTTCCAGCCGGAACGCGAGCTCGCGGAGCTCTTCGGCATGTCGCGCACGACGATCCGCAAGGCGCTGGACGAACTGGTGCTGGAGGGCAAGCTCATCCGCAGGGTCGGCCGCCAGGGCACGACGGTCGCTCCCCGCGGGCAGCTGCACCGGGTGAGCCTGGACGCGCTGGTCGGTGACCTCGCGACCCGCGAGTCGGTCGTGGTGCGGACGCTCGGCGGCCAGGACGTGGTCAACGTCGAGTCCGTGCTGGTCCGCGGCGACGAACCGATCGGGGTGCGCTCGACGTACCTGCGCGCCTCGCAGTTCCCCGGCCTCGCCGAGACCTACGACCACGACGTGCCGCTGCGGAGGTTCCTCGCCGGCCGGTACGGGGTCCGGTTCGGTGACCTGCACCCGTGGTGCACCACCGCCCTCGCGACACCGCGCGTCGCCGGGCTGCTCGGCGTGCGGCCCGCCACGCCATTGCTGTCGATCGCGTGGCTGGCGCACGACGTCCACGGCAGAGCGGTCGAACGGTCGTGGGTGGTGCTGCGCAGCGATCGCGCGCAGCTCACGATGCACCTGCCGCGAACCGACCACGTCGTGCGCGAGTCGACCGCCTGAGGCGACCGGCGCCCTCTCGGGTCAGCGTCAGCGCACCGTCGAGATGTCCGCCCACACGGTCTTCAGGTCGGGGAACCGGTTGTGGCCCCACACCTGCGCCAAGCCGTTGACCAGCAACAACCCTCGCTGCCGACGCCCCAGGAACCCCATCCGCCCCAGCTGCGGGAACCGGCCGGGAGTGCTGTCGTCGACCTCGACCCGCACGACCTCGCGTTCAGGCAGGGACATGACCCGCACACGGCGCGGTGGCGCGGCGTGGTGGTAGGCGTTGCTGACGAGCTCGGTGGCCACGACCATCACGTCGACCACCACGTTCTCGTGCATTCCCAGCAGGAGACGACGTACCTGCGCGCGCACGTCCGCGAGCGGCAACATCCCCTCCGGAAGGACGAGGTCCACATGCTCGCTGGACCGTCCGATGACACCCATCAGCCTCTCCCCGCGCCCTGCTTTTTCAAGGCAGCAGGTTCCATACCCACAGGCGCGTTGATCGAAACCCACCGAACTGGAATCACTGCACTTCCCTGGGGAGATCGGCCCACACGACGGTGCCGCCCTGGGCGCGGTCCACGCCCCACCGGTCGGACAGCCGGGCCACCAGCACCAGGCCGTACCCGCGCTGCGGCCGGCTGACCTTCCGCAACGGCGGGCGGGTGTGGGCGTCGTGGGCGATCTCCACGCGGATCTTGCCGGGAGCGACCACCACGCGCAGGAGCGTCGGCTCCGACGTGTACCGGTAGGCGTTGCTGACCAGCTCGTTCACCACCAGGAGCACGTCCGCGACGCAGTCCTGGTCCTCGGCCATCAGCTCCAGCCGCACCCAGCGCCGGACGGTCGCGAGCGAGGGCCGCTGCCTGCCCAGCGGCAGGTGCGACACGTCGTCCGCCCGTGCTGCCTGGTCGTGCGCCAAACCGCTCCTCAAGGGTCGCGTTGATCAGGTTGCGGGCGGGTTACCCAGGTGCATAGGGCACCAAACCAGTGGCTTCAGCCGAGCCCGCCACACCGTTACTGTGCGCGAGTGACCCGTTACCTCATCGCGCTCGTGCTGGCGCTGCTCGCCGCGACGAGCACCACCGTCCCCGCGTCCGCCCACGCCGAGCTCAAGAGCAGCACCCCGGCGTCCGGAGCCACCCTCGACACCGCGCCGAAGCAGGTCGAGCTCGTCTTCAGCGACGCGGTGAGCCTGCCGGAGGGCGAGGCTGTCGTCATCACCGGCCCGGACGGGGCCAGGTGGCCGGTCACGCAGGCGCACGCGGTCAACAGCACGATCACGGCGGCGGTCGATCCGGCGGCGGCGAAGCCGGGGGCGCACACGCTCGCGTGGACCGCGCAGGCCGACGATGGCGACATCATCAAGGGAACGGTCACCTTCACGCTGAGCGCCGCCGCGGCCACCTCGTCGGCGCAGGCCCCGGCGTCGAGCACGGCGACCAGCACGGCGGCGAGCACGCAGGCGCCGAACGCCGCCCCGCCGGCCTCGGCCACGCGGGACTCAGGCGGGCTACCCGCCTGGGTGTGGGTCGTGCTCGGCCTGGTCGTGCTGGTCGGCGTGATCCTGCTGGTCCGCCGCCGCAAGCAGGCGTGAGCGCAGGAGGTCGCGCTCGGCCGGGTTCGTGGCCAGGTCGAGCGCGGCCGCCAGCGCCGCCCGCGGGTCCTGCCCCAGGCGGCTGAGCAGGTCGGCGCGCACGGCGTGGAACAGGTGGTACCGGTCCAGCTCCAGCCGGTCGACCAGCCGCAGCGCCGCGACGGGCCCGGAGACCTCGGCCACCGCGACCGCGCGGTGCAGCGCCACCACCGGGCTGGGCGCGACGGCCATCAGCCGGTCGTAGAGGGCCAGCACCTGGGTCCAGTCGGTCGGCGGGTCGCTGTGCACGGCGTTGATCGCGGCCTGGAGCTGGTAGGGACCCGGCCGGTTCCAGCGCAGGCACCGCCGCACGACGTCCTGGCCCTCGGCGACCAGGGCCGGGTCCCACAGCGCGCGGTCCTGGTCGGCCAGCAGCACCAGCCGGCCCCCCACCGACCGGGCCGCGCGGCGGGACTCGACCAGCAGCATCAACGCGAGCAGGCCCCACACCTCCGGCTCGTCCGGCATCAGCGCCGCCAGCACCCGGCAGAGCCGGATCGCCTCCCGTGCCAGCGCGGGCTCGCCGAGGTAGCCCTCGTTGAAGATCAGGTAGAGCACCGCGAGCACCGCCGCGAGCCGTTGCGGCAGGTCAGCGTCACGGGGCACGCGGTAGGGGATGCGGGCGGCGCGGATCTTGCCCTTCGCCCGCACGATCCGCTGCGCCATCGTGGGTTCCGGCACCAGGAACGCCCTGGCGATCTCCCTGGTCGACAGGCCGCCGAGCAGTGTCAACGTCAGCGCCACCCGTGCGGGCAGCGCCAGCGCCGGGTGGCAGCAGGTGAAGACGAGCCGCAGCCGGTCGTCGGGCACGGCACCCACCTCCTCCTCGGCGACCAGCTCCTCCTCGGGGCCCGGCACGCACCCGGCGTGCTCCCCCGCCGCCAGCAACGCCTGCTTCTCCCGGCCCCTGGTCTCGCGGCGCAGCCGGTCGACCGCGCGGTTGCGGGCGGTCGTGATGATCCAGCCGGCCGGGGAGGGCGGGACGCCGTCGACCGGCCAGCGCCGCGCGGCCGTGGCGAAGGCGTCCTGCACCGCGTCCTCGGCGAGGTCGAGGTCGCCGAGGACGCGGGTCAGCACGGAGACGGCCCTGCCGTACTCCGACCGGAAGATCTCCTCGATCATCAGACAGCGACGGGCCGCACCTCGACCGAGAGCGGGCGCAGCACGGTCGCGAGCCGGCGGCCCCACTCCAGCGCCTCGTCCAGGTCTGCGGCCCTGATGACGGTGAACCCGCCGATGTGCTCCTTGCCCTCGGTGAACGGCCCGTCGGTCATCAGCACGTCGCCGTCCTCCGCGCGCAGGACGGTGGCGGTCGACGGCGGGTGCAGGCCGACGGCGAACACCCAGGCGCCGCTCGCGCGCATCTCCTCGTTGAGGGCGGCCAGGTCGCGCATGATCGGGTCGAGCACCTCGGGCGGCGGGGCGTCACCGTCGGGCTGGTAGATGCTGAGCAGGTACTGCTGCTGGGTCATGGTGGACTCCTTTCCCCCGTTGTACGAACGAGGCCGGCCCGTTTCGACGACCATGGGCCAGATGATCCCGTTGATCCTGCCGCTCGACGACCCGCGCGCCGACCTGGCCACCGCCGGCGGCAAGGGGTCGGCGCTGGCGGAGCTCGCCAGGGCCGGGCTGCCGGTGCCGGCCGGGTTCCACGTCACGACCCGCGCGTACCGGGAGCGGTCGCTCGACGGGGTGCTGGCGGCGTTCCGCGACCTCGGCGGGCCGGTGGCGGTGCGGTCGTCGGCGACGGCGGAGGACCTGCCGGGCCTGTCGTTCGCCGGCCAGCACGACACGGTGCTCGGCGTGACCGAGGACGGGCTCCTCGACGCGGTCCGGCGGTGCTGGGACTCGCTGCACGGCAAACGCGCGGTCGCCTACCGCGAGCGCAACGGCGTCGGGGCGGCCGAGATGGCGGTGGTCGTGCAGCGGATGGTGCCCGCCGAGGTGTCCGGGGTGCTGTTCACCGCCGACCCGGTCAGCGGGCGAGCGGAGCCGGTGGTCAACGCCGTGCGCGGGCTCGGCGAGGCGCTCGTGGGCGGCGAGGCGGACACCGCCGACCTGCTCACCGCGGCGCAGAAAGCCGAGCTCACGGCGCTGGGACGGCGCATCGAGGCGCTCCGCGGCGGGCCGGTGGACGTCGAGTGGGCGTGGGCCGGCGGGAGGTTCCACGTCCTGCAGGCGCGGCCGATCACGTTGTCGCGGGTCGAGTGGAACGACACGCTCGGCGGCGACTACCTGTGGTCCAACGGCAACGTCGGCGAGGCGATCCCCGAGGTGATGACGCCGGTGACGTGGTCGCTGGTGCGGGTGCTGTCGAACGTGCGGATCGGCCCGCACCCGATCTCGGGCAACATCGGCGGCCGCTTCTACCTCAACATCAGCACCTACAGCGCGGTCGGCACCGTGATCGGCAAGGCCGAGCAGATGCGCAAGGCCGGCGAGGAGACGTTCGGGCGGATTCCGGACGGCGTGACGGTGCCGCCGCTGCCGATGTCCCGGCTCGCGATCATCGGCGCGGTGCTGCGCGGCGCGGGCGGGCCGATCAGGCAGCAGCTCCACTACCGCACGCGGCTCCCCCGGCTCGTCCGCGGCAACCCGGCCCGCTGCGCCGCCGCCCACCGGGCGATCGCCGCGTGCGACACGCCCGCCGCCCTGCTGCGGCTGTGGCACGAGGACGTCGACCGGCTGCTGCGGTTCGTCTGCCCGGTCCTCGACGCCGGCGCGCGGATGATCGCGGGCGGACCGGCGGCCGTGCGGCGCGCGCTCGTCGCGCTGGTCGGCCCGCAGGACGCGGCCACGCTCCTCACCGGCTTCCACGACGGCACGGGGCTCGCGAGCCTGGGCCCGCTGGTGGGACTCGCGCGGCTGCGGTCGGGGGAGATCGACCGCGACACCTTCGCCAGGGAGTGGGGGCACCGGTGCGCCGACGAGTTCGAGATCTCCGCGCCACGCCCGGCGGAGGACCCGGAGTGGATCACCCGGCAGCTGGCGGTGGTGGCCGAGCCGGAGGAGCTGCTGACACGGCAGGCCACGGCCAGGGCGGCTGCCTGGGACCGGTTGGTGGCGGCGCATCCGGGCCGCGCGGCGGCGGTGCGCAGGCGGCTCGCCCGGATCGGGGCGGGTGCGCGGGCACGGGAGCGGGCCCGATCGGAGATGGTGCGGGCGTTCTGGGTGCTGCGGGCCTTCGTGCTGCGCGCCGGTGAGCTGACCGCGACCGGTGACGCGGTGTTCTTCCTGCCGATCGACGACGTGCTGCGCGTGCTCGCCGGCGAGACCTCGGTGCTGGACCGGGTGCCCGCGCAACGGGCCGCGTACGAGCGTTACCGGGCGTTGCCGCCCTACCCGGCGGTGATCCGCGGCCGGTTCGACCCGGAGTCGTGGGCCGCGGACCCGCACCGGCGGTCCGACCTCTACGACGCGACGGTGGACGTGCCGATGCCCGCGGACGTCACCGGCTTCCCCGGCTCGGCGGGCGTGGTGGAGGGCACCGCACGGGTGCTCGCCCGCGTCGCGGACGGCGTGGCGTTGCGGCAGGGCGAGATCCTGGTGACGACGGTGACGAACATCGGCTGGACGCCGTTGTTCACCCGTGCCGCCGCGGTCGTGACCGACGTCGGCGCGCCGCTGTCGCACGCCGCGATCGTGGCGCGGGAGCTGGGGATCCCGGCGGTGGTGGGGTGCGGGAACGCCACCACCCGGATCGCGACCGGTGACCGGATCGTGGTCGACGGCGCACGCGGCACCGTGCGGAAGGTGCCGTGAACCGTCCGGCCGGACCGTGCGTCGCGGGTCAGTGGGGCACGGGCGCGCAGCTCCGCAACCGTCGGCCGGGCCGTGCGTCTCGCGGCGCGGGTCAGTGGGACACGGGCGCGCAGCTCCGCATCGAGACGAGCTGGCGGCGCACGCGTTCCCGCAGCAGGTCGATCACCTCGGTGACCGTCCCGCCTTCGGCGTACGCCCGCACCTCGACCCACTTGAGGTCGAGCCGGGCGTGCGCGTGGATCACGGCCTGGTCCGAGGTCAGGCCGACCCAGGCGAAGTCGACCCGGTCCGGGGCGTACCGGTCCAGCGAGCCGATCCGCGCCGACGCGTAGTCCCTGGCCTGCTCGGGAATGGCGTCCGCGACCGAGACCTGGATGTAGTCCATCGACACCCGCCTCCTCCTGCAGCCGCGCGGCAGCGCCACCCGGCCGGTCCGACCCTACGAAGCCGCTCGCACCGCCGAACCGGGCGTTGGTCCCGAGAACGCAGGGTCTTTGTCCCGGAGGTCGTGCCGCCCGCTCTCACGGCACCAGCGCGGTGACCCGCTGGTCGAGCTGTTCCTCGGTGGGCGCGCCGGTGAGGAGCTCCACCGCGCCGTCGACGCGGACGAACGCGAAGGTCGGCTGGGCGGTCACGCCGAACCGCTTCCACACCGACCCGTCGAGGTCGGCCAGGTGCGGGAACCCGTCCATCCGGTGGTCGGCGACGAACTTCTTCATCGCCTCCAGCTGGTCCTCGGCCGCGACACCGACGAACTGCACCTCACGGTGCCGGTCGGCGATCTTCGCGACGGTCTCCGCCTCGGCGTTGCAGGACGGGCACCACGGCGTCCAGAACCACAGCACCGCCGGGTTCCCGACCACCTTCTCGCCGCGGAACTCGGCGCCGTCGAGCGTCTTCGCCGTGAACCGGAACTTCTCCGGCGCGGGCGGCGGCTGCCCGCACCCCGCGATCAGCAGCACCGCGAGCAGGACTCCAAGGACGCGCACGGTCCTCACCTCCTGACCGGGCGTACGGCCCGCCGCCTCCTGCGGTTCAGCCACCACGCCCCGGCGAGCACCAACGCCACGACGAACGGCCACGGCCCCAGCGCGGCGACGAGCTGGGTCAGCACGTTCTGCACCCGCCCGGCACCGCGCACCACCGGGTCGGCCGCGCTGCCGCCGGCCAGGAACAACCGCAGCTCGAAGACGCCGTAGTAGGTGACGTACGCGCCGACCACGACGAGGACCACGCCGCCGATCCGGTTGACGTGCGGCAGGAGCGTGCGCACGCGCGGGGCCAGCACGGACCCGGCCGCCGCGAGGGTGGTGACGACCAGGCCCATGCCGAGGGCGTAGGCGAGGAACGCGATCGGGCCGGTCCGCAGGCTCGTGCCGACCAGCGCGAGGAACGGGCCGATCGCGCACGACAGCGACGCGATGGCGAACGCGATGCCGTACCCGTACATCGACCAGAGGCTCTTCGGCGCCGCCCGGAGCTGGGGCAGCCTCAGGTAGACCGACCTCCCGGCGACGAGCAGGACCCCGACCGCGAGCATCGCGAGGCCGATCACGACCGTCACGAACGGCAGGTAGCGCTTGAGGGTGGTGGCGACCGGGGCGACGACGAGGCTGAACAGACCGAAGAAGGTGACGAACCCGGCTGTCATCATCAAACCGGACGAGATGGCGCGGCCCGCGTTGTCCCGTGCGACCAGTCCCAGATAGGCGGGGAGCATCGCGAAACCGCACGGGTTGACGGTGGCGAGCATTCCGGCCAGGACGGCTAAGGCGACCTCGTTCACGACGTCGAGGCTAGAGTTGCGGGGTGCTCGTCGAACAGTGGCTCGAAGCCATCCCTCCCCTGCTCGTGTACGTGATCGTGGGCCTGGTGATCGGTTTCGAGTCGCTCGGCATCCCGCTGCCCGGCGAGATCGTGCTGGTCACGGCCTCGCTGCTGGCCTCGCAGCACGACGAGCTGAGCCCGTTGTGGATCGGCGTGTGGGCGAGCGCGGGCGCGATCATCGGCGACAACTTCGGCTACCTCATCGGCCGGCGCGGCGGACCGCGGCTGTTCGCGTGGATGAGCCGGAAGTTCCCGAAGCACTTCGGCGAGACGCAGCTCGCGCACGCGCGGCGGGTGTTCCAGAAACGCGGCGCGTGGGCGGTGTTCTTCGGCCGGTTCGTGGCGCTGCTGCGCATTCTCGCGGGCCCGCTGGCCGGGTCGATGCACATGCCCTACGGCAAGTTCCTGGTGGCGAACGCCCTGGGCGGCGTCGTGTGGGCGGGCGGCACCACGGCGGCGGTGTACTACCTCGGCGTGGTGGCCGAGAAGTGGCTGAAGGGCTTCTCCTACGCGGGCCTGGCGATCGCCGTGGTCGCCGGTGTGGTCGGCACGCTCGTGATCAAACGCCGCCTGGCCCGCGCGGCCGCCTCCTCCGACGACCCCGGCGAGCGCACCGAAGAGACCACGCCCGCCTAGTGGAGCCGCTCACCGGGTCCCGGTGAGCGGCCCGTCCACCGGGACCTACCTCAGGTGCCGCACGAAGAACCGGTTCGCGTAGTCCGCCTCGAACGCGGGCACGCCGGTGTGCCCGCCCATGTTGGCGTGCAACGTCTTCTCCTTGCTTCCGAAGGCGTCGAACACGTCGAGGGCCAGCTGCCGGTCGTTGCCCTCGTCGTCCCACTGCAGCAGCACGTGCAGCGGAATCGTGACCCGCCGGGCTTCCTCGAACATGCTGCGCGGCACGTAGCTCCCGGCGAACAGGAGCGCGGCCGCGATGCGCGGCTCGACGGCCGCCAGCCGGATGGCCACGGCCAGCACGCCGCCCGAGAACCCGACCGGCCCGCTGATGCCGGGCACGGCGAGCAGGGCGTCCAGAGCGGCCTGCCACTCCGGCACCGCCTTGTCCACCAGCGGGAGCACGAGCCGGTCGACGATCTCGTCCACCGGCTCACCGGCGCCGATCGCCCGCCGCAGGTCGGCGCGCGCCTCCTCCGCTGCGGCGGAACGAGGCCGGTCACCACCGCCGGGCAGCTCGATGGTGGCGGCGGCGAACCCGTGCGCGACGCAGTCCTTGGCCCGTGGCAGCAGCCGCGGGTACATGGCGCGCAGCCCGCCGGGGTGGCCGAGCAGGACCAGTGGCGCCGGCTGCGATCCGGACGTCCACAGGACTCCGGGGATGTCATCGAGGACGAACTCGCGCTCGACGACGTCGTCTTCGAGGCGCTTTTCAGTGGTGAAACGCATGGTCGTGCCTTTCGGGAGTGCTCGTGAACGGCGCTCCCGGACGACCTATCGCCCGACCGTGACCCCGGAGGGAAGCACCCATGTCGAAACGTTCACGGGTACCACCTCCTCTGTCTCTCGCACGGCCGCGGGAAAGGTAGCAGGCGTTGTCGCGCCGCGCCAACGGGTTTCGGTCTCACCCGGCGGGGGTGAGCGGCGCGCGCTCGACCCGTTCCAGGAGGAACACCTGGTCGGCCTGCCCGGAACAGGCGGCCTGGGACAGCTCCGCTCCGGCATCGACCTCGGCCACACCACCCAGCAGCCCCACGCACTTGCCGCTGTGCACCGGCCGCAGCACGAACCCGTTCAGCACGGGGACCGACACCGGCTGGAACAGGAACCGCTGATCGGCCGCCGAGGTGCAGTTCCTGGGCGCCAGCAACGTGCCGTCGTCGAGCAACGCCTCGTCCACGGACAGACACCCCAGCCCTCCCGCGGGTGGCGCCACTTGATCAGGTACACCCCGTTGCCGACGGCTTCGAGGTAGGTGTCCGGCACCAGCCCCTCACACGGCCGTTGCACGG
Source organism: Nocardia sp. NRRL S-836 (assembly GCF_001279525.1). Classification (GTDB taxonomy): domain Bacteria; phylum Actinomycetota; class Actinomycetes; order Mycobacteriales; family Pseudonocardiaceae; genus Lentzea. The sequence continues at coordinate 356,335 of NZ_LGDY01000091.1, read as the reverse complement.
CCAGCGGACGGTCGGTGCGCTTGTTGCGCTCACGCCCCTCCCCCACGCAGAGGTCGCGTCCGGCGGTGAGGCCCGGACGGAGCAGGTACCAGCCGTCGGCGGGCAACGCCGGCAGATCGGGGGACCGGTTGAGCAGAACCGTGACGACCACGGCGATCGTCACCACGCCCAGCACCGCCGCGCCGGTGAGCCATCGCTTCGGTCGCTTTGCGACCGTTCCAGCACTCGGTGACCGCGCGGCCTGATCCTCCGGCTCCACCTCTTCCACCGGCTCCACCCCTTCTGCCGGCTCCACGCCGAGAGGCGGGCCCACGGCCAGACGTTCGCGGGCGCTCAGCCACTCCGCCAGATGCGACCCGTCGCCGCACGCGCGCACGAACACCGCCAGCAACTCCGGCCGGGGCAGCGCCTCCCGGCGCAACATGTCGGCGACGGTGCTGCGCGGCAACGTGGCGCCGTGCTCAGCAGCTTCTTCCTCCAATTGCCGCAAAGTCCGTCCCGATTCTCGCTTCAACGCCCGCAGCAGGGCGGAGAACTCGGCGACATCTCGCGCTGAATCCGGCTGGACGCGGTTGCGAGTCACCATCCCATCCTGGCGGATCTCCCGGTCCCCGGACGTCGGCTGGTCAGGTGACCTTTGTCCGGCTCACCGGACAGACGCCTCCTGACCAGGTCAGAGCCCGCACAGCCCGTCCGGGACGCACCGAACCGCTTGGCGCCCGTGCACCGCCTTGCCAAGCTGACATCGCGTCACCGGAATCGCTGCACTCCCGCGACGCCTTTGGGGGCAAAGTTCGAATCGCGCGCCATTGCGGCGAACGCGAATCAAGCGGGGGCATTCCGTCGCGCGCTACCACATTCACCCGTTCCGTTCGCTGGATTCGAGGCGTTCGGCACACCTGGAAGGAATCACCGTGAAACTCATAACATTGCGCAGCCATGCGGCCGTGGCCGGCCTCATCGCCGGCCTCGTCGTCGTGGCCCCGTCCGCCTCGATGGCCAGTCCGGCCACCGAGGGCCAACCGGCCACGTCGGCCGCCTGCCGTTCGCACAGCCACTCGGCGAAGGACACGTTCAACGAGGGCTACCCGTCCAAGTCGAGCGTGCCGGTCCGCTCGGAGGGCCCCTACGCGGACTGCTCGATCGACGGCTACATCGACAGCAGCACAAGGCTGCACTACCACTGCTACGTCACCAACGACTCGGGCAACACCTGGACCTGGGTGCGGGTCGTGGGCCAGGACATCGCCGGCTGGGTCTGGGACAGCAACCTGAAGTACAACGGTTCCGCCGTGCGCTGCTGACAGCCGGGGTGGTGTCTCCGTCACGGCGGAGGCACCACCAGGTCGGCAGCCCTCTGTCCGCTGTTGTCGTGGAGGTCGTGCGTAACGCGCGGGCCCGATGGCCCGACATCGAGGCCGTCACCAAGTGACGACGTCCCTGTGCGCAGACTGGGCTCCAGCCGCTCGGGTGCGTGACCTCTCGCGACGACTCGAAGGAGCTCGGGTGCCCTCTGACGCCCTCGACGGACCGGTTCCGGCGTCCAGCGGACGGGGTCAGCCGATCCTCGACCTGCTGGACAAGGCGATCGGCCTGCAGACACCGCTGGTGCGCAAGAACATCGCCAGGGCCCGCCAGCGCAACCCGGACGCGACACCGGCGGAGGTCATCCGCACCCTGGAACGGATGTACGTCAGCGCCCTGGCCGGTACAGGCGCCGCGGTCGGAGGCGCCGCGGCCGCACCCGCCGTCGGCACCGGCATCGCGCTGGCCCTGTCGGCGGGCGAGTTCTTCTCCTCGCTCGAACTGAGCACCCTCTTCGCGCTCTCGGTCGCCGAGGTCCACGGCATCCGGCTCGACGAGATCGAACGCCGCCGCACGCTCGTCATGGGCATCCTGCTCGGCGAGTCCGGCTCCACCACCATCGGCAAGATCGCCGAGCGCACCGGCCAGCACTGGGGCCGCCAGCTCGTCGGCAAGGTGCCCGCGGCGACGCTGCTCAGGATCAACAAGGTGCTGGGCAAGAACTTCATCACCAAGTACGGCACCAAGCAGGGGATCATCGTGCTCGGCCGGGTGGCCCCGTTCGGCATCGGCGCGGTGATCGGCGGCGGCGCCAACGCCACCGTCGCCGCCCTGGCCGTCCGCGCCGCCCGGCGCGCGTTCGGCCCGGCACCGGAGTCGTGGCCGGAGGCGGAGTTCCTGGACGTGACACCGCCGGGAGTGGCGCCGGAACCGAACTCGGCATCGGCACCGCAGGCCGACTGAGCCCACGTCCGGACGCTCACGGACGAGGGCTCGAGCGGCGGCGCAGCGGGCGATCCGCTGCGATCTTGACCGCTCGTGAGTGAGCCGGGCTGCGCCACAGCGGCATCGGCCGCGAGAACACCGCGCGCAGGGTCTGCGCCACCACGTGCAGGTCGTGACGCGGGTGCCGGTATCCGGCCAGCCACCGGACATTCGCCAGCAGCACCTCAGGTGGCGTGCCGACGATCTCGTAGCGCCAGCCCAGCAGTTCGCAAGCCGCTCGGGTGGCCTCGAAGGCGACCTCGTCCTTGGGCTTGATCCGGTCCAGCGGGCGGCAGTCCAAAACGATCGCGGTTCCGTCCGCGAGCCGCGCGAAGTAGTCAGGCGCGTGCGACCGCGACCGGGCTTCCGCCGTGGTCCAGAACAGCCAGTACGGCTGCGAGGCGAGACCGACGGTGTCCGGATCGAAGTCGAGCAGCATCAGCCGATCCCGTTCCAACCAGGACTCGAAGCCGACCAGGGACAACCGCTGCTCGCCGGCCTCGGTCGCAAACGCGACCTCGAACTCCACAGAGTATCCAGTGGACTCGGCGTTGACCTGGTCTGATGGGAGCGCGCCGCCCAAGCGGGCGATTGGCGAGGGAGAGGATCTCCTGGCACCCTGGTTGATCACTGGGCAGTATGGGAAACATGCCTGCCATTCCCGAGAGCTCCGCCGTCATCGCCGATGTGGCCGTGGAGAACGACTACGACGGCTTCGCCGAGGCGTACACGGCCGAGAACGAGACCAGCCTCCTCAACGCCTACTACGTCCGGCCCGCGATCGTGGACCTGGCCGGCGACGTGGCCGGTCGACGAATTCTCGACGCCGGCTGCGGTGCTGGTCCTGTGTCCGTCGCGCTACGTGATCGGGGAGCCGTCGTGAGCGGCTTCGACCGCAGCGCCAAGATGGTGGAGCTGGCCCGGCAGCGGCTCGGCGACGACGTGGACCTGCGGGTCGCCGACATAACGGGCCCGCTGCCGTACACCGACGGCGCGTTCGACGACGCCGTCGCCGCTTTGGTGCTGCACTACCTGGAGGACTGGACCGCACCACTGGCTGAGCTGCGGCGGGTGCTGAAGCCCGGTGGCCGGCTGATCGTGGTCGTCAACCACCCCATCCTCCTCAAGATGGTGCATCGCGAGACTGACTACTTCGCGACCACCAAGTGGTCCGACGAGTACGACTTCAACGGCCAGAAGGCCGTGCTCACCTACTGGCACCGGCCGCTGCACGCGATGACCGATGCCTTCACCGCAGCAGGCTTCCGCACCGCCGTCATCAGCGAGCCGCCTCCGGCGCCGGAAGCCCACGAACTCTTTCCCGACGAGATGGCGAGGTTCCCCTCCGGGGCCTTCCTGAGCTTCGTGTTCTTCGTCCTGGAGGCCGCCTGACTGGACCGGCCTGGCCGCAACATCACATTGATCCCGGCCCGGGGCGCGCGTGATCGCTCGGTCCGCTTGCCGGGGTCCATGTCTCGCGAAAGTGAGCGCGCAGGCGCTCGTGGCGGAACTCAGCAGCGGTGCCCGCCATACGCAACAGCCCGACCTCGTGCGCCCAGTCCAGGAACCGTGCCGTGCGCAACGGGAGCCGGTCACCCCACCGGCCGATCGCGACCACAGCGGGGTAGCGGGCGAGAGGCGAGCGGGGAAGGGCGAAGGCGAATCCAATCGTCAGCCCATAGGCCAACGTGCCGATAACCGAACCGACGATCACGTCTACTGAAGTTCCAACTTGTTCAGCGGACGAGGCCAGCGAGCCTATCAGGGAGCCCATCCCGGCGACCGAAGCCAGGATCTGCATCGCCGCGCGGGTCTTCGCCCAGCGCAGTGGGTCGCTCGGCCGGACGCAGACCTCGCGGCTCGACGAGCTCATCGCCAGCATCGCGCTCAGGGCCAGCGCGGGCACTGCGGGCAGTAGGAGGGTTGTCTGCCTGGAGCTGACGACCACAGCGACGCCCACGGCGACGACCGCTGTGCCGATCGCCAACGGGCCTCTGCGCAGCAGGTACTCCGGGGACCACAGTTGCGGGGTGGCGGGCGGCGCGATCATGGTGACTGCGGCGACGACCACGAAAATGACGATGCTGACGAGCATCAACCCCGACGCCATCTCCTCCTCCCCAGGTAGCAGCACCATCTCGGCGACGAAGATGAGTGGCGCTGCGGACAGCAGGCCGACAGCGCAGCCCGCGACCCAGCTGAACGCGCTCCCGCGCAGGCGTAGAACGGTCCACAGGGCGGTCACGTCGATGACGTCGCCTGCCGCCACCGTGCGCAGCCACCTCGTGACTGCGCCCTCGTCCCCCCGCACGCCCCAGGGGAGCGGCGAGTGCGCCAGGAGGGCCGCGACGAGGCCTGCCGCAAGGTGGTGCTCCAGTTGGCCGGGCTTGAGGCCGATCAGTTCGCGCGGCATGGAGGCCTCGTCCGCGTAGACCGTCACCGCGAGGTAGAGCCGCAGGGGCGAGGCGAGCGCCTTGGCCAACCGCCCGCCGGGATACTTGCGCATCGTCGCGATCACCGGCGTCCATCTGGGCTTCACCGTTCCTGGGAACCGGTGGGCCAGCCACGCGGCGATCTGGTCCACGGTCAACGGTTCCAGCTCGATGACGGTCGCGTCCTGCAGCGCCGTCGAGTAGTCAGCGGTGCGGCAGGTCAGGACCACGGGGTCGCCAGTCGGGCCCATCGGTTCGTTGAGCACCTGTACGACCTGTTTCGCGCGTCGGGCAGGCATCTCGTCCAGGCCATCGAGTACGGGGAGGACCCAGCCGTCCGCCACCAGCCGGGCCGCTGCTTCAGCCTTCACGCTGTAGGTGTGCGTCAGCCACGTCGCAATCCAGGCGTCGAGCGTGGCCCGGGTGATCTGCTCCGCGTCGTAGGTGGCGAGCGTTAGCCGGACGGGCACCCGGAAACGCCCCGGCGCCTCGGCCGCCAGGTCGAGCAGCAGCCGCAGGGCGGCCACGGTCTTGCCTGACCCCGGCTCCCCGATGACCACCAGCCTGCCGCGTTGGAGCGAGCGGTAGTAGGCGGCGATGGTCGCCAACGAGCCCGAGTCCGCCCCGCCGTCCACGCGCCACGGGCGGAACCGCGGCTGGAGAAACGCCAGGTCGGCGGGGCGAGGGTCGCCGTTGTCGCCGAGGAGCCTGGCCAGAGTGCGGGCTTCGGCGCTGGTGACGGCGCCGAGCAGACGGGTCGCGGCGGCGTGCAGTACAGCTTGGTCGTCGTAACGCGGCCGAGGCTGCAGCGCCCACACGGACACGCCGAATCCGAGCATCCCCACCGGCAAGGCGAGGACGTTGGCCACGTCTGGGCCGTCGGCGAGGTTGGTACGGGCCAACAACCACAGCGTCACCCCGGCCGCGAGGGAGGTCAGCCCGACGGCAGCCCACAGCGTTCGGCGCATGCGCGCAATCTTGCCGCACGACGCGCCTCACAGACGCCGTTCGCACTCAAGCCTGCTATGTACCCCAAACTCCGCCACAACCTCCGCCAACCAGGCCCGAACACCGCCAACGTCATGCGGACAGGACAGCCAAGACGAGACAAGTCCGACAGGCACACCTTGTGGCTCCTTCGTCACTCGCGGTATGGTCTAGACCTTCAACCGCCGCCGCGATGTCACGAACACCAGCAACATCAAGGCAAAGGAAGTCACATGGATATCCGACGCAGGGTCGCGGCCGCAGTGGCCGGGGTGGTCGCCGCACCGTTGCTCGTCGTGGCTCTCCCCACCGGCACGGCGTTCGCGCATGGCTACGTGTCGTCGCCTGCCAGCCGTCAGGCGCAGTGCGCCAGCGGCGTCGTTTCCTGCGGCTCCATCAAGTACGAGCCGCAGTCGGTGGAGGGGCCCAAGGGCCTGCAGAGCTGTCACGCCAACCTGTCGCAGTTCGCGGAACTGAGCAACGACAGCAAGGGGTGGCGGGTGGCCAACACCGGCCGGTCGGTGACGTTCAACTGGACGTTCACCGCGCGGCACAGCACGCGGGATTACTACTACTACGTCGACGGGCGCAAGGTGGCCACGTTCAGCGGCAACAACCAGCAGCCGCCGGCGAACGTGCAGCACACCGTCAACGTGGGCTCGGCCGGTCGGCACAAGATCCTGGCCGTGTGGAACATCGCCGACACCTCCAACGCGTTCTACTCCTGCGTTGACGTCAACGCGAGCTGAGTCAGCCGGTAGGTGAGCTCCCCTTCCGCTCACGTACCAGCGCGTCCACGTCGAACGGCATGAGGTTCAACGGTGGACCGGACAACGGTTTGCGCAGTGCGTCGAGGATGCGTGCGTTGATCGCTTCGGCGATCGCGCGCGCGTCCTCGTCGGTGGGAGCCGCGAGCGCGCGGGCCTTGGCGCTCTCGGCTTCCTTGCGCAGCAGCAGGGAAGGAGGCAGGCCGGTCCCCTCCTCCTCGCGCACCTTCTTCTTGAGCCACCAGTCCTCGTCGAGCGTCTCGCCCGCGCCGGGCAACGGTTTGCCCGCGCTCGGCAGGTTGTCGAACTCGCCGCGTTCCTGGGCTTCGCGGATCTGCCGGTCGATCCACGACTCGAAGTCCATGCCGTGCGGTTTCCGTTGCGTCATGGGGAGAACCTCCTCGCTGCGGCGTCGATCGCCGCGGCGAACGCGGCGCTGCCCTTGTGACCGCTGTCGTCCACGACGGTCAGCGTCGCATCCGGCCACGCCCGCGCCAACCGCCAGGCCGTGTCCGGCGGGCAGCTCATGTCGCGGCGGCCGTGGATGATCTCGCCGGGGATGCCGGCGAGCTTGTCCGCGTCGCCCACCAGGTCGCCGACGAACCCGGTGTTCGCGTAGTAGTGCGCGCAGATCCGCACGAACGCGATCATGTCGCTGGAGGGGCGGTCGCTGAACAGGTGCGGTTTGCCGAAGCTCTCCAGCGAGAGAACCGTGTCCTCCCAGCGCATCCACTCCACGGCGGCCTGCTCGCGCACGGCGTGGTCGGCGCTCTCCATCAGGTCCGCGTAGGCGCGCCTGAGGTCCGGCGCGTGGCCGGCGTGGGCGCTGAAGCGGTCCCACGCCTCCGGGAAGAACCGGGAGACGCCCCGGTAGAGCCAGTCCAGCTCGCGGGCCGACGCGAGGCTGACCGCGACGAGGATCAGCTCGCTGACCCGGCCGGGGTGGCGCTGGGCGTAGGCCACGGACAGCGTCACGCCCCAGGAACCGCCGAACACCAGCCACTTCTCGATGCCGAGGTGCTCGCGCAACCGCTCCATGTCGGCGATCAGGTGGTCGGTGGTGTTGACGCTCATGTCCGCGGCCGGGTCGCTGGCGTGCGGCGTGCTGCGGCCGCAGCCCCGCTGGTCGAACAGCACCAGCTTGTAGTTGCCGCCGCGCAACGCCTTGCGCGCGTTGACCGAGCAACCGGAACCGGGCCCGCCGTGCACGTACACGGCGGGCTTGGCGTCCGGATCGCCGACGACCTCCCAGTAGATCTGGTTGCCGTCGCCCACGTCGAGCATGCCCTGGTCGAGGAGGTCCATGATCGCCAGGCTACCGAGCCATCCCGGCCGCCGCCGCTACACCGCGACCGGCTTCCAGCTCAGCCCGGCGTCGTCGGAGCGGTAGACCTCGGCGAACTCCTGACCGGGGCCGCCGCGCACCAGCGTGGCGTGGCGCGCGTCCGAGAACGCCAGGTCCTCGAACGACGGCCCGCCCAGCGTCAGCGGCGTGGCCCACTTCTCGCCGGTACCGCGGTGCACGAACGACCAGTCACGGCCGGTCGCCGCCACCAGCGCCGCCTCCGGCGAGATCGCGAAGCCCGTCGTGATGCCCTCGCGCGGCGGCACGCTGACGGTCGTGAACGGTCCTCCGCCGGTGGACCTGCGCAGTTCCTTCGTCATGTTCCCGAAACCGGGGTCGAAGCTGCACAACGCGTAGCGGTCGGCGCCGACGGTGCCGAGCCTCGTCGCAGACTCGACCGTGCACGGCGCCGGCTCCTCCAGCCAGCCCGCCGGCGACCGCGTCCAGTACCGGTTCTCCTGGAACGGCACCGACAACGAGACCTGGCCCGGAGCGAGAGCACCGAACGCCTGCCCCTTGACCTCCACGCCGGGCACCGGCTGCCAGCTGCTGAACCACAGGTCGCGGTGGTAGAGCCGCGACGACGTGCCGTCGTGGACCACCGCGAGGAACCCGGCGTCGTCGAACCCGAGTGCGCCGACGGTTCCCTTGAACCCCAGCGGTTCCCAGCGGGTGCCGCCGTTGCTCGTGACGAACAGCTGCTCGCCGTCGGTCACCATGCCCGCCGCGTCGCTCGCGAACAGCACGCGCAACCGGCCGGTCTCGGGAACCGCCAGCGGCGGTGTCGGCACCCGCGTCCAGGACGTTCCCCCGTCGAGCGTGCGGATCAGCCGCACGCAGTTCTGCGTCTGGCACAGGGTGTCGACGCCGAGCACCCAGCCGTGCTCACCCGACACCCACGACGTCGACGCGGGCGTGACCCCGGTCCCGGCGTGGGCGGCGGACGTGGTCAACCCGGTCAGCAGCAGTGAAATGGCAAGGACGGCAACACGCTTCCCCCACATCGCCTTCTCCCCTCAAGAGGCTGGTTCCCACTCAACACCCCTTTCGGGTGAAGCGGCAACCAAGAGACGCCACGGCCCGTGCGGTGCCGAGCACGCGCAACGGGCCGTTTTTCTTGTGAGGACTCAGCAATCGGTCATCGTGCCAGTGCCGCGTCCAGCTGGTCGGCGAGCTTGTTCATGATCTTGGCGTAGGAGGAGTAGCTCAGCGGGGCCACCGCGTTCCACTCCACGAACCGGTTCGCCTGCACCGCGGGCAACGCCTGGAAGACCGGGTGGCCCTCCTTCATCTTCTCCGGGTCGAGCACGTGCTGGCGGGTGTCCCACATGATCACGTGTTCCTTGTAGGTGCCGGAGTTCTCCCACGACAGCGACTGGAAGTAGCCGCCGCCCTCGGCGTCGGGCGTCGTCGGCGTGAGCAGCGGCAGGCCGAGCTCCTTCGAGTACCAGTCGAGGTCGGGGTTGCGGGCGGGCACCGCGACGTAGAACAGCTTCGGGTCCGCGCCGACCACCTGGATCTTCTGGTTCGCCGCTGTCATCTTGGCGCCGATGGCCTTGAGCCGGTCCGCGGCCTTGGTGAACGCCTCCTCGTCGGCCTTCACCTTCGCCGAGTCGACGTCGGCGCCGAGGGACTTCGCGAGCTCGCGGAAGCGCTTGATGCCGTCCGGCAGCTGGATCTTCGACTGGCCGATGCCGACCGTGGGAGCGATCTTGGCGACCTTCTCCTCGAACTCGGCGGTGAGGTGCCAGAGCCCGGTGACCTCCGGGTAGTAGCCGGCGACGACGAGGTCGGCGTTCAGCGCGGCGAACTTCTCGACGTCGATCTCGCCGTAGCCGGGACCGGTGATGTCGGTGACCTGGCTCGGGTCGATGCTGCCGGCCTCGGGGTCGGTGCTGCCGTCGGCGCGCTTGAGCGGGCCGAACGTGCCGACCACGTTGACGCCGTAGTCCTTGAGGGCGCCGGCGGCGGACACCTGCGCGACCACGCGTTCGGGCCGCTTCTCTGCGGTGACCTCCTTGCCCCGGTCGTCCTTGAACGACCACTGTCCCTGCTGCTCCGCAGGAGCGTTTCCACCACACCCGGCCACCAGGCCGAGCAGCAGAACCGCGGCGACTGTCCTGCGCACCTGTCCACCTCCTGAGTTTAGGCTTGCCTAACCTATCAAGCGGCGATGGAACCCCCGCAGGGGTGCCTGATCGGGTGTTATCGATCTCGGCTCGGCGAGTGGTGCCGCAGCGGCGGTGCGCCCGCCTCTAGGTTGCGCGTCGTGTTCAACTACTCACGTATCGCAACCTCTGTTCTGGCGGCCGCCGGTGCCGCACTCGCCGCCGCGTCGCCCGCGCTGGCCGACCCCGGTTCGGGCTTCGGCATGGACGCGCACGTGCCCGACAACCCCTGGAACCACAGCGCCGTGGCCGTGTGCGCGACGGACGTCCTGACCGCTCCGGTGAGCGGCGCCTCGCTCGGACAGGTGCTGAACCACTGCGCCGACGGCAAGGTCGTCCACGAGATGGTCCACCACGTCCAGGGCTGAACCGGGCCGGCCCACCGGCCGTAGGCCTCCTCAGAAGTTGTTCCCGACTCCTGAGGAGGCCGCGTGCCCGGCCGACGTGCTGCCAGGACAACCGCTTTCGCCGCCGTGGTCGCCGCGACGGTGGTGTCGATGCCATCCGCGCACGCCCAGCCCGCCGCGGACGCGCTGAAGGCCTACACCGAGCTCACCCACCACGCGGAGAAGCTCACCCAGGACCACCTCAAGGCGCAGAGCGACCTCGCCGCGGCGAACACGCAGCTCAGCACCGCGACGGAGACCGAGAAGCAGGCGCTCGCCGCGTCCGAGCGGTTCCGCGGCCAGGTGGACCTGCTGACCGAGGCCTCGTTCCAGGGCGCCCGGTTCACCAACCTGTCCGCACTGCTGACGAGCAGCTCCCAGCAGGACTTCCTGCAACGCATGCAGGCGCTCACCATCCTCGCCGCGGACAACAACGAGGCGCTGGCCCGGCTGGACGCCACGCTGACCACGGCCGCGCGGGCGAGGTCGAGCGCGGCCTCAGCGGCCGAGGCGGCGACCAAGCTGCTCTCGGACGTGGCGCAGCGCAAGGCGGCGATGGACGAGCAGGTGGCGACCGCACGGGCCAAGTACCGGTCGTTGTCTGCTCCGCAGCAGGCCACGCTCGCCGCGAAGGGCGACACGTCCTCGGTGCCGGTGCCCGCGGGCGCGGCCGGCGCGGCGCTGAACTTCGCGCTGGCGCAACGCGGCGAACCGTACGTGTTCGGCTCGAACGGCCCCGACTCGTGGGACTGCTCCTCGCTGGTGCAGGCCGCCTACCGGGCCGCCGGCGTGAGCATCCCCCGCGTGACCTACGACCAGGCGAAGGTGGGCCGTGCGGTGACCCGCGCGAGCATCGCGCCGGGCGACCTCATCATCTACTACTCGGGTCAGTCGCACGTGGCGATGGCCGTGGACGGCGTCCGGGCGGTGCACGCGTCGACCGAGGGCGTCCCAGTCAAAATCGCCGACATCGACTCGATCGGTCCTATTTCGGTGATTCGCCGGGTGGTCGGGTGACGCGTCTCTCCCACCCCGCGATAAACCGACGTAGACGGCTGTGAGAGCGTGCTGATCGGTGAACTGGTGGGGCTCCGGTGGTAGACGTGAACAAGGTCATTCCGTAACCTGTCCGAGACCTTCGGCCCAGCAGTTAACCCACTCGGGGCACACGCCAAGGTTGCCGCCTCACACGCAGTAGTTCTCAGTGTGGTGGCTGCCAGGACAAAGGAGGACCCGCGACGTGGTGTCGCAACCCTCACGCCGTACCGTGCGTGGAGCGATCGTGGCGGCAGCAGTCGTCGCCGCCGCTCTTCCCACGGCCCCGGCCAACGCACAGCCTTCGGCCGCCGACGCTCTCAAGAAGTACAACGAGCTGTCCGAGCAGGCCTCCCGCCTCAACCAGGACCACCTCAAGGCTCAGGACGACCTGAAGGCCCGCCAGGGTGAGCTGGACAAGGCGAAGAGCGACCTCACCGTCGCCAAGCAGGCAGAAGAAGCCCTTCGCGGCCAGGTCGACCTCCTGACCGAGGCCTCGTTCGGCGGCGCTCGCTTCAACCAGCTCTCCGCGCTGCTCGTCAGCAACTCGCAGCAGGACTTCCTCAACCGCATGACGGCCATCAACATCCTGGCCACGGACAACGCGGAAGCCCTCAAGAAGCTCACCGACGCCGTCGACGCCGCTGACGCCGCCACCCGCAAGGCCAACGAGGCCACGGAGGCGTCGAAGAAGCTGCTCGGCGAGATCGAGGCCAAGAAGACCGAGCTCGCGAAGCAGCTCGACGAGGTCCGCGCCCAGTACAACCAGCTCAACGCCGCCACCCAGACCGCCCTGCGCAACAAGGGCGACATGTCGACCATCCTGGTCCCGGCCGGCACCGCCGGAAAGGCCCTGGAGTTCGCACTGGCCCAGCGCGGCGAGCCCTACGTCTACGGCTCCAACGGCCCGGACTCCTGGGACTGCTCGTCGCTGATCCAGAAGGCTTACGCGTACGCGGGTGTGTCCATCGGCCGCACCAGCTACGCCCAGGCCGCTGCGGGCCGCCCGGTCTCGCGTTCCGAGGTCAAGGCCGGCGACATCATCGTCTACTACTCCAGCCAGTCCCACGTGGCCATGGCGGTGGACAACGTACGCGCCGTCCACGCCTCGACCGAGGGTGTGCCGGTGAAGATCGCCGACATCAACTCGATCGGCCCGATCTCCGTGATCCGCCGCATCGAGGGCTGACCCCGTCCGGTCGGCGGCACCGTCCGGCTGGGTTTGTACCGCTCGTCGCAACGCCCCTGCCCCCCGCACTTCGGGGACAGGGGCGTTTCGTCTTCTCCTGGGCCTGTGCCGCGGGTCTGGTCGAACGGGCCGGGCCGCTCCTGGAGGCCCGGCCCGTTCGCGCAGTCGGCCGGTCACTCGCCGGCGACCCCGTCCTCGGGTGCCTGACGGGCGATCGCGAAGGCCGGGTTGCCCTCCTCGTCCTGCCGCACGTCGAGGACCTTGTCGTCCAGGAACTCGGCCGCGGCCGGCTCCATGATGACCTTGGCACCCGCGTCCGCGGTGACGACCTGGTCGCCGTCGACGGGCTCGGCGAGGGAGAGCTCCAGCGCGGCCTGACTGTTGTCCTCGGTGGCGAGCGCGAACCTCAGGCCGACGTCGTCGTTGGTGCTGGACTGTGCAGTCAGCTCGTTGATGACTTCCGCAGCCACCGGCGTCACTTCGAGCATCTCGGCCCCTCTGTCTGGAAACAACGAACGCGCCCCGTGTTCCCGATGGGTGCCGGTCTCAACCCTCACCGACCGGGTGACGGCGGAAAAGCGCAGGTAGAAGCCTTGAGAAAGGCCAGGTGACGCACGGCACGGCCGGAACCTCCGCGAGTCGATCGACGTGAGCCGGACGCGTGGGACACATCGGCCGACCTGCCGCACCATCAAAGGGTCCGGGGCCGGCCCGCTCACCGAGTCGCATCGGCCAGACCGTCATCCGCCGCCGGTTCGCCTACCGCCGGTTCGCCACCGCCCGGCCTTACCACCGCCGGTTCGCTCACCGCCAAGGCCTCACCACCGCCTGGGCCTCACCACCGCCCGAACCAGACATCCCGAACCAGACATCCGAACCACGCGTCCCGAACCAGGCGCCCCGGTCACCGAACGCCCCGCTGCCCCCTAAGCCACCCGCTCAGCCGCCGGGCGCTGCGCCTCCTTCCGCACGTGACCGCACGCCGAACACACCCGCTGCACCGGCACCAGGTCGGCGACCAGCCGCCACGAGTCGGCGAAGCTCGGCGCCTGCACCCCCGGCACGAGCAGGCTGTCCAGCGACTCCTGCCGGCGGCGGCCCTTCTCCCGGCTGCGTTCGACCGGGTCACGCCGGTGGGCCAGTGCGCGGGAGGCGGCGCGGGCGCGTTCGCCCTCCGAGCCCAGGCCCGCGGAGCGGCGCGGGGTGTTCAGCACCGCGTTGCGGCGGTTCACCCGGAACCACTCGCCGAGCGTCATGCCGGGTAACGGGGGGCGGGCCAGGGTGCCGTCGGCTGTCCAGGAGCGCAGGCGGGCGCGCAGGAACTCGTGCGCGACCTGCGAGCGGGAGCGGGGGCGGCCCTGGCGGGTGCCGTCGGGGTGGGTGTCGATGGCGGTCAGCACGGCGTCGACGGACCAGCCGGCGGCGAACCAGGGTTCGAGGGTGCGGCGGATCCAGTGCCGGTTCGCGTCGGGCCAGGAGGCGCGCACGCACAGCGACTCGACGGCGGTGGCCACGTCGGCGTCGGTGGCGGGGACCACGCGGCCGGGCCAGCGGCGGGGCTCGATCTGCATCTGGACTGACCTCCTGAAAGCACCGTGACGAACATCTGTTCGACAGTGTGCCACCGGGGTCTGACAAAAAACGACGTCCAACCGGCTGACCTGGGTAAACACCGGGCTTAGCACGCCTGAACAGTGCGCGATAGCCTGCCGGGATGACGCATCACGAGCCTCACGACGAGGTCAGCGGCGACCGGATCAACTGGCTGCGTGCGGGGGTCCTGGGTGCGAACGACGGCATCGTGTCCACCGCCAGCCTCGTGGTGGGTGTCGCCGGTGCGACCACGGACCGGGTGCAGATCCTGGTCGCGGGCCTGGCGGGGCTCTTCGCCGGTGCGATGTCGATGGCCAGCGGCGAGTACGTGTCGGTCAGCAGCCAGCGCGACGCCGAACGGGCGTTGATCGCGCAGGAGAAGCGCGAGCTCAGGGAGATGCCCGACGAGGAGCTCAAGGAGCTCGCCGACATCTACCAGGGCAAGGGGCTGGACGCCGAGACGGCGCGGGAGGTGGCCGTGCAGCTCACCGAGCACGACGCGCTGGCCGCCCACGCCGAGGCCGAGCTCAAGCTCGACCCGGACGAGCTCACCAACCCGTGGGGCGCCGCCATCGCCAGCTTCGTGAGCTTCACGATCGGCGCGCTGCTGCCCCTCATCGCCATCGCGACCACCCCGCCGTCCCTGCGCGTGCCCGTCACGGTCGTCGCCGCGATAGTGACCCTCGCCCTGACCGGGTACTTCAGCGCACGGCTCAGCAACGCGCCGAAGCAACGAGCCGTCCTGCGCAACGTCGTGGGCGGCCTGATCGCGATGGGTGTCACCTACGCCATCGGATCGCTCGTCGGGCAAAGCATCGGATGAGCCGAATGCGGGTACAAGGACCGGCATGAGTGAAGACAGGGGCGGTTACGCGCCGGCGGACAACGACGACTTCGAGGCCCTCGACGAGGACAACCTCAAGAAGGACCCGCTCGAGGAGGGCATGGACCCGCCGGAGGACTGGGCCGGGGCGGACAAGTACGGGATGACCGAGTACGAGCAGGCCCACCCGCGTCCCCTCGAGGAACGGCTCAAGGAAGAACGGCGCGAGAACGACGAGACGGGTGCATGATCGCAGCATGAGCCTCGGCATCCCGGAGAAGATCACGGCGTTGCTGTTCGACCTCGACGGCGTGCTCACGAGCACCGCGGTCCTGCACCGCAAGGCGTGGCGGCAGACCTTCGAGGACATGGGTCAACCGTTCAGCGAGCAGGACTACCTGTCCTACGTGGACGGCAAACCGCGCTACGACGGCGTCCGGAGCTTCCTCGCCTCGCGCGGGCTCACGCCGCCGGAGGAGGAGGTCCGCCGCATCGGCGACCGCAAGAACGACCTGGTGAACCACATCATCGACGAGGAGGGCATCACGCCCTACCCCGCCTCGGTCCGCTACCTGCAGGCCGCGCGGGAGGCGGGCATGCCCATCGGCGTCGTCACGTCGTCGGCCAACGCCATGCGCGTGCTGCGCGCGGGCAACCTGCTGGACTACGTGGACGCGCTGGTGGACGGCAACGTCATCGCGGCCGACAACCTGCACGGCAAACCGGAGCCGGACTCGTTCATCGAGGGCGCGCGCAGGCTGAAGACACCGCCGGAGCACGCTGCCGTGTTCGAGGACGCGCTCGCGGGCGTCGCGGCCGGGCGCAAGGGCGGGTTCGGGTTCGTCGTCGGTGTCGACCGCGGCAACCAGCGCGAGGCGTTGCGGGCCGGCGGCGCCGACCAGGTGGTCGACGAGCTCGACGAGCTGCTGTCATGAGCTACGCGATCGAGCCGTGGCAGTTGCGCTGGCAGGGCCTCGCGGTCGACCAGCTGCAGCGGACCGAGTCGACGTTCGCCCTCGCCAACGGCCACATCGGCTTCCGCGGCTCGCTGGACGAGGGCGAGCCACGCGGCCTGCCCGGCACGTACCTCAACGGTTTCTACGAAGAGCACCCGCTGCCCTACGGCGAGGGCGGCTACGGCTACCCCGAGGCGGGTCAGACGGTCGTCAACGTCACCGACGGCAAGATCATCCGGTTGCTGGTCGAGGACGAGCCGCTGGACATGCGCTACGGCAACGCCGTCGAGCACGACCGCACGCTGGACTTCCGCACGGGCACGCTGCGCCGCCGCACGCTGTGGGAGTCGCCGACCGGACGCCGGGTGCTGGTGCGCAGCGAACGGCTCGTGTCGTTCACACAGCGCGCGGTGGCCGCGATCCGCTACGAGGTCGAGCCGATGGACGACGTGCAGCTCGTCGTCCAGTCCGACCTGCTCGCCAACGAGCCGATCGAGAAGCGCACCAACGACCCGCGGGTCGCCGCCGCGCTGAACTCGCCGCTGGTCAGCGACTTCACGATGGCCGAGAAGGCCAGGGCCGTGCTGTGCCACCACACCAGGGTGTCCGGGCTGCGGATGGCCGCGGCGATGGACCACGAGGTCGACGCGGGTGGTGCCGAGCCGCGCACCGACATCCGCGCAGAGGCCGACCTCGCGCGGTTCACGGTCGCGGCCGACGTGGCGGGCGGCAGCAGCCTCAAGCTCACGAAGTACCTGGGCTACGGCTGGTCGGCGCAACGGTCCACGCCCTCGCTGCGCGCGCAGGTCGAGGCGGCGCTGGCGGGGGCGCTGCAGACCGGCTGGGACGGGCTGATGGCCGAGCAGAAGGCGTTCCTGGACGACTTCTGGGAGGTCGCCGACATCGAGCTCGACGGTGACGACGAGCTCCAGCAGGCGATCAGGTTCTCGCTGTTCCACATCCTGCAGGCCGGTGCCCGCGGGGAGACCCGCGCGATCCCCGGCAAGGGCCTGACCGGTCCCGGCTACGACGGTCACGCGTTCTGGGACACCGAGACGTTCGTGCTGCCGGTGCTCACCTACACGGTGCCCGACGCGGCCCGCGACGCGCTGCGGTGGCGGCACTCCACCCTGGACAAGGCCCGCGACCGGGCGAAGGTGCTGGGGCTCGAGGGCGCCGCGTTCCCGTGGCGTTCGATCAACGGTGCCGAGTGCAGCGCGTACTGGCCGGCGGGCACGGCCGCGTTCCACGTGTCCGGCGACGTCGCCTACGCCACCCAGCAGTACCTCAACGCCACCGGTGACGAGGACTTCGACCGCGACGAGGCCGTGGAGATCCTCACCGAGACCGCACGGCTGTGGTGCTCGCTGGGCCACCACGACCCGCACGACGGGTTCCGCATCGACGGCGTCACCGGGCCTGACGAGTACTCGGCGATCGTGGACAACAACGTCTACACCAACCTGATCGCCCAGCAGAACCTGCGGGCCGCCGCCGACGCCGCCGAACGCCACCCCGGCAAGGCGGGGGCGAGCGACGAGGAGATCGCCGAGTGGCGCAGGGCCGCCGACAAGATGGCCATCCCCTACGACGAGATGCTCCAGGTCCACCCGCAGGCGGACAACTTCACCAAGCACGCGGAGTGGGACTTCGAGCACACGCCGGAGGAGAAGTACCCGCTGCTGCTGCACTACCCGTACTTCGACCTGTACCGCAAGCAGGTGGTGAAGCAGGCGGACCTGGTGCTGGCGATGCACCTGCGCGGTGACGCGTTCACCGCGCAGGAGAAGGCCCGCAACTTCGCCTACTACGAGGCGCGGACGGTGCGGGACTCGTCGCTGTCGGCGGGCACGCAGGCGGTGCTGGCGGCCGAGGTCGGGCACCTGGACCTGGCGTTCGACTACCTGGTCGAGGCCGCGTTCACCGACCTGCACGACCTGCACGACAACGTCCACAACGGACTGCACATGGCCTCGCTGGCCGGTGCGTGGACGGCGCTGGTGGCCGGGTTCGGCGGCATGCGCGACCACGGCGGCGAGCTGACGTTCGCGCCGCGGATGCCCAGCGCGCTGAGCCGGTACTCGTTCCGGATGTCGTTCCGGGGCACCAGGATCGGCGTCGAGGTGTGCGAGACCGAGGCCACCTACCGGATCGTCGACGGCACCGAGCTCACGACGAAGCACCACGGGGAGACGATCACGATCACCGCGGGCAGCCCGGTGACCATGCCGCTCCCGCCGGTCCCGGAGCTGGAACGGCCGCCGGCCCCGTACGGCCGGGAGCCGCGCAGGGCGGCTCCCGGACAGCCGGGGCTGCGGCGTTAGGGCAGCAGGGAGACCTGGTAGTGCGTGATCAGGTCTCCCTGCACCAGCACGGCCAGGGTGACGGTGATCGTCGGCCGGTCGGTGAACGAGAAGTCGACGGTGAAATAGCCGAGCTCCAGATCATCGGCCAATTTCCGGGTTTCGAGCACCTCGTACTCCGCTTTCAACCCGGTGGGCTGAGAATCGTAGTAGGCGGCGATCGCCTCTCTGCCGACACCGTAGGGCTTGAGCCCCTGGAAAATCGCGTCCTCGGTGAACAGTGCCGCCACGCGCTCGGGTTCGTGCGCGTCCACGGCGGCCTTCCACCGGCCCATGACGTCCTGGACGCCCATGTCAGTGCCCCGCGCTCTGGCCGCCGTCGACGTGCAGGACCTCGCCCGTCACGAAGCCGGCCTGTTCGAGGAAGAGGACCGCGTCCACGACCTCGGAGATCTCGCCGAGCCGCTTGACCGGGTGCAGCGAGGCCAATGCCTCGTGGGTCTCCGGGGCGTGCATCGGCGTGCGGATGATGCCGAGCGCGATGGCGTTGAAGCGGATGCCGCGGGTCGCGTACTCGACGGCGAGCGACCTCGTGACGGCGTTGACACCGCCCTTGGTCAGCGACGCGAGTGCCGACGGCACAGCGGAAAGCGCGTGGTCGACCAGGCTGGTCGACACGTTGACCACGTGCCCGCCGCCGGTCTCCATGGCGGCCACGGCGCTGCGCGTGATGTCGAAGAACCCGCGCAGGTTCGTGCCGAGCACGGCGTCGTAGTCCTCGTCGGTGTACTCGGTGAACGGCTTGGCCACGAAGATGCCCGCGTTGTTCACGAGCGTGTCGATCCGGCCGAACCGCGTCAGCGCCTCGGCGACGACCCGCGCACCCTCACCGGGCACCGACAGGTCGGCGCGGACGGCGAGCACCTCGGGGTCGTCCGAGGCCTCGATGGACCGCGACACCGCGACCACCGAATAGCCGAGCTTGCGGTACGCGGGCACGAGAGCCGCACCGATTCCCTGGGAAGCGCCCGTGACGACTGCTACCTTGCCGGTCATTTTCCTCGCCCTTTCGAAGCGGATGTGGAAGTGGAGCTGACTGGCACAACAGCGGGTTCGCGGAAGTCATTTCGGGTCGGTGCGACCTGTTCTCTCCCTTGTGGGAGGCTCAGCCTATGAGCGTGCGCAGCGCTTTTTCGGACGGGCTGCCGGCGGCCGCGGTGTAGACGACGAGCTCCTGGTCGGGGTGCGTGTCGACGGAGAACTGCTGCACGTCCAGCTCCAGCGTGCCCACGACCGGGTGGTGGTAGGTCTTCACGAGCTGGCGCGGCCCGCGCACCCGGTGGCTCGCCCACCACGTGCGGAAGTCCGCGTCCCGCACGCTCAGCTCCCCCACCAGTGCGCTGAGCGCCTGGTCGCCGGGGTGCCGGCCGGCCTCCATCCGCAGCACCGCGACGCATTCCCGCGCGGAACGGGCCCAGTCCCCGTACAGCGCGCGGTAGTCCGGGTCGAGGAACGTCAGCCGGACCAGGTTGCGCTCGGCGGGCGGCAGCGCGCCGAAGTCGGTCAGCAACGCCACCGCGCCCGCGTTCCACGCCAGCACGTCCAGCCGCCGGTTGAGCACCAGCGCGGGCACGTCGGACATCGAGTCCAGCAACTGCCGCAGCTGCCGGGCGACCTCGGGGCGGGCCGGGCGGGGTGCGGGCGCGGGAGCGACGTCGGCCACCGTGAACAGGTAGGCCCGCTCGTCCGCCGCGAGCCGCAACGCGTCGGCCAGCGCGTCGAGCACCGGCCGCGAGACCCGGTTCGTCCTGCCCTGCTCCAGGCGCACGACGTAGTCGACGCTCACGTGCGCGAGCTGGGCCAGCTCCTCGCGGCGCAGGCCGGGCACCCGGCGCAGCCGGCCGTCGTCGGGGAACCCCGCCGCGGCCGGGTCGAGCGCGGCACGACGGGCCCGCAGGAACTCGCCCAGTTCGCCATCCATGCCACCAGTGTCGCCGGTGGACACCCGGCCGTGCCTGGTACCGGGTTGCATAGGCAGAGCTCTCCCTGGCTGCGTCCACAGCCGCGGCGCAGTGTCGGGGCCATGGACAACGTGACCTTCCCCAGCAACGGACTGACCATCGCGGGCCACCTCCACCGTCCGAACGGGACGCCGAGGGGCGCGGTCGTCGTCGGCCACCCCGGCACCGGCGTGAAGGAGCAGGCGGCGGGCCTCTACGCCCGGCTGCTGGCCGAGCAGGGCTTCCTGGCCCTGGCGTTCGACGCCGCCCACCAGGGCGAGAGCGAGGGCCTGCCGCGCGGCCTGGAGGACCCGGCCCAGCGCGTCGAGGACATCCGGGCCGCCGTGACGTTCCTCGCGGCCCAGGACGCGGGCGACGTCGGCGTGCTCGGCATCTGCGCCTCGGGTGGCTACGGCCTGGCCGCCGCCTCGACCGACCAGCGGGTCAAGGCGCTGGCCACGGTCAGCGGCGTCGACATCGCCCGCCAGTTCCGCCACGGCGCCGACGGCGCCCAGGACCCGGCGGTGTTCCAGGGCGTGCTCGCGGCCGCGGCCAGGAGCACCGGCTCGTTCCCGCTGTTCCCCGCCGAGCCGGCCCACGCCACCGGGCACGACTACGAGGGCTGGGAGTACTACCGGACCGCGCGCGGCGAGCACGAGCGGTCGGCGAAGGAGCTGACGTGGAGCAGCATCGGCCGCATCGCGATGTTCGACGCCCACGCGGCACTCGGCCTGTACACGCGGCCGCTGCTGCTGGTCGTCGGTGAGCACGCCGTCACGTCGTGGATGGCGATCGACGCGTTCCAGAAGGCCCAGGGCCCCAAGGAACTGCACCGGGTGGAGGCCGCCACGCATGTCGACCTCTACGACCGCCGCGCACCGGAGGCGGCCGCGAAGGTGGCGGAATTCTTCTCAGGCCAGCTCCAGCACCACCTTCACGTCGCCGGGGCGTGACTCGAAGGCCTCCGCGTAGGACGACAGCGGCACCCGCCGGGTGATCAGCGACGAGAGCCAGGCGTCGTCCGCGGCGTCCAGCACGGCGGCGGCCTCCCGGTAGTGCCGCACGTTCGAGTTGACCGTGCCGAACACGATGCCGTTGCGCAGCACCAGGTCCCGGTTCGCCTGCCCGAGGTCCACGGGCACCACCTCGGCGGAGGGCACGCCGGTCAGGCACACCAGCCGCCGCCCGAGCAGCCGGGCCACCAGCGCCGGGGCCCCGGTCGCCTCGATCACGACCTCGTGCTCGGGCAGCGTGCGGTGGTAGGTGGCGCCCAGCGCCTCCACGAGGTCCGGTTTCGGGCCGCTGCCGGCGACGTCGAACACGTGCACGTCGAGCCCGCGCCGCACCCCGGCCAACGCCGCCAGCAGCCCGATCGGACCGGCGCCGGTGATCAGCACGCTGTCGAAGTCGAAGAACGCGAACCGGTCCAGCCGTTCCCACGCCTTCACCACCACCGACGCGGGTTCGAGCAGCACACCGGCCGGCGAGCCGACCCGCACCGCGTAGTGCGCCGGGACCGTCCACAAGGTAGCGCCGTACCCGTCGATCCCGGTGATCCCGCGCTCGGTGTACCTCCCGTTGAGGCACATGTCGAAGTCGCCGCGCGCGCAGGCCGCGCACGGCACCGGGTCCGGTCTGCGCACCACGCCCACGACCAGGTCGCCCGGCGTGAAGCCCGGCCCGCTGATCACCCTGCCCAGCGACTCGTGTCCGATCACGAGTGTCCCGCCGGTGCCGAACTCGCCGCGCACGATCTCGCGGTCGGTGCCGCAGATCCCGATCGCGAGGCCCTCCACCAGCAGCTCGTCCGGTCCCGGCACCGGGTCGGGCAGTTCGGTCAACGCCAGGGAACCGGCTCGTGCGGGATCGACCGTCAGTGCGCGCATGAGAACCATTCTTGACACATCGACACGATCGCGCTGACCATGGGAGCGCTCTCACTGCCCTGAAGTCAGGCGCAGTCTGTCTCAGTGAGGAGATAGTCGATGCGCAAGCTCCTGCTGCTGGCGGCATCGGCCCTAGCCGGGCTGACAACGTTGTCCGCACCTGTGCAAGCAGCTCCACCGAGCCTCCTGCCGCTCACCGTCCAGAACACCTCCGGCCGCGGCGACGCGGTGCACCTGTACGTGTTCGGCGAGATGGGTGGCCGGCTCGGGTACGTGAACGCGAGCGGCCAGTTCACCCCGTGGTCGGGTGGGGCGATCCCGCCCGTGCCCGCTCCCGACGTCTCGATCCCCGGTCCTGCCAACGGGGCGAGCCGGACCCTGCAGATCCCGATCAACCTCGCCGGCGGCCGGCTCTACATGTCCTTCCGGGACAAGCTGAAGTTCTCGCTGGTACCGGGCGGCCTGGTGCAGCCGGCGCCGTGGGCGGCCGGTGACCCCAACCGCGACATCCTGTTCGACTGGAGCGAGTTCACCTACAACGGCGGCGGGCTGTGGCTCAACAGCTCGCAGGTGGACATGTTCAGCGTCCCGCACGCGGTCGAGGCGACCTCGCAGGCCGGCGCGACCAAGCGCACCGGCGTGCTGGTGAGCGGCGGCCGCAACCGGGTCTTCGACCAGCACCAGCAGCTGGGCGGCGACTGGTCGCGGTTGATCCACACGCGGTCGGACGGCACCCGCCTGCGGGTGCTCAACCCGAGCAAGGGCCTCGACGCGGGCCTGTTCTCCGGCTCGTACTTCGCGAACTACGTCAGCAGCGCCTGGGCGACCTACCAGAACACGCCGCTGACCGTCGTGCCGTACCAGAACGAGCCGAACCGCAGGTTCACCGGCCGCACCAGCGGCGGGGTGCTGCGCTTCACGAACACCGCCGGCCAGCAGGTGGCGGCGTTCGAGCAGCCGTCGACGCGGGACGTGCTCAACTGCGACGGCCGGCTCGCCGCGCCGAACAACGACGTCGGCGCGATCTCCCGGTCGCTGTGCGCCGCGCTCAACCGGTCGACGCTCGGCTTCCTGCACACCCAGCCGACCTACAACGCCGGTGAGTTCTACACCCGCGCGACCGCGAACCACTTCTCCCGCATCGTGCACCAGAACATGGTGGACGGGAAGGCGTACGGGTTCGCCTTCGACGACGTCGGCGCGTTCGAGTCGCTCGTTCACGAACCGAACCCGCGATCGGCGAAAATCACGCTGACAGCATTCTGATCCGAAGGTTTCTTGCTTTTGATCGACTTTCACTCCACTGTGTGAGGCGCCGTCGCCGCGGCTCTCACACAGTGGAGTCGTTGTGTGCACACGGGTCTTGCTGGTCGACGATGACGAGCGAATCCGCCGGGCTTTGTGCCTCGCATTGGGAGACGAGGGGTTCGCCGTCGAGGAGGCGGCTTCCGGCGAGGTGGCGCTGCGCCGCCTGGGGTCGGAGCCGTTCGACGTGGTGCTGGTCGACCTCACCCTGCCCGGTGTCGACGGGCTGGAGGTCGTGCGCGCGCTGAGATCGCGCGGGGACGTGCCGATCATCGTGGTGACGGCGCGCACCGACGCCCGTGACGTGGTGGCCGGGCTGGAGGCGGGTGCCGACGACTACGTGACGAAACCGTTGGTGGGAAGCGTTCTCGCGGCCCGCATCCGCGCGTTGTTGCGGCGTCGCGGACCCGGCCGAGACACCGTTCGGGTGGGCGACCTGGAAATCCGTCCGCAGGAAGGCGTCGTGCACCGTGCGGGCGAACGCGTTCACCTCACCAGGACCGAATTCCGGCTGCTGCTGGAACTCGCTGGTGCGGCCGGTCGAATCGTCACCAGGGAACAGTTGCTGCAAAGGGTTTGGGGATATGACTACTTCGGTGACACGCGCCTGCTGGACGTGCACATAAGAAGACTGCGCCGCAAGGTCGAGACGAATCCGGACGACCCGGCGCTGGTGCTGACGGTGCGCGGCACCGGGTACCGGATCCGTTCGTGAGGCTCACGCTGCGGTGGCGGGTGACGCTGGCGTTCGGCTTCGGCCTGCTGGCCGTCACGAGCGTGCTCGCCCTCGCCACCTGGAACCTCGCCTGCGGCTACATGCTGCGCCAGCGCGAGGCGAGCGCGACCCGCCAGGCCGAGATGAACGTGCGGCTGGTCGAGCGGACGCTGTCCTCCTCCGGTCTCGACGAGCTGCTGACCGGCCTCACCACCGGCACCGACTCGTCGATCCTGGTGCTCACGCCGGGCGGGATGGTCGCGGCCGGTCGTCCGGTCGACCCCGGCCGGTTGCCGGCGGCGCTGGTGCGGCACCCGCCGGGCAGCGAGCGGATCACCGTGGACGGTCAGCCGATGCTCGCCGTGACCCGGCCGGTCGCGGGCAACGCCGTGTACGTGGAGCTGTTCGGGTTGCAGCAGCTGGACCGCGCGTCGCGGTTCCTCAGCGCGTTGCTGATCGGCGGCACGGTCGCGTCCGCACTGCTGGGTGCCGCGCTGGGGTCGTGGGCCTCGAAGCGGGCGCTCCGGCCGCTGGCGGAGCTGAGCTCGGCGGCGGGCCGGATCGCCGGCGGTGACCTCGGTGCCCGGCTGCCCGACCAGGACGACCCGGATCTGGCCGCGCTGGCGGCGAAGTTCAACTCGACGGCCAGCGCGCTGGAGCAGCGGGCGTTGCGCGACGCCCGGTTCGCCTCCGACGTGTCGCACGAGCTGCGCTCGCCGCTGACGACGATGGTCAACGCCGGGGCCGTGCTGCGGCGGCGGCGCGAGCACCTGCCGGGCACGGCGGGAACGGCGCTGGAGCTGCTGACCTCGGAGGTCGACCGGTTCGCGCGGATGGTGGTGGACCTGCTGGAGATCTCGCGGGCCGACCAGACCGACGACTGCTCCTGCGAGGAGCTCGACCTGGGTGCATTGGTGCGCAATGTGGTCGGCACGCACTGGGCGGCCGTGCCGGTGTCGGCCGAACCGGTCCCGGTGCGCGGCGACCGGCGGCGGCTGGACCGGGTGCTCGCGAACCTGCTGGAGAACGCCGACCGGCACGCCGGTGGCGCCGTGCGGGTCGCGGTGCGCCGGGAGGGGGCCGTGGCGCGCGTGGAGGTGGAGGACGCCGGGCCGGGGGTGCCGGAAGCGTTGCGGGAGCAGATCTTCGAGCGGTTCGCGCGCGGCAGGCCCGGCAGCCGGGGTGCCGACACCGGCAGCGGGCTCGGGCTGGCGCTGGTGCGCGAGCACGTCCGCCGGTTGCGCGGGCGGGTGTGGGTGGAGGACCGGGTGCCGTGCGGGGCGCGGTTCGTGGTGGAGCTGCCCGCCGGGTGAGCCGGAGAGGTTACGGAGTTCTGACGGCGGCGGCCGTGGCGGCACCGGCGGTGCCCGGCGGCCCTACCGTCGACACATGCGAGTACTGATCACCGGTGGGGCCGGGTTCATCGGGTCGCACGTGGCCGACGAACTGACCGCCCAGGGCCACGACTGCGTGGTGCTCGACGCCCTGCTGCCCGAAGCGCACGGCGCGATCCCGTTGCTGGACCACGAGCTCGTCATCGGTGACGTGACCGATCCCGAGGCGCTGCGGCCGTTGCTGTCCAGAGTGGACGCGGTGTGCCACCAGGCGGCGATGGTCGGCCACGGCGTCGACCCGTTCGACGCGCCCTCCTACGCCCGGCACAACGACCTCGGCACGGCGGTGCTGCTCGCCGAGATGCACCGGGCCGGGGTGTCGCGGCTGGTGCTGGCGTCGTCGATGGTCGTGTACGGCGAGGGGCGGTACCGGTGCCTCACGCACGGGATCGTGCGCGGCGAGCGGTCACGGACCGACCTGGCGCAGGGTTTGTACGAGCCGCGCTGCGCGTGCGGCGACTTCCTGGTGCCCGAGCTGGTGCCGGAGGACGCGCCGCTGGACCCGCGCAGCACGTACGCGGCCACGAAGCTGGCGCAGGAGCACCTGGCGGCGGCGTGGGCGCGGCAGACCGGCGGGAGCGTGTGGGCGTTGCGCTACCACAACGTCTACGGGCCGCGGATGCCCCGTGACACGCCCTACGCCGGGGTCGCGTCGATCTTCCGGTCCGCGCTGCAGAACGGCCAGGCGCCGCGGGTCATGGAGGACGGCCGGCAGCGCAGGGACTTCGTGCACGTCACCGACGTGGCGCGGGCGAACGTGCTGGCGCTGACCTCGGCACGGCCGGGGTTCGAGGCGGTCAACGTCTGCTCCGGTGTCATGCACACGATCGGCGACCTGGCGTTCGCGCTGGCCGACGCGTGTGACGGACCGGCGCCGCAGATCGTCGGCGGCGCACGGCCGGGCGACGTGCGGCACGTCGTCGCCTCGCCCGCGAAGGCGCTCGACGTGCTCGGGTTCGAGGCCTCGGTGCGGTTCGAGGACGGGGTGCGGGCGTTCGCGACCGACCCGTTGCGGGCGGCGGTCACCAGTTCGTGAGCACGAGGTGGTTCACCGCCAGTGCCGTCAGGGCCTGCGCGGTGAGCCACCTCCTGCGGTGGTCGAGCCGGGCCGCGCCGACGACGAGCCAGACCGCGAACGGCAGCCAGATGCGTTCGGTCTCGGCCTTGCTCAGGCCGGAGAGGTCCGCGGCCAGCACCGCGACCCCCGCCGCCAGGACCCACCTGTCCTTGCGCAGCCCCTGGATGCCGGCGGGACCGAGCACGAGCGCGAGCGCGGCCAGGTTCGCCCACACCCAGTACCAGTAGGGCCGGATGTCGCCGATGCCCTGGTAATAGCGGATCTTGACGAGCTCGTAGCCGTCGAGCCACCAGAAGCCGGCCAGCGCGAACGCCCCCACGACCGCGAGCGCGCCCGCGACGGCCCAGGCGAGACGTGTGCCCGCGACCGCCCGCGCGCCCGCGCTCCTCCAGTCGACCCGGCCGGTCACGGCGACCAGGGCCAGCGGGGCGAGCAGCACCAGGCCGTAGGACAGGAACAGGCACCAGCCCAGCACGATCCCGCCGAGCAGCGGCCACCGGGTGAGCAGGTAGATGCCGACGGCCGCGACCCCCATGAACATGCCGTCCGCCGACGCGCCGACCCACACCGCGCCGGGGAACAGCACCAGGAACGGCAGCACGGCGTTGTCGTTGAGGGCCCTGGGAATCGCGACGACGGCGAGCGAGCCGACGAGGACGCAGAAGAGGGACGCGGCCGCTCCCCCGCCGAGCCCGGCGCGGTCCAGTGCGACGAACGTCAGCAGCGCGCCCGGCGGGTGGCCGGAGACGTGGGTGGTCCACGAGTCGGGCTGGAAGTCCGGGATGCGCTGGGCGAACTCCCGCAGCATCGCCGGGACGTCCGTGACGCCGGGGACCTCGTGCAGGTACTCGTCCTCGGTGGTGAGCCTGGTCGTGAACCGGCCCCAGCCGTCGACCAGCGCCAGCGAGAGCGTGAACGCCACCGACGTCGCGTAGGCGATGGGCAGGGCGAACCGGTGCCGGGCCAGCTCGGGTCCCTTGGCCACGACCAGGAACGCGATGAGCACGGCCGCGGGCGTGCCCGGCCCGACGTGGGGCCGCCAGTCGCCGAACAGCGGCGCGGCGGAGGCGAACAGCAGGCCGGGGTGGTGGAGGTTGACGACCAGGCCGACGATGACGGCGGCGACGACGAGCAACCCGGCGACGAGTAGGCGCACCGCTCCCAACCTAGGGGGTGCGGGCGTGGTCCGCCGACCACGCAAGACAACCGTAAGAACTCTGCCGTGCGTCACAATTCCGTAAGCACCACAACACTTTCCGACGGTCCAGGATGGACGGCATGGATGTCGTCTTGCCTTGCCTGGACGAGGCCGCCGCGCTGCCCGCGGTGCTGAGCTCCCTGCCTCCTGGATACCGCGCGATCGTCGTCGACAACGGCTCGGGTGACGGATCTCCCACCGTCGCCCGCGCCCACGGCGCGCTGGTCGTGCACGAGACCCGCCGCGGTTACGGCGCCGCCGTGCACACCGGTCTGCTCGCCGCCACGTCCGACGTCGTCGCGTTCGCCGACTGCGACGGCTCCCTGGACCTGGCCGAGCTGCCCGCGATGGCCGCGCTGCTGCCCTCCTGCGACCTCGTGGTCGGCCGCCGGGTGCCGGTGACGGCGGGCGTGTGGCCGTGGCACGCACGGGCGGGCAACGCCGTGATCGCCTCCCTGTTGCGCCGCCGCGGTCTCGCCGTGCACGACATCGCGCCTTTGCGGGTGTGCCGGCGCGAAGCGTTGCTGGAGCTGGACCTGCAGGACCGCGCGTTCGGCTATCCGCTGGAACTGCTGGTGCGCGCGGCCGCCGCCGGGTGGCGGGTGCGCGAGGTCGACGTGACCTACGGCCCGCGGGCCGCCGGGACGCGGTCGAAGGTGTCGGGGTCGGTGCGCGGCACGCTGCGTGCGGCGCGGGACATGGCGGGGGTGCTGCGGTGAGTTTCTGCCTGCTGGTCATGGCGAAGTCACCGGTGCCCGGCCAGGTCAAGACCCGCCTGTGCCCGCCGCTGACGCCCGAGGAGGCCGCGGACGTGGCGGCGGCGTCGCTGCTCGACACGATCGACGCGGCGCTGTCGACACCGGGCGCGGTGCCGGTGGTGGCGCTGGCGGGGGTCGTGCGGCGCGAGGACGTCCGCGACGCGCTCGCCGAGTGCGTGGTGATCCCGCAGCGCGGCCGGAACTTCAACGAACGGCTCGTGCACGCGCACGCGGACATCGCCCGGTTCCGGCTGCCGGTGCTGCAGATCGGGATGGACACACCGCAGGTCACACCCGCGCTGCTGGAGTCGGCCGCGCGGTTCGAGGAGGCGGCGCTCGGGTTCGCACTCGACGGCGGCTGGTGGGCGCTGGGCCTGCGGGACCCGCTGCGCGCCTCGGTGCTGCTGGACGTGCCGATGTCCCGTGCCGACACCGGCGCGCGAACGCTGGACGCGTTGCACGGCCTCCACGTGGACGCACTCCCCATCCTGTCCGATGTGGACACCATGGCGGACGCCCGCGCGGTGGCCGCCCAGGTGCCCGGCTCACGCTTCGCGGCCGCACTCGCCGGGATCGCGGTGATGGCGCGATGAGTCCCCGGCAGGACGCTCAGGTGTCGGGCTCGCGCTTCGCAGCCGCACCCGACGGACGGCGGTGATGGCGCCATGAGCCCCCGTTGGCACGCCCAGGCACCCGGCCCGCGCTCTGCGACCGCGCTCGCCGGGATCGCGGTGATGGCGCGATGAACCCCCGACGACACGCCCAGGCACCCAGCCCACGCTCTGCGAGCGCGCTCACCCGGAGCGCGATGAAGCCCCCGGCAGCACGCTCAGGCGCCGGACTCGCGCTTCACAGCCGCACCCACCCAGATCGCGGCGATGGCGCCATGAGCCCCCGACAGCACGCCCAGGCGCCTGGCCCACGCTTCACAGCCGCGCCCGCCCAAGTCGCGATGAGGCCGCCGACAGCACGCCCACGCGCCGGACTCGCGCTTCACAGCCGCACCCACCCAGATCGCGGCAATGGCGCCATGAACCCACCGCAGCACGCCCAGGCACCCGGCTCACGCTCCACAGCCGCACTCGCCGGGATCGCGGTGGCGCCATGAACCCCCGACGACACGCTCACGCAGGCGTCCCCTCCGGAGGGGTCCCCTGGTTCCATTCTCCCAGACACCACCGACAGTTCCCGGCCACCGGCCGCGCGGCGGTGACGCGATGATGTTCGACCTGGCCCTCGACGACCACCCCAGCTGGCTCGACCTGCCCGGCACCACCCCGCGCGAGCTGTCCGTCGCCCGCTGGCACGCCGACGCCGACGACGGTGACGACGTGCTGCTCGACGCCTGCTCCGGACCCACCCTCGACGTCGGCTGCGGGCCCGGGCGGCTCGTCGCGGCGCTGCTGGGCCGCCGTGTCCAGGCGCTCGGCGTCGACGTGTCGCCCGTGGCGGTCCGGCGCACCACCGACCGCGGCGGCATCGCGATCCGGCGCAGCGTGTTCGACCCGCTGCCCGGCGAGGGCCGCTGGCAGCACGTGCTGCTCGCCGACGGCAACATCGGCATCGGCGGCGACCCGGCCGCGCTCCTGCGCCGCGTGCGGGAGTTGTTGCTCCCCAGCGGAACCGTGGTCGTGGAGGTCGAGGTGCCCGGCTCGGGTCTCAGCGTCGGCCAGGCGCGGGTGCGGACCGGCGGTGAGCTCGGCCAGTGGTTCCCGTGGGCCTGGAGCGACGCCGCGTCGGTACCCGCGGACGGGTTCTTCCTGCTGTGGCAGAAGGAGAAGGCCGGTCGCTGGTTCGCCTGCTGGGAGCGGGTGTGAAACCGCCCCGGTTCCGCTCGCCCGCCCACCACACGGGCGTCACCAGCCGGGTCGGCACGTGGCTCGGCATCACCTTCGGGCTGTGCTTCGTCACCGGCCTGCTCAGCCACGGCGTGCAGCACGACTGGCCGTGGCCGACCCGCCCGGTCGACCTGTACCGGGTCACCCAGGGCGCGCACGTGCTCTCCGGCGTGGCGTCGGTCCCGTTGCTGCTGGCCAAGCTGTGGAGCGTCTACCCGAAGCTGTTCGAACGGCCGCTGGTCAGGTCCGTCCCGCACGCCCTGGAGCGCGGCTCGGTGTTCGTGCTGATCGCGGCGTCGTTCTTCGAGCTCGTGACCGGGCTGTTCAACGCGGCGCAGAACTACCCGTGGTCGTTCTACTTCCCGACGGCGCACTACGCGGTGGCGTGGATCGCGATCGGCGCGCTGCTCGTGCACATCGCGGTGAAGATCCCGCTGATCCGGCGCTCCCTCGAACCCGCCTCGGAGGAGAAGACCGTCCTGTCCCGCAGGGCGTTCCTGCGCACCACCGCGCTCACGACCGGTGTCGCCGTGGTCGCGACGGCCGGTGTCACGGTGCCGTGGCTGCGCAAGGTCTCGGTGCTGGCGTGGCGCTCGGACGGCGACCTGCCGGTGAACCGGACAGCGCAGGCCGCGAAGGTGGTCGTGCCACCGGACTGGCGGCTGCGGGCCGGGCAGCGGAGCTTCTCGCTGGCGGAGCTGCGGGCCATGCCGCAGACCACCGTCGAGCTGCCCATCGCGTGCGTCGAGGGCTGGAGCCAGAACGCGACCTGGACCGGCGTCCGCGTGTCCGAGCTCGTCAGCGGCGGGGACGTGCGGGTGGAGTCGCTGGAGAAGGACGGGCTGTACCGGGCGACCACGTTGCCGGAGGCGTTCGCACGCGACCCGCTGACGCTGCTCGCCCTGCGGCTGAACGGCGAGGAGCTCAGTCCCGACCACGGTTTCCCGTGCCGGCTCATCGCCCCGAACCGGCCGGGGGTGCTGCAGACCAAGTGGGTCACGTCGCTGGAGGTGCTCGCATGAGGGTCGTGATCGGCCTGATCGGTGTCGGGCTCGGCGCGTGGGGCGCGTGGCTGCTGCTCCCCCAGGTCACCGTCGAGCTGCTGGTGTGGCTCGGCGGCGGGGTGGTGCTGCACGACCTCCTGATCGCCCCGCTGGTCGGGGCGTCCGGCCTGGTCGTCCGGCGGGCGTCGGTCGGTGTCGGCCTGACGGTCTCCGGGGTGGTGCTGCTGCTCGCGGTCCCGTTGCTGTGGCGCGAACACAGCGGACCGCAGAACCCGGGTCTGCACGACCGCGACTACCCCGCCGGAGTCGCGGTCGTGCTGGGCCTGGTCTGGGCCGCGGTGGCCCTACACGAGGTCGCGGCGCACCTTCAGCAGCGTCGCCGTGCCCACGAAGAACACGATGTAGCCGACGAGGAACAACGCGGCCGTCGTCCCGCTGAGGTCGGTCAGCACGCCGGGAGCGCCGTTGCCGCCCACGGCACCGGCCATGTTGCCGGCCGAGCCGCCGGGCAGGACCTTCGTGAGGTCCTCGACCGGGCCGAGCAGCGACCCGACGCCGCGCAGCAGGTTCTCGACGACGATCGCCCACATCAGACCCAGGCCGACGGCCAGCGCGGGCCCCTTGGTGACGACGCCGAGGAACACCCCGAACCCGGTCCACATCGCGGCGATCAGCAGTGACGCGCCGAGCGACTCCAGTGCGGCGGTGCCGGGCAGGGTCCAGTCCCAGCCCTCGACCGAGGCCACCGTCACCGCCGCACCGAGGTCGACGACGAACGTCAGCGCCACCAGCACGACCACGATGACCGCCAGCGCGCCCAGCGTGCCGCCCATCGCGGACACCCGGCGCGGGCCGGCGGTCAGCGTGGTCTTCCAGGTGCCCCAGCCGTAGCCGGACCCGACGGCCAAGGCCGCCAGCACGAGGATGATCGCCCCACCGAACATGGGCAGGCCGCGCACGACGGCCGCGCCGACGTTCTCCGGTTGCAGCGCGCTGATCAGCTGCTGCTGCGTGAGGTCACGGGTGTTGGAGCCGCCGTTGAGGGCGAGGTAGTTGAACACGTAGCCGAACGTCAGCGTCAGCACCAGCCAGATGCCGATCAGCACCCACGTGGCCGGCCACTTCCACAGCCGCAGCAGCTCTGCCTTGACACTGCCCATCACGCCGCTCCCGTCATCTCGAAGAAGACCTCTTCCAGCGTCCGGCGCAGCGGCCGGACCTCCTGCACGTCCACGTCGGCGTGCACGAGCGTGCGCACCAGCGCTCCCGCGTCGTCCTGGCGCACGTGCAGCACGTCACCGCGCAGCTCGCTGCCCTCGATCAGCACGTGCGCCTTCTCGATCGGGTCCGCCTTGATCAGCAGCACGCTGTCGCCGCGCAGCTGTTCGACGGTGCTCTCGGCGACGAGCTTGCCGTTCGCGATCACCCCGACCCGGTCGCAGATCTCCTCGACCTCGCCGAGCAGGTGGCTCGACAGCAGCACCGTCTGGCCCTGCGCGGCCAGTGCGCGCACCAGGTCGCGCATGTCGGCCATGCCCGCCGGGTCGAGGCCGTTGGTCGGCTCGTCCAGGACCAGCAGCTCCGGCCGGCCGAGCAGGGCGGCGGCGACGCCGAGCCGTTGCTTCATGCCCAGCGAGTACCGGCGGAACTTCTCGTCCGCGGCACCGGTGAGGTCGACCTGGTCGAGCGCGGTCTCCACGTGCGTCCTGGCCAGTCCCCTGCGGGCGGCGTGCACCCGCAGGTTGTCGCGGCCGGACAGGTACGGGTAGAAACCGGGTCCCTCGATCAGGGACCCCACCTTCAGCAACGCCTTCGGGCTGCCCGGTGCCTGCCCGAGCACGGTCGCCGTGCCGCTCGTGGGCCGCACCAGGCCCAGCAGCATGCGGATCGTGGTCGTCTTGCCCGCGCCGTTGGGACCGAGGAACCCGTAGACCTCGCCCCGCCGCACGGACAGACTGACCTCGTCCACCACGGCGCGGTCGCCGTAGCGCTTCGTCAGCTTCTCCGTCGTCACGATCATGGCTCAAGCCTGGGCCGCACGAGCGTGCCGGTCGTCCGCTCCGGAGCGTCATGAAGATACGCACATCTGCGTACGTCCCCGGTCGTATCGTCGGCACCATGCGGTTCGAGCCGGGCAGGATCAGGTGGCAGGACATCGCGCTCACGGTGGCGCTGCTCGTCTTCGGGCTGGGCGGCACGCGGTTCGCCGCGCGGCTGCAGGGTGCCGAGGCCCTCGACGCGTTCGGCTACCTGCTCGTCGCCGTGGCGGCGGCGGGCCTGCTGTTCCGGTCGGTGCGTCCGCTGTGGACGGTAGTGGTCACGACGGCGGCCATCGCGGTCTACCTCGCGCAGGGGTACCCGTTCGGGCCGATCCTGATGAGCGGTGTCGCGGCGATGTACGCGGTGGCGGTGTACGCGCGCATCGAGCTGGCGGCGGCGTCCGCGCTGGTCTACGCGCTGGTGATCCTGCCGTGGTGGAACGACTCGGTGACGTCGTGGATCACCTGGTCCGCGGGCTGGATCCTGTTGCCCGCGGCGGCCGGCGTGCTGATGCGGCTGCGCCGCCGGTCCGCTGTGGACGTTCGCGAGCGGGCCGTCATCGCCGAGCGGCTGCACCTCGCGCAGGAGGTGCACGACGTCGTGGGCCACGGCCTGTCGGTGATCGCGATGCAGGCCGGTGTCGCGCTGTACGTGCTGGACCGGGACCCCGCGAAGGCCCGCACGTCGCTGGAGGCGATCAGGGACACCGCGAAGGAGGCGCTGGACGGGCTGCGGTCTGAACTGGACACCCTGCGCGGCTCGGCACCGTTGCGCCCCAGCACCTCTCTCGCCGACCTGCCCGCGCTCGCCGCGCGGATGGGTGAGGCGGGCCTGGAGGTGACGGTCGAGGCCGACGGGGTCGTGGTGCCGGACAACCACGGGCTGGCCGCGTACCGGATCGTGCAGGAGTCGCTGACGAACGTGCTGCGGCACGCCTCCCCCGGTGTCACGGCCGCGGTGAAGGTCTACGAGGTGCGCGGCGAGCTGGTCGTCGAGGTGAGCGACACCGGCACGCCGCGGCCGTTCACCGAGGGCCACGGCATCACCGGCATGCGCTCGCGGGCCGAGGCACTGGGCGGCACCCTGGAGGTCCGCACGGCCCAGGGCTTCGTGGTGGTCGCCCGGATACCGTTGCCGTCATGATTCGCGTGGTGGTGGCGGACGACCAGGCCCTGGTCCGCATGGGGCTGCGGACGTTGATCGAGACCGAGGACGGCGTCCGGTTCGCCGGGGAGGCCGCCGACGGGCGCGAGGCGCTCGGGCTGATCCAGTCGGTCAAGCCGGACGTGGTGTTCCTCGACATCCGCATGCCGGTGATGGACGGCCTGGAGGTGCTCCGCCGGGTGTCGGCCGACCCGGCGCTGAGCGAGGTCAGGATCGTCATGCTGACCACGTTCGACCTGGACGAGTACGTGTTCGAGGCGCTGCGCACCGGCGCGTCCGGGTTCCTGGTGAAGGACTCCGACCCCGCCGACCTGCTGCGGGCCGTGCACGTGGTCGCCGACGGCGGGTCGTTGCTCTCGCCCGGCGTCACCCGGCGCGTGATCGACCGGTTCGCCTCGGGCGCGGCCGCCCGGCCGGTGCCGCACCTGGACAAGCTCACCGAACGCGAGCGGGAGATCATGCGGCACGTCGCGTCCGGCGCGTCCAACGACGAGATCGCCGCGACGCTGGTGATCTCGCCCGCGACCGTGCGCACGCACGTGTCGCGGGCGATGGTGAAGCTGGGGGCCCGTGACCGGGCCCAGCTCGTCGTCTTCGCCGTGCAGTCCGGCCTGACCTGACGCCTACACGGCCGGAGGGCGGTCCTCGTAGGGCGTGGACAGCACGACCGTCGTCCGCGTTGACACGTTCGCCGACTCGCGGATCTTCTGCAGCAGCTCCTCCAGCGCGACCGGCGAGGCCACCCGGACGCGCAGGACGTACGAGGCGTCCCCCGCGACCGAGTAGCAGGCCTCGATCTCCGGCAGGTGCTCCAGCCGCTTCGGGTAGTCGTCCGGCTCGGCGGGGTTGATCGGGAAGAGCGAGATGAACGCCGACATCGGCAGGCCGACCTCCGCGCCGTCCAGCCGTGCCGCGTACCCCTTCACGATGCCGCGCTGCTCCAGCCGCTTCACCCGCTGGTGCACCGCCGACACGCTCAGTCCGACGCGTTCGGCGAGGTCGGTGAAGCTGCAGCGGCCGTCGGCCGCGAGCTCCTTCAGTATCGCTCTGTCGATCTGCTCGAGGGTCAAAGCACCACCAGCTCGTGAGGTCGGTTGTTGAAGGACTCCACGCCGTCCTCCGTCGCGACGACGATGTCCTCGATGCGCGCGCCCCAGCGGCCGGGCAGGTAGATGCCGGGCTCGACGCTGAAGGCCATGCCGGCCTCGAGCGGCAGCGCGTTGCCGCTGACGATGTAGGGCTCCTCGTGCACGTCCAGGCCGATGCCGTGGCCGGTGCGGTGCACGAAGTACTCGCCGAAGCCCGCGTCGGTGATGACCTTGCGGGCCACCTCGTCGACCTGCTCGCAGGTCACGCCCGGCCGGACCGCCTCGACGGCGGCCTGCTGCGCGGCCTGCAGGACGGCGTAGGTGTCCCACACGTCGTCGTGCTTCGGCTCGCCCATCACGTACGTGCGGGTCGAGTCGGAGTTGTAGCCCTCGGCGACCGGGCCGCCGATGTCGATGACCACGACCTCGCCCGCCTCGATCACGCGGTCGGAGTCGCGGTGGTGCGGCGACGCGCCGTTCGGGCCGGAGCCGACGATCACGAAGTCCGCGACCGTGTGGCCCTCCTCCACGATGGCGGCGGCGATGTCCTTGGCGACCTCACGTTCCGTGCGGCCGACCCGCAGGAACTCGCCCATGCGCGCGTGGACCCGGTCGATCGCCTGCCCGGCCTTGCGCAGCGCGGCGATCTCGCTCGCGTCCTTGCGCATGCGCAGCTCGCGGATGATCGGTCCGGCGAGGCTCTGCGGTCCGCCGATGGCCTTGCCGAGGTTGATGGTGTGCAGCGCGGGCATCATGTCCGCCACCGCGGTCCGGTCACCCTTGATGGCGGCCTTGACCAGCGCGTACGGGTCCTCGCCGTCGACCCAGGTGACGACCTCGACGCCGAGCTCGTCGGTCGGGATGCCCGCGTAGCCGGGCTGCTCCAGCTTCGGCACCACGAGCGTGGGCGTGCCGCCGACCGGCAGCGCGAGGCAGGTGAGCCGCTCGAACGAGTCGCCACCGGCCCCGATCAGGTACCGCAGGTCCGAGCCGGGCGAGATGAGGAGGGCGTCGACGCCCGCCTGCTGCGCGGCGGCGGAAGCGCGGTCGAGCCGCGCACGCAGCGCGGACACGTCGATGGGCCCGGTGATCGTTGCCATGGCGAGAAGCCTAGTAGCTTGTCGGACTGTGAGCTCTCCCCTGGTGCTGCTCGACTCCGCGAGCCTCTACTTCCGGTCGTTCTACGCGCTGCCGGACTCGATGACGGCGCCCGACGGCACGCCCGTGAACGCCGTGCGCGGCTTCGTCGACACGATCGCCCGTGTCATCACCGACCGCAACGCCGCCCGCCTCGTGGCGTGCCTCGACGCCGACTGGCGCCCCGAGTTCCGGGTGAAGGCGCTGCCCTCCTACAAGGCGCACCGCGTCGCTTCCGGTGCGGACGACGGTTCCGAGGAGGTGCCGGACATCCTCACGCCGCAGATCCCGATCATCCTCGACGTGCTGGACGCCGCCGGCATCTGCACCGGCGAGGCGGCGGGCTACGAGGCCGACGACGTGATCGGCGCACTGGCCCACCACGAGGAGAAGTCACCCGTCGAGGTGGTCACCGGCGACCGCGACATGTTCCAGGTCGTGCGCTCCGAACCGACGCCCGTGCACGTCCTGTACGTGGGCCGCGGCTGGAACAAGGTCGAGATCCTCGGCCCGGCCGAGCTGGCCGCGAAGTACGCGCTGCCGGTCGAGAACGCCGGCTCCGCCTACGCCGACATGGCCGTGCTGCGCGGCGACCCCTCCGACGGCCTGCCGGGCGTGGCGGGCATCGGCGAGAAGACCGCGGCCAAGCTC
This sequence comes from Nocardia sp. NRRL S-836, assembly GCF_001279525.1. GTDB lineage: Bacteria > Actinomycetota > Actinomycetes > Mycobacteriales > Pseudonocardiaceae > Lentzea. Next base: position 318,806 of record NZ_LGDY01000091.1, on the reverse strand, counting down.
ATCACCGAGTTCGGCTCGCTGGACGCGGTGCTGAAGGCCGTCTCCGACCCGATGGACCGCAAGCTCACCACCAAGGCCCGCAACGCCCTGATCGCCGCCGAGGAGTACCTGGCGGCCGCACCGACGGTCGTGCGCACGGCCCTGGACGCGCCGGTCGTGCTGGACCGCTCCGACGAGGTGCCGCGCGTGCCGGCCGACCCCGAGCGGCTGCGCGAGCTCACGCAACGCTGGGGCCTGGGCAGCTCGGTGCCACGCCTGGTGAACGCGATGGAACGCCGCCCGTAACCCTCCTGCCTCACTTCGACGCACGCGGGGTCCTTTCGTCCGCTCCTGTCGTACGAAAGCTCCCCGCGTGCGCTCAAATGTGGCCCTGGGACTCCTGAGGGTGAACGCCGCGAGTCAGAAGAAGGTGCCGCAGTGTGGTGCCTGCGGGACGGCGAACAGCGCGTCGGCCGCCGCCAGGTTCGTGCCGGTGATCCGCTTCGTGGCGGCGAGCTGGGAGAACGTCGTGTCACCGAAGTAGCACGCGCCGAGCAGGTCGACCGGGATCGTCACGTCCGGTGCCGCGTCGGTGCGCTCCGCACCGTCGGGCGACACCCGGTAGCAGCCGTCGTTGGCGGGCAGCAGCCGGTCCTGAACCTCGATGACGACCGGGTCGGCCTGCCCGTACGTGCGCGCGGACAGCATGCGCGGCACGTCGACCAGCCGCAGCCAGACCTCGTCGAACACGTCCTTGGTGCGGACGACCCGCGGGTCCTCGAACAGCCACGTGACCGGGTCGTCCAGCGCGACCTCGCCCTCGACGTGGTCGACGAGGTCCAGCCGTGTCACGTACGCCCACAGGTCGCGCCACGCGTCGGTGGTGGCCACCACGAGGTCCTCGATGGACAGGCGGTGCTTGAACTCCTTCTCCTCCTTCACCACGTAGGTGAGGAAGCCGTCGTCGCCGCCGGGTCCGCTGTGGACGACGGTGACCGAGTTCTCCGCGCTGGTCTTGCGGTCACGGGCGCGGGCCCACCAGCCGGGCCAGCGGGTGATCTGACCGGGCCGGGTGAGGCCGATGGCGTCGTGCAGCACCGGCAGCAGCTCGTCGGCGGTGTCCTGGTCGAGCATCCGCACCCGGCCGGTCGGGGCGCCGGGGACGACCGCGCGGTGGGCGTCGATCTCCACCTCGCGGACGCGGCTCGCGAGTCCGTAGCCGAACCGGCCGTAGATACGTCCCTCGGAAGCACGCAGGCTCGCGACCGGGTCGGCCAGTGTGGAGAGCTGTTCGCGCATCAGGGCGGTCAGCACGCCACGGCGCGTGTGATCGGCGCGCACGCCCACGCGTGAGATAGCGGCGTGCGGCACGACGGCGCCACCGGGCACCACGAGAGAGGAGCCGTACGACTGGGTCGTGCCGACCATGTCCTCGCCGTCGAACGCCGCGAGCACCCGGCCGGCCTCGTAGGACGGCAGGACCACCGGCCACTGCTCGTCGGAGGGCGGGCCCCAGTGCATGGCGCGGCGGAACACGGTGGTGTGGGCACGGTACTGCGCTTCGTCGGTGAGCACACGGATCTCGGTCACGCCCGCGATCGTGACCCAGCCCGGCACCGACCGCACCTGAGTTTCGGCACGCCACACCACCCGACGGCACAAGAAAGAAGACCTTCCCCCGGCAACATCCCGGGGGAAGGTCCTCCTGCGGACTCGCGCGGGTCAGCCGGTGGGCTGGCCGACCTCGTACTCGCCGTCCTCGGTCTTGACGACGATCTTGACCTTCTTGTCCTTGCCGCCGACCTGCACCTTGCACTCGAACGAGGTGTTGGGCTTGACCTCGTTCTCACCGGTGCAGGTCGCGCTGCCGACGTCGGAGATCTTGTACTCGTCCTTGAGGATCTGGACGACGCCGTTCTGCACGGCGGTGTTGTCGAAGATCTTCTTCTTGAAGAACGCCGGCGACACGAACCCGGTGAACAGCACGCCACCGACGATCAGCACCACGACGACAGCGGCGACCCAGATGGCCGCGCTGGACTTCTTCTTCGGGGGCACCGGCGGGCCGTAGCCCGGCTGCTGGCCGTACGGGTTGGGCTGCTGGCCGTACTGCTGCGTCTGCTGGCCGTACGGGTCCTGCGCCGGGTTGCCGTAGGGGTTCGACTGCGGAGCACCCTGCGGCACGCCGTACTGCTGCGTCTGCTGCTGCGACGGGTCGAACCCGGGGTACGGCTGCTGCTGGCCCGGCTGGGGCTGCTGCGGCTGGCCGTAGGGGTTCTGAGCCGGGAAGCCGCCGGACGGTGTGCCGGGAGGGAAACCGCCACCGTAGGGCTGCTGCGGCTGCTGCGGCTGGCCCCAGGGCTGCTGCGGATCGTTCCCTCCGGACGGTCCGTACGGGCTGCTCATCTGTCGACCTCCGTGTGTACGACGTTGCGGCGCGATCCAACCACACCGTTGTGGTCAGTCTTTACTCCGACTCGCAAAACCTTTGTCAGGCGCATGTCACATCATCGCCACGACACCGCGCCGCAGGGCGTCGACCGCCTTCGAGGCGGCGCCACCGACGCCGTCGCCGCGACCGGACACGTCACGGATCTGGTCGAGCAGGTCGATGACCTGGCGGCACCAGCGCACGAAGTCACCGGCGCCGAGCTCGTTGCCACCCGCCTCGGCGGCGCTCAGCACCTTCTCCAGCGACTCCCCGCGCGCCCACCGGTACACCGCCCAGGCGAACCCGGGATCGGGCTGGCGGGTGATCCGCTCCAGCTTCAGGCGGCGCTCGTCGTCCTCCAGCTCCGCCCACAGCCGCACGGTCGCGAGCATCGCGTCCGACACCGCGCCCTGCGGCAGCCGCGCCTCGACCGGGCCGTCCCTGCGCGCCTCGTAGACCAGCGACGACACCACCGCCGCCAGCTCCTCCGGCTTGAGGCCCTTCCACACGCCGTGGCGCAGGCACTCGGCGGCGAGCAGGTCGGACTCGCTGTAGAGCCTGGTCAGCCGCTTGCCGTCGGAGGTCACCTCGTCAGCCTCGCTGAGGTAGCCGCGTTCGCGCAGCAACGCCCGGATGCGGTCGAACTGGCGGGCCAGCGAGTGCGTGGTCGCCGCGACCTTGCGCTCCAGCTGCTCGGTCTCGGCCAGCAGCCGGTGGTAGCGCTCGCCCCACCGGGCGTGGTCCTCGCGCTGGTCGCAGCCGTGGCACGGGTGCGCGCGCAGGGCCCGGCGCAGCGTCGCGAGCTCGGGGTCGTCGTCCGCGGTGGTCTTGCGGCGGCCCCGCGAGGGCACGGTGATGCCGGTGTTGCGGATCGTCGCCGCCAGGTCGCGGCGCGACTTGGGCGAGCGCACGTCCACCTGCCTGGGCAGCCGGATGTGGCCCAGCACCTCGACCGGCGCGGGGAAGTCGGCCGACGTCAGCCGGCCCGACCAGCGGTCCTCGGTGACGACCAGCGGGCGTGCCTCGCCGAGCGGTTCGAGGCCGGGGTCGATGACGACGGCGAGACCGGACCTGCGCCCGGACGGCACCGCGATCACGTCGCCCTTGCGCAGCGTCTCCAGCGACTTGGCCGTGTCGATCCGGCGCGCGTTGGTGTTCTGCTTCGCGAGCTGCTTCTCCCGGTCGGCGACCCGCCTGCGCAGCCCCGCGTACTCCGCGAAGTCGCCCAGGTGGCAGGTCATCGACTCGGAGTAGCCGGCGAGCGCCTCCTTGTTGCGGTCGATCCGGCGGGCCAGGCCGACCACCGAGCGGTCGGCCTGGAACTGCGCGAACGACTGCTCCAGGATCTCGCGCGCGGCCGAGGCGCCCAGCTGCGCGACGAGGTTGACGGCCATGTTGTAGCCGGGCCGGAACGACGAGCGCAGCGGGTAGGTGCGGGTGGAGGCCAGGCCGCCGACCGCCTTGGGGTCGATGCCCGGCTGCCAGACGACGACCGCGTGGCCCTCGACGTCGATGCCGCGGCGGCCCGCGCGGCCGGTCAGCTGCGTGTACTCGCCCGGCGTGAGGTCGACGTGCGCCTCGCCGTTGTACTTGACCAGCTTCTCCAGCACGACCGTGCGCGCGGGCATGTTGATGCCCAGCGCCAGCGTCTCGGTCGCGAACACGACCTTGACGAGCCCGCGGACGAACAGCTCCTCGACCGTCTCCTTGAACGCCGGCAGCAACCCGGCGTGGTGCGAGGCGATGCCGCGTTCCAGCGCCTCCCGCCACTCCCAGAAGCCGAGCACCATCAGGTCGGCCTCGGGCAGGTCGCGGGTCTTCTCGTCGATGATCCGGCGGACCTGGTCGGTCTCCTCCGGTGTGTTGAGCCGCAGCCCGGCCCGCGCGGTCTGCGCGACCGCCGCGTCGCACCCGGCCCGGCTGAACACGAACACGATCGCCGGCAGCAGGCTCGCGTTGTCCAGCCGCTGGATCATGTCGATGCGCGAGGTCGGCTTGAAGCCGCTGTTGCGCGCCGGCCGGCCGGGGCCGCCACCGCGGGTGCGGCCGCGGCTGAACGGCACGTGGTAGCGCACCAGCTCCTCGGTCTTGCGCAGCACCTGCGAGTTGATCCGCGCGTGCGTCTCGTCGCCCTCGAACAGGTCCAGCATCTGGTTGCCCACCAGCATGTGCTGCCACAGCGGCACCGGCCGGTGCTCGTCGACGACCACGGTGGTGTCGCCGCGCACCTCGACCAGCCACTCGCCGAACTCCTCGGCGTTGCTGACCGTCGCGGACAGGCCGACCACCTGCACGTGCTCGGGCAGGTGCAGGATGACCTCCTCCCACACCGGGCCGCGGAACCGGTCGGCGAGGTAGTGCACCTCGTCCATGACCACGTACGCGAGTCCGTCCAGAGTGGACGAACCCGAGTACAGCATGTTCCGCAGCACCTCCGTGGTCATCACCACGACCGGCGCACCGCCGTTGATGCTCGTGTCGCCCGTCAGCAGGCCGATGCTCTGCGCGCCGTAGCGCGCGGTCAGGTCGGCGAACTTCTGGTTCGACAACGCCTTGATCGGCGTGGTGTAGAAGCACTTGCGGCCCTCGGTCAGCGCGAGGTGCACCGCGAACTCGCCCACGACGGTCTTGCCGGCACCGGTCGGGGCGCAGACGAGCACTCCGTGACCGTCCTCGAGGGCCTCGCAGGCCTGGCGCTGGAACGGGTCCAGCTCGAAGGAGATGACGGAGCCGAAGTCGGTCAGCTTGGGCCGCTGAGCGTTACGCCGTGACTGGGCGTAGGCCTCGGCCGGGGACCGCGAAGCACGTGACACCCCTTCAGGCTGTCACACACCACCGACAATTGCCGCCGAGATAGATTAACTTCAGTCAACACTGAAGCAATAGAACGCACTGCCTCCTGGCGCACGCGAGGTCCCCACGTGCGCCAGGAGAGCGCGAAGGCTCCCCGCGTGCGCTCAGAACGTGCGCTGCACGCGGTCGGCCACCAGCTTCACGAACTTCGACGGGTCGGCCAGCTCGCCGCCCTCGGCAAGCAGCGCGAGGCCGTAGACGAGCTCGGCGGTGTCGGCCAGCGCGTCGCGTTCACCGGCGGCGAACGCCTTGTGCAGGCCCTCGACCAGCGGGTGGGACGGGTTGAGCTCCAGGATCCGCTTGATCTTCGGCAGCTCCTGCCCCATCGCCTTGTACATCTTCTCCAGCGTGGGCGTGATGTCGTGCGCGTCACCGACCACGCACGCCGGCGAGGTCGTCAGGCGCGAGGACAGCCGGACCTCCTTGACGTTCTCCTCCAGCAGGCCCTGCAGCCACGTGAGCAGGTCGCCGAACTCCTCGGCCTTGGCCTTGGCCGCCGACTTCTCCTCCTCCGTCTCCAGGTCCACCTGTCCCTTGGCGACGGACTGGAACTGCCTGCCGTCGAACGCCGGCACCGCGTCGACCCACATCTCGTCGATCGGGTCGGTGAGGATCAGCACCTCGTAACCTTTGGCGCGCAACGCTTCCATGTGCGGCGAGTGCTCGACGGAGGTCCGCGAGTCGCCGGTCATGTAGTAGATGTGCTCCTGGCCGTCCTTCATCCGCGACACGTAGTCGGCCAGCGTCGTCGGCGCCTCGGCCGAGTGCGTGGACGCGAACGAGCAGATCTCCAGGATCGCGTCGCGGTTGTCGGCGTCGGAGAGCAGGCCCTCCTTGAGCGCCGCGCCGACCTCGCGCCACAGCTTCGCGTAGTCGTCGGGGCGCGACCCCATCAGCGCCTTGATCGAGGACAGCACCTTCTTCACGAGCCGGCGGCGCATCAGCTGGATCTGCCGGTCCTGCTGCAGGATCTCGCGGGAGACGTTGAGCGAGAGGTCCGCCGCGTCGACGACACCCTTGACGAACCGCAGGTACTCGGGCATGAGCTCGGCGCAGTCGTCCATGATGAAGACGCGCTTCACGTAGAGCTGCACGCCGCGCTTGCCGTCGCGCATGAACAGGTCCAGCGGCGCCTGCGCGGGCAGGAACAGCAGCGCCTGGTACTCGAACGTGCCCTCCGCCTGCATGCGGATGGTCTCGAGCGGCGCGTTCCAGTCGTGGCTGATGTGCCGGTAGAACTCGGCGTACTCCTCCTCGGTCACCTCGGAGGCCGGGCGCGCCCACAGCGCCTTGCGGGAGTTGATCTCCTCGCCGCCCAGGCGCACCGGCCAGGTGATGAAGTCGGAGTAGCGCTTGACGATCTCGCGGATCTTGGCCGGCTCGGTGTAGTCCGGCAGCTGGTCCTCGTCGTCGGACGGCTTGAGGTGCAGCGTCACCGACGTGCCCTGCGGCGCGTCGTCGACGTCCTCGATCGTGTAGGTGCTCTCGCCGGTCGACTCCCAGCGCACGCCCTTCTCGGCGTGCGGGTACTTCGTCAGCAGCGTCACCTTGTCGGCGACCATGAACGACGAGTAGAAGCCGATGCCGAACTGGCCGATCAGGTCCGAGCCGGCGCCGGCCTGCTGTTCCTTGGCCTTGCGCAGGAACTCGGCGGTGCCGGACTTCGCGATCGTGCCGATCAGGCGGACGACGTCCTCGCGGGTCATGCCGATGCCGTTGTCGCGCACGGTCAGCGTGCGCTGCGCCGGATCGGACTCGATGACGATGTGCAGGTCGTCGGTGTCGACGACCATGTCCTTGTCGCGGAACGACTCCAGGCGCAGCTTGTCCAGCGCGTCCGAGGCGTTCGACACCAGCTCGCGCAGGAACGTGTCCTTGTTCGAGTAGATCGAGTGGATCATCAGCTGCAGCAGCTGACGCGCCTCGGACTGAAACTCGAGCGTCTCCATGACTCCCCACCGAAAGATCAAACCGGATCGAACAGCCCTCTAATCTAGCGACCCACGACCGTGAGGGCGCCAGGAACCGTCCGAACGGACACGGGTAACGCCTCCTGGCGCTCGCCGTCGGCGTACGCGACCCAGCCGTTGCCCCCGGACAACGACACTTCACGCGCGCGGAACGTGCGCACGGCCGGATGGTCGGTGTGCGTGCCCGTGCGCAACGTCGGCAGCATCCGCGCCAGCATCGAGCGGCTCGCGCGTTCCACGACCGTCACGTCGAACAGGCCGTCACCGGCGTCGGCGTCCGGGCACACCGGGATGCCGCCGCCGTAGTGGGGCGTGTTGCCGACCGCCACCAGGGTCGCGTCCAGCGAGAACGTCTCGGACTCGGTCGTGACCAGCAGCGGCGCCGACCGCAGCGACGCGAGCTCGGCCAGGATCGCCAGGTCGTAGCGGCGCGGACCGGCCGGCCAGCGCATCGCGTTCGCCCGTTCGTTCACCGCGGAGTCGAACCCGGCGCACAGGACCGTGGCGAACCATTGGCCGGTGGAGAGCTGTCCGAGGTCGAGGGTCTTCTTCGTGCCGTGGACGACGTCGTCCACGGTGGCCGACCCGATGGCGTTGGCCAGGTCGTTGCCGGTTCCGGCGGGCACGACGCCCAGTGCCGTCGAGGTGCCCGCGCACGCCTGGACGGCCAGGTGCGCGGCACCGTCACCGCCGAGGACGACGAGCAGCTCGACGCCGTCGGCGACCGCCTCGCGCGCCATCGCGAGTGTGCCCGCGGCGTCGTGGGCGACGAGCTGCCGCAGCTCGGACACGTGTGGCCGCAACGCCGCGGCGGTCGACCCGGCCATGCGGGCCGCCCGCCCCTTGCCCGACGCGGGGCAGACGAGCAGAGCCGCCCGCGTCACGTGGCGTCGTCGTAGTTCACGCGCTTCTCGGGTTCGGAAGCGACCGCCTTCTTCTCGTCGGCCGTGCCGCCGTCGACGCCGGACGGCGTGTAGTCGAACGGGGCGGCCTCGTCGTCGTCGAGCGCGTCCCAGCCCTCGGCCGCGCGCACCTTGGCCTGGCGCCGGTCGTGCACCCTCGTGATCTGGATGGCCAGCTCGAACAGGATCGACAGCGCGATCGCGAGCGCGACCATCGAGATCGGGTCGGTACCCGGTGTCGCGACCGCGGCGAACACGAACAGGCCCATCAGCAGGCCGCGCCGCCACTTCGCCAGCGCCTCGTAGGTGATCACGCCCGCCCGGTTCAGCATCACGACGACCAGCGGCAGCTCGAAGCTGACGCCGAAGATGAACAGCATCGTGATGATGAACGAGATGTACTTCTCACCGGTCAGCGCCGTGATGAAGTTGTCGCCACCGAAGCTGATCAGCACCTGCAGGCCCTGCGGCACCACCCAGTAGGCCAGCACCGCGCCCGCCGCGAACAGCACAGCGGCGAACGAGACGAAGGTGCGCGCGAAGTTGCGTTCCTTCGCGTACAGGCCGGGAGTGATGAAGGCCCAGAACTGGTACAGCCAGAACGGGCTGAGCAGCACCGCACCCGCCGCGGTACCGACCTTGAGCCGGATCATGAAGACCTCGAACGGCTCGGTCTGCAGCAGCTTGCAGCCCTCTTCACCGGGGAACTGGACCCGGTAGGGCGCGAGCTCGGGCTGGCAGTAGGGGCCGGTCATGATCTCGCCGAGCGACGGGATCGGCCCCAGCCGCACCGCGAACCAGATCCAGCCGAAGACGGCACCGATCGCGATGATCAACATCGCCATGCCGAGCCGGTGCCGCAGCTCGTACAGGTGATCCTTGAGCGACATGGTGCCGTCGGGGTTGCCCCGACGGCGCTTGGCGCGTTCCCGGCGCTCAGCGAACCACCGGAACGGACTTGCCACCGCCGTGACCGTCCTTACAAGTCGGAGACCGAGGAAGGTCAGTGGGTGTTGTTGGCCTTGTTCTGCGAGGTCTGCTCGATCGGGGGCGCGACCTGCGGCTGCGCGGGCTGCTGGACCTGCGGCTGAGCGGGCGGCAGCTGCTGCACGGGCTGCTGGGCCACCGGCTGCTGCTGGACCGGCGTCTCGTCACCGTCGCCGTCGCGCAGGCCCTTGGTCTCCGCCTTGAAGATCTTCGCCGACCGGCCGATCGAACGAGCCATGTCGGGCAGCTTCTTCGCACCGAACAACAGAATGATCACCACAGCGATGATGATCAGCTCGGGTGCGCCGATGTTACCCATTGGTGATCCTCCTGTCTCCCCCGGCACGACGATCGTACGCGGGGTTGCCCCTGGCAGGGACCTGTTCCGTGCGCCGCCGCTCGGCGAGGGCCACCTTCAGCGCTGCAGATCGCGCCTTCAGCATGCCCACTCCGTCGCCGACCCTGTCCCCCACCAGAGTGCGGGTGCTGGCGAATCGGCGCAAGGATCGGATGACTCGAACCCCGATCAGGACCAGCACGAGGAGACCGAGCGCCATCAGCGCCAGGGTCGGTGTGTACGGCACGATCCCACGTTATACGGCTTAGGTGGACAGCAGGTGATCTGCCCGGCGCAATGCCTCCTCTGCCCGCCGGACCACCTCCGCCGCGAGCTCCGCCGGCTGCTCCACGTGCACGTCACCGCCCAGTCCGAGGAGCAACCGGACCATCCACGACGAGTCGTCGTAGCGCATGAGGACACGGGTGCGGCCGTCGGACAGCTCGGCCACGTGGTCGACCGGGTAGTACTCCGCGACCCAGTGCGCGTCCGGTTCGAGAAGAAGGACCGCGATCTTCTGATCGTCCCGTGGCTGGAACAACCCCTCCGACGTGTCGGTGAGCTTGGCGTGCGGCGGCGGCACGCTCGCCTCGTCGAGCACCTCGACGTGGTCGATCCGGTCGAGCCGGAACAACCGCACCCCGAGCGCCGAACGGCACCACGCTTCGAGGTAGCCGCGGCCCTCCAGGAGCAGCAGCCGCATCGGGTCGACGACCCGATCGCTCATCGCGTCGTGCGACTGCGAGTAGTAGCGGATGCGCACGGCCCGTTCGCGCTTCACGGCGTCCTGCACGGCCGCACGGATCTCCGCGGTCTCCTCGCGCTCGAACGCGCCGAGGCCGACGACCATGCCCGCCGGCTGCGCCTTGCCGACCGCCGACTCGATCTTGGCCAGCGCCCGCTGCACCGCGTCGGTGTCGACCACACCGGGTGTGTCCGCGAGCGCGCGCAACGCCACGAGCAGCGACGACGCCTCCGCCGCGGTGAGCCGCAGCGGCCGGTTCATGCCCGCGTCGAAGCTGACGGTGATCGTCTCGCCCTCGAAGCTCAGGTCGATCAGGTCGCCGGGCCCGTAGCCGGGCAGCCCGCACATCCACAGCAGTTCGAGGTCCTTGCGCAGCTGCTTCGGCGTGATGCCGAAGTCGGCGGCGGCCTCCTTGACCGTGATGGCCGGCCGGTTGAGCAGGTACGGCACGAGTGCGAGCAGCCGCGGCAGCCGTTCGTTGGACGCGGTCACCGCGCTCCTTCCAGTGCACCCTGCAGACGGTCCCGCACGCTCTTGGCGAGCACCTCGGGCTCCAGCACGACGACGTCGGGACCGAACCCGGCCAGCCACTTGGCCGCCGAGTCGGGGAACTTCAGGTCGATCTCGACGACGTCGCCGCCGTCGCGCTCCTCCACGACCTTCGCGTGCCTGCGCACGCCCTGCGCCCGGTTCTTGGCGACCCAGATCCTGGCGGGCGCCGTCTGGTGCGGGTCGGGCTGGGTGCGCGCGATCAGGCTCATCAGGTCGGTGCCCTCGGGCACCGTGAACGCGTTCGGCTTGCCGACCGGCCTGACCTGCCCGACCACCCGCGACAGCCGGAAGCAGCGGGTGTCGCGGCGCTCGCGGTCCCAGCCGACGAGGTACCACCGGCCGCGCCAGGCGACCACGCCCCACGGCTCGACCGTGCGTTCCTTCAGCCCGCCCGGCGGCGGCTTGCGGTAGTCGAACGCGACCGCCTGCCCCGCCTGGACCGCCTGCAGCAGCGGCGGGAACGCCGGTTCGTTGGCCCTGACCTTGGGTTCCACGGCGGCGGGCGCGTCCTGGTCGACGTCCACGCCCGCGGCCCGCAGCTTGATCAGCGCGCCGTGCACGGCGCCCGTGAGCTGCGGTGAGTCCCACAGCCGGGCCGCCAGCGCGACCGCGGCGGCCTCGTCCGGTTCGAGGTCGATGTCGCCGAGCTCGTAGTCGCGGCGGGCGATGCGGTACCCGTCCTCCGCGCCCTCGACGTTGGACTGCCTGCCGACCTCCAGCGGCACGCCCAGGTCCCGCAGCTCGGACTTGTCGCGTTCGAACATGCGGAAGAACGCCTCGTCCGTCGGCGCTTCGTGATAGCCGGGGACGATGGCGCGGATGCGCTCCGCTGTCAGGTACTGGCGGGTCGACAGCAGGCACAACACCAGGTTGACGAGGCGTTCGGCGCGTGCGATGGCCACGGCGGTAACCCTAACCTCGCGCGCACTGAAACCTCATCACCACCTGTCGTCAACGGTCCGTTCAGCTCAATGCGCGCGTTGTACCGCCACTCAGAGCAGCGTGCGCAGCTCCTTGACGAGCTCCTCGGGCGCTTCCTCGGCCACGTGGTGCCCGGAGTCGATGGGCCGCACACGGACGTCCTCGGCCCATTCCCGCCAGATGCCGGGCAGGTCGTCGTAGAGCTCGCCCAGGTCGTCCTTCGTCGACCACAGGGCCAGCACGGGGCACGTGATCCTGCGCCCGTTGGCCCGGTCCTCGTCGTCGTGCGCGCGGTCGACCTCCAGGCCGGCCCGGTAGTCGCCGCACATCGCGTGGACGGTCTCCGGGTCGTTGATCGCCCGCTGGTAGTCCGCCCAGTTCTGCACGCCCATCTCCGCGGGCGTGTCGCGGTACCGGCCGCCGTACCAGCGTCCGGGGTCCTGGCTGATCATGGCGGCCGCGAGGTCCTGCTGGGCGAGGAAGAACCAGTGGTACCAGGCCTGCGCGAACCGGGCGTCGCACCGCGCGAGGTGGGCGCCGATCGGCAGCCCGTCCAGCACGGCCAGCCGCGTGACGCGGTCCGGGTGGTCGAGGGCGAGCCTGATGGCGGCCGCGGCGCCCCGGTCGTGGCCGACGACGGCGAACCGCTCGTGGCCGAGCTCGCGCATGAGCCGCACGAAGTCCCGCGCCATGGCCCGCTTCGAGTAGTCGCCGGGCTTGCTGGACTCGCCGTAGCCGCGCAGGTCCGGGCACACCACGGTGTGGTCGGTGGCGAGCAGCGGGGCGACGCGGTGCCAGGTCGTGTGCGTGCGGGGGTGGCCGTGCAGCAGGAGGACCGGTGGCCCTGCACCACCGGTCCTCACCCGCAGCACTGCCTCACCGACATCGATGCGGCGCAACGAGAATCCGTCGAACACCCGCCCTGGCTACCCCGGTGGACCGTGATCGGAAACTAGTGGCGGCCAACCCGTCCTTTTTCCCCTGCCGCCCAGCAGGTCAGGCCGGTGCAGTCGACCGTGTCGAAGCTGCCCGTGCCGGCGACCCGCCACGTCCTGCCGTCCCGGCTGGTGTCCGTTCCCGACGGTCCCACCGCGACGAGCCCGCTGCCCCGGTAGGCGATGCCGGACCGGTACCCGATGGGCGCCTGCGTCCCGGCCTTCCAGCCACGCCCGTCGTTCGTGGCGAACGCCGGTGTCGGGTCCGTCGGCTTCAGGTAGTCGCCGCCGATCGCCACACCGCGCCACGGCGTCTTGAACGCCACCGCGAACACCCCGGCCGCCTCGCCCGAGGGCATCGGCACCTCGGAGGCCCGCCACGTCCGCCCGCCATCCGCCGACTGGAACACCCGTGCCTTCGCGCCGCCGCCGGTCGCGATCCACGCGTGGTTGCCGGCCAGATCGATCTCCGGGGTCGCCACGCACTGCCCGGACGCCGCGAACGCGAACTCGCCCGGCAACGCGTCGGGCATGCCCTTCGGGTCGTTGACGTGCCACGACCGGCCGCCGTCCCACGTCCGGAGCACGCGGAACTTGCCGTCGACGGGGTCGCTCAGCGCCAGCCCGCGGAACCGGTCGAAGAACGCCATGCAGTCGTAGAACGCCTTCGGGTCGGTGTTGCGGAACGACTCCTGCCAGGTCCTGCCGCCGTCGGAGGTGCGGTAGAGCCGCGACGACTCGCCCTCACCGATCGACAGGACGACGGCGTTGCGCGCGTCGAACGCCTGGATGTCGCGGAAGTCGAGCGTGGCGGTGTCCGGCGGCGCCACGACCTCCCACGACCGGCCGCCGTTCGTCGTGCGCAGGACGGTGCCCTTCGAGCCGCTGACCCACGCGACCTGGCCGTTGACCGCGGACAGGCCACGCAGCCGTGCGTCCGTTCCGGTCGGTTTGAGCTCCCAGTACTGGTCGTCGTCCGCGGAGGCGACCCCTGGGAGGAGCACAAGAGCGGCGAGTGCCGCCGCGATGATCCTCATGCGACGGCACTCTGCCAGCCCTACAGCGAGGAGATAAGCCTCTCGACGCGCTCGTCCACCGCGCGGAACGGGTCCTTGCACAGCACCGTGCGCTGGGCCTGGTCGTTCAGCTTCAGGTGCACCCAGTCGACGGTGAAGTCGCGGCCGGCGGCCTGGGCGGCGGCGATGAAGTCACCGCGCAGCTTGGCCCGCGTGGTCTGCGGCGGGGTGTCCTTCGCGGCCTCGATCTCGCCGTCGTCGGTGACCCGTTCGACCTGGCCCTTGCGCTGGAGCAGGTCGAACACGCCGCGGCCGCGCCGGATGTCGTGGTAGGCGAGGTCGAGCTGGGCGATGCGGGGGTTGGAGAGGTCCATGTCGTGCTTGACCATGTACCGCTCCATGAGGCGGTGCTTGATGGCCCAGTCGATCTCGCGGTCGATCTTCGACAGGTCCTGCGCCTCGACGGCGTCGAGCGTGCGGCCCCACAGTTCGAGGACGCGCTGCGCCATCGGGTCCGGCGAGCGCTTGGCCACGTGCTCGACGGCCTTCTCGTAGTACTCGCGCTGGATGTCCAGCGCGGACGCCTCCTTGCCGCCTGCCAGCCGGACGGTGCGGCGGCCGGTCAGGTCGTGCGAGATCTCGCGGATGGCGCGGATCGGGTTGTCCAGGGAGAAGTCGCGGAACTGGACGCCCTGCTCGATCATCTCCAGCACCAGGTTCGCGCTGCCGACCTTGAGCAGCGTGGTGACCTCGGACATGTTCGAGTCGCCGACGATGACGTGCAGGCGCCGGTAGCGCTCCGCGTCGGCGTGCGGCTCGTCGCGGGTGTTGATGATCGGGCGGGACCGGGTGGTCGCGGACGACACGCCCTCCCAGATGTGCTCGGCGCGCTGCGAGAGGCAGTAGACGGCGCCGCGCGGGGTCTGCAGGACCTTGCCCGCACCGCAGATGAGCTGGCGCGTCACCAGGAACGGCAGCAGGACGTCCGCGATGCGCGAGAACTCACCGGCCCGTGCGACCAGGTAGTTCTCGTGGCAGCCGTAGGAGTTGCCCGCCGAGTCGGTGTTGTTCTTGAACAGGAAGATGTCGCCGCCGATGCCCTCGTCGGCCAGTCTGCGTTCGGCGTCGACGAGCAGGTCCTCGAGGATCCGCTCGCCGGCCTTGTCGTGCGTGACCAGCTGGGCCAGGTCGTCGCACTCGGCCGTGGCGTACTCCGGGTGCGAGCCGACGTCCAGGTAGAGCCGCGAGCCGTTGCGCAGGAAGACGTTGGAAGAGCGTCCCCAGGAGACGACCCGGCGGAACAGGTACCGCGCGACCTCGTCCGGGGACAGACGACGCTGCCCGTGGAAGGTGCAGGTCACCCCGAATTCTGTCTCAATGCCGAAGATCCGCCGCTGCATACCCCAACAGTAGGCGACTTACGGCCGCACGAGGGTGATCCGTTCGGGCGGCACGCCGGTTGCGGTTTAGTGTCGGGGCGTGTGGAAACGGGTCAGCGCGCTCGACAAGTCGCTCATGAGCTCCTCCGCCGGACTGCCTCCGAGCAGGTTCGACAGGGCTTTCAAGCGGCTCTCGAAAGCCGCCAACCACAGCGTGCTGTGGTTCGTCATCGCGGCCATTCTGGCAACGGGCAAAGCGCCGTTCCGGCGGGGGGCGCTGAGGGGCCTCGCGGCCATCGGCATGGCCTCTGCCAGCGCTAACCTCGTCGGCAAGTCGCTGTTCCCGCGGCGCAGACCCGCCGCGGACCTGCTCGCGCTCGACCGCCGCCTGGCGCGCCGCCCGACGTCGTCGTCGTTCCCGTCCGGGCACTCCGCGTCGGCCGCCGCCTTCGCCACCGCGGTGGCGCTGGAGTCGCCCTCGGCGGGCGTGGTCGTGGCGCCGATCGCGGCCGCCGTGGCGTACTCACGCGTCCACACGGGCGTTCATTGGCCGACGGATGTCGCGGCGGGCGCGGCGGTCGGCGTGGGTGCCGCATACCTCACGCGCCGATGGTGGCCCGTGGGCAGGCACGAGCCCGCCTCGGCCTACGAGCACGCCGACCTGACGCCGTTGCAAGAGGGCGAAGGCCTGGTCGTGGTGGTCAACCCGCACTCGGGCATCGGCCCCGACCCGACGCCGCAGATCGTCGAGGAGTGGCCGAAGGCGCGGGTCGTGGGCGTCGACGAGCTCGACGCGCTGCCGGACGCGAAGGCGCTGGGCGTGGCCGGCGGTGACGGCACGGTGGCCGCGGTGGCCTCGCTGGCCGCGGAGCACGACCTGCCGATGGTGCTCATCCCGTCCGGCACGCTGAACCACTTCGCCCGCGACGTCGGCATCACCGGCCTGCACGACACGGCGCAGGCGGTCGCGGACGGCGTCGGCGTGCGGGTGGACCTCGCGCAGGTCAACGACCAGTGGTTCGTCAACACGGCGTCGCTGGGCGGCTACCCGGACATGGTGCGGATCCGGGAGAAGCTGCAGAGGCGCTGGGGCAAGTGGCCGGCGGCGGCGATCGCGCTGGCCCGCGTGCTGCAACGTGCCAGGCCGCTGGAGATGACCATCGACGGCGACCGGCACCTGGTGTGGATGCTGTTCGTGGGCAACGGCCCGTACCGGCCGAAGGGCTTCGCGCCGACGATGCGGCCGCGGCTGGACGACGGGCTGCTCGACGTCCGGTACGTGCGCGCGGACCGGCGTTACTCGCGGCTGAGGTTCTTCGTGGGCGCCCTGTTGGGGGCGTTGGAGCACTCACGCACCTACCGGCACCTGGAGGTCGCGTCCCTGGACGTCACGGTGCACGGCTCGCCCATCTCCATCGCGACGGACGGCGAGGTGCGCGGCCAGGCGACGCGGTTCCGGTTCCGCGCCCGGCCCGCCGCTCTCGGCATCTACCGCCCCTGACCGGTCACGCGGGGACCCTTCGTCCGCTCTTGTCGTACGAAAGCTCCCCGCGTGGCATTCAGTGTTCGACATTGTCGAACGCGCGCAGCTAGAGTGGGGTGCGTGCCCGGTCCCATTCAGTCCATCCAGCGCGCGGCGGAGGTCCTCAAGCTGCTCGCCCACGGCGGCGCGCACCAGCTGAGCGTCGCCGAGATCTCCCGCGCCCTGGACCTGGCGAAACCGACGGTGCACGGGATCCTGCGGACGTTGCACGAGGTCGGCTTCGTCGAGCAGGAGGTCGAGGGCGGCAAGTACCGCCTGGGGGCCGCGCTGTTCCAGATCGGCACGTCCTACCTCGACGGCAACGAGCTGCGCGCCAAGGCGTTGAACTGGTCGGACACGCTCGCGATGCGGGCACGCGAGGCGGTGCGCATCGGCGTCATGCACGGCAGGCACGTCTTAGTGGTGCACCACGTGTTCCGGCCGGACAACAGCCGGCAGGCGCTCGACACCGGCGCGCTGCTGCCGTGGCACGCGACCGCCCTGGGCAAGGTGCTGGTGGCGTTCGGCGAGTGGCCCGAAGGCGAGCTGCGGCGGTTCACCCGGCACACCCTCGCCGAGGCCGAGCTGGAAGCCGCGCTCGACGTGATCCGCGACCGCGACTGGGGCTACGACCTGCACGAGCTCGTCGAGGGCGAGGCGTCGATCGCGGCGCCGATCCGCGACCGGCGCGGTGTCGTCGTGGGCGCGGTCGGCGTGTCCGGGCCGGTCGAGCGGTTGTGCGAGGCCCCTGACCAGCCGCCGCGCCTGGAGCTCGTGTCCTACGTACGTGAGGCAGCTCGCAGCGTGTCCAGGGAGCTGGGTGGCCTCTCCTGGTAGTAATGTGGACAGCGTTCGACATTGTCGAATGGTTCACACAGAGGAGTGTGCACGGTGGCCTACATCGCGGCGATCGACCAGGGCACGACGTCGTCCCGGTGCATCGTGTTCGACCAGTCCGGCGGGATCGTGTCGGTCGCCCAGCGCGAACACCGGCAGATCTTCCCGAGGCCCGGCTGGGTGGAGCACGACGCGACCGAGATCTGGGCGAACGTGCAGTCCGTGGTGCGCGACGCGCTGGCGAACGCCTCGCTGACCCACGCCGACATCGCCGCGTTCGGCATCACGAACCAGCGCGAGACGACCGTGGTGTGGGACCGCGAGACCGGCGAGCCCGTGCACAACGCGATCGTGTGGCAGGACACGCGCACCGACGCGTTGATCAGGTCTTTGGGCGACCAGGACCGGTTCCGCGAACGGTCCGGCCTGCCGCTCGCCACCTACTTCTCCGGCCCGAAGCTGCGCTGGCTGCTCGACAACGTCGCCGGCCTGCGTGAACGCGCCGACCGCGGCGAGGTCCTGTTCGGCACCATGGACACCTGGTTGATCTGGAACCTGACCGGCCGCCACGTCACCGACGTGACGAACGCGTCGCGCACCATGCTGATGAATCTGGAGACCCTGGACTGGGACCCCGAGCTGGTGTCCGCGATGGGCGTTCCGCTGTCGATGCTGCCGGAGATCCGGTCCTCCTCGGAGGTCTACGGCACCCACGAGGGCGTGCCGGTCGCGTCGGCGCTCGGTGACCAGCAGGCGGCGTTGTTCGGCCAGACCTGCTTCGCGCCCGGCGAGGGCAAGTGCACGTACGGCACCGGCGCGTTCCTGCTGGTCAACACCGGCTCGGAACCGGTCCGCTCGCAGCACGGCCTGCTGACCACCGTGGGTTACCGGATCGGCTCCGAACCCGCCGCGTACGCCCTGGAGGGCGCGATCGGGGTGACCGGCGCGCTGGTGCAGTGGTTCCGCGACAAGGTCGGGCTGATCTCGTCGGCGGCGGAGATCGAGACGCTGGCACGCACCGTGGAGGACAACGGCGGCGCGTACTTCGTGCCCGCGTTCTCCGGTCTGTTCGCACCGCATTGGCGTTCCGACGCGCGCGGTGTCATCGCAGGCCTGACGGGCTACATCTCGCGCGGGCACCTCGCACGCGCCGTGCTCGAAGCATCGGCGTGGCAGACCCGTGAGGTCGTGGACGCGATGAACGCCGACTCCGGTGTGGACCTCACGACGTTGCGGGTCGACGGCGGCATGACGGCGAACAACCTGCTCATGCAGTTCCTGGCGGACGTGCTGGACGTACCGGTGGTGCGCCCGATCGTCGCGGAGACGACGTGCCTCGGCGCGGCGTACGCGGCCGGTCTGGCCGTTGGCTACTGGCCGTCCGTCGACGCGTTGCGCGAGAACTGGCACAAGGCGGCCGAATGGGAGCCGTCGATGGAACCGGCTGCACGCGATCGCGGCTACCGGAAGTGGAAGAAGGCGGTCGAGCGGACCGTCGGGTGGATGGACGAGGACGATGACTGACTTTTCCGCACAACGGGCCCGTGCCCGCGAAGAGCTGCAGCACGGCAAGTTCGACGTCGTCGTGATCGGCGGCGGCATCCTGGGCATCGCGACGACGTGGGCCGCGGCCCGGTCCGGCCTGCGCGTGGCCCTGGTGGAGAGCGGCGACTTCGCGGGCGCGACGTCCTCAGCCTCCTCGAAGCTCGTGCACGGCGGCCTGCGCTACCTCGCGATGGGCCCGTCGGCCGTGCCGATGGTCCGCGAGAACCACGTGGAACGCCGCGCGCTCGGCGACCACCTGGCGCCACACCTGGTGCGCCCCTTGCCTTTCCTCGTCCCCGTCTACAAGGGCGGACCGCACAGCCGGTTCGTGCTGGGCGCGGGCGTCACGTTGTACTCCGCGCTGTCGGGCTTCGGCGACGGCATGGGGAAGGTCCTGTCGGCGCGCAGGGCTGAGGAGTGGGTGCCTGACCTGCGCGCCGACGGTCTGCGCGGTGCCGCGATGTACTACGACCACCAGATGAACGACAGCCGCGTGGCGATCACCGCCGCCCGCGCCGCCGCCGAGGCCGGCGCCGTGCTGCTCAACCACATCTCGGTCGTGGGCCTGCGCAAAACCGGTGCCCGCGTCACCGGCGTCGAACTGCGCGACTCCCTGGGCGAGTTCGGCGTCGACGCCACGGTCGTCGTGAACGCCACCGGCCCGTGGCTGGACACGCTGCGCCGCATGGAAGACCCCGCGGCACCCCCGTCGATCCGCCTCTCCAAGGGCTCGCACCTGGTGCTGCGCAAGACCTCCGAGTGGAAGGCCGCGCTGACCATCCCGGTCGACGACGTGCGCGTGTCGTTCGCGATCCCGTGGGAGGGCCACCT
Organism: Nocardia sp. NRRL S-836; assembly: GCF_001279525.1. Lineage (GTDB taxonomy): Bacteria > Actinomycetota > Actinomycetes > Mycobacteriales > Pseudonocardiaceae > Lentzea. The sequence continues at coordinate 299,064 of NZ_LGDY01000091.1, read as the reverse complement.
CCTGCTCGGCACCACCGACGAGGCCTACGAGGGCGACCCGGCCGCCGTCGCGTGCACCGACGCCGACGTCGACCAGATCCTCGACGAGGCCGGCACCGCGGTGTCCGGCCTGGACCGCTCCCGCATCGCCTACACCTTCGCGGGCCTGCGCGTCCTGCCCGGCGGCCCCGGCGACACCTCCCACGCCAAGCGCGAGACCGTGATCACCGCGGGCACCGGCGGCATGATCAGCGTGGCCGGCGGCAAGTGGACGACGTTCCGCAAGATCGGCGCCACCGTCCTGGCCCGCGTGAACTCCGAGCTGGGCCGCACCTTCGACGGCCCGCTGGACGGCGTCGCCCTCCCCGGCTCCGCCCTGCCCGACACCGTCGGCCACGTCCTGCACACCGCCTGGGACGCCCTGCCCGACGACGTGGTGCGCCACCTCGCCACCCACTACGGCACCACGTCCCACGAGGTCGTCGCCCTGGGCCTGGAGAACCCGGCACTGCTGGAGCGCGTGCACCCCGACGGCCCGGACATCTGGGCCCAGGTCGAGCACGCCCGCCGCACCGAGTGGGCCACCGAGGTCGACGACGTCCTGCGCCGCCGCACCACCGTCATGGTGCGGGGGCTGGACTCCCCCGAGGTCCGCGCTCGCGTGTCCTCGTTGCTCGCCTCCTAATGCGGTTCGCCGGGTGGTCGGTGCGGTACGGCCACCCTGGGCGGATCCGTCGTGCCGGGTTGGTGGCGGCCCCCGCGTTCCTTTCTCTGCGCGGTGAAGATGACCATGTTTTCGGGACATCAGATAGACGAGGGCGGGCGTGAGTACGGACAGGGTTCACCTGTTCGAGTGACGGACGCGGTGGGCGGGCTGGGCGCTGCGCCGGGTGGTGACGGATGTTCGGGCAGGTCAGAGGTCCGGAACCTGCGGACCGCGGGCGGGCTTGGCGCGTTCGCGGGTGAGTGGGGCTTGCGGCGCGAGACCAAGGTCTGATGGCTTCGAAGGTCGGCGCAACCGGTGGCGGGAAACCAGAACCCGGCGCATCCGACGGCCAGCGGGACCCGTAGCGCGAGACCACGGTCGGTGCGCCCGAGGGCCAGCAGAACGTGCGCGCGAGACCACGGCCCGGCGTACCCGAGAGCCGGACGCGAGCTCGTGAGGCAATCTGCCAGGACCCGCTCTCCAGCGACAGCCCTATCCAGCCCGGCGCCGCTCTCCCCGACAGCCCCACTCACCGGCGTCATCGCCAACCCGCGCCACCCGGCCGACCGACATGACCGCCCATCGGCACCACTCGGCTCACCGGCGTGCCGGTGAGCCGGAGCGACCCGGTCCCCCGGAGTCACCCGGCACCACCCTGCCCACCGGCAAGCTCGCCCACGGCACCATCCGGCACAACCAACCGATTGACCGGCAAGCCGTGCCCGTCGGCACCACCCGGCTCAGCGGTACGGATCGGTGATCTCGCCCAACTGCTCCAAAGCCTCCCGCAACTGCCCCATCCGCCGCTTCCCGATGTGCCGTTCCCACTCCGCCTCGATCCTGGCCATCTCCTCGTCCGCCACGGGCATCGCCCCCTGCGCCTTCTCGGTGACCCGCACCAACCGGGCCCGCCCGTCGGTCGGATCGGGCACGCGCTCCACGTACCCGGCCTTCTCCAGTTGGTCGACCAGGAACCCGGCCGTCTGCTTGGTCACCTGCGCCGCTTCCGCCAGCTCGGTCAGTCGCGTGCCGGAAGGGCCGATGCGTTGCAGCACACGGGCTTGGGCCAGGGTGACGTCGTAGCCGGCCGCGGTGACCGCCGCCATGATCCGGTTCTCCAGCTCCCGGTACGGGATGTACAGCAGCAGCCCTATGTTCACCCAAGACCCCCTTGTTTTAGTCAGTCTCCCTGATTAAAGTAGTCAGCCTCTCGAACTAAATCAAGAGGAGTCCAGGATGGACGACACCCAGATCTGGCAGACGATCGACCTCGAACGCACGCGCACGGCAGATCTGCTCGCCGGACTGACGGACGCGCAGTGGGCGCACCCGTCGCTGTGCGCGGGCTGGACGGTGCGCGAGGTCGCCGCCCACCTGACGCTCGCGCCGCACACCACCATCGGCGCGGCGATCCGGGACCTCGCCAGGGCGCGCGGGAGCTTCAACCGCATGATCGACCAGACAGCGAGGCGTTCCGCCGGCAGACCGCACGCCGAGATCGTCGCGGACCTGCGTGGCATCGCCGGTACCCACAAGCTCGCGCCGGGGCAGAAGCTCAAGGACGCGTTGATGGACCTCATGGTGCACACGCAGGACATCGCGCTGCCGCTCGGCATCGATCACCCCATGCCGGTCGACGCCGCCGTCGTCGCCGCGGAACACCTGTGGCGGATGGGTTTCCCCTTCCACGCAAGGCGGAGGTTCGCCGGGCACAGGCTGATCGCCACCGACGCCGACTGGGCAGTGGGCGAGGGCACCGAGATCAGCGGCCCGGTCGAGGCGCTCGTGATGCTGCTTGCCGGGCGCACCGCGACGATCCCGCGGCTCACCGGCATCACGGCCTGAAACGTCACGGGAGCGCGCGCACCATCCTGCGAGACACGTACACGCGCTCGAAGCGTTGCCGCAGCTCGGCTTCCCGCTCGATCCTGGCGTGCAGGAACGCACCGGCCGCCACCAGTCCGTGCCGCACGCTCACCACGGTGCCGACCTCGTCCACCGACGCGTACACGTGCAGGTAGCGCTCCGCCTCCACGAAACCGTTGCGCAGATACCACTCCACGGCCGCGTCGTCACGTGCCCAGGCGTCGACCTCGCGCACGCCGCACCGCCTCAGCCGCGCCAGGGCCTCGTCCAGCAGTGCGGAGCAGATGCCCCGCCCGCGGTGGTCCGGGTGCGTCACGACCGTCTCGATCGTCGCCGTCACCCCCGGCACGGAGACGTCGAACAGCCCGATGACGACGTTGTCGTCGCACACGACCAGCTCCAGGTCGGCGCGGCGCTTCACCGGCCACACGTCGTCGTAGCAGCTCGTGTCCAGCAGCCCCAGGACCCGGCAGCGCAGCCACGACACCTCGTCGGCCGGTTCGTAGTCCCGCACCCGCAGGCCCGGTTCGGGCGCGGGCCTGATTGGTGCCCCCAGCAACCTCACCCCTCCAGGGTTCCTGATGCGCGGCCCGCCCGCACGTGAGTTTCGGGGTCACCGTTTGCCAGGAACATACTCGGTATGCATACTCGGTAGGTATGTCGGTCAAACACGGTCTGCTCGCGCTCCTCGAACGCGGACCCATGTACGGCTACCAGCTCCGGGCGGCGTTCGACTCCGCCACCGGTGGCACGTGGCCCCTCAACATCGGGCAGGTCTACACGACCCTGTCCCGCCTCGAACGCGACGACCTGGTCGCGGCGCTGCCGGAGAACGACGGGCAGCGGCCCTACGAGATCACCGCGCAGGGTCGCGACGAGGTGCGGAAGTGGTTCAGCACGCCGGTGCGGCAGGGTGACCGGCCGCGGGACGAGATGGCGATCAAGCTCGCGCTCGCGATCACGACGCCCGGTGTCGACGTGGCCGGGGTGGTCATGACCCAGCGCACCGCGACCATGCGCACGCTGCAGGAGTACACGCGGCTCAAGACCGAGCCGGGTGAGCTGCCGTGGCTGCTGGTGCTCGACGCGATGATCTTCCAGGCGGAGGCGGAGCTGCGCTGGCTCGACCACTGCGAGGCGAGCCTGGTGCGCTACTCCCCGCCGGCCGTTCCCGCTCCGACGGACGTCGAGGTGCCGCGATGAGTGTCCTCGAACTGCGCGACGTCCACCGCGTGCACGGCAGCGGTGAGACGACCGTGAACGCGCTCAGGGGCGTGTCGCTCAGCGTCGCGCCCGGTGAGCTGGTGGCCGTGATGGGGCCGTCCGGTTCCGGCAAGTCCACGCTGCTCAACCTCGCCGGCGGTCTCGACAGCCCCACCAGCGGGGAGGTGCTGGTCGACGGCACGTCGCTGCGGTCGTGCACGCGCAAGCAGCTGGCCGCGTGGCGGCGCAAGCGGATCGGGTACGTGTTCCAGGACCTCAACCTGATCGCCAGCCTCACCGCCGCCGAGAACGTGGCGCTGCCGCTGGACCTCGACGGTGGCCGCAGGACCAGGCGGCAGGCGGAGGAGGCGTTGTCCGAGGTGGACCTCGACGGGTACGCGGACCGGTTCCCCGACGAGATGTCCGGCGGGCAGCAGCAACGGGTCGCGATCGCCAGGGCGTTGATCGGCGACCGCCGCCTGGTCCTCGCCGACGAGCCGACGGGTGCGCTGGACTCGCAGACCGGTGAGGCGGTCCTGCGGTTGTTGCGCGCCAAGGTGGACGCCGGTGCCGCCATGGTCCTGGTGACGCACGACGCCCGTCACGCCGCCTGGGCCGACCGGGTCGTGTTCCTCAAGGACGGGGTCGTGGTCGACGTCTCGCAGCGCGACCGGCCGGAAGAACTGCTGAGGACCCCGTGACGAGCTGGCGCGCAGCACTGCGCATCGCCCACCGCGAAGCCCGCAGGTCCAAGGGCCGCACCGCACTCGTGGCCACCCTGATCGCGGTCCCGGTGGCCGCGCTGTCGTTCGCCGCGGTCACCTACGACTCCTACGAGCTCACCCCGGACGAGACGGCGACCCGCAGCATGGGTTCGGCCCAGGCGCTCGTGTCCTGGCCGTACTCCCGCCCGGTGACGCAGGAGCCGGACGAGGTCCTGGCCGTGCCCACGCCCGGCGAGGACGTCCGGCAGGAACGCTCCGACGCCCGGCTCGGCACCCTGCTCGCCGACGCCGCCCTGCTGCCGGTCGAGGAGGCCACCACCGGCCTGCGCACCACCGCCGGTGTCGCCGACGCCACCGTCCACCTGCTCGACCTGACCAACCCCAGGACCACCGGCCTGTACGCGCTGACCAGCGGCCGCGCCCCCGCCACGACGTCGGAGGTGGCGCTGTCGGCCAGGGCGGCAGAACGCACCGGCGCCCACCTCGACGGCACCGTCAGCACCGCGGACAACCGCACCTTCACCGTCGTCGGCACCTTCGAGGACCCCGACGACATCACCGACATCGCCCTGGTCAGCGTGCCCGGCGCGGTCTCGGGCGCGACCCGGTCCTGGCTCACCACGACCGTGCTCGACTGGGCGGAGGTCAAGGACCTCAACAAGCTCGGCATCGCCGCGCTGTCCCGCGCGGTGCTGCGCTCACCGCCCCCGGCCGACCAGCTCTACGACGCCGGCAGCAGCAAGCACGAGGTCGAGGACGCCGTCCTCGTCCTGATCGCCGGTCTGGCCGTGCTGCAGACGTCCCTGCTGGCCGGTGCGGCGCTGGCCGTCGGCACCCGCAGGCGCAAGCGGGACCTGGCCCTGGTCGGCGCGATCGGCGGCGCCCCGTCCCACATCCGCCGCATCGTGCTGGCCGACGGCGTCGTGGTGGGCGTCCTGGCCGCCGCGGGCGGCGTTCTCCTCGGCGCCACCACCGCCGCACTGGGCCGCCCGGTCGTGGAGTGGGCCCTGGAGGAACGCTTCGGCGCGCAACGCTTCTACCCCACCGCCCTGCTCACCCTGGCGGCGCTCGCCGTCGTGACCGGCCTGCTGGCCGCGCTGGTCCCGGCCTGGGTCTCGTCCCGCCAGGACGTGGTGACCGCACTGGCCGGCCGCCGCGGCGTGACCCGTTCCCGCCGCCGCTGGCTGGCACTGGGCCTGACCCTGGTGACGGCAGGCGTGGCCGTCGGTGTCACCGCCGCGATCACGATGGTGATGCCCGGCATCCTCGTCGCCCTGATCCTGACCGAGCTGGGCCTGGTGCTCTGCACGCCGTCCCTGCTCGGCGCGCTGGCCAAGGCGGGCCACCGGCTCCCCGTTCCGCTGCGCATGGCCCTGCGCGACGCCTCCCGCAACCGCACGGCCGCGGCCCCGGCCATCTCGGCGGTGATGGCGGCGGTCATCGGCACGGTGGCGGTGAGCGTGATCCTGAGCTCCCAGGCCAGCCTGGAAGCCGGCAAGGCCGCGGGCCGCGAGGGCGACGTCTCGATCACCCGAGCGGGACTGCCCGACCAGTCCAGGTCCGCCGACTTCCCCACGACCTTCGCCGACGCCATGCGCGCCACCCTCCCGGTCGCGGAGACGCATCCGGTGAAAGCCCTTGCCTGGAGGGGTCTGCCGAGCCTCGCGCACATCCGCCCACCGGCCGACCAGGAGTGCCCGTACCTGCCGTTCAACCTCGGTCGCGACGTGACGGACACCGAACAGCAGCAGGCCAAAGCCGACCCCCGCTGCCAGGGCGCCGCCTCGGCCACGAGCTTCTTCGGCACCTACGGCTCCTCGGTGGGCTTCGTGGCGGTGATCGCCCCCGAAGCTGCCACCGCCGTCCTGCACCTGCCGAAGGAGGACGAGCCCGCCGTCATCGCGGCCCTGCGCGAGGGCAAGGTCGTCGTCCACTCCGCCACCCTGGTCAGGAACGGCAAGGTCCGCCTCGCCGCAGGCTCACCCACCAGCGGTGACCCCGGCGAGGTCCCCGGCATGGCGGCCCCGCACAGCCCACCCGCACCGCTTTCCGTGCTGAGCGAGGACACCGCGCGCTCCCTGGGCTTCGAGGTGGTCCCGCTGGCCCAGTTCGCCACCACCACCCGCACCCCCACCGAAGCCGAACAGGAAGCCCTGCAAGCCGCGGTGGGCCCGAAGTACACGGTGACCGTCACCCGCCCGTCCACCACCGAGACCCAGGGCGCCCTGACCGTCCTGGCCCTGATCTCCGCCTTCATCACCCTGGCGGCGGCCGCACTGGCCACCGGCCTGGCAGCAGCGGAGGGCCGCCGCGACCTCACCACCCTGGCCGCGGTGGGCGCCGCCCCGTCCCTGCGCAAACTCCTGACCCTGAGCCAGACGGGGGTGATCGCGGGCCTGGGCAGCCTCCTGGGCACCACGGCGGGCGTCGCCTGCTCCCTGGCCGTCCTGGCCGCGCTCAACGTGGGCTACGCCCGGACCTGGCCCTCCCCACCCCCGAACCCGCTGACCGTCCCCTGGCCGAACATCGCCATCGCGCTGTTCGTGGTTCCCTTGGCCGCAATGCTGGGAGCCGCCCTGTTCACCCGTTCCCGCCTCCCCGTCGAACGCCGCGCCTAACCTGCACCCATGACAACCTTCGCGATCGTCCACGGGGCAGGCGACGTCGGCTGGTCGTGGCACCTGGTGGCGGAAACCCTGTCCGCCAACGGCCACACCGTCGTCGCCCCCGACCTCCCGATCGAGGACGAGTCGAAGGACCTGACGGACTGGGCGACCACCGTGGTCGACGCGGTGGCCGCCCACCCGCGGTCCACTCCGGACGTGGTGGTCGTGGGCCACTCCTTCGGCGGCCTCGTCGCACCCCTGGTGGCCGCCCGCCTCAACGCCTCGGCGATGGTCCTCGTGACGGCGATGGTGCCGAAGCCAGGCGAGGCACCCGGCGACTGGTGGACCAACACCGGCTACACGGACAGCGGCCTGGAGGACAAGTTCTGGCACGACGTCCCCGCCCACCTCGCCGAGGAGGCCCAACGCCGGGGACGCGGCATGACCCAAACCGCCATGACGAAGCCCTGGCCCCTGCCCGCGTGGCCGGACATCCCCACGCACTTCATCCTGTGCACCGAAGACCGGCTCTTCACACCGGATTTCATGCGCAAGGTGGTCGCAGACCGCCTGGGAACCGACCCGACAGAACTGGCAGCGGGCCACTACGCCCCACTGGCCAAGCCGGAAGAACTGGCAGCCCTGCTCACAAACCTCACCCAATAGCGCGCCAGACCACGGAACCGCAAAAGGCCCCCGGCGCCTGATTCCCAGGCGCCGGGGACCTCCCTCGTCATTCCCAGCCGGAGCTACTTCGGCTCGTCCTCCGAAGGCAGCTCCACCTCCGTCACGTCCTTGCCGTCCTTGGTGGCCGCCGGCAGCAGCTGGTCCAGCGCCGCCCCGGCGATCCGCCGGAACGCCCGCCGAGGCCGAGCCCGCTCCAGCACGGCGACCTCCAGCTTCGCGGCGGGAAGGATCTCCGCGGCACCGTTCCCGGTCGACGACGACCCGGCGGACAACGCCTTCACCGCCACCGGAACCGCCTCGGCCAGCGTGAGGCCGTCCGCGAACGACTCCTTCAGCGCCGTGTTGGCGGCGTCGACGGTGCCACCCATCACGATGTACTGCGGTTCGTCCACGATGGACCCGTCGTACGTCAGCCGGTACAGCGTGTCGGAGGCGGCCGAGTCGCCGACCTCGGCCACGCAGATCTCCACCTCGAACGGCTTGATCTGCTCGGTGAAGTAGGTGCCCAGCGTGGTGGCGTACACGTTCGCGAGCGACCGGGAGGTCACGTCGCGCGGGTCGTTCTGGTAGCCACGCACGTCCGCGAACCGGATGCCCGCCTGGCGGAGGTTCTCGAACTCGCTGTACCGGCCGACGGCCGCGAAACCGATGCGGTCGTAGATCTCCGAGACCTTGTGCAGCGTGCTGGAGGGGTTCTCCGCGACGAACAGAATGCCGTCCGCGTACTTCAGCACGATGACGCTGCGACCCCTGGCGATGCCCTTGCGGGCGTACTCGGAGCGGTCGCGCATCACCTGCTCTGCCGATGCGTACAACGGCATCGTCATGGGTGGTGCTCCTGACGTCGAACCTGATGGGGACTCAGCCTGCTGGGCGGGACCGGCGGCCTTCGACGACCGCGTCGGCGATCGTCTGGATCTGGGACTCCGGTACCTCGACGGCGCCGTCGGCGCCGTTGATCGTGACCACGATCGGGTAGAGGCGGCGGACCGGGTCGGGGCCGCCGGTGGCCGAGTCGTCGTCCGCCGCGTCGTACAGCGCCTCGATGACCGAGCGGATCGCGCCGTCGACGTCCGCGTCCGGGTCGTAGAGCTTCTTCAGCGCCGACTTCGCGAACAGCGAGCCGGAACCGACGGCCTGGTAGCCCTGCGACTCCTCGTAGCGGCCGCCGGTGACGTCGTAGGACACGATGCGGCCCGCGCGGTCCGCGTCGGCGGCCGACGTGTCGTACCCGGCGAACAGGGGCACCACGGCGAGGCCGGCCATGGCCGCGTCGAGGTTGCCCCTGATCATCGCTGAGAGGCGGTTCGCCTTGCCGTCGAGCGACAGCGGAACGCCCTCGATCTTCTCGTAGTGCCGCAGTTCGACCGCGTACAGCCGCACGATCTCGATCGCGATGCCCGCCGTGCCCGCGATGCCGACGGCCGAGTGGTCGTCGGTCACGAAGACCTTCTTCATGTCGCGCTGGGCGATGACGTTGCCCATCGTCGCGCGCCGGTCACCGGCGATCACGACGCCACCCTTGTAGGTGACAGCGACGATCGTCGTCCCGTGCGGGGCCTGGACGGTCCCCTCCGGGAGCTTCCGGGCCGACGGCAACATGTCCGGTGCCTGTGCCCGCAAGAAGTCCGTGAACGACGACGAGCCCGGCGTCAGGTACGCCGAAGGCAACGCCGCGGCCGGGTAACGCCCGGTCGAGCTGTGGTCCATGTGTTGGTTGTTCTCCCGTCCCCGAAGTGGTCAACAGGCCAGGACGGCCTACTGACCACCCTTCTGCACGTATGCGCGGACGAAGTCCTCCGCGTTCTCCTCCAGCACGTCGTCGATCTCGTCGAGGATCGCGTCCACGTCCTCGCCGAGCTTCTCGCGACGCTCCTGGCCGGCTCCGGCGGCACCCTCGGCGCCGTCGTCTCCGTCGCCACCGCCCTGGTGCTGCTTCTGTTCCTGGGACATCTCGGCCTCCCACTGACTCGCCTGACAAGAACACTACCCAGCGGCACCGACAAAAATCCTGAGCCACTCGGGTAGACGATCACCCGCGAGTCAGTGCATCGACCAGCTGCTCGGCGGTGTCCGAAGCCTCCAAGAGGGCTCCGACGTGCGCTTTCGTCCCGCGCAGCGGCTCCAGCGTCGGAATCCGCACGAGTGACTCGCGACCGAGGTCGAAGATCACCGAGTCCCACGACGCGGCCGCGACCGAGGTCGGGTAGCGCTCCAGGCACCGGCCGCGGAAGTACGCACGCGTGTCCTCCGGCGGAGTCGTGATGGCCGCGCGCACCTCCTCCTCGCTCACCAGGCGCTTCATCGAGCCGCGCGCGACCAGGCGGTTGTAGAGGCCCTTGTCCAGGCGCACGTCCGAGTACTGCAGGTCGACCAGGTTGAGCCGGGCCGAGCCCCACGCGAGGCCGTCGCGCTGCCGGTAGCCCTCCAGCAGCCGCAGCTTGGCCACCCAGTCGAGCCGGTCGGCGCACTCCGCGGGGTCGCGGGCCAGCGCGTCGAGCACCTCGCCCCACACCCGCAGCACGTCGCGGTCGCCGACGCCCTCCTTCTCGACGAAGGCGGTGGCGCGCTCGTGGTAGGCGAACTGGATGTCCAGGCCGGTGAACTTGCGGCCGCCGGTCAGCTCGACCTTCGTCTTGAGCGTCGGGTCGTGGCTGATCTGGTGCACCGCGCGCACCGGGTCGACCATCCGCAGGTCGTCGAACCGCTGCCCGGCCTCGATCATGTCGAGCACCAGCGAGGTGGTGCCGACCTTGAGGTACGTCGAGTACTCGGCCAGGTTCGCGTCGCCGATGATGACGTGCAGGCGCCGGTACTTGTCCGCGTCGGCGTGCGGTTCGTCGCGGGTGTTGATGATGCCGCGCTTGAGCGTGGTCTCCAGGCCGACCTCGACCTCGATGTAGTCGGCGCGCTGCGAGAGCTGGAAGCCGGCTTCCTCACCGGCGGCACCGATGCCGACGCGCCCGGACCCGGTCACGACCTGGCGCGACACGAAGAACGGCGTGAGGCCCGCGATGACGGCCGTGAACGGCGTCGAGCGCTGCATCAGGTAGTTCTCGTGCGTGCCGTACGACGCGCCCTTGCCGTCGACGTTGTTCTTGTAGAGCTGCAGGCGGGGCTGGCCGGGCACGGTGGCGGCGCGCAGCGCGGCCTCCTCCATCACCCGCTCCCCCGCCTTGTCCCAGATCACCGCGTCACGCGCGTTGGTGACCTCGGGAGCGGAGTACTCGGGGTGCGCGTGGTCGACGTAGAGCCGCGCGCCGTTGGTGAGGATGACGTTCGCCGCGCCCAGGTCCTCGACGTCGGAGTCGGCGGGGTGCCCTCCGGGCGAGCCCAGGTCGAACCCGCGGGCGTCGCGCAGCGGCGACTCCACCTCGTAGTCCCACCGCGCCCGCCGGGCGCGCGGTATGTCCGCCGCCGCCGCGTAGGCGAGCACCACCTGTGTCGAAGTGAGCACCGGGTTCGCGGTCGCGTCGCCCGGCACAGAGATGCCGTACTCGACCTCGGTTCCCATGATCCGCCGCATACGCAACACCTTAGGACCTGACCCCGACAAAGGCGTGAGGGGAGCTTCACGGTGAAGCTCCCCACCACCCTATTCACCCGGACGCCAGTCCGGCGGCAGGACGGATCCTCGAAGCGCCGCGGGAAGGCCCGAACGCGGCGACCACGGCGAGGACCACGACCGCCACCGCGCCGATGACCAGCGGAAACACCACCGATGCGGCCGGAAGCACCAGCGGGATGCCGAGGGACAGGATCGCGATCACCGCGTACCCGAACCCGAGCACGCCACCGCCGATGACCCCGACGAGGGCCAGCATGACCGCTTCGGCGATGACCCCGCCCTGCAGCCCGCCGCGAGTGACGCCCAAGGCGCGCCGGAGCGCGAGCTCCTTGCGGCGCTCCTGGACGGAGATCGTGAGCGCGGTGCCGATGCCCGTCACGGCGACCGCCACGGACAGCCCGAGCAGCACCATCATCAGCACGGTGCCGAGGTGCATGTACCGGTCGGCCTCCGCGCGTTCGTCGGCGTCGGTCTGCACGACGACGGTCGGGTGGTCCGGCAGCGCGGCCTGCAGCCCCGCGCGGAACTTCGCCGGGTCGGTCCCCGGTTGCAGCGCGACCAGCACCTTCTCCGTCGGTCCCGACGTGAGGCCGCCGATGATCGGCGTGTAGCCGGTGAGCGTGCCGGGCACGGTCCCGACGACGTCGTAGCGCTTGCCGCCGACCTCGACGAACGGCCGGTCCTCCCAGTGCGGCGGCACGATCGCGGTCCCGGAGGTGAACCGCTCGGCGCCGGGCACGTTCTGCGCCTTGAGCCAGGCCTTGAACTCCTCCGGGTCGGCGCCCGCCCCGTTCTCGGCCCGGTGCAGCGCGACGCTGGCGGCCACGCCGTCCTGCGCGGGGATGGCGGGCAGCGGCCGCTCCCCCGCGTCGACCACGGTGGCGTCCGGGCGTTCCTCGTTCGCGAACGAGTGGGTCATCTCCTGCGCGGTGCCCAGAAGGACCAGGAAGAACGTCACCATCGAGCTGGCCAGCAGCAACGGCAGCGCGACCGACGCCGAGCGCTGCGGCATCCTGCGGACCTCGGCGCCGGCGAGCTTCCAGTGCGTGCCGCCGATCTTGCCGAACAGCCGCGCGATGAACGGCACCGTGACCGGGCCGAGGATCCAGAACAGGCCCGTGACCGCGGCGATCGCGGAGAACGTGACGGCGAGCGGCGCCGCCGCCGTGCCCTTGGCGGCGACGGCTCCCAGGGCGAGGACCGCGGCACCACCGATGAACAGAAGACCGAACACGAGCCGAAGGCGGCGCACGGACCGCGTCGGCACCTCGTTGTCAGCCTCGCGCAACGCGGCGAGGGGCGACACGCGCGCGGCGTTGACCGCGGGACGAACGGCGGCAACGACCGACAGCACCGCGGCGACGACGACTCCGAGGACCACGTACCCCAGCGACGGCAGCAGCTCGGGGCTGAGCTCGACCGCGCCGAACAGCACGGAGATGCCGGTGACGTCGAACGTCCTCGCGAGGATCCACGCCATCGGCCCGCCGAGCAGCGCGCCACCGACGCCGGCCACCACACCCGTCAGCAGCGCCTCGAACAGGCTCCTGCGCACCAACGGCCCGCGCTGGGCGCCGATGCACCGCAGCAACGCCGTCTGCCGCTGGCGTTGCGCGTAGACCGCGCGGAACGTGGCGGCGGCGACGAACACGGCGGTGGCCAGCGCGAGCACGCTGAAGGGCAGCAGGATGAACGTCAGGTCGTTGCCGATCTTGTCGGCGTCCGGCTCCGGGTCCCACACGACGTAGGAGGCACCGGCGGCGGTCTTGACGGCGTCACGTGCCCCGCCGATCACCCACACCTGCTTGGTGAGCGGCTGCGGGTCGAGCTTGCGCGCGAGGTCGGGACCGGCGACGAGCACGGGTCGCGAGTCGATCCCGCCCTTCTTCAGGACGCCGCTGACGGTGACGCTGAACGGTTTCCCGTCCGCGGCGGCCAGCGAGACCCCGTCACCGGGCCTGAGCCCGCGCTCGTAGGCGGTGATCTTGTCGACGGCGACCTCGTTGTCGGCGGCGGGCTGCCTGCCCTCCGCCAGCGGCCAGCGCACCAGGTCCGGCTGCTGGACGTGCACCTCCGCCCGGTGCTGCCCGGCGCGGCCGTTCGCGTCCAGCAGGTCCGCCTCCGCCACCTGCACGGGTACCGCCCTGCCGACGGCGGAGAGCTTCGCGAGCAGCGCGTCGTCCAGCTTCACGGTGGTGCGTTGCGCCCCGCTGCTCTCGGAGGGGTCGTACGGCTGCGGCTTGACCTCGACCACGTGCCCCACGGAGGACGGTGTGACCGGTGCCCCCTCGTCGACCGACCGGGTGAGCGCGTCGCTCAGCACCAGGGCGGCCAGCAGGCAGGCCACGCCGACGACGAGCGCGACGCCGGGCAGCAGCGCGCGGCCCGGCCGGGCGCGGAACTCGGCGACGCCGAGCCGCAGGGAAGTGGACACGAATCCTCCTCGGTGACGTCTGACGGTCCCGAAGGTAGGAAGGGAGGTGATCAGCGGGCGTCGGACTGGGGTAGCAAGCTCGCGTACGACCACAGGAGGACACGGAGATGATCAACCTCTACGACGAGGACGCGAACGTGATCGGCGAGGTGACGCGCGAACGGATGCGGGCCGAGAACCTCTGGCACGGCTGCGTCCTCACCGTGGTGTTCTCGGTGGACGGAGAACGCGTCTACGTCCACCGCCGCACCGACACCAAGGACGTCTTCCCCGGCCTCTACGACTACGCGGCGGGCGGCGTGATCGACGCCGGCGAGACCCCGGACGAGGCGGCGGCCCGCGAGCTGCGCGAGGAGCTCGGCGTCGTGGCGCCGCTCACCCCGCTGTTCCAGACCACCTACGTCGACGACCTGACCCGCTACCACGCGTGGGTCTACGAGACGCACTACGACGGGCCGTTCACCCACCAGCCCGAGGAGGTCGCCTGGGGCGGGTGGATGGCCGCGGACGAGCTGCGCGGCAAGATCGAGGACCCCGGCTGGCCGCTGGTGCCGGACGGGCGTGCCATCGGCCGCGAGTGGTTGCGCCGCACTAGTTCCAGCTGAGCGCTGACCGCGTCGCCCAGTACTGCTCGGCCGGTTCGGAGAGGTCGGGCAGCACGACCTCGACGGTCAGGCCCGCCGCGTTGGACCGCAGCTGCTCCGGGCTCGCCGCACCGGACAGCACGACGTCCACCCACGGCTGCTGGGCGACGGCGGCCAGCGCCACGGCGTCCGTGCCGACGCCCAGCTCCTTCGCTTGCGCGACAACGGGTTCCGGCGCCCGCACGGCGAGCCGGCCGTTCGCCATGCCCTCCTTGATGATCACGGTCAGCCCGGCGGCGTGCGCCTCGCCGAGTGCCGCGGCCGCGGAGGTCTCCAGCACGTTCCAGGTGGACTGGACGGACCCGAAGATGCCGAGGTCGAGGGCCTTGCGGATGGCGTCGGCCTGGTTCGGGCCCGAGGTGGAGAACCCGAGCGGGACGCCGGTCGCGACCATCGCCTCCTGCAGCGCCCGGTCGGTGAACAGCGGGCTGTCGGCGGTCAGCGAGTGCACCTGGTAGAGGCCGACCTTCGGCAGCAATGCGGAGGTTTCGGCCCACTGCCGGGTGAAACGGGCCAGCGAGTGCTCCTTGACCTCGTGCACCTCGGCGTCGGGCCGCCAGTCCGCGGTGTAGGCGTAGCCCCACTTGCTGGACACGGTCACGTCCTCGTGGCCCGGCAGCCACTCGGACAGGAACTGCTCCGCGAGGCCGTACGACCGTGCCGCGTCGACCCACCTGATGCCCATCTCGTACGCCTCGTCGAGCACGAGGTGGCACTGCGCGCGCATGGCGTCGACGTCGCGCACCCGTGGCAACGCGTCCTCACGGCCGAGGTTGATGTAGGCGGGACGACCGAGCGACGCGAGACCCAGAGCGAGTTGTGCCATGCCGACTACCGTAAAACGGCGCCGCCGACGCCGAACGGCGGCCCCGTGGGACCGCCGTTCAGGTGACCCGCCGGGCCGGGGTTCGTCAGAAGTCGTCGGCGGTGCGGATGTGGTTGCGCACCCACTTGCCGGCGTCCTTGAGCGGCCCCTCACCGGTGAAGCCGCTGCCCGAGCACGTGCCGCTCTTGAACACCGCGCCGGTGCGGTGGTCGTCGGAGAAGTTCCAGTTCGTCCAGGAGATCTTGGCCTCCTTCATGAACGTGATGAACCTGTTCGCCATGGTGAAGTCGTTGGGACCGTCACCGGAGGCCTCCTGCGAGCCGAACTCGGTGACGAAGACCGGCACCTGGCTCGACACCGTGCGCAACGCGTTCAGGTACGAGTCGCGGTGGTCCTTGGCGTAGAAGTGGAACGTGTACATCAGGTTCGAGGCGTTGACCTTGTTGCGGCTGACCTCGTTGACGTCCTTGCCGTCGGACAGGCCGAAGGTCGACCAGCCGTGCGTGCCGACGAGCACGAGGCTGTCCGGGTCCTCCGCGCGGATGGTCGGGATGACGGCCTCCGCGTAGGACTTGACCTTCGCCCACGACACGCCGTTCGGCTCGTTGGCGATGTCGTAGATGATGTTCGTCTTGTCCTTGTGGCGCTGCGCGATCTCCTTGAAGAACGTCTTGGCGCGCGTGGTGTTGTGGTTCGGGTCGCCCGGCGAGAGCTGGTGCCAGTCGACGAGGGCGTACAGGCCGCGCTTGGTGGCTTCCTCGATGTAGCCGTGCACCATGTCGGTGAACTTGCGGGGGTTGGACTCGTAGCCACCCTCCTGGACGTACAGCGAGATGCGCAGGACGTCGGCCTTCCAGTCGTTCGCGAGCGCGTCGAGCGACGCGGTCTTGACGCACTGGGAGTACCACTGGATGCCGTGCGTGCTCATGCCGCGCAGCTGGATCTGCTTGCCGTTCTTGTTGCACAGCTTGACGCCGCACACCTTCAGCTGACCGTTGACCGCCGCGGGCGAACCCGCCGGCAGCGCGGCCGCGGAGACGTCACCCACGGGCGCGGCGGCGACCGAGCTGCCCGCCATCACACCGGTCAGGGGGAGCACGAGTGCCGCGGCGAGCGCGACCACAGACCTCTGCCAAGCCATTGAGCGTCTCCTCTCGAACTGTCGGCGGCGGATTAGATAAGTAAGTTTCCTTACGGATTAAAGGTAGAGACGACCTTAAAGGCCGTCCCAAGAGAACGTCAAGCATCTCGTCGTAGAAAGGCGACAGTTCCGGTACTCAGCGTCACCATCACGTACGCCAGCAAACAGGCGACGGCGGCCACCGGGCCCAGCGGCGGGTCCTCCACCACGCCGGCCACCTCCCACACCAGGTACGGCACCATCACCGCCGAGGCGTCGATGTGCCACGGAGGCGGCAGCATCGGCGTGATCGCGGGCAGACCCCACAGCAGCAGGCCCACCACAACGATCGTGACGGCGGTCGACCGCACGGCGAGCCCGATCCCCAGGCCTGCCAGACCCGTCACGAGGATCGACAGCACCGCCGCACCGGTCCACGGCAGCACGTCCCCCAGGCCGTCCCAGGGCGCGATCGGCGGCGGCCGGTCCCCCATGATCAACCAGCTGGAGCCGGTGCTCACCGCGAGGGCGGCCGCGCCGAGGACCACGGCCAGGGCCGCGACGAGCACGGTTTTGGCGGCCAGCAAGCGCTTCCGGTCCGGCACGGCGGTCAGTGCGGCGAGCCTCGGGTCGGACGTCGCGACCAGCGCGCCGAGCGCGGCGACGAGGAACTGGACCACGGGCGTGATCACCACGCTGCTGTCCGCGGAGGCGAACCTGGCCTGTTCCGCGGCCGCCGAGGTGTCGTAGTCCTGGACCATCAGCCACGACAGCAACGCGCCCGAGACCAGCACCAGCCCGATGACGGCGACCAGCCCGTACGGCGCGCGGACGGTCCGCAGCTTGAGCCACTCCGCGGCGAGTGCGTTCCTCACAGTCCCCTCCCCGAGGTCAGGTCGAGGTAGGCGTCCTCCAGGGAACCGTTGCGGGTCAACGCCTCCATCGGCGTCTCCTGGATCAGCCGTCCTCTTGCGACGATCACGACGTGGTCGGCGGTCAGCGCCATCTCGCTCATCAGGTGACTGGAGACGAAGACCGTGCGGCCCTCCCGCGCGAGCGACCGCATCAGGTCGCGGATCCACCGCACGCCCTCGGGGTCCAGGCCGTTGACCGGTTCGTCGAACATCAGCACCTGCGGGTCGCCCAGCAGCGCCGCCGCGACGCCGAGCCGTTGCTTCATGCCCAGCGACAACGCCTTGATCCGCCGGTCGCGCACGCCGCCCAGCCCGACCCGTTCCACCAGCTCGACCGCACGCGCACGGCTGATGCCGTTGCTCGCCGCGAGCCAGCGCAGGTGGTCCAGCGCGCTGCGCCCGTGGTGCACGGCCGACGGGTCCAGCAGCACGCCGACGTGGCGCAGCGGGTGGTCCAGGTCCGCGTACCGCCGGCCGCCGACGAGCGCCTCGCCCCCGGTGGGCCGGTCCAGGCCGACGATCATGCGCATCGTCGTGGACTTGCCGGCGCCGTTGGGGCCGAGGAAGCCCGTCACCACTCCGGGCCGGACGGTGAACGACAGCCCGTCGACCGCTGTCGTGCCGTCGTATCTCTTGGTCAGGTTCCGCACCTCGATCATGCGCAACAGCGTCGGCTGTGCGCACGTGCGGCGGATCGGCCCGAGGTCCGAACCAGGGAATCGGACCGTGGTCCGAGGCGTCGCGGCCGGGTGCTCGTTACGGTCGGGACCGTGATCGCGAGACTGCACCTCTACCTGGTCGACCTCACCGCCGCGGTGGTGATCGGCGTCCTGGTGGGCTACGCCATGGTGGAGCACCAGGAGAAGCCGTGGTGGCTCGTCCTGCCCTCCACCGCACTCGTCGCGCTGCCGGTCGCGGTGCGGCGGATCTGGCCGGTGCCCGCGCTGGCGGTCACCACGGCGGCCACGGTGGCGGTGGTGATCGGCCAGGTGCTGCCGACAGAAGCGCTCGGCGCCCCGGTGGGGGCGGTGTGCTTCGCGCTGTACACCGTCGCCGTGCAGTGCTCACGGACGTGGTCGCTCGCCGGGTGCGCGGTCGCCGTGGTCGCGATCTCCGGCGTCTCCGGAGGGGAACCGGAGAACGTGCTGGTCGTCATCGCCTCGCTGGGCGCCGTGTGGGCCATCGGCTACACGACCCGGCTGCGGCGGTCGATGCTGGAGCGGGAGCTCTCCCAGCGGTCCGAGCAGGCGCTGACCGACGAACGCATGCGCATCGCCCGCGAGCTGCACGACGTGGTGGCGCACAACCTCTCCCTGATCGCGGTGCAGGCGGGCAACGCCGCACATGTGCGCTCACCCGAACATGCCTACGCGGCCCTGACCGTCATCTCCGAGACCAGCCGGGCCGCGCTGACCGAGATGCGCGGGCTGCTCGGCGTGCTGCGCTCCGACGCCGCGCTGGCCCCCTCCCCCGGCCTCGACGGGCTGGCCGAGCTGGCCGACCGCGCGTCACTGGCCGGCGTGCGCGTCACGTTGGACGTGCGGGGTGACGCCGCCGTGCCGGAGGGCGTCGGGCTGTCGGCGTACCGGATCGTGCAGGAGGCGCTGACGAACGTCGTGAAGCACGCGGCACCGGCCTCGTGCACGGTGGTGGTGGACGTGACGCCGTCGTCGGTGCGGGTCGAGGTGACCGACGACGGACCTGGGGTGAAGGAGCTCGGTGTGGGACACGGGTTGATCGGGATGCGGGAACGGGTGGCGGTGTACGGCGGCGAGTTCAGCGCCGGACCGGGCACCGGCGGTGGCTTCCGGGTCGTGGCGGAGCTGCCGCACCGATGACCCGCGTGCTGATCGTCGACGACCAGGCGTTGCTGCGCGCCAGCTTCCGCCTGCTGGTGGACAACGAACCGGACCTGACCGTGGTGGGCGAGGCCGGCACCGGTGCCGAGGCGGTCGCGCTGGCCGCGTCGCTGGAGCCCGACGTCGTGCTGATGGACATCCGCATGCCGGAGGTGGACGGCATCGAGGCAACCCGGCGGCTGAACGGCCCCAAGGTGCTGGTGCTGACCACGTTCGGCCTCGACGAGTACGTGTTCGGGGCGTTGCGCGCCGGTGCCTCCGGGTTCCTGCTCAAGGACACGCCGCCGGCCGAGCTGCTGACCGCGATCCGGGTGGTGGCGTCCGGCGAGTCGCTGCTGTCGCCGTCGGTCACGCGGCAGCTGATCGCGGAGTTCGTGCGCCGCCCCTCGTCACCGGCGGTGCGGGGGCTGGAGCGGCTGACCGAGCGGGAGAAGGAGGTGCTGCTGCTGATCGCCCGCGGGCTGTCCAACGCGGAGATCATGGCGGCGCTGCACGTCAGCACGGGCACGGTGAAGACGCACATCGGGAACCTGCTGGCGAAGCTGCACGCACGCGACCGGGCGCAGCTGGTGATCGCGGCCTACGAGTCGGGCCTGGTCTGACAACGCCGAACCGCCCCGGCCGCGAGGAGCGACCGGGGCGGTTCGGGTGTGCTGTCCTACAGGTAGGTGCCGGTGTTCGTGGCCGTGTCGATCGCCCGGCCCGCCTCCTGGTTCTTCCCGGTGACGAGCGTGCGGATGTAGACGATCCGCTCGCCCTTCTTGCCCGAGATGCGTGCCCAGTCGTCGGGGTTCGTGGTGTTCGGCAGGTCCTCGTTCTCGGCGAACTCGTCGATGATGGCCGCCTGCAGGTGCCGGACCGAGAGGCCGGGCTGCTTGGTGTCGAGCAGCGACTTGATCGCCGCCTTCTTGGCCCTGTCGACGATGTTCTGGATCATGGCGCCGGAGTTGAAGTCCCGGAAGTACAGGACTTCCTTGTCACCGTTGGCGTAGGTGACCTCCAGGAACCGGTTGTCCTCCGACTCCTCGTACATGCGCTCGACGGTGTGCTGCACCATGCCCTCGATGCAGGCCTTCGGGTCCCCGCCGAACTCGGCGAGGTCGTCGGCGTGCAGCGGGAGGTTCGGCGTCAGGTACTTGTTGAAGATGTCCTTCGCGCCCTCGGCGTCCGGCCGCTCGATCTTGATCTTCACGTCGAGGCGGCCGGGCCGCAGGATCGCCGGGTCGATCATGTCCTCGCGGTTGGAGGCGCCGATGACGATGACGTTCTCCAGGCCCTCGACGCCGTCGATCTCCGAGAGCAGCTGGGGCACGATCGTCGTCTCGACGTCGGACGACACACCGGAACCGCGGGTGCGGAAGATCGAGTCCATCTCGTCGAAGAACACGATCACCGGGGTGCCCTCGGACGCCTTCTCACGAGCTCGCTGAAAGATCAGGCGGATGTGCCGCTCGGTCTCGCCGACGAACTTGTTGAGGAGCTCGGGACCCTTGATGTTGAGGAAGTACGACTTGGCCTGCTTGTCGGTCTCCCCGCGGATCTCGCGCACCTTCTTGGCGAGCGAGTTGGCGACGGCCTTGGCGATGAGCGTCTTGCCGCAGCCGGGAGGGCCGTAGAGCAGCACGCCCTTGGGCGGGCGCAGCTCGTACTCGCGGAACAGGTCCGCGTGCAGGAACGGCAGCTCCACGGCATCGCGGATCTGCTCGATCTGCCGGGACAGACCGCCGATGTCGGAGTAGTCGATGTCCGGGACCTCTTCGAGCACGAGGTCCTCGACCTCGGCCTTGGGCACGCGCTCGTAGGCGAAGCCGGCCTTCGAGTCGACGAGCAGCGAGTCGCCGGGCTTGAGCGGCGAGTCGAGCAGCGGCTGGGCGAGCCAGACCACCCTCTCCTCGTCCGCGTGGCCGACGACCAGCGCGCGGGCGATCTGGTCCTCCCCTTCCTCGGAGAGCACCTCCCGCAGCGCGCAGACCTCACCCGATCGCTCGAACCCACCGGCCTCGACGACGGTCAGCGCCTCGTTGAGGCGGACGGACTGGCCGAAGGACAGCTTCTCCGGCTCGACCGCCGGGGACACGGCGACCCGCATCCTGCGGCCGGAGGTGAAGACGTCCACCGTCCCGTCGTCGAACCGCGCCATGAAGACGCCGTACCCGCTGGGCGGTTGGGCCAGCCGGTCGACCTCCTCACGCAGCGCGAGCAGCTGGCTTCGTGCTTCGCGGAGGGTGTCTATGAGCTTCGTGTTTCGCTCGGTCAGCTGGCTGACGCGCTCAGTCGCCTCAGCCAAGCGCTGCTCGAGCAACCGCGTGTGCCGCGGCGACTCGGTCAGCTTGCGACGCAACGACGCGATCTCGTCCTCGAGGAACCTGATCTGCGCAGTCAGCTCAGCGGAATTGTTGCCCTGGTTCAGCTCGCCACCCTCATCGGGTTGGCTGCCGGGATGACCGTGCTGCATGTCGGCACCCTCCTCCCGTGTACGTACCGATTACGGTACCGGCGATCACCGACAAAATGGGGTACCCACAACATCATCTTCGCTCGTGTGACGCAACGGCTCCGCCTCCAACAGAGGTCAACTGCTCCATCTCGGTGTCCGGTTCGCCCGCTTACCCGCTACCGTGCGTCCCGGAAACCGCGGTCGGCGCCTCGTGCCACGGCACGCGGCCCGACCTGCGAGAAGTCGGAGGAGAGGGTCATGGGAGCACCGGTTCGGGTGACCCGTTCCCACGCTCCGCGACCACCCCTCCGACGACCCCGGACACACCTGGTACGGTTCTCGGCCCGGCGACGGGCGTGTTCGTGCCGCCGTCCCACCAGGTGGACGATCTGGTGCTCCGTTCGGCGGTCACGCACCGCTACCCACCTCGTTCTCGCTCGTCGGAGGACCCGCCGAGACGGATCTCCGACACCTCCGGCCGGCGTGCGGCCAACCGGGTGGTTTTGCCGGCGCAAGGGGCGCACCACCCCGACAGCGCAGCGCATCGCCCTCGATTCCCGGTGGAGTTGCCGCAATCGTTATCGGGCAGGGCCTTCGCAACGCGGGCCGGCCACCCCACGTGGTGTGCCCGGCCACTCGCGCGCGCCGATGACGGCCGTTCGACCACGCGCTCCGGCGCCAGGCACCACAATGTGCAGCGGAAAGATCACTGCATTCGCATCGGGGGAGTTTCGATGACCTACCCGCCGCAACCAGGCGGTCCGCACGGCCCGCAGCCGCAACACGGGTACGGCCAGCAGCCGCAGCCCGGCTGGGGCCAGCCGCAGCAGCCCGGCTACGGACAGCAGCCCGGCCCGTACGGCCAGCCGCAGCAGGCGCCGTTCGGCCAGCCGGGCGGCGGGTACCCGCAGCAGCCTCCGCACGGCCGGCAGCAGGGGCCCTACGGGCAGCCGGGTCAGTACGGCCAGCAGCCGGGTTACGGCGGCCCCGGCGGTCCGCCGCCCAAGAAGAAGACCGGCCTGGTCATCGGCGTGATCGCGGCCGTGGTCGTCGTCCTCGGCGGCGGCATCACGGCCGCCGTGCTGCTCAGCGGCGACGACGGCAAGTCCGCGGCGCCGGACGTCACCCCCGGCCCCACCTCCGGTAGCGACACGAGCACCACGAGCAGCCCGAAGACCTCCACGACCGACGGCAAGAACCCAGGTGGTCAGGACAAGGCCGCGGAAACGACCGCCAAGAAGTTCGGCGACATCATGCTCGCGTCGCTGAAAGAGGGCTCGATGACGGCCGCGAAGTTCTCCGAGGTGGCCTGTCCCGGCTTCATCAAGGAGGGCGAGGGCGCGAAGCAGCCACCGCAGACCGCCCCCAGGGTGAACGTGAGCAAGGTGTCGGTCTCGGGTGACACCGGTACGTTCGACCTGCGGATGGACGACCTGGTGAACGCCAAGGGCGAGAAGGGCTTCATCCTGTACAGCATGACGCTGCAGAAGAAGGACTCCGGCTGGCTCGTCTGCGGCAAGTCCTCGGTGAAGGAAAGCCGCTCCACCGGCTGACGCGTCACACCTGAAAGCTCACGGCAAGCACCACAACCTCATCCAGTTCGGGGGAGTTCCACATGACCTACCCGCCGCAGCAGCCCGGTCCCTACGGGCAGCAGCCGCAGCCCGGTGGTCCGTACGGGCAGCAGCCGCCGCAGCAGCCGGGTTACGGCCAGCAGCCGCAGCCCGGATACGGCCAGCCCCAGCAGCCGGGCTACGGGCAGCAGCCCCCGCAGCCTGGTTACGGCCAGCCCCAGCCTGGCTACGGCCAGCCGCAGCAGGACCCGTTCGGCCAGCAGGGCCCGCCCACCGGCGGGTTCCAGCAGGGTCCCTACGGCCAGCAGCCCGGCCCGTACGGCCAGCAGCCCGGTTACGGCGGCCCCGGTTTCGGTGGCCCGCCGCCGAAGAAGAGCAAGACCGGCCTGATCATCGGCGTGGTCGTCGGTGTGCTCGTGCTGGTCGGCGGTGGCGTCACGGCCGCCGTCATGCTCTCCGGCAACGGGTCGAGCGACTCCAGCACCACCGCGTCCGACCCCGGCAGCTCCGACGGCAAGTCGGGCGGCAACGACGAGGCCGACGTCAAGAAGGTCGCCGAGGAGTACATCGCCGCGGCCGTCGCGAAGAACGAGAGCAAGGCCAAGTCGATGACCTGCAAGCCGGTCCTCGACGAGGCGGCGGAGATCGAGAAGAACCTCACCCCCGAGCAGCGGAAGCTGGCGGAGCAGTTCAAGGACATGCCGTCGCCCAAGCTCAGCTACAAGGGCGCCACGATCTCCGGTGACGAGGCGAAGGTCAAGATCAACAGCGTCTCGGAGCTCGGCGGGAAGTCCCAGTCGCTCGACATCGACTACACGTTCAAGAAGGAGTCTGGCAAGTGGAAGTACTGCCAGCTCGTCAAGGACCTGAAGCTCCCCACGCCGACCAGGTGACGTCGTGAGCAAAGGGGGTCCCTCCGGCCGGAGGGACCCCCTTTTCGCTGCTCTCAGCCCTTGCTGGGGCGGCGCTGCGGCCTCGGCGCCGTCACGCCGTCCGCGAGCTTGCGCGTGGTCAGCAGGAACGCGGTGTGCGCGATCATCCGGTGCTCCGGGCGCACCGCGAGACCGACGACGTGCCACGGGCGCACGAGCGTCTCCCACGCGTGCGGCTCGGTCCAGCACGTCATCTCCCGCAGCGCCTCGGTGACCACGGACAGCTGCGTGGTCGTCGCGACGTAGACGACCAGGACGCCGCCGGGGATGAGGTTCTTCGCGATCGTGGGCAGGACCTCCCACGGTGAGAGCATGTCGAGGATGACCCGGTCGACCTCGCCCTCGTGGTTCTTCACGTCGTCGACGGTGATCGACCAGTTGCCCGGCCGCTCGCCGAAGAACGTCTCCACGTTGCGGATCGCGTGGACCGCGTGGTCGTCGCGCACCTCGTAGGACTGGACGCTGCCCTTCTCCCCCACCGCGCGCAGCAGCGAGCACGACAACGCGCCGGAGCCCGCCCCCGCCTCCAGCACGCGCGCGCCGGGGAAGATGTCGCCGTACATGACGATCTGCGCGGCGTCCTTCGGGTAGATCACCTGCGCGCCCCGCGGCATCGACAGCACGTAGTCGGGCAGCAGCGGGCGCAGCGCCAGGAAGTTCGTGCCGCCCACGGACGCCACGACCGAGCCCTCCGGCTGCCCGATGAGCGCGTCGTGCGGGATGGCGCCGCGGTGGGTGTGGTACTCCTTGCCGGGTTCGAGGACAACGGTGTAGTGCCGCCCCTTGGGGTCGGTCAGCTGAACCCGGTCGCCCGGTTGGAACGGTCCACTTGCGCTAATCACCGCGCAATGGTGTCAAACGCCCTTCTCAATGGCCGCACGCAGGTCCTCCCTGCGCAGCACACCGGCCGGACGGCCCTCAAGGTCGACGACGAGGAACTGCCACGCGGCGGTGCCCCGGACGCGTTCCACGATCTCCTCGCCCGGCTCGTCGGCCAGCAGCACCGTCTCCGGCAGGATCGGTTCCGCCGCCTGCTCGGCGGGGGCGAACGGGCTCGTCGCGGCCAGCTCGCGCGCGGCCTCGGTGTCGAGCAGCCCGGCCGCGACGCCGTCGGCCCGCACCAGCACCACCCCGCGTCCCGCACTGGTGCTCAGCGCGTCCGCCACGGGACTTTCGGCGGGCAGCTGGAGCACCGGGAGGATCAGGTCGTCGAGCGTCACGCCGGCGGGCCAGGTGCGGCGCCGTTCGCTCGCGAGCTCGCCACGTGCGCCGGCGACGACGACCCACGCCGTGAGCGCGCACACACCGAAGCGCAGCCACCGGTCCTCCGCGCCTTCGGCGATGCCGTAGAGGGCCCACACGACCAGCGCGAAGGCCACCAGGAACCCGCCGACCACGGCGACCCGCGTGCCGGTCGAGCGGTGCCCGGTCGCGGCCCACACACCGGCCCTGACGATCCGGCCGCCGTCCAGCGGAAGACCGGGCAGCAGGTTGAACACGGCCACCGCGACGTTGGCGGCGGCGATCTGGGCGACCAGCAGCCAGACGACGTTGCTGGACTCCATGACGAACGCGCCGAGGCCGAAGAGCACGGCCAGCACGACCGAGACGGCGGGTCCCGCTGCGGCGACCGCGCCCTCGTGGCTGGGTTTGCCGGGGGTGCGCATGATCTCCGACAGCCCGCCCAGCAGGTACAGGCGCAGTCTTCTCACCGGCAGGCCCAGGCGCAGGGCCGCGACGCAGTGCCCGAGCTCGTGCGCGAGCACGCTCAGGCCGAGGAAGACCGCGAAGAGCGCCGCGAGCACCAGGCCGACCGCCGGGGGCGTTCCGGGCGCGAGGTCGTCGACCAGCGGTGCGTAGAACGCCACGACGATCGCCGACCCGATCCACCACGACGGCGCGAGCAGCACCGGGATGCCCGCCACCCGGAACAGCAGCAGGCCGCCCTCCTTCTCGCTGATCCGCGCGGCCACGGGTGCACTGTAGAGGGAGGTGTGTGATCTCGCGGTGTACCGCGCCGGACCAGGGGGTGTCCCGGAATTGTCAGACCCCTGTCCTAGGGTCGGAGTATGAGCACCACGTTGCGCAGGCCCGCGTTGTCGCCGTCGCGGGCAGGGGACTTCAAGCAGTGCCCGCTGCTCTACCGCTTCCGCGCCGTCGACCGCCTGCCGGAGCGGCCGACGAAGGCGCAGGTGCGCGGCACAGTCGTGCACGCGGTGCTGGAGGACCTGTTCGCGCTGCCCGCCGCCGAGCGGGTGCCCGACCGCGCCCGTTCGATGATCGCGCCCGCCTGGGAGCGGGTCCGCGCCGAGCGCCCGGAGTTCGCCACGCTCTTCGAGACGCCGGGCAGCGAGGAGGAGGCGGAGTGGCTGGCGTCCGCGACCAAGCTGCTGGACGGCTACTTCGGCCTGGAGGACCCGCGGCGGCTGGAGCCGGAGTCGCGCGAGCTGCTGGTCGAGTCCGAGCTGCCCTCCGGTGTGCTGCTGCGCGGCTACATCGACCGGGTGGACGTGGCGCCGACGGGCGAGATCCGGGTCGTGGACTACAAGACCGGTGCCGCGCCGCGCGAGATCGGCGAGGCCAAGGCGTTGTTCCAGATGAAGTTCTACGCGCTCGTGCTGTGGCGGCTGCGCGGCGTGGTCCCCCGCCAGCTGCGCCTGATGTACCTCGCCGACCGCCAGGCGCTGGCCTACACCCCGGACGAGTCGGAGCTCGCGCGCTTCGAACGCACCCTGGAAGCCATCTGGCAGGCCATCATGCGCGCCGCACCGACCGGCGACTTCCGCCCGTCGCCCAGCCGCCTGTGCGACTACTGCGACCACAAGGCCTTCTGCCCCGCGTTCGACGGCACCCCGCCGCCCTACCCCGGCTGGCCGGAGCCCGACGACACCGAGCCCCTCCAGGACCGCGACTGATGCCCGCCTTCTACGAGCCTCTGGACGAGCACACCTACCGCTCGACGCCGCACACCGTGGGCCCGTGGGGCCCCGACAGCCAGCACCTGGGCCCGCCCTCGGCCCTGCTGGTCCGTTCCCTGCTGGACACCGACCGCGTGCTGGCCCGCGTGACGTTCGAGGTCCTCGGCCCGGTCCCGGTCGCCGATCTGACGGTGTCCACCGCACTCGACCGCCCGGGCCGTTCGGTGGAGCTGGCCTCCGCCACGCTGTCGCACGAGGGCCGCCCGGTCCTGGTGGCCCGCGCGTGGCGCATCGTCGCCTCCGACACCACCCCGGTCGCCGGCGGCTCCGGCGAGCCTCTCCCCCCACCGTCCTCCGCGGTGCCGATGGAGATCCCCGGCCACTGGGGCGGCGGCTACCTCTCCGCCGTCGAATGGCTCTCGTTGTCCGGCGGCATCTTCACCCCCGGCGACGCCCGCGTCTGGGCCCGCCCGCGCGTCGACGTGGTCGAGGGCTCCGAGACCTCACCGCTGGAGCGCCTCTTCTCCGTGGTCGACTCCGCGAGCGGCGTCTCGTCCCGTGTGGACATCCGCAAGTGGTACGCCATCAACACCGACCTGACCGTGCACCTGCACCGGCAGCCGGTCGGCGACTGGGTGGGCCTGGACGCGCGGACGACGATCGGGCCGGACGGCGTGGGCGTGGCGACCAGCACGGTGCACGACGTGGACGGCCCGGTGGGCACGACGGCGCAGGCCCTCTTCGTGCGCGAACGCTGAGGACGGGCACCTCAACGCGAGAACTCCAGCCGGGTAGTGGCGTCATCCCGCAGCACCACGACGACGCCGTTGCCCCGCGTCCACTCGCCGGACACGAGGAAGTACTTGCCGCCGGTGTTCTCCAGCAACCGCAACCCGACGTAGCGGTACCGGTACCTCGACTTGTCCCCGTCGAGCCCTTCCTCTCGCACGCCCGGCGCCGTGATGTGCATCCGTTCCTGGCTGTACACCGCCACGGCGGGTGCCCGCAGCGGCTCGAACTCCTCGGCCAGCCGCAACCCGTCGACCTGCGCGTAGTTCAGCGCGCTCCAGAACAGGCTCAGCACCCCCGCCGCCACCGCGAACAGCCGCACCTTCGGCCAGTCCCACGCGCGGCGGCCGCGCAGGTGGACCACGTAGCAGGACAGCATGACGCCGGCGCCGACGGTCAGCGGGAAGACGTAGAAGCTCACCACCGGCCACAGGTAGCCGAGGGCGAAGACCGGCAACGGGAACAGCAGCCACGACCACACCAGCCACCGCTGCTTGCGCTGGGAGACAACGGGTTCGAGCCACAGCCAGACCAGAGCGACCACCACGACCACGGCCAGCAGCCGGAACACCGGGTTGATGCTGCGCAGCAGGTAGTCCGCTGTGGACATGCCCAGGACGTTGCTCTCGATGCCCAGCGCGCGGGCCTGCGTCTCACAGCGCTTCCAGCCGAACGCGACGAGCAGTCCGGTGATCACCGTGACGTTCGCGAGCACCGCCCCGATCCGGCGCAGCGCGTCGTTCTGGTCGGCCGGGGCGGGCCGCTTCTGCCTGCGCGGCAGCAGTTTCGGCTTCCTCACGTCGACGGCACCGTGGTGGTCGTCGTACGCGTGGTCGTACGCGTTGTCGTGGTCGTCGTGGTGGTGCCTTCGACGACGTCCGTGCGTGGGTCGTCTTTCGCGAACGGGTCGTCGGTCGGCCACTTCGGCGGTGTGCCGGGCGTGCACCGCACGGACTCCTGCGCGACCTGGTCGACCACGCTGCGCACGGCCTTCAGCACCGCGCAGTCGACCGCCGCGGAACCGCCGGCGCCCTGGCGCATCTGCAGGCCCAGCGCCGTCGCCTTGGCGAGCATCACCCGTGCCCCGCTCACGTCACCACGGCAGAGGTCGACGGCCGCCTGGTAGAGCGGGGCGTTGCGCGGGGTCAGCAGGCCGCTCCACGTCCGGTCCAGCTCCTGCTGCGCCTCGCCGCACGCCTTGGCGAGCAGGCGCCGGTAGAGCGCGTCCTCGTTCGTCGTCGGCGAAGTCGGGCCTTCTGGCAGGAACCAGCCGTACTGCCGTTTCGTCGTGGTGGTCGTCTTCTCGTGAGCCGTTGTCGTGTCGTGCGCAGCCGTGCCGGTGGTCGTCGTGACGACGGCGTCGGTGGGCGCGGTCAGGGCGCCGCTGCCGCAGCCGGCGAGGGCCAGCACGAGTGCGACCGAGATGTACCTGGGGCCGCCGGGCATCACGACCACCGCCTTTTCGTCGGGTAGCGCAAGCTAGGAGGCACCAGGGCGCCCTGCTGATACACCAACCCGTTACGCCGGAAGAGGGATCGCGCCGACCGGATGCTGCCGTCGTGCCGTGGACCTATTCCAGGTCGAGGGCCCCGAGCAACGCGCGAACGCAGAGGTCACGCAGCTCCACCCGGTCGAAACGCTGATGCGCCAACCACTCCACGCACATCACCCGCACGAGCTCCAACCAGGCCAGCACCGCCGCGGACGCGAGTGGACCGTCCACCCCGGCCGCGGCGAGCAGCCGGCGTTGCAGGGCGGCGAACCCGCCCGTGATCACCGCGCGCACCACCGGGTCGGTGGCCAGCACGCGGTTCGCGGCCAGCACCAGGTTGCGGTTGGCCTGGAAGTAGTCGAAGTGCGTGTCGAGGGCGACGGCGACCTGCTCGGCGAGCGTGCCGTCACCCAGGTCCTCGACCTCGGTCAGCAGCTGCTCGGTGGCGCGCTGGTGCACGGCGGCGAAGAGGTCGCGCTTGCTGGAGAAGTGCCGGTACAGCAGGGCGCGGGAGATGCCCGCCCGGGTGGCGACCTCCTCCATCGCCACGTCGTCGTAGGGCTTTGCCGCGAACAGGGCCGCGCCGGTGTCGATCAGCTGCGAGCGGCGTGCTTCCGGGGTCATCCTCACAGCCGCCAGGTTAGTTGACACGTGTCCACCAAGAGTAGTAGACAGCTGTCAACCAGGGGGATCGGGATGGCCGTAGCGCTGAGGGCTCTCGCTTGGACGATGGGCGTGGCATGCGTGCTGATCGGGGCATATCACGTCGTGCTGGGTGTCGCCTCGGTACCGGGCGCGGAGGACGCAGGGGCGACGGTCGACAGCCGCGAGCGCTTCTACAACGCGATCTTCCTCGGGTACGGGCTGGCCTGGGTCTGGGTGGCCCGGCAGAGGCCGGTCCCGGCCACCGCCGTCCGCCGGCTGGCCGGCGTGTTCGCCCTGTCGGCGGTCGGGCGGTTGCTGTCGCTCGCGGTGCACGGGCAGCCGCACTGGTTCCAGCTCCCGCTGATCGCACTCGAAGTGGTGCTTCCACCGGTGTTCTTCTGGCTGGCCGCGTCCGACGAGAAACGCGTAGCGTCGACGAGACTGTGAAGAGGTTCGCGAACCGGCGGGAGGCGGGCCGCGCCCTGGCCGCGCGGCTCGCGGAGCAGACCTGGCACGATCCGCTCGTCCTGGGGCTGCCGCGCGGCGGTGTGCCGGTGGCGGCCGAGATCGCCGAGGTGCTCGGCGCCGAGCTGGACGTCGTGGTGGCGCGCAAGATCGGCGCACCGGACCACCCCGAGTACGGCGTCGGCGCGGTCACCGCGGACAGCCCGCCGATCTACGACCCGGCCGTGCTCAGGGCGCTCGGGCTCACCGAGGAACAGCTGACCGGCACGTGCGAGCGCGAACGGGACGAGGCCGCGCGCCGGACCGCCCTCTACCGCCGGGGCCGGCCGCCGCTGGCGGTCGAGGGGCGTGACGTGGTCGTGGTGGACGACGGCCTGGCCACCGGCGTGACCGCCAGGGCGGCGTTGCACCGGCTGGAGCAGCTCGGCCCGCACCGGGTCGTGCTGGCGGTGCCGGTCGCGGCGCGGGAGTCGCTGGCGACGTTCGGCACCCCGGTCGTCACGGTGCTGGTGCCGCGCGGCTTCGGCGCGGTGAGCCGCTGGTACGACCGCTTCGAGCAGCTCTCAGACGCCGAGGTCCTCGAAGTGCTCGACCACCGGGAACGGTGAGTAGAACCGGTGCAGCAGCTCGGACCACCGTGCGTACGACGGACCCTGGCGGAACCCGGTGGTGTGCGCCTCGACCGACTCCCACCGCACCAGCAGCAGGTACCGGTCGGCGTTCTCCAGGCACCGCAGCAGCCGCAGGCCGAGGAAGCCCGGCGAGGCGGAGATCAACGCCCGCGCCTCGCCGAAGGCCTCCTCGAACTCCGCCGCACGCCCCGGCAGGACGTCCAGCAGAGCGTGCTCCACGATCACAGGCGGCAGAACCGGATGTCCGAGGCCAGGATCGCCTTGGCGCCGACCGCGGCCAGCTCGTCCATCACCCGGTTCGCGTCGCGGCGGCGCACCATCGCCCGCACCGCCACCCAGTCGTCGTCGGCCAGCGGCGCGACCGTCGGCGACTCCAGGCCCGGCGTGAGGCTGATCGCCTCGTCCAGCAGCGTGCGTGGGCAGTCGTAGTCGAGCATCAGGTACTGCTGGGCGAACACGACACCCTGCAGGCGGGCCTGCAGCTGCTTCTTCGCCGCCGTCAGCTCGGAGCCGGAGCGGTGCACCAGGACCGCCTCCGACTCGCAGATCGGCTCGCCGAACGCCACCAGGTCGTGCTGGCGCAGCGTGCGGCCGGAGCCCACGACGTCGGCGATCAGGTCGGCCACGCCGAGCTGGATCGAGATCTCGACCGCGCCGTCGAGGCGGATCACCGTGGCGTTGATGCCCCTGCGCCGCAGGTCGCGGCCGACGAGCTTCGGGTAGGCCGTGGCGAGGCGCTTGCCCTCGATGTCCTCGACCTTCCAGTCGGTGCCGCTGGGCCCGGCGTAGCGGAACGTCGAGCCGCCGAAGCCCAGCGCCAGCAGCTCCTCGACCGAGGAGCCGTTGTCGTCGGCGCCGGAGTCGGCGGCGAGGTCGCGGCCGGTGATGCCCAGGTCGAGGTCACCGGACGCCACGTAGATCGCGATGTCCTTGGGGCGCAGGAAGAAGAACTCGACGTCGTTGCTCGGGTCGAGCACGGTCAGGTCGCGCGGCTCGTGCCGCTGCCGGTAGCCGGCCTCGGTCAGCATGGCGGAGGCGCGTTCGGCGAGCGCGCCCTTGTTCGGGACTGCTACGCGCAGCATCAGGAGGTCTCCGTCAGAGGTACTTGTAGACGTCGTCGAGGGTCAGGCCGCGGCCCAGCATGATCACCTGGAGGCGGTACAGCAGCTGCGAGATCTCTTCGGCGAGCTTCTCGTCGGACTCGTACTCGGCGGCGATCCAGACCTCGCCCGCTTCCTCCAGGACCTTCTTGCCCTGCGCATGGACGCCGGCCTCGAGCGCAGCCACGGTGCCGGAACCCTCCGGCTTGGCGCGGGCTCGTTCGGTCAGTTCGGCGAACAGCGAGTCGAAGGTCTTCACGGGTAGGCATCCTCCCATCTCCCGGCGACCCGTCCACACCGCGGTCGCATCTGTTTCAGCCCGTGGACGTGATCTGTCCTGCATGGACACCCAGTAGCGTGAATCTGTGTCGGAGTTCGCCGAAGTGCTCGCAGCGCTGCGCCAGGTGCGTGGCATCAACCCGTTCTTCGCGCTGGACGTGGGCCGTCCCGACGAGTCCTGGCTGCCGGGGACGGCGCTGCTCGAAGGCCCCGCCCTCAGGGACACGATCGACGCGATCGCGACCCGCTACAACGCCTCGGAACCCCGCGTCGCGGCCAGCCTGTTCTTCCTCAGCTACACCGCGCGGCTGCTCAGCCCGCTCACCGCGACGAACCTGCCGATCGACGTCCGCCCGGAGAACCTGTGGTGGCACCACGACCGCGCCAACGGCCTGAGCGTGCGCATCGACACCCCGCGGCTGGGCCCGCGACCGGCGGAGGCGCTCGCACCGGTGGTGGAGGCGGTCCACGCGGTCGTGCCGGTCGCACGCGGACTGCTGTGGGGCAACGCGATGTCGAACATCGCGGGCGCGCTGAAAATGGTGGTGCGCGCGGGCGCGTTGAGCGCGGAAGAAGCGGAAGAACGCGGCAACCAGCTCATGACCGTGCCGCCGTTCGAAGGTGCCGGGGAATTCATCCCCTTCCCCGGCGAGGTCACGTTCCTGCGCCGGTCGTGCTGCCTCTACTACCGCGTCGCCGCAGGTGGGAAGTGCGGTGACTGCCCGCTCGTGAAGTGATTCTCACGACAACTCTTATGGCCGGTTGTGCTTGAACCGCCGCTCAACTTACGGTGCTCGCGCCGCAGTGACGGGAAGCCGGTGAGAATCCGGCGCGGTCCTCGCCACTGTGACCGGGAAGCGATCCCCGCCGAGCACGTCACTGGCCCCGCTGGGCTGGGAAGACGCGGGGGCAGCGTTGATCCGGGAGTCAGGAGACCGGCTGCGGCGCCGTAAGGAGTTTCACCTTCCACGAGGTATGGAGGAGCCCGTCATGACGAGCCCCGCAGCACACCTGTCCGCCGTCCGCGTGCCCAAATGGGCCTTCGCCGCCGCACTGCTCGGCCTCATCGTCACCTACCTGGTCCTGCAGGAGAACGGCCTCGCGCTCGGTGCGAGCTCGGAGCTGCTGCACGAGTTCTTCCACGACGGCCGGCACGCGCTCGGCGTCCCGTGCCACTGATCAGCCCCACTGATCACACGCACATGACGACGTACAAATCCCTCGCACTGCGGGGGCTGGCGGCGGGCGGCATCGCCGGTGTCGCCTCCGCACTCGTGCAACTGCTGGTCACCGAGATCCCCATCCGCGCCGCACTCGCCGTCGAGGAGGCCCGCGAACCCGGCGGCCACTCCCACGGCGGCGAGGAGGCGGTGGTCAGCCGCGGCGCCCAGGTCGTGGGCGGCATGCTCGGCGTGGTGATCGTCGGCATCGCGGTCGGCCTGGTGTTCGCCACGGCCTACGCGCTGTCGAAGCGCTGGTTCACCACCCGCACCCCGTTCAGCCGCAGCACCGCGCTCGGCGTGGCCGTCTTCGGCGCGGTCGCACTGCTGCCGTGGCTGAAGTACCCGGCCAACCCACCCGCGGTGGGCGACCCGGACACGGTCGACTACCGCACCGCGCTGTACCTGGGCGTGGTGGCGGCCGGCCTGGTGATCGTCTGGGCCGCGAGCTGGCTCGCCGCCCGCCTGGCCGCGTGGCCGCAGCCGTTGCGGGTGACCGCGGTGCTGCTCGCCGTGGTCGCGGCGGTCGCGGTGGTGCTGGTCGCGTTCCCCGCGCCGCCGGACACGATCCCGGCGGACATGCCGGTGAACGTGCTCTGGCAGTTCCGGCTCAGCTCGCTCGCCCAGCTGGCGACGCTGTACGTCGGGCTGGGTGTGGTGTTCGGGCTGTTGATCGACCCGGCCACGCGGAAGGCGCGGACCGGCCGAAAGGTTGTTGTGGCTTGATCTGGCGGGGTGGTCGCTTGGGCGGCCACCCCTGCCGGTTCCGGTCGAGTCGCACGCACCAGGGTCATCAGCGCCCTACTCGGGCAGCACGGCCTGCTGATAGCGCAGTTCGTGCAGATGTGCGCCCTTGATGAGCACTGACGCCTCCACCGGACGGTCGTTGTCGCTGTAGACGACTCGCAGCTGCCGGATCACCGGTGTCCCGTCGGGCAGGTCGAGCGCTTCGACCTCCGCCACGGTCGGGGAGCGAGCCGAGATCCGGTCGACAAAGGTGCGCTGGGCGAAGCCGAGCCGAGCGAGCATTCCGGGCGCGCCACCGCGGATCCTCGTCGTCTTGTCGAGTGCGCTGCCTGCCGCGATGTCGGCGGGGTAGTACGACGCGGACAGCTCGACCGGTTGATCATCGTGGTACAGGATCCTGGTGCGGACGACCGCCCTCGCGTCCGGAGCCAGCCGCAGTCCGTCGATGATGTCCCTCGGCGGCACGACCGTGTCGACGGCCAGCAGCTCGTAGCGGAACCGGCCTGGCGCGGGTGCGATGTAGGCGGCGGCGTCGATGACGAGCGGCTGCCGGTCACGAACGTAGACGCCCTTGCCGGCACGGCTGTCGAGAAGACCCTCGTCCTTCAGAGCTTTCAACGCGTGCTGGATCGTCGCGTTCGCCGCGTCGTACTTCGCCACAAGCCGCGCGGTCGACGGCAGCTGCTCGCCAGGGGCCAGATCCCCGCGCATGATGAGGTCGCGCAGTTCCGCGGCGATCTGCTGGTGTCTTGGTCTGACGTCACGTGCGCGAGGCAAAACGGCTCCTTCTGTGGACGATCACGGCGTCAGCTCGTACCGCAGCCGTCGTCCGTCGGCCACCATCGTCATCACGGTGGCCTCCACGGGCAGGTCGTTGTCGCTGATCAGCGAACGCGCGAGCAGCAACACACAGGACACTGCCTCGATCCGGAGCACGCTCCGTTCGTCCACTGTGGCCAGACGAGCGCTGACGTCCTCCCGCACCCACCGCGGCGGGTGGCCGAGGTCGGCCAGCAGCGCAACGGCGCCGCCGGGGATCTTGCGCGGCTCGGCCAGCCGGGTGTCGCGGGCGATGGCAGCCGGGTAGTACGACTCGACGAGTTCGACCGGGCGGCCGTCGAAGAGCATGAGACGACGCCGAAGAACCACCGGCTCGCCTTGCTGCAGTCCGAGCATGCCGGCGACTGTCTCGGTGGCGGGCACCTCTTCGACGCCGAGCAACCTCTGGGTTCCGACGCCGCCGTGCGCCGCAGCTTCGGCTCCCCAGGCATCGCCGCGCTGACCGCTCACGTACGGCATCGACACGCTCGTCCACGAGCGGGCGTCGGACATCGCTCACCCTCCTCGGCCTTGGTCCCTGATCGAAGCCAGGCGGACTGCTCATCCTGTCAGCCTCGGATGCAGCAGTCAGCATGCTCGAATCGACGCGCAGCGCCCGCCGCAGCACCGGGTACGCCGGTGGGCTCCCGTTCGACAAGGATCACGCGGCGTTCTGCGCCAACGTACCGACATAGCACGTACCGGCGACATGTCTGTCCGCCTTGCGCCACCTTCCCACGGCGGCTCTGTCTCGTGCTGCGGCGCAGCGACGCTGAGAGCGCAACAGCAGCAACTGCGATCTCAGCCCCCTCCCCGGCCGCGCGTTCCTCATATGCGGGACGCGGCCACCCGTGTCATCCGGACATGAACCAGACGACACGGCGGCGAGATCCGGACAACGCCCACCCGATCGAGTGAGCCAGCACTGTCCTACGACACCCGCAACGCCCTCAACACGTCCACATCCACCCCGACCAACGAGTCGCGGAACACCCGCCGCTCCCCCGTCGGCACCTCCACATCGCACGGCACCACCAACACCGTGCACCCGGCAGCCACCGCCGCCGCAACCCCGGTCGGCGAGTCCTCGATCGCCACACACCGCACCGGATCGACACCGAGCAACCGCGCCGCCTTCAGGTACGGCTCCGGCAACGGCTTGTTCAACCCGTCCACCTCGTCCCCGCACACGGTGACGTCGAACAGGTCACGGCCGATCGTGTCCAGCGCCACCTCGGTCAGCGAGCGCTCGGTGGACGTCACCAACGCCATCGGCACCCCCGACGCACGCACGGCGCGCAACGCCTCGGCGGCACCGGGGCGCCAGGGCAGGCCCGCGCGGAAGACCTCCTCGGTGCGGCGGGAAATCCAGGCGGCGCCGTCGGCCATGTCGGCTTCCGTGGGGTCGATGCCCACGTCGGCGAAGAGCAGGCGCATGGTGGTGGGCACGTTGCTGCCGACCATGCGTTCGCGGGTTTCCAGGGACAGCACGCCGCCGAGCTTCTCCGCGTACTCGTAGAGCGGGATGTCCCACAGCTTCTCGGAGTCCAGCAGCGTGCCGTCCATGTCCCACAGGACAGCCTGCAAGTCAGACATTGAAGTACTTCGCCTCCGGGTGGTGCGCCACGAAGGCGTCGGTGGACTGTTCGGGGTGGAGCTGGAGCTCCTCGGACAGGGACACGCCGATGCGCGCGGGGTCGAGCAGGTCGACGACGCGCCTGCGGTCTTCCATCTCCGGGCAGGCGCCGTAGCCGAACGAGTAGCGCGCGCCGCGGTAGCCGAGGGTGAAGTACTCCCGCACGTCGGCCGGGTCCTCGGCGGCGACGGACTCACCGGACGGCCACACGAGCTCCTCGCGGACCCGCCTGTGCCAGTACTCGGCCAGCGCTTCGGTGAGCTGGACCCCCAGTCCGTGGACCTCCAGGTACTCACGATACGCGTTCTTGCCGAACAGCTCGTTGGCGTAGTCGGCGATCGGCTGGCCCATGGTCACGAGGTGGAACGCGACCACGTCGACCTCGCCGGACGAGCGGGGGCGCCAGAAGTCGGCCAGGCAGAGCCTGCGGTCGCGCTTCTGGCGGGGGAAGGTGAACCGGAAGCGTTCCGGCGAGTCGGGTGACGGCTCGCGCAGGATGACCAGGTCGTTGTCCTCGGACACGCACGGGAAGTAGCCATAGACGACGGCGGCGTGGGCGAGAACGCCTTCGGTGGCAAGGCGTTCCATCCAGTAGCGCAGGCGGGGGCGGCCCTCGGTCTCGACCAGCTCCTCGTAGGTCGGGCCGCCGCCGCGCGTGCCCTTGAGGCCCCACTGGCCCATGAACGTCGCGCGCTCGTCCAGCAGTGCCGCGTAGTCCGCGACCGGGATGCCCTTCACCACGCGGCTGCCCCAGAACGGCGGTGCCGGGACCGGGTTGTCGGTGGCCACGTCCGAGCGGCCGGTCGCCGGTTCTTCCTCGGCCGCGGCGGCTTTGCGGGCGGCGGCGATGCGCAGGGAGCGCTCGCGGCGCGCCTTGCGTTCGGCGGCCTTCGCCTCCGCCTCGGGGTCCGCCACCGGGGCCTCGCCGCGTTTGGCCGCCATGATCGCGTCCATCAGGCGCAGGCCCTCGAAGGCGTCGCGGGCGTAGCGGACGTCGCCCAGGTACATCTCGGTCAGGTCGTTCTCGACGTACGCGCGGGTCAGCGCGGCGCCGCCGAGCAGCACGGGCCAGCGCGCGGCCACGCCCCTGGAGTTCATCTCCTCCAGGTTCTCCTTCATGATCACGGTCGACTTGACCAGCAGGCCGGACATGCCGATCGCGTCCGCGCGGTGTTCCTCGGCGGCCTCCAGGATCGTGGTGATCGGCTGCTTGATGCCGATGTTCACGACCTCGTAGCCGTTGTTGGACAGGATGATGTCCACGAGGTTCTTGCCGATGTCGTGCACGTCGCCCTTGACGGTGGCGAGCACGATCCGGCCCTTGCCGCCGTCGTCCGACCGTTCCATGTGCGGTTCGAGATGTGCGACGGCGGTCTTCATCACCTCGGCGGACTGCAGCACGAACGGCAGCTGCATCTGGCCGGAGCCGAACAGCTCGCCGACGGTCTTCATGCCCGCCAGCAGGGTGTCGTTGATGATCTGCAACGCCGGGCGCTGCTCCAGCGCGGCGTCCAGGTCGGCCTCCAGGCCGTTGCGCTCGCCGTCGACGATCCGGCGCTCCAGCCGTTCGAACAACGGCAGGGCGGCCAGCTCCTCCGCGCGGGAGGCCGAGTTGGACTTCGTGGTGACGCCCTCGAACAGCTCCATGAGCTTCTGCAGCGGGTCGTAGCCCTCGCGGCGGCGGTCGTAGACCAGGTCCAGCGCCACGGCGCGCTGCTCGTTGGGGATGCGGGCCATCGGCACGATCTTCGAGGCGTGCACGATCGCGGTGTCCAGGCCCGCCTGCACGCACTCGTGCAGGAACACCGAGTTCAGCACCTGGCGCGCGGCCGGGTTGAGTCCGAACGAGACGTTCGACAGTCCCAGCGTGGTCTGCACGTCCGGGTAACGGCGCTTGAGCTCGCGGATCGCCTCGATCGTCTCCACGGCGTCGCGGCGGACCTCCTCCTGGCCGGTGGAGATCGGGAACGTCAGGCAGTCGACGATGATGTCGGACCGGCGCATGCCCCAGTTCGTCGTCAGGTCCTCGATCAGCCGGGTGGCGACGCGGACCTTCCACTCGGCCGTGCGGGCCTGGCCCTCCTCGTCGATGCACAGCGCCACGACCGCCGCGCCGTGCTCGGAGACCAGCCGCATGATCTTCTGGAAGCGCGAGTCCGGGCCGTCGCCGTCCTCGTAGTTCACCGAGTTGACCGCGCACCGGCCACCCAGGCACTCCAGGCCCGCCTGGAGCACACCGGGCTCGGTCGAGTCGAGCATGACCGGCAGCGTGGACGCGGTGGCCAGCCGGGACGCGAGCGCGCGCATGTCCGCCTCGCCGTCGCGGCCCACGTAGTCGATGCAGAGGTCGACCAGGTGCGCGCCCTCACGGGTCTGGTCGCGCGCGATCTCGATGCAGTCGTCCCACTTCCCGGCCAGCATGGCCTCGCGGAACGCCTTGGAGCCGTTCGCGTTCGTGCGCTCGCCGATCATCAGCACCGAGGCGTCCTGCTTGAACGGGACGGCCTGGTACAGGGAGGACACCCCGGGCTCCGGCCGCGGCCTGCGCGTGGACGGGCCGAGGTCGCGGACCGCGGCGGCGACCTGGCGCAGGTGCTCGGCGGTCGTGCCGCAGCAGCCGCCGACCAGGCGTGCGCCGAACTCCCGCACGAACCCGGCCAGCGCCTGGGCCAGCTCCTCCGGCGAGAGCGGGTAGACGGCGCCGTCGGGACCCAGCTCGGGCAGTCCGGCGTTCGGCATCACCGACAGCGGGACGCGGGCGTGCTTGGCCAGCGTGCGCAGGTGCTCGCTCATCTCGGCGGGGCCGGTGGCGCAGTTGAGTCCGATGAGGTCGATGCCGAGCGGTTCCAGCGCGGTCAGGGCGGCGCCGATCTCGGTGCCCAGCAGCATCGTCCCGGTGGTCTCGACGGTGACCTGGGCGATGATCGGGACCTGGCGGCCCTCCGCGGTCATCGCGCGCTTGGCGCCGATGACCGAGGCCTTGGTCTGCAGCAGGTCCTGCGAGGTCTCGACGATGATCGCGTCCACACCGCCGACCAGCAGGCCCTTGCACTGCTCCTCGTAGGCATCG
Source organism: Nocardia sp. NRRL S-836 (assembly GCF_001279525.1). Taxonomy (GTDB): domain Bacteria; phylum Actinomycetota; class Actinomycetes; order Mycobacteriales; family Pseudonocardiaceae; genus Lentzea. Next base: position 259,172 of record NZ_LGDY01000091.1, on the reverse strand, counting down.
CGCAGCGTGGCGTACGGGGCGTGGCCCAGCGTCGGCAGCTTGGTGCCGGGGCCGACCGAGCCGAGCACGAACCGCGGCTGGCCGGGTGTGCTGAACTCGTCGGCGACCTCGCGGGCGAGCGCGGCACCGCGTTCGGACAGGCGGAAGATCTCGCCGGCGATGTCGTACTCGGCGAGGTTCGCGAGGTTCGCGCCGAACGTGTTGGTCTCGACGGCGTCCACGCCGGCCTCGAGGTAGCCGCGGTGGACGGCCTTCACCACGTCCGGCCGGGTGACGTTGAGGATCTCGTTGCAGCCCTCCAGACCGGTGAAGTCGTCGAGGGAGAGGTCGGCGGCCTGGAGCATCGTGCCCATGGCGCCGTCCGCGACCACAACCCGGTTCACCAGCGCTTCCAGCAACGGCGAGGATCCGCGATCAGGCATGGGCCAAGCCTACGATGCGATGGATGGGGGAGGCCGTAGTCTGGCGCCGTGAACGATCCGTCCCAGGAATCCCCGACCCCGTCGAACCCGCGCACACCGCTCACGAGTCCGATCATGGTCTGCGCGTTCGAAGGGTGGAACGACGCGGGCGATGCCGCGAGCACCGCCATCGAGCACCTGCAACTCACCTGGGACGCCACCCCGCTCGCCGAGATCGACCCGGACGACTACTACGACTTCCAGGTGACGCGGCCCACGGTCCGCATGGTGGACGGTGTCACCAGGAGGGTCGACTGGCCGACGACGCGGCTCTCGGTGTGCCGGCCTCCCGGCTCCTCCGCCGACGTGGTCCTCGTGCACGGCATCGAGCCGAACATGAGGTGGCGCAAGTTCGCGGACGAGCTCCTCGGCCACATCGAGGCACTCGGGGTGACGACCGTGGTGACGCTCGGCGCGCTGCTCATGGACACGCCGCACACCCGTCCGGTCCCGGTCACCGGCACCGCCTACGACCCGGACGCCGCCGCGCGGTTCGGCCTGGAGCACTCGAAGTACGAGGGCCCGACCGGCATCGTCGGCGTGTTCCAGAACGCGTGCGTGCAGGCCGGCATCCCGGCGATCTCCTTCTGGGCCGCCGTGCCGCACTACGTGTCGCAGCCGCCCTCCCCCAAGGCCACGCTCGCGCTGCTGCACCGGGTGGAGGAGGTCCTCGACATCGAGGTCCCGCTCGGCGCGCTGCCCGAACAGGCAGAGGAGTGGGAGCGCACCGTCTCCGAGATGGCCGACGAGGACGAGGACGTGCGCAACTACGTGCGCGCGCTGGAGGAACGCGGCGACGCGGCCATCCAGATCACCGAGGCCTCCGGCGACGACATCGCGGCGGAGTTCGAGCGGTACCTGCGCCGGCGCGGCCGCGGTCCCGGCTGGCCGTCGCCCGGTCCCCGCTGACGTCCCGCGGGCGCCCCTGAGGTGAGCAGCCAAAGAAGTTAGCACCCGGCAAGCATCTCCGCCGCCGGCCCGTTTAGGGTGGGCGGCGGAGGTGTTCGTGGGACGGTTGGCACGCGCCGGGTTGTACGCGGGCGCATTGATCGGGCCGTTCGGCGGCGCCGTCACCACGTCGATCCTGCCCGAGATCGGCGGCAGCTTCGGCCGCTCGCCCGGTGCGGCGGCCTCGACGCTGACGTACTACCTCGTGCCGTTCGCGGTGCTCATGCTGGCGTCCGGCACGTTCGCGCAGCGCTGGGGTCCACAGCGGACCGTCCGGATCGCCTACATCGCCTATGCCGCCGCGTCCGTGCTGGCCGCGTGCGCGTGGACGTTCGACGTGCTGCTGGTCTCGCGCGCGTTGCAGGGCGCGGCGAACTCGTTCACCACGCCGGTGCTGCTGGCCGTGATCGCCGCCTCGACGCCGAAGGACAAGCTCGGCCGCGCGCTGGGCCTGTTCGGGTCGATGCAGGCGGCCGGGCAGACGTCCGCGCCGCTCGTGGGCGGGCTCACCGCGGAGGTCGACTGGCGGCTGGCGTTCGTGGTGATCGCGGTGGTGGCCATGGGGCTCGCGGTGCTGGGTGTGCCGCAGACCGACGCCGAGCCGGACCGGGACGCGAGCCTGCGCAGCGCGTTCGTGCCGAGCACCCTGCGGCCCGCGCTCGTCGCGTTCATCGGCTGGGGCTGCCTGGGCGGGTTGTCGTTCCTCGTGGCGTTCCGGCTGGACGACGTGTTCGGCCTCGGCGCCGGGGAACGCGGGCTGCTGCTCACCGGGTTCGGCATCGTCGGGTTCCTGACCGCGCGGCACATCGGCAAGGCCATCGACCGGTTCGGCGCGACCACCACGGTCGTCGTCGCGGCGGCGTTGGGCGGTGGTCTCGTCGCGGCGGTGGGCACGGCCCCTCTCGCGGCGGTCGCGGTCCTCGCGTGGGCGCTGACCGGTGCCGCGGCGCAGGGGATGCTGGTGAGCGTCAACGCGCTGGTGCTGCAGAGCGAGAACGCCAACAGGGGCGGCAGCGTCAGTGTCGTGCAGTCACTGCGCTTCATGGGCGCCGCCGCGGCCCCACTGGCGTTCGTCCCGCTCTACCAGGCACATCCGCTCGCGGGCTTCCTCGTGCCCGCCGCGTTGCTCGTCACCGTGCCGGCGATCGTCACGTGGTCAGGTCGCGGCGCCGGAAGCCGGCGAACCCCGCAGCCAGGAGCACCACCGCCACCGCGCTGAGCCACAGCAGCGGCCCGGCCGTGATGTCCGGGTACTTCGGGACGTGCGAGAACGGCGCGATGTCGATGACCCACTGGTCGAGCTGCAGGGCCGGGCCGAGCAGTGTGAGCACCAGCGACACCGACACCACCGCCCAGCTCACGCCGGTGAGCTGCGGGAACAGCCCGAACAACGCCAGCGCCACGCCCGCGACCACCCACGCGGCCGGTGCCTGCACCAGCGCCGCGCCGAGCAGCCGCGGCAGCACCGCGCCGAGGTCGCCGGTGCGCAGGCCGTGGACGAGACCCAGGCCCAGACCGGCGCACGCGAGCACGACCGCGCCGCCGACCACCGCGAACACCACGTGCGAGGCGATCCAGCCCCAGCGCGTGACGGGGGTGGCGAGGACCGGCTCCGCGCGCAGCGAGGTCTCCTCCGAGCGCAGCCGCAGCACGGCCTGCACCAGGTAGATCGACGTGATCAGGCCGAGCAGCTGGGTGACGGTCGCGAAGAACGCGTCGACCATGGCGTCCGCCCCGCCGATCTTCGACACGATCTGGCCGAGGGCCGGGTTGTCCTGCACCATCTGCCCGACCGCCTGCGCGACGCTGCCGTAGATCACGCCGACCGCGAACAACGCCAGCGACCAGCCGATCAGCGACCCCTTCTGCAGCCGCCACGCCAGTCCGAACGGCGAGCCGATCGTGCCGTGCGCCGGACCGGGGCGGCTGGGCAGGAGCCCGAGACCCACGTCCCGGTGCGCGACGACGTACGCCGCGGCGCCGACCAGCACCACGAAGGCGGCCAGCGAGATGCCGAGCACCCAGAAGCGGTTGTCCGCGAACGACCGGACGTGCTCGGTCCAGCCGATCGGCGAGAGCCACGTCAGCCACTCCGGGCCGGAGGACCCCGCGGCGTCACCGGCGGCGCGGAACAGGTAGGTGAGGCCGAGGAACCCGCCCGCGAGCGCGTTCGACACGCGGGAGTTCTCCGACAGCTGGGCGGTGAACGCGCTGACGCCGGTGAAGACGAGCCCGACCGAGGCCGTGGACAGGCCGAACGCGAACGAGCCGGCCACGTCGAGGTCCTTGCCGATCAGCACGACCGCCTGGAGCAGCCCGATCAGCAGGCTGGTGCCGCCGGCCACGACGACCGCGGCGGCCAGCGACGCGTGCCGTCCGACGACCGTGGCGCTGATCAGCTCGGTGCGGCCCTCTTCTTCTTCGGCGCGCGTGTGCCGGGTGACGACCAGCAACGCCATGATCGCGATGAACAGGCCGGCGAACACACCCCAGCGCCAGACGACCAGACCGCCCAGCGACGACCAGTCGTGCAGCGGGCCGAGCATCGCGAGGAACGCGGAGTTGGCGTTCGCGGTGGCCCCGAGCAGCGCCCGCGACTCGGCCGTGCCGTACAGCTCCTCCAGCGCCGTCGTCGTGGACAGCGTCGTGAGCACCAGGAACAGCACCCAGACGGGCAGCAGGACCCGGTCGCGGCGCAACGCCAGCCGGACCAGCTGGCCGGTGCCGACGAGTGCGGTGCCGGTCATCTCGCGTCCTCGTAGTGGCGCAGGAACAGCTCCTCCAGGGTCGGCGGCTGTGAGGTCAGCGTGCGCACGCCGGTGGACACGAGCTGTTTGAGGACCAGGTCGAGCTTGTCCGAGTCGACCTCGAAGCGGACCCGGTTGCCCTGCGCGACCAGGTCGTGCACGCCGTCGAGGGCGGCGAGGCCGTTGGGCGGGCCGGCCAGCTCGGCGGCGATCGAGGTGCGCGTGAGGTGGCGCAGGTCGGCGAGCGTCCCGGTCTCGACGCAGCGGCCGTTGCGGATGATGCTCACCCGGTCGCAGAGCGCCTCGACCTCGGCCAGGATGTGACTGGACAGCAGCACGGTGCGGCCGCGGCGGCGTTCCTCGTTGATGCAGTCCTGGAAGACGGCCTCCATCAACGGGTCGAGCCCGGAGGTCGGCTCGTCCAGGATCAGCAGCTCCACGTCGGACGACAGGGCGGCGACGAGCGCGACCTTCTGCCGGTTGCCCTTGGAGTAGGTGCGGCCCTTCTTGCGCGGGTCCAGCTCGAAGCGCTCGAGGAGCTCGGCGCGGCGCTGGGTGTCCAGGCCGCCGCGCAGGCGTCCGAGCAGGTCGATGACCTCGCCACCGGTCAGGTTGGGCCAGAGGTTGACGTCGCCGGGGACGTAGGCGAGGCGGCGGTGCAGGGACGCGGTGTCCTTCCACGGGTCGCCGCCGAGCAGCCGCGCGGTGCCGGAGTCGGCACGCAGCAGGCCGAGGAGGATCCGGATCGTCGTCGACTTGCCGGAGCCGTTGGGCCCCAGGAAGCCGTGCACCTCACCGGTCTGGACGTCCAGGTCGAGATCGTCCAGTGCACGCGTCGGGCCGAAGGTCTTCACCAGGCCCGACACGGATATCGCAGATGTCATGGGCGGTAAGCTACACTTCTTTCACAACTTCGTGAAGCACGTAAATTTTGCCCGATCGGCTGACGAAAGGGGATGATGCCGCGGTGACCAGGGTGACCGAGCGTGACCAGCAGGCGGTGAGCCAGTTCGTCGAGCGGTTCGGCGCGATCTTGTCGGACACCGGCATGGCCCGCATGCCGGCCCGCATCCTCGCGGCGTTGCTCACGACGGACTCCGGGAAGCTCACCTCGGCCGAGATCGCCGACCTGCTGCAGATCAGCCCGGCGGCGGTGTCGGGCGCGGTGCGCTACCTGACCCAGGTCCGGATCGTGAGCCGCGAGCGGGAACCGGGATCGCGCCGGGACGTGTACCGGATGCGTGACGACGTCTGGTACGAGGCGACGTTCCGCAAGGACCAGATGCTCGGGATGATCGACGAGGTGCTGTCGGAGGGCGTCGAGGCGCTCGGGCCCGGCACGGAGGCGGGCAGCCGCCTGGACGAGACCAGGGAGTTCTTCCGGTTCTGCCACGGCGAACTCGGGTCGATGCTCCAGCGCTGGCAGGTGCACCGGGAGAAGTGGATCGCCGAACGCGAGGCGTGACCCGTACGACTGGACACGGAACGCCCACGGGCCAGGTACCCGTGGGCGTTCCGTGTGCGGCTGTCAGCCCGTGACGAGCGTCAGGCCGTATGCGGAGAGGATCTCGTTGACCGGCTGGTAGTAGGTCGTGCCGCCGCTGGTGCAGTTGCCGGAGCCACCCGAGGTGACGCCCTGCGCCTGCGTGCCGCTGACCCACGAGCCACCCGAGTCACCGGGCTCCGCGCACACGTTCGTGCGCGTGAGGCCGCTGACCGACCCCTCCTGGTAGTTCACCGTCTGGTCCTTCGCGGAGACGGTGCCGCAGTGCCAGCCCGTGGTCGAGCCGGAACGGCAGATCGACGCGCCCACCGCGGCCTCGGTGTGACCGGTGACGACGACGTCCGCGCCGCCGTAGTGGTTCACCTTGGCCGTCGGCGTCCACGCCGAGCCGGTGCGGACGAACGAGTAGTCGTTGCCGGGGAACGACGATTTTTCGAACGTGCCCATCGCCGAGCGGTCAGCGCCGGTCACCGCATCACCGGCCGATCCGCAGTGCCCGGCGGAGACGAAGCCGCCCCGCACCGCGAACCCGATGGAGCAACGGCCCGCGTTGTTGATGTAGTACGCGTCACCGCCGCGGACGTCCTTGAGCAACCGCGGCGCCTCGTCGGTCTCGACGACCCGGGCGAGGGCACCGGCCTTCTGCGCGAACGCCTTGGCCGCCTCGGCCTGGCCGCGCCGCACGGTCACCGTGACGACGTTGGCCCGGGGGTCAACGAACCAGCCGCTGACCGCCGCGGGCGCCTGCTCGGCGTCGAGCCTGGCCTTGGCCGCGGCGAGGTCGCCGGCGCTGTGGGCCACGGTCCTCGGTTCGGCACCGAGCCCGCGCAGCCGGTCGGCCTTGGCCTCGGCACCGCCGGTCACACCCACGACGAGCTTGCCCAGCGACGCGTCGAACCACGCGCCACCGAACTCCTCGCCGGCGAGACCCCTCGCGACGTGCTGCAGGGCCGCGGCCGCGTGCTCCTGACGCAGCCGATCCGCCGCCTGCTGGGTGGTGAGGCCGAGGTCGCGCTGCATCGCGGCGAGCAGGTCGGCCGGCGGTTGCGGCGCGGCGACGGCGGCAGGGGAGGCCGTCGTCGCGAACGCACCCGCCAGGACGGCCACCGCCGCGAAGGCAATGCGCTTCATAGGCACTTTCTCCTCATCTTCGGTTTCGCAGAGCCGGAGTAACACCGGACCGGGCAACGGCGATGAGGGGATGACTGTGCTGCGACACAGCCCGCACGACACCGGATGCACGGCGTCCCCAGGCGGCCGAACTGCCCGATCAGTTCGTTCCTCCGTCCGGGTGACGCTATGTCGGCGTGCCTACCGGTCGGTAGGGCCGATCGACGGGTTGGACATCGGCGTTCGGGTTGGTATAAGGAAATCAAATGCGCTCTCTCAGCCTATTTCCGTGACTGCCGGTGAGCGATTCCTGTTGACTTGAACCGAAAAATGTGTCAACAGTTGCGTCGTCCCGGTCTATCCCTCTGACCTGCGGGTTTGGTCTAGCGTGCAGGACACCCTGTTCCCTGCACGAGGGAGAACCCTGCAATGCGAAGAGTCTTGGGTGCGGGACTCGCCGCCGCCGCTGCCGCTTGTCTGGCAGCCGCCGTGGTCCCCGCCGCTTCCGCTCAGGAAACCACCGGCACGATTCTCGGCGCCGACCGCGCCGACGTCGTGCAGGACAGCTACATCGTCTCGCTCAAGGCCGGCACGGCGTCGAGGGCCGCCGCTCCGGACCTGGCCAGCCGCTACGGCGGCAAGGTGCGCGACGTCTGGCAGCACGCGCTCAACGGCTTCTCGGTGACCATGTCCGCGAAGCAGGCGGCACGCCTGGCCGCCGACCCGCGCGTGGACTACGTGCAGCAGGACGCCCAGGTGCGCATGCTGGACGTCCAGCAGAACCCGCCGTCGTGGGGTCTCGACCGCGTCGACCAGCGGGACCTGCCACTCAGCAACAGCTACCAGTACGACACCACCGCGTCGAACGTGACGGCGTACGTCATCGACACCGGTGTGCGCACCACGCACCAGACGTTCGGCGGCCGTGCGACCTGGGGCACCAACACCTCCGGTGACGGCAACAACAGCGACTGCAACGGCCACGGCACGCACGTGGCGGGCACCATCGCGGGCGCCGAGTACGGCCTCGCGAAGGCCGCCAAGATCGTCGCGGTCAAGGTGCTGAACTGCCAGGGCTCCGGCACCACCGCCGGCGTCGTCAGCGGCATCGACTGGGTGACGGCGAACGCGGTGAAGCCCGCGGTCGCGAACATGTCGCTCGGCGGCGGCGCCGACGCCACGCTGGACGCGGCCGTGCGCCGTTCCATCGCGGCCGGCGTGACCTACGCGATCGCGTCCGGCAACTCGAACACCGACGCGTGCTCGACCTCGCCGGCCCGCGTGACCGAGGCGATCACGGTCAACGCGTCGACCAACACCGACGCGCGTGCCTCGTTCTCGAACTACGGCTCCTGCACGGACATCTACGCGCCGGGCCAGAACATCGTGTCGTCGTGGAACACCAACGACACCGCGACGAACAATATCTCCGGCACCTCGATGGCCACCCCGCACGTCGCGGGCGCGGCGGCCCTGTGGCTCGCCACGCACCCGACCGACTCCCCCGCCGCGGTGTGGAACGGCCTGAACGCCGCCTCCACGCCCAACAAGATCACCAACGTCGGCGCGAACACGCCGAACAAGCTGCTCTACACCCTGTGGGGCGGCGGCCAGCCGGGCAGCCCGTCGGTGGCCAACCCCGGCGCCCAGACCTCCACGGTCGGCACCCCGGTCTCGCTGCAGCTCTCGGCCACCGGCGGCACCCCGCCGTACTCCTGGACCGTGAGCGGCCTCCCGGCCGGCCTGACCGCGTCCTCCTCCGGCGCCATCTCCGGCACGCCGACCACCGCCGGCACCTACTCGGTGACCGCCACGGTGACCGACTCCGCCGGCAAGACCGGCACGGCCACGTTCTCGTGGACCGTCAACGCCGTGGGCGGCAGCTGTGACGCCCGCACCAACTCCACCCCGGTCGCCATCCCGGACCAGCAGACCGTGACCAGCACCATCGTGGTCTCCGGCTGCGCGGGCAACGCCTCGGCCACCTCGACGATCAAGGTGTCCATCACGCACACCTACAAGGGCGACCTCGTGGTCGACCTCGTCGCGCCCGACGGCACCGTCGTCAACCTGCACAACCGGTCCGGCGGCTCGGCCGACAACATCAACGAGACCTACACCAAGGACCTCTCCGGTGAGGCCGCCAACGGCACCTGGACGCTGCGTGTGCGTGACGCCGCGTTCCTGGACACCGGTACGTTGAACAGCTGGACGCTCGACGTCTGAGCGCACCACCGCTGAACAGAACCGCTCCCGGCACTCGTGCCGGGAGCGGTTCGTCGTTGCGGAGAGCTGGTTCGCGAGCCTGCTAGAGCTCCACGCCCAGCAGCGCGTCCACGGCCGTGCGGATCTGCGACGGACCGTGCTTGTCCGAACCGCCGTGCGCCAGCGCCTCGTCGGCCCACGCGTCGACCGCGGCCAGCGCCTTCGGGGTGTCGAGGTCGTTGCCCAGGTGGTCGCGCAGCCGCGTCACGGTGTCCACAGCGGACGGTCCGGTGTCGAGGCCCGCGGCACGGCGCCACTTGTCGAGGCGGGTCAGTGCCTCGTCGAGCAGCGACTGGGTCCACGGGCGGTCGGCGCGGTAGTGGCCGGCGAGCAGGGCCAGGCGGATGGCGTTCGGGTCGACCTTCTCGGCGCGCAGCTTCGAGACGAAGACCAGGTTGCCGCGCGACTTCGACATCTTCTCGCCGTCGAGGCCGATCATGCCCGCGTGCACGTAGTGGCGGGCGAACGGGTGCTGGCCGGTCTGGGCCTCCGCGTGCGCGGCGGAGTACTCGTGGTGCGGGTAGATCAGGTCGGAGCCGCCGCCCTGGACGTCGATGCCCATGCCGAGGCGGTTGTGGGCGATGGCGCTGCACTCGATGTGCCAGCCGGGGCGGCCCTCGCCCAGTTCGGACGGCCACGCGGGCTCGCCGGGGCGCTTCATGCGCCACAGCAGGGCGTCGAGGGGGTGCTTCTTGCCGGGGCGGTCGGGGTCGCCGCCGCGTTCGGCGAAGAGCGCCCGCATCGTCTCCTCGGAGTAGTTCGACTCGTAGCCGAACCGGCCGGTGGCGTTGTGCTCGAAGTAGATGTCCGGGTACTCGTCGTCGTCCACGCGGTAGGCGTGACCGTCGGCCACGAGCTTCGCGACCACCTCGACGATCTCGGGGATCGCCTCGACGATGCCGACGTAGTCCTGCGGCGGGAGGACGCGCAGGGCCTCCATGTCCTCGCGGAACAGGGCCGTCTCGCGCATGGCGAGCACGACCCAGTCGTCCTGGTCGCGCAGCGCCCGCTCCAGCAGCGGGTCGTCCACGTCGGTGACGTTCTGGACGTAGTGCACGTTGTGGCCGTTGTCGAGCCAGATGCGGTGCACGAGGTCGAAGGCGAGGTAGGTGGCGGCGTGGCCGAGGTGCGTCGCGTCGTACGGCGTGATCCCGCAGACGTACAACCTGGCGGTGTCTCCTGGCGCCGTCGGACGCACTTCGCCCGTAGCCGTGTCGTACAGCCGCAGCGGGCGGGGGTCCCCCGGAACCCGCGGCACAGGAATGGATGACCAGGTCTGCATGCATCCGACACTAACGCGTGCCGCCGGGTGCAGCGCACTTTCCGGGTGTTGGGACGGCCACGCCGGACCCCGGGAACCCGCGGACCGGGCAAACCCCTTCCTGGTGCGCCGCTGAGGCGTACCGTGGGAGATCAGGGAGTTCGCCGATGAGCAAAGGCGGGTCTCATGGTCGTCCTCGAAGTCCTCGGCGGTCTCGTCACGTTCGGTGCCATCGGCCTCGCCATGAGCGCCAGGGTGATCAAGCAGTTCGAGCAGGGGCTGGTCTTCCGGTTCGGCAGGCTCCAGGAGGGCGTGCGCGGACCGGGGCTGACGATGCTGGTACCCGGCGTGGACCAGCTGCGCAAGGTCAACATGCAGATCGTCACCCTGCCGGTGCCCGCCCAGGACGGCATCACCCGCGACAACGTCACCGTGCGCGTGGACGCCGTTGTCTACTTCAAGGTGGCCGACCCGGCCAAGGCCGTCATCAACGTCGAGGACTACCGGTTCGCGATGCTGCAGGTCGCCCAGACGTCGCTGCGCTCGATCATCGGCAAGAGCGAGCTGGACGACCTGCTGTCCAACCGCGAGAACCTCAACCAGGGCCTGGAGCTGATGATCGACACGCCCGCGCTGTCGTGGGGCATCGACATCGACCGGGTCGAGATCAAGGACGTGGCGCTGCCGGAGAGCATGAAGCGTTCGATGTCGCGGCAGGCGGAGGCCGAACGCGAACGCCGCGCCCGCGTCATCACCGCGGACGGCGAGCTGCAGGCGTCGAAGAAGCTGTCCGAGGCCGCGGGGCGGATGGAGGAGACGCCGGCGGCGCTGCAGCTGCGGCTCCTGCAGACCATCGTCGAGGTGGCGGCGGAGAAGAACTCGACGCTCGTGCTGCCGTTCCCCGTCGAGCTGCTGCGCTTCCTGGAGAGGAACACCGGCGAGCTGCGCAAGGGTGATTCGTCCGAGTGAGTTAACCGGCGTAACGCCTCCGGCCCCCGCGCGAGGATCGGTCAGGGGGTAAGACGCAATGCGGGAGAAGGCCAGGGACAGGTTCGTCGGCATCGGTGTCAGCTCCTACGAGCTGTTGCAGCCGTTGCAGCACGCCGCGAGCGACGTGCTGGAGCTGCGTGCGCTGCTCAAGGGCTACGACGGCGACCCGTTGCCGGACCCGACCGAGGCCGAGGTCCGCACCCACATGCAGGCGCTGCGGCGCAGCCCGCAGAACGGTGGCGCGCTGGTGGCGTTGTTCAGCGGCCACGCGGTGCCGGTCGCGGGCAAGCTCCGGCTGCTGGCCAGGGACAACGACGGCGGCGCCGACGGCATCGCGGTCGAGGACTTCGTGCTGTGGTGCGCGGCGTCCGGCGCGCACCAGGTGCTGGTCATCGTGGACGCCTGCTACTCGGGCACGCAGCTGGACGAGGCGCTGGGCACGATCGCGGACATGCAGGAGCAGCTGCTCACCGGGCAGCTGCACTGGGCGGGTGTGCTGGTGTCGTGCTCCAGCGTCGAGACGGCCCGCGACGGGCTGTTCGGTGGCCGGCTGCGCAGGCTGCTGCGCGGTGGCCCGAGCGCCGAGGTGGACGTGCTGCGCTGGAGCGACCGCACGTCGCTCGTGGACGGCGGCTCGGTGGGCACGGCGCTGCTGAACGCGTGGGACAGCGACGTGCAACGGCCGCGGTTCATGCAGTACGGATCGGCGCAGCCGATGTTGCCCAACCCGCTCTACGCGGCGAACACCGTGGTCAAGCACCTGCTGCTGGCCGCGCGCGGCGGTGACTCCGCCGACCACCGGTCGTGGTTCACCGGCCGCACCGAGCAGGTCGACCAGGTCGTCGGCTGGGTCAGGTCCGGCACCGCGGGGCTGCGGGTCGTCACCGGGTCGCCGGGCACCGGCAAGTCCGCGGTGCTCGGCCGGGTCGTGAGCCTGTCGAACGAGGCCGAGCGCGACCTGCTGCTCTCGACCGGCCCGGCGTTCCGGCACGCCGACCCCGGCCCCTGCTCGGTCGACGCGGCCGTGCACGCCCGCGCGATGGACGCCGACCGGGTCGCGGACCTGCTCAGCCGCCAGCTGGTCGCCGCCGGGCTGGTGCCGCCGCCGGAGGGGCCGCGCCGCGGTGCCGCCGAGCTGGTCGGCGTGGTCGGCACGCTCGCCACGCCGCCGGTGCTCGTCGTCGACGGCCTGGACGAGGCGCGCGGGGAGTCGTTCTCGATCGCCACGTCGCTGCTGACCAAGCTCGCGAACCACGCCGTCGTGATCGTGTCGACGCGGCAGGTGCACCGGGTCGTGGGCGGCGCGCCGCTGCTCACCGAGCTGTCGCCGGTGGAGGTGCTGGACCTCGATGACGCGGGCAGCGAGGCCGACGTCCGCGACTACGTGGTGGCCAGGCTGGGCACCGGCGTGCCGCAGTCCACTGTGGACGAACTGGCGGGGCTGCCGTTCCTGACCGCGTGGATGATCACCGACCAGCTGCTCTCCGACGGCGGCGCGGACCTGAAGCTGTCGCTCGACGCCGCGTTCGACCGGGAGCTCGCGGAGGTCCCGGCCGCGCGGCCGTTGCTGACGGCGCTGACCTGGAGCTACGGCGCCGGGTTCCCCGAGGAGGAGTGGCGCGCGGTCGCGGAGGCCCTGTCGGGCGAGCGGTTCAGCCGTGACGACATCACGGCGGTGCTGACCGAGCTCGGCCGTCACGTCGTGCAGGACGGTGAGGAGGGCACCGCCGTCTTCAAGCTGACGCACCAGACGTTCGCCGACCACCTGCGGCCGCAGGTGGCGCCCAGCCGGGACGCGGTGTTCGCGCCGGGTGCGGAGACGGTGGCGTGCGCGCTGATCCGGTTGTACCGGCAGCGGCTGGAGGCCGGTGTGCCGCCGGACGTGCCGGGTTACCTGTGGAAGTACGCGTGGCGGCACTGCGGGCACGCGGGCACGGCGGCGTTGAGCGGCCTGCGCGAGCTGGCGGCGATGAACCGGAGGTTGTTGCCGGACATCGCACTCGCGGCCACGGCGGCGGCGAACGAGCTGGCGCACTGGGGTCGCGGTGACGAGGCGATCGAGCCGCTGGAGGAGGCCGCGGCGCACTTCCGCGCGCTGGTGCCGACGTTGCGGATGTACCTGGCGGACCTCGCCTTCGTGCTGAACCGGCTGGGCACCCGGTTCCGCGAGGCCGGGCGGCTGCAACAGGCCGTGGCACCCGCCGAGGAAGCCGTGGTGCGCTACCGGGAGCTCGTCGCGGCGACCCCGACGACCGCGGAGAGCATGACGCACAAACGACTCGCGCAACGCATCGCGAAGACGACCACGCAGCCCGGTGAGGACCAGACGTACGTGGCGCACCTCAGCGGCGCGCTGGTGGACCTGAGCGAGCTCTACGCGATGCTCGGCCGCCGCCAGGAGGCGCTGGCGACGGCACGGGACGCGGTCGCGGCGGTGGAGACGGACGCCCCGCGGGCCCGTGCGATGCGGTGCCTGGCGGCCCGGTGCGGCGAGACCGGGCGGCGTTACGAGGCGATGCAGCGGTCGAAGCAGGCCGTCGAGCTGTACTACTCGCTGGCGCAGACGAACCCGTTGCACCTGGCGGACCTGGTGACCGCGCTGGTGGAGCTCAGCCGCGACAATCTGGCGCTCGGGCGGTTGTCCGACACCGACCGCACCACCGGGCAGGCCGCGGACATCAGCGGCACGCTGGGCCGGCACGCCGCGTTCCGCCCGCAGCTCGTCGACGCCGCGCTCGCGCTGAGCGTCGCCTACAGCATGGTCGGGCGCACCGAGGAGGCGCTGAACTCCGCCCGCCAGGCCGCCGACCTCGCCGAAGGGCTGCGCAACCACGGCCTGGCGCTGCACAACCTGATGCGCCGCCAGCGCGACGCCGAGAAACCGCGCGAGGCGCTGGTGACCGGGCTGCGGACGGTCGAGGTGTGCCTGCTGCCCGAGCACGAGCACCGGCTGTCGACGCTCGCGGCGGCGTTGTTCACGCTCGACGTGGTCTGCGCACGGCTGGCGCAGCCGGAGATCGTCGAGGAGGCCTGGGACCGGGTCGCCGCGCGGTTCACCGGACCGCACCTGGCCACGCTGCTGATGCTGCGGGCGGCGGCGGCCACGGCGGGTGACCCGGCCGCCGTGAGGTGGCTGTGCCAGGCGCTCACGCACGTCGGCCAGTCCCGGCAGGCGCTGCACGACGTGCACGACATCGCCCGCCGTCACCACGACTTCTTCCGCGCGTCCGGCCGGCCGTGGCCGTGGGACACCGAGCCGGACTGGCTGACGGTGGACCGGGAGCTGCTCAGGACCGCCCGCGCGTGGGTGTTCGCGCGGTCCTACGCAGAGGAGCGCGCGGTCCTGCTCGGGCACCCCGAGCTGTTGTCGGCCGGGGCGGATGTCGCGGTCACCGAGGCGTTGTACGGCACGAGCCTGATCGAGGCGCAGGTGATCCAGTCGCGGCGGACGACCGCGCGGGCGCAGGGCGTGGCGGCGGCGTACCGGCCGTGGCTGCTCGCGAGCCTCGCCGACGAGTTCGTCGACGCCTCCCCCGCACGCCGCCGCGAGCTGCTCGCGACGCGGCGGGAAGACCTGCTCGACAAGGAAGTGCTGCGCACCGTCCGGGACAACCGGCCGGTGCACGCGTTGCTGCTGCTCGCCGACGAGGACGCCGACGTGCTCGACCTCGTGCTGGACGCGCTGGAACACCCGGAGCGCGCGACGGCGGTCCTGCGCCGACTGGCCTCGTCCGCGGCACCGCAGGCGCTCACCCAAGCCGTCGTCGCACTGGAACCGCACCCGCTGGCCCCGCTGTACAAGGTGGTCGCGCGTGTGGAGGCGGGCGACGAGCGGCTGGCGCTGCCGACGGCGGAGCTGCGCCTGGGCTGGATCCACGAGCTGACCTACCTGGTGCCCGCGAACCCGAAGCTGCTCACCCTCATCCGCAAGCTCGCCGAGGAGTCCCCATGAGCGATCTCGTCGTCGTCCTGCCCGGCATCCTCGGCAGCACGTTGCGCGACCGGGACGGCATGGTCTGGGAGGTCTCCGGCAGGGCCGCGCTGCGGGCGGTGCTGTCGCTGGGACGCAGCCTGCGGCGGCTGACGCTGCCCCAGGGCATCGGCGACGAGCACCCGGGAGACGGCATCGAACCCGTGGGGCTGATGGCCGACCTGCACGTCGTCCCGGGCATCTGGACGCCGCTGAAGGGCTACGACCGGGTCACCAAGCGGCTGAACTCGCTCGGCTACACCGTCGAGAAGGGCAACCTGCTGCTCTTCGCCTACGACTGGCGGCTGTCGAACCGGTACAACGGCGCGCTGCTGGCCCGTCGTGTGGACGAGGCGCTGGACCGCCTCGGCCCGGACGCGAAGGTCACCTTCGTGTGTCACTCGATGGGCGGGCTGGTCGCGCGGTGGTGCATCGAGCAGTGCGGGATGGCCGAGCGCACGGCGAAGCTGATCACCATGGGCACGCCCTACCGCGGCGCGGCGACGGCGTTGGAACAGCTGGTCAACGGCGTGCGCAAGGGCCTGGGGCCGTTGGCGGTCGACCTGACCGGGTTCGCCCGGTCGCTGCCGTCGCTGCACCAGCTGCTGCCCGAGTACGCGTGCATCGAGTCACCGAACGGCCTGGTCAAGACGACGGAGACGACGTTGCCCGAGGTCGACACGAAGATGGTCGCGGACGCTATGACGTTCCACGGCGCGTTGAGCGACTCGTTCGCCGACCGGACGTACGCGATCCTCGGCGGAAAACAACCCACGGCGACCACGGCGAAGATCGCCGACGGCAAGGTGACCTGCTCCCGGACCTTCGAGGGCGACGAGCTGTACGGCGACGCGACCGTGCCGATGGTCGGAGCCGCGCGCAAGGGCCTCGCGCTGTCGTCGAACACCCTGCACCGGGTCACCGAGCAGCACACGTCGTTGCAGGACAACGCCGCGGTGCTCGACATGGTCGAGTCGTTCCTGACCTCCAAGCCGATCGTGCCGAGGAACGTGACGATGACGGAACCGCAGGTCAGCGTGCCCGACCTGGTGCTGGTGGGCGAGGACCTGGAGGTCACCGTGGAGCTGCGCGACACGACGGCCCGCGCGGTGAAGGTGGCGTTGCTCGACGAGAACGGCAAACAGGTCGAAGCACGTGTTCCGGCGATCTCCGAGGCCATGTCGGTCAAATTCGGTGAATTGGCCCCCGGCGCCTACTACGTGCAGGTCAGCGGCACCGCGGTGGGCGCTCCGGTGGTCCCGGTGACCTCGGCGGTGCTCGTCGCGGATTGCCCCGCGGTCTGACCGGGAGGACGATGACTCAGGTCACGGAGGAGGCGCGATGACGACGATCAAGCCAACACCGGTGGTACCCCATCCCGGCGCGGCCCGCGCCCGGCCGAAGGGGTCCTACCTGCTGTCGCTCTTCCGGACCACCGATCCCAAGCAGATCGGGATCATGTACCTGACCACGTCGTTCGTGTTCTTCATGATCGGCGGCCTGATGGCGCTGCTGATGCGTGCGGAGCTGGGGCGGCCGGGGCTGCAGTTCCTGTCGAACGAGCAGTACAACCAGCTGTTCACCATGCACGGCACGGTCATGCTGCTGCTGTACGCGACGCCGATCCTCTTCGGGTTCGCGAACTTCGTGCTGCCGCTGCAGATCGGCTCGCCGGACGTGGCGTTCCCGCGCCTGAACGCCTTCTCGTACTGGCTGTACCTCTTCGGCGCCATCATCACCGTGCTCGGGTTCGTCACGCCGGGCGGCGCGGCGGACTTCGGCTGGTTCGCCTACACGCCGCTGTCCTCCGCCGTGCACTCCCCCGGTGTCGGCGCGGACATGTGGATCATGGGTCTCGCCGTGTCCGGCCTGGGCACGATCCTGGGCGCGGTCAACATGACCACGACGGTGATCTGCCTGCGGGCACCCGGCATGACGATGTTCCGGATGCCGATCTTCACCTGGAACATCCTGGTGACGTCCGTGCTGATCCTGCTGGCGTTCCCGATCCTCACCGCCGCGCTGATGGGCCTGGCCGCCGACCGCCACCTCGGCGCGCACGTGTTCGACCCGGCCAACGGCGGCGTGATCCTCTGGCAGCACCTGTTCTGGTTCTTCGGCCACCCCGAGGTGTACATCGTCGCGTTGCCGTTCTTCGGGATCGTGACCGAGGTCCTGCCGGTGTTCAGCCGCAAGCCGTTGTTCGGCTACAAGGGCCTGGTGTTCGCGACCCTGGCGATCGCGATGCTGTCCGTGGCCGTGTGGGCGCACCACATGTACGCGACGGGCGCGGTGCTGCTGCCGTTCTTCGCGCTGATGACGTTCCTGATCGCGGTGCCGACCGGCATCAAGTTCTTCAACTGGATCGGCACGATGTGGAAGGGGCAGCTGACGTTCGAGACACCGATGCTGTTCTCGATCGGCTTCCTCGTGACGTTCCTGTTCGGCGGCCTGACCGGCATCCTGCTGGCCTCCCCGGCGCTCGACTTCCACGTGTCGGACACGTACTTCGTGGTGGCGCACTTCCACTACGTGCTGTTCGGCACGATCGTGTTCGCCACCTACGCGGGCATCTACTTCTGGTTCCCGAAGATGACCGGGCGGATGCTCAACGAACCGCTGGGCAGGCTGCACTTCTGGACGACGTTCCTCGGGTTCCACGGCACGTTCCTGGTGCAGCACTGGCTCGGCAACGAGGGCATGCCGCGCCGATACGCCGACTACCTGCCAGGCGACGGGTTCACGACGCTGAACATGATCTCCACGATCAGCTCGTTCGTGCTCGGCGCGTCCGTGCTCCCGTTCGTGTGGAACGTCTTCCGCTCCTACCGCTACGGCGACCCGGCCCCGCAGGACGACCCGTGGGGCTACGGCAACTCACTGGAGTGGGCGACGTCGTCCCCGCCGCCGCGGCACAACTTCCACGAGCTGCCCCGCATCCGGTCGGAGCGGCCCGCGTTCGAGCTGCACTACCCGCACATGGTCGAGCGGATGCGGGAGGAAGCGCACTTCTCGCTGGTCAACCCGGAGAAACGCCGGCCGGGCAAGGACGGCGTGACCGAGAAAGCGCTCGCCTCCACGCACCGCGAGGACGAGACGGAGTAGTCAGCGCCGACCGGGCAGCAGACCGGCGTCGAGGACGGCCTTGCTCAACGGCGCGCCGAGCTCGACGTAGCGCTGCTGCTCGGCCTCGCTCAGCACGTCGTAGGCCGGCGCGTTCATGCGGTCGGTGTTGTCCTCGACACGCTGGCGCAGCTCCCGTCCCGCCTCGGTCAGCGTCTGCTCCGCCGTGACGAGCCCACGCCGCTGAAGCCCCTCGGCGGCCTCCGCCCACTGCTCCTGCGACCAGCCGCGGGTCTTGCGCAACGTCTCGGCCGGCACCTCGCCCGACGCCGCGTGCAGCACGAGCGCCTCGATGCCGGTGAGCGCTTCCTGCAGCAGCGCCGCGAGGTGGCCGTCGCCGCGGAACTCGCGCAGCAACGTCTGCGCGTGCCACAGCTGCAACACCGTGTCCTCCGGCCACGGCAGAGCCGCGTGCGCGGCGAACAGGGTCCGCCCGAAGGCCATCTCCTTCGACCGCTCGGCGGCCCGCCTGGCCAGCTCGGTGATCTCCGTGAGGTCGCCGGGCAGCACCGGCCGCAACGCCTCGTCCGCCGCGGCCATCCGCAGCTCGATCATCTGCGCGGGCGTGACCTTCTCCCACGCCGCGGGAATGCATGCCTTCACGAGCTCGGGGCTGAAGTTGTAGAAGGTGGCGATCACGACCTCCGCCGGCACGGGCCCGAGCGCGGCGGCCCGTGACGCGAAGTACCCGCCCGGCCGGTCGAGCCCGGCCTGCGCGTACCGGCTGTCCGCCTGGGGTGCGAAGTAGATCATCGCGTGCACAGCTTCGAGCGAACGCCACAGAGTCCTGATCATGTTCCCAACCTATGCGCTGCCGCCCGGTTCGTCAGCAGCCGAAAATTGTCGGTCCCCTCTGCCATGCTCGCTGACGTGGACTCGAACACCTTCTGGAAGCTGATCGCCGACGCCCGCGCCACCGTCCCCGACCCGTCGGACTGCTGCGCCGTGGTCGCCGCCACCAAGTCCCTCCTGGCGCCCCTGCCGCCCGGCGAGATCGTCTCCGCCCAGCAGGTCCTCTGGGACGTCATGGCGTTCTCCTACAGCAACCCGCTGTGGGCGGCGGCCTACGTGATCAACGGCGGCTGCTCCGACGACGGCTTCGACTACTTCCGCGGCTGGCTGCTCACCCAGGGCGAAGCCGTCTACACCACCGCCGTCGCCTCCCCCGACTCGCTGGCCGACCTCCCCGCCGTCGTCGCCGCGGCCGAGTCCGGCGACGAGTTCGAGTGCCAGGAGGCCCTGACCATCGCCTGGGACGCCCACCTCACCGCCACCGGCATGCGCCTGCCCCAGGACGCCTTCACCATCCGCTACCCCGACCTCGACCCCGACTGGTCCTTCGACTTCGACGACGAATCCGAGATGGCCCGCCGCCTGCCCCGCCTGGCGAGCCTGTACAGCTACTGACGCTCCCGCCCTGCCTGGCCTGGCGGGGCCGCTCGGGTTGGACCTGGTGGCTCGCTCGCGGCTGCCTGCGCCCGGCTACTCCCGCCCGGCCACCACCCGGCGGCCAGCACCCGGCGCCCACCACCCGGCCGCTCATATCCGACGCCACACGCGGGGTGCGCACCCAGCGGCCCGCATGCGGCTTCCCACACCCAGTTGCCAGCCCGCGGCCGCTCGCACACGGCGGTCCACACGCGATGGTCGAGTCAACGCGGGCTCGGCCGCGCTCACTCAGCGTCGGAGCGCCCGGTAGCGCTGGAGCAGGGCGGTGATCCGCGCGGGGTCCGCGGCGCCGTTCATCTCGGTGAGCAGGTCGTCGGGGCAGACCTCGTAGTGGTCGCCCCACCACCGCCGCGACCTGTTGTTCCAGATCCGGTACCCGCCGGGCACGCCCCTCGCCACGTACTGCCGCCTCGCCAACCGTCCTCCCAGGTGCCAGCCGATCCGCTACGAGGATCACAACCCGGGCAACCGGGGTTCCGGCGGCGGCTCGCACGCGGCACCGCCGCTGGCCTCGCGAGCGGTGCGGCCAACGGACCGAGCAGCGCCGGCCAGCCGTGTGCCACGCGACTGAGCGGCACCGGCTGGGTGCGTGCTCACGCGACGAGCAGCACCGGCCGGGCGCGTGCCCACGCGACAGAGCAGCACCAGCCGAGCGCGTGCCCACGCGACAGAGCAGCACCGCCCAGGCGCGTGCCCACGCGACAGAGCAGCACCAGCCGAGCGCGTGCCCACGGGACGGAAACCGGCGAGCGCCACCGCTCTCTTGCCCGCGCCGCCCCCGCCCCTGTTCTCACGCCGGAATCGGCGCCCCACCGGGCGGGCGCGCTCAAGTTCCTCGGCTCGATCGAGGAACGACGAGCACCCCGAACGCCACGTGGTCCAGCCACTGCGGCACCCGAGGCAGCGCCCGCACCTCCGGGTAACGCCGCCCGATGACCTCCAGGTCGAGCGCGGCGATCAACAGCCCGGCCACCGCGCCGCCGAGCACGCCACGCACCCGCAGGCGCGTCAGCACGAACGACCACCACGCCGACACCGCGACGTGGACGATCGCGCCGCGCAGCGGCGTTCCGGCGAGCGTGGCCGAGCCTGGCCGCTGCCTGGCCAGGGGTGCCAGCGAGGCTGCGGCTTTCGTCGCCTGCAACGGGTCTGCGCCCGTCGCGAGGGCGTGGAGCGTCGACGGCAGGCCGCTCGCCACCGCTGCCAGCAGGAAGCGGCGCGGGCTCACGCAGGGGTACCCCGGTGGGCCGGGGTACCCGCGTCGCACCGCGGTCGGCGGCATCGGCCGGTCAGCGGCGCCGGCGGCGGGAGGTCAGGTAGTCGCTGACCACGGCGGCGCCCAGGCCGTCCTCGTCGGCGGCCACCACGCGGCCGCCGCCGCGGCGGGCCACGATGTCCACGAAAGCGGCCAGGCGGGGGTCGTCGCCCAGTTTGAAGACCGAGATCGTGGCGCCCAGGCGGGCCAGGGAGTCGACCTCGTTGAGGGTTTTCGTCAGGGTGCGGGGCAGGGGCGGGTAGTTGAACTCGGCGTCGCCCTCGGGTTCGAGGTGCGCGGTGGGTTCGCCGTCGGTGACGACCAGGATGACGGGCTGGGCGTCGGGGTGGCGGCGGACGTGGCGGCCGGCCAGCAGCAGGGCGTGGTGCAGGTTGGTGCCCTGTTCCCAGACGCCTTCCAGTGCGGTGAGCTGGCCGATGTCGACGGCCTCCGCGTAACGGCCGAAGGTCACCAGCTGCAGCGCGTCGGTGCGGAACCGGGTCTGGATCAGGTGGTGCAGGGCCAGTGCCGTGCGCTTCATGGGCACCCAGCGGCCGTCCTGCACCATCGACCACGATGTGTCCACGCACAGCGCCACCGCCGCGCGCGAGCGGTGTTCGGTCTCGGCGACTTCGAGGTCGACCACGTCGAGCGACATGGAACCCGAGCGCAGCACGGAGTTGCGCAGGGTGCGGGGCACGTCCCACGGTTCGGTGTCGCCGAACTGCCACGGGCGGGTCGAGCCGATCAGCTCGCCCGCGGCACCGGCGGACACGGTCTCGCGGGAGCCCTGCGACGAGCGCAGCTGGTCGACGACGCCGCGCAGCGCGGTCTCGCCGAGGCGGCGCAACGCCTTCGGGGTCAGGCGCAGTGAACCGTCCGGTGCGCGTTCGAGGATGTTCTGCTGGCGCAACGCCTTCTCCAGCTCGGCGAGCCGGCGGGCATCCACGGTGGCCTCGGGGCCCAGCTGCCGTTCCAGCGCCTCCAGGTCGATGTCCTCCAGGCGGGCACCGGGGTAGGACTGGGCCAGCTGCTCGGCCAGTGCGTCGAGCTCGGCCAGGTCCGCCATCGCCTGCGCGCCCTCACCGAGGCCGAGCGGGTCCTGGCCGCGGAACCGGGCCGAGGAGGTCCAGTCCTCGCCGGGACGCAGGCGCTGCAGCAGCGAGTCCAACGTGGACAGCTGGGAGCCGATGCCGCCGAAGGCCTGCTGGGACAACGCGGACAGCTCGGCGCGCTGCTCCTCGGTCATCGAGTTCATCATGCGTTGCGCGGCGGCCGAACGGGCGGCGAGCGCGTCGATCAGCTCGTCGACGTTCTGCGGCTTCTCCGGGAAGAAGTCGCCGTGCTTGCGCATGAACTCGGCGAACATGCGCGGCGTGTCCGGTGAGGCCGCGGCGTGTGCGGTCAGCAGCTCGTTCAGGTCGCGCAGCATGCGCTGGATGCGGCGCACGTCCTCGGAGTCGACGTTGGACAGCGCCTCCTTCATGCCCTGGAAGCGCTGGTCCAGCAGCTCGCGGCCGAGCAGGTCGCGGATCTGCTCGAACGCCTGGCGCGCCTCGTCGGAGCGCCACGAGTAGTTCGACAGCTCCTGCACCGCCGCCGCGGTGCCCTGCGGCAGCGCGTCCAGCTGGGCCTCGCGGAAGCGGGCGTCGTCGGACGGGTCGGGGAACAAGGCCCGCCGCTCCGCCTCCAGCGCCTCGTCCAGCAGCCGCCGGACCTCCTGCAGCGTGCCGTCCAGGCGGTGGCGGCGCTGGATCGAGGAACGCCGCTGCCACAGCCGCGACGTCAGGTCGTCCAGGCCGCGGGTGCCGTCGACGCCACGCCGCAGCAGCTCGCGCAGGGCCGCGTTGGGCGAGGCGCCCTCCATGATCTCGCGGCCGAGCTCGTCCACGGCCGCACGCAGGTCGACGGGCGGCGCCAGCGGATCGGCGCCGCCGCCCCAGCGTCCGTAGCGGTATCTCATCCGTACACCGATCGGTCGTCGTCGGAAGAGGTGTCCTTGGAGAGGTGTCGCGTCAGGTACAGCGACTCGAGCGCGAGCTCGACGGCGGAGGCGATGCGGCCGACCGGGTCCTTCGGGCCGGCGCCCAGGCGGGCGGCCACCTCGTGCAGGACCGGCAGCTCGGGCAGCGCCGCCAGCAGGTCGCCGGCGTGCACCCGGTCACCGGTCGCGACCGGGTGGCCGTCCGAGACGGCTTCGGCCAGCGTCTTCAGGTTCAGCCCGGCCAGGCGGGCGCGCGCGGTGTCGGCGATCGAGCGGCGCAGCAGGTGCACCAGCACCTCGTCCTCGCGGCCCTCCTCCCCCGCCTCAAATTCCAGCTTGCCGCGCAGCACGTCCGGCACCGACTCCAGGTCGACAGGCCGCGCGATGGCCGGCGTCTCGCCGATCAGCGCGGACCGGCGCAGGGCCGACGCCGCGACGGTCTCGGCCGCCGCGACCGCGAACCGCGCCGACACACCGGAACGCTGGTCGATCGACGACGACTCGCGCAGGTGGCGCACGAACCGCGCGATGATCTCCAGCAGGTGGTCGCCGACCTCCGCCACGAGCTCGGCCTCCTGGCGGACCAGGTCCACCTCGGCGTCGATCTCCAGCGGGTAGTGCGTGCGCACCTCGGCGCCGAAGCGGTCCTTCAGCGGCGTGATGATGCGGCCGCGGTTGGTGTAGTCCTCGGGGTTCGCGGTGGCGACGAGCAGCACGTCCAGCGGCAGCCGCAGCGTGTAGCCGCGGACCTGGATGTCGCGCTCCTCCATGACGTTCAGCAGCGCGACCTGGATGCGTTCGGCCAGGTCGGGGAGCTCGTTGATGGCGATGATGCCGCGGTGGGCGCGGGGCAGCATGCCGTAGTGGATCGTCTCCGGGTCGCCGAGCGAACGGCCCTGGGCGACCTTCACCGGGTCGACGTCGCCGACCAGGTCGCCGACGGAGGTGTCCGGCGTCGCGAGCTTCTCCGCGTAGCGCTCGTCGCGGTGCCGCCACACCACCGGCAGGTCGTCGCCGAGCTCGGCGGCCCGCCGCCGTGACTCGGGCGTGATCGGGTCGAGCGGGTGTTCGCCCAGCTCGGAGCCCTCGATCACGGGCGTCCACTCGTCCAGCAGCGACACGATCGTGCGCAGCAGGCGGGTCTTGCCCTGCCCGCGCTCGCCGAGCAGGACCACGTCGTGCCCGGCGAGCAACGCCCGTTCGAGCTGCGGGAGCACCGTGCGGTCGAAACCGACGATGCCGGGCCACGGGTTGCGTCCCTCGCGCAGAGCGGCGAGGAGGTTCTCGCGGATCTCGGCCTTGACGCCGCGCGGCCGGTGCCCGGCGGCGCGCAGTTCGCCCGCCGTGCGGGCCAGGTTCTGGGTCACACCGACGACGCTACGCAGGACCACCGACAATTTCGACGTGGAGCGACTCCAGCCGCCATCCCGCGGCCACCGCCACGACGCCCGGCGGAACACCGGATCGAAGGGCGAAGTCCCCGTTGCGACACAAGGAACCCAGGTTGGACACCCTCCGGCCGGCAGCACGAGCGGGATCGGCCACGTGACCGGGGTCTTGTCAGCCATGAGCGAACGCATGGCGTCCAGGCGGACCCGCTGTTTTCCCGATCCCCCGGATCCAGCCGCCCTCCGTGCAGGAGAATGCGGGGCGATATGAGCAACTGTGTCGATTTCAGGTGGGCCCCGTCGCCCGCGGACTGGCGGGCCAGCCTGCGCACGATGGTGCCGATGTTCCGGTGGGCGCCGTGGTTCGCGGTCGCGCTCGGCGGCCTCTCGCTGGTCTTGCTGTTCTTCTACGACGACATGGTGCCCGCGGCGGTCTTCGGCCTGGTGTGCGCGCTGGTGATCGGTTTCATGGAGCCGGTCGCGGTGTGGTGGCGCTTCTCGTCGGACGAGATGATCAGCCGGACCGTGGTCGGCAGCGCGGACGACCAGTCGTTCCGGATGGCCGTCGGCAACGCCGTGCGCGAGGAGCTCGACTGGGCCGAGCTGCCCGGCTGGACCGAGACGCGGCAGGGGTTCGTGCTGGAGACGCTGGACGAGGGTTCGGCGTCGCTGTCGGTGCCGCACCGGGCGTTCGCGTCCACGCAGGACACCGAGTCGTTCCGGGCGCTGCTCGAACAGCACATCGGGCCCGCGAAGTAGGTGTGCCCGATCCGAGACACCGGGTGGGGCGGCGGGCGCCGGGCCACGTAATCTCGTCGGCGTGTCCTGTGCGAGTGCCACGCTGGTCGTGTGGACGTCGGGATGGCTGCACGGTCTGGCCGCCTCCGACGACGTCCTCGACGCCCTGCACACGTGGGCCGAGCAGCACGAGGTGGTGGCCGACGACGACGGCACCGCCACGGCGCTCGACCTCCCCGGTCCCGACGAGGCCCCCGTGGGGCCCGCCCTGCTGCTGGCCGCGTTGCGGCGCGCGGGTGCGACCTCGGCGCGGCTGGTCCTGCCGGTGCCCGGCGACGTGCGCGGGCTGGGCGGCAAGGGCCCGCTCGCGACGTGCGCGCTGCGCTCCGGTGAGGCGCTCGTGATCCCGTCCGTGCACGTGGGGCTGGTGCCGAAGATCGTCGCGGACGGCGTGATGCGCTGGACCGTGTTCGACCTGGCCTCGTCCAACGGCCTGGAGCACATCCCGATCGGCGAGGCCGAGCAGGGACTGGGTGCGGCGCTGCGCGAGGCGACCGCGGCACTGGCTGCGCTGGACGTGGCCAAGCACCGGCCGAACGTGCGCAAGGAGATCGCGGACCTGGCCGCCGCGAACTCGGTGCTGCCCTGGCCGGACGCGATGCCGCCGCGCTCGCTGCGGGTGCTGCAGCGGGCCGCCGAGGTGGACGCGATCGTGTCCGTCGCCCGGTCGGACTCGCCGGGTGGCGCGGTGTCGGCGTCGGCGATGGCAGCGCGGACCGAGGCGTTGCGACCGGTGTCCGAAGCGGTGCGGCGCGCGCGGTGCGCCGCGGTGGACGAAGCGGTGCGCGTGCTCGCGGACTCGGGTGCCGGGCGGCACTGAAAGCGGTCGTGAACTGCGGTTCTGCCGCGTGCACTGACCCAAACGAGTGGTTCTGGCCCGGTAACGCGGCCTGAACCGGCAACTCCCCCGGAACTGTCGGTACCCCCTCCTACAGTTCGGACGGGGAGGGAAACCGCATGGACGATGTCGACCAACGACGGTCGAGCCCGGCACCGAGGTACGCCGGTGCGGTCATGCTGGCGGCGGTCGCCGGGCACCTGCTGGCCGAGGCGGCGACCGGATCGCTCGCGACCTGGCAGTCGTGGGTGCTCTACGCCATCGGCACCGGCCTGCTCGTCGGGTCCGCGACCGCCATCGACGGGCTGTACGCGCTGGTCAAGCGGATCCGGTTGCGCTGGGTGGTGTTCACCGCGGTGCTGGCGGTCGCCGGTGTGGTGGTGGCGCTGGCCGCGCCGCCGGTGGTCGCCTACGGCCGGGTGCTGCTGCTCGGGTGCCCCCAGCCGACCGAGGTGCGCGTGCTCACCTCGCAGGCCGCCCTGCCGGCGATCCAGGACGTGGCGCGGCGGTTCGAGCAGCACACGGCCGGTGCGCACCACGGCTGCCGCACGGCGCGGCTGTACGTGTACGCGGCGCCGGGCAACAGGGGTGCGATCGCGTTGCGCTCGTCGTGGTCGTCGCAGGCCCTGCGGGAGGTCGGCCCGCACCCGGACGTGTGGCTGCCCGACTCCACGACCGAGACCGAGGAGGTGGTGCGCCGCACGGACGGCATCGGCTCGGCGGTGCGGGTGCGGCAGGGCGAGTCCGTCGCGTGGTCGCCGGTCGTGCTGGCGGTGCCGGTCGACACGGCCCGCGACGTCGTGTCGAGCTCGGCGGAGCCGTGGGGCGAGCTGCTGGTGAAGGTGCACGGCACCGGTGTGGCGATCGGCCGCCCGAACCCGCTGACCGCGGTGGAGGGCCGGCTCGCCACCTACGCGCTGTACTCGGCGCTGGCCCCGGCGGTGGTCGAACGCCAGCTGGAGGAGAGCACGCAGCTGCGGCCGGGCGCGGCGCTGATCACGACCGAGCAGGTCCTGCTGCGGTACAACAAGACGGCGTGCACGCAAAAGCCGTGCCTGACCGCTCTGTACCCGTCGGACACCTACCGCGCCGACTACCCGCTGAACCTGGTCGAGTGGGACACCCCGGACGCGTCCAACCACGCCGCGCGCGCACCGGCGCGGGAGTTCCAGTCGTGGCTCGCGACGCAGGAGGGCATGACCGCGCTCAACGCGGCCGGCCTGCGTCCCTCGAAACAGACGGCGGGCTCGGAGTTCCGCGAGGAGTACGGCGTTCAGGCCGCCGCCATCCTCGACCACGAGGAGGCCGCACCCGCCGCCACCGAGTGGTCGGCGTTCGAGCGGAAGTACGACCAGGCCAAACGCGACGGTCGCATCTGGCTCACCCTCGACGCGTCCGGCTCCATGACCGAGCAGACCGCGACCGGCGAGTCCCGCTTCACCGTGGCCGTCGACGGCGTCCGCAAGGCCCTGACCCAGATGGGCGCCCGCGACACCTACGGCCTCTCCGTCTTCAGCGGCACCGAGGTCCGCCCCCTGATCCCGCTGGGCCGCCGCGACCGCGACGCCGCCACCACCGCCCTGGGCACCGTCACCCCGAACGGCGGCACCCCACTGCACCAGGCCATCCTCGACAGCGCCACCCGCATCGGCGCCGACGACGCCGAGCACATCAGCGCGGTCATCGCCCTCACCGACGGCGAGGACACCACCAGCCCCCAGACCCGCGCCGACGTGGCCGCCGCCCTGCACGACCACCCGGTCCGCGTCTTCATCGTCGCGGTCGGCGACGCCAGCTGCGCCGCCCACGCCCTCACCACGATCACCGACGCATCCGGCGGCGAATGCCACGACTCCACTATGGACACACTCGGCGACGACCTGGCCGCCCTCTTCCGCAAGGTCTGGGGCGACACCTCATGACACCCACGCGCTCCACTCCCGCGCGGCCGCGCAAACGTTGTCGGCGGCGGGTGCCCGCCGCCCCGCCCGCCCGCGAACGCTGTGGGCCAGGGACGCCCGCCCACGCCTGCGAACGGAGGTTCGCCCAGTCACGCAAACGTTGTCGCCAGGGAGTGCTCGGCCGCGCCTGCCAGCGCTGCGGTCGGACGTTTTCTCAGGCACGCAAACGTTGTCGCCCGAAAGTACTCGGCCGCGCTCCCGAACGATGCTGTCGAGGGACGCTCACGCAGGGCCGCAAACGTTGTCGCCGAAGGGTTTTCGCCTTCTCGGGGGATGCTCTGGGGCAGCGGTCGGGGCGCGAGGTCGCGACGCCCGCTCGGGGCCGGACGCTGGGACCGGTGCCGGTGGCACGCTTGTCTGGCGACCGGGCCGGATCCCTGTCGGCCAGCGGCACCTGCCGGACCTCGGCGGGTGCACGCCCCGGCAGCCGCCGCACCGACGTGGGGGCCGCTTCAGGCCGACCCGGCGCCCTCGGCCGCCCTGCTGGCGCGGTCACGGCGCCTGGCCGCCACGCAGTCACCGGCCTCGGCCATCCCGCTGACGCGCTCACGGCGTTCGGTCGCCCCGCTGACGCAGTCGGCGCCCACAGGCACCCCGCTGACGCAGTCACAGCGCTCAGGCACGCCGCTGGCGCGGTCACGGCGCTCGCTCGCCCTGCTGCCGCAGTCAACGCCCTCCCCCACCACGCGGCCACGGCCTACACCGCCGCAGTCACGGCGCTCGGCAGCGACACCGCCGCGGTCACCGCCGGCGGCAGCCACACCACCGCTGTCACGACGCTCGGCCGGTCCGCTGACGCGGCGAACGCCCTCGGCCACCACTCCGCCACAGCCAACGCTGTTGGCACCACACCAGTGCGGTCACGACACTCGGCGACCGCACCACCGCAGCCGCCACCACCGGCGCGTCGGCGGGCACCGGCACGTCGGCGGGCACCAGCGGCCACCGCCCCACCCGCATCACCACCGCGCCGACCACCCTGGGCCGCCACGCCCGAGGCGCGTCGTCCCGCACCCGAACCGCACCGTCCCCCACCCACCGAGGAGGTCCCAGGTGAACTGGCCGAGACGGGTCTGGACCGCACTACCCCGCCTGGGTCCGCCCGGTGTGGTCTGGGCGAACCGTTCCTGGCTCGCGATGGGCATGGCGGTCGGCATCGTGCTGACCATCCTGTTCACCAACGGCGTGCAGCCCCTGTTCCGCGAGTCGACGGCGTGGGAGAAGGGCAAGCTGGTCGTGCTGTCCGGCCGGGACCAGAGCGACGGGCAGCGGCGGGCGCTCATCAACCAGTGGAACGCCGAGCACCCCGAGCACCCGGCGGAGATCGTCGAGCTGTCGACGGAGGCCGACGGGCAGCGCAGCGAGATGGTGGCGCGGGCGAAGGAGAAGAGTGAGAACGCGGACGTTTACAACCTCGACGTGATGTGGACGGCGGAGTTCGCGCAGTCGGGGTATCTGCGGCCGTTGTCCGGTGTGGACACCAGCGGGTTCCTGAAGCAGCCGCTGGAGAGCTGCCGGTACCAGAACGTGCTGTGGGCGTTGCCGTTCAACACCGACGCCGGGTTGCTGTTCTACCGCAAGGACCTCGTCCAGGAGGCGCCGCTGGAGCTGGAGGACATCACGACCACGGCGACCAGGACGTTGCGGGCGGCGCAGGACGCGCGGTTGCAGGCCGGCTACACGGGGCAGTTCGCCGACTACGAGGGGATGACGGTCAACGCGCTGGAGCTGATCTGGGCCGAGAAGGGCAACGTGGTCGACGAGAACGGCAAGGTCGTCATCGACAACGACCGCACCCGGCGTGCGCTCCGGTGGCTCGCGGACGGGCTCAAGGGTGACAAGCCGATCGTGCTGCAGGACGCGCGGGTGGAGAACGAGCCGTTGAGCACGCAGGCGTTCCGGGACGGGAAGGTCGTGTTCATGCGCAACTGGCCGCTCGCGCACCGGGTGCTGACGGGCAACCAGGCGGAGTCGGAGGGGCGGCCGCGGCTGGACTTCACGGTGGCGCAGCTGCCGGGACCGAGTGTGCTGGGCGGGCAGAACCTCGCGATCTCCAGCAAGTCCAGCAAGCCGCGGGCCGCGCAGGCGTTGATCGAGTTCCTGACCGGGCCGCGCAGCCAGCAGCTGCTGTTCGAGCGCGGCGGGCTGGCGGCCACGAGAGGCATCGTCTACCAAGACAGCCGCATCGCGACCGAGCACCCGTACGCGCGCACGTTGCTGAAAGCCATCGAGAACGCGCGATTACGTCCGATCACGCCGTACTACTCGCGGTTCAGCGACGAGTTCCGCGGCGTGGTCCAGTACGCCATCGACCACGACGGCGCGCTGCCGTCCGACGCCGAGGAACGGCTGACGGCGGCACTCCAAGGGCGCTGAGGGAGCGGGCGCGAGGTTGGTCTCGCGCCCGCCGAAAACCCTGTCTAGGCCCTGGCCGGCCTCTTCGCCGGTTCGCAGCACAACGGCGCGCACGGGGCGCCGTTCACCGTGCAGCCGGCTGCCGTGAAGGACGACAGCTTGCGGGCCGGTGCGCCGGACGTGTGCTCGGCCACCAGCTCCACCACGAGCTCGGCGAAGCGCGGGTCGCCGTTCGGGGTGGCCGCGCGGGCGAACTCCATGCCCAGCTCGGTGGCGCGGTCGCGGGCCTCGGTGTCGAGGTCCCACACGACCTCGAGGTGGTCGGAGACGAACCCGATCGGGCACACCACCACGCCGGTCACGCCCTTGGCGTGCAGCGCGTCGACGTGGTCGACGATGTCCGGCTCCAGCCACGGGATCTGCGGAGGGCCGGACCGCGACTGCCACACCACGTCGTACTCGGTGACGCCCAGCTCGGCGGCGACCAGCCGGGACGCCTCGACGACCTGGCGGGAGTACCGGTGGCCGCCCTCGGACGGCGGTCCGGCGGCCTTGTCGGCGGACACCGGCACCGAGTGCGCGGTGAACACCAGCCGGTGCGGACCGGTCAGGGAGGCGGCAGCGGCACGAACGCCGTCGGCGAACGCCGAGATGAACAGCGGGTGGTCGAAGAACTGGCGCAGCTTCACCAGTTCGGGGCCGTCCGGCACGGCCGCCAGCGCGCGCAGGATGTCCTCGTCGTACTGACGGCAGGCGGAGTAGCCGCCGTAGGCGCTCGTCGGGAACACCAGCGCCCGGCGCACGCCGTCGGCCTTCATCTGCGCGACGGTGTCCTCGACCATCGGGTGCCAGTTGCGGTTGCCGAAGTAGATCGGCAGCTCGAAGCCCGTGGCGCGCACGGCCTCGATGGCTTCGAGGTTCAGGCGGTTGATCGGCGACACGCCGCCGAAGTGCTGGTAGTGGGCCTCGACCTCGTCCAGCCGCTCCGGCGGCACGCCACGTCCGCGCACCACGTTCTCCAGGAAGGGACGGACGTCCTGTGGACCTTCTGGGCCGCCGAACGACAGCCAGAGCAGCGCATCGAAACTCACCGCTCCATCCAATCAGACGCCCGATCGCCTCACATGACGAACACCTGTGACGTCAGAGACCGAGGAAGTGCACGCCGCCGTCGACGAACACCATCGATCCCGTGGTGGCCGGGAACCAGTCCGACAGCAGGCCGCAGACGGACTTCGCGACCGGCGTCGGGTCGTCCACGTCCCACGACAGCGGAGCCTTCTCGCCCCACATCTTCTCGAGCTCGGAGAAGCCGGGGATGGACTTCGCGGCCATGGTGCGCACCGGGCCCGCGGAGATCAGGTTCACGCGGATGCCGTCCGGGCCGAGGTCGCGCGCCATGTAGCGGTTGATCGACTCGAACGCCGCCTTCGCGGCACCCATCCAGTTGTAGGCGGGCCACGCCTGACGGGCGTCGAAGTCGAGGCCGACGACCGACGAGCCGTGCGACAGCATCGGGCGGACGGCCTGCACGAGCGCCTTGTACGAGTACGCCGAGACGTGCATCGCGACGGAGACGTCCTCCCACGGCGCGTCCATGAACGGCGCGCCGAGGCAGCTCTGCGGGGCGAAGCCGATGGCGTGCACGACGCCGTCGAGGCCGTCGACGTGCTCACGCACGCGGTCGGCCAGCGTGTCGAGGTGCTCCTGGTTCTGCACGTCGAGCTCGACCACGGGCGCGGGCTTGGGCAGGCGCTGGGCGATGCGCTGCACGAGGCTCATCCGGCCGAACCCGGTCAGCACGACCTCGGCGCCCTGTTCCTGGGCGACGCGTGCGACGTGGAAGGCGATCGACGCGTCGGTGATCACACCGGTGATCAGCAGCCGCTTGCCTTCGAGCAGTCCGGTCACTTGATCCAACCCTTTCGCAGAAAGAAGAGAACGAAGAACGTCAGTGGCCCATGCCGAGGCCGCCGTCGACCGGCAGCACGGCACCGTTGATGTAGCCGGCCTCGTCCGCCGCGAGGAACGTCACCGCGCGCGCGATCTCGTCGGCGGCGCCGTAGCGGCCGGCCGGGATCTGCTTCAGCGCGGCCTCGCGGACCGCCTCGGGCAGCTCGGCGGTCATGTCGGTGGTGATGAAGCCGGGCGAGACGACGTTCGCGGTGATGTTGCGCGACCCGAGCTCCAGCGCGATCGAGCGCGCCATGCCGACCATGCCCGCCTTGGACGCGGCGTAGTTGACCTGGCCGGCGCCACCGGTGAGGCCGACGACCGAGGAGATGAAGACGATGCGGCCGAACTTCTTGCGCAGCATGCCGCGCGAGGCGCGCTGGGCGAAGCGGAACGCGCCGGTGAGGTTCGCGTCGAGGACGCCGGTGAACTGCTCCTCGCTCATGCGCAGCAGCAGCGTGTCCTGGGTGATGCCGGCGTTGCAGACGAGCACCTCGACCGGACCGTGCGCGGCCTCGACCTCGGTGAACGCCGCGTCGATCTCCTCGGCGTTGGTCACGTCGCACTTCACACCGAGCAGACCCTCGGGAGCGCCGGAGCCGCGGTGCGTGACGGCGACCTTGTCGCCCTGCGCCGCGAACGCCTGCGCGATGGCGAGGCCGATGCCGCGATTGCCTCCGGTGACCAGAACGGACCGACTCACTAGCTCTCCTGAGAATCGCTGCTGGTTGACCGGGTGAGGCTATCGGCTACCCACAGGTAGCCCGGCATCGGCGGGGCAACCTCACACCCCGGCGGCCGAGATCGGGGCATGATCGGGTCATGCGGGCCTTCCTCGATCAACTCCGCCGCCACGTCGACGGCGACGTGCTCGACGACCCCGC
This sequence comes from Nocardia sp. NRRL S-836, assembly GCF_001279525.1. GTDB lineage: Bacteria > Actinomycetota > Actinomycetes > Mycobacteriales > Pseudonocardiaceae > Lentzea. The sequence continues at coordinate 225,928 of NZ_LGDY01000091.1, read as the reverse complement.
GAGCCGCGCCCTGTACTCGGCGGACGCGTCGAACTACCGGCACGTGCCGCGGGTGGTCGTCCGTCCACGCACGACGGACGCCGTCGTCGCCGCCGTCGGGCTGGCCGCGGAGCACCGCGTCCCGATCACGAGCCGCGGCGCGGGAACGTCCGTCGCGGGCAACGCGTGCGGCACCGGCCTGGTGCTCGACTTCAGCCGCTACCTGACCGCCGTCGAGGTCTCCGGCGACCGCGCGCTCGTGCAGCCGGGTGCCGTGCTGGACGAGGTCAACGCGCGGGCCGGCGCGTACCTCTTCGGCCCCGACCCGTCGACGCACTCGCGCTGCACGATCGGCGGGATGATCGGCAACAACGCGTGCGGCGCGCACTCGGTGAAATGGGGCAAGACCAGCGAGAACGTCACGAACCTCGACGTGCTCACGGTCGACGGCCGCAGGTTCGGCACGACCTGCCCGCCGGAGCTGCGGCTGCCCACCCACGACCCGGCGTGGTTCCCGGCGCTCAGCCGCCGGGTCAGCGGCTACGCGCTGGACGCCCCGACGCTCACCCAGCAGCTCGTCGGCACCGAGGGCACCTGCGTGGTGCTGCTGGGTGCGGAGCTGAAGCTGGTCCGGCGCCCGGAACGGCGTGTCCTCGTCGTGCTCGGGTTCGCGGACACCTACGCCGCCGCCGACCACGTCACCCAGATCGAGGGCGCGCTCGCCGTCGAGGGCATCGACGATGCGCTCGCGCGCAGCGTCCGCACCCGTCCCGACCTGCCGGAGGGCCGCAGCTGGCTGTTCGTCGAGGTCGAGGACCACCCCGAACGCGTCGCAAGGACCGTCAAGAACTCGATGATCGTCCACGACCCGGCGCAGCAGCGGGCGCTGTGGCGGATCCGCGAGGACGGCGCCGGGCTCGCCACCCGCATGCCCGACGGCGGCGAGGCGTGGTCGGGCTGGGAGGACGCCGCCGTGCCGCCCGAACGGCTCGGCGCCTACCTGCGCGAGTTCGACCGGCTGCTGGCTCGCCATGGCCGTCGTGGCATCACCTACGGCCACTTCGGCGAGGGCTGTCTGCACGTCCGCATCGACTTCGACCTCGCGCGCGGCTACCGCGAGTTCCTGGAGGACGCCGCCGACCTGGTCGTCAGCCACGGCGGCAGCCTGTCCGGCGAGCACGGCGACGGCCAGGCGCGGTCCGAGCTGCTCAGCCGCATGTACCCGCCGGCGGCGATCAGGGCGTTCCAGGAGTTCAAGCACGCGTTCGACCCGTCGAACCTGCTCAACCCCGGCCGGATCGTGCAGCCGCGCAAGCTCGACGACGACCTCAGGATCCTCGTCGCACCACCGCGCATCCCCACCCGCGCGGAGTTCGCGAGCGACACCCGCCGCTGTGTCGGTGTCGGCAAGTGCCTGAACACCAGGGGCGGCGTGATGTGCCCGAGCTACCGCGTCACCAGGGAGGAGAAGCACTCCACCCGCGGCCGCGCGCACCTGCTGTTCGAGATGCTCAACGGTGACGTGGTCAAGGGCGGCTGGCGCTCGCCCGAGGTCGCCGAGGCGCTGGACCTCTGCCTGGGCTGCAAGGGCTGCAAACGCGACTGCCCGGTCGACGTCGACATGGCGAGCTACAAGGCCGAGTTCCTGCACGAGCACTACCGGGGCCGGCTCCGCCCGCGGTCGCACTACGCCATGGGCTGGCTGCCGACGTGGCTGAGGTTCGGCCTGGTCAACCGGTTCACCGCGCGGTTCGGCCGGTTCGCGGGTCTCACCCCGGAACGCGAGCTGCCCACGCCCACCACTCCCCTGGTCCGTCGGCTGCGCCCGCTCGGCGAGGGCGAGCCGGTGCTGCTGTTCCCCGACACGTTCACGAACTTCTTCGAGCCCGGCATCGGCATCGACGCGGCGAACGTGCTGGCACACCTGGGAAACCGGGTCGAGCTGCCGAACGCGAACGTCTGCTGTGGACTGACGTGGCACTCGACCGGCCAGCTGCCGAAGGCGCGCCGGGTCGTGGAACGCACCGCACGCGCGCTGTACCCGTGGACGAGCCGGGGCGTCCCGGTGATCGGCCTGGAACCGAGCTGCACGGCGTTCCTCAGGGCCGAAGCCCCCAAGCTCTCGACCACCAGGGAGGTGCGCGCGCTCGCCGACGCCACGCGCACGTTCGCCGAGCACGTCGCACCGCGGCTGCCGGACCTGCCCGGCGACCGCGCGGCCGTCGTGCAGACCCACTGCCACCAGTACGCGGAGCTGGGCTTCGAACCGGACCGCGCCGCGCTGGCGAAGGCCGGGCTGCGGCCCAGGGTCGTCGAGGGCTGCTGCGGCCTGGCCGGCAACTTCGGGTTCGAACAGGGCCATTACGACGTGTCGATCGCGTGCGCCGAGCAGGAGCTGCTGCCGGCGCTGCGGGACGACGAGACCGCGCTCGTGCTCGCCGACGGGTTCAGCTGCCGCACCCAGATCCGCCACACGACCGACCGCGCACCCGTGCACCTGGCCACCGCCCTCGCGGCGTCGCTGGGCCTCAGCCCGGTGTGATTTACCGCCGCATAACCGGTGTGCCCGAGTGTCCTGGCCATGCAGAAGAAGATCGGTGCCGCCGTGCTGGCGGCTGCCGCCCTCGCGATGACCTTCACCGGCACGGCGCACGCCGAGCGCAACCCGGCCTGCCCGAGCGGCGTCACGCAGATCGGCGCGACGAAGCTGCTCAAGCACGGCTCGGAGACCGTGGCCTCGCTCAAGCAGTTCAAGGGCTGCGACAAGAACTGGGCGTACGTCTACATCTGGGACGCGTGGCACGCCAAGCACCCGACCAACCACATCCGCGCGGGCATCTGGACCCGCTCCAGCGACGGCGCGGTCGACTACAACGGCCACGACGGCAGGTCGCAGGAGCTGTGGTCGCGCGGCGCGAACACGCTGAACGTCTGCACGTACGCCGCCGGTGATGTCTTCGGTTCGGGCTATGACGCGCACGGTTCGACCGAGGAGCGCTGCTGACGTGCTGAAGAAGATCGGTGCCGCCGTGCTCGCGGCCGCCGCCCTCGCCATGACCTTTACCGGCACGGCACAGGCCGAACGCAACCCGGCCTGCCCGAGCGGAGTCACCCAGATCGGCTCGACCGCGTACGTCAAGCTCGGCACGACGACCATCGCGTCGGTCAAGCAGTTCAAGGGCTGCAACAAGAACTGGGCCTACACCTACGTGTGGGACTCGTGGGTCGCCGCGCACCCGCGCGACTGGACGATCTTCGTGGGCGTCTGGACGAAGGACGGCCAGCAGGCGCGTGACTCGTTCAGCAGCCGCACGGGCGCGCAGGAGGCGTGGTCCACCGGCGCGAACACGCTGACCGAGTGCACGTTCGCCAGGGGTGCCGTGCAGTCGGTGGCCGGCGACTACTGGGAGGACGCCACCACCAGCCTGCGCTGCTGAGAAAAGCCAGGGGGGAGGCGGAGGGTGGTCGCGCATGACCACCCTCCGCGTGGCTCGTCAGTGGCGGTCGAGGACCGAGTCCTTCGAGGTCTCCCGCATGAACCCGTAGACCAGCAACGAGATCAGCACGCAGCCCGCCACGTAGTAGAAGAACACCGACTCCATGCCCGCCTGCTTGAACCACAGCGCCACGAACTCGGCCGTGCCACCGAAGATCGCGACGGTCAGCGCGTAGGGCAGGCCGACGCCGAGCGCGCGGATGTTGGTCGGGAACAGCTCGGCCTTCACGATCGCGTTGATCGACGTGTAGCCGGTGACGATCACCAGGCCGCCGAGCATCAGCAGGAACGCCGGGAACGGCGCCGACGTCTTCCCGAGCACCGTCAGCAACGGCACCGTCGCCAGCGTGCCGAGCACACCGAAGCCGAGCAGCAACGGCCGGCGGCCGATCCGGTCGGACAACGCGCCCGCGACCGGTTGCAGCACCACGAAGACGAGCAGTGCGGCGAAGTTGATCCAGCTCACGGTGGCCGCGTCGATCTTGCTGGTGTTGACCATGAACTTCTGCAGGTAGGTCGTGAAGGTGTAGAACGCGACCGTGCCGCCGAGCGTCAGCCCCACGACCAGCAGGCACTCCCTGGGGTGGCGCAGCAACGCGCGCAACGTGCCCTTCGGCGCGTTCTCCTTCTGCCGCTCGAAGTTCTCCGACTCGTCCATGCCGCGCCGCAGCCACATCACGATGATCGCGCCGGTCGCGCCGATGACGAACGCGATCCGCCAGCCCCACGACGTCATCTCGGCCTTGGACAGGAACTGCTGCAGCACGATCTGCACACCGAGCGCGATCAGCTGGCCGGCTGTGAGCGTCACGTACTGGAAGCTGGAGTAGAACCCGCGCTTGCGCGGCGAGGCCACTTCGGACAGATAGGTCGCGGAGGTCGAGTACTCGCCGCCGACGGACAACCCCTGCAACAACCGGGCGAGGACCAGCAGCACCGGTGCCGCGACCCCGATCGTGCCGTACGACGGCGTCAGAGCGATCAGCAACGAGCCGAATGCCATCAACGTGACCGAGAGGGTCAGCGCGGCCCGGCGGCCGTGGCGGTCGGCGTAGCGGCCCAGCAACCAGCCGCCGAGCGGGCGCATCAGGAAGCCGACCGCGAACACGGCGGCGGTGTTGAGCCACTGCGCGGTCTGGTCGCCCTTGGGGAAGAACGCGGACGCGAAGTAGATGCTGAACGCGGTGTAGGCGTACCAGTCGTACCACTCGATCAAGTTTCCGACTGACCCGCGCAGGACGTTCGCCACCACGCGGCGCTCGCTGCTCTTCTGCTGGACGACTGTCATGCCGACACGATCTCGGCGCCCCGCACCCGTCACAACCTGGGCGGCGGCTTCTTTACAGTCGCTTAAGCGCGTCGCCACGCGCAGGAAACGACCATCGGGGGCGATACTGCTCGAATGCGGGTGCTGCTGGTCGAGGACGACGACGGGGTCGCCGACGCCCTGGTGGAGGCGCTGCGGGCGAACGGCCACCGGCCCGTCCGCGTGCGCCGGGGAGCCGACGCGCTGATCGCGCACCGGGACGCGGACGTGGTGCTGCTCGACCTCGGGCTGCCCGACCAGGACGGGCTGGAGGTGCTGCGCAAGCTCCGCAGGATCGACCCGGTGCCGGTGCTGGTGCTGACCGCGCGCGGTGACGAGCGCACGGTGGTGCGCGGGCTGCGGCTGGGGGCGGACGACTACCTGGTCAAGCCGGTGCGGCTGGCCGAGCTGCTGGCCCGCATCGACGCGGTGGCGCGGCGCAGTGCGGCGCGGTCGCAGGAGCAGGGCGACCTGGTGCGGGTGTCCGATGTGGAGATCGACCTGCAGAGCCGTCAGGTCGTGGTCGGCGGGCGGGAGATCTCGCTGACCACCAAGGAGTTCGAGGTGCTGGCGGTGCTGGCGCGGCGGCCGGGCACGGCGGTGAGCCGCCAGCAGCTGATGGACGAGGTGTGGGGCAACGCGTTCGTGGCGGTGTCGCGGACGCTGGACGTGCACCTCACGCAGCTGCGCGCCAAGCTCGACCGGCCGGGGCTGCTGCACACCATCCGCGGTTTCGGCTACCGGCTCGGTGAGTAGATGCGGCAACGGCTGCTGGTGGTGCTGCTGCTCTTCTCGCTCACGGCGGTCACCGCGTTCGCCGCGCCCCTGCTGCTGAGCACGGCCTCCGAACGCACGCAGCAGTTCGTGATCAGCCGGACCGCCGACCTCGACCGGTTCGCGACCCTGCCGGGTGACCTGGTGGTCGCGGAGGCGTTGCGCTACACCGAGGTCTACGGCGAGGAGGTGGTGGTCGTGGACGCCGCGGGCCAGCCGCTCGTCGAGTCCGGCATGACGGTCGCCGACGTGTCCGCGCAGATCGACGCCGCCCTGCGCAACCAGCCGGCCGCGCCGGTGCCGACCGTGCTGCCGTGGAACGGCGGCGACGTGCTGTTCGCCCGGCCGGTCGGCACCGGCACGAAGGTGGCGGGCGCGGTGGTGATGCGGGCGTCCACCGGGGTCGCGGCGGCCGACGTCGCGCGGCGGTGGGCGTTGGTGCTGGCCGGGGCGCTGCTGGCGGCCTGCGCGTGCGTGCTGCTGGTGCTGGTGGTCGCGCGGTGGCTGTTGCGGCCGTTGAAGGAGCTCGACCGGGGTGTGCGGGCGGTCGCAGAGGGTCAGCGGCGCACGCACGTGGCCGACACCGCGGGACCGGCCGAGCTGCGGGCGTTGGCGGAGTCGTTCAACCGCATGTCCGACGCCGTGGCCGAGGCCGCAGACCAGCAGCGCCGGTTGATCGCCGACGCCTCGCACCAGCTGCGCAACCCGATGGCCGCGCTCCGACTGCGGGTGGACATGTTGCCGCGCAACGGTTCCCTGCTCACCGAGGTCGAACGGCTGGAGTCGCTGCTCGACGGGCTGCTCGCGCTCGCGTCGGCGGAGAGCACCGCGACCGAACGCGCGGCGGGCGGCGTCGAACCCGAGCTCGCGGACCTGCGGGTCGTGGCGCACGACCGGGTGGACGCGTGGCGGGCGGCGGCCGGGTCGGCGGGGGTGACGATCACCGTCGACGACCGGGCGCCGGGACTCGTGCGGTGTGCCGTCTCGGACCTGGCCCAGGTGCTAGACGTGCTGCTGGACAACGCCATCAAGTACGGCGGCTCCGAGGTCGCGGTGGTGTGCGACCGGTCGACGCTGACCGTGCGGGACAACGGGCCGGGTCTGTCCGAGGAGGACATCGAGCACGCCACCGAACGGTTCTGGCGTGGCGAAGGCCCGCAGCGCGGCACCGGGCTCGGGCTGGCCATCGCCGAACGCATCGTGACCGCGCACGGCGGCAGACTGAGGCTGCACACTGACGGCGGCCTGGTCGCGACCGTGGAACTGCCGAAGGAGCCGCTGCTGTGAGACGCCGCGCCTTCCTGCTGGGCACCCTGCTGCTGACCGCGTGCGGGGCGAGCGAGCCCAGCGGCACGATCCGGATCGCCGGCGGTGAGCCCGGCGGCTTCTACAACGACTTCGCCGTCCTGCTCTCCCGCTTGGCCCCCAGCCCGCTGACCATCACCCCGGTCGAGACCGGCGGCAGCGCCGACAACCTGCGGCACCTGCGCGACGGCACCGCCGACCTGGCGCTGACCCTGAGCGACAGCGCCCACCTGGAACCGGGCCTGGTCGCGATCGGCCGCGTCTACGAGAACTACCTGCAGCTCGTCGTGCTCAAGGACTCGCCGTACCGCACGGCGGCCGACCTCGTCGGCAAGCCGGTGTCGCTGGGTGCCACGGGGTCCGGCGCGGCACTGCAGGGTGAACGGCTCGCGCTGGGCGTGCGGGAGGAGCACTACCCGCTGCGCAACGCCGTCGACGCCCTGAAAGCCGGTGAGATCGCGGCGCTGCTGTGGTCCGGCGGCGTGCCGACGCCGGAGCTCGACCGGGCGAGCGGCATCAGGCTGCTGCCGCTCGACGGCTTCCTGCCGAGGCTGCGCCAGGAGCACGGCAAGGTCTACGAACGCGCGGACGTGCGCACGGGCGTGTACGGCTCACCCGTGGACGTCCCGACGATCGGCACGCCGAACCTGCTGGTGTGCCGGCCCGGTCTCAGCGCCGAGCTCGCGGGCGCCGTCGTGCGGCTGCTCGTGGCCAGGGCGGCGGAGCTGGTGCCTCAACAGGCGCTCGGCACGCAGTACCTCGACGTGCGCAGTCTCATCGACACGGGCAGAGTGCCACTGCACCCAGGCGCGGCGGCGGAGTACCGGAGGCTGCACGGATGATCATCACGATGGCGTCGGTCTCGCTGGACGGGTTCTTCGAGGGACCCGGCCACGACATCAGCTGGCACCACATGGACGACGAGCTGCACGACCACATCAACACCGAGCTGGCAACCATGAGCGCGTTCCTCGACGGCCGCCGCACGCACGAGCTGATGCTCCAGGTGTGGCCGCACGGCGACGAGAACACCGACTGGCCGCAGAAGCAACGCGACTTCGCGCCCATCTGGCGGGACGTGCGCAAGATCGTGTACTCCCGCACGCGCGAGTTCACCGAGTGGAACAGCGAGACCCGCCGCGAGGTCGACCCCGACGAGGTCAGGGCGCTGCCCGGCGACAACATGGTCGGTGGCGCGGACCTGCTCCAGACGTTCTTCGAGCTCGACCTGGTCGACGAGGTCCGCCTCTACGTGAACCCGGTCGCGATCGGCAGCGGCACGCCGTTCTTCCGCAAGCCGAACGCCCTGGCGCTCAAGGGCACCAGGGCGTTCGGGGTCGGGGTCGTGCTGCTGACCTACGGCCGCCGCTAGGGCAGCCGCTGGCCCAGGACCAGCGCCATCGCGGCCGCGAGCATCGCCGTCAGCGTGCCGAGCACCAGCCACGGCTTCGACGCGTCGGCCTGCTTCTTCTCGTAGCCGATCTGCTCGCCGAGCGTGTCGTACACCCGGCGCAGCTCCTCGGCGGAGGCCGCCTTGAAGAACTCGCCGCCGGAGATCTTCGCGATCTCCTTCATCGACTCGTCGTCGACCGGCACGGCCTGCTGGCGGCCCTCGATGTCGACCACGCCGTCCTCTGTGCCGAACGAGATCGTGGAGATCGGGATCCCGGCCTTCTTCGCGTCGTCGGCCGCGTCGAACGCCTTGCGGGTGCCGACGGTCTCCTTGCCGTCCGTCATCAGCACGATGCGGGCCGGAGGGGGCCCCTCGGCGCCGCCGACGACCTTGCCGAACGAGTCGATCGACGCCATCGCGGCCACCAGCGCGTCACCGGTCGCGGTCGACTGGGCGAGCTTGAGCCCGTCGATCGACTGCGTGACGGCCGCACGGTCCGTCGTCGGCGCCACCAGCACCGTCGCGGAGCCGGCGAACGAGATCAGGCCCAGGTTGATGCCCGGCGTGAGGCCCTCGGCGAACGACTTGGCGGCCACCTGGGCGGCCTCCAGCCGCGACGGCTTCACGTCGGTGGCCTTCATCGACAGCGACACGTCGACCACGAGCATGACGGTCGCCCGGTTGCGCGGCACCCGCTGCTCGGACGTCGGCCCGGCCAGCGCCACCGTCAGCAAAGCCAAGGCGGCCAGCAGGAACGCCGCCGGGACGTGGCGCGACCAGCGGTCCCGCTTGGGCGCGACCTTCTCCAGCAGCTCCAGGTTCGTGAACCGCAGCACGCGCTTGCGGCGCATGCGCTGCGCGACCACGTAGCCGGCCACGAGCGCGCCGACGGCGACCAGCAGCAGGAACCACCACGGGGCGACGAAGTTGGAGAAGCTCATGCGACACCCCCGGACCAGCGGCGTTTGCGCGCCACCACGAAACGGACCGTGTCCGCGATCCAGTCCGAGTCGGTCCGCAGCACCAGGTGCCCGGCGCCCGCGCGGCGCAGCCCGGCGGCGACCTCGGCCCGGTGCTCGGCGGCCGCGGCGTTGAACTCCTTGCGCAGCAACGCCGACGCGGTCACCTCGCGCTGCCGGCCGGTCTCCGGGTCGGACAGCACCACGGTGCCGACCTCGGGCAGGTCGACGTCACGCGGGTCGACGACCTCGATGGCCACCAGCTCGTGCCGTGCCGACAACGCGCGCAGCGGACGTTGCCACTCCATGCCACCCAGGAAGTCCGAGATCACCACGATCAGCCCGCGTCTGCGGGGTGGGCGGCGCAGCTGCTCCAGCAACGCCGCCAGGTCACCCCGCGTGCCCTCGGCGGCGCGGGGCGTCTCGGCGATCTTGCGGATCATGCCGCGGGCGTGCGCCAGGCCGCCGCGCGCCGGGATGCGCACGCTGTCGGCACCCGTCGACACGGCGGCACCGATCCGGTTGCCGCCACCGCGGGTCAGGTGCGCGACGGCGGCGGTCGCGGCGATCACCAGGTCGCGCTTCTCGCAGGCCGCCGTGCCGAAGTCGAGCGAGGGCGACAGGTCGATCGCCAGCCACGTCTCCAGCTCGCGGTCGGCCACCGTCTCGCGGATGTGCGGCACGGTGGTGCGGGCGGTGACCGCCCAGTCCATCCGCCGCACGTCGTCGCCGGGCTGGTAGGTCCGCGCCTCGCCCGGTTCGCTACCCGGCCCCGGCACCAGGCCGAGGTGGTTGCCCTGCAGCAGGCCGTCCAGGCGGCGCCGCACGTCGAGCTCCAGCATGCGCAGCGCGGCCTCCATGCGGCCGCCGTGCAGCACGGGTGGCGCCCATGACGGGCGCTCGGCCTGGTTCGCGGTGGCCTTGTCCGCGCTCACGGCCTACCAGCCGGAACCGGCTGCTGCGGGCGCGCGGACACCTGCGGCAGCGGCACGATCTGCAGCACGCGGGTGATGATGTGGTCGATCGGCACGCCGTCGGCCAGCGCGTCGTAGGACAGCACAAGGCGGTGGCGCAGCACGTCCGGCACCACGTCCACGACGTCCTGCGGCAGCACGTAGTCACGGCCGCGCACGAGCGCCAGGCCACGCGCGGCGGCGATGATGCCCAGCGACGCACGCGGCGAGGCACCGTAGGCGACCCAGCCCGCGACGTCGGTCAGGCCGTGCTCGGCGGGCGCACGGGTCGCGATCACCAGCCGCACCACGTAGTCGACCAGCGCGTGGTGGACGAACACGCGCGAGGCCACGCCCTGCAGCCGGACGAGCTCCTCCGGCGAGAGGACCTGGTTCGGCATGGGCGCCTCGACGCCCATGCGGTAGACGATCTCGCGCTCTTCCTCGGCCGTCGGGTACTCGACCTGGATCTTGAACAGGAACCGGTCGCGCTGCGCCTCCGGCAGCGGGTACACGCCCTCGTTCTCGATCGGGTTCTGCGTCGCCAGCACCAGGAACGGGTTCGGCATCGGGAACGTCCTGCCGCCGATGGACACGTGCCGCTCGGCCATGACCTCCAGCATCGCCGACTGCACCTTGGCGGGCGCGCGGTTGATCTCGTCGGCCAGCACGAAGTTGGCGACCACGGGGCCGAGCTCGACGTCGAACGCCTCGCTGGACTGGCGGTAGATGCGGGTGCCGAGGATGTCGGCGGGCACCAGGTCGGGCGTGAACTGCACGCGGCTGAACGAGCCGCCGACCACGCGGGCGAAGGTCTCGACGGCGAGCGTCTTCGCGACACCCGGCACACCTTCGAGCAGCAGGTGGCCCTTGGCCAGCAGACCCACGAGCATCCGCTCGACGAGCCGGTCCTGGCCGACGATGACCCGCTTCACCTCGAACACGGTGCGTTCGAGCAGCTGGGCGTCACGAGCCGGGGTGACGGGCGCCGATGCGTTCGGCGTTGCCTCGGCGGCGGGCTCGGTCACGGTGCGGGCCTCCATGCGAAACAGGGTTTTCCGATCGTGGAACAGTCTTGCTCACCGGCTGTTCAGGGGGTGTGAAGGGTCCCCAGGTCGGCCGGGGTGTCGACGTCCCGCGCCTCACCGGGCAAAGCGGACACCTCGACCGGGGCGAGCTGGAGCAGCGTGCGGCGCAGCGGCTGGTCGCGCGGGTCGTCCGGCAGGGCTTTGCGCAGGTCGGCGACGTTCCAGAAGCCGATCAGCCACTGCGGGCGGTCGTCGGCGAGCACGGCGTTGGCGCGCGCGTCCCGCAGCCGCGCGATCGTGTCCCTGGTGAGCCCCGGCTGGTCGACGGCGAGGACGGCGACCCACTCCTGGGTGACGTGCGCGAGTCCCGCGGCGAGCCCGGCCAGCGGTCCGCCGCCGGGCGGGTCCTCCCTGGCCCAGACGACGCCGGGCCGGTCTTTCTCGGGCCCCACAACGACGACCTGCACCGCATCGTCCACAACGGACAGCACGTGGTCGAGTAGCGTGGCGTCCCGGTAGGACAGCGCGGCCTTGTCGACGCCGCCGAGCCGTTCACCCTTGCCTCCGGTGAGGACGATCGCCGCGTAGGTCGTGCGCCCCCGTTCCATGCCCCCAGTCAACCAGACGCACGTGCGCGACGGCCGCGAGAAGCCGAGCCGGTGCACCCGGCCGCCGCACCGCCACGGGCGCTGTGCCAGCCTTGGTCCCCGTGGAACTGTTCACGCTCGACGAGGCCCGCGCCGAGCTCGCGCGGCTGCTGCCGGTGCTCGACGAGATCGTCCGCCTGCGCGCCGACGCGGCCGAGCTCGCCGCCGGACAGTCAGCGCTGGGCGGGCTGCCGGAGTTCAAGGGCGCCCAGGCGCGGCTGGACGAGCTGCTGGAGTCGGTGCAGCAGACCGGCGCCGAGCTGAAGGGCTTCGCGCCGCTGCTCGTCGACTTCCCGTCCGAGCTCGACGGCGTGCCGGTGCTGCTGTGCTGGCTGGAGGGCGACCGGGCGCTGGACTGGTACCACCGCGCCGACCTCGGGTTCGCCGGTCGCCGCCGGCTCTAGCCCGGCGCCAGCAGGCCCGCCACGAGCAGCATCGCGAGCAGGCCGGCGATCAGGCCGAACGCCGCCAGGTACTGCCCGGCGGTCGCCCTGCCCGGCATGCGGCGCACGATCACGACACCCGCCAGCGCCAGCGCCACCGCGATCGGGGCCAGCGCCCGCCAGGCCCTGTCCCACGTGAACGGCAGGTAGTCGTCCGCGCCGTAGAGCGACAGGACCAGCGCGGGCAGGCCCAGTCCGGCGGCGGCCCCGGCGGCGAGGGTGTTGAACCGCTGCTGCACCTCCCCCTCCTGCGCCACGGCGAACGTGGACACGCTGCCCAGCAACGACTGCAGCCGCGTGACCTCCTCGCCCAGCTCCGCGTCCACCGCCTGGCAGTGCCGCAGCGCAGCGGCACTGCCCCGGTGTTCGCGCACCGCCTCACGGGCGTGGTCACGGGCCCTGCTGAACGCCATCGACAGCTCGACCAGCTGCGCCAGCACCGAGCGCAACGCGGCGCTGCGGCGCTGGGCCAGCAGGTCGGCGACCTGGCGTTCCACCTCGTAGCGCAGGTCGCGCAGCTCGGCGACGGTGTTGCGGGAGCCCTCGGCGACGGCCTTGGCGATCGTGGTCGCGCCGTCGGTGACCGGGTGGGCGGGGTGGCAGAGGGCGGGCGCGAGGTCCTCGGGCCGCCACGTCTCCTGGTGCCAGCCACCGGTCTCGTACCAGGCGCCCTGCACGACGAGCGCGATCCTGTCCGGCTGCACGTGCGCCGCGCCGACGACGATCCTGCGCTCACCCGGCGCACCGATCAGCCGCACGAACGGCGCCATCAGCGCGTCACCCTCGACGTGGTCGACGAGCGTGACTTCGGCGCCTAACTCGGGGTCTGCCGGGTCTCCGGCGAAAACGCGCATGATCGTGATCTTCGCATGGTGACCGGATCGGTCCGCACCACGGCCGGGTCGTGCCTGTTTCCGGCGCGTCAGGTCGGCGAGGCTGGGCACATGAAGCGAGCATTGATCGTCATCGACGTGCAGGAGTCGTTCCGGCAGCGCCCCGACTGGGCCGGGGTGTCCAACCCCGACGTCGTGGGCAAGGTGAACCAGCTGGTGGACCTCACGCGCGACGCCGGCGACCTGGTGGTGTGGGTGCTGCACTCGGAGCCCGGCAGCGGCACCGTGTTCGACCCGGCGTCCGGGCACGTGCGGCTGATCGACGGCCTCAAGCCGCTGGACGACGAGCCGGTGCTGACCAAGACGGCGCACAACGCGTTCACCACCACGAACCTGCAGCAGACGCTCACCCGGCACGGCGTGCGGGAGCTGCTGGTCAGCGGCATCCGCACCGAGCAGTGCTGCGAGACGACCACGCGGGTCGGCTCCGACCTCGGGTTCGACATGACGTTCGTGACCGACGCGACGGCGACCACGCCACTGCCGCACTGGCGGACCGGCGTGGTGCTCGGGGTCGAGGAGATCATCGAGCGCACGGAGTACGTCCTGGCGGGCCGGTTCGCGCGGATCTCGGATGTCGCTACGCTGACCGGATCGTGACCAAAGTCGTTTTCCTGCTCGTTCCTGGAGTGCACCTGCTCGACCTCGCGGGGCCGGCGCAGGTGTTCTCCAGCGCTGCCGACTCCGGCGGTGACTACGCGCTGTCGTACGTCGGCGACTCGGAGTCGGTGGCCAGTCATCAGGGCGTGCCGCTCGGCGCGTCGACCGACCTGCCCTCGCTGACCCCGGACGACCTCCTGCTCGTGCCGGGCTGGCGGTCTTCGACCTTGGCGGGCACGGGGGCGTTGAGTGCGCGCGCTCTGACGTGGGTGCGCGCGCACCACGACGAGGGCGGCATGGTCGCGAGTGTGTGCGCCGGAGCCGATGCGCTGGGGCGCGCCGGTCTGCTCGACGGCCGCCGTTGCACCACACACCACGACTTGCAAGACGAGCTCGAACGCCGCTACCCCGCCGCACGGGTTGTGCGCGATGTTCTGTTCGTCGAGGACGGTCGCGTCGTGACGTCCGCAGGTATCGCGAGCGGCATCGACCTCGCGTTGCACCTCGTCGCCGTGCGCAACGGCCCGACGGTGGCCGCCGCCGTCGCACGCACGATGGTGGTCTACGCGCGCAGGAACGGCGACGACAACCAGGCCAGTGTGCTGCTGCGGCACCGTTCCCACATCAACGAGACCGTGCACCGCGTCCAGGACGTCATCGAGTCACGCCTGACCGACCGGCTCTCGCTGGCGGAGCTCGCGGCGCTGGCGGGGTGCAGCGAACGGACGGTCACGCGCCTGTTCGGCCGTGCGACCGGCATGACTCCGTTGCGCTACCAGCAAGCCTTGCGCGTCGAACGCGCCGAACACCTCATCGGCAAGGGCGCCACCGTGGAGACCGCCGCACGCTCGGTCGGCTTCGAGGACGCGCGGATGTTGCGCCGCCTGCGTTCCCGCTGAGCCGCACGCGTGCGGCCCGCCGACGGTCGACACACCCTCCCCACCAGGGCATAGGCTGCCGCGGTGACGACTCTTGCGAACCGCCCCAGCACCGCGTTGCTCGTGATCGACGTCCAGAACGGCGTCGTCGGCCACGCCCACGACCGCGACGCCGTGGTGGCCAACGTCGCCACCCTCGTCGACAAGGCCCGCGCCGCCGGCGTCGACGTCGTGTGGGTGCAGCACAGCAACCCCCAGCACATGCCGAAGGACTCCGACGGCTGGCAGTTCGTCCCCGAGCTGAAGGTCGCCGACGGCGAACCGGTGGTGCACAAGACCTACGCCGACTCGTTCGAGGACACCGACCTCGAAGAGGTCCTCGCCGCCAAGGGCGTCGGCCACGTCTACGTCTCCGGCGCGCAGACCGACGAGTGCATCCGCTCCACCCTGCACGGCGCCCTGGTCCGCGGCTACGACGCCACGCTCGTGAGCGACGCGCACACCACCGAGGACCTCTCCGAGTGGGGTGCCCCGACGCCGGACCTCGTCATCGCCCACACGAACCTCTACTGGGCGAACCACACCGCGCCGGGCCGCACGGCGGGCACGGTGAAGACGCAGGACGCGTTCACGCAAGGGTGAGCAGGTGGGAGCTCGGGCTGTAGTCGATCTTCCAGTCCTCGTACACGCCGCACTGACCGCACGCGAGGCAGCGCAGCCCGACGCTCACCCACCGCACCTCGCCGTCGGGACGGCACGACACCCCGAGCGCGGCGGCGAACTCCTCGCCGCCGCACGGACACGCGCACTCCTCCGCGTCGTCGTCCTCCCAGTACTCCGCCGAGTCGGCCATGAACGCCGCCGCCCCGCACCCGAGGCACGTCCTCCGCACCGCGCACTCGTCGGTCAGCTGCACGCCGAACGCCCGGCCACCACACCCGCCGCACACCGACTCCACCACGTGCGTGACCTCGTACCCGCCCGCCTCGAACTCCCGGACGTACCCGTCGAGCGTCATGCCGCCAGCCGGTTGATCTCGTCGCTGCGCAGCACCCGCGTGGCCGGCCGGACGCCCTTCGCCAGCGCCACCACGGCCCGCCCGAGGTGTTCGGTCGACGTCACGTACCTCGGCGCGATCCGCCGCAGCAGCGGGAACAACCACGACGACCACGTGTAGACGTAGCGGTAGATGCGGGTTCGCGAGGTCGCGCCGTGGCGTGGCTGGATGAACCCCGGCCGCACCACGAACGCGGGCCGGTCCAGCGCCAGCAGCTCGTTCTCGGTGCGGCCCTTCACCCGTGCCCACATCGTCTTGCTGTCGGCGTTCGCGCCCTCACCCGACACGTACACATACGTGCCGCCGACTACACGGGCCGCCTCCAGCGCGTAGTCGTGCGTCACGGGCGTGTACTCGGCCTCGCTCAGACCCGCCGACGTGACGCCCATGCAGTAGAAGCACGCGTCGGCGTCGGCCAGGTCGCCGGCGATCGGCGTCAGGTCGGCGAAGTCCGCGTGCACGACGTGCCGCTGCTTCGGCGACGTCACGGTCAACGGCGAGCGCCCGACCGTGACCACCTCACGCACCGCGGGGTCGAGCAGGCACTCCCGCAGCACGCCCTGACCGACCATTCCGGAACCGCCGAACACCACGACCTTCACACCACCAACCTAGCCGCCACGGCTTCGCACGCGTCCACACCGGGCGGGAAGCTCCTCGCCCGCCCGGCCCGGCGACCTCGGCTGGGTCGTGCAGGCCCACGGCGAGCGGGTCGGCTGCGTGTTCTGCGTCCGGGCGGACGACACCACGGCCAAGCTGCGCGTGCTGCTCGTGCACCCGAAGGCGCGCGGCGAGGGCGTCGGCAACCGGCTGGTCGAGACGTGCCTGGACTTCGCGAAACCGCCGGCTACCGGCGCATGACACTGTGGACGGTCGACAGCCTGGTCTCCGCCAGGAAGATCTACGAGGCGCACGGCTTCGCACTGGCCGACAGCACACCCCGGCGCAGCTTCGGCCACGACGTCGTCGGCCGGCACTGGGAGCGCGCGCTCTAACCGAACAACCGCTCCAGCCGGTGGTCGACCAACGCCACCGTCTCCTCCGGCCGGTACGACCCGGTCAGCACGCCCACCGCGAGCCCGGACGCGAGCGCCACCAGGCTCTCCAGCTCCACGAGCGCGTCGTCGCCGGGCACGAGGTGCACCAGCTGCGCCGCGAGCTGCCTCGGGATACCACTCACGACGGCCCGGATCTCCGGGTCCGTGACGGCCCGCAGCAGATACGCGTAGTAAACGGCGGACGTGCGCCGGCTGTCCTCGTCCACCGGCAGCATGCCGACAACCGCGGCCCGCACGACCGCCCGCGGATCGCCCTTCGCCGCCTCCAGCTCGGCCGACATCCGCGCCACCGCGACCGCGATCACGCGCTCCAGCCCGTAGTGGATCATCTGGTCCTTGCTGGTGAAGTAGTACTGCACCAGGTTCATCGAGATGCCGGCCTCGGCGGCGACCCGGCGCAACGTCACGGCGGCGAGCCCCTCGGCCATGGCGATCCGCCACACCGCCTCGGTGATCTCCCGGCGGCGTTCCTCATGATCCACACGCTTCGGCACGGGCCAACTCTGCCACATCGGATGACAACGGCACTCACGCTGGGTTATAGTGCAAGTGCACAACAAAACTCCAGGGGGAACCGATGAAGCTGAGTGCGTTCGCCAGCGAGAAGGCGAGACAGCGCTACCACGAGGTCTACGACGAGATGCTCGACTGGCCGCTGCCCCACGACGACGTGACGGTCGAGACGTCGTTCGGCTCGGTCTACGCACGGCGCAGCGGCAACGAGAACGGCGAGCCGGTCGTCCTGCTGCACGGCCTGGCCGCCACCTCACTGATGTGGCAGCGGTACATCGCCGACCTGGGCCGCGACCACCTGCTCTACGCGGTCGACACGCTCGGCGAGGCCGGCCGCTCGGTGCAGAGCAAACCGATCACCGACGCGCACGAGACCGCCGCCTGGCTCGCCGAGACCCTGACCGGCCTCGGCCACGACAGCTACCACCTCGTGGGCCTGTCCCGCGGCGGCTGGCTCGCCCTCAACCAGGCCGTCCACTCCCCCGAGCGGGTGAAGCGGGTGACCGCGTTCGACCCGGGCGTGTTCTTCGACGCGCCGAACAAGGGCCGCCTCTACCTCTTCAGCGGCCTGCTGCTGATGCTCCTGCCCGAGCCCGTCCGCCGCCGCGTGCGGCCGGGCTCGAAGTACAGCGTCTTCGTTGACCCGCTGCTGCGCAGGATGGTGCTGGCGGGCCTCGGCTTCCAGATGAGGATCCACATCGGACTCGGTCTCACCGACGAGGAGGTGGCGTCGATCTCCGTGCCCACCCGTGTGGTCCTGGCCCGGCGCAGCGCCGTGGAGGACGTCGCCGCGACCGAGGCCCGTCTCGCACGGGTGGCACCGCACGTCGAGGTCGTGACCGTGGACGAGCACCACACGCTCGACCTGGTCGAGCCGGGGTTCCTGCGCGAGCAGGTCACCGCGCGCTGACCCGGCGGCGGATCAGAGCACGCGGGTCACGTACGGCATGATGCCGCCGTACCGCACGGGCGAGATCCGCACCACCGCACCGGAATGCGGCGCCTCCACCATCATCCCGCCGCCCAGGTACAACGCCACGTGCGTGCCACCGCCGGGACCCCAGAAGATCATGTCCCCCGGCGCCATCTGCGACAGCGGCACCTTGCGGCCGGCGTTGTACTGGTAGCCGCTGTAGTGCGGCAGGAACACCCCGGCGCCGGCGAACGCGTACATCATCAGGCCGGAGCAGTCGAAGCCGATCTTGCGGTAGTCGCCGTACGAGTCGGCCACGCCGCCGTCGCGCACGCCGTAGGTCGGGCCGTAGTGGTTGCCGCCGCCCCACGCGTAGATGACGCCGCGTTGGGCCAGCGCGCGGTTGATGACGATCTGCACGCGTGACCCGGCGGGCGCGGCGGCAGCGGCCGGACGGGCGGGTGCGGCGGGGGCGGGTGGTGCCGCGGCAGCGGCCGCGGCGGCGGCTTCGGCGCGGCGGGCGTTCTCCTCCTCCTCGCGCTTCTTGCCGTCGAGCCACTGGTCGTACTGGCGGCGTTGCGCTTCCAGGCCGGTGACCTCGCCGCGCGCGGCGACCAGCTCGCGTTCGACGGAGTCCTTCGTGGACTCCAGCTCGGCCGTGGCGGAGGCCTGGGCCTGGTGTGCGGCAACCGCTTCCTGCTGGGCGGCGTCGGCGACGCGCTTGGCCTCGTCGGCTGCTGTCTGCTTCTCCTCGGCCCTCTTCAGCGCCGCGCGGGCGGCGGAGTCGAGGTTCGCGGCGGCGCCCTGGTCGCGGGTGACCTGCTCCAGCGCGTTCAACGAGGACGACGACACCGCTTCGAGCATCTGCGCGCGGGCGAGCAGGTCCTCCGGCGACTTGGCGCCGAAGTAGGCGGAGATCGAGCCGACGGTGCTGCGCTGGGCGTAGGAGGCGGCGACGAACTCGTCGAGCGCCTTGCGGCTCTCCTCGACCGCGCGCGAGGCGGCGTCGGCCTGGGTGCGCGCGGACGCGGCTTCGCGGCGGGCGGCCTCGGCCTCGGCGACGGCGGTCTCGAAGTCGACGCGGGCCTTGTTGGCGAGCTCGCGCTTGTACGAGACATGGTCGAGGAGCTCCTGCAGGCGGGCCTCCGCCTGGGTCAGCCGGCCGGTCAGCTCGCCGACCCGTGCCGCCTTCGCGTCCGCCTCTGCCCGCGATGCCGAGATCTCCGCGTCACTCGGGTTCGGCGGGGGCGGCGGCACAGCGGCCGCCGTCCCCGAGAGGACGACCGCCAGCAGCACCGCCGCGGCGGAGAGTCGTGTCAACACCGGACATCACCTCCCACCGCATTAGACCAATCAGACCCACACGGCGCATCCGGAGCTAACGCACCGTCAGCCACACGTGTCACAGTGGAACACGCGGACGGTCCAATTCGGACGATCGAGTACCGGCGTGTCGTCAGTTCACGCCGCGGTCCCGGCCGGCCCAGAAGGGCTCGCGCAGCTTGAACTTCTGGATCTTGCCGGTGGCCGTGCGCGGGATCGAGTCGCGGAACTCGACGGACGTCGGCGCCTTGTAACCGGCCAGCCGCTCCTTGCAGTGCTTGATCAGCTCGGCCTCGGTGACGTCCGCCGACCGCACGACCAACGCCTTGATCGTTTCACCCCACCTCTCGTCGGGCACCCCGATCACGGCGACCTCGGCGACGGCGGGATGGGAGAACAGGCAGTCCTCGACCTCGATCGACGACACGTTCTCACCGCCGGTGATGATCACGTCCTTCTTGCGGTCGGAGATGGTCAGGTGGCCCTCGTCGTCGAAGTGGCCGCCGTCGCCGGTGTGGAACCAGCCGTCCTCGATCGCGGCGGCGGTGGCCTCCGGGTTCTCCCAGTAGCCCTCCATGACCACATTGGACCGCGCGAGCACCTCACCGCGGTGTCGGAGATCCGCAGCTGCGCGCCCAGCGCCGGGGCACCGGCCCGTGACTGCTTCTTCGCCTTCTCCTCCCCTGCCGGGCCGGGCCGGGAGCGGTTGAAGGTGAGCAGCGGCGCGGTCTCGGTCAGGCCGTAGATCTGCAGGAACTCCCAGCCGAGCTCCTCGGTCACGCGCTGGATCGTGCGGGAGGGCGGCGGCGCTCCGGCGCAGACGATCCGCACGCGGTCACGGCCGGGGATCTCACCGTCCCACGTGGCCGCGGCGTCCAGCACGGCGTTCCACACCGCCGGGGCACCGCACATCAGCGTCACGCCGTGGTCGCGCACCCGGCGCAGGATCTCGGCGCCGTCGACCTTGCGCAGCACCACCTGAGGCACGCCCAGACCGGCCAGGCCGAACGGCATGCCCCAGCCGTTGCAGTGGAACATCGGCAGCACGTGCATGTACACGTCGCCTTCCCACGCACGGGTGTGCATGGCGAACGTGACGGCGTTCAGCCAGATGTTGCGGTGCGTCAGCTGCACGCCCTTGGGCCGTGCGGTGGTACCCGAGGTGTAGTTGATCGTGGCGGTCGCATCCTCCGAGGGCGCGCTCCACGGCCGTGGCTCGGTGTCGAACCGCAGCAACGACTCCGACTCCTCGCCGAACGTGAACCGGTGCCGCGCCACCACGTCGTCCAGCTCCAGCTCGGGGTCGACGAACAGCACCGACGCACCGCTGTGCTCGACGATGTACCTGACCTCGTCCGGGCGCAGGCGGAAGTTCACCGGCACGCAGATCCGCCCGCTGCCGGGCACCGCGTGCAGCAGCTCCAGCAGCCGCGCCGAGTTGTGGCTGACGACGGCGACGCGCTCGCCCTCGCCGACGCCCAGCGCGTCGAGCCCCGCCCGCCACGCGCGCACACGCGTCGCCATCTGGGCGTACGTCGTCGTCTCGACCGGCTTGGCCGGCTGGTCGGGCTCGTCGACGGTGGCGGTCGTGTCCCCGAACGCGAACGACGCCCGGTCCAGGAAGTCCGTCGTGATCAGCGGTACGCGCATGCTGCGACCCTACGACCAGGTGCTCGGATCTCCCCAGGACGAAAAAGCGCCTCCCCCGGATGGAGGAACGGCGCTGAGGTCGGGCAGCACCTCGCCGACCGGTTCGTGCACGACGACGGCGGCGAGGGAGTCGTACGGCGTCGGCTCGTTGTTGCAGATGACGACCTGGGCACCGGCCTTCGCCGCCAGCGCCACCAGTCCCGCGGCCGGCTGCACGGACAACGACGTGCCGGCCACCAGCAGGAGGTCGCAGTCGAGCGCGGCCAGCCGGGCCCTGCGCAGCACCTCGCCGTCGAGCTCCTGGCCGAACGAGACGGTGGCGGACTTGAGGATTCCGCCGCAGCGCGGGCAGTCCGGTTCCTCCTCGCCGTCGGCCACGCGCTGCAAAGCGGCACGCATCGGACCGGTCGCACCGCATCCGAGGCAGACCGTCGCGTGCAGCGTGCCGTGCAGCTCCACCACGCGGTGCGGGTCGGACCCGGCTTTCTGGTGCAGGCCGTCGATGTTCTGCGTGACCACGGTGCGCAACCGGCCGGACCGTTCCAGTTCCACCAGTGCCCGGTGCGCGGCGTTCGGCTTGGCCGTCCACACCGGATGGTCCAGCCGGGAGCGCCACGTCCGCCTGCGCGCCTCGGCGTCGGCCAGGTAGGTGGACAGGGTGGCGCCACGTCCGGCGTCCGCGTCCCGCGCCCACACGCCGCCGGGGCCGCGGTAGTCGGGAATGCCCGAGTCGGTGGAGACGCCGGCACCGGTCAACACCGTGATCCGGTGGGCGGACGCGACCAGCGCCCGTGCCGCCGTGCACGCGTCGGAGACCATCCGTTCACACTAGTCGGGTGCGCAGCGCTGTGGGAGCCGCGATCGCGGCAGTGGGCTTGGTCACTCAGATCACCGGAACTTTCCTGCCCTGGCTCAGGTCGGGATCGACCACGAGGGACAGTTACCAGGTGCTCTCGCTGCGTGATCTTGCCGGGTTGGACGGGGTGGCCGGCGGCGTGGTGACGGGTGTCTGGGTGGGTCTGACGCCGCTGGCCGTCGTGGCGCTCGCCCTCTACGCGGTCCGTTTTCGTCGAATTGCCGCGTGCGTGGCTCTCCTCTTTGGCACGATCGGGGGAACCGTGGCCCTGGTTGCCACGGTCCAAGGGGACAGCAAGGGCGCGTTGGTCGGACTCAGCTCGACCGGACCCGTCGTGACCCTTGCCGGTGCCGTACTGGCGATCGTGGGGGCGATCACGGTGCTCACCTCGCCCAGGCGCAGCGCAGTGATGACTCCAGGAGGGAACCGTGAGCTACCCCGGTAGCGGCGGACAGTGGCAGCCGCAGAACGACCCGCAAGGGCAACAGCCCCACCAGGGCGGTTACCCCCAGCAGCCGCAGCAGGGCGGGTACCCCCAGCAGGGCGGCTTCCCGCAGACCGGACCGCAGGGCTTCCCGCAGCAGGGCGGCGCTCACCCGCAGCAGCCGGGCGGTTACCCGCAGACCGGCCCGCAGGGTGTGCCGCAGCAGGGTTACCCGCAGAACTTCCCGCAGCAGGGCTTTCCCCAGCAGGGTTTCCCTCAGCAGGGGTTCGACCAGCACCAGCAGCCCTACGGCTACGCGCCGGCAGGGGGTGAGCCGCCGAAGAAGAAGCGCACCGGTCTGGTGATCACGGCCGTCGTGGCGGTGCTGCTCCTCGTCGGTGGCGGTGTCACGTTCTTCGCCCTGCAGAAGGCGAACCCCGCGGCGAACGCGGGCAAGGACACGCCGGAGATCGCGGCGAAGAACCTCGTCGAGCAGCTCGGCAGCGGTGACGTCGTCGGCATCATGGCCTCGCTCGCGCCCGCAGAGGCCGCGTTGTCGAAGGACTACATGGACTCGATGACGAAGGAGATGAAGCGTCTCGAGATCCTCAAGCAGGAGGCCGACCCGAACAAGATGTCGGGCGTCGAGTTCAAGAGCGAGAACATCAAGTTCGACGACGCGGCGGCGGAGAAGGTCAACGACCACCTCACGATCAACAAGCTGACCGAGGGCAAGATCACCATCACCTCGGACATCTCCAAGGTCCCGCTGACCGACAAGCTGATGGACGCCATCGGCGACAAGGTCAGCCTGACCAAGTCGGAGACCAAGACCTACGACATCTCCGCCGAGGTCAAGAAGCGCGGCAAGCCGATCGGCATCGCGTCGATCAAGGTCGGCGACAAGTGGTACCCGAGCGCCTTCTACACGATCGCCAACGCGGTCCTGGAGGAGGAGAAGCTCACGTGGCCGCAGAAGGGCTTCGCGCCGCAGGGCGCCGGCTCGCCGGAGGAGGCGGCCAAGCAGCTGGTCAACGCGGCGCTCGACGGTGACATCGAGAAGGTCATCGCCACGCTGCCGCCGGACGAGGCCGGTGTGCTGCAGGACCTGGGCCCGGTGCTGCTGGACGAGATCGGCTCGGTGGACAAGACCGGCGCGAAGCTCAACGCGCTGGAGACCGACGTGAAGGACGTGACCGGCGGCAAGCAGGTCACCGTCAAGAAGCTCTCGGTGACGGCGGAGGGCGAGACCCTCACGATCACGCGTGAGGGCGACTGCTACTCGGTCGACGTGCCCAAGCAGGGCGAGCAGAAGCTGTGCGCCGACGAGGTCACCCAGCTGCTGGAGCAGCAGGGCGGCGGCAAGAGCAAGATCCCGGCCGAGGCGGTCGAGGTCATCGGGCGGGTCGCCACGTCGGTCATGAAGACCGGTGTCGGCGTCGTGTCCACCAAGGTCGACGGCAAGTGGTACGTCAGCCCGGTGCGGTCGTACTACGAGGTGCTGCTGACGCTGTTGCGCGGCTTCGAGCCCAAGGACGTCGACGCGCTGATCGCGCTCATGAAGAAGTAGTCCGAGCCGGTCCCCACGGCCCTGTCACAGCGCAACAGCGCGGTGACAGGGCCGTGGCAGTTCACGGGTCGAGTGTGGTCGCCATGGACACTCAGGTTCTGATCATCGGCGCCGGCCCGACCGGCCTCACCCTCGCCCTCGACCTCGCCCGCCGCGGCGTTCCGTTCCGCATCGTCGACGCCTCCTCCGCACCGTTCGCGGGCTCCCGCGGCAAGGGTCTGCAGCCGCGGTCGATGGAGGTGTTCCACGACCTGGGCGTCATCGAGCCGATCCTCGCCTCCGGCCGCCTGCACATGACCATGCGCGCCTACCGGGGCCGCGAGGTGCTGCGCGAGTGGGACGTGCACGAGGGACGGCACCCCACGCCCGAACGCCCGTACGCGCGCACCATGCTGATCGCGCAGTTCCGCGTGGAGCAGGTCCTGCGCGAGGCGCTGCCCGCGGGCACTGTCGAGTACGGCATGCCGCTGACCGCGTTCACGCAGGACGACTCCGGTGTCACCGCGGTCGTCGGCGGCGAGACCGTGCGGGCGCGGTACCTGGTCGGTTGCGACGGCGGGAAGTCGTTCGTGCGCAAGCAGCTGGGGGTCTCGTTCGTCGGCGAGACGCACGAGGACCAGCGGATGCTGGTGGGCGACGTGCGGGTCTCCGGCCTGGACCGCGACCACTGGCACAGCTGGGGCGGCCGCGCCGACCGGTGGCTGGGCCTGTGCCCGTTGCCCGACACCGACCTCTACCAGTTCCAGGCCACCGGTGACGGTGAGCCGTCGCTGGAGCTGTACCGGGAGATCGTGCGCGAGCGCACCGGGCTGGACGACGTCGTCCTGCACGACGCGACGTGGATGTCGGTGTACCGCACCAACATCCGCATGGTGGACCGGTTCCGCGTCGGCCGGGTGTTCCTCGCGGGCGACGCCGCGCACGTGCACTCCCCCGCCGGCGCGCAGGGCATGAACACCGGCATCCAGGACGCGTACAACCTGGGCTGGAAGCTCGGGATGGAGACGTTGCTCGACACCTACGAGTCCGAGCGCAAGCCGGTCGCGGAGTGGCTGCTCGGCATGACGACCGCGATCATGATGTCCGGCAACCCGTTCGAGCGCCGCGAGGACGAGACGCTGCAGCTGTCGTTGTCGTACCGCACCGAGGAGGGGCCCGGCCTGAAGGCGGGTGACCGGATGCCCGACGGCGTGACCGACCAGGGCCGGATCTTCGACCTGCTGCGCGGTCCCGACTTCGTGACGCTCGACCTGGGCGACGATCCGGTCCTGGTGCGGCCGGACGGGTACGTGGCCGCCATCGGCCGGTCAGCGATCGACGCCTACTTCCGCGCGGCACCGGTCACGCAGCTGCACCACCGCCGGGTCGCTGCTCGGGCCGCCGCGTAGCCGTTCCGCCTCGTCCAGGGCGGCCGCGGCACGCTGCGCGTCGCCCTGGGCCAGCAGCCAGCCCGCGTACGCCTCCAGCACCGTCGCCCGCGCCGGCCCGTCCGTGCTCCGGCTGACCGTGTCGAGCGCTCGCGCGTGCTGCTCACCCGCCTGGTCCAGCAGCCCCAGGCGGGTGAGCGCCAGCCCGAGCCCCGCGTGCACCGCGGCCCGGAACTGGAACGCCTGCGAGTCCTCCGTGGCGTCGAGCGCCTGCCGGTAGAGCCGCACGGCCTCCTCGAAGTCGCCACCGAAGTAGGCGACCTCGCCGTGCGCCTGCGCGACCCGCCCCTGGTCGAGGTTGTACTGCGGGCGGACCTGCGCCAGGTCCTCCCGCGCACCGGCGAGGTCACCGATGCGCACCTTCAGCCGTGCCGTCTGCACGAGCACCGGCATCGGCACCAGCACGTTCTCCGGGTCACCCAGCTCGGCCGCCACCTGCCGCGCCTCCGACACCGCCTTGAACCCCTCGGCGAACTCGCCCCGGTTGATCAGCACCATGACCAGGCACGACAGCCCGAACACCACGGCCCACCGGTCCCCGACGGCCCGGAACCGCACGAGCGCCCGCCGGTACGCCAGCTCCGCCTCCGGCGCCGCACCCTCGCTGAACTCCCCCGCCACCACCCCGCGGATGAGCGCCGAGAACGCCCGCATCCACTCGTCGTCCGACCGCTCCAGCCGATCGGCGAGCGCCGTCATCCGGTCACCGAGCTCCGCGACACCCCACACCTGACCACTGGTCAGCATCAACGCGCACAACGCCGTCGGCAGGTCCTCCTGCCACAACCGCTCCGCCGCCGCGACGGCCTCCGGCGTGCCCAGCGTCGCCAGCACCTCCGACAGCGGATCGCCGGGCACGAGCGGCGCCCACCGCCGGATCTCCTCGTACCGCTTGGTCATCACCAGCCAATGCCACGTGCGCGCCGCCATCATCCGCCGGGCAAGCGCCGGTTCGTGACGCACCGCCCACGCCAGCGCCGCGTCGAGGTTGGCCCGCTCCGCCTCGAAGACCTCCAGCGCTTCGAGCTGCCGCGGCCCGCGGAGCAACGGCTCAATCCGCTCGGCGAGCTCGACGTAGTACCGCGCGTGGGCCGCCGGATCTGTCCGGCCCTGTTCCAGCGCGTACTCGCGGACCGTCTCCAGCAGCCGGTAGCGCTCGCCGGTGCGGACGACGAGCGACTTCTCGACCAGTGCCGACAGGAGGTCCTCGGTTTCCCAGAGGTCGTGCAGTTCGAGGTTGTGCTCGCTGCTTTGGGCGTTTGGGGCGGGGGCGCCGCCGGGGGCGCCTGGGGTGTGCTCGCGGGTGTTGTGTGCGGCGGGGTTGTGGGCCTCGTGGGCGTACCCGCTGGGGTTGTGACCGCCGGGGCTGTTCCTACTGGAGTTTTGCCCGCTGGGGCGGTGTTCGCTGGTGTTGCGCTGGCTGGGGTCGTGCACGTCGAGGTCGTGCCCGCCGGGGCTGTGCTCGTCAGGGCCGTCCTGCCCGCCGTCGAGCTTCCGATCTTGTCGGTGGTCGTGAGTACGTTGAAACGCAGGGGTTCCCGATTCGGGGGTACCCCTGCGCGAGCCTGCCGTGTCCACCGAACGGCCCGTGTACGCCGCACCCGCCGTGCCCACCGCATCGGCCGTGCCTACCGCACTCGCCGCGTCGGCCGTACTCACCACCACATCCGGCGAACGGCGCGTGTCCCCGGCACTCGCCGTGTCCGCTGCACGTTCCGTATCGCCGGCACCCGCCATGCCCACCGAACGCGCCATGCCCGCCGAACGCTCCGCGCCGACCGCATCAGCCGCTTCCATCGAGCGCGCCGTGGCCACCGAACGGTCCGTGTTCCCAGCACCCGCCGTGCCCACCGGACAGCCCGTGTCCCCAGCACTCACCGCGCCTGCCGCACGCCCCGCGTCCCCGACACCCGCCGTGCCCACCGAACCCGCCGTGCCCACCGCACGCCCTGAGCACACCGCATGCACCGCCGAGGCCGTCGCCCCGCCCACGAACACCGCCAGCCGCGCCAGCAACGTCCGCTCGGCCGAGTCCAGCAGCTCCCAGCTCCAGTCGATCACCGCCCGCAGCGTCCGGTGCCGCGCGGGTCCGGTGCGCGCGCCGCGGTCCAGCAGCCGCAGCCGGCTCTGCACGCGCGACTCGAGTTGCTGCGCCGACAGCGAGCGCGCTCGTGCCGCCGCCAGCTCCAGTGCGAGCGGGATGCCGTCGAGCGCGACGCAGACCCGCCGCACCACCCCGGGGTCGAGCGCCGAGCCGACGCGTGCGGTGAACAGGCGGACCGCGTGCTCGACGTCCAGCGGCGCCACCGGGTGCACGACCTCGCCGGGGATGCCCAGCGGCTCCCGTGACGTCGCCACCACGGACACCCCCGGCGCCTCGGCCAGCAGTCGCGCGCACAGTGCGGCGGCCGCGTCCACCACGTGTTCGCAGTTGTCGAGGACCACCAGCGCCGAACCCAGGCGGGCGAACACCGGCATCGCCAGCGGGTTCGGGCCCAGGGCCGCGTCCAGGGCGGCCAGGGGGTCCGCTGCCGAGTCCAGCTCCACGAACCACGCTTCGTCGCGCGTGGCCGCGTGCGCCAGTGCCAGCCGGGTCTTGCCCACGCCGCCGAAGCCGGTCAGCGTGACCAACCGGTTCGACGCCAGCAACGCGTCCAGCGCGGCCAGGTCCGAGGCGCGGCCCACGAACGACCCCACCGGCGCCGGCAGGTTGCCGCGCACGGAACGTTCGCGCAGCACGGAGAGATGTGCCGCAGCCAGCGCCTCCCCCGGGTCCACCCCCAGCGTCTCCGCCAGAGAGGTCCGCACCCGGTCGAACACCGCCAGCGCGTCCGACCGGCGGCCCGCCGCGTGCAGGGCGAGCATCAGCCGCGCCTGCACGTCCTCGCGCAACGGGTGCGCGGCGGCGAGAGCTTCCAGGCCGGTCAGGTCGTCGCGCAGCAACGCCAGCCGCACCGCCTCGTCGACCGCGAACGGTGCGTCCTCGAAAGCCGCGCCACGCCACAGCGACGCGTCACGGGTCCGGCAGAACTCCTCGACATCGGTGGGGGCTTCGAGCCGGTAGCCCGTGGCGTGCGAGGAGATCGCGTCGGCACCGATCGTGCGCCGCAGCCGGGAGGCCAGCGACTGCAGGGCGGCGGCGCCGTCGACCGGTGGGTCGTCCGGCCACAGGTCCGCGATCAGCCGTTCCGCGGCGACCACCCGGCCCGGTTCCATCGCGAGCCGCATCAGCAGCCACCGCAACCGCTTGCCGCGCACCTCGACCGACCCGTCGCCGACGACGAGCGGTCCGAGCACGT
Source organism: Nocardia sp. NRRL S-836 (assembly GCF_001279525.1). Taxonomy (GTDB): domain Bacteria; phylum Actinomycetota; class Actinomycetes; order Mycobacteriales; family Pseudonocardiaceae; genus Lentzea. Next base: position 197,184 of record NZ_LGDY01000091.1, on the reverse strand, counting down.
CGACCCGCATCACGTCCGCCACACGCCCAACGCGACCGCGCCCGCCACCAGGACGGCGCCGACGACACCGGCCCACAGCACCGAGAGCGAGAACTGGTTGTGCCCCAACGCGTCCAGCACCCAGCCGAGCGGTGTCACGCGGCCCAGCGGGTAGGTCAGCACGACCACGGCGAACACCGCCAGCACGGTCCGCCCGATCGCGTCGAACACCGGCCGCGCGAACATCAGGCCCACGCCGACGCCGAGCAGCGCGACCGCCGTGTGCGACCCGAGGCCCACGAAGAAGTCACCGGCCGTGTACGGGTGCGGGTTCGTCACCACCGGCCACACCGCCGCGAGCGCCGCCATCGCCACGGCGAACAGCACGGCGACGATCGCGACCGCGCCGAGCACCCGCGGCCACCCGCCCGCCGACACGACGGTGATCTCCCGCCGCACCACGTCCTCCGACGTCGCCACGACGACCGCCGTCCACGCGCAGATCGGGTACAGCAACGCCGACGACCCCGAGTACGCCTCCAGCGGCTGCCCGGCGTCGGAGGAGAACAGCATCCCCAGCACGCCGAGGAACACCAGCACCGGAGCCAGGAACCGCTGCCCCCGCAGCACGTCCGCCACGAGGTACCGCACCAGCGAGGTCATCGCACGCTCCGCACCGAGCAGCCGAGCCGCAACGCCTCCGCCAGCACCGAGTCACTGCGTTCCGGCGCGACGACCACCCGCGCCGACGTGCCCCGCGACAGCACCGACCGCACGCCTTCCAGCGCCTCCAGCGCCTCCAGTCCGACGACCCGGCTCAGCTCGATCGTCACGTGACCGCCGGCGAGGTCGACGCGCGCCGCGTCCGCGAGGTGGCCCTCGTGGTCGGACACCAGCGCGGTGCGCCCCTGCAACAACGACACCAGCTCCGCCGACGCCGCCGGGTCCAGCCCGCTCCACGGCTCGTCGAGCACCAGCAGGTCCGTGGCGAGGAACGCCTGTGCCAGCGCGACCTTCTGCGCGTTGCCCTTCGACAGCTCGGACATCGGCGCCGTCAGCGAGCCGACGAAACCCAGCCGCTCCAGCACGTCCGTCGCCGCCGCACGGCGGATCCGCCCCAGGTGCGCGAGGTACGACGAGGCGGACATCCTGACGTCCGAGGGGAACCGCTCCGGCACGTACCCGACCGACGCGGGCCGCACGACCCGCCCGGACGTCGGCCGCAACACGCCGGCCGCGATCTTGAGCAGGGTGGACTTGCCGGTGCCGTTCGCGCCGGTCAGCACCACCAGCTCGGACACTTCCAGCGTGAGGTCGCGCAGCACCCAGGGCCCGCGTCCGTACCGCTTGGAGACCTGATCGAGGAGCACCACGCCAAGATAACCACAGCACGGCACGACACGGAGGACATATGACACTGCTACCGCTGGCCACGGCGTGCGTCTGGCTCGGCATGGTCGTGGCGATCTCGATCGAGGCACCGCTCAAGTTCCGGGCACCCGGCATCACGCTGCCGCTGGGGCTGGGCATCGGGCGGCTCGTGTTCCGGGCCCTCAACCGCGCGGAGGTCGTGCTGGCCCTGGTCACCGCGGTGACGTTCGCGTCCGGCGACCGCCCGTTCGCGGCGGGCGTGCTGCTCACCGTACTGGTCGTGACGCTCGCGGTGCAGGTGCTCGCGCTGCGCCCCAGGCTGGAGGCCAGGGCCCAGCTGATCATCGACGGGGAGCCGCCGCCCAGGTCACGGGCCCACCTCGCCTACATCGCGCTGGAAGGTGCGAAGGTGCTGATGCTCGGCGCGTTCGCGGCGGTTCTCATGTTCGCCGGGTGAAACGCCGCCCGGCCCGCCTCGGGTGAGTTAGGGCAACCTGGGTTGAAGCGGCTTACAGGACAAGCGTACTGTTTGGGTCGAGGGGCAGCGGTCGACCGGGTGCGGAAGACTCTCCCCGTACCCCGAACTGACCACCGCGCTGTCACCAGATGGAGTTGCACGTGACTGCACCAGCTAGCAAGGACAGCTTCGGCGCCCGCGGCACGCTCAACGTCGGCGACGCCTCGTACGAGGTGTTCCGGCTGAGCGCCGTGGAGGGCGCGGAGCGTCTGCCGTTCAGCCTGAAGATCCTGCTGGAGAACCTGCTGCGGACCGAGGACGGCGCGAACATCACCGCCGACCACGTGCGCGCTCTCGCCAACTGGGACCCGACCGCAGAGCCCAGCACGGAGATCCAGTTCACGCCCGCACGGGTCGTGATGCAGGACTTCACCGGTGTGCCGTGCGTCGTCGACCTGGCCACCATGCGCGAGGCCGTCACCCAGCTGGGCGGCGACGCCGAGAAGGTGAACCCGCTCGCCCCCGCCGAGCTCGTGATCGACCACTCGGTCATCGCCGACATCTTCGGCCGCCCGGACGCGTTCGAGCTGAACGTCGACCTGGAGTACGAGCGCAACAGGGAGCGCTACCAGTTCCTGCGCTGGGGCCAGACCGCGTTCGACGAGTTCAAGGTCGTCCCGCCGGGCACCGGCATCGTGCACCAGGTCAACATCGAGCACCTGGCCCGCGTGGTCATGGTCCGCGGTGGCCAGGCCTACCCGGACACGCTGGTCGGCACCGACTCGCACACCACGATGGTCAACGGCATCGGCGTGCTGGGCTGGGGCGTCGGCGGCATCGAGGCCGAGGCCGCGATGCTCGGCCAGCCGGTCTCCATGCTGATCCCGCGCGTGGTGGGCTTCAAGCTCTCCGGTGAGCTGCCCCCCGGTGCCACCGCCACCGACCTGGTGCTCACGATCACCGAGATGCTGCGCAAGCAGGGCGTCGTCGGCAAGTTCGTCGAGTTCTACGGCGAGGGCGTCGGCGCGGTGCCGCTGGCGAACCGCGCCACCATCGGCAACATGTCGCCGGAGTTCGGCTCCACGGTCGGCATCTTCCCGATCGACGGCGAGACCATCGACTACCTGCGCCTGACCGGCCGGTCCGAGGAGCAGATCGCACTCGTCGAGGCCTACGCCAAGGAGCAGGGCCTCTGGCACGACCCGTCCCGCGAGGCCGTCTACTCCGAGACGCTGGAGCTGGACCTGGCGACGGTCGTCCCGTCCATCGCCGGCCCGAAGCGCCCGCAGGACCGCATCGAGCTGACGAACGCCAAGGCGTCGTTCCGCACCGCCCTGAAGGACTACGTCGCGCACGTCGCCGACGAGAAGTCCGACGTGGACGAGGCGATCGACGAGACGTTCCCGGCCTCCGACCCGATCGCCGTGCACGAGGGCGAGAACGGCGACGGCGCGCCGCGCCTGCAGACCGCGGCGGAGGGCGCCGACGGCCGTCCGTCCAACCCGGTCAAGGTCTCGCTCGACGGCAACGAGTTCGAGCTGGACCACGGTGCCGTCGCGATCGCCGCGATCACGTCGTGCACCAACACCTCGAACCCGTCGGTGATGCTCGGCGCGGCCCTTCTCGCGAAGAAGGCCGTCGAGCGCGGTCTCGAGCGCAAGCCGTGGGTCAAGACGACCCTGGCGCCGGGCTCGAAGGTCGTCATGGACTACTACGAGCGCGCGGGCCTCATGCCGTACCTGGAGAAGCTCGGCTTCCACCTGGTCGGCTACGGCTGCACCACCTGCATCGGCAACTCGGGCCCGCTGCAGGAGGAGATCTCGGCGGGCGTGCAGGAAGGCGACCTCGCGGTCGTCTCGGTGCTGTCGGGCAACCGCAACTTCGAGGGCCGGATCAACCCGGACATCAAGATGAACTACCTCGCGTCGCCGCCGCTCGTCGTGGCGTACGCGCTGGCCGGTTCGATGGACAAGGACATCACCACCGAGCCGCTCGGCACCGACACCGAGGGCAAGCCGGTCTACCTGAGCGAGATCTGGCCGTCGCCGCAGGAGATCGCCGAAGTCATCTCGACCTCGATCTCCCCGGAGGGCTTCTCCAAGGGCTACAAGGACGTCTTCGCGGGCGACCAGCGCTGGCAGTCGCTGCCCACGCCGACCGGTAACACGTTCGAGTGGGACAGCGAGTCCACCTACGTGCGCAAGCCCCCGTACTTCGAGGGCATGGAGATGGAGCCGAAGCCGGTCACCGAGATCTCCGGTGCCCGCGTGCTGGCGCTGCTGGGTGACTCGGTCACCACGGACCACATCTCCCCCGCCGGTTCGATCAAGGCCGACTCGCCCGCGGGCAAGTACCTGACCGAGCACGGCGTGGAGCGCAAGGACTTCAACTCCTACGGCTCCCGCCGCGGCAACCACGAGGTGATGATCCGCGGCACGTTCGCGAACATCCGCCTGCGCAACCTGCTGCTCGACGACGTGCAGGGTGGCTTCACGCGCAACTTCCTCGAGGCCGACGCCCCGCAGACCACCATCTACGACGCGTCCGTCGCCTACGCGGAGGCCGGTGTCCCGCTGGTCGTGCTGGCCGGCAAGGAGTACGGCTCCGGTTCGTCGCGCGACTGGGCGGCCAAGGGCACCTCGCTGCTCGGTGTCCGCGCCGTCATCGCCGAGTCGTTCGAGCGCATCCACCGCTCGAACCTGATCGGCATGGGCGTCCTGCCGCTGCAGTTCCCGGCCGGCGAGAACGCCGCGTCGCTGGGCCTCGACGGCACCGAGACGTTCGACTTCACCGGCATCACGAAGCTCAACGACGGTGACACCCCGTCCACCGTGCACGTGGTCGCCACGAAGACCGACGGCGCGAAGGTCGAGTTCGACGCGGTCGTCCGCATCGACACCCCCGGTGAGGCCGACTACTACCGCAACGGCGGCATCATGCAGTACGTGCTGCGCAAGATGGTCCGCAGCTAGGAAATCATTGCCAGATCAAGGCCAATGGGCCGTCCACACCTCGGTGCGGGCGGCCCATTGGGCTATTGTTCGGACCCGTCCGTCGGCACCGTCGCACTGGGAGTCGCGTCATGGCGGTCCGGTTCAACCTGCACGACCTCATGCACCCGTTCGACCGCAGTGCCCGGTCGAAGCTCGAAGCGGTGCCGTTGCTGGACAAGGCACTGACCGCCTACGGCAAGGTCTACACGGACCGGATGTGGCGGCACTACCTGCTGTCGAACGGGGTGCGCCTCGGCCCGCGGCAGCTGCCGGAGATCTACCGGATGCTGCCGCCGATCTGCGACGCGCTCGGCATCGAGCCGCCGGAGCTGTACCTGATGGAGGGTGCGCAGCCCAACGCCTTCGCCGTCGGCATCGAACGGCCGATGCTGGTGCTCTACAGCAGACTGCTCGACTCGCTCGACGAGGACGAGATCCGCGCGGTCATCGCCCACGAATGCGGCCACATCGCCTTCGACCACTCGCTCTACCGCCAGATCGGTGACCTCGTCGCGCACGGCGGGGTCAGCATCCTGCCGAACGTGCTGGGCCTGAAGACGCTGGGAGACCTGGCGTTCGGCGAGGCGCTGGTCAACTGGCAGCACAAGAGCGAGCTGTCGGCCGACCGGGTGGCCGCGGTCTGCACCGGTGGCCCGGAGGCCATGAAACGCGCGATCTTCCACATGGTCGGTGTGCCCAAGTGGCTGCCCGGTGAGATCAACTACGAGGAGTTCGAGGCGCAGACCGTCGAGTTCGACGCGTTCAAGCTCAACTCCATCTGGAACCGGCTGATCGACCGCGACGTCCGCATCGGCACGCCGACGCACCCGATGCCGATCGCCAGGGTCAAGTACCTGCAGGACTGGGCGCGGACCGACGCGTTCCGGATCCTCACCGGCACCGTCGAGCACCGGCGCGACCAGGCGCCGACCCGCTGCGAGCGCTGCCAGAACCAGCTGCAGCCGACGTGGCGCTTCTGCCAGACGTGCGGCACCGAGGTTGTCGGGGCGACCGGCACCATCGCACTGGAAGGCCCGTGATGAACCTGCTCAAGACCGAGCGGATCGTGCACCACACCGTCCCCGACCTCGGTCCGGTGGCACAGCGGATCATGCAGCACTTCGCGGGCGCCCAGTACGTCGTCGCTGGTCAGCCACGCGCGACGCCCCAGCACCCCGGTTACGCGATGCCGCCCGCGTGGGAGATCAGCCTGCACGCACCGTCGTTCCGGCAGATCGGCCAGCACCGCGGCGCGGTGAAGCTGGAGCTGGTGCCGCACGCGGGCATCACGCTGATCCGCGTGTCACCGGGGGTGTTCGGCATGCCGGTGGGCAGCGAGCAGCTGACGTGGGCGGTCAAGCTGGGCCAGCTGTGGCGGGAGATCAAGCAGTCCGAGCTGCACGACAACGCGTTGCTGGTGTCGGAGGAGTACGTGACCGAGGCGGCGCTGCGGGCGGGCCCGGCGCCGCAGATGCCCCCGATGCTGCCGCAGGCCCAGCCCTCGTTCGCCTCGCCTCCCGGTGAGCCGGCGTGGGCGGTCACACCGCAGCCGTTGCAGCAGGACACCGCGTTCTGCCCGGGGTGCGGCGGCCGGGTGGCCGTGACCGCGAGGTTCTGCCCGGAGTGCGGCGCGAAGCGCGGTTAGGCGGTCAGCAGCCGCACCACGGTCGCGAGCGAGTGCCCCAGCGCGCCCTGCACGGTCACCACCGGCACCACACCGTCTCGTTGCGGCCCAACGAGAGCACGGCGCAGCACCCGTTCTGCGGGACCGTCCGGCAACCGGGCGGCGAGGTCGGCCGCCGCACCACGTCCCACCACACCACCGTCGGCCGCCGCCCGTGCGATCGCCAGCGCGCGCCGGGCGAGCGGCAGCGCCGACGCCTCGACCCGGATGACCGCACGCCCGGTGTCGGCCAGCTCAGGGGCGTCACCGGCCATGACCGTGGTCGCCGACGCCGTCACGAGCACGCGGTAGGCGCGGCCGAGCACCGTGCCGCCGTCGGCCCCGGTCAGGGTGCACAGGCCGGACAGCAGGTCGTCGGCCGCGGCCGTCGGGTAGACCACCACGACCTTGGGCGTCACGAACATCAACCGCCTGGCCACGTGCGGTGCCAGCTTCGGCGCCACGACCAGCAGCGGCCTGCCCTTCAACGCCGGGTCGGCGGTGAGCACCCGTGCGTCGAGCTCGCCCGTGCGCGACACGACGACCACCGGCGCGTCCAGCACCACCGGCGTGGCCGCCGCGTTCGGGGCCAGCAGCTTCGTGGCGAACGTGAGCCGGCTGGTGAGCTCGACCTCCACGGCCGCACCGGTCGTGACGCCGACCTCGACGTTGCCGGCACCGGCCCGTGCGAACGCCGCCGCCGTCTGCGCCGCCAGCTCGCCGTCCCCCAGCGCGTCCGCGATCGCCGGTTCCAGCTCCGCCGGTCGCGCCAGCGCCGCCAGCCGGGACCGCAGCACGGCCACACAGCGGTCCAGGCCAGCGAGCAGCCGCGCGGTGTCCGTTCCGGCCTCGATCTCGTGCACCGCCTGCGCCAGCAGCGACTCGGTCAGCACGTCGACCCCGGCCGGGTCGCCGAACTGCAGCAGCATCACCTCGGTGAGCTCGGCGCGCATCGCGTCGGTCAGCGGCGCGTGCACCCGCGACGGTGTAACGCGCGGCACCTCCACCGGCAGCGACCAGGCGCGGTTGTGGACGATCTCCAGCTGTCCCACGGTGTTCGTGTTCATCTGCTGCGGGCGGGGGAAGCCGCCGAGCACCATCTCGTTCAGCACCCGGTCGTACAGGTCGCTGAGCCGCAACCGTTGCGCCCCACCGGGAACGCCCTGGTTCAGCACCTTGAGCAACCCGCCGGTGAACGCGGTGTGCCTGCCCCGCTCCGGTGCCTTCGACGGGGAGTTGTGCGGTGAGGACGTGATCACGTAGGTGCCGCCGATGTCGATCTGCCCGGAGATCACCGACAGCGGCTGCTGTTTCAGTGCCCGGCCGCTGAAGCAGCAGTCCAGCACCACCACCAGCCGCGCGGCCCTCACCCGGCGCACCGCCTCGCGCAGCCACGCGTACCGCAGCCCGGTGAACTTCGGCGACTGCTCGGTGGTGTCACCGACCGCGAGGATCAGCTCGCCGTCGTCCGGGTCGGGCACCCCGTGCCCGGCGAAGTACAGGAGCAGCGTGTCGGTCGCCTCCGCCGCCACGCGTTCGACCGTCGTGGCCACCTGCCGCGCGTCCGAGACGTCCGGCGGCTCCACGCAGTTCTGCCGCGCCAGGCCCCAGATCGCCGGGTCGGTCAGCGCCGCGGCCAGGTCGGTGACGTTGTTGCGCACCGCGGGCAACGGGTGCAGCCCGGGGTGCTTCGGTGTCCGGTCGACCCCGATCAGGATCGCGCGGGAGCTCACCGGGTCCGGCAGCCCCGTCACCGGACCAGCTTCGCGATGATCTCCGCCAGTTCGGCCGGGTCGCTCAGCGGCCGGCTGTCCACCTCGGCCACCCGCCCGCCCGCGGTGATCGTCAGCGCCACGGCGGCCCGGTGCCTGGTCCACACGGCGATGGACCTGGCCAGCACGGCATGGTCGGCGTCGTCGGCGAGCGTCACCGTCAGCACCCCGGCGCTGCCCATCTCGTCCGGCTTCGGTGGCATCGAACGCCACTCCACGGCGGCGCGGCGCAGCTCGTCCTCGTCGCGCAGCCAGTCGTGCAGCGAGCGGAGGTCCTCCTCGGAACCGGAGATCTCCATCGGCTTCTCGTGCATCGGGCCAGGGTAGTGGTTTGGCCACGAATCACGCAGCGGTAACGGTGGCGCCGGAGCACGCGATGCCAAGACATCTGATCACCGCGGGAGAGATGTCATGAGCCTGAGCGTGCTCGGCGACCTCAACTGGTTGGCCGTCGTCGTCGCGACCGTCGCGTACTACGCGCTGGGAGCGATCTGGTACGCCGAGTTCGCCTTCGGCCGGGCTTGGCGGCGGTCCATCGGCTGGGAGCTCACCCCGCCGCAGCGCACCGGCGCCAGGGTCTACACGATCCCGCTGGCCACCTGTTTCGCCGCCACCCTGGCGACCGCGATGATCGCCGCCGCGTCGGGCACCGACGACGTCATGGAGGGCCTGCTGCTCGGCCTGGTCGTGGGCGTCGGCATCGCGTTGCCGGTGATGTTCGTGAGCGGCGTGTTCGACACGACGAAGCCCGCGCCGAAGACCCACGTGGCCGTCGGGGCGGGCTTCCACGTCATCGGCCTCAGCCTCGTGGGAGCGGTGCTGGGGCTGTGGCGTTAGCGGGACTTGCGCCAGAACAGGTGGTGCACCACGCCGCTCGGGCTGGGCACCACGTCGAGGTGGTAGCGGTCGAGCAGCTCGTCGGGCGAGTCCCACAGCCGCAGGCCCTCGCCGAACCGCACCGGTGAGACGGCGACGTGCAGGGTGTCCACCAGGTCCGCGTCGAGGAACTGGCGGACGGTGGTGACACCGCCGCCGAGCCGGACGTCCTTGCCCTGCGCCGCTTCCCGTGCCTGGTCGAGGACGTCGGCCGGGTCACCGCCGACGAAGTGGAACGTGGTGTCCGAGAGCGTGATCGACGGTCGTTCGTGGTGGGTCATGACGAACACCGGCGTGTGGAACGGAGGTTCGTCACCCCACCAGCCCTGCCACTCGTGATCGGTCCACGGCCCACGCTGGTACCCGAACTTGTTGCGGCCCATGATCTCCGCGCCGATGTTCTGGGTGAAGTCGCGCGTGAAGTAGTCGTCCAGGCCGCGGCTGCCGCCGGGATCGGTGCGGTTCGGCCAGCTCGCCGTCGCACCGGCCCAGGAGAACAACCGCTCGGCGCCGGGGAGCCCGAACGGGTTCTCGAAGCTCTGGTCCTCACCGGCGGCGACGCCGTCGCTCGAGACCATGAAGTTCTGCACTCGCAGCAGTTGTGCCACGTCTTCCTCCTGTGTCAGCGACATCGACGAGGCAGACCCGCCGCACGGGCAGAACTCATCGCTCCGGAGCTAGTTCGCCGCCTTGTGCAGCTCGCGCAACGCACGCACGGACTTCACCGCGTACTCCCGGTCCACGGCCTGCACGGCCATGATCGAGATGTACTCGTCCTCCGGCAGCTCCAGCCGGGCCCACGACGCGCCGTCGGGAAAGCTGATGGACAGCACGTCGGTCCACTCGAAGCGGTGCGACGTCACGACGTTGCGGATCTCGATGCCCGTGGCGTCGGCGCTCACCCGCGGCCGGGTCAGCAGCAGCACGCCACCGGCCAGCAGGAAGCCGAGCAGGATCATCGCGACCTGGTCGGAGGTCCGGAAGATCACGCCGGTCGGGGTGTTGCCCAGCAGCAGGCCCACCACCGTGAACGCCACCACCAGGCCGACGGCGCACGCCCACGCGACCTTGCGGATCTTCTTGGGGCGCAGCACCACCGCGTTCGCCGTCATCATTCGAAACCCCGCTCGGTCCACGGCTGGCGCAGCCCGCGCAGCACCAGCGCCGCGTCGATCGCCGCGACGGTCGCCTCGTAGCCCTTGTCCTCCACCGACTCCGGCAGACCGGCGCGCGCCAGTGCCTGCTCCTCGGTGTCGGTCGTCAGCACGCCGTTGCCGACCGGCGTCGACTCGTCCAGCGCGACCCGCGTGAGGCCGGCGGTCACCGAGTCGCACACGTACTCGAAGTGCGGGGTGCCACCGCGGATCACCACGCCCAGCGCGACCACGGCGTCGTGGTGGCGGGCGAGCTCCTGCACCACGACCGGGAGCTCGATGGCCCCCGCGACGCGCACGACGGTCGTGTCAGCACAGCCCGCGTCCTCCGCGGCCCGCAGGGCGCGCTCGACGAGCTGGTCGGTGATCTTGGTGTGCCAGCGCGTCGCCGCGATGGCGACGCTCAGGCCCTTGCCGTCGAGCGTGGTCTGCTCAGGACGGCCCTCGCCGCTCATTCCTGGTCCTCCGTAGCGGAAACAACGGCCTCGTACTGCTCCAGCTGAGTCAGTTCGTGGCCCATCCGGTCGCGCTTGGTGCGCAGGTACCGCAGGTTCTCCGGGTTGGGGGAGATCGGCAGCGGCACCCGGTCGAGCACCCGCAGACCGTATCCGGCCTCCAGGCCGACCCGCTTCGCCGGGTTGTTCGTCAGCAGCCGCATGGACTTGATGCCCAGCTCCACGAGGATCTGCGCGCCCGTGCCGTAGTCGCGCGCGTCGGCGGGCAGGCCCTGCACCAGGTTCGCGTCCACGGTGTCCGCGCCCTCGTCCTGCAGCTGGTAGGCCTGCAGCTTGTGCATCAGGCCGATGCCGCGGCCCTCGTGACCGCGCATGTACAGCACCACGCCACGGCCCTGTGCCGCGACGGCCTCCAGCGCCGCGTCGAGCTGCGGGCCGCAGTCGCAGCGCAACGAGCCGAGCACGTCACCGGTGAGGCACTCGGAGTGCACGCGCACCAGCACGTCCTCGCCGTCGCCGATCTCGCCGTACACCATCGCGACGTGCTCGATGCCGTCGAGCAGGCTGTCGTAGCCGAACGCGGTGAACACGCCGTGCGCGGTCGGGATGCGGGCCTCGGCGGCGCGCACGACCTGGGTCTCGACCCGGCGGCGGTACGCGATGAGGTCGGCGATCGTGATCAGCGCGAGGTCGTGGTCGGCGGCGAAGACCTCCAGCTCCTCGCGGCGGGCCATGTCGCCCTCGTCCTTCTGCGACACGATCTCGCAGAGCACGCCGGCGGGTGACAACCCGGCCAGCCGCGACAGGTCGACGGCGGCCTCGGTGTGACCGGGGCGGCGCAGCACGCCACCGGCCTTGGCGCGCAGCGGCACGACGTGGCCGGGCCGGTTGAAGTCGGTGGCCTTCGAGGTCGGGTCGGCCAGCAGCCGGATCGTGCGGGCGCGGTCCGCGGCCGAGATGCCGGTGCTGACGCCCTCGCGCGCGTCGACCGTGACCGTGTACGCCGTGCCGCGCACGTCCTGGTTGGTGTGGAACATCGGCGGCAGGTCGAGGCGCTCGCAGTCCTCCTCGGTCAGCGGCACGCAGATGTAGCCCGAGGTGTAGCGGACCATGAACGCGAGCAGCTCCGGCGTCGCCTTCTCGGCGGCGAAGATCAGGTCGCCCTCGTTCTCGCGGTCCTCGTCGTCCACGACGACCACCGGGCGACCGGCGGCGATGTCGGCGATCGCCCGCTCGATCTCAGCGAAATCGGTGCTCACTGGGTCTCCTCGCCCACGATGGCCCGCAGGTGCGGGACGGCCAGTCGTTCAACGTACTTCGCCAGCACGTCGACCTCCAGGTTCACGTGGTCCCCCGGCTTGCGGTGGCCCAGCGTGGTGAGGTCCAGCGTCGTCGGGATGAGGCTCACGGTGAACTCGTCCTCGGACACGGTCACGACGGTCAGCGACACGCCGTCGACCGTGATCGAGCCCTTCTCCACGACGTAGCGGGCGAGCTGGGGCGGCAGTCCGATGTGGACGACCTCCCAGTGCTCGGCCTTCTCCCGCGCGAGGATCGTGCCCGTGCCGTCCACGTGGCCCTGCACGATGTGGCCGCCGAGGCGCTGGCCGACCGCGGCCGCGCGCTCCAGGTTGACCCGGTCGCCCTCGGCGACCTTCGCGAGGCTGCTGCGCACGAGGGTCTCGCGCATCACGTCGGCGGTGAAGGTGTTGTCCTCGACCTCCACGACGGTGAGGCAGACGCCGTTCACCGCGATGGAGTCGCCGTGCTTCGCGTCGCTGGTGACGATCGGCCCGCGGACGCGGATCCGCGCCGCGTCTGGCAGGTCCTGAACCGCGACCACGTGGCCGAGTTCCTCGACGATCCCGGTGAACACCGCTCCTCCTAAGTTTGCGGAACCGCGCTGATCCGCAAGTCTGGTCCGCTCATGGTGACGTCTTCGACGACGAGCCGGACAGCGTCCGTGATGGTTGACACGCCCGCGTCCAGCACCGCCGCGGGTCCCGCCCCCAGCAGTGCGGGCGCGACGTAGGCGAGCACGCGGTCGACCCGGCCCGCGCGCAGGAACGCGCCGGCCACCGTCGGGCCACCCTCCAGCAGCACGTCCACCACCCCTTCGCCGGCGAGCGCGGTCAGCACCTCGTCCGGGTCATGCGTGCGCAGGTGTAGCGCGGTGTGCTCGAGCCTGGCTCCAGCCGGCAGGTCGCCGTGTCCCACGACCACGGGCAACGGCTGGTGGGGCAGCGGAATTCCGTCGGCGTCGCGGGCGGTCAGCGCCGGGTCGTCGCGCCGGACCGTGTTCGTGCCGACGATGATCGCGTCGAGCTTCGCGCGCAGGTCGTGGACCTCCTTGCGGGAGGTCTCCGAGCTGATCCACCGGCTGGTGCCGTCCTGGGCGGCGATCCGGCCGTCCAGCGACGCCGCGTACTTCCACGTGACGTGTGGGCGGCCCGTGCGCGCATAGTGCAGCCACGCGCGCAACGGCCCCTTGCTGACCTCGTCGGCCAGCAGACCGCTCTCGACGGTGATGCCGGCCGCCCTGAGCCGTGCCGCACCGCCCGCGGCCCTGGGGTTCGGGTCGCTGACGGCGTGGATGACGTGCTTGATGCCGGCTTCCTGCAACGCTTCGGTGCACGGTGGCGTGCGCCCGTGGTGCGCGCACGGTTCGAGCGTGACGACCGCGGTGCCGCCCCTGGCCCGGACGCCCGCTTCCTTGAGCGCCATCACCTCGGCGTGCGGGCCGCCCGGTGGCTGCGTGCCGCCGAACCCGACCGCCTTGCCGTGCGCGTCGAGGACGACGCAGCCCACGGGCGGGTTGGGGCTGGTGGTGCCCCGCACCCGCTCGCTCTCCGCGATGGCGAGCGCCATCGCGTCCCGCGGCGTCACCGACCGCCGGTCCTCTGGGCGGCGGCTGCCTGGGCGCGCAGTGCCTCGACGGCCTTGCCGGGGTCGGTGGCGTCGTACACGGCGGAGCCCGCGACGAAGCAGTCCACACCGGCCTCCGCGGCCTGCTCGATGGTGTCGGCGTTGATGCCGCCGTCGATCTCCACGACCAGCTTCAGGTGGCCGGTGTCGACGAGGTGGCGGGCCTGGCGGACCTTGTCGAGCACCTCGGCCATGAACTTCTGGCCGCCGAAGCCCGGCTCGACCGACATCACCAGCAGCGTGTCGTAGTGCTTGAGCACGTCGACGTAGGGCTCCAGCGGGGTGCCCGGCTTGATGCTCAGGCCGGCCTTCGCGCCTGCGGCCCTGAGGTTCTTGGCGAGCGCGACCGGGTCGTTCGCGGCCTCGACGTGGACGGTGACGTTGTACGCGCCCGCCTCGGCGTACCCGATGGCCCAGCGGTCCGGGTCCTCGATCATCAGGTGGCAGTCGACCGGGATGTCCGTGACCTTCAGCAGCGACTTGACCACCGGCAGGCCCAGGGTCAGGTTCGGCACGAAGTGGTTGTCCATGACGTCGACGTGGATCCAGTCCGACGTGGGCACCGCGGCGAGCTCGTCGGCGAGGCGCGCGAAGTCTGCGGACAGGATGCTGGGGGCGATCATCGGCGTGTGGACCACGAGGCTGATCCTAGGTGTCCAGCAGGTCGAGCAACCTGCCGGGAGGCTCGTCGGTGACCACCACGACACCCGCGTCGGTGAGGGTGGTGACGTGGGTCTCCCACATCGGGTGACGGCGCTTGTCGGCGTTGGCCTGGGGCATGACGACGACCCTGCAGCCCTCGACGCCCATGGCCTCGTTCAGCGCGGTCAGCGCCTGGTTGTCACCGATGCCGAGCGCCAGTTTCGCCACCGAGTTCGCGCTGGCGGGGGCGAAGAGGAACGCGTCGGGCGTCGGGTAGGGCTTGGGCTGGCCCGGCAACCGCGGGTGCCAGCGGACCTCCAGGTCCGTGAGCTGCTGGAGCCGGTCGAGCTCGCCTGCCTCCTCGAACCACGGGACGACGGTCGGCGTGAGGGTGATGGCGAGCCGCCAGCCCCGTCGCGCCGCCGGTTCCGCGAGCTGCGTGCGGAACCAGGTCTCCACGCCGCCGCAGCCGCTTGCGACGAGTCCGAGCAGGCCACGTGTCATGTGGACGATCTTAGGTCGCGCCCGGCCGCCGTCACTCGAACCGGTGAACCCGGAACCGTTGTGGCCGTGCGGCGGGGCGACGGGGCCGGAACTGTCGGACCCCGTCGCTAGCGTCTTCCACGAGCGCTCAAACAGGGCGTCGCAGCACCGCGCAGAACATGGCATCCGTTCCGTGCAGGTGTGGCCAGAGTTGAACGTGCGGCCCGTCCCCGAGGTCCGGCATCTCGGGGAAGAGCGTCCGGGTGTCCAGCACGTCGGCTCCGGTCCGCCGGGCGACGTCCGTCACCACCCCTACGGTCTCGGAGAGATGAGGTGAGCACACAACATAAGCCACGACTCCGCCAGGACGCACCAGTCGCAACGCTTCGGTGAGGAGCTCACGCTGCAGCGTGGTGAGCTGGGCGACGTCGGTGGGCTGGCGCCGCCACCGCGCCTCCGGGCGCCTGCGCAGTGCACCGAGACCGGTGCAGGGCGCGTCGACGAGCACGCGGTCGAACGCCCCTTCGACGAAGTCGGTCTCGCGGCCGTCGGCCACATGCACGGTCACCGGCAAGCCTGAGGTGATCTTGCGCACGAGCTCGGCGCGGTGGGGTGCCTTCTCGACGGCGATGAGCTCGCCGCCTTCCAAGCCGACCAGTGCCGCGAGCAGCGCTGCCTTGCCTCCCGGGCCGGCACACAGGTCGAGCCACCGGTCGTCGGTGCCTTCCAGCGGTGCGCGCGTCATGGCCAGGGCGCAGAGCTGGCTGCCCTCGTCCTGCACGTTCGCCAGACGCTCGCGAACGGGCTCGAGGTCAGCCGGGTCTCCCGCCCCCGGCTCCAGGTGCACGCCGTAGGGCGAGTAGGGCGCCACGTCTCCGCCGGTGATGGCGGCGAGCTCGTCGGCGCTCACCTCGCCGGGCCGTGCCACCAGGTGCACGGCGGGCCGGGCGTCGTCGGCCTCCAGCGCGCGGCGCAGGGTGTCGTCGCGACTGCCCAGCGCCTCGGCGAAGGCCTGCGCGATCCACCGCGGATGCGCGTGCGTGAACGCCAGGTTGCCGATCGGGTCGGTGTCCGGGTCGGGTGCGAGCTCGTCGACCCAGGCCTGTTCGTCCTGCTCGGCAACCCGGCGCAGCACGGCGTTGACGAAGCCGGCGACGCCGGAGCCGAGCTCGGCCCGGACGAGGTCCACGGTCGACGCCACGGCCGCGTGCGACGGGATGCGGGTGCGCAGCAGCTGGTAGGTGCCCAGCCGCAGCGCGTCCAGCGCCGAGCCGTCCACCTCGGACAGCGGGCGGTCCGAGCACGCCTCGATCACGGCGTCGAGCAGCCCCTGGGCACGGGAGGCGCCGTAGGTGAGCTCGGTGGCCAGCGCCGCGTCGCGGCCGGTGATCCGCCGGTCCCGCAGGAGCTGCGGCAGCACCAGGTTCGCGTACGCGTCCCGCTGGCGGACCGCGCGCAGCGTCTCCAGCGCGGCCAGGCGCGCCGGGTCCTCCACCGGAGGGCGCGACGGCCCGGTGCGGCGCCGGGGCGGGTGCGGCCTGCGCGGCCGGGACGGCTTGGAGTCCCCTCGCGAGTAGCCGGTCATGCGCGGTGCTCCATCGGTCCTGGCTCCATCGGTTCGGGTTCCCCTGCTCCGGCACGGGCGACACCCGCGAAGGTCGTTGACACAGCTGTGGAAGCCCCACGCGCGAGGACGCGGGTGGGGGCCGGGACGGTGCTCTCGCACGCGGTCATGCGATGCGCTCCCCGGCTTCGATGCGCACGCCGCGGGCCCAGTCGGTGGCGGCCATGCGCTTCTTGCCCTGCGCCTGGACCTCGCCGAGGGCCACGGCGGTCGTCGCCGTGCCCACGAGCACGCGCTTGCGTTCGACGACGACCTCCCCGGCCGGCAGCGTCACGTCGTCCACCGGCGTGACGGGGCCGAGCTTGAGGCGTTCGCCGCGGAACTCGGCCCACGCGCCGGGTTCCGGCGTGACCGCGCGGGCGAGGCGGTCCAGTGCGGCGGCGGGGGTGGCGAAGTCGAGCCGCGCGTCCTCGACGGTGATCTTCGGGGCGTAGGTGACGCCGTCGGAGGGCTGCTCGACGGCGCGCAGGGTGCCGGCCTCGATGCCGTCCACGGTGGACAGCAGCAGCTCGGCGCCGGAGACGGACAGGCGGCCGAGCAGGTCGCCGGAGGTGTCGCGGGGCCGGATCTTCTCGGTCACCACGCCGAAGACGGGGCCCGCGTCGAGCTCCTTGACGATGCGGAAGGTGGTGGCGCCGGTGATGTCGTCGCCGTGGCGCACGGAAGCCTGCACCGGTGCGGCGCCGCGCCAGGCGGGCAGCACGGAGAAGTGGAGGTTGACCCAGCCGAAGCGCGGGATGTCGAGCGTGCGCTGGGGCAGCAGCGCGCCGTAGGCCACGACCGGGCAGAGGTCGGGTTCCAGCGCGCGCAGGCGGTCGAGGAAGTCGGGGTCGCCCGCCTTGGCCGGCGACAGGACCTCGATGCCGTGCTCGTCGGCGAGTGCGGCGACCGGGGAGCGTTCGATCCGTCGGCCGCGGCCGACGGGGGCGTCCGGGCGGGTGACGACGGCGACGACGTCGTGGCGGGTGGAGTCGATGAAGGCGCGCAGCGAGGGAAGTGCCACCTCGGGCGTACCTGCGAACACGAGACGCATGGTCAGTTGGCCCTGCCGAAGAGCGGGTGCGGGCTCTGCTTCAAGGTGGGCACCGCACCGTCGAACCACTCGGCCTGCCGGATCTCGCGCATCGCCTTCTTGCGCGTCTCGGTGTCGAGGCGGTCCAGGAACAGCACACCGTCGAGGTGGTCGGTCTCGTGCTGGATGCAGCGTGCCAGCGTCTCGGTCCCCTCGACCTCGACGGGCTCACCGTGCATGTTCCAGCCCTTGGCCACGACGTGCAGGTGGCGCTTGCAGTCCCACGACATGCCGGGGATGGACAGGCAGCCCTCCGGGCCGTCCTGCGTCTCCTCGCCCACGACCTCCCAGGTCGGGTTGACGAGGTGGCCCGCGAAGCCGTCGCAGTGGTAGGTGAACACGCGCAGTCCCACTCCGAGCTGCGGCGCGGCGAGGCCTGCTCCGCCCGCCTCCTGCATGGAGTCCCACAGGTCCTTGACCAGGGTGTGCAGTTCCTTGTCGAAGTCGGTGACCTCGACGGCGGGGGTGCGCAGCACTGGGTCGCCGAACAGACGGATGGGTTGGACGGTCACGCGGTGCTCCTCGTTGTGGACTGGCGGCCAGTCTACGAGCAACGCGGTCAGTGCTCGGCGGCGCTGCCGAGGAAGATCACGCCCAGCAGCGCGACGAGGAAGTGGCCGGTGAACCGCAGCGCCGTCAGCACGGGGCGCAGGAGCGCCCCGAGGTCGGCGCCGGTCGCGATGGCGGTCGGGCGGTGCGTCACGGTGGTTGTCGTCATGGCGTCAACTATCCGGTTCGAGCAGGTCAGCGGGCATCAGCCGGCGGTGCCGACCCCGGCTCAGCCCGAGGTAGGAAGATCGCCTGCAACGCTCGGCCGGGAGGTGGACACCTCCAGGTCATGAGGCTGATGCGACAGCGCCGGGAGGGGCGGTCAGGGTGCCCGACGAGCCACCGCCGGACGCCGAGCTGTGGGAGCGGGGTGACGAACACGCCTTCGGTGAGCTGTACGACCGCTACGCCGAGGCGGTGTGGAACCACGCGTACCGGCTGACCCGTCCTGGTTGACGGCGGAAGACCTGACCTCCGCCACGTTCCTGACGGCCTGGCGCCGCCGCGACGAGGTGACCCTGGTACGCGCCAGCCCTGGTGCGCGACAGCCCTGCCGTGGCTGTTCACGGCCGCGGCCAACCTGGCGCGGTCAGAGTTCCGCGGGCAGTCGCGGTTCGCCCGGCTGCCGCACCGCGTGCCCCGGCACGACGTGCAGCGCGACCATGCCGACGACGTCGTGTCGGGTCTCGACCACGAGGCACGGCTGCGTGGAGGTGCCGGTCGCCGATGTGAGCGTGCGGTCCCGCACCTCCCGCGCCCTCCTGCGCCAGCCGCACGTCATGGGCCTGCTCAACCTCTCCGGCACGGCCGAGCGCCAGCAGGTCGCCGGCCGTGTCCACCGGGCCGGCCGCACGATCGAGGTGACCGCGCCCGCCCACCGTGACCGTGACCGTCGTCGACGGCTTCGTCTCGGCGTCCGTGCCCGGCTCGCTGGCCCGCACCGACCCCGTTTCGGGGCACGTGGTCATGGCCGAGCTCAGCGCGGTGGTGCGGGGAACGGACAACTCGGTTCTCCACTCGGGGCCGCTCAAGTGATCATGGGCGCATGACCTGGACCGCACCCGCCGTCGACATCCCGGCCGAACCGCTCACCGGTGCCGAACGCCCGATGCTGGACGCCCTGCTCGACCGCCACCGGGCCACGTTCCTCGCGAAGTGCGCGGAGCTCACCGGCACCGAGCTGGCCACGGCGTCGGCACCGCCGTCGACCCTCACCCTGCTGGGGCTGATCCGGCACCTGGCCGACGTCGAACGCGTCTGGTGCCGCGTCCGCGCCGACGGCCAGGACGTCCGGCGCCGGTACGCCGGCCCGCCGGAGCCGGGCAACCCGTTCGACGACCTCGACCCCGCCCGCGCCGAGGCCGAGTACGCGGCGCTCGGCGCGGAGATGGAGCAGGCCCGCCGGGCGGTCGCCGGCAAGGACCTCGACCACGTCTTCGTCCACGAGCGGCGGGGTGAGATGTCCCTGCGCTGGCTCCTCCTGCACCTCGTCGAGGAGTACGCGCAGCACAACGGCCACGCGGACCTGCTGCGCGAACGCATCGACGGCAGCACCTCGGCGTGACTGCGAGGTGCTGCCGTCGACCGGTCGAGCGGTCGTCCGGAGGTCAGCCCACCTTCACCACCCGTGCGGCGCCACCGCCGCGGCGGGTCGGTTCGGCGACGGCCCGCCAGCGGCCGTCGGAGGCCCGTTCGACCGCGGTGGCCGCGCCGATCTCGGCGTTCTGGCTGAACCGGTGACCGATGGCCTGCAGCCCCTGGGCCGAGGCGGCCGCGATGAACGCGGCCTCGGCGGGCGTCACGGCCGCGTTGCGCTGCGAGGCGCGCGGGGCCGCGACGGCGTCGAGCAGGGACATCTTGCGGTCCAGCCGCCCGGTCAGGATCTGCGTGACGGTCGTGATGATCGTCGAGCCGCCGGGAGAGCCGACGGCGAGGACGACGCGGCCGTGGTCGAGCACGATCGTCGGCGCCATCGAGGACCGCGGGCGCTTGCCGGGGCCGGGCAGGTTCGGGTGCGGGACACCGGCGGTCGGGGCGACGAACTCGAAGTCGGTGAGCTCGTTGTTGAGCAGGAAACCGCGGCCGGGCACGACGATGCCGCTGCCGCCCTCCGCCTCGATCGTCAGGGTGTAGGCGACGACGTTGCCCCAGCGGTCGGCGACCGTGAGGTGCGTGGTGCGCTCGGCGTCGTCACGCAGGTTCGCCAGGCCCGCCGTGGCCTCGCACGGGGCGGGGTTGCGGGGGTCGGCGGCGGGCTGCGGTGCGGGCAGCACGGCGTCGGGCTTGATCAGGCACGCGCGCGAGTCGGCGAACCGCTGCGAGAGCAGGCCCTCGGCCGGCACGCGGGAGAAGGCCGGGTCGCCGACCCAGCGCAGCCGGTCGGCGAAGGAGAGCTTGGTCGACTCGATGAAGCGGTGCAGGTACTCGACCTCGGAGGCCTTCGTGAGGTCGGTCGACTCCAGGATGTTCAGCGCCTCGCCGACGGTCGTGCCGCCCGACGAGGGCGCGGCCATGCCGTAGACGTCGAGGCCGCGGTAGCGGGAGTGGGTAGGGTCGCGGTGTTCGACCCGGTAGCGAGCCAGGTCGGAGAGCTCCATGGCGCCCGCGCGGACGTTGCGCGTCGAGCCGGGCACGACCGGTGGCTGGCGCACGGCCTTGACCAGGTCACGGCCGACCGCGCCGCCGTAGAGGGAGGCGAGGTCGGTGCGGGCCAGCTCGCGGTAGGTGTCGGCGAGCTGCGGGTTGCGGAACGTCGACCCGATCGCCGGCGGCTGGCCACCGGGCAGGTAGAGGTCGCGGGTGGAGGTGAAGTCGGCGAAGCGCGCGGCGTTGGAGGTGATCTGCTGGTTGAAGGTGCGGTCGACGACGAAGCCCCGCCGCGCCAGCGCCTCCGCGGGCGCCATGGTCTCGCGCAGGTTCATCGTGCCCCACCTGCGCAGCGCCTGCTGCCACGTCCTGGGCGTGCCCGGCACACCCACGGACAGGCCGCTGGTCATCGCCTCCGCGAACGGCAGCGGTGCCCCGTTCTCGACGAAGAGCTGGTCGGTGGCCGCGCGCGGGGCGGTCTCCCGGCCGTCCAGGGTGGACACCCGGCCGGTGCGCGCGTCGTAGTGGACGAAGAAGCCACCGCCGCCGATGCCCGCGGAGAACGGGTCGGTCACGCCGAGCGCGGCGGCGGTCGCGACGGCGGCGTCCACGGCGTTGCCGCCGCGGCGCAGCACGTCGACGCCGATCTGCGAGGCGTCCGGGTCGACGCTGGACACCGCGCCACCCCACCCCACCTGTTCTGGCACCCGCGGGGCGGGGTCCGCCGGGCCCGCGGCGAGTGCCGGTGCGGGCGCGACCAGTACGACGGAGAGCGATAGTGCGGCAACCGTTCGCAACATGCGCACTCTTCTACTCCGTTCCGGCCGGATGGCAACACCTTTTGGGCAAGGCCTAAGGTGCGGTGGTGTCGATCGACCTTGACCGCTTGCGAACGGACTTCGCGACCGCCGACCTGGACGAGGCAGATCGCGAGGAGGCGCTGCAGCTGCTGCTGCGCGACCGCCGCCCGCAGGACGCCGACCTGCTGCGCCACCTGCTCGCCCAGGAGACCGCCGCGCACCGCGAGGGCTGGGGCCTGAGCGAGGCCATGGGCCTGGCCGCGCTGCTGCTCGCCGAGTGCGGCCGCGAAGAGGACGTGTGGACGCTGTGGGAGGCCAAGAACGCCTCCTTCGACACCATGGCGGGCCTGGACGGCTTCCTGCTGTTCCCGGCGGGCATCGCGGGCACGACCGCGCACGTGATCGCGGCCGAGCACCCCGAGCGCAACGACCTGATGGCGTACATGAGCGAGTACCTGGAGTACGAGAAGCTGACCGACGAGGACATCCGCGAGCACCTCGCCGGTCTGCGCTCCTACTACGAGAACTGACCGGGAGCCGTGCGGTCCACTGTGGACCGCACGGCGCGGTCAGAGCACCTCCAGCGGGTCCAGCTTGATCCGCACCAGCTCCTGCTCCTTGCGGGCCGTCCGCACCGCCTGCGCCTCGGCCAGCACGGCGGCCAGCGCCCGGCCCTCAGCGCGTGCCACCCGCACGAGCGCGCGTTCCTTCGTCTCGTCGTCGCCCAGCGGCACCGGCCCGAGGACCTCGCCGGTGGGCGGCAACCGCAGCTCGTCCAGCAGGGCGTTCACCGCGTCCGGCGTGCCGTCGACGGTCGCCATCCGCACGGCGGGCGGGAACCCCAGCTCGGTGCGCGCGGCCAGCTCGGTGGACGCGTGCCACACCGGGTCCCACCGCACCAGCGCCTGCACGGGCGTCAGCGTCGAGTCCGCGACCACCACGACCCGCCCGTTGCCCGGCCGCACCAGTCCCGCCGCGGTCATCCAGCGCCGCAACGCCTCCTCGGACGCCCTCAGGTCGGCCCGCCCGAGCAACGCCCACCCGTCGAGCAGCAGCACCGCGCCGTAGCCGCCCTCGGCCACCGGCTCGGCACCCGGCGTGGCCACCACCAGCGACGGCTTGCCCGGCACCTTGGTCAGCACCTCGTCCGCACCGCTCGTGCGCACCGGATATCCTGGGAACGCCCGCCCCAGCTCCTCCGCGGTGCGCCTGGCCCCGATGACCTGCCCCCGCAACCGGCGCGACCCGCACGTGGGACAGCGGAACCCGGCCTCGGTCGCCGCGCACCACCGGCAGTACGCGGGCCTGGGCTGCCCGTCCTGCGTGCCGCCCGGCAACGCCAACGGCCCCGCGCACTTGCGGCACCGCGCCGGTCCCCGGCACTGCCCGCACGCCAACGCCGGCACGTACCCCCGGCGCGGCACCTGGATCAGCACCGGCGAGTCGGCCAGCGCGAACCGCGCCGCCTCGAACGCGATCGACGGCAACCGCGCCGTGCGGGCCGCCGGGTCCTTCACGTCCTGCCACTCGTTGTCGCCCACCGACACCACCCGCGGCGCGATGGCCCGGAGCGTCTCGCGCGACGCCACGATCTCGTGTGCCCACCCCGTCTCCACCAGCAGCTGCGCCTCGGCCGTGCGGGCGAACCCGCCGATCAGCAACGCCGCACCGTTCATGTGCGCGCGCTGCACCAGCACGTCCCGCACGTTCGGGTACGGCGACCGCGGCTCGACGTGCAGGTCGTCCCCGTCGTCCCACACGACCAGCAACCCGGGATCGACGACCGGCGCGAACGCCGTGGCCCGCGTGCCGACCACCACCCGCGCCACCCCGCGCCGCACCGCCAGCCACCGCTTGTACCGCTCCGACGGCCCCAGGTCCGCCGACAACGTGACCACGCCCTCGATCAGCGCGCTGCACGCCTCGAAGACCCGCGCCACGTCCCGGTGGTCCGGCACCACGATCACCACGCCACGCCCGGTCGACGCCACCGACGCCGCCGCCTCGGCCAGCCGCGCCGGCCAGTCCTCCGACGGCAACGCCTGCCACACCGCGTGCGCCGGCCGCCCGGTGCGCAACGCCTCCAGGTACTTGGGCCCGCGCGGGTATCGCGACCAGGCGTCGGCCGGCACCGGCGGCAACGTGGACCGCACGGGCGCGCTGGCGGCGGCCGCAGGGCTCGCGGGTGAGGTACCGCTCGCTGCGGGGCTTGCGGACGCGGTGGCGCCGGTCGCGGGGCTCACGGGTGTGGCGGCGCTCGCCGCGGGGCTCGCCGACGCGGTGGCGCCGGTCGCAGGACTCACGGGTGAGGTGCCGCTCGCCGCGGGGCTCGCCGACGCGGTGGCGCCGGTCGCAGGACTCGCGGACGAGGGGGTCGCAGGCGAGGGGGCCCCAGGCGCGGTGCCATCGGCTGCCGGGCTCGCGGGCGCGGTGCCATCGGCTGCCGGGCTCGCGGGCGCGGTGCCATCGGCTGCCGGGCTCGCGGGCGCGGTGCCATCGGCTGCGGGGCCTGAGGCCCCAGTGCCGTCGGCCGCTGGGCTCGCGGACGCGGTGGCGTCGGCAGTGGGACTCGCCGACCCGATGCCGTCGGCCGCTGGGCTCGCGGGCGCAGCGGGGTCAGCAGTGGGGCTCGCGGGTGGCGAGGACGCCGAGGTGGTCGGGATGGTGGGAACTCCCGGTGTCACCGCGGCTGTGGCGAGTGGAGGAGCGGCGTGCGGCTGCGCGGGGGTTCCTGGTGCCGTCGCGGTCGCGGCAGGCGAAGAGGCGGCGTCCGTTTCGCCGGGCGCTCCGGCAGGTGCCGGGCTCGGGTCGGCGGCAGGCGTCTCACCCGACGCCGCCTCCTCCGGCCCTGCCGTCCCGGCGCCGGTCGTCTCACCCGACGACGCCGCAGCAGGCCCCGCCGACGCGATCGCCGGGCCCGCGACCGTCCGCACGACTGCCAGGCTCGCAGCCGCCGGCCCTCCGGCCGAGGATTCGCCATGCGGCACCGACCCGGAGTGCTCCCCCTGGTCCGCCGCCGAACCCACCGCCCGGTCCGCCGCCGGGCCCACGGCCTGGTCCGCCGAGCCCGCCGTCACCCACGCCGGGTCCTGCGGCAGAGGTGCCGGTTCGCCTGACGACGCGGCCTCCGCGCGGGCGTGGCGGGGTGGGATGGCCAGGCGCAGCACGTCGATCATCCCGCCCGCGTACCGGTCGGCGACGGCGCGGGCCAGGGCGGCGATCTCCGGCACCAGCACCGGTTCCGGTGAGACGACCTTCTCGATGAAGGTGAGCTTCTTGTCGTAGTCGGTGGTGGCGACGCGCTCCAGCAGGTAGCCGTCGACGAGCTGGCCCGCGAACCGCACGCGGACGCGGCAGCCGGGTACGGCCGCGGTGTCCAGATCGGACGGGACGGCGTAGTCGAAGGGGCGGTCGAGGTGGGCCAGGGGCACGTCCACGACGATGCGCGCAACCGGCAGCGTGTCGGCGGGGACGCGCTCCCCGCGGCGTGCTCCGGTCTTCGTGCTCATGTCCCCTGGTGTATCAGACGGGTCCGACAGTCCCGCGTCGTGGCGGACCTAACCGCCGGAACCCGCCCCATCCAGGTGGTCAGCCGGAGATCGACTCCTGGCCGTTCTCGATGTGGCCGCACAGCCGGCGGCGGAACCGCGGCTCCTCCTCCACCGTCACGGTCAGGTCGTACCAGCCGGAGTTCAGCACCGTCAGCCACGGGATCACGTGCCGGTGGCCGGGGCGGACCACGACCTTGCGGTGGCCCAGCACGAACGTCAGCCGTGAGCGCCCGGTGTTCTCGAACGTGAGCGTCAGCACACGGCTGTACCCGCGCACCGACGACGACACGCGCGCACTGTCGGATGCGGACCCGGCGAACTCGCGGCGGAACCCGTTCGGTCCCAGCAACACCAGGTCGTGGTCGCCCGGCAGGTCGACGGCCTCCGAGCGGGTGACGTCGAAGTGCTGCGGCAACGCGAACTGGCGCGAGTACGGGTACAGCGCGAGGTGCACCGGCTCCGCGCCCGCGTTCGACATCTCCAGCCGGGCGCCACGCAGCGACGCGTCCGGCTGGTACGGCAGCGGGCGCGCGCGGCGTCGTCCCGGCTCCTGCTCCGGCATCTTCTGCTCGGCCGGCGGCGCCGGGCGCCAGCGCGGGGTCGCGGGCGGCACCGGTCCGGGCTCGCCGACCTCGGGCCACGTCCTGCGCCGCTCGAAGTCGAACGCCGAGGTCAGGTCACCGGTCACGGTCCGGCGCCACGCGGAGATCTCCTCCGACCGCACGCCGGTCCAGCGCTCCAGGAACTGCGTCATCGAGGTGTGGTCGAACACCTGCGAGCACACGTACCCGCCGACCGACCACGGCGAGACGACGGTCATCGGCACACGGGCACCCAGCCCGAGCGGCTTGTCGCCGACGTACTCGTCGGTGACCGACAGCGGCGGGCGCGGCGGCGGCACGTGGTCGAAGAAACCGTCGTTCTCGTCGTAGGTGATGAACAGCACCGTCGACTCCCACACCTCCTGGTTGGACGCCAGTGCGTCCAGCACCTGGTAGGTGATCGAGGCCGACGCGGCGGGCGACGACGCGCCGGGGTGTTCGGAGTCCACAGAGGACGGAACGAGGTAGGACACCGCGGGCAGGCGGCCGGAGTTCACGTCCGTGCGGAACGCCTCGCCCAGGCCGCCGGGCCGCACCCGCCGCAGTCCCCTGTCGTACAACGACTTCTCCGCGGGCGTGAGCTTCGACGTGTCGATCGCGCCGATCAGCGCGGGGTCGCCGGTGCCGTAGAGCTTGTCCAGCGACCGGAACCCGGCGGGCAGCACCTTGCGCGCGATCTCCTTGAACCGCGCGTAGAACTCCAGGTTGTTGTCCTGGAAGTTGTCCCACTCCTGGTAGACCTGCCACGACTTCCCGGCCGCCTCCAGGCGTTCCGGGTAGGTCTTCCAGGTGTACCCGGCGTGCGTGTCCTCGCTGTAGGCGGCGTTGCCGGTCGCACGCGTGCCGTCGGGCTCGAAGCCGGTGTAGCCGGACACCCAGTAGTTGCGGTTCGGCGAGGTCGACGACGGCACCGAGCAGTGGTAGGCGTCGCACAGGGTGAAGGTGTCGGCGAGCTCGTAGTGGAACGGGATGTCCTGCCGCGTGTAGTGCGCCATGGTGGCGGCGGTCTTCGCGGGCACCCAGTTGTCGTTCCAGCCGCCGCGCAGGGCCGAGTGGCCGCCGTTCCAGCTGTGGTCGAGGTCCCCGATGTACTGGATGTCACGTCCCGAGGCGGCTTCGCGGACCGGGAACGGCAACACCCCGCTCTGGTTGAACACGCCCCGCAGCGCGTTGCGGTCGGAGAACCCGCGCACGCCCCGCAGCGATCCGAAGTAGTGGTCGAACGAGCGGTTCTCCTGCATCAGCAGCACCACGTGCTTGATCGCCCGCAACCCTCCCCCGCGGGGTTCGCGAGCGAGCGCGGCGTACACCGACGGCGGCAGCAGCGTGCCGGAGGCAGCAGCGACGGCGGCGGCCATGAACCCACGACGAGAGAGCGACATGAGCCGATTTCTAACCCTTCGACATGACGCGGAACCGACCCGCGCATGAACAACGGTCCGGCACGAGCAGGGCCTTTTTCACACCACTCCCCCCGCCGTGGGTGCTTTCGACGCCGTCGCACACCCACGCGGGGACGTCGTCGCTCACCGGGCGAACGCTAGCGGCCCCTGGCACCACAGGCGGAAAGTGCGCGCGAAGGGGAACGTTCCGTGTCCCGAAAGGGAAACGGCCCGCCTCCCCAAGGGGAAGCGGGCCGTGCCCGAAGGGGACCGGATCAGGCGCCGGCCGCGGCGCGCAGGGCGTCCGCGCGGTCGGTCGACTCCCAGGGGAGCTCGATGTCGGTGCGGCCGAAGTGGCCGTACGCGGCGGTCGGGGCGTAGATCGGGCGCAGCAGGTCGAGGTCGCGGATGATCGCGGCCGGGCGCAGGTCGAACACCTCGGTGATGGCCTGCTGGATCTTCTGCGGGTCGACGGTCTCGGTGCCGAAGGTCTCGACGAACAGGCCGACCGGGGCGGCCTTGCCGATGGCGTAGGCGACCTGGACCTCGACGCGGGTGGCCAGGCCCGCGGCGACGGTGTTCTTCGCGACCCAGCGCATGGCGTAGGCGGCGGAGCGGTCGACCTTCGACGGGTCCTTGCCGGAGAAGGCGCCGCCGCCGTGGCGGGCCATGCCGCCGTAGGTGTCGACGATGATCTTGCGGCCGGTCAGGCCCGCGTCACCCATCGGGCCGCCGATGACGAAGCGGCCGGTCGGGTTGGTCAGCAGGCGGACGTCCGTGGTGTCCAGGCCCAGCGCGTCGATCTCCGGCTGCACCACGTGGTTGCGGATGTCGACGCCGAGGAGCTTCTCCAGGTCGATGCCGTCGGCGTGCTGGGTGGACACGACGACGGTGTCCAGGCGCACGGGCTGGTCGCCGGCGTACTCGATGGTGACCTGGGTCTTGCCGTCCGGGCGCAGGTACGGGACGGTGCCGTCCTTGCGGACCGCGGTCAGGCGGCGGGACAGGCGGTGGGCCAGCGCGATCGGCAGCGGCATGAGCTCGGGCGTGTCGGTGCACGCGTAGCCGAACATCAGGCCCTGGTCGCCCGCGCCCTGCTTGTCGATCTCGTCGGCAGCACCCTCGACGCGCTCCTCGAACGCGGTGTCGACGCCCTGCGCGATGTCAGGGGACTGCGAGCCGATGGCGACGTTGACGCCGCACGAGTGGCCGTCGAAGCCCTTGGCGGACGAGTCGTAGCCGATGTCGAGGATCTTCTCGCGGACGATCGTGGGGATGTCCGCGTACGCCTCGGTCGTGACCTCACCGGCCACGTGGACCTGGCCGGTGGTGATGAGCGTCTCCACGGCCACGCGCGAACGCGGGTCCTTGGACAGCAGGGCGTCCAGGATCGAGTCGCTGATCGCGTCACAGATCTTGTCCGGGTGTCCCTCGGTCACCGACTCGCTGGTGAACAGCCTGCTGCTGTGCTGGCTCACGGACACTCCTTCTGAGGCTGGTCGTACGTGCTGTCGAAGTCTACTGAGAACGGGGCAGGCGATCAGCAACCGCGTCCCACATGGTGGAGGCCAGTTGCGCCTTGGACCCGTGTGGGATAACGGTCTCGTCGCCGTCGGCGGACAACAGCCACCCGGCGTTGTCGTCCTGCTCGAACGCCTTGCCGTCGCCCACGGCGTTGAGCACCAGGAGGTCGCAGCCCTTGCGGCGCAGCTTCGCCCTTCCGTAGTCGAGCACGGAGGTCGTCTCGTCACCGGTCTCCGCGGCGAACCCGACGACCAGCTGGCCGTCGCGACGTGCGGCGACCAGCTCCCTGAGGATGTCGGGGTTCTTCGCGAGCGCGATCGGGTCGGGCTCCGCGTCGGTCTTCTTGATCTTGTGGCCGGTCAGCGACAACGGCCGGAAGTCGGCCACCGCGGCGGCCATCACGACCACGTCGGCGTCGGCGGCGACCTCGTGCATCGCGTCGCGCAGCTCGACCGCCGAGCCGATCCGGACCAGGTCGACACCGGCGGGCGTGGTCAGGTCGGCGGTGTTGCCCGCGACCAACGTCACCCTCGCGCCGCGCTGTGCGGCAACCCGTGCGAGCGCGTAGCCCTGCTTGCCCGACGAGCGGTTGCCCAGGAAGCGCACCGGGTCGAGCGGTTCGCGGGTGCCACCGGCGGAGATCGCGACGTGCACGCCCTCCAGCGACCGGGGCAGCGCGTCGGGGCGGGCCAGCAGCAACCGGGCGAGCTCGACGATCTCGGCCGGGTCGGGCAGGCGGCCCTTGCCGGTGTCCTTGCCGGTCAGGCGGCCGCTCGCGGGCTCGGCGACGACCACGCCGCGCGAGCGCAGCAACGCCACGTTGTGCCGCGTGGCCGGGTGCTCCCACATCTCGGTGTGCATCGCGGGCACCAGCAGGACCGGGCAGCGCGCGGTCAGCAGCGTGTTCGTCAGCAGGTCGTCGGCCAGCCCGTGGGCGGCCTTCGCGATCAGGTTCGCCGTCGCGGGCGCCACGACCACCAGGTCGGCGTTCTGCCCGAGCTTGACGTGCGGCACCTCGTGCACGTCGTCGAACGGGTCCGCGGACACGACCTGCCCGGACAGCGCCTCGAACGTGGCGGCGCCGACGAACTTCAGGGCCCCCTCGGTGGGCACCACCCGCACCGAGTGCCCCGACTCGGTCAGCCGGCGCAGCACCTCGCACGCCTTGTACGCGGCGATGCCCCCGCCGACCCCGAGAACGATCCGGGGCTTGACGGGGGCATCGGCGTCAAAAACAGCGGAAGTCAAGAACTCTCCTGCGAAGAACGACGGGCCAAGGGGTCGCCTCTCACGAGAACGAACCTCGCTCGACACCGCGACTCCACGAGGAGGACCTCGCTGGGGGTCCGGGGGTGCGGCCCCCGGCTGGGGCGTGGGGCCTCGGCCCCCGCAGGACACACGAAAGCAGTGCGGTTCGCGCTTTCCGCGAACTCGTTCCGCTCCGAGGTGCGTCCTACGCTTCGCCCTCGGTGTGCTCCAGGAGACCCGCGTGGATCTCGCGCAGAGCGATGGAGAGGGGCTTCTCACGCGGGCCCGGCTCGACGAGCGGGCCGACGTACTCGAGCAGGCCCTCGCCGAGCTGCGCGTAGTAGTCGTTGATCTGGCGGGCACGCTTCGCTGCGTAGATCACCAACGCGTACTTCGAGCTCACCTGCTCAAGCAGGTCGTCGATCGGCGGGTTGGTGATGCCCTCCGGGGAACCGGTCAGCTGACCGAGCTCGGTGTGGGTGATCACTCGTCAAACTCCTGAGATTCGTGGTCCGACCATCAAGGATAGCAAGTCGGCCGCAGCCGATTGCACGTCGGCGTTCACGACGACCTCGTCGAACTCTTTTTCGGCCGCCAGTTCCTCGCGGGCGATGGCGAGCCTGCGCTCGACGACCTCCGGGTGCTCGGTGCCCCGGCCGGTGAGCCGGTCCACCAGGTGCTCCCACGAGGGCGGGGCGAGCATCACGAGCTGGGCCTGCGGCATGGCCACCCGGACCTGCCGGGCGCCCTGCAGCTCGATCTCCAGCAGTGCCGGTCGTCCGGAGGCGAGTGCCTCCTCGACCGGCCTGCGAGGCGTTCCGTAGCAGTTGCCGGCGAACTCCGCGTGTTCGAGGAACTCACCCGCGTCGATCATCTGCTGGAACTTCTCGCGGTCGACGAAGTGGTAGTGCACCCCGTCGGTCTCGCCCGGCCTCGGTTTCCTGGTGGTCACCGAGACGCTGAAGTAGATGTCGGGCTGCTGCCTGCGCAGCTCCGCCAGAACGCTGGACTTGCCGACGCCCGACGGCCCGGACAAGACGGTGAGCCGGGGACGGACAACGCCCGTCCCCGGCTCGAGCCCACTCACTCGCCGCTGAACTCGGTGAGGAGCGCCTTGCGCTGGCGGTCGCCCAGGCCACGCAGACGACGGCTCGGAGCGATCTCGAGA
Organism: Nocardia sp. NRRL S-836; assembly: GCF_001279525.1. Taxonomy (GTDB): domain Bacteria; phylum Actinomycetota; class Actinomycetes; order Mycobacteriales; family Pseudonocardiaceae; genus Lentzea. The sequence continues at coordinate 166,308 of NZ_LGDY01000091.1, read as the reverse complement.
CGCTCCATGATCTGCTGCGCACGCACCTTGCCGACGCCCGGCAGGGCCTCCAGCAGGGCGGACACCTTCATCTTGCCCAGGACCTCGTCGCTCTCGGCGGCCTTGAGCACGTCCGTCAGGGTCGTGCCGCCGCGCTTGAGGCGCTCCTTGAGCTCAGCCCGAGCGCGACGAGCGGCAGCAGCCTTCTCCAGCGCTGCGGCCCGCTGCTCCTCGGTAAGCTGGGGAAGAGCCACGATTTCCTCCGTGGTGTGGATTCTTTTCGGATCGGTGCCGCGACCGTACCGACCGCAATTGCCTGGGGACAACGTGACCCAGTCAGGTAAATCTTCAGCGGTCATCTGTGATGCGGCGGGTGGTAGTAGTACCAACACCCTCCGGCGGCCTGATCACCGCCACCGGCAACTCGTCGCACACCGAGGGTGTGCTATGAGGCCGGTGACCAGCGGGGCAGCCGGTGGGCTGGACCCTACCAACACATGTTTGCCCAGGTGAGCGCGCCACACCCCAAAAGCTGTGGCGCGCCCCTCCTCAGAGGCTCTGCTGGACCCTCCGCACGGCGCTGACCAGCGCAGACACGTCCGGTCCGTGTTTGAGAACATCTCGTGAAGAAGTCGGCAGAACTCCGCGCATGTCGGCCCCGAAGAGCCGTTTTAGATCAGCGACCGAGCCGCCCTGGGCACCGAAACCGGGGGCCAGAACCGGGCCGTTGAACCCGGAGAGGTCCACGTCCGTTTCACCGATCGTGGCCCCCACGACGAGACCCACATCGCCGCACGGAGAAATGCCGGAATTCCGAGCCGCGGCGAAATCGATGATCGTCTGTGCGACGGTTCGCCCGTCCGGAGCAGTGGCCCGCTGGACCTGCTCACCCTCCGGGTTCGACGTCAGCGCGAGCACGAACACCCCGCGGCCGGTCGCCCGCGCCGTGTCCAGCGCGGGCTGCAGCGACCCGAAGCCCAGGAACGGCGACACCGTCACGGCGTCCCCCGCCAGCGGCGAGCCGTCGCCGAGGTACGCCTGGGCGTAGGCGGCCATCGTGGAGCCGATGTCGCCGCGCTTGGCGTCGACCAGCACGAGCGTCCCGGAGTCCCGCAGGTCCGCGATCACCCGTTCCAGCACGGCCACCCCGCGCGACCCGTGGGCCTCGAAGAACGCCGCCTGCGGCTTGACCACCGCGACCCGGCCGCCGAACGCCTCGACCGACGTCAGCGCGAACCGTTCGAGGCCCTCCACCGACCGCGAGAGGCCCCAGGAGTCCAGCAACGCCGGGTGCGGGTCGATCCCGACGCACAGCGGCCCGTGTGCCGCAACGGCTTTCGTGAGCCGTTCGCCGAAGGTCATGCCCCACCCCGCAGCGACGCCTGGAGCGCCTGCAGCGGCTGGACCCCGATGTCACCCTGGATGAGCGCCTCGATGCCGTGCACGGCCGCGGCAGCGCCCTGGATCGTGGTGACGCAGGGGATGTCCTTCGCCACGGCGGCGGTGCGGATCTCGTAGCCGTCCACGCGCGGGCCGCTGTTGCCGTACGGGGTGTTGAAGATCATGTCGATCTCGCCGGCCAGGATCATGTCGACGACGTTGCCCTCGCCCTCGAAGTGCTTGCGCACCTCGGTGCACGCGATCCCGTTGCGCTTGAGGACCTCCGCGGTGCCGGCGGTGGCGAGGATCTGGAAGCCCAGGTCCGCCAGCCGCTTGACCGGGAAGATCATCGCGCGCTTGTCGCGGTTCGCGAACGACACGAACACCTTGCCCGCGGTGGGAAGCGAGCCGTAGGAGGCCGTCTGCGACTTCGCGAACGCCTTGCCGAACGAGGAGTCGATGCCCATGACTTCGCCGGTGGACTTCATCTCCGGGCCCAGCAACGAGTCCACGCCGTGGCCCTCGGGCGTGCGGAAGCGGTGGAACTGCATGACCGCTTCCTTGACCGCGACCGGCGCGTGCTCGGGCAGCCGGGCGCCGTCACCGGTGGCCGGCAGGATGCCCTCCTCGCGCAGCTCCGCGATCGTGGCGCCGAGCATGACCCGCGACGCCGCCTTGGCCATCGACACGGCCGTCGCCTTGGACACGAACGGCACCGTGCGCGACGCACGCGGGTTTGCCTCCAAGACGTACAGCACGTCGTCCTTGAGCGCGTACTGGACGTTCAGCAGGCCGCGCACGCCGATGCCGCGCGCGATGGCCTCGGTGGAGCGGCGGACGTTCTCGATGTCGGAGGCGCCCAGCGTGATCGGCGGCAGCGCGCACGACGAGTCGCCGGAGTGCACACCGGCTTCCTCGATGTGCTCCATCACGCCGCCGATGAACACCTCGTCGCCGTCGCACAGCGCGTCGACGTCGATCTCGATGGCGTCGTCGAGGAACCGGTCGACCAGCACCGGGTGCTCGGGCGTCACCTCGGTCGCGCGGGCGATGTAGCCCGACAGCGACTCCTCGTCGTAGACGATCTCCATGCCGCGGCCGCCGAGCACGTAGGAGGGGCGCACGAGGACCGGGTAGCCGATCTCGTCCGCGATCTCCTTGGCCTCGCCGAACGACGTGGCGGTGCCGAACTTCGGCGCGGGCAGCCCCGCCTCGGTGAGCACCTTGCCGAACTGGCCGCGGTCCTCGGCGAGGTGGATCGCCTCCGGCGTGGTGCCCACGACCGGCACACCGGCGTCGGCCAGGCGCTTCGCGAGACCCAGCGGCGTCTGGCCGCCCAGCTGCACGATCACGCCGGCGACCTCGCCGGAGCGCTGCTCGGAGTGCACGACCTCCAGCACGTCCTCGAACGTCAGCGGCTCGAAGTACAGGCGGTCGGAGGTGTCGTAGTCGGTCGACACCGTCTCCGGGTTGCAGTTGACCATCACGGTCTCGTACCCGGCCGCGCGCAGCGCCATCGCCGCGTGCACGCACGAGTAGTCGAACTCGATGCCCTGCCCGATGCGGTTCGGCCCGGAGCCCAGGATCAGCACCTTGGGCTTCTCGCGCTGCTCGGCGACCTCGGACTCGGCGTCCGGGTCGAGCTCGTAGGCGGAGTAGTGGTACGGCGTCTCCGACTTGAACTCGGCCGCGCACGTGTCGACGGTCTTGTAGACCGGCCGCACGCCCAGGCGGTGCCGCAGCGTGCGCACACCGTCCTCACCGGCGAGCTCGGGCCGCAGCGTCGAGATCTGCCGGTCCGACAGCCCGGCGCGCTTGGCCTTGCGCAGCAACGGTTCGTCGAGCACGGGAGCGTCGAGCAGCTCCTGGCGCAGGGTGCCGAGCCACGCGATCTGCTCGATGAACCACGGGTCGATGCCCGACGCCCGGTGCACGTCCTCGATGGACGCACCGAGCCGCAGCGCGCGTTCGACGGTGTAGAGCCGCCCGTCGTGGCCACGCTCCAGCTGCTTGAGCGTGGACTCCAGCGTCGCGTCCTCGGGGTCGGGCTGGGTCCAGAACCCGACCGACTTGGTCTCCAGCGACCGCAGCGCCTTGCCCAGCGCCTCCACGAAGTTCCGGCCGATCGACATGGCCTCGCCGACCGACTTCATCGTGGTCGTCAGCGTCGGGTCGGCACCGGGGAACTTCTCGAACGCGAACCGCGGCGCCTTCACGACGACGTAGTCCAGGGTCGGCTCGAACGACGCCGGCGTCTCACCGGTGATGTCGTTGGTGATCTCGTCGAGCGTGTAGCCGATGGCGAGCTTCGCGGCGATCTTGGCGATCGGGAAGCCGGTCGCCTTCGAGGCCAGCGCCGAGGACCGCGACACCCGCGGGTTCATCTCGATCACGACCATGCGGCCGTTCTCGGGGTGGATGGCGAACTGGATGTTGCAGCCGCCGGTGTCGACGCCGACCTCGCGGATGACCTGGATGCCGACGTCGCGCATGTGCTGGTACTCGCGGTCGGTCAGCGTCATCGCGGGCGCCACCGTCACCGAGTCGCCGGTGTGCACGCCCATCGGGTCGATGTTCTCGATCGAGCAGATGACCACGACGTTGTCGTTGCGGTCGCGCATCAGCTCGAGCTCGTACTCCTTCCACCCGAGCACGCTCTCCTCGATGAGCACCTCGGTGACCGGGGACTCCTCCAGGCCGATGGCCGCGAGGCGCTCCAGATCCTCGGAGGTGTAGGCCATGCCGGAGCCCAGGCCGCCCATCGTGAACGACGGCCGGATGACCACGGGCAGGCCCAGCTCCGCGACGGTCTTGCGGACCTCGTCCATCGTGTTGCACACGGCCGAGCGCGGGACGTCGGCGCCGATCCTGCGCACCAGGTCCTTGAAGATCTGCCGGTCCTCGCCGCGCTGGATGGCGTCGACGTTCGCGCCGATCAGCTCGACGTTGTACTTCTCCAGCACGCCGCGCTCGTGCAGCGCGATGGCCGTGTTCAGCGCGGTCTGGCCGCCCAGCGTCGCCAGGATCGCGTCCGGGCGTTCCTGCGCGATGACCTTCTCCACGAACTCGGCCGTGATCGGCTCGATGTAGGTGGCGTCGGCGAACTCGGGGTCGGTCATGATCGTCGCCGGGTTCGAGTTCACCAGGCTGACCCTGATGCCCTCCTCCCGCAGCACCCGGCACGCCTGCGTGCCCGAGTAGTCGAACTCACAGGCCTGACCGATGACGATCGGGCCGGAGCCGATGACGAGAATGTGCTTGAGATCGGTCCTCTTCGGCATCAGCGGGCCTCATTCATCAGCGTCACGAACTCGTCGAACAGGGGCGCGGCGTCGTGCGGTCCGGCCGCGGCCTCTGGGTGGTACTGCACGGAGAACGCCGGTGCGTCGAGCAGCCGGACGCCCTCGACGGTGCCGTCGTTGGGGCAGTAGTGCGACAGCACGGCGCGGCCGAACTCGGAGGAGAACTCCTCCCCCGGCGTGCCCTCCAGCGCGAACCCGTGGTTCTGGGAGGTGATGGCGACCTTGCCGGTGGCGACGTCGATCACCGGGATGTTGATGCCGCGGTGGCCGTAGCGCATCTTGTACGTGCCGCGGCCGACCGCGCGGCCCAGGATCTGGTTGCCGAAGCAGATGCCGAACAGCGGCAGCTTGCGGCCCAGAGCTTCCCTGGTGAGCGCGATGGCGTGGTCCTGCGTGGCCGGGTCGCCGGGGCCGTTGGAGAGGAACAACCCGTCCGGGCTGACCTTGAGGATGTCCTCGAACGAGCTGGTCAGCGGCAGCACGTGCACCTCGATGCCGCGTGCCGCCATCATCCGCGGGGTGTTGGACTTGATGCCCAGGTCGAGCGCGGCGACGGTGAACTTCTTCTCGCCGATCGCCTCGACCACGTACGGCTGGTCCGTGGTGACGTCGACGGCGAGGTTCGCGCCGAGCATCTGCGCGGAGGCCTTGACCCGCTCGACCATCGACGCGTCGTCGGTCAGCTCGGGGCCGGAGAACACACCGGCGCGCATGGCGCCCTGCTCGCGGATGTGGCGGGTCAGGGTGCGGGTGTCGAGGCCCGCGATGCCGACGACGCCCTGGCTGGCCAGCTCCTCGTCGAGACCGCGCCGGGAGCGCCAGTTCGACGGGGTGCGCGCGGGGTCGCGGACCACGTAGCCGGCGACCCAGATCTTCCTGGACTCGTCGTCCTCGTCGTTCCAGCCGGTGTTGCCGATCTGCGGCGCGGTCTGCACCACGATCTGGCGGTGGTAGGAGGGGTCGGTCAGGGTTTCCTGGTAACCGGTCATGGCCGTGGAGAACACGACCTCGCCGAGCGAGACGCCGGTCGCTCCGTACGCCTCGCCGCGGAAGACACGTCCGTCTTCCAGCACCAATGCCGCGTTCGTCACGCCTTGCCCTCCGTGTTCGATGGGTGCGCGCTCAGCGCGGCGACCCATTCGTCGTAAACGTCCTTGTCGTCGCCACGGAACCCCGTGTCGAAGAGGTGGCCCTGGTTCTCCCACTGGACCACCAGCAGGCCTTCCTCGCTGAACATGACCTTCCCGGCGAGCCCGCGGTCGGTGCGGGCGGCCCGGACGGCCCCGGCGGGGATGAAGATCGGTGTCGCACCGACGCGGTCGATGGCGACGCCCTCGGGCACCAGGCTCAGCGTCGCCTCCGCGCGGTGGCCGATGTCGCCCACCTGGACGCGGTCCTGCCAGTTGCCCGCGTTCGTCGTTCCGATGTAGACGCCCGTGGTCGAGAGCGCCGGTGTGCCGAGGTGCTCCGGCGTCGCGGGGAACGCGGGCAGGCCGGCCTGTGCGCGCTGGCGGCGCTTCCAGCCGTGCCACATGCCGTAGACGCACAGAGCGAAGAAGACGAGAACGGCCAGTGACAGCAGAACGCGGCTCATCCGGCAATCCTTCCCGCCAGTGCGGTGACCCGGCCACGCAAGATGGTGGCGGTCACCGCGCCGGGCAGCTCCATGCCCTCGAACGGGGTGTTGCCCGCGATGCTCGCGAGCTCCGCGCCGTTCACGGTCCACGTGGCGTCCGGGTCGACCAGCACGAGGTTCGCGGGCTCGCCGACCTCGATCGGGCGGCCCTGGTCGGTCAGGCCGGCGATCTCGGCGGGCTTCTCGCTCATCACCCGCGCGACACCGCGCCAGTCGAGCAGGCCGGTCTTCACCATCGTCTCCACGACGATCCCGAGCGCGGTCTGCAGGCCGAGCATGCCGGGACGGGCCGCCGACCACTCGCAGTCCTTGTCCTGGACGGCGTGCGGCGCGTGGTCCGTCGCCACGCAGTCGATGGTGCCGTCGGCCAGCGCCTGGCGCAGCGCGTCGACGTCGGTCCGCGTGCGCAGCGGGGGGTTGACCTTGTTGACCGGGTCGTAGGTGCTCAGCCGGTCGTCGGTCAGGATCAGGTGGTGCGGGGTGACCTCGGCGGAGACCTTCGTGCCACGCGCCTTGGCCCACCTCAGCACGTCCGCCGTGCCGGTGGTGCTGACGTGGCAGACGTGCAGCTTCGCGCCGACCTGCCGCGCGAGGATGCAGTCGCGGGCCACGATCGACTCCTCGGCCGCGGCGGGCCAGCCCTGCAGGCCCAGCCGGGAGGCGTTCTCGCCCTCGTGCGCCTGGGCGCCGACGGTCAGCCGCGGTTCCTCGGCGTGCTGGGCGATGACGGCACCCAGGGACTTGGAGTACTCCAGCGCCCGCCGCATGATCAGCGGGTCGTGCACGCAGTGGCCGTCGTCGGAGAAGACCCGGACGTTCGCCTTGGACTTCGCCATCGTGCCGAGCTCGGCGAGCTTCTCGCCCTTGAGCCCGACGGTGACGGCGCCGACCGGGTGGACGTCGACCAGGCCGACCTCCTGCCCGCGGCGGGCGACGTGCTCGACGATCACGGCGTTGTCGGCGACCGGGTCGGTGTTGGCCATGGCGAAGACGGCCGTGTAGCCACCGAGTGCGGCGGCCCTGGAGCCCGTCTCGATGGTCTCGGTGTCCTCGCGGCCGGGTTCGCGCAGGTGGGTGTGCAGGTCCACGAAGCCCGGCAGCAGAACCGCGCCGTTGCCCTCGATGACCTCCGCGTCCTCATCTCCGTGCCGGCTTGAATCGTCTAGGCGAGCGATCACACCGTCACGGATCAGGATGTCACGCGGTTCCCCCTCGCCATAGGGACGAACTCCCTTGAGCAGCAAGGGTTTCACGCGGTTTCCTCCTCATGGGCGAGCAAGTGGTAGAGCACGGCCATGCGCACGTGGACACCGTTGCGGACCTGCTCGGTGATGGCGGCCTGCGGGCTGTCGGCGACGACGGAGGCGATCTCCATGCCGCGCAGCATCGGGCCGGGGTGCAGCACGACGGCGTGCTCGGGCAGCAGCTTCAAGCGGCGCTCGTTGAGGCCGTAGGCGATCGAGTACTCGCGCGAGCTCGGGAAGAACCCGCCGGTCATCCGCTCGGCCTGCACGCGCAGCAGCATCACGGCGTCCTGCGAGGGCAGCTCGGCGTCGATCTCGTGCGAGAGGGCGACCGGCCAGTTCTCCACGCCCACCGGCAGCAGCGTGGGCGGGGCGACCAGCGTGACCTCGGCGCCGAGCGCGGTGAGCAGGTGCACGTTCGACCGCGCCACCCGGCTGTGCAGCACGTCGCCGACGATCGCGACCCGGCGGCCGTCGAGGCTGCCGAGGCGGTCGCGCAACGTGGCGGCGTCGAGCAGCGCCTGGGTCGGGTGCTCGTGCATGCCGTCGCCCGCGTTCACCACGGACGTGCCGGTGTGCTTGAGCCAGCCCGCGAGCCGGTGCGCCGCACCGGACGCCGGGTGCCGCACGATCACGCAGTCGGCGCCCGCGGCCTGCAGCGTCAGAGCGGTGTCGCGCAGCGACTCGCCCTTGCCGACGCTGGAACCGGAGCTGCTGACGTTGATCACGTCGGCGGACATCCACTTGCCGGCGATCTCGAACGAGACGCGGGTGCGGGTGCTGTTCTCGTAGAACATGGTGATCACGGTGCGGCCGCGCAGCGTCGGCAGCTTGCGCACCTCGCGGCCGAGCAACGCCTGCTTGAGGCGGTCGGCGGTGTCGAGGATCGCCGTCGCCTGGTCGCGGCCGAGCCCGTCGGTGGAGAGCAGGTGCTTCACTTCAGCACCACCCCGTCGCGGCCGTCGAACTCCTCCAGGAGCACGACGACGTCCTCGGTCTTGGCCGTCGGCAGGTTCTTGCCGACGTAGTCCGCGCGGATCGGCAGCTCGCGGTGGCCGCGGTCGACCAGCACGGCGAGCTGCACCGCGCGGGGCCGGCCGTGGTCGCGCAGGGCGTCGAGGGCGGCGCGGATGGTGCGGCCGGAGAACAGGACGTCGTCCACGAGCACGACGAGCTTGTCGTCGATGCCGCCCTCGGGCAGCTTCGTGGTCTCCAGCGGCCTGGTCGGTCCGCGGCGGAGGTCGTCGCGGTAGAGGGTGATGTCGAGGGTGCCCTCGCCGACCGCCTTACCACAGAACTCGGCGATCTTGGCCGCCAGTCGGCGGGCGAGAGGGGCTCCCCTGGAGGGAATACCCATCAAGACGACATCGGGTGCGCTGGGTGCATCGAGAGCGGTCTTCTCGATGATCTGATGGGCCATTCGGGCGACAGTGCGCGCGACATCACCGGCCGACAGGATCTCTCGATCCCCGGCCGGATCCGTCGCGCCACGTTGACGTGACGCCACGGCTGGACCTCCTTCCCCGCCTCACTGGACGGGTCCTTAAAGGACGTCGGACACCTATGAACAACTAGGCTGACCTGCACCGTATCACCTACGGACGGTCAACCATCCGAGTGGTGTCGCACGCGTGGCGAGCGTCTCTCCCTGAGATCAGCTTGACCTGTCGACCACGGCGAGTAATCATTACTCTGCGTATCGATCTAAGCCTCCCCGCAGCGCGGCCGTACTGCTGACGGGGCGAATGAACGGAGAACCGCCACATGGGCGACTACGCCAAGGCGCTGGGGGCCAAGCTCCGCGCTATCCGCCAGCAGCAGGGTCTGTCCCTGCACGGCGTCGAGCAGAAGTCCGGCGGTCGCTGGAAGGCCGTGGTCGTCGGCTCCTACGAGCGTGGTGACCGCGCGGTGACCGTGCAGAAGCTCGCCGAGCTGGCCGACTTCTACGGGGTCCCCGTCGCCGAGCTCCTGCCGGAGGGCCGCGTGCCGTCCGGTGCCGAGCCCGCCACGAAGATCGTGATCAACCTCGAACGGCTGCAGCAGCTGCCGGTTGAGAAGGTCGGTCCGCTGGCCCGCTACGCCGCGACGATCCAGTCGCAGCGCGGCGACTACAACGGCAAGGTCCTCTCGATCCGCACCGAGGACCTCCGTTCGCTGGCCATCATCTACGACATGACCCCCGGTGAGCTCACCGAACAGCTGATCGACTGGGGTGTGCTGCCTCCCGAGGCCCGCCCGGCCAAGGAAGACTGAGCACCACCTCCGCGGCTCCCCGTTCGGAGCAATGGCTCCCTCACGTCCTGTCAGTCGCCCTGGGACGTCGAGGGGGCCATTGCTGCATTCAGGGGATCCAGCGTCGCGGGCCGCACGGCGCCGGCGGCCGGCGAGCCGCGCAGCAGCTCGTTCAGGTCGTGCCGCCGCGCCTGCTCGCCGACGGGCACCGCCGACGTGATCCGGTCCAGCCGGAAGCCCCGACCGGCCCGGCGGGTGCGGCACCACGCGATGAGGTACCACCGGCCGTCGGCGGTGAGCAGCCCGGCGGGTTCCACGACGCGGCCGGTCTCCCGGCCGGCGCCGTCGGTGTAGGTCAGGCACAGCACCGCGTTCGTGGCCAGCGCCTGGTGGACGGCTTCCCGGACGCGTGCATCGGTTCGCGACGGCACCGCGACGATGCGGGCGGCGAGCTGACCGGCCGCGGCCGTCGCGGGACCGTTCAGCACTGCCGCGATCTTCTGGAACGCCGTGCGGGCGGCGGCCGAGCCGTCGGCCCCGGCGAGTGCGGCGGCCAGCACCGCCGCCTCGTCCGGCGTGAGGTGGATCGGCGGCAGGGTCATCGCCGGGTCGATCGACCAGCCCCCGCCACGTCCCGGCGTGGTCCGCACCGGGACACCGGTCCCCATCAACGCCTGCAGGTCGCGCTGCACGGTCCGCGTGCTGACCTCGAGCCGGGCGGCGAGGACGGCGACCGTCACCGGTCTCGGCGCCGCCGCGCGCAACTCCTCCACCAGCGCGTACAGCCGGGCGGTGCGGTTCACCACCCTGATTCTGCCAAGAACTCCCGCTCACGCCGCCGCTCGCGTTCGGTGATCATCAGCGGGTGCAGGGTGAAGCCGTGCGGTGCCCCCGCGACGACGGTCAGCCGCACGGGCGCCGGCCACCGCCGCGCGAGGGCCAGGGAGTCGTCGAGCAGCGGGTCCTCGGTGCCGACGACGATCCTCGCGGGCGGCACGCCGGTCAGGTCGGCGAACAGGGGCGAGACGTCCGGTGACCGCCGCTGCTCGGCCGTCATCCCCGGCGTGAACTGCTCGTAGGTGCGTGCCAGCCGGGCGGTGCCGGCCCTCGACAGGTCGTAGGCGCCGAACACGAGGTTGGCCGCGCGGAAGACACCGGGCAGGCGCAGCACCGTGAGGACGCTCAGGTGGGCGCCCGCCGACTCGCCGCCGATCAGCAGCCTGCTCGTGCCGAACTCCGCCACGGCGCTGCCGGCCAGCCACCGCGCGGCCGCCGCGCAGTCGTCGGGGCCGGCCGGGAAGGGGTGCTCCGGGGCGAGGCGGTACTCGACGCTCACCACGGCCAGCCGCGCCTCCTGAGCGAGCCGCCACAGCCGCTCGTCCTGCCCGTCCGCCGAGCCGAACGACCAGCCACCGCCGTGCACGTGCAGGTACACGCCGTCGACCCGGTCCGGCGTGAAGACCCGGACGCCGACGCCGGAGACGACGCGGTCCCGGCCCTGCGGCAGCCTGACCGGTGACGTGTCACCGCCGAGCCGGTTGCGCCGCAGGACCTCCAGCGGCTGTTCCACGGCCCGCAACCGGCTGGTGAGCTCCCGCGTCTCGGCGAGGAGGTCCTCATCGGTGATCTTCATGCCGCGGACGTTCCCAGCCGTCCGCGACACCGCCCTGTCACCTTTGCGAGGTGAGCCGCGTCACGTTCTCAAGCCACGAGGCGCGCGAGCTGCTCCCTGTCCTGGATCACGTGGATCGCGGCGATCTGCCCGTCCCGGACGGTGAACGCCATCGCCGAGAACAGCACGCCGTCGACCGACGTGACGAAGCCGGCCTCGCCGCCGATGAGCGCGAACCGGATCTCCACCGTCGTCGCGAACCGGCGGAACGTGCTGGCGCGTCCCGCCACCGCACGCGCTCCGATGACCTCGAGGGCACCGGCGCGCAGCACGACGTCGGGGTGCAGCACCGACACCAGCCCCTCCAGGTCTCCCTCGCGGGACGCCTTGAGGAACGCGTTCACCGCCGCCCGCTGCTTCGGCAGGTCGACGTTCGACCGCGGCCGTTCCTGCACGCGTTTGCGCGCACGGGACGCGAGCTGGCGGGTGGCCACCGGCGTCTTGTCGATCAACGGCGCGATGTCGTCGAACGGCACCGCGAACATGTCGTGCAGCACGAACGCCAGCCGCTCGTCGGGCTTGAGGGTGTCCAGCACGATCAGCATCGCGAGCCCCACCTGGTCGTTGGCGACCGCCTGCTGTTCCGGCTCCTCAGCGGCGTCGATCACCGGGTCCGGCATCTCGAAGGCGTGCTCGCGCCGGTCGCGCAGCATGGTCAGGCACACGCGGGCGACGACCGTCGTGAGCCAGCCCTGCGGGTTCACCACCTCGCCGGTGTCGGCCCGCTGCACCCGCAGCCACGCCTCCTGCAGCGCGTCATCGGCCTCGGCGAACGACCCGAGCATCCGGTGGGCGACGGCGCGCAGCCGGCTGCGCTCCTGCTCGAACTGCGCGATCAAAGCTCCCCCTGTGGCCTGGCGCACACGCTGTCACGTTCCCCGGCGCCGCCGGGTCAACCGGGCAGCGACTCACTTTGGAGGGTAATCATGAAGATCCTCGTCACGGGCGGCACCGGCACCCTCGGCCGGCACGTCGTCGGGCTGCTGCGGGCACGCGGCGCCGAGGTCGTGGTGCTGAGCAGGCACTCGGGCCTGGTGTGCGACCTGCTCGCCGGTGACGTCCCCGCGATCGACGCCGACGTCGTCGTGCACCTCGCCGGCGGTCAGAAGGGCGACGACGTGGCGACCCGCAACCTGCTCGCCGCCTGCACGGGCGTGCGCCACCTCGTGTACATCTCGGTGATCGGCGCGGACACCGTGCCGCTGGCGTGGCTGCGCACCAAGCTCGCCTGCGAGCAGGCCGTCGCCGTGTCGGGCATCCCGTTCACGATCCTGCGCGCCGCCCAGTTCCACGACCTGACGCTGACGATGGTGCGGGCCATGGCGAAGCTGCCGGTCGTGCCGGTGCCGGGCCTGCGCCTGCAGCCGGTCGACGCCGCGGACGTGGCCGCCCGCATCGCCGAGCTCGCACTGGGCGCGCCCGCCGGTCGCGTGGCCGATCTCGCCGGACCGGCCGAGTACGAGCTCAAGCAGCTGGTGCGCGACTACCTGACCAGTGCGGGCAAGCGGCGGCCCATCGTGCCCGTGCGGCTGCCGGGCAAGGTGGGGAAGGCGTACCGGGACGGGCACAACCTCACCCTGGACGGCGACCGCGGGACCCGCACGTGGGCGCAGTTCCTGGCGGCCGCCCAAGCCGGTGATGTTCTGGCCCGGTGACATCCTGGCGGGGTGACATCCGCTGACACACACCTGCTCACCGACCGCACGCCGCTGCCGGACGGCCTGGACGCCCGGCTGCGCGACCACCTCACGTTCCTGATCGAGGTCGACAAGCTGAAGACGGTCCTGCGCCAGTCCCCGCTCGCCGCGGCCGACCGCAGGGAGAACGACGCCGAGCACTCCTGGCACCTCGCGCTCATGGTCCTGGTCCTCGCCGAGTACGCCGACGAGCCCGTTGACGTCGGCCACACGATCAAGCTCGTGGTCGTGCACGACCTCGTCGAGATCTACGCGGGCGACACCCCGCTCTACGACACCGAGATGGGCACCGGCCAGCAGGACCGCGAGGAGGCCGCCGCCGACCGGTTGTTCGGCCTGCTGCCCACCGACACGGCGGGCGAGCTGCGGGCGTTGTGGGACGAGTTCGAGGCGCGCGCCACGCCGGAGGCCCGGTTCGCGAAGGCCATGGACCGGCTCCAACCCCTGCTGCTCAACTGGATGGCCAAGGGCGGCACCTGGCGCACGCCCGGCGTCACCGCGGCCGACGTGCGCGCCCGCAAGGCGGTCATCGGCGAGGCGTCGGCGGCGCTGTGGGACGCCGGACGGCACCTGATCGACGAGGGCGAGCGCCGCGGGTGGGCGCGCGGCTAGCGGTCTGCGGACCCCACCTTCACGGCCGCACCACGCGGTAGGTCAGGTGCGTGAACGTGGCGGCGGGGCGTGACTCGACCTGCTCCAGCGTGAGACCGGGGACGCCGTCGAACAGCCGGGTGCCGGCGCCGAGGGTGACCGGCACGATCCGCAGGCGCAGCTCGTCGACCAGGCCGGCGGCGAGGTACTGGTTGACGGTCGTCGCACCGCCGTGGATGGAGATGTTGCGGTCACCGGCGGCGTCACGGGCGCGGTCGAGGGCCGCCTCGATGCCGTCGGTGACGAAGTGGAAGGTCGTGCCACCCTGCATCGGCTGCGGGTCGCGCGGGTGGTGGGTGAGGACGAACACCGGTGCGTGGTAGGGCGGCTCCTCGCCCCACCAGCCGTTCCACGGCCGGTCCCACTCACCCCGGACCGGGCCGAACATGTTGCGGCCCATGATGAACGCCCCGGTCTGCGCGAGCCGGTCGAGCTGCAGGCGCTGCTCGGCGGGGTCGTCGTACCAGGCGTGCAACGTGCTGCCCCAGCCGTCACCGCCGTCATCGCCGAACGGGCGTTCCTCGGTCTGGTTGTGCCCGGCCGCGAAGCCGTCGAGGGAGATGGAGAGGTCGCAGGTCACCTTGGTCATGCGGAAGAGCATGGCGCCGCTGACGCATGACGTCCAATGCCAGAACCGGCGCGAATTCATTGATAACGTTGATGGGTGCTCAGCCTGGTGCACCTCAAGGTCCTGGCCGCGGTGGCCCGGTACGGTTCGGTGACCGAAGCCGCGAAGCAGCTGCACTACTCGCAGCCGTCGGTGAGCCACCACCTGGCGCGGCTGGAGGCGGCGACGGGCGTCAAGCTCGTGCACCGCGTCGGCCGCGGGATCCGGTTGACGCCGGAGGGGCAGCTGCTGGCCGGTCGCGCCGCCGAGATCGTGGGCCGGGTCGACGCGGCGGCCGCGGAACTGGCCGCCCAGGCCGGGTTGCGGTCGGGACGGGTGCGGCTGGCGGCGAACGCGTCCACGCTGAGCACGCTCGTGCCCCGGGCCGCCGCCGCACTGGCGCTGGCGCACCCCGGACTCGAGCTCGGCCTGACCGAGCAGCACCCGGTCGAGGCGGTGCGGCTGCTGCGGCGCGGTGAGGTCGAGATCGCCCTGATCTTCCGCCACCCCGACGACCCGGTGGACCACGACGACCTGCGCGTGGTCCACCTCGGTGACGACCCCGTCCACCTGCTCAGCCGCACACCGGACGACCGCCTCGCGAACCACCGCGACTCCGCCTGGATCGGCGGCTGCGCCGCGTGCCAGGAGGAGCTGGTGGCCGTCTGCCGGCGCGCGGGCTTCACGCCCAGGATCACCTCGCACAGCGACGACATCGTGGTCGTGCAGGCGCTCGTCGCCGCGGGCGCCGGTGTCGCGTTGCAACCGGGCCTCGCGCTCCAGGCACACCACCGCGAGGGGGTGCACGCCAGCGAGATCCCCGGTTTCCGGCGGCAGCTCCACGCCGTCACCTACGGCGACCCGCCCGACCCGCCCGGCGTCGCCGCCGTCCTGGCCGCGCTCACCGAGGCCGTGCGCTGAACGGCCGCCCGCTCCCGAATGCGGGGCGAGCGGCCGTGCGCCGAACATGTGGCGTGCCGTGGGACGCTGCCGGATGAGTCACGGCACCGTCGCGCGGCACACCGCTAGAGAACCGCGCGCAGCCGGTCCGCGATGACCGCGATCCGGCCGAGCACTCCGTTCACGAACCGCGGCGAGTCGTCGGTGGACAGACCCTTGGCCAGCTCCACGGCCTCGTCAATCGCTACCGCGTCCGGCACGTCGGCCGCCCACAGCAGCTCGTACAGGCCGATCCGCAGCACCGCGCGGTCGACGGCGGGCATGCGCTGCAACGTCCAGCCCTCGGCGTGCTCCGAGATCAGGTCGTCGATGCGGGCGCGGTGGGCGGCGACGCCCTCGACGAGCGTCACCGTGTAGTCGTTCACCGGGGGGACGTCCGGCGAGCCGACGCGTTCGGCCAGCAGCGTCACCGGGTCGGTGCCCAGCAGGTCGGCTTCGTAGAGGAAGTCGACCGCGCGCTTGCGGGCCTTGCTGCGAGCACCCATCAGGCTTACTTGTCGCTGATGCGGCCGAGGTAACGGCCGTCGCGGGTGTCGACCTTGATCTTCTCACCGGTCGTGACGAAGAGCGGGACCTGGATCTCGGCGCCGGTCTCCAGGCGGGCGGGCTTGGTGCCGCCGGTGGAGCGGTCGCCCTGCAGGCCCGGGTCGGTGTGCTCGATGACGAGCTCGACCGAGGTCGGGAGCTCGATGAACAGGGGCACGCCCTCGTGGACGGCCACGACCGCCTCCTGGTTCTCCAGCAGGAAGTTGGCGGCGTCGCCCACCGTCTCCGCCGGAACCGGGATCTGGTCGTAGGTGTCACCGTCCATGAAGATGAAGTCGGTGCCCTCCTTGTACAGGTAGGTCATGCCGCGCTTGTCGACGGTGGCCGTGTCGACCTTCGTGCCCGCGTTGAAGGTCTTGTCGACGACCTTCCCGGTCAGCACGTGCTTGAGGGTCGTGCGCACGAAGGCGCCACCCTTGCCGGGCTTGACGTGCTGGAACGCGGTGACGGTCCAGAGCTGGCCGTCGAGGTTCAGCACCAGGCCGTTCTTCAGGTCGTTCGTGGTGGCCACGGTGGGATTTCTCCTGTGTTGGACTGGGTGTCAGACGACCACGAGTTCCTTCGTGGTCAGGGTGAGGAGCTCCGGGCCGCTCTCACGGACCACGAGGGTGTCCTCGATGCGGACCCCGCCCCTCCCTGACAAGTAGACGCCAGGCTCGACGGTGACCGCCATACCGGCCGAAAGTGTACCGGCACCCACCTTCGACAACGCCGGTGCCTCGTGGATCTCCAGGCCGACGCCGTGACCGAGGCCGTGCAGGAACTCCTCCCCGTGCCCGGCCTTCTCGATCACCTCGCGCGACGCGTGGTCGACCTCGCTCACCTTCACACCGGGCTTGAGCGCACCGCGCCCGGCTGCCTGCGAGCGCGCGACCAGGTCGTACAGGTCGCACTGCCAGTCCGCGGGCTTGCCGAGCACGAGCGTGCGGGTCATGTCCGAGTGGTAGCCGTCGACGAGCGCGCCGAAGTCGAGCTTGATGAAGTCGCCCGCGTGCAGCGTGGCGTCCGTCGGCGAGTGGTGCGGCACCGCCGAGTTCGCGCCGAACGCCACGATCGACGAGAACGACGGCCCCTCCGCGCCGTGGTCGAGCATGCGACTCTCCAGCTCCCGCGCGACCTCGCGTTCGGTGCGCCCGGCCCGCAGCCCGCCGTGCCCGATCAACGCCGCCAGCGCCCGGTCCGCCGCCGCGCACGCCATCCGCAGCGCCTCGACCTCGGCGTCGTCCTTGACCAGCCGCAGCTTCTCCACCAGGCCACCGGCCCTGACGAGCTCCGCCTTCTCGGCCGCCCGGCCCAGCGCGTCCAGCCCGTCGACCGTGACGTGGTGGCTCTCGAACCCGAGCCTGCCCTTCGCCCGCTTGGCCAGCGCGAGGTCGCACGGCCGGTCGATCGACCGCTCCAGGTCCGGCACCTGCCTGGCCGACTGGGTCAGATAACGCCCATCGGTGCAGAACACCGTCTTGTCGTCACCGCTCGCGTCGACCAGGACGGCGGCGTTCGACCCGGTGAACCCCGTCAGGTAGCGGACGTTGAGCAGGTTCGTCACGAGGAGCGCGTCCAGGTCCGTGGCCTGGAGCTCCCGGCGCAGTGCGGTTCGGCGTGCGGCGTACGACGACATGCCTCGCAGCGTACGGCCAGTTCTAAGCTGTCCGCATGCGTCCTTGGTTCGCCCGTGCGTTGTGGATGGGGCTCCTGCACGGAGCCGTGCAGACCGGCGTCGCCGCCGTCGCGGTCCGCAGCCCCGAGGCGACCTCGGTCGGCCCGATCGCGCTGGGCCTCCTGGTGGCCGCCGCCGTGCTGTGGGGCGCGGTCGACACGCTGCGCGACCTGCCCTCGCGCGGCATGCAGTGGTTCATCGCCGCCCTGGTCGCCGGTCCGTTCGCCGGGGCGCTGGGCGTGATCGGCTCGGCGCTGCTGGTCGACCAGACCGGGCAGGAGGCGCTGTGGGTCGCGCTGACAGGCGGGGCGGCGTTCACGGCGTTGCTGATCCTGGCGCCGGCCGGGCTCGGGATGCTGCTCGGCGGCCTGCTGGCGCGGAAGTCGTCAGTCAGCGACTAGCTCGACCTCGAAGCCGTCCTCGTTTTCGAGGAACGCGGCGTAGTGGTCTTCGCCGCCCGCATGTGGGTGCTTGTCCTGGAACATCAGGTGCCAGCCGTTGCGCTGGGCCTCTGCGGTGAGGCGGTCGACGGTTTCTCGCGCCCCCGCGTGCAGGGCCAGGTGGTTGAGGCCGGCTTTCATCCGATCGTGTGGACCGGTGAGGGCCGGGGACTGCTCGACCACGACGTAGGTGCGGTCGAGTTTCCAGCTCACGCCTGCTGGCCAGCGTTGGTGCTCGGTCCAGCCGAGGGCGGGGAAGAGCCAGCCGAAGGTGGCTTCGGCGCGGGCGAGGTCGGGGACCCAGAGCTCGACGTGGTGAAGCACGGGTGGTCCTTCCCATGTCAACGAATTGACCAATTTTGAGTACCGCCGATCGGGTGGTCTACCCATAGCATTCGGTCATGCCACGCGATATCACTCGCAACGAAGTCTCGGGCAATGGCCATGGTGTGGTGCTGCAGACGAACAACATCGGCACGGTCAACCTCACCACTCATGCGACGCCTACCGGTAACAACGCTCCGCCACAGCGTGAAGCTATAACCGATGCGCAGAAGGCGTCCGGTGGAGGCCTCCTACTGGTTCTGCTGGTGATCGCCGGCCTTCTCTACTCATGCGACACGAGCACGGGGAACGTGCGGGACGTCGCGTTCCCCGACGAAGAAGGCTCCCAACCCGCAGGCGTGGGCGATAGCACCGTCGCGGCGCTGGTGGCTGACAAGCTGCGGCAATGCGCGGCCGAAGTGGTGCTCTCCCCCGCGAACTGCCCTCAGAGCGGATCGGTCGCCGCCGCGCACAACGTGCGCTGGGAACTTGTCGGCGATCCCGCTGACGGCATGCACGTGGTGTGGCACAAGGACAAGTTCTTCGCACGCGGTACCGCGGTCATGACTCTCACCTATGACAGTGCCATCGGCCCTGGCGCTGAGACCAAGCCGTTCCACTTCCAGACTGAACTGCATTGGCAAGGGTCGGCCTCACGTGTGGACGACATCTACCGGCCACGGGTCACCCCGTCCACCGGGACTATCTCGAAACGCCGGTTCCAACTGCCCGAGCGCGACGTCGTGGACGCGGTCCGAGCCGGCTTCACCTCGTGTGTCGGCAGCGCATCAGCTCCCATGCCTGCCGGCTGCCCGCGCACCGCCTCCACGCCATCAATCACCGGCGCCACATGGCGGCTCAACTCTGATCCCGTGACGAACTGGCGCATCGAAGAAGACTCGACGTTCGGCATCGTCCGCTTGACCGCCAACTACTCAGCGAGCTTGCGCCTCCGCAGAAGTACCAGTGCCTCTGCACCCTTGTACACGCAGGACGGACCCTATGTGGCAACTCTGGTCCGTACGGGAGACAGCGCGCGGCTGCTCGACATCCGGCACAAGTGAGCGCTATTTCGGCTGTTTGAGCGACAGCCAGCGCAGGGCCAGCAGGTAGCCGTCGACGCCGAGGCCGGCGATGACGCCGTTCGCCACCGCCGAGACCACGCTGTGGTGCCGGAACTCCTCGCGCTGATGGATGTTCGAGATGTGCACCTCGACCAGGGGCGCGGTGAGCTGGGAGCAGGCGTCGCGCAGGGCGATGGAGTAGTGGGTCCAGGCGGCGCCGTTCAGGACGACCGGGGTGGAGGCGTCGGCGGCCTCGTGCAGCCAGTCGACCATCTCGCCCTCGTGGTTGGTCTGGCGGACCTCGACCTCCAGGCCGAGGTCGCGGCCCTCGGTCACGCACAGGTCCACGAGGTCGGCGTGGGTGGTGCTGCCGTAGATGAGCGGCTCGCGGGTGCCGAGGCGGTTGAGGTTGGGGCCGTTGAGGACGAGGACCTTCACAGCAGCACCGTTCCGCCGGACCTGGGCTGGGGCTCCGCGGCGACGGCGGAGTAGGCGGCGGCGATCAGGGCTGGGTCGGGGCCTTCGAGGCGGCCGGGTTTGGCCAGGCCGTCGAGGACCACGAAGCGCAGGACGCCGGCCTTGTTCTTCTTGTCGACCTTCATGCCCTCCATGAGCTGCGGGAGGGCGTCGGGGTCGTAGGTGGTCGGCAGGCCGAGGGACTGCAGGACGGCCTTGTGGCGGTCGGCGGTCGCGTCGTCCAGGCGGCCGGCGAGGCGGGCCAGTTCGGCGGCGAAGACGAGGCCGACGCTGATCGCGGCGCCGTGGCGCCAGCGGTAGCGCTCGCGGCGTTCGATGGCGTGGCCGAGGGTGTGGCCGTAGTTCAGGATCTCGCGCAGGGAGGACTCGCGCAGGTCGGCGGAGACGACGTCGGCCTTGATCTGGATCTTGCGGCGGATGAGCTCGGCGAGCACGTCGCCGGTGGGGTCCAGGGCGGCCTGCGGGTCGGCCTCGATGAGGTCGAGGATGACCGGGTCGGCGATGAAGCCGCCCTTCACGATCTCCGCCATGCCGGCGATGAGCTCGTTGCGCGGCAACGTCTCCAGCGTCGCGAGGTCGACGAAGATCACCTCGGGCTCGTAGAACGTGCCCACGAGGTTCTTGCCGGCGTCGGTGTTGATGCCGGTCTTGCCGCCGACCGCGGCGTCGACCATGCCCAGCAGGGTGGTCGGGATGTTCACCAGGCGCACGCCGCGCATCCAGGTGGAGGCGACGAAACCGGCCAGGTCGGTCACCGCGCCGCCGCCGAGGCCGACGACGACGTCGGAGCGGGACAGGCCGATCTTGCCGAGCACGTCCCAGCAGAAGCCGGCGACGGCGAGGTCCTTGCCGTCCTCGGCGTCGGGCACCTCGACGCGGTGCGCGTCGATGCCCGTGGCCTTCAGCTCGTCGACCAGCACCTCGGCCGTGGCGGCCAGGGTCGGCTGGTGCACGATCGCGACCTTGGCGGTGCCTTCGAGGTGCGCGACGATCTCGCCCAGCAGACCGCGGCCGATCACCACGAGGTACGGCTTCTCGGCGTTGACCTCGACGGTCAGCGGCTCGGTCATTCCCCAACTCCCTTGATCACCGCGTCGGCCACCTGCTCCGGTCCGAGGGCGTCGGTGGCCACCTCGATCGTCGCGACCTCGCGGTACAGCGGCAGGCGCGCGTCGAGCAGCGCCTTGAACGTCGCGCGCGGGTTCACGCCCGACAGCAGCGGCCGCGCGGACGACAGCCCGGTGCGGCGCACCCCCTCGGCCATGCCCACGTTCAGGAACACGACGGTGTGGTCGCGCAGGCGCTCGCGGGTCGTGGCGGACAGCACCGCTCCCCCGCCCAGTGCCAGCACGCCCTCGTGTTCGACCAGTGCCTTGGCGACTGCTTCCTCTTCCAGCGCGCGGAAGACGGGTTCGCCGTCGTCGGTGAAGATGTCCGAGATCGGCTTGCCGGCCAGCGCCACGATGTCGGCGTCGACGTCGCGGAACGGCAGCCCGAGCCGGGCGGCCAGCAGCTCGCTGATCGTGGTCTTGCCCGCTCCGGGCGGCCCGACCACGACGAACTTCGGGCTCACAGGCCCTCCCAGCGGGCTTCCAGCGCCTTGAGGTAGGCGTGCGCGTTGCGGCGGGTCTCGTCCAGTGAGTCGCCGCCGAACTTCTCCAGCGCGGCCTCCGCGAGCACCAGCGCCACCACGGACTCCAGCACGACGCCGGCGCGCGGCACGGCGCACACGTCCGACCGCTGGTGGATCGCGACCGCGGCCTCACCGGTGCGGACGTCCACGGTGGACAGTGCGCGCGGGACGGTCGAGATGGGCTTCATCGCCACGCGCGCACGCAGGACCTCGCCGTTGGTGATGCCGCCTTCGAGGCCGCCCGCGCGGTTCGACCGGCGCGTGACGCCGACCGGGCCGCTGCCGCGGTCGATCTCGTCGTGCGCCTGCGACCCCCAGCGCTTGGCCGAGGTGAACCCGTCGCCGATCTCCACGCCCTTCATCGCCTGCACGCCCATCAGCGCGGCGGCCAGCCGGGCGTCGAGGCGCCGGTCCCAGTGCACGTGCGACCCGAGACCCGGCGGCAGCCCGTAGACGAGCACCTCGATGACACCGCCGACGGTGTCACCGGCCTCCTTCACGGCCTCGACCTCGGCCACCATCGCCTCGGTGCCGCGCGGGTCGAAGCACCGCGTCGGCGACTCGTCGATCGCGGTCAGGTCGTCCGGCGTCGGCAGCGCCGCGTCCTCGGGCGTCTCCGCCTTGCCGATCGACACGACGTGGCTGAGGACCTGCACGCCCAGCAGCTGCTGCAGGAACTGCCGCGCCACGGTGCCCAGCGCCGTGCGCGCCGCCGTCTCCCGCGCCGACGCGCGTTCGAGAACGGGCCTGGCCTCGTCGAACCCGAACTTCTGCATGCCGGGCAGGTCGGCGTGCCCCGGCCGCGGCCGGGTCAGCGCCTCGTTGCGGCCGGTCGGCTTCAACAGGCTCGGATCGACCGGGTCGGGCGACATGACCGTCTGCCACTTCGGCCACTCGGTGTTGCCGATGGTGACGGCGATCGGCCCGCCCTGGGTCTTCCCGTGGCGCACGCCGCCGAGGATCTCGACCTCGTCCTGCTCGAACCCCATCCGCGGCGAGCGACCGAACCCGAGCCTGCGCCGCCCCAGCTGGGCGACGAGGTCCTCGGTGGTCACCTCCACGCCGGCGGGCATGCCCTCCAGCACAGCGACGAGGGCGGGGCCGTGTGACTCTCCAGCGGTGATCCAGCGCAGCACGTTCACAATCCTTTCACAGCGTCGTCAAGGCCCAGGTGGCAGCCAGCAACCCCGGTCCGTGCGGCACCCGCCGCGCCCCGCGCACGGCCGCGACGCCGAGCGTGACCAGACCGGACAGCGTCGCCGCAGGTAAGAGCGCCGAGACCGGCAGCACCGCGCCGAGCCCGAAGGCGAGCTTGACGTCACCGCCGCCCATCGCGGCCGGTCGCCACCGCCGGATCGCGAGATGAGCGCCACCGAAGACCGCCGCCGTGAGCACCGCTGCTCCCAGCCTGTGGAACTGCAGGGCCAGCAACGTCACCGCGAGCGGCAGGGTGAGCGCGTCCGGTAGCCGCTGGCACCGCAGGTCGACCGCCGCGAGCACGACGCCGAACGCCGCCAGCACGTACGACGAGGGCGGCGCGTCGCAGAGGTCCGCGACCGTCCACAACGCCCCGAGGGCGAGTGCGAGCAGGAACGTGGTCATGCGTCCACGGTGACGGCCACCCGGCCCGGCACCAAATCCGGACCTGTCGTGAACGGTCCATTCACGCAGACCTGTCCGGGACGCGGGACGAGCGCCGGAAAGTCCAACGCCACCACACCGGACGGTGTGGTGGCGTTGGACCGAACCGCCCCGCCGGCCGGCGGGGCGCGCGCTCAGCGGGACCAGTCGAACAGCGTGTCGTTCTCCACCACGTCGACGTCCACCGCCGGGTCGCCCAGCGACTCCGCCGTCGCGTCCAGGGCGATGACCGGGCAGATCGGCGCGAACCCGGCGGCCTCGACCTCCGCCGGGTTCCACGTCACGATCCGCTGGCCGGCCCGCACCTGCTCGCCCTTGACGACGTGCAGCTCGAAGCCCTCACCCTTGCGCTTGACGGTGTCGATCCCGAGGTGCACCAGCACCGCGGCACCGTCCGCACCGGCGACGACGAACGCGTGCGGGTGCAGCGTCACGACGGTCCCGTCGAGGGGGGACACGACGTCCGCGACACCGCGGACCGGCTCGACGGCCACGCCGGGGCCGACCATCGCCTGCGAGAAGACGGGGTCCGGGACGGCGGAGAGCGCGACCACGCGACCGGCGACGGGGCTGCCGACGCGGACGCTCACAGGAGGTCCTCGATGTCCGACGCGATGGTGTCCGCCTCGGGGCCGACGATGACCTGCACGACGTCACCGGACTTGATCACGCCGTGGGCGCCGGTGGCCTTCAGAGCCGCCTCGTCGACGAGGGCGCCGTCCTTGACCTCGCAGCGGAGACGGGTGATGCAGGGCTCGATCTCGATGATGTTGTCGGCTCCGCCCAGTGCGGCAAGGATCGCTTCCGGCCTGTTGTCAGCCACGTTCGTACCTCTCGTTCCCGTAACAGCGGTTGACACCAACTCTGTGCGCGGAGCATTCTCCCGCACCAACTGGTCTAGACCGGAAAGTACCACTAGCGAGGAGGTGAGCGGGTGCACGAGATCGTGGACGGGCCCAAGCCCAAGCACGCACAGCTGCGCGAGATCCTGCGCCGCCTCGCCGAGCACGACCTCGCGCCGGGCTCGCCCATCCCGTCCGAGCGCGACCTCGCCGAGCGGTACGGCGTCTCCCGCATCACCGTGCGGGCCGCAGTGGGCCAACTGGTCGCTGAAGGCCTGCTCACACGGGCCAAGGGGCGGGGCACGTTCACCGCTCAGCGGCGCTACGACCTGCAGCTGCACCTGACCTCGTTCACCTCGGACATGGTCACGCGCGGGCTGGAGCCGAGCACCGAGGTCATCAGCTGCGGTGAGGGCGTTCCCGGTGGTGAGGCGGCGCTCGGGCTCGACGCCGACGAGACCGCTTACCGCGTCGTCCGGCTCCGCAGGGCCGACGGGGCGCCGCTGGCGCTCGAACGCGGCTGGTACAGCCCGCACGTGCTGCCCGAGCTCGACCGGTGCGACCTGTCCGGGTCGCTCTACGAGATCATTGCGGCGCGCTACGGGGTCCAGCTCGACCACGCGCGGCAGACCGTGTGGGCCGAGACCGCCGACGGGGAGACCGCGAAGGCGCTCGAGGTCCGCAAGGGCAGCCCGCTGCTCGTGTTCCGCAGGGTCGCCAGCTCGCAGGGCCGGCCGACCGAAGACGTGACGTCCTGGTACCGGGGCGATCTCTACCAGGTGACCATGCAACTGGACCGGACCGTCCCGGGTTCCGGACCGAACTCCGCCAAGGGAGGTACCACATGAGCGCCAGCGCCCCAGAGGCGACCGGCGGTCGCGGGATCAAGGGCCTGGCGGGTGTGCAACGGTTCGGTCGCAGCCTCATGCTGCCGATCGCCTCGCTGCCCGCCGCCGCACTTCTCCTGCGTCTCGGCCAGCCCGACCTGCTCGGCAAGGAGGGTCTGGGCTGGAACCAGGTCGCCGCCGTCATCGGCAACGCGGGCGACGCCCTGTTCGCCAACCTGCCGCTGCTGTTCGCGGTGGGTGTCGCCATCGGGTTCGCCCGTCGTGGTGACGGTTCGACCGCGCTCGCCGCCGTCGTCGGCTTCGTGGTCACCCAGGCCGTCTTCAAGGCGATGTCGCCATTGGTGCTGGAGGTCGCGGCAGACCCCGCCAAGCAGCAGCAGATCAACTACTCGGTGCTGACCGGCATCGTGGTCGGTCTGATCTCCGCAGTGCTGTGGCAGAAGTACCACCGCATCAAACTGCCCCCGTACCTCGCGTTCTTCGGTGGCCGCCGGTTCGTGCCGATCATCGTCGCGGGCGTCATGATCCCGGTCGCGGTCGTCATGGGCCTCATCTACCCGTGGTTCAACAAGGGTCTGCTCGCCATCGGCGAGTTCGTCTCCGGCAGCACGATCGTCGGTGCCGGCATCTACGGCACGGTCAACCGCCTGCTGATCCCGCTGGGCCTGCACCACATCCCGAACACGTTCGTGTGGCAGGTCTTCGGCGAGTACAAGGTGGGTGACGCCACCAAGACCGGTGACATCCAGCGGTTCTTCGCCGGTGACCCGACCGCGGGCACGTTCATGTCCGGCTTCTTCCCGATCTTCATGTTCGCGCTCCCCGCCGCGGCGCTGGCGATCATCCACACCGCCCGGCCGTCGCAGAAGAAGATCATCGCCGGCATCATGGGCTCCGCGGCCCTCACCTCGTTCATCACGGGTGTCACCGAGCCGCTCGAGTTCGCGTTCATGTTCGTCGCCTGGCCGCTGTACATCATCCACGCGGTCCTCACGGGAACCTCGCTCGCGATCACCAACGCGCTGGGTGTCAAGGACGGCTTCGGCTTCTCCGCCGGTGCGATCGACTACCTGCTCAACTTCAACATCGCGACGAGGCCGTTGCTGATCATCCCGATCGGTCTCGTGTACGCGGCGATCTACTACTTCCTGTTCCGGTGGGTCATCACCAAGTGGAACCTGAAGACGCCGGGACGCGATGATGACGAGTCGCCGGAGGCCGACGAGAGCATCGTCGGCGGCAGCGGCGACACCGCGGTGCGCGAGAACGCGGCGGCACGCGAGAACGCCGCGGCGCGGGAGAGCACGGCGGTGCGCGAGAAGCGCGCCCAGCGCGAGCAGTAACCAGGACAACCAGCTCTACCGGGAGGAACCATCATGGCCGAGCGACGGGTCACCGTGGCCAGCAAGGTCGGACTGCACGCCCGACCGGCCGCTCTGCTGGCGAAGGCCGCCGCCGACCAGCCGGTGGCGGTCACCATCCGCAAGGACGGCGGCGAAGCCGTGGAGGCGTCGAGTGTGCTGGGACTCATGACCCTCGGCGCCATGCACGGTGACGAGGTGGTGCTCAGCGCCGATGGCGACGGAGCGGACGCTGCTCTCGACGCCATCGCGGAGCTGATCGCCACCGATCACGACGACTGAGTCGGCCGCGTCGACCGAGTCGGGACGATCGGGTCGCGGGCGGCCTGCCGGCAGGACCGGCAGGCCGCTCGCGGTCCACCCGAAGTGCAGCACCACGAGCGCGGTGACCACGGCCGAGAGCGTCGAGGGCGTGGCCGCCGGGTACGTGACCATCCACCACACCCCGCCCAGTGCCACGGCGGGCGGCACGAGCAGTCCCGCGGTCCACCTGCGCAGCACCAGGAACCCCAGGGTCGTGACCAGCAACGCCGCGCCGAGCGTGTCGCTGAACCGGTGCCAGCCCAGCGACACCGTCTCCGCGGCCACCGCACCCGCGCCCAGCGCTCCCGGCACCGCCACGAGCAGCGCGAACCGCTTGGGCACCGCCACCACGACCGCGACCACGGCCGCCACTGCAGCCGTCGTGTGTCCACTCGGGAAGCTGTTGTGCACCAGCACCGCGTCGTCGTCGAGCGGCGGCCTGGTCAGCACGTAGAGCTTCAGCAGCTGCGCCAGCAGCACCGACCCGCCCAGCACGAGCAACGGCGGGAACGCCTTCCTGCGGGCGATGAGCACCACCAGCACGGCGGCCACGACGATCACCACGTCCACGTCGGACGCCCACGACCGTTGCAGCGACAGTTCCGGCAACGCCGCGTTCTCCGCCTTCTGCCCGAAGGACGTCCAGACGAGCGCGAAGTACGTGAAGAGGAATCCCAGCAAGCTTCCGGCCATGGCTTCGATGCTGCGCAGGCCGCGCGATGGGAAGGTCCGCGCAATGTCATGGTTGCGCTACAGAAGCGGCGCGGATCCCGTGACCCGCAGATAATGGCTCCCGTGGCGATGGTCTTGCTGGTCGAGGACGACCCCGCGGTGCGTGAAGGGCTCGGACTGGCGCTGCGCCGCCAGGGACACGACGTGCGGGCGGCGGGAACGGGCGAGGAAGGCGTCGAGCGGCTCCGCGAGACCCGCCCCGACATCGTGGTCCTCGACATCATGCTGCCGGGCATCGACGGCTTCGAGACGTGCCGCCGGATGCGGGTGCAGGCGGAGATCCCGATCATCATGCTGACCGCGCGCGGCGACGACTTCGACGTGGTCGCGGGCCTGGAGGCGGGCGCGGACGACTACGTGGTGAAACCGGTCGAGCCGCGGGTGCTGGAGGCACGCATCCGCGCCGTGCTGCGGCGCACCGTCTCCGAGCCGGCCAGCGCCGAACGGCACGGTTCGCTGGTGATCGATCGGGCAGGGTTGGAGGTGCGCAAGGACGACGCGAAGGTCGCGCTGACGCCCACCGAGCTGAAGCTGCTGCTGGAGCTGTCGCGCACGCCCGGCCGGGTGCTGACCCGCCAGCAGATCCTCGAAGCGGTCTGGGAGCACGACTACCTCGGCGACTCCCGGCTCGTCGACGCGTGCGTGCAGCGGGTCAGGGCCAAGATCGAGGACGTGCCCTCCGAGCCCACCTACATCCACACGGTCCGCGGCTTCGGCTACCGCTTCGGCCCCCGCTGAGGTCGTGCGCGTGAGGTTCCCCCGCGGCCTGAAACCGCGCCTGATGGCCGCGTTCGCCCTGCTGACGCTGCTCGGTGCGGTCGCGGCCGCCGGGCTGTCGTACGCCAACGCCCGCAACCTGCTGCTCGCCGACGCGCAGGACGGGTTCATGAACCCGCTGGTCGAGGAGGTCCGCGACTACACGCCGCGGGTGACCGTGCCGCCGGCGCAGCAGGACCTCGACGACATGGCGACGTACCTGCGCAGCTCGTCCGTGGTGGTGTACGAGGGGATGCGGTCGCGGTCGGGGCCTGACCTCGGGTTCGTGTCCGCCGAGCTGCGGGAGGCGCTGAGGACCAGCAAGACCGTGCAGTGGCAACGGCGCACGGACCGCGCCGAGCCGTACGTCGTCGTCGGGATCCCGTTGCTGCAACCGTCCGGGGAGCCGACCGGTGTCGAGGTGTGGGCGTACACCTCGCTGGGCGGCCCGGCGCGTGCCATCGACAGCTTCGCGAAGGCCGCGTGGCTCGGTGTGGGCCTGGTGCTGCCGCTGGCGCTCGGGCTGGCCCTGCTGACCGCTCAGGGCGTCCTGCGGCCCGTGCGGCGGCTCGGGGCGGCGGCACGGGCGCTGGGCGACGGCCGGCTGGACACGCGGGTCGAGGAACGCGGGTCCGACGAGCTGACCGAGCTCGCACGCACCTTCAACCAGGCCGCCGAACAGCTGGAGGCGGCGCAGGCGGCGTCCCGGCGGTTCGTGGCGGACGTGTCGCACGAGCTGCGCACACCGTTGACCGCCATGAACGCCGTGACGGCCGTGCTGGACGAGGACGCCGCGTCGCTGCCGGAGGACACCGCGCTGGCGGCCCGGCTGGTGTCCGAGGAGACCCGCAAGCTCACCCGGCTGGTCAACGACCTGATGGAGATCTCGCGCTTCGACGAGGGCCGCAACGTGCTGGAGCTCGACGAGTGGGACATCGGCACCGCGGTCCGCGACAGCCTGGCCGCGCGCGGCTGGACCACCGCCGTGCAGACCTCGCTGCCCGCCGGGATCACGGGCAGGGTCGACCGCCGCCGCCTCGACGTGATCGTCGCCAACCTCGTCGGCAACGCGCTGAAGCACGGCGGCGCACCGGTGACGGTGTCCGTGCGGCCCGGCGTGATCGAGGTGGCCGACAGCGGGCCGGGCATCCCCGACGAGGCACTCCCCCACATCTTCGACCGTTTCTACAAGGCAGACACGGCCCGCTCGCGCTCCGAGGGCAGCGGACTGGGATTGGCGATCGCATGGGAGAACGCGCGCCTGCACGGCGGCACGATCGAGGCCGCCAACGCCCCGTCCGGTGGCGCGGTCTTCACGCTGCGCTTGCCGTGGTGATGCTGGCCGGTGCCTGCGGTGTGCGGCCGACGCCGATCCTGCCCGGTTCCGCCGCGCCGACGGTGTCCGTGCACGAGGTGACGGTCTACTTCGGATCGGCCGACGGCACGACGCTGGTGCGGCGCACGCGGTCGCACACCGGGAGCGTGGACAACACCACCGCGATCACCACGTTGATCGAGGGGCTGACCGACGAGGAGAAGCGGCTCGGGCTGCGGACCGAGGTGCCGAGGACGTCAACGCCGGTGCTGACCGTGTCGAACCTGATCCTGCTGCCCACCGACATGCTGCCGCTGTCGAAGCTGGCGTCGTACCAGCTGTTCTGCACGGCGCTCGCGAACGGCGCGGCGGTGAACGGGCTGCCCAGCGGCGTCGACTGCCCCTAGTGCCTGTCCTCAAAGCCAGAGGGGTGGGGGTGGCCAGGTCGATCATGGCTTGGTAGGACAGGTAGGACAGGGCGGTCTTGTCGTAGCGGGTGGCGATCGCGCGGAACTGCTTGAGCCGGTTGAAGCAGCGTTCGACGACGTTGCGGCGCTTGTAGATCATCGAATCGAAAGCCGGTGGCCGGCCGCCCGCCCGCCCGGCCGCGTCGCGAGCCGACCGGTCGGGCCGGCGCAAACCACACACCCGCCAGCACAGTGTCGAACATGGTGCAGTCGTTGATGTTGCCGCCGGTCAGCACCGTCGTCAGCGGGCGGGCGTGTCCGTCGCAGGCCAGATGGATCTTGGTGGACGGACCGCCTCGGGACCGGCCGATAGCATGATCATCTGGTTCGGTCTGCCCGCCGGACAACCCGCTCGCCCCCTGTGTACGCAAGCGTGCGGCGGCGGGCACCGGCGGCGTGCTGGTGGGCGCGCACGATGCTGGAGTCGACCGAGACCTCCCGGTCCAGCTCGTCGATCGCCTCCGCGATCACCCGCACCTTCGACACCAGCGTGGCCAGGGTGCCGCGTGACCAGCGCCAGAACCGGTTGTAGACCGTCTTCCACGGCCCATAACGCTCCGGCAGGTCACGCCACGACACCCCGGTCTTGGCCTTGAACAACATCCCGTTGATCACACGCCGGTCATCCACCCGAGGACGACCCCTCGCACCCGAGACCGGCAACAACGGCTCGACCACACGCCACTGCTCATCAGTCAGCTCATGCCTGCGCACCACGGCACAAGATCAAAGCACGTCAGAGCAACCAGCTTTGAGGACGGACCCTAGTGCGGGTGCCCGTCGAGCCGGATCGGCCGTAGCGCCCCGAGCGGTGCGCCGATCAGGTCGTGGCCCTCGACGTCCTCCGCCACGAACCGGGGGACTCCACGCCGGCCACCGTCACGCGCGAGCGGCGAGCTCGGCGGCCAGGGCCGTGCGCATCACGTCCTGCGGTGCCGGTCGGCCGGTGAACTGCTCCACCTGACCGAAAGCCTGGTGCAGCAACATGTCCAGGCCGGTCGCCAGCACGGTTCCGGCCCGTTCGACGGCCACCGCGACCGGCGTCGGCCACGGGTGGTAGATCACGTCCAGCACGTGCGGTGCCCGTGCCAGCTGTGCCGCCAACGCCGCGGTCGCCTCGGCCGGCACCGTCGACACCAGCACGTCGGAGGCCGCCGCCAGCTCGCCCAGGTCCACTTCGGACAGCCGCAGCACGTCGGCGCGGACACCGACCCGGCCGGCGCACGCGAGGGCCTCGGCCGCGCGTGCGGGATCGCGCACCACCAGGGAGACCGACCGCACGCCCAGTTCGGCCAGACCTGCCAGCGCCGCCGTCGCCGTGCCGCCCGCCCCGAGCACGACACCACGTGCGCCGCCGGAGAAACCCTTCTCCCGCAACGCACCCACCACGCCGTCCACGTCGGTGCAGTCGGCGTGCCAGCCGGACTCGGTGCGCACCAGCGTGTTCGCGGCGCCCACCGCCACCGCGCGGTCGGTCACCGTGGACGCGAAGGCCAGCGCGGCGCGTTTGGTCGGCATCGTGCAGGACAGGCCCACCCACTCCGGTCCCAGCGACGAGACCAGCGCGGGCACACCGGCCTCGTCGCACTCGACGCGGCCGTACTCCAGGTCGAGGCCCAGGTGCGTGTACGCGGCGTTGTGCAGGACCGGGGACAGCGAGTGGGTGATCGGCGAGCCGATCACCGCGGCCCTGCGCACTAGTAGACGCCCTCTCGACGGGCCTTCTCGTCCTTCACCTTGTGCTCGTCGTAGGTGACGGAGAAGCAGGAGGTGCCGTTCTTGTCGCACTTCACGAAGAACAGGATGTCGCCGCCCGCCGGCTTGATCGCGGCCTGGACGGCCTCGACGCTCGGGGAGCCGATCGGGGTCGGCGGCAGCCCCTCCACCAGGTAGGTGTTGTACGGGCCCGCCGCGGCGCGGTTCTCGTCCGAGGTGCGGATGTGCGGCTGGTTGAGCTTGTAGTTGATCGTGGAGTCGAACTGCAGCGGCATCGACTGCTTCAGGCGGTTGTAGATCACCTGCGAGACCTTCGTGAAGTCCTCCACGATGGCCTCCTTCTCGATCAACGAGGCCATGACGAGCACCTCGTAGGGACGGAAGCCGGTGTTCAGCGTGCCGCTGGGGATGCCGATGCCCTGCAGCTTCTGGGCCGAGGCGACGACGACGCTGCGGATCAGCTCGACCGCGGAGGAACCGGGCTTGACCTGGTAGACGCCCCGCATGATGAGGCCTTCCAGGCGGAACTGGGGTTCGGCGCGCTTCACGTCGGCCAGTGCCCAGTCGGGCACACCCAGCGCGACGGGATCGGTCGTCTCGGCGGCCTGGCGGATCTCCTCGGGCGTGAGGCACTTCTTCACGCCGTCCTTCTCCGTGCAGCTCGCGTCGGCGAGCTGGGCGAAGACACCCTTGACGATCTTGTCGCCGACCTTGATGTCCGCGAGCTTCACGCCGCCGACGATCTGCACGGCCGGCACGCGGGTCTTCGGGTCGATCATCTTCGCGACCGCGGTGGCGCCGGACATCTTCGTCTTCATCAGGTAGAAGCCGGGCTGGATCGACGTCACGCGGGCGTCGGTCTTGCTGGCCTCGATGAAGGCGCGCGGTGACGCGATGACGCCGTTCTCGTACAGGGTGGTCGCCATGACGCTGACGACGTCGCCGTCCTTCACCTCGACGATGGCGTCGGCCTCGCCGCTGCCGGGGTAGTCCTCGAACGAGCCGATGCCCCGCAGCTCGCGGTACCCGTAGTAGGCCCCGCCCATGCCCACGGCGAGGATCAGCGCGACGACCAGCCACAGCACGGTCTTCTTGCGCTTCTTCGCCTTGTGGGCCGCGTTGCTGTCCTTCTTCGCGGCACGTCGCTCATCGACGTCGCGATCGAACAACCCGAGATCGTCGCTCACGCCTCATCCTTTCGGGCGGCCACCACTCGTGCCCGTGCGTCCAGCCAAGACTGCAGGATCTCGACCGCGGCAGCCTGGTCGACCACGGCACGCTGCTTCTTGCCCTTCACACCGCGCTGCGCCAGCACCCGGCTCACCACGACCGTCGTCAGCCGTTCGTCACTGAGCCGCACCGGCACCGGCGCCACGCGTGCGGCCAGGGCGGCAGCGTACGCGGTCGCCGCCTCGGCCGCGGGGCCGTGCCGACCGGCCAGCGTCCTGGGCAGACCGACCACGACCTCGACCACGTCATGCTCGGCCACGAGACGTACGAGCTCGGTGAGGTCCGAGCCGCGCTTCTCGTCACGCTGCAGGGTAACCAGCGGAGTCGCCAGGAAGGCACCCGGATCGCTGAGCGAGACTCCCACCCTGACCGATCCGACGTCGACGCCGAGCCTCCGTCCGAGGCCCGGGTCGTCGACGCCCGCCGAGTCGGGCGGCACGGCGTCAGCGCTGTTCAAGCACCTTGTCCAGTTCGCCGGTGAGGGCCGTGATGGCCTCCTGGACGCCGGCCGGGTTCGTGCCGCCCCCCTGGGCCAGGTCCGGCTTGCCGCCACCGCGGGCGGCGATGGCCGGGCCGAACACCGGGACGAGCTTGCCGGCGGCCAGCCCCAGGTCGCGGGCGGCGGCGGTCGTGGCGACCACGAAGCTCACCTTGTCGCCGTCGACCGAGAACAGGGCCACCACACCGGGCCGGTTGCCCAGCCGGTTGCGGACCTCGCCACCGAGCGTGCGCAGGTCGTTGCCCGACACGCCCTCCAGGCCGAGGGCCACCAGCGACAGGCCGCGCACGTCGAGGGCCTTGTCGGCCAGCGAGCCGGCGTTGCCGAGCAGCTGGGCGGCACGGACCTTCTCGAGCTCCTTCTCGGCCGACTTCAGCCGCTCGACCAGGGACTCGATCCGCTCGGGCAGGCCGTCGGAGCCGACCTTCAGCATGTCGGCGAGGTTCTGCACGATGGCGCGTTCCTTGGCGAGGAACCGCATGGCCTCGATGCCGACGTAGGCCTCCAGGCGGCGCACGCCGGAGCCGACCGAGGACTCACCGAGCAGGGTGATCGGGCCGATCTGCGACGAGTGCTCGACGTGCGTGCCACCGCAGAGCTCGCGCGACCACGGGCCGCCGATCTCGACGACGCGCACGGTCTCGTCGTAGGTCTCGCCGAACAGGGCGACGGCACCCATGTCCTGGGCACCGGCCATGTCCGTGTAGACGACGGCGACCGGCAGGTCCTTGCGCACGGCGAGGTTCGAGACCTCCTCGATCTCGCTGCGGGCCTCGGCGGACAGGCCACCGGTCCAGGCGAAGTCGAGGCGCAGGTAGCCGGGCTTGTTGTACGAACCGCTCTGCAGGGCCGACGGGCCGAGCACCTGGCGCAGGGCGGCGTGCACGACGTGCGTGCCCGAGTGGCCCTGGCGAGCACCGACGCGCCACTCCGGGTCGACGCGGGCCTCGACGTGCTCGCCCTCGCTGACCTCGCCGTTCACGACGCGCACCTGGTGTACCCACAGCTTGCGGGCGACCTTCTGCACGTCGAGCACCTCGAGCTCGGCGTTGCCCGTGACGATCGTGCCGGCGTCGGACTCCTGGCCACCGGACTCGGCGTAGAGCGGCGTGCGGTCGAGGACGACCTCGACGATGTCGCCCTCCTTGGCGGACTTGATCCGCTGGCCGTTGAGCACGATGCCGCGCAGCGTGGCCTCAGAGGCGAGCTCGGTGTAGCCGGTGAACTCGGTCGGGCCCTGCTCCAGCAGCTCGCGGTACACCGACTGGTCGCCGTGGCCGGTCTTCTTGCCGGCGGCGTCGGCCTTGGCGCGGGCGCGCTGCTCGGCCATCAGCTTGCGGAACCCGTCCTCGTCCACGCTCAGGCCGGCCTCGGAGGCCATCTCCAGCGTGAGGTCGATCGGGAAGCCGTAGGTGTCGTGCAGCTGGAAGGCCTTGTCGCCGGGCAGCGTGGCGCGGCCGTCGGACTTCACCTCGTTGGCGGCGTTCTCGAAGATGCGTGAACCGGCGTCCAGCGTGCGGAGGAAGGTGTCCTCCTCGGCCTTGAGCACCTGCTGGATGCGGGCGAACCCGCTGACCAGCTCGGGGTAGGCCTCGCCCATCGAGTCGCGGACGACCTCGGCGAACTGCCGCAGCACCGGCTCGTTAATGCCCAGCAGGCGGCTGCTGCGGACGATGCGGCGCAGCAGCCGGCGCAGCACGTAGCCGCGGGCCTCGTTGCCGGGCGTGACGCCGTCGCCCACGAGCAGCACACCGCTGCGGGCGTGGTCGGCGATGACGCGGAACCGCACGTCGTCGACCTCGCTGGCGCCGTACTTGCGGCCGGACAGCTCCTCGGCCTTGGTGATGACGGCACGCACGAGGTCGGTCTCGTAGACGTTGTCGACGCCCTGCAGCAGGTAGGCGACACGCTCGACGCCCATGCCGGTGTCGATGTTCTTCGACGGCAGCTCACCGAGGACCGGGTAGTCCTTCTTGGCACCACCCTCGCCGCGGACGTTCTGCATGAAGACGAGGTTCCAGATCTCCAGGTACCTGTCCTCGTCGACGACCGGCCCGCCCTCCTTGCCGTACTCCGGGCCGCGGTCGTAGTAGATCTCCGAGCACGGGCCGCACGGGCCGGGCACGCCCATCGACCAGAAGTTGTCCTCGACGCCGCGGCGCTGGATGCGCTCCAGCGGCATGCCGGCGACCTTCTGCCACAGCTCGATGGCCTCGTCGTCGTCCAGGTAGACCGTCACCCAGATGCGCTCGGGGTCGAAGCCGTAGCCGCCCTCGTCCTGCGACTTGGTGATCAGCTCCCAGGCCAGCCGGATGGCGTCTTCCTTGAAGTAGTCGCCGAGCGAGAAGTTGCCGGCCATCTGGAAGAACGTGAGGTGGCGGGTGGTCTTGCCGACCTCGTCGATGTCGGGGGTGCGCACGCACTTCTGGATGCTCGTCATCCGCGGGGCGGGCGGCGGGGCCTCGCCGAGGAAGTACGGCTTGAACGGCACCATGCCGGCGTTGACGAACAGCAGGTTGGGGTCGTCGAGCAGCAGCGAGGCGCTGGGGATGTACTTGTGCCCGGCGTTCTCGAAGTGCTCGCGGAAACGCTTGATGATCTCGTGGGTCTGCACGGGAGGTTCCTCAGGTGTGTTGCTGGGAGTTGTCAGGGCACGCGTGTGAGGCGAACGACTAGTGCTTGCCGTTCGCCCTGGGCGCTCGACGCCCCGGCGTGAATCCCGTCTGACGCTCCACGGTCTCGTGCAACTCCTGTTCCCGTTCGGCCATGCCCGCGCGCACCTCGGCCCCGAAGGAACCGATCGCGCCGGCGAGCTCGCGCAGGCCTTCACCCACGTTAGCGCCGATACCGGCCGGAGTCGCCTGCTTTGTGACCTCGGCGGCCTTGCGCGCGACGAACAGCCCGGCGGCGGCACCCAGCCCGAACCAGAAGATGCGGCTCATCGCACACCCCGCTTCGCACGGCGCTTGGAGTGCTTGTTCGGCTGCTCGGCGGCCTTGCGGCGGGCCTTCACGGCCTTGCTCACGCCGTAGGACAGCGCGGCCGCCTTGACCAGCGGCCCGCCCAGCGTGGCGGTGAACAGGCTGGTCAGCGCCGAGACGTTGCCGGTGACCGCGCGGGCGTTCGCCGTGATCCCGTCGACCCGCTCGAGCTGGGTGTTCACGTGCGTCAACGTCGTGTTGGCCTCGGTGAACAACGGGTCGGTGTTCTCGTGCGCCTTGCGCATCGCGACCGTGGCCTCGTCGAAGAACCGCGCTGCCTTGACCGCCACGATCGCCAGCACGAGCACGAGCAGCACGAACGCACCGGCGGCGACCAGCGCTGCGATCTGCCCTGGCGACACGGATCCTCCTGGTGACCGGCGTTTGGCTTGGTTGCGGAGGAGATTACCGGGTGGGTCCGACACCTGATTGGGCGGCACCTGCAGTTGATCTTCGCAGGCGGGCGGGGGTGGGGCGCGGGCGTGGAGGCGGAGTGAGCCGGGTGGGCGCGGCAGGGCAAGGGCGGCGGGTGCGGGTGCAGCGTGGGGACGTGATCTAACTGACCCAAACGAAGTTCCGGTTCCGCATTGACTACGCGTGGTCACTGCCTGTGAAATACCGGTCACACAGGGCGTGACACAGTGACCCCTGCGCGCATGACGTAAGGCCAACCGAGTCGATCGCCGCTGGAGGCCCTGTGAAGCCGGTGTCTCATCTCGACTCGTACCGGAGGCAGGCCACGGCGGGGCCGCCGCCGGTGCCGGAGCTCGGGGCGCCGTGGGAGGCGCGGGCCGTGCGGGCGGACGGGTACGACCTGCACCTGGTGCACCGGTGGAACCAGGCTCCGCACGTGGCGGCGTTCTCGCGCAAGGCGTGGACGTTGCCGCGCTGGGAGGAGGAGCTGGCCGCCCAGCTCGGCGGGGACGACGTGCGGCCGGTGCTGGTCGGGTGGCACGGGCGGCCGGTGATCTACGCGGAGGTGTACCGGGCGGCGCGGGACGTGGTCGCGGTGTGTTATCGGGCGCGGCCGCACGACATCGGGTTGCGGCTGGCGGTGGGGGAGCTCGCGATGACCGACCGCGGGCTGGTGCGCGGGCTGCTCCCCCACCTCACCGATGCGTTGTTCGAGGCGGATCCGCACTGCACGCGGATCGTGGTGGAGCCCGACGTGCGCAACACGCGGGCCATCAGGTCGTTCGAGGCCGGCGGGTTCGTGGTCGCCGACGAGGTCATGCTGCCGGACAAGGTCGCGTTGCTGATGGTCTGCAAGCGCTGACCGGAACGCCGTCGTCAGAACGCGGTGATGTCCTTCGGCGCGCGTTCCTTGCGGCTGAACGCGCGCACGATGTCGATGCCGTCGTGGCGGTTGAGTGCCATGCTCGACAACAGGTCGATGACGGTCTCGTGCACGTGGCGCGGGAACTGCGGGGTGTCCACGCCGACGCTCACGGCCAGGTCGTCGGAGTGCACGACCAGTTCCATGACGCGGCTGAGCAGGTACTCGTCCAGCGACACCGCCCACGGGCCCCAGTGCGGCATCCGGACGGGGCGGTTGCCGGCCGTGGCGAGCGTGCCGGCGAGGGCGTCGACGGTCTGCTCGACGCGGTCGCACAGGTCGGCGGGGCCGCCGGACGCGATGTTCTCGCCGCCGGCGCGGATGCGGGTGTGGAACTCGGAGTCGACGTCGAGCTCGGTCCAGCCGGCGCGCGCGTAGTGCTCCATCAGCGAGACGGTCGGCACGTCCTCGGGCTCGGCGGCGATCATGTCGGGCAGCGGGAGGACCTGGTAGGCGATGTGGCCGGCGAGGCCGCTGACGCCGAACTCCGGCAGCGCGCTCGGCTTGTCCCAGCTGTCGGTGACCTGGGGTGCCCGCATCAGCGCCAGCGCCAGGCGGGCGGCGGACAGGAAGTCGTCCGTGATCGTCATGCGCCCGACGCTACCGCCGTTTCCCGTTGGCGGTCAGCGGTTTTCCCGTACTCCTCACTCACCCCTGATGACCCGGCGCAGCTTGGGCAGGCGGTCGGCGACGGCACGTTCGGCGCCGCGGGCGGTCGGGGTGTAGTAGTCGCGGCCCACCAGATCGTCCGGCGGGTACTGCTGCGTCAGCACGCCCTCGGCGACGTCGTGCGGGTAGCGGTAGCCCTGGGCGTTGCCGAGCTTCGCCGCGCCCGCGTAGTGGCCGTCGCGCAGGTGGGCCGGCACGGCACCGGTGGCGCCCTTGCGGACGTCCTCGATGGCGGCGTAGATCGCGGTGGTGACGGCGTTCGACTTCGGCGCCGTCGCGAGGTGGATGGTGGCCTGGGCGAGGTTGAGCGCGCACTCGGGCAGGCCGATGAGCTGCACGGCCTGGGCGGCGGCGACGCACGTCTGCAGTGCGGTCGGGTCGGCCATGCCGACGTCCTCGCTGGCGTGGATCACCAGCCGGCGTGCGATGAAGCGCGGGTCCTCGCCGGCCTCGATCATGCGGGCCAGGTAGTGCAGCGCCGCGTCGACGTCCGAGCCGCGGATCGACTTGATGAACGCCGACGTCACGTCGTAGTGCTGGTCGCCGTCGCGGTCGTAGCGCACCGCCGCCTTGTCCACAGTGGACTCCAGCAGCGGCAGCGTGATCACGCCGTCGTTGGACGCCAGCGCCGAGTCCGCCGCGGCCTCCAGCGCGGTCAGCGAGCGGCGGGCGTCACCGCCGGCGAGCCGGACCAGGTGGTCGAGGGCGTCGGGTTCCACGACGACCGACCCGCCCAGGCCGCGTTCGTCCGACACCGCGCGCTGCACGACCGTGCGCACGTGCTCGTCGGTCAGCGACCTGAGCTGCAGCACGAGCGAGCGCGACAGCAACGGCGAGACGACGGAGAAGAACGGGTTCTCGGTCGTGGCCGCGACCAGGAGCACGATCCGGTCCTCGACGGCGCCGAGCAGGGCGTCCTGCTGGGTCTTGGAGAACCGGTGCACCTCGTCGATGAACAGCACCGTCGACTCGCGGGAGCGGACCAGCCGACGCCGGGCCTCGTCGATGACCGCCCTGACCTCCTTCACGCCCGCGGACAACGCCGACAGCGCCACGAACCGGCGCCCGGTCGCCTTCGACACCAGCGTGGCCAGCGTCGTCTTGCCGGTGCCGGGCGGGCCGTACAGCATCACCGACGCGGGCGTGGCGCCCTCGACCAGGCGGCGCAGCGGGGCGCCGGGGCCGAGCAGGTGGTCCTGGCCGACGACCTCGTCGAGCGAGGCCGGGCGCATCCGCACGGCCAGCGGGGCGTTGGCCGCGATGCGCTCGGCCTTCTCCTCGTCGGTTGCGCCGAACAGGCCCTCGTCGAACAGACCTTCGCTCATGCGTTCGAGCCTAACGCGGTGTGCGAGGATCGTCCCTCGTGCCCATCCCAGTGCCCGCTCCCAGAGCCGTCCTGCTGGCCGGCCCGTCCGGCTCCGGCAAGTCGACCCTGGCCGCCCACCTCGGCTGGCCGGTGCTGCGCCTCGACGACTTCTACCGCGACGGTGACGACCCGCTGCTGCCCCGCGACGACCACGGCAGGGCCGACTGGGACGCCGCCGGGTCGTGGAACGCCGAGGCCGCGCTGAAGGCCGTGGTCGAGCTGTCGAACACCGGCCGGGTCGAGGCACCCGTCTACTCGATCGGCGAGGACCGCCGGGTCGGCTGGCAGACGATCGAGCTGGGTGCCGCGCCCGCGTTCGTCGCGGAAGGACTGTTCGCGGACCTGCTGGTGGCCGGTGCGGCGGAGGCCGGGGTGCTCAGGGACGCGATCGTGCTCGCGCCGAGCGCGCCGGTGACGTTCGCGCGGCGGTTCGCCAGGGACGTGGCCGAGTCGCGCAAACCGGTGCCCGTGCTGCTGCGGCGCGGGTTGCGGCTCATGCGTCAACAACCGGTGGTGGTGCGTCGTTGTGTCGGTGCGGGCATGC
Organism: Nocardia sp. NRRL S-836; assembly: GCF_001279525.1. Lineage (GTDB taxonomy): Bacteria > Actinomycetota > Actinomycetes > Mycobacteriales > Pseudonocardiaceae > Lentzea. The sequence continues at coordinate 126,201 of NZ_LGDY01000091.1, read as the reverse complement.
GTGCGATGAGTCCTCATCGCGCCCGCGCGGAACTGCTGACGACCTCTGCCAATTCGTGATCAGCGCACAACTGCGGTTGACCTGAACCGCAGGCGCGCGTCTGGCAGGATTCCGCCAACACCACGACCGGGGGTAAGCCGCGATGACCGACACGCCAGGCTGGTCTTCACCAGACCAGCCCCACCAGCAGCAACCGCAGCAGCCTCCGCCGGGTTACTACGCGCCGCCGCCGCCGGGAGGTCAGCCGACGATCAAGCCCGGTGTGATCCCGCTGCGGCCGCTCACGGTCGGCGAGATCGTCGACGGTGCCGTCGGCACCATGCGCAGGCACCCGAAGCTGATCATCGGTGCGGCCGCCGTGGTCGCCGCGGTCACGCAGGTCCTGGGTCTGCTGGTGCAGCTGCCGTTCCTGGACGACCTCACGTCGGTGGCGGCGATCGACCCGAACACCGTCACGCAGGAGGAGGCGGTCGACCGGCTCACGAGCGGGCTGACCGGCTTCTTCACCGGCACCCTGCTGAGCGCGCTGCTGATCCTGCTCGGCACGGTCTTCCTGTCCGGTTTCGTCACCGTCGTCGTCGGCCGCGCGGTGCTGGGCCAGCCGGTCACGTTCGGCGAGGCCTGGGAGGAGTTCAAGCCCCGGCTGCTGCCGTTGCTGGGCGCGACGTTGCTCTTCGGCCTGGTCGTCACCGTCGGCGTGATCTTGTGCATCGTCCCCGGCATCTGGCTGTCGGTGCTGTTCGGTCTCGTCACGCCGGCGTTGGTGCTGGAGCGTTGTGGCGTGCGCACCGCGTTTGGCCGGTCACGCACCCTCGTGCGGGGCGCGTGGTGGCGGACGTTCGGCATCCTGCTGCTCGCCTCGGTGATCAGCGCGATCATCAACTGGATCATCGGCATCCCGTTCGGCCTGCTGGGTGCGGCCACGACCGGCTTCTCCAGCGACCCCACGGCCGCGCTGAGCACCGGTTCGCTGGTCCTGTCCACCATCGGCGCGATCATCGCCTCGACGATCACGCTGCCGTTCACCGCCGCGGTGACGGTGCTGGTCTACGTCGACCGGCGGATGCGCGCGGAGGGCATGGACATCGAACTCCAGCGGGCCGCGGGACATGGCGGTCTCTGACGTACCCGTCGATCTCGGCCGCGACGAGGCGCGTGAGGCGGCGGCCCGGGAGCTGAGCAACCCGGCGTACGTCTCCGACGACCCGAACCCGCTCGAACGCGCCCTGCGCTGGGTGCTCGAACGGCTCGGCGAGCTGTTCGCCGGATCCGGTGGCATGAGCGGCACCACCGCCGTCGCGATCATCGTGGCGGTGGTGGTGCTCGTCGTGGTCGTGGTCCGGCTGCGCACCGGGCGCGCTGTGCGCACCCTGCGCTCGGGCGCCGAGGTGTTCGGTGACACCGTCCTGACCGCCGACGGGCACCGCGCCGCCGCCGACCGCGCCGCGGCCGCCGGCGACCTGGCCGAGGCCGTGCGCGAACGGTTCCGCGCCATAGTGCGGGAACTGGAACAACGCGGCGTGCTCGACGCACGGGCCGGCCGCACCGTGGACGAGGTCGCCCTCGAAGCGGGCCGGGCACTCCCGGTGCTGGCCGGCGACCTGCGCGGCGCGGCGGTGCAGTTCGACGACGTCTGGTACGGCGGCCGGACCGCCACGGCACAGGGCTACCGGCAGCTGGTCGCCGTGGACGACCGGGTGCGCGGATGACGGCGGTCTCCCCCGGCACCGGGCGGATCTGGGCCGCGGCCAAGGGGCCGCTGGTGATCGGCGCGGTCATCCTCGCGGCGGCGATCGTGATCACGCTGCTGCGCGGCAGCGGCGAGGGCGGCGCGCTCGACCCCCGTTCGTTCCGCCCGGAAGGCGGTCACGCCGTCGCGGAGCTGTTGCGCCAGAACGGGGTGAGCGTCGAGCTCACCGACGATGTGTCCAGAGTGGATGGTGCGACGCTGTTCGTCACGCACTCGAACCTCATCGACCCCGACCGGCTGGCCGGGCTGAGCCGGACCGCCGCGGCCACGGTGCTCGTCGCACCGCCCGGCGACCTGGGCCGGGTCGAGGTGCGGACCCGGCAGCCCAGCTGCCCGCTCGCGGAGAAGGCCGGTGCGGCCAAGACCGGCGGCCTCACCTACACCGGCGAGCAGAGCTGCTACGACTCCACGCTGGTGCGCACGGGAACCGTGACCACCATCGGGTTCGGCGGCGTCTTCACCAACGACGACCTCGACGAGGAGGGCAACGCCGCGCTCGCGCTGGCGTTGCTGGGCCAGCACGAGCGGCTGGTCTGGTACCTGCCGACCGCCGCGGACCGCTCGCGGCAGAAGGCGCCGGTCGACCTCGTCCCGGCCGGGTGGCTGTTCGGTGCGCTGCAGCTGGGCGTCGCGGCCGTGCTGGTCGCGCTGTGGCGAGCCCGCAGGCTCGGCCGGGTGGTGCCGGAACAGCTTCCGGTCGTGGTGCGCGCCGCCGAGACGGTCGAGGGCAGGGCGCGGCTGTACCGCTCGGCGCACGCGGCGGGTCATGCGGCGGCGGTCCTGCGGCAGGCGGCCCGCGACCGGCTGGCACCGCTGCTGGGCCTGCCACCGGGCGACGACCCGTCGGAGGAGATCGCCCGCAGGACGAGGCGTTCGGCATCCGAGGTGCGAACGCTGCTCTACGACACGGGCCAGGTGGACGACCGGGGGCTGGTCGCGCTGGCCGACGAGCTGGACGCTCTGGAGAACGAGGTGCGCAAGGCATGACGGCAGTGGTCACCACCGAGGAAGCACGCACGGCGCTGGTGGCGTTGCGCACGGAGATCGGCAAGGCCGTGGTGGGCAACGACGCCGCGGTGACGTCGTTGATCCTCGCGTTGCTGTGCAAGGGGCACGTGCTGCTCGAAGGCGTGCCCGGCGTGGCGAAGACGCTGCTGGTGCGCGCGCTGGCGAAGGCGCTGGACCTGGGGACGACGCGGGTGCAGTTCACGCCGGACCTGATGCCCGGCGACCTGACCGGGTCGCTGGTCTACGACTCGCACAACGCCGCGTTCTCGTTCCGCGAGGGCCCGGTCTTCACGAACCTGCTGCTGGCAGACGAGATCAACCGCACGCCGCCCAAGACGCAGTCGGCGCTGCTGGAGGCGATGGAGGAACGGCAGGTGTCCGCCGACGGCAGGACCCGGCCGCTGCCCTCGCCGTTCATCGTCGTGGCCACGCAGAACCCGGTGGAGTACGAGGGCACCTACCCGTTGCCCGAGGCGCAGCTGGACCGGTTCCTGCTCAAGGTCACCATGCCGGTGCCGGAACGGGAGCAGGAGATCGACGTGCTGACCCGGCACGCGTCCGGGTTCGACCCGCGCGACCTCACGCACCTGTCGCCGGTGGCCGGGGCGGCGCACCTGGAGGCCGGTTCGGCGGCCGTGCGCGCGTTGACCGTGGCACCCGAGGTCATCGCGTACGTCGTGGACGTGTGCCGGGCGACCCGCCAGTCCCCCGCCGTGCGGCTGGGTGTCTCCCCGCGTGGCGCGACGGCTCTGCTCGCGGCCGCACGAGCGTGGGCGTGGCTGTCCGGCCGCGACTACGTGACGCCCGACGACGTGAAGGCGCTGGCCCGCCCTGCGTTGCGGCACCGGCTGGAGCTGCGCCCGGAGGTCGAGCTCGAAGGCGTGACGGCGGACGGCGTGCTGGACGGCGTGCTCGGTTCCGTCCAGGTGCCGCGCTGACGTGGCGCTCACGGGCCGCGCGGCGCTGCTCGCGCTCATCGGGGTGCTCGTCGTCGGACTGCTCTTGCCGTCGTGGCAAGGGGTTCTGGTCATGCTCGGCGTGCTGGTGCTGTGCGTGGCGGTCGACCTCGCGCTGGCCGCCGGTGTCCGGCGGCTGACGTTCACGCGCGCGGGAGCGGTGTCGGTGCGCACGGGCGAGCCGTGCTCGGTGCGGCTGACCGTGCACAACCCCGGCCGCCGGTTGCGCGGTGTTCTCCGGGACGCGTGGGCGCCCTCGGCCGGTGTGGTGGCCGACCGGGTGGCCGTGGACGTGCCCGCCGGCGGGTCGCGGACGCTGACGTTCGAGCTGCGGCCGGTGCGGCGGGGTGACCGGGCCGCGGACCGGGTGACCGTGCGGTCCGTGGGGCCGTTGGGGATCGCGGCCCGGCAGGGGTCGCACGAGGTGCCGTGGACGGTGCGCGCGCTGCCGCCCTTCCACAGCCGCCGCCACCTGCCGCCGTTGCTGGAACGCCTGCGGGAGCTCGACGGCCGCCGGGCCTCGCTGATCCGCGGTGCCGGCACGGAGTTCGACTCGCTGCGGACCTACGTGATCGGCGACGACGTGCGCTCGATCGACTGGCGCGCGTCGGCTCGTTCGACGGACGTCGTGGTGCGCACGTGGCGGCCGGAACGCGACCGGCAGGTGCTGATCGTGCTCGACACCGCCCGCACCGCCGCGGCACGGGTCGACGGCTCGCTGGGCGGCCTGCCGCGGCTGGACACGTCCATGGACGCGGCGTTGCTGTTGTCGGCGCTGGCGATCAAGGCCCGCGACCAGGTCGGTTTCCTGGCCCACAGCGGGAAGGTGCGGGCCTCGGTGCCGCGCGCGACGGTGCCGTTGCTGGTCGACGCCATGGCGCCGCTGGAGGCCGAGCTGGTCGAGTTCGACGCGCGCGGCATGGTCGCGGAGGTGCTGCGGCGCGCCGCGCGGCGGTCGTTGGTCGTGCTGCTGACGTCGCTGGAACCGTCGATCGAGCACGGCCTGCTGCCGCTGCTGCCCGCGCTGACCGCACGGCACCGCCTGCTGATCGCGTCGGTGTCCGACCCGGCCGTGCACGCGATGGCCGCCGGACGCGGTGACCTGGAGGCGGTGTACTCCGCCGCCGCCGCGGAACGCACGCTGGCCGAACGCCGCCGCCTCACCGCTTTGCTCGCACGGCACGGTGTCGAGGTCGTCGACGCGGTGCCGGACGACCTGCCGCGCGCGCTCGCGGACCGCTACCTGTCGCTGAAGGCCGCCGGGAAGCTCTGAACGGGCGGCGCCCGGAGGAAGGGGCCTGCGCGGACTGGATCGAAGCCCTCGCCATCGACGGCGAATGCCTCGGACGCTCCCGCGGAGGATTGACATCCACGACATCCACGACATCGATGCCGACGGGGCAGCGGGTGCGGGCCGGACGGGTCATCGCCGACAAGGCCTACGAACACCCGGACCGCGTTACGCAGGCGTCGGATCAAGGCCACCGGCCTTCGACCCCGGCCTCGACGAACTCCGCAACGTGGTCGAGCGCTGCTTCAACCGGCTCACGCAGTTCCGCGGCCTAGACCGAGACCGGCACGACGTCGTCGCGTTCGCTCGCGGCCACGTCACCGGTCTCGCCCTGCCGCGCCGCCCGCCGTCCGACGACGAAGACGTACAGCAGGAACAGCACCTCGGCGGCCACGCCGATGCCGACCCGCGCCCACGTCGGCCACCCCGACGGCGTCACGAACCCCTCCAGCACACCGGACACGAGCAGCACCACGACCAGCCCGAGCGCCACGGCCACCACCGAGCGGCCCTCGGCGGCCAGTGCGGCGGCACGGGTGCGCGGGCCGGGGTCGATCACCTGCCAGCCCAGCCGCATGCCGATGCCGGCCGCGACGAACACCGCCGTCAGCTCCAGCAGGCCGTGCGGGGCGAGCAGCCCGAGGAACACGTCGCCGCGGCCGGCGCCGAACATGAGGCCGACGCCCACGGCGAGGTTCAGGGCGTTGGTGAAGAGCAGGTAGATCGGCGGGAGCGCGAACAGCACGCCCAGCAGCAGGCAGGCGGCGGCGACCCAGGCGTTGTTCGTCCACACCTTCGCCGCGAACGACCCGGCCGGGTCGCTGGAGTAGTAGGCCTCGTAGCCGCCGCCGGCCCTGGTCATCTCGCGCAGCTCGTCCGGTGCGGCGATGGTCGCCTGCACGTCCGGGTTGCCCGCGATCCACGCCGCCATGAGACCGGTCAGCAGGTAGAACACCACTCCGGCCGTCACCCACCAGCGCCGGCCGAGGTAGACCGCCGCGGGGAACCGGTGCGTGAAGAACCGGGTGAAGACGCGCCATGCGGGCGTGTGCGTGCCCGTGACGACAGCGCGCGCACGGGCGACGAGTGCGGACAGGCGTTCCACGGTCGCGACGTCCGGCATCTGGCTGCGCACGGTCGACAGGTGCGTCGTGACCCGTTGGTAGAGCTCGATCAGCTCGTCGGCCTCCGGGCCGGTGAGCCGCCGTCCCGACCGCTGGAGCAGCTGGTCGAGCCGCTGCCACGACGCGCGGTGGCGCTCGATGAACACGTCCAGATCCACGATGGGTCACACTATCGGCGTGGGGGACCTCGTCACCGGTGAAGCGGTAGTTCTTGACCTGCGCGTGGCGCGGCTGGCCAGCAGGGCGGTCGCGTTCGCGTTCGACGTGCTCGTGCAGTTCCTGTTGCTGCTCGGCGTGTTCCTGCTGTCACCGGTCGACTTCGACGGGGCGCTGCAGTCGGCGCTGGCGCTGTCGCTGACGATCGCCGTGCTGGTCGGTTACCCGGCCGCGGTCGAGTCGCTGAGCCGCGGCCGGTCGCTGGGCAAGCTCGTGATGGGTCTGCGGGTGGTGCGTGACGACGGTGGCGCGATCCGGTTCCGCCACGCCCTGGTGCGCGCGCTCGGCGGGTTCTTCGTCGACTTCTGGGCGCTCGGGCTGGGTGGCGCCGTGGCGTTGTTCGTGTCGCTGTTCTCCGCGCAGGGCAAGCGGGTCGGCGACTACCTCGCGGGCACCGTCGTGGTGCACACGCGGGCGCCGGGGCAGGTGGTGGCGCCGGTGGAGATGCCGGCGGTGCTGGCGGACTGGGCTCGCGGGCTCGACCTGTCGCAGCTGCCGGAGGAGCTGGTGCTCGCGGCGCGGCAGTACCTCGGCCGCTACCACGAGCTGAGCGAGCAGGCGCGGACCGAGCTCGGGACGCGGCTCGCGGACGACGTGGGCACCGCCGTCCGGTCGCCGCGCACCGAGCACGTCCACCCCTACCCGTACCTGGCCGCGGTGCTGGCCGAACGCCGCAACCGCGCGTCAGACGCCCAGCAGCTCGGTCAGTAGCAACGGGTTCATGTAGTCGTCGTAGCGCGTGATCTCCCCGTCGCGCAGGTGGATGATCGCGATGGCGGTGAAGGTGTAGTGGTCCTGCTTCACCGTCGACCACCCGCGGTGGGTGATCTCCGCGACGACCACGTCCGGGTCGTCGGTGAGCCGGGTGATCGCCTCGACGTGCTGGATCTCGATCTTCTCGCGGACCCGTGCTCCCCTCATCTGGTCGAAGTAGGCGCGGATCTCCTCGCGCCCCTTGATCTCCTCCTGCTGGAACGGCGCCGGGAACCGGTACGCCATCACCCCGTCCTCGGCGAACAGGTCCGCGAACGAGTCGTGGCTCTGCTCCCCCGAGACCTGCCTGCGGACGTGCTCGACGATCTCCGCCGGTGTACGCGTCATGACCTTGCCCCCACAACTCTAGAATCGGAACGGTGACCCCGGTTATGACGATACGGAACGCACGCCCCGGTTGGCAACGATGAGGGCCGATGCCGCGCGAAATCGCGAGAAGGTGCTGGCAGCGGCACGGGAGCTGTTCGCGGTCAAGGGCATCGAGGTGCCGCTGGACGAGATCGCCGCGCATGCCGGTGTGGGCCCCGGCACGGTCTACCGGCACTTCCCGACCAAGCAGGCGCTGTTCCAGGCCGTCACGGACGCGCGCGTGTCCGCGATGATCGAGTCGGCCTCCGCTCCCACCGGCGATCCGGGCGAGGCACTGGCCGCGTTCCTCGGGCGGATGGCGGACGAGGCGGCGGCCAAGCGCGACCTGTCGGACGCGATCGAGGTGCCGTCGGAGCTGCGCGACCGGCTGCACGCGGCGCTGGGCGGCCTGCTGCAGCGAGCTCAGGAGGCCGGCGCGGTGCGGCCGGACGTGACCACGAAGGACCTGGTGGCGTTGATGAAGGGGATGCTGCGCAGCCTGCACGAGGGCGCGAACCCCGATGTGCTGCTGGGGATCGTGGTCAGCGGCCTTCAGTCGAGGCGGAAGCCGTAGGGCAGTTCCAGGCGGTGCCGGGCGAGCAGGTCGGCGTCGGCGAGGATCTCCCCGGTCGGACCGTCCGCGACGACCACGCCGCCGTCGACCAGCACGCTGCGCGGGCAGATCTGCAGGGCGAACGGCAGGTCGTGCGTGACCACCAGCATCGTCCGGCCCAGACCGAGGAGCAGTTCGGCGAGCTCGCGGCGGGCGACCGGTTCGAGGTTCGCGGACGGCTCGTCCAGCACGAGGACCTCGGGATCGCACGCGAGCACGGAGGCGAGTGCGACGCGGCGGCGCTGACCGCCGGACAGGTGCAGCGGTGAGCGGTCGGCGACCGGCTCCATCCCCACCGCCCGCAACGCCGCCATGACCCGGTCGTCCACATCGGACATGCCGAAGTTCCGCGGTCCGAACGCGACGTCCTCGCGGACGGTCGGGCAGAACAGCTGGTCGTCCGGGTCCTGGAACACCAGCCCCACCCGGCGGCGGACCTCGCGCAGGTTCCGCTTGGTCACGTCGAGGCCCGCGACCGAGATCGTGCCGGAGCCGCCGGAGAGGACCCCGTTGAGGTGCAACGCGAACGTGGTCTTGCCGGCACCGTTCGGGCCGAGCACCGCGACCCGTTCACCGCGTTCCACGCGCAGGTCCACACCGAACAGTGCCTGGTGGCCGTCCGGGTAGGCGAAGGCGAGCTTCGAGACGTGCAACGCCGGGGCGGCGGGGGTTTCGGGGACGATCGTCGCCGAGCCCGCTGGCCCGCCGGTCCAGCCGCGCGACACCATCGCGAGGTGCACCCTCTCTCCGCGTTCGTAGGACCGGATGAACAACGTGCCGACCGACCGCGCCAGCGCGCCCGCCTGCCACAGGAACCGCGGGTCGTCGCCGCGGGAGATCCGGGCGACGCGCATCCGCCTCGCCTCGCCCGTCACGACCTCGGCGTAGCGCAGCATCAGCGTGGCGATCATGATCATCGCAGCGGGGACGCGCAACCGCTGCAGGCCCTTGAGCAGGTCGCCGGGTGCCGTGGTGGCGGCCAGCGTGAGGCTGATCAGCACCCCCAGCGTGCCCTTGACCAGGATGTTCCAGCCGGCGAGCGCACCCTCGACCGAGACCGGGACGCCGAGGACGTCGGTGCGCGGGTCCGTGCCGAAGATCGGCAGCAGGAACGCGAGCACCACGAACGGCACCTCGATCACCGCGCGCTTGAGGAACCACCACGGCGAGACGCGCGCGACCGCCCACACCGCGACGAGCACGAGCAGGTAGAGGCCGAAGAGCGCGACCAGTGTGCGCGGCGTGGCCACGACGCCCAGCACCGCCCCGAACGCCACCAGGATCTTGACGTGCGGCGGCAGGCGGTGCACCGGTGAGTCACCGGCGTGGTGCAGGACGCCGTGGCTGCCGCTCACGCGTTGTTCTTCTTGCGCAGCAACCAGAACAGGCCGAACGACAGGCCGAGCACGACCACCACGCCGAGCACGCCCGCGACACCGGTGAACCGGTCGTCACCGCCCAGCGCGTAGTCGGCGAACGCGCTGCCCGCGAACGGGTGCTCCCGCGCGTGCTCGGCGATGCCGGTGTCCTCGACCGTCTTGTCCAGACCGTCCGGGTCGCCGGAGGCGAAGTACGACAGCACCCCGGCGATCAGCAGCGAGACCACCGCGAACCCGGCGAAGAACCTCTTCACGACCGCACCTCCAGCGGCTTGCGGCCGCCCTTGAGCAGGAACACGAGGTCGGGCCGGATCGCGGCGACCGACGTGACGGTCGCGGCGGTGATCAGGCCCTCGCCGATGCCGATCAGCGCGTGCAGGCCGAGCATGAGGAGCGCGACCTTGCCGATCTCCACCCCGCCCTGCCCGCCGATCGCGTACTCGACGACGAACCCCGTCGCGGCCAGCAGGGTGTTGACCAGCGCGGAGACGAACGCGACGACCGCGAGCCCGCCCTTGCCCCGGTTCGCGAGCCCCCGCAGCGCCACGGCGACGGCGAACCCGGCCGCGGTGCCGATCAGCGCCATGTTGGTGACGTTGGTGCCCAGCGCCGTGAGGCCGCCGTCGGCGAACAGCAGCGCCTGCACCGCCAGCACGATCGTCACGCACAGCGCGCCGACCCAGGGGCCGACCAGGATCGCCGCGAGCGCCCCGCCGAGCAGGTGCCCGGACGCACCGGGCAGGATCGGGAAGTTGATCATCTGGACGGCGAAGACGAAGGTGGCGACGAGGCCCGCCATCGGAGCGGTCCGGTCGTCGAGGTCGGCGCGGGCCTTGACCAACGCGATCCCGACGCCCACCGCCGCGACGGCCAGGAACGCGATCGACGTCGGCGCGTTCAGCAGTCCGTCGCTCATGTGCATGGCAATGGCTGACATGTGCGGTCACGCTAATTGCCACAACCCTGTTGTGGCCAGAGTTGTGCAACAACATTTGGCTCACACCTGTGCTGCTAGCGTGTCGGTCGAACTTGGGGGTTCACGCGTGAAGCGCATCGCATTGGTGGCCGTGGCCTTGCTGACGGCCTGCTCCGCACCGTTGAACGACAAGACGCCGCAGGTCGAGCACGTCACCGTGTTCGCGGACGCGGCGCTGACCGAGGCGTTCACGAAGATCGCCGTGTCCTTCACCGAGACCTACCACGTCGTCCCGGTGTTCACCTTCGGCTCCAGCTCGCGCTGGCGGCGCAGGTGAGCAAACCACCGGCTGCGGACGTGTTCGCCGCCGCGAGCCACGGCAGCATCAAGGTGCCGTCGAAGGTCTTCGCGCGCACCCGGATCGCGCTGGCGACCGCGCAGGGCAACCCGCAGGACGTCCAGGGGCTCGCGAGCTTCGCCGGGCAGTCGAACCCGCGCGCCACGTTCGCCATGTGCGTCGAGGAGGCGCCGTGCGGCGAGGCGGCCAGGAAGGTGCTGGCCGACGGCAGCTTCCGCGGCGGAGCCCTGCCGGAGCCGAAGGTGCGTGGCCAGGACGTCAAGGAGACGCTCGCGAAGCTGACGTCGGGCGAGGTCGACGCGGCGTTCGTCTACGAGACGGACGTGGTGGCGAACGGCCTGTACCGGCCCAAGATGTTCGCGCCGGAGCCGGCGCTGATCGACTTCCCGGTCGGCATCGTGTCCGGTGACCCGGAGGCGCGGCAGTTCTACGACTACCTCTTCAGCGCGCCCGCACAGCAGATCCTGACCGACGCCGGGTTCTCACTGCCCTAGTCATCGGATGAATTCTGCGTAGTATCCCTTCCGCCGCCGCCACGGCACGGAGGGACGAACGTTGACAGAGTTGTCGCGCAGGACGTTCTTGTACGGCACGGGCGCGGCCGTCGGCGCATCCGCACTGGGTGCGAGCACGGCCGTCGCCGCACCCGAGACATCGGGTCACCACGGATCGAGCAGCGTGCACCGGGACGTCGTCCGGGATGCCCGCATGGAGTGGAAGCGGCTGCCGCAGAACTGGGGCGACAGCCCGTTCCTCGCGAACGGCTTCCTGGGCGTGCAGGTCTACGCCGGGCGCACGCCCAACGAGCTCAAGCTCATGCTCAGCCACTCCGAGGTGCAGGACCAGCGCGAGCACTGGGAGGCCGCGATCGGCCTGTCCAGGCTGCCGATCGGGTACCTCACGCTGCAGTTCGCCGGCGCGATCACCGCCGTCGACTGGACGCTCGACCTGTGGAACGCCGAGCTCACCGGCTCGGTGACCACCACCCAGGGCAGTGCCACCTTCACGATGCTGGTGCACAACACGCGCAGCACGTTCCTCGCGTCCGTGCGCGGCGACGTGACCTGGGGATTCCAGCCGTTGCAGTCCGCGACGACCCGCCAGGTCCGCAGGCCCGCCGACTACACGGCGAACCCGGACCCGTCGCTGGGCGCGGCCGGCGGCGTCTCGTACGCCGCGCAGCCCCTGCACGCGGGTGGTGGCTACACGACGGCCTGGTCGACGCGTGGGGGCCGTTTCGCGGCCCACGTGGCGTACACGCACCCGGCGGACACGCACACGTCTGATGCGATCCGTGAGGTGCGCACGGCGCTGGCGATCCCGTTCGAGGTACTGCTGCTGCAGCACCGCCGCTGGTGGAACGCGTACTACGTGAAGTCGCTGGTCTCAGTTCCGGACAAGCTCGTGCAGCGGTTCTACTGGTTGCAGCTCTACAAGATGGCCGCCGCCACCCGTGCCGACGCGCCGGTCATCAGCGAGTGGGGTCCGTGGTTCCCCGAGCAGGGCAACAGCTGGACGGCCGTGTGGTGGAACCTCAACGTCCAGATCTCGTATCCGCTGGTCAACGGCTCGAACCACCACGAGCTCGACGCGGTCACGACGACGTTGAAGCGCTACGAGCACCACCTCGAACGCAACGTGAACCCGGCCTACCGCGACGGCAACTCCTACGCGATCTGCCACCCCGGCGACCGCACGCTGCGCTCCGGGCCGCGCTACTGCGGTGTGCCCGGTGTGGCGCCCAATGACCACACGGGCAATCTTCTGTGGGCGTGCCACAACGTGTGGCTCGGCTACCGGCACACGATGGACAAGAAGATCCTCAAGGACGTCCTCTTCCCGATCCTCACCAAGGCGGTCAACTACTACGCGCGGTTCCTCGTCGAAGGGGCCGACGGCAAGCTCCACCTGCCGGAGACCCGCTCACCGGAGTACGCCAACGCCACGGACACGACGTACGACCTCTCGCTGATCCGCTGGGGTGTGCGCACGCTGCTGTCCGTCGAGGAGAACGCGCGCTGGCGTGACGTGCTCAACCGGCTCGTGCCCTACCACCTGGGCCCGGACGGCGTGCTGATCGGCAAGGACGTGCCGCTCAACGACTCGCACCGGCACTTCTCGCACCTGCTGTGGTTCTACCCGTTGCGCGAGCTGACCTGGGACATGGCCGAGCACCGGGACCTGATCGCGAAGACGTTCGACCACTGGGTGTCACGCCGCGAGCTGTGGGCCGGCTACAGCTACGGTGCCGCGTCCGCGATGGCCTCGGCGATGGGACGGCCGGAGGAGGCGCTGGCGTTCCTGCACCACTTCCTGGACCGCAAGCCGGTCGGGACGAACGCGGTGCTCACCGAGAACAGCTTCTACCGCGAGGGCAGCAACCTCGCGATCGAGTCGCCGCTCATGTCCGGCCAGGCGGTGCTGGAGATGATGGTCCAGTCCCACAACGGGGTCGTGCGCGTGTTCCCGTCCGTGTCGCAGACGTGGGCCGACGCGTCCATCTCGTCGTTGCGCACGCAGGGGGCGTTCCTGGTCGACGCGTCGCGGTCGGGCGGGCGGACCGACTGGGTGCGGGTGCACTCGGAGGCGGGATCGCCGCTCGTCCTGGAGCACGGCATCACCGGCGACGTCGACGTGCGTGACGAGTGGGGCCGGCGGTTGGACCACAAGCAGCAGGGGACGGCTGTCGTCGTGCCGTTGCGCCGAGGTCAGACGGCCGTCGTCAGCCGCAAGGGCACCCGTCCGGATGTCGCACCCCGTGATGTACCGGCCATCGGCTCGTCCTCGCGCTGGGGTCTGCCGTAACGTCCGAATTCGAACGACCAGATCGGACGGGTGGGGTGTGCGGTGGATCTTCAGCACTGGCTCAACGAGGCGCTGGCCAACCACGAGAAGTGGACCGCCGACTACGGCACCTTCACACCCCACCCGTCCCTCCAGGTCGACCCGGCGCTGTTCGGCTCGGCGCTGGCGGAGCTGCAGGACCGGCTGCGCGACAACTACCCGTTCTTCCACCCGCGCTACGCGGGCCAGATGCTCAAGCCGCCGCACCCGGCCGCGGTCGTGGGCTACCTGTCGGCGATGCTGATCAACCCGAACAACCACGCGCTGGACGGCGGCCCCGCGACCGCCGCCATGGAACGCGAGGTCGTCTCGGCGCTCGCGGGCATGTTCGGCTACGGCGAGCAGCACCTGGGCCACCTCACCTCCAGCGGCACGATCGCCAACCTGGAGGCGTTGTTCGTCGCCCGTTCGCTGCATCCCGGCCGTGGCATCGCGTACTCCTCCGAGGCGCACTACACGCACTCGCGGATGTGCGGCGTGCTCGGTGTCGAGGGTTTTCCGGTGCCTGTGGACGGTCGCGGGCGCATGGATCCGGACGCCCTGGAGGGGCTCCTGCGCGGCGGCAAGGTCGGAACGGTCGTGGTGACGCCGGGAACCACCGCTTTGGGTGCCATCGAACCGGTGCATCTCGTGGTGGACGTCGCACGCCGCTACGACGTGCGGGTGCATGTGGACGGTGCCTACGGCGGCTTCTTCACGTTGCTCGCGGGCACGGACCTCGCGCCTGAGCCGTGGGAGGCCATCGCCTCGTGCGACTCCGTGGTGGTCGACCCGCACAAGCACGGTCTCCAGCCGTACGGCTGCGGCGCGGTCCTGTTCCGCGACCCGGCCGTGGGCCGCTTCTACCTGCACGACTCGCCCTACACCTACTTCACCTCGGACGAGATGCACCTCGGCGAGATCAGCCTGGAGTGCTCACGAGCCGGTGCCGCCGCCGCGGGGCTGTGGCTGACGCTGAAGCTGCTCCCGCTGACCCGCGCCGGTCTGGGAGAGGTCCTGGCGGCGGGACGGCGGGCGGCGGTGCGGTGGGCGGGGCTGATCAGGGAGTCCGAGCGGCTGGAGCTCTACCAGGAGCCCGAGCTGGACATCGTCACGTACTTCCCGCGGACGGACCCGTTGACGCTGTCGGCTGTGGACAGCGCGGCGCAGCGGGTGATGCAGACGGGGATGAACGCCGCCGTCGACCCGGTGTTCCTGAGCGTGGCACGGGCGTCGAAGGAGGCGTTCGCCGCACGTCATCCCGGGGTGGCGGCCGACGCGGACGGGGCTCGGGTGCTGCGCAGCGTGCTGATGAAGCCGGAGTCCGAGGAGTACCTCGACACCCTGCACGCCCGCGTCCTCAGCCTGCTGTAGGCCTGGTCACAGGGTCGGCCGGACGGCGGTTCAACGCCGAAATGGGCGACTCACCCCCGGTGAGTCGCCCATCGCCGGTGTCGGGATCAGCCGTGCTTCGCGCGGCGCCCGGAGCGCCGGGGCGGCAGCGGCGTGTCCCCGCGCAGGTCGAGGCGGCGCTGCTCGCCGTTGGCCTCGAGGTGCGTCACCATGCGGCGCAGCATCTCGGCCAGCGACTGCGCCTCCGAGGACTCCAGCGGGTCCGAGACGAACACCTCCTCCTCGTTGAACTTGGGGAAGAGGACCGCCATCAGTTCTTCACCCTCAGGGGTGAGACGCAGGACCGCGAGGCGCCCGTCGGTCGGGTGGCCGAGGCGCTCCAGCAGGCCCCGCGACTGCAGCGTCTTGGCGACGCCGGTCAGGGTGCCCTTGGAGATGCCGGCCTCTTCCGCGACGTAGCGCGTCTCCATCTCGCCCCAGATCCACACGACCCAGAGCACGACGAAGCCGGTCCAGGTCAGATCGCTGGTGCGCAGCACCGAGTTCTCGAGGTGCTGGCGGATCGCGGTCGCGGCGCGGTGGATGTTCGACACCGCCGCCATCTGCTCGCGATGCAGCGGCACCGCACCGAGCTTGGCCTGGACGGCCTTCTCGGTCTCGGCAATCGTGTGGTGACCAGACAACTGAAAGTCTCCCGTGCTCGAGCTCAGGTGTTCCCGGCACAATACTTGCGGTTCCGAAGTATGTCTTCGACCTGGTGGTTTCGATCCGGTGCGAGTCTTCTCGCACTGTGATCACCATGCCACATCGTGCATGATCTCGTGACCGTCGTCACCCGTCCAGTTACGGACTGTTGCCCCGTGGTGGACGATGAGTGTGGAGCCCCCTGCTGAGACCAATGACGGTCTTTGCTCCACGGACGGTAGATAGCGTTTGTGCCTCAACGTTATCCCCTCCGCTCCAGCGACACACTGTGCCGGAAAGGTAGTTCGACGTGGTCGGTGAACAGGTGACACGGGAGCTCGCGGCGAGACTCGGCGAGGACGGCATCGACGTGGTGCGCGTGGTCTTCCCCGACCTGCTCGGCACCGACCGGGGCCGCGACGTCCTCGTGGAACATCTACCTGCGGTGACGCAGCGCGGCCTGTCGTTCTGCCGGGCCGTTTACAGCACCACCCCCGGTGGCAAGACCACCGAGAACGGCGGGGTCCTCGACGCCGGGCTGCCCGACGTGATCGTGGTGCCCGACCTCGACACGCTGCTGCCGATCCCCTGGGAACCGGGGGTGGCGTGGTGCATCGGCGACGCGGTGAGCCCGGCCGACGAAAGACCCGTCGACGAGTCGCCCCGGCAGGTGCTCCGGCGGGCGTTGGAAGTATTCGGCACCACCGGGCTGTCGCCGGTCATCGGACCCGAGTTGGAATATTTTCTGTGCGAGCCCGACGAAGATCGCCCGAACGGGTGGCGGCCATATTGCGACGAGCCGGGCAACGTCTACGCGACCGGGCGGCGTGGCGACTCAGACGGTCATCTGTTGAGAACTCTTCGAACATTGAGCTCGGCCGGTCTGCAGACCACCGGCGGCAACCACGAGTACGCCGGCGGCCAGTTCGAGATCAACCTGGTGCACTCCCCCGCGATGGACGCGGCCGACCGGGCGTTCCGCTTCAAGACCTCGGTGAAGGAGCTCGCCCGGCGCGAGGGCCGGCTCGCGACGTTCATGGCCAAACCGTTCAACGACGGCGGCGGCTCCGGTTTCCACCTGCACCTGTCCTGCCACGAGGAGGACGGCCGCAACGCGTTCCAGGCGGCGGGCACCTCGCACGGCCTGTCGGACGAGGCGCGCTGGGCGATCGGCGGCATCCTGACCCACGCCCCGGCGCTGGCCGCGCTGCTCAACCCGACGGTCAACTCCTACAAGCGGTTCGGTCCCGACTCGCTCGCGCCGTGGCTGATCGACTGGGGCCTGGACAACCGCAGCGCGATGCTGCGGGTGCCGGCCGAGCGCGGCGAGACCACCCGCCTGGAGCTGCGGCTCGGTGACGCGAGCGCGAACCCGTACCTGGCCATCGCCGGTCTCATCGCCGCCACCTACCTGGGCATTCGCGACCGGATCGACCCGCCGCGGCCCTCGGCGGGCTACGGCTACGACCCGTCCAAGGCCCCCACGCTGCCCGCGACGCTGCCGGACGCCCTCGCCTACCTGGAGGAGGACACGGCGATGGTCGAGGTGCTGGGCAAGGACTTCGTGCGGTCCTATGTGGACTTCAAGTGGGAGGAGGTGGCCCGTTTCCAGCGGTTCGTGACCGACTGGGAGTTCACCGAGTACGCGTACCACCTATAGTTCACCCGCGATGACTGCACTCACCGACCGGCTCACCTCGATCGCCGACGAAGACGAACTGTTCGACACCTTCTCCGGGTGGGCCGCCGAACGCGGCCTCGCGCTGTACCCAGCGCAGGAGGAGGCGGTCATCGAGCTCGTCTCGGGGGCGAACGTCATCCTGAGCACACCGACCGGGTCGGGCAAGAGCCTCGTGGCCATCGGGGCCCACCTGGTCGCCATGGCCGGCAACCAGCGCAGCTTCTACACCGCGCCGATCAAGGCCCTGGTCTCGGAGAAGTTCTTCGCGCTGTGCGAGGTGTTCGGGCCGGAGAACGTCGGCATGATGACCGGCGACGCCTCGGTGAACGACCAGGCGCCGATCATCTGCTGCACCGCGGAGATCCTCGCCAACATCGCGCTGCGCGACGGCGTCCAGGCCGACGTCGGCCAGGTCGTGATGGACGAGTTCCACTTCTACTCCGAGCCCGACCGCGGCTGGGCGTGGCAGGTGCCGCTGATCGAGCTGCCGCAGGCCCAGTTCCTGCTGATGTCGGCGACGCTGGGCGACGTCACGTTCTTCGAGAAGGACCTGACCCGCCGCACCGGCCGCCCGACCGCCGTGGTCCGCTCGGCGCAGCGCCCGGTGCCGCTGAACTTCCAGTACGTCCTCACGCCGTTGCACGAGACGATCGAGGACCTGCTGCACGGCCGCGAGGCGCCGATCTACGTCGTGCACTTCACCCAGGCCGCCGCGCTGGAGCGGGCGCAGTCGCTGATGAGCGTCAACGTCGCCACCAAGCAGGAGAAGGAAGCGATCGCCGCCCTGATCGGCAACTTCCGCTTCTCCTCCGGCTTCGGCAAGACGCTGTCGCGGCTGGTGCGGCACGGCATCGGCGTGCACCACGCGGGCATGCTGCCCAAGTACCGCCGCCTGGTCGAACAGCTCGCGCAGGCCGGTCTGCTCAAGGTCATCTGCGGCACGGACACGCTCGGCGTCGGCATCAACGTGCCGATCCGCACCGTCGTGTTCACCGCCCTGTCGAAGTACGACGGCACCCGCACCCGCATCCTCAAGGCGCGGGAGTTCCACCAGATCGCCGGCCGGGCCGGGCGCGCGGGCTACGACACCGTCGGCACCGTCGTGGTGCAGGCGCCCGAGCACGAGGTCGAGAACCGCAAGGCGTTGCTCAAGGCCGGCGACGACCCGAAGAAGCGCCGCAAGGTCGTGCGCAAGAAGGCGCCGGACGGGTTCGTGTCGTGGAGCGAGACGACCTTCGAACGGCTCGTCGGCGCCGAGCCCGAGCCGCTGACCTCGTCGTTCCAGGTCTCGCACGCGATGCTGCTGAACGTCATCGGCCGCCCCGGCGGCGGCGCGTTCGCGGCGATGCGGCACCTGCTGGAGGACAACCACGAGGACCGTCCCAAGCAGCTGCGGCACATCCGCCGCGCGCTCGCGATGTACCGCGCGCTGGTCGCCGCGGGTGTCGTGGAACGCGACGACGACGACTTCCGGCTGACCGTGGACCTGCAGTTCAACTTCGCGCTGAACCAGCCGCTGTCGCCGTTCGCGCTGGCCGCGATCGAGCTGCTCGACCGCGAGGCCCCCGGCTACGCGCTGGACGTGCTGTCGGTGATCGAGTCCACCCTGGACGACCCGAGGCAGATCCTGGGCGCGCAGGAGCACAAGGCCCGCGGCGAGGCCATCGGCGCGATGAAGGCCGAGGGCATCGAGTACGACGAGCGGATGGAGCTGCTGGAGGAGGTCACCTACCCCAAGCCGCTGCAGGAGCTGCTGGAGGCGGCGTTCTTCACCTACCGCCGCGGCCACCCGTGGGTCGGCGACTACCACCTGTCGCCCAAGTCCGTCGTGCGCGACATGTACGAACGCGCGATGACGTTCACCGAGTACGTCTCGTTCTACGGCCTGGCGCGCTCGGAGGGCCTGGTCCTGCGGTACCTGGCCGACGGCTACAAGGCGCTGTCGCAGACCGTGCCGGAAGAGGCGAAGACCGAGGAGCTGCAGGACCTGATCTCGTGGCTGGGCGAGCTGGTGCGCCAGGTCGACTCGTCGCTGATCGACGAGTGGGAGAAGCTCACCAACCCCGACGGCTCGGTGCAGGAGGTCCGCGTGGACCAGCCGCCCGCCGTCACCCGCAACACCCGCGCGTTCCGCGTCCTGGTCCGCAACGCCCTGTTCCGCCGCGTCGAGCTCGCCGCCCGCCGCGACTGGTACTCCCTGGGCGAGCTGGACCACGAGTCGGGCTGGACCGCCAAGGCGTGGATGGACGCGCTGGAGCCGTACTTCGAGGACCACTCGGACATCGGCACCGGCCCGAACGCGCGCGGACCGGCGTTCCTGATCATCAACGTCGAGCCGCAGCGGTGGGTGTGCCGGCAGATCTTCGAGGACCCGGCCGGCGACAAGGACTGGGGCTTCAACGCCGAGGTCGACCTCGCGGAGTCCGACGAGCGGGGCGAGGCGGCGCTGACGATCACGGACGTGGGCCGGCTCTGAGCGGGCCGCCGTTTCGATTCGCCTGCTATGTAGGCGGCGTGTAGGGCGTCTCACCACACTCCTTCGTTGAGGCGGAGGAGGTCGAGGCCCGATGCGGGACGGAACGGATGGCGGGTGGCGCATTCCCACCGGCGCGGAACTGCTGGCATCGCTGGGATCGGGCTCGGTGCCCGCCGACAGCACGAGCTCGCGTTTCCTCGAGTGCGCGCACCGGTTGCTGCGGCATCACCGCGAACAGTGGCACAGCGAGGACGAGGTGCGGCGTTGCTACGGCGACGACGGCGTGGTGGCCGCGCTCAAGCGCAAGATCGACGCGATGAACGCCGCCAGGGTGCCCCTGGTCGAGGACGTCGACGACCTGGTCGCCGGGCACGTGCCGCCACCGGCCGACGTCACGCCGATGCACACCGAGACCCTCGGTTCGGTGGTGGACCGCCTGACCATCGCGTTCATCAGGGCCGAGGTGTTCCGCGCTTCCCGGCCGGGCCACGCCCGCCAGCTCCTCGCCGAGCAGCAGCTCGACGAGCTGGCGCACGCCTACGACGACCTCGTCCACGAACTCGCCGCCGGGACGCGCCGGGTGCCGGCGTGGCGGGTCCTGAAGGCGTACGGGAACTCGTGCTGACCGGCTGGCAGGTGGTGCCGGTGCTCTGCTCCCGCGGCGGACCGGTCCGGCTGCCCCGCGAAGCCGCTCCGCTCGGCCGTCGGCTGCCGTACCGGCGGGCACGGGGGGAAGGGCCACCCGGCCCCACCCCGTTGCTCGACCAGGTCCGCACCGCGGGGTGGTCGCTGGAGTTCAGCGGCTGGCAGCAGGACTACCTCGGCGACTTCCTCCTCGGTCTCGCGGCGGCGCAGGCGCTCGCCGAGACGGGCGACCACGACCTCGTCTACCGGGGGCGGCGGTCCGGGCTCATGCGGCGGTGTTCACTGCCTGTCGACGTGGTCCACCACGACGGCCCCGCCTCGGTGTCCACCCGGACCGGCGATCCGGTCCGGGTGATCGCGGGACCTCCGCTGCGGCTGCGCCTGCCGGGCGAGAGCGGACCGCCCCCGCACGCGCCGCTGTGGCTCGATCACGACGACCAGGACGTGGTGGTGCACTCGGCCCTGCCCATGCGCTACTACCTGCAGGTCGAGCAGGCCCTCGGTGTCCGGCTGCGGCACGACCACGCGCCCGCGCCCACCTTCTCGGCTGCCGCCACCGTCCGGCCCCGGCACGTCGTGTTCGTGGCGACGACCAGTTCCCACGACGTGAAGCAGTACGGGTACCGGGGGTTCGCGGCGATCGGCGCGGCCATCGCCGAGCGAGCCGGCACCGACCTGGAGATCACCGTCATCGTCGACCGGCGGTACGTGGCCGAAGCGCGCGCCGCGTTCGCGGGTGTGGCCGAGCCGGTGGTGCTGGCGGGGATCGACGCCGCGGACTGCGTGGAGGTGTTCGCCGGCGCGGAGCTGGTCATCGGCAACGACACCGGGCTCACCCACCTCGCCGCGCTGACCGCCGGGGCGGACGGGGGCGGCCCCGAGGTGATCGGTCTGTACGCCAGGCATTCGTACCGCAAGTGGACGACAGGCGCGGCACGGCACCACGCGGTCTCGGCGCCGCTGGCGCAGATGCTGGCCCTCGCGGACGGCGACCTGTGGCTGGACGACGTCGACGGGGACCTGTGGGGAACCAACGCAACCTTGGGCGTGCTACCTCCGGACGTGATCGCGGAGTTCGCCTGCCTGCTGAAGGGGGAACGATGTTCAGGGACTCGACGATGACGCAAGTGCGGACGAGCTACGACACCGTGTCGGGCTTCTTCCGCGACGTGCGGTCGTTCTACGAGACGGCGGACCTGCGGCTGTCCAGCGGGGAGTACGGGGTCAAGCTGACCAGCGTGAACGGGGTCAAGCTGTTCTCCAGCGTGGACTCCTACCGGCTGCCCGGCCGCGACGGCCACACCGGTGAGCCGGAGGCGGGCGCGTGTCCGTACTACATCTGGTTCCCCACCTGGCTGGGCAGCTTCTACACCGAAGCGTCGGCGATTCCCGCGGCCAACGGCGCGGCGACCAACCTGCTGGCGTTCATCTGGGTGTGGATGGGTACCGACGACGCGTTCGTGGCCGACGTCGGCGGACCGGAGTGCTGGTTCGGGCTCGCGGCACCGTCGGCGCTCGACCGGGCACCGGAGCTGGCCAAGAAGATCTGGAACTTCTTCCGGTTCGAGTGGACCTGCGAGAAGGAGGTCGACGGCTGGCTGACCGGTACGTTCCGGAAGAACACCATCGGCTGCGACCTCGACGGCTCCTGGCTGCTGCGGCGGCTCCCACTGGCCGAGCTGTCGAGCTACTACCAGGTCGAGCGGCTTGTCATCCGCCCGTTGTCCGACGGGTACTTCGCGCTGGCACAGCAGGAGGCCCGTCGCGTCGCCTCCGACGTGCGCGTCCGTGACTGACCGGTACGCGGGCAGGCTGCCGCTGTTCGGCGCGATGGTGATCGATGCACTGGGCAACGGCCTGTTCGCACCGTTCGCGCTGGTGTACGCCCACAAGGTCGTCCCGATGCCGTTGCCCACAGCCGGCATCGTGCTGACCGTGGCGTTCGGCGCGGCCACGCTGGCGCAGCCACTGGTGGGGACGGCGGTCGACCGGTACGGCGCGATCCGCGTCGTCATCGGCGGCAACGCGCTGCTGTTCGCGGGCAGTGTCGCGATGCTCGGCTCCACCGGGCCGGTCCCGTTCGGCGTCGCCGCGTTCGTGTTCAGCCTCGGCGGCCGGGCGTTCTGGGGCGCGTTCACGCCGCTCGTCGGCGTTGTCGCGCGTCCCGGCGAGCTGGAGCAGTGGTTCGGCCGGATCCGCGGGCTGCGCTACGTCGGCTTCGCGGCGGGTGGGGCGCTGTCCGGTGTCGTGCTGAGCTGGGACGAGGTGGGCGGGCTGAGGACGTTGCTGGGGCTCAACGCCGTCAGCTTCCTGCTCGCGCTGCTCCTGTTCGCCGCGGTGAAGGCCCGCGACGACCGCTGGGCGCCTGCCGGGCGCCCAGCGGAGTCCGGCGGGTACCGCACGGCGCTGACGGACTCCGCGAACGTGGTGCTGGCAGGGTTGAACCTGGTCGGCAACCTCGTGGTGATCACGCCTTTGGTGGCTCTGCCCACCTTCGTGCTCCAGCACCTGCGCGTGGGCTCCTGGCTGCCGGGGGTGCTGGTGGCGGCAGGCAGCGCCGTGGTGGCGGTCGCGACGTCGTTCAACCACCTGCTCACCCGCGGCCGGCGCCGGTTGCGCACGCTCCAGCTCTCGTGCGCGACGTGGGTGGTCGCGTTCACACTCGTCCTCCTCGCGGTCCGGTACCCGGCCGCGGCTGTGGCGCTGCTGCTGGTGGCGGTGGCATTGATCGGGTTCGGCGAAGCGCTGTACGTGCCGACCGCCGACACGCTGCCCGCGGTGCTCGCCCCGGCCGGGCACACCGGGCGTTACGCGGCGATGCACCAGCTGGCGTGGGCGGTGTCGGACATGCTGGCGCCATTGCTCGCCGCCACCCTGCTGACGGCGAGTGCCGACGCGCTGTGGCTGGCGCTGGGGGGCGCCTCGCTGGTCTGCCTGCTGCTGTACCGGGGGCTGGAGACGTCGGTCGGTGAGCGCGACGGCATCTCCGGTGCTCCGTGACGGATGACTACCGGAATGTCTTGTACGACCCCGAACAAACGGACTCCGGCCAGCGCCCACGAGAGCGGGCCGGCCGGGCCGGTTAATGCACGAAGAGCAGGATTACCCGCATTCCGCTCCCGCTGAACGTCGAAACCCGGTCCATTTCAGCGCATCGGCATAACCGCTGGCCAGTTGAGACAACAGCCCTGTTGAGACGCGCAATGGGCGGTCATTGACCGGGTGGTCCGGTCGGGGCAACATCATTGCGCCACACCTCCGCGGTCGAGATATGGTGTCGCCCATGGGGGAATTTGTCCGCGCTTGTCCTCAACAGCCGCAGCCGCCCACTGGCGCAGCACAACAGGAGGATTGAAGTGGACCCGGCACTGGACGCGCTGCGCGACCGGCTGGCGGAGATCGTCGCGTCACCGCCGGACAACACCGACGACCTCGTCGACACGCTGAGCGGTCTGGCCAAGCTCTCGAACCAGTGGTCCGAGGCCATCCAGGCGTTGCGCGCACCGACCCGCAGGCTCGTCGGACCCGCCGCGGCCGCCTCCGTGAGCGTGGCCGCCCGCCGCGCGGAGGAGTCGTTCATCGAACTGGAGATCACGCTCGGTGACGCGCTCGCGGCCCACCCGAGAGCGATCCGGCAGCCCTGACGGCCGACCGGCGTGACCAGGCATCTGCACGCTGGGTGATGACACTGTCCCGCTCCGTTCCCAGACGCACCCGTTCGGAGGGTTCCGGCACCTCCTCCCCCTGTCGGATGATGCGCCCGAACGGGCTTTCCGGGGTGGAGGGGGTGGCTGCCGTGCGGACGAGGCGCACCCCGACCCCGGCCGCTGGTCACCCTCCGTGAAAGGGCATGATCGCGTATCCGACGCCCTCGGCTCACCAGGCGCGCGATGACCGAGCGTGGTCCAGTCGCCGCCACGTGAGGATCGGCCGTACACAGTTTGGACTCGATCTCGAATGACCTCAGGTCTGCCGTGCCCCCTGTGCGAGGGACCGGATCGACGTGGCAGCCTCGAACGCTCCCTGCGGGTGCTCGCCGTCGACGACGAGGCCCCAGCGCTGGAAGACCTCACCTACCTGTTGCGCTCCGATCCGCGCATCGCGCACGTGGAAGCGGTCACCGACGCCACCAAGGCGCTGCGGGTGCTGCACCGCGCGATGGACGCCGGACAGCCGCTGGACGCGGTGTTCCTCGACATCCGCATGCCCGGCCTGGACGGTCTCGACCTCGCCCGCGTGCTCTCCCGGTTCGCGCAGCCGCCGCCCGTCGTGTTCGTGACGGCGCACCAGCAGCCCGCGGTGGAGGCGTTCGAGCTCAAGGCACTCGACTACCTGCTCAAGCCGGTGCGGCAGGAACGGCTCGCCGAGTCGGTGCACCGGATCGTGCACGAGGTCTGGGACTCCAAGAACCCCGCCGAACCCGCCGCGGCCGTGCCGGCGCAGCCCGCGAACACCACGCCGCCGGAGGTGGGTGACGAGGTCATCCCGGTCGAGCTCGGCGGCGTCACGCGGTTCATCCGGCTCGCCGACATCCGGTACGTGGAGGCGCACGGCGACTACGCCCGGCTGCACACCGCGACCGGCAGCGGCCTGGTCCGCGCCGCGCTCAACGGCCTGGAGGAGCGGTGGCGCAGCGCGGGGTTCGTGCGCATCCACCGCAGCCACCTGGTCTCGCTGGGCCACATCGACGAGCTGCGGCTGGAGGACGGGCACCTCAGCGTCACGATCGGTGGCGTGGTGCTGCCGGTGAGCCGCAGGCACGCCCGGCACCTGCGGCAGCTGCTGGTCCGCCGCGCCCGCCCGGCGCCGGTGTCCGGTCAGGCCGCGCCCGCCGGTGCCGCGCAGCCGAGGAACGGGCTGGGGTCGTCGTCGTGACGGCGCCGCCACCTGGGGGACCGGCCCAGCGGCCGACCCAGCGCGTGGTGGTGACGAGCCCCCGCACCAGGGCACCGCGGGCGCGCCGGCCGTACTCGGGCACCCGCGAGATCAACGAGCAGAGCGAGCTCGGCGCCGTCTACATGCGCACGCTGATCCGCGCCCAGCGCCGGCTGGGCCTGTCGGTGTGCTTCGTTGTGTGCGGGACCCTCGGGCTGCTGCCGCTGCTGTTCGCCATCGAGCCGGCGCTCGGCAGGGTGCGGGTCTTCGGGCTCGGGCTGCCGTGGTTCCTGCTGTGCGTGGCGACGTTCCCGATGCTGCTGCTGGCCGGCTGGTTCTACGTGCGGCAGGCCGAGCGCAGTGAACGCGAGTTCGCGGAGCTGGTCGAACGTCCATGACGAGTGGTTACGCCGTCGTGGCGGTGCTGGTCGTCGCACTGGGCACGATCCTGATCGGCACCTACGGACTGCGCGTCTCCCGCACGACGTCGGACTTCTACGTCGCCTCGCGCACCGTCTCGCCGTGGTGGAACGCCTCGGCGATCGGCGGCGAGTACCTGTCGGCGGCGTCGTTCGTGGGCATCGCCGGGCTGATCTTCGCCTACGGGCCGGACATGCTGTGGTTCCCGGTCGGCTACACGGCCGGGTACCTGGTGCTGCTGACGATGGTGGCCGCGCCGCTGCGGCGGTCCGGCGCCTACACGCTGCCCGACTTCGCCGAGGCCCGCTTCCGCTCCCGCGGCGTGCGCGCGGTCGCGTCGGTGCTCGCGCTGGCCATCGGCTGGCTGTACCTGCTGCCGCAGCTGGAAGGCGCCGGTCTCACGCTGAACACCGTGACCGGCGCGCCGGACTGGGTGGGCGCGCTGGTCGTCACGGTGGTCGTGACGGTCAACGTGACGTCCGGCGGGATGCGGTCGATCACGTTCGTGCAGGCCTTCCAGTACTGGCTCAAGCTCACCGCGATCACCGTGCCGATCGTGTTCCTCGTCATCGCGTGGCAGGTGCACGGCGCGAAGTCGCTGACCGCGCCGGAGTTCCCGGCGTTCCGGCAGGACACCGAGGTCACGTTCCAGAACCAGACGTCGATCCACGCCGAGCAGTCCATCGTCGTCAAGGGCACCGGTGAGATCGACGGGCAGCGCGTCGAGAACGCCGGCCACGTGCTGACCGCCGGCTACCACCGCATCGGCGCGGGCTCGGAGCTCACGTTCCCGCAGGGCGCACCGGTGCCGCACGTGTCCACGATGGACCACAACACGAACGAGACGTGGTCGCTGCCGGAGTCCAGCGGGCAGCAGTTCCCGTTGTACGGCGCCTATTCGCTCATCATCGCGACGTTCCTCGGCACCATGGGCCTGCCGCACGTGATCGTGCGCTTCTACACCAACCCGAACGGCCCGGCCGCGCGCCGCACGACGTTGATCGTGCTCGGCCTGCTGTCGGTGTTCTACCTGATGCCGCCGATGTACGGCGCGCTCGGCCGGCTGTACACACCCGAGCTGCTGATGACCGGGCAGACCGACGCCGTGGTGCTCGTGCTGCCGACCAGGATGATCGGCGGTCTCGGCGGCGAGCTGCTGGGCGCACTGGTGGCCGGTGGCGCGTTCGCGGCGTTCCTGTCGACGTCGTCCGGCCTGGTGGTGTCGCTGGCGGGGGTGCTGTCGCAGGACGTGCTGCGCCTCGGCGGCGTGCGCGGGTTCCGGATCTCCACGGTGCTCTCGGGTCTCGTGCCGCTCGCGATGACGTTCGTGTCGACCGGCATGCCGGTCGCGGACATGGTCGGCCTGGCGTTCGCGGTGGCGGCGTCCTCGCTGTGCCCGTTGCTGATGCTGGGGATCTGGTCGACCCGGATCACCACCGCCGGTGCCGTCGCGGGCATGCTCGCGGGCGGCGTGCCGGCGTTGACCGCGGGCCTCGTCACGATGTTCGCCGACACCGGCGACGCCTGGTACGAGGCGCTGCTGTCCCGCCCGGCCGCGTGGACGGTGCCGCTCGGCTTCTCGGTGATGTACGTGGTCTCCCTGCTCACCCCGCGGCACCTGCCGCCGGGGGTGCAGCGGACGATGGTGAAGCTCCACGCGCCCGAGAACCTCGGGCTGGACGGCTCCGGCCCGTCGTCGGGCGGCGAGCGAAGCTAAGGGGGTGGGCTGAGATGCACGACTTCCTCACCGCGGCGGCGATCCTGGTCGTCGGCGGAGCGGCGGTGCTGGTGCTGTGGCGGGGCACGCGCACCAGGCAGTCGCTCTCGACCGAGGCCCAGCGCGTCACCTACGAGACCCTGCACACCGCCTGGTCCGCCGCTCCCCCGCTGCGCGCCGGCCTGGTCTCCGATGCGGCGAAGAAGTCGGCACGGCACCTGCGCACCCTGCTCGACACCCCGGCGCTGGCACTGACCGACGAGACCGAGGTCGTGGCCTGGGAGGGCGTGTCCGAACATCACGCCGAGGAGGCCATGGCCCAGGCCGAGGACGTGTTCCACACCGGCCGCACCCAGGCGTTCGACATCGGCTGCACCGAGCCGAACTGCCCGATCAACTGCGCGGTGGTGGCGCCGCTGACGGTCGAGGGCCGGGTCGTCGGCACGCTGGCCGCGTACTCCCGCGAGGCCTCCGCGGGCCTGGTGCGGGCGACGAACCAGGTGGCCAGGTGGGCGGCGGGTCAGCTGGAGCTGGCGGAGCTCGACCGGTCGCGCACCCGGCTGGTGGAGGCGGAGGTGCGTGCCCTCCGCGCGCAGATCTCGCCGCACTTCATCTACAACTCGTTGTCCGCCATCGCTTCCTACGTCCGCACCAACCCCGAGCGCGCGCGTACGTTGCTGCTGGACTTCGCGGACTTCACGCGCTACTCGTTCCGCCGGCACGGCGACTTCACGACGCTGGCCGAGGAGCTGCGGTCGATCGACCAGTACCTCGCACTGGAACGGGCCCGGTTCGGCGAGCGGCTGAAGGTGACCCTGCAGGTGGCGCCCGAGGTGCTGCCGGTGACCGTGCCGTTCCTGTGCCTGCAGCCGCTCGTGGAGAACGCGGTGCGGCACGGGATGGAGGGCAAGGTCGAACCGGGGCACATCCAGATCTACGCCAACGACAGCGGTGCCGAGGCCGAGATCACCATCGAGGACGACGGCATCGGGATGGATCCCGAGAAGCTGCGGCGGACGCTCGCCGGGCAGGTGGACGAGTCGGCGGGGATCGGGCTCGGGAACATCGACGAGCGGTTGCGGCGGGTGTACGGCGACGAGTACGGGCTCGTGGTGGAGACGGCGTGCGGGCTGGGCACGAAGATCACCGTGCGGGTGCCGAAGTACCAGGCGGGCATCAACGGCATGTGAGCGCACGCGGGGCGCTTTCGTGCGCTCCTGTCGTACGAAAGCGCCCCGCGTGGCATCAGCGGGCAGCAGGACCGCAGGGACGTTCGCGGCGCGGTGAGCGGTCAGCGGGTGCCGGAGGAGCGTTCGCGCCGCGATGAGCGGCCGAAGGCGCGATGAGCGGTCCGAAGCGCGATGAGTGGTCCGTCGTCCGCAACGCACGACCGAACGCGAACGCGAAAGCGCCGGAGCCACCCTTCTTCAGGGTGACCCCGGCGCAAGTACGGGTCAGCTCAGCTGGCGGCCTTCGCCGCCCGGCGGTCCGCCGCGTCCAGCACCGCGCGGATCCAGTCGATCTCGTCGGTGCCGCACGCGCCCTCGGCGGCCGCGCGGCGCAGTCGCACCCACAGGCCGAGGTCGGTCCACTCCTGGAAGCGGCGGTGCACGGTCGGCACCGTCACGCCGAACGACGCGGGCAGGTGGCGCCACGCGCAGCCGGAGGAGAGCACGAAGACGATCGCGGTGAACACGGCGCGGTTGCACACGCGGCCGCGGCCACCGCCCTGGCGGCGGACCTTGGCGGGCGGGATCAGGGGTTCGACGACGGCCCACAGGGCGGGGCTGACCAGGCGGGACGAGAGCTGGTCGATGACGTCGCCGCGGCCGGGTTCGCCGGCGCGGTCGGGCCACACGCCGGCGCGCATCCAGGAGTCCTGGCGCGGGGCGGGGGTGTCGGCGGGCCGGGTGTCCTGGCGGGCGGACTCGGCGCGCTGGCGGGAGCGGAGCAGGGTGGCCAGTGCGGTGTCCTCGGCCGTGGGGCGGCGCTGGGGGACGGCGTAGGCCGGGTGCTGCTGGGCGTGGCGGGAGATCTCGGCGCCGACGGTGCGGCGGAACGAGGGTGAGCCGGCCAGGCGCGGGTCCACCGGCTGGCCGTACCGGACGGGTACCTGCCCCTGGCGCGGGGGCACGGGCCGCTGGGGCACCTGACGCTGCGGGACCTGGCGCGCGAGGCGCGGGTCCGGGGTGCGAGCGAACTGGGAGTCGGTCATGGTGTGGTCCTCCGCCAGGACTTTTCCGTCAGGTGACAGCGCTCACAGTAGGAAGCCCGCGGTTGAACGGATAAGTACGTAGGCCATTAACAGCGATGAGCGGGCCGAGGTCGGCGACGCACGGCCCTCCCTGTTGAGACGAGTGGCGCACTGTCTGCGACGAACGGATAACCGGTCGTGCTACTCAAACACGATCGGGTGGTGTTATCGGTTCAGCTCGATCCGCTCGCGTTGACGCCGCGGTTACGGTTCGGGGTGTGAAGCTCTTGGCCACCAGCGATCTGCACGTCTCCTACCAGGACAACCGCGACGTCGTGGCGGCGATCGCCGCACCGGACCCGGCCGACTGGCTGATCGTCGCCGGGGACATCGGCGAGAAGTTCGCCGACATCGAGTGGACCCTGCGGACGCTGCGGCAACGGTTCGGCAGGGTCATCTGGTCGCCGGGCAACCACGAGCTGTGGACCACCAAGGACGACGAGAACCAGTCGCGCGGGGAGATGCGCTACAAGCAGCTCGTGGAGCTGTGCCGCAGCCTCGACGTCATCACGCCGGAGGACCCGTACGTGGTGTTCGACGGCGACGGCGGGCCGGTCACCGTCTGTCCACTGTTCATCGGCTACGACTACTCCTTTCGGCCAGCGGGTGCCACGGACGTGCAGTCCGCGCTCGCCATCGCCCATGAGGCCGGCGTCGTGTGCACCGACGAGTACTTCCTGCACCCCGACCCGTACCCGTCGCGCGAGGCCTGGTGCCAGGCTCGGGTCGAGGAGACGGCGCAGCGGCTGGAGCAGGTCAGCGGGCCGACCGTGCTGATCAACCACTACCCGCTCGTGCGCGACCCCACGTTCGTGCTGCGCTACCCCGAGTTCGCGCTGTGGTGCGGGACGACGGCGACCGCCGACTGGCACACGCGGTTCAACGCGGTCGAGATGGTCTACGGCCACCTGCACATCCCGCGCACGACGACCCACGACGGCGTGCGCTTCGACGAGGTCTCGCTGGGCTACCCGCGCGAGTGGCGGCCGCGCGGCACGACCGGGGCCAAGCTGCACGACGTGCTGCGGGAGGAATAGGTGCTGGAACAACTCCTCCCACCGCCGGTCGCGGCGGTGGAGCGGTTCGACGACGAGCAGCCCGTGGACCTCTTCCCCGAGGAGGAGGCGCTGGTGGCCAACGCCGTGGCGAAGCGCCGCGCCGAGTTCGGCACGGCCCGCTGGTGTGCCCGCGAGGCGATGACGCGGCTGGGGGTCACGCCCGCGCCGGTGCTGCCGGGGCCCAAGCGCGAGCCGCTGTGGCCGGAGGGCGTCGTCGGCAGCCTCACGCACTGCCTGGGCTACCGCGCGGCCGCGCTGGCGCACTCGACCGACTTCCAGACCATCGGCATCGACGCGGAACCGCACGCCGCCGCGCCGGACGGGGTGCTGGAGGCGATCGCGGTGCCGGCCGAGCTGGCCCGGATGGCGGGACTGCGGACGGCCGACCCGAAGATCTGCTGGGACCGGCTGCTGTTCAGCGCGAAGGAGACCACCTACAAGGCGTGGTTCCCGGTCACGCGGCGGTGGCTGGGCTTCGAGGACGCGGACATCACGCTCGACCCGGACGGGACGTTCCACTCGCGGATCCTGCTGCCCGACAGCCCGATCGCGGACTTCCGCGGCCGCTGGCTGGTGCAGGGCGACGTCCTGGTCACCTCGATCGCCGTTCCCGCCGTGTAGGGCGCGTGTAGGGGAGATCAGCAGGCTGCCGGTCATGGTGGCTCCCCTCCCCCTCATACCCGGCGCACGGCAGGAGATCGCGCTCGACGTCGACGTGCTCTTCGGCGCGGTGCCCAGCCGTGACGTCGACGCGTCGATGGACGCCGTCGGCGAGCAGCTCGCCCGGCACGGCATCGCGCGCGGGCTGGTGTGCTCGTTGCGCGGCGGGCTGTTCGACGCGCGCTCGGGCAACGACGAGATGCGCAAGACGACCGAGCAGACCGGTCACGTCGCGGTCGGCACCGTGGACATCCGGGACGCGCTGACCGCCGAGGACGAGATCGCGCGGCTGGCCGCGGAGGGGGTGCGGCTGCTGCGGCTGTTCCCGCCGGAGCAGTGGGTGGAACCGGACTCGCCGGGGCTGCGGCACGTGGTCGGCACGGCGGCCGCCCACGGGCTGGTGCTGCTGACGAGCGGCGACGTCAGCCGGTACTGGCCGGTGTTCACGGGCACGCGGGTGTGCTTCCTGGACGTGCACGCCTACCGGGTGGCGGACTTCGTCCTGCTGGCCCGCCGGGAACCGGGGTTCACCGCCTCGACGCGGATGCTGGTCGGGCCTGACTCGATCGAGCGAATCGCGGGCGAGGTCGGGGCGCACCGCTTGGCCTACGGGTCGCGGGCGCCGATGCACGACGTGATGCCGTCGGCGCTGCGGTTGCGGATGTCCGGTCTGGGCGACGAGGAGTGGCAGCAGGTGGCCGGGGGCACGGCCAGGACGTGGCTGGGGGACGATCAGTGATCATCGACGTGCACGGGCACGCGGGGCCGTGGTTCTTCTCGACGGACGTCGGCGCCGTCGACGTGAACATCAAGCTCATGGACCGCTACGGCATCGACCGGCAGATCGTGTCGGCGTCCGAGGCGGTCACCTACGACATGGTGAGCGGCAACAGGTGGATGGCCGAGGCGCTGGCCGAACAACCACGTCTGCTCGGCTACGTCGTCATCAACCCGAACGAGCTCGACGAGGCGGCACGGGAGCTGGAGCGGTACGCGCCGGCGAAGCGGTTCGTGGGCGTGAAGATCCACACCACGTACCCGGCGCTGCCGCTGACGTCCACGGCCACGCGGGAGGCGCTCGGGATGGCCGCGGCGGCCGGGCTGCCGGTGCTGGTCCACACCTGGGACGACAGCGTGCTGGGCCTGGTGGACGTGCTGGAGCGGTACCCGGCGCTGCGGGTCATCGCGGGCCACATGGGCGGACCGGCGTGGCGGACGGCGGTCGAGGCCGCGACCCGCAGCGACCGGCTCTACCTGGAGCCCTGCTGCTCGATCACCGACCGCGACCGCTTCCGCTACGCGCTGGACCGCGTGCCCGTCGAGCAGATGCTGTTCGGCACCGACAGCACCCTGGTCGACCCGGCGATCGCGCTCGGCGTGGTCCTGGACGCGGACCTGACCGAACTGGAGTACGAGCACGTGATGTGGCGCAACGCGGCCGACCTCTTCGGGATCCCGGCATGAGGCGCTGGCCGGCGGCCGTGCTGGCGTTCGCGCTCACGGCCTGCGGCGCGCCCGTGACCGCGAACGTGGTGACGGTGTGGATGTACCCGATCATCGACGACGAGGCGCGCGGCAAGGCGTTCTGGCGGGAGGTGGAGACCGGGTTCGAGGCCACGCACGACATCGACCTGCGGATCCAGCTCCAGCCGTGGGCCGGCCGGGAGGAGAAGATCGGCACCGCCATGCTGTCGGGCAGCGGCCCGGACGTGGTGCTGCTGCAACCGGACATGATCCCCCAGTACGCGCAGCGGCAGGCGCTGCACCCGGTCGGTGACGTCGTGACCGCGGCCGAACGCGAGTTCCGCCCGTCGGCGGTCACCGCGCTCACGGTGCGCAACGAGGTCTACGGGGTGCCGCTGTACCAGACCGTCACGACCACCGTGTACAACCGCAGGCTGTTCGCCGAGGCGGGCATCACGACGCTGCCGCGCACGTGGGACGAGGTCAGGGCGGCGGCACCGAAGCTCGCTGCGAAGGGCGTGCCGGTGCTCGCCTACTCCGGCTCGGCCCAGGAGACGCTCAACCTCACCTTCTACCCGCTGCTGTGGCAGGCCGGCGGCGCGGTGTTCAGCGCGGACGGCAGGCGCAGCGCGTTCTCCTCACCGGAAGGCGTTGCGGCGCTTCGGTTCCTGGTCGACCTGAAGGCGGCGAACGGGCTGCCCCGCGACGTCACGACCCGCCAGAGCAGCATCAAGGACGACCCGGTGGCCATGGGGCAGGCGGCGATGAGCCACGTCGCGACCGCCGCGCAGGCCCGCAACGTCATGACCGGCATCGGGGCCGGCGACACGGTGATCGGGCTGCCGCTGCAGGGCCGCGTGCGGGCGACGTTCGGGCAGCCCGGCGCGTTGTCGCTGGTGCGCGGCACGAAGAACGCCGCGGCGGCGAAGGAGGTGCTCACCTACCTCACCTCGCCGAAGGTGGTCGACGAGCTCTGCGCCCGGTCGGACTTCTTCGCGCCGTGGACCGACGTGGCGGCACCGGCGGACGAGGTGTCGAAGAGCTTCCTCGACGCGCTGCCCTACGCGTCGGCCGGTGACCCGCATCCCCAGGCGCGCAGGGTGATGAGCCTGCTGGCACCGCACCTGCAGGCCGCGCTGCTGGGCAGGGCCACCCCGGAGCAGGCGCTCGCCGACGCCGCCGCCGAGGTCGACGGGATGCTCGGCGGCTGATGCGCGGCGCGTTCACGACCCTGCTCTTCCTGCTGCCGGTGCTGGTGCTGTTCGGCCTGTTCCGGGTCGTGCCGATGGCGGGCGCCGCCGCGCTGAGCCTCGCCGACCAGGACCCCGGCGGCGGCTGGACGTTCGCCGGCGTGGCGAACTACCGCGACCTCGCGGCCAGCCGGACCTTCCGCACCAGCCTGCGCACGACGCTCGGCTACGTCGCGATCTGCGTGCCGTTGACCGTGCTTGTGGCACTGGGAACGGCGTTGCTGCTCGACCGGGTCACGTGGGCGCGGAGCTGGTTCCGCACCGCGCTGCTCGCCCCGTACGTCACCAGCCTGGTGCTCGCCGCCGTGGTGTGGCGGTGGCTGTTCGAACCGCTGGGCGTGCTGGGCAACCCGTCGCTGGTGCTGCCCGCGCTCGCCGTGGTGAGCGTGTGGAAGGGGTTCGGCTACTCGATGCTGGTGCTGTTCGCGGGTCTGCAGGACGTGCCGCCCGACTGCGTGGACGCGGCCAGGACGGACGGTGCGAGCGCGTGGCAGCGGTTGCGGCACGTGCTGCTGCCGTTCCTGCGCCCGGCGCTGGCCTTCGTCGTCGTGATCGAGACGATCGGCGCGTTCCAGGTCTTCGACACGGTCTACGTGATGACCGGCGGCGGCCCGGTGCAGGCCAGCTACACGCTGGCGTACGCGGTGTACGACTACGGTTTCCGGATGTTCGACCTCGGTCACGCGGCCGCGGCCGGCATCGTGCTCTGGGCGGTGGTGCTGCTGGTGTCGCTGACCCAGCGGCGGGTGTTCGGCCGGGGCACGTGATGCGGTCCCGGTGGCCGGTGGTGCTGCTGGCGGTCGTGACGCTGGTCGCGCTCGCGCCGTTCGTGGTGATGGTGGTGGTCGCGCTGTCCCCGCCCGGCGCGCCGACGCTGCCGCACGCGCTGCCGAGTTCGTTGACGCTGCGGAACTTCGCGGCGGTGCTCGCGGCGGAGGACTTCGCGCGCTGGACGGCCAACACGCTGGGGTACGCGGCGGTGTCGGTGGTGGCCGTGCTGCTGTCGGCGTCGATGGCGGCGTACGTGTTCGCGCGCAAGCGTTTCCCCGGCCGGGACGTGCTGCTGTGGACGATCGTGTCGACGCTGATGGTGCCGTTCCACGCGGTGGTGGTGCCGTTGCTGCTGCTGGTCGCGGCGCTGGGCTGGGTGGACACCTACTGGGGGCTGGTCGTGCCGACGCTGGCCAACGCGCAGGCGGTGCTGCTGCTGCGGCAGTTCATCAGGGCGTTGCCGGGCGAGGTGTTCGACGCCGTGCGGGTCGACGGCGCCGGTGACTGGCGGACGTACTGGCACGTCGTGCTGCCGCTGTGCCGTCCGGTGCTCGCGACGCTCGGGGTGTTCGTGTTCCTGTGGCACTGGAACGACTTCCTGTGGCCGTTGGTGGTCACGAACTCCACGACCATGCGCACGCTGACCCTCGGACTGTCCACGATGGACTCGGGGAAGCTGAGCGTCGCCGAGCTGATGTCCGTGGCCACCGTCACCGCGCTGCCGTGCCTGCTGGTGTTCTGGCTGCTGCAACGGCACCTGGTCAGCGCCATCACCGGTCAGGGGCGCTGAGCCCGGTGCTGTGCAGCGCGGCCCTGGTCCTCATCAGGTGCAGCGGCATGTCGAACCGCTCGAACAGCCGCGACGCCCGCGCGAAGCACTCCCCCGCCTCGTCGAAGCGGCGGTTGCGGTAGGCCACCCAGCCCAGGCTGTAGAGGGTCTCGGCCTTGCCGACGCTCTCGTCCTCCGGTGAGAAGGCCGTCTGCGACCGGGCCATCAGCGCCGCCGACCGCTCCGCGTCGCCCTGCTGGGCGTGGATGGCGGCGAACACGTGCAGCGCCAGCGCCTCGTCACGCGGGCAGGACGCCGCGCGGAACAGGCCGATGGCCTCCATCATGGCGCGCTCGGTCGCCGCGAGGTCGCCGCGCGCGTTGTGGTGCAGGCCGTAGCTGAACAGCACGCACGCCCGCCCGTAGTCGGAGCCCAGCTCGCTGAAGACGGCCAGCGCGCGGTCGAGGAACGCCGCCGCCTCGTCGAGCCGGCCCTGGTTGCGGCGCACGACCCCGAGGCCCTGCAGGGCGAACGCGCCGCCGAACGCGTCGGAGCAGCGCCGGAACCCGCTCACGGCGCGGTCGAGCTGCACGGCGGCCTCGTCGTGGCGGCCGTGGAACAGGTCGACGCTGCCCAGGCCGAGGTGGGCGTAGGCCTGCCCGAGCGCCTCGCCGATGTCGTGGAACAGCCGCTGCGCCTGCTCGAAGTGCGTGCGCGCCTCGCTGAAGCGGTCGCGGTAGAACGCCAGCGCGCCGAGCCCCTGGTGCAGCACCGCCGCGCGCCGGGCCTGCCCCTGCTCGTGCGCGGCGGCCAGCACCAGCTCGTGCGTGTGCCGCCACAGGTCGTAGTGGCTGCGCAGGTCGAACAACGTGGTCAGCACCCCGGCGGTGTCCGCGGCGAGCGCGGTCAGGCCGAGTGCCTGCGCCTGTTCGACGATGGCGACCAGCGCGTCCCGTTCGGTTTCGAGGAACGCCAGCGGGTCGGCGAGCAGCCGGGCGGTGGTGGCATCGGGAAGGCCCGCGTCCTCGACCTCCAGCCGCACCTTGAGGAAGCGGCTCGGCAGTCCCGCCTCCGCCCGCACGGCCAGGTCGAGCCACGCGGTGAAGGCGCGGGTGAGCGCCGTGGTGCGGTCGGGGTCGTCCTGCTGCGCGCGTTCCCGGCCGAAGACGCGCAGCAGGTCGTGGAACCGGTAGCGGCCGTGGCCGGCGGGCTCCAGCAGGTGCACGTCGGCGAGGCCGTCGACGAGCTCCTCCGCCTCCGGCACGGTGACGTCCAGCAGCGGACCGGCCACCCAGCCGGGGAAGTCCGGCACGTCGAGCAGGCTGAGCAGCCGGAACGCCCGCTGCTGGCCGGGCGCGAGCGCCTCGTAGCTCAACGCCAGGCTGGCGCGCGCCTCCAGGTCGTCGATGCTCAGCTCGTTCAGCCGGGTGCCCTCGTCGGCCAGCCGTTCCGCGAGCCGCCCGACCGTCCAATGTGTCCTGCGGGCGAGCCGGGCACCCGCGATCCGCAGCGCCAGCGGGAGGTTGCCGCAGTAGCGGGCCACCGCCCTCGCCGCCTCGGGCTCCGCGCTCAGCCGTGCCTGCCCGGCGATCGAGGCCAGCATCCGCACCGCGTCCGCCGCGTCGAGCACGTCCAGCTGCACGGTGTGCGCGTCGACCAGCTGCACCCGGCTCGTGATCAGCACGGCCGACCCCGCCGTGCCCGGCAGCAGCGGCCGCACCTGCGCCATGTTCGCCGCGTCGTCGAGCACGATCAGCACGGGCCTGGCCGCGAGCTGCGACCGGTAGAGCGCGGCGCGGGCCTCCCGGTCCTCCGGCACGGCGTGCGGGTGCACGCCGCACGCGATCAGCAGCTCCGCGAGCACGGTCGCCGGGTCGCGCGGTGCGTGCGTCCCGCCCAGCCGCACGTAGAGCTGCCCGCCGCCGAAGTGCCCGGCCACCTCGTGCGCGACCCGCACCGCCAGCGTCGTCTTGCCCACGCCCGCCTTGCCGGTGACCACGACGACGGCTCCACCCTGCCCCGTGAGCATCCGGCACAACCGCCCGGTCACCTCGGCACGCCCGGTGACGTTGCCCGCGTCCGGGGGCAGCTGCATCGGCCGCACCACCGCGCCGGCCTCGCCGCGCAGCACCTCCTGGTGCAGGTCCTGGATCTCGCGGCACGGCTCGACGCCGAGTGCCTCGACCAGCACGCCCCGCAGCGCCCGGTAGGTCTCCAGCGCCTCGGCCCGCCGCCCGGTCCGGTGCTGGGCGAGCATCAACCGCCGCCACAGCCCCTCCCGCAGCGGCTGCTCGCGCACGAGCGCCGACAGCTCGGTGATGAGCCCCTGGTACTGCCCGGCCGCGAGCCGCGCGTCCGCCCAGTCCTCCCGCGCGGCGGCGACCACCTCCTCCAGCCGCACGACCTCGGTCTCCAGCCACCCGGCCCGCGGCACGTCCTCCAGCACCGCGCCCCGCAGGCAGCGCCACGCCTCCTGCCAGAACGCGACAGCCTTGAGCGCGTCCCCCTCGCCGAGTGCTCTGCGCGCCTGCTCGACGGCCGCCTCGAACCGCGCGCTGTCGAGCTGGTCCGGCTCCACCAGCAGCCGGTACCCGCTGCTGTCCGTGACGAGCAGCCCCGCCATGCCGACGTCCGCGAGCGCGCTGCGCAGGCGGTTGACGTGCGTGTGCACGTTCGCCACCGCGCTCGCCGGCGGGTTCTCCCCCCACAACGCGTCGACGATGCCGTGCAGGCTGACCGGCTTGCTCGCCCGCACCAGCAGCGCGGCGAGCAGCGTGCGCTGCTTCGGCCCGCCCAGCTTCACGGGCTTGCCGTTCCGCGTCACGCACAGCGGTCCCAGAACTCCGAAACGAGCGATGTTCCCCAAGGCTCCCCACCCAGCCCTTGTCGCTGACTACGCACGGTAGCACCGTGCACACGGGCGGACGCCAGACCAAGAAAAGGCCAAAAAGTTGACAACTGGCAACCACCCGTTGTCCAGGACCGGCTGTAGAAGGCGTGTAGATGCGGTGTAGACGCGCTCAATAGCTTTCTCCCCGGTCGCGGAAATGCATCCGTGATCAGCACCACGAGGGGAACCGAAATGGAAATCAGGGGAATCGTCCGACGGATCACCGGCGCCGGAGCGGTGGTCGCGGCCACCGCCGCCATGCTGCTCGGCGGCGTGTCCGGTGCGGCGACGGCGAACACCGGGGCGGGCGAGGTCACGGCCGCGGTCACGTACCTCAACATCAAGCACGCGAGTGCGCGCACGTGTCTGGACTCCAACGCCGCGGGCGCCGTGTACACCCGCGTCTGCGAGTCGGGAAACCGCAACCAGCAGTGGGACAACTCCACCCTGGGCAAGTTCAAGAACGTCGCGACCGGCCGCTGCCTGGCGTCGACCGGCAGCGCCGTGCTCACCCTGGGCGCGTGTTCCGACACCAGGACCAACTGGACCACCACGTCCGGGTCGCCGAAGTACATCAAGAACGTGAACTACGGCATCTGCGCCCACAACAACGGCGGCAACGGCGAGGCCGTCGGTCCGGCCGCCTGCGCGTCGGCCACGCGGTGGAGCACCCTGGCCGCGGCCTGATCTCCCGACGGCGGGATCGCTGACGTCCGGCTTGTGGAAGTTCTGAGCCGGAGCGGGACGGCGGGTCGTCGCCCAGGGCGGCCCGCCGTTCGGCGTCCCGGCCGGCACCGAACAGCTCCCACGGGTGTCGGATTGATCAACCATGGTGCAGAGTGGTGAGGTGTTCCCTCGACCGCAGGGAGGCCACCATGGGCGAGGACGTCGCGAAGCACGAGTTCACGCGTGAGGACCGCACGCGGTACCGGACCAAGGTGCGGCGCTGCCTCGACGTGTTCGCACGGATGTTGCGCGAGGCGCGGTTCGACTTCGAGAGGCCGATGACCGGCCTGGAGATCGAGATCAACCTGATCGACGAGCAGGGTGATCCGGCGATGAAGAACCACGAGGCGCTGGACGTCATCGACGACCCGGACTTCGTGACCGAGCTCGGGCAGTGGAACATCGAGATCAACGTGGCGCCGCGGCGGCTGGCCGGGGGCGGGATCACCTCGTTCGAGGAGACCGTGCGGCGCAGCCTGAACTCCGCGGAGCAGAAGGCGCGCGAGGTCGGCGCGCACATGGTCATCAACGGCATCCTGCCGACGCTGCGGTCCAGGCACATCGCGCCGGACCTGCTGTCGGGCAACCCGCGGTACGCGCTGCTCAACGAGCAGGTGCTGGCGGCGCGGGGTGAGGACCTGCAGATCTCGATCGACGGGGTGGAGCGGCTGCACCTGACGGCGAGCTCGATCGTGCCGGAGGCGGCGTGCACGAGCACGCAGCTGCACCTGCAGGTGAGCCCCGAGCAGTTCCCGGCCTACTGGAACGCGGCGCAGGCCATCGCGGGCGTGCAGGTGGCGGTCGGGGCGAACTCGCCGTTCTTCCTGGGCAAGGAGCTGTGGCGGGAGACGCGGATCGCGTTGTTC
Source organism: Nocardia sp. NRRL S-836 (assembly GCF_001279525.1). Classification (GTDB taxonomy): domain Bacteria; phylum Actinomycetota; class Actinomycetes; order Mycobacteriales; family Pseudonocardiaceae; genus Lentzea. Next base: position 86,086 of record NZ_LGDY01000091.1, on the reverse strand, counting down.
CAGCAGGCCACCGACACCCGCGGGGACGAGCTCAAGGCGCAGGGCGTGCGGCCGCGGGTGTGGTTCGGGGAGCGGTGGATCAACTCGATCTTCGACCTGTTCGAGGAGAACGTCCGCTACTTCCCCGCGTTGCTGCCGATCTGCGACGACGAGGACCCGCTGGCGGTGCTCGACAAGGGTGACACGCCGGCGCTCGGCGAGCTGAAGCTGCACAACGGCACGATCTACCGGTGGAACCGGCCGGTGTACGACGTGGTGCGGGACCGGCCGCACCTGCGCGTGGAGAACCGGGTGCTGCCCGCGGGGCCGACGATCGTGGACACGCTGGCCAACGCCGCGCTGTACTTCGGGCTCGTCAGGGCGCTCGCGGAGGACGAACGTCCACTGTGGTCGCAGATGAGCTTCCAGGCCGCGGAGGAGAACTTCAACGCCGCCTCCCGCAACGGCATGGACGCGCAGATGTACTGGCCCGGCGTCGGCACCGTGCCGGTGGTGGAGCTGGTGCTGCGGCGCCTGCTGCCGCTGGCCCACGAGGGGCTGATCCGCTGGGGCGTCGACTCGGCGGAGCGCGACCGGCTGCTGGGCATCATCGAGCAGCGCTGCCTGAGCGGCGTGAACGGCGCGACCTGGCAGGCCCGCGAGTTCCACCGGCACTACGACCACACGCACCTGGACCGGGCGGACGCGCTGCGCACGATGCTGCGGACCTATGTGGACCTCATGCACGCCAACGAACCCGTGCACACCTGGCCCATCACGCCGTGAAAGGGGCGTGGCCGACCACGCCCCTTCCACTCACCTCACCGGGTTCAGCTCGTCGGGAAGTTGTCCGGCGTGCGGACCCGGTCGCGCACCCAGACACCGGCCGGCTTCAACACACCGGTGCCGCTGAAGGAGCTGCCGGAACAGGTTCCGGTCTTGAACACCGCGCCCGACCTGAAGTCGTCGGAGAAGTTCCAGTTGGCCCAGGAAATCTTCTTGCGGGCCATCAGGTCGACGTACTTCTGCGACATGGTGAAGTCGTTCGGGCCGTCCCCGCTCGCCTCCTGCGTGCCGAACTCGGTCACGAACACCGGCACCCGGCTGGACACGCGGTCCAGCGCGGCGAGGTGCCCGTCCCTGTGGTCCTTCGCGTAGAAGTGGAACGAGTACATGAAGTTCGAGGCGTTGACCGGGTTGTCGAGGACGACCGAGGGGTCCTCTCCATCGGAGTAGCCGAACGTCGACCAGGCGTGCGTGCCCGCGACGATCAGGCTGTCCGGGTCGATCGCGCGGATGACCGGGATCATCTCCTCGGCGTAGGTCTTCACCCGCGACCACGACACGTTGTTCGGCTCGTTCGCGATGTCGTAGATCAGGTTCGTCTTGTCCTTGTGGCGCTCGGCGATCTCCCGGAAGAACGTCTTCGCCTTCGCGGTGTAGACGTTCGGGTCACCGGGGTCGAGCTGGTGCCAGTCGATCAGGACGTAGATGCCGCGCCGGGTGGCTTCCTCGATGTAGCTGTGCATGAGATCGGTGAAGTAGCGCGGGTTCGTCTCGTAACCGTCCTCACCCGCGGCGACGTACATGGCGACGCGGATGAAGTCCGCGTTCCAGTCGTTGACGAGCGCGTCCCACCACGCGGACTTGTTGCAGCCGTTGAACCACTGGATGCCGTGCGTGCTCATGCCGCGCAGCTGGATCGGCTTGCCGTACTGGTTGCACAGCTGCACGCCGCACACCCGCAGCTGGCCGTTGATCTCGGCCGGGCGGGTCCCGCCGGGGGTGCCGGGCTGGGTCCGCACCGTGACGGCGTTCGAGGTGGCGGACAGGTTGCCCGCCGCGTCCCGTGCCCGCACGGTGAAGGTGTACGAGGTGTCCGGCGTCAGGCCGCTCACGGTGTGGGTGGTGCCGGTCGCGGTCTGCCCGCTGGACAGCACGTAGCCGGTCACGCCCACGTTGTCGGTGGCCGCGTCCCACGCCAGCGACACCGAGGACGCCGTCGTGGCGGTGGAGCGCAGGTTGCCGGGGACCGTCGGGGCGGCGGTGTCCGGGGTGCCCGACTGCGCGTCGACGTCGACGCGGTCCAGGTTCGGGCCGCCGTTGGCCGTCGTCGCGACTGTCTTGATCTTGTTGGTGCCCGCGGTCAGGGTGACCGTGGTGCCGCGGGTCGCCCAGGACGTCCACGCACCGGTGCTCGGGAACGAGAACCCGTTCGCCACCGGCGAGCCGTTCACCGAGATGTCCATGGGCCGGTCGGCGGTCTGGCCGTTCGCGAAGCGGAACGTCAGCGTGGCGGGGCCGGCGGCGGCCGCGGTCACGGTGAACTCCACCGAGCTGCCGACCTCGTTGTCGTAGTTGACGAAGCCGGAGCCGGTGTAGCCGGCGTGGTTGGACTCCACCAACCCGTTCGAGATGGTCGCGCTCTCCGCCTGGTACTGGACCGGGGCGGCGACCGCGACCGCGGGGACGGCCAGCGCGAGAGCGGCCGGGACGACTACGAGCAGGGATCTGGCCACAGGGTGCCTCCTGTGCAGAGGGGACTGCAGGGCGCGGCGGCGATTTAGTTAGGAAGCTTTCTTGTCAGTTGTGTCCTGAATCACAGCACCAGTCGACCGCCCGTGTCAACAAATTCGGGCGACCGGAACCAACCGGATGGGGCATCCTCACCACCGATGCGATCCACAGTCACCGTGACACCAGCACAGCTCCCGGAGGTGCTGCTGCACGTCGCCGTCGTCCGGCCGGTCTTCCTCTGGGGAGCACCGGGTATCGGCAAGTCCTCGCTCGTCCGCGCCTTCGCGGCCGAGCTGGGCCTGGAGTGCGTGACGTTGCTGGGCACGCAGCTGGCCCCCGAGGACCTCATCGGCGTGCCGGAGCTGGTCGGCGGCCGGTCCCGGTTCGCGCCGCCGGAGTCGATCGCGCGCCAGGACCCGTACTGCCTGTTCCTCGACGAGCTCAACGCGAGCAGCCCCGAGGTGCAGAAGGCCTTCTACTCGCTGATCCTCGACCGCCGCATCGGTTCCTACGAGCTGCCGAAGGGCTCGATCGTGATCGGCGCCGGCAACCGGGCCGTCGACAACGCCCTGGCGCGGCCGATGGCGTCCGCGCTCGTGAACCGCATGGTCCACGTGCACCTCAGCGCGTCCGCGAGGGACTGGCTGGTGTGGGCGCGGGAGAACGGCATCCACCCGTGGGTGCTCGACTACCTCGTCCAGCGGCCCGACCACCTGTGGAGCGCGGCGCCGAAGGTCGAGGAGACGTTCTCCACGCCGCGCGGCTGGCACATGCTCTCCGACGCCCTGCACTCGTTCGGCGACGACGTCTCCGAGGAGATCATCGGCGTGCTGGCGTTCGGCACGGTCAGCGCGAACCACGCGTCGATGTTCAAGGCGTACGTCAAGACCGTGCGGCACGCGTACGGGCTGGAGGCCGTGCTGCGCGGTGACGTGCGCTGGCCGAGCGCCCCGCAGGACCGCGACCTGCTCTACTTCCTGGCCGAGGCGTTCCGCGCCCGGCTGGTGAAGGAGCTGCCGCACGACAAGGCGCACGCGCCGGCCGCGGGCAAGCAGCTCGCGCACCGCGGCAAGGCGCTGCTGCTGGAGCTCGCCGAGCTGTCGCTGGAGATCGCGCAGATGGTGATCGCGGCCGACGACGACGGCAACCCGGTGCTGCCCGCGTGGTTCCTCGTCGAGGTGACCCGCGACCTGCCCCGGCTGGTCGCGGCACGGGCATGACCGGTCCCCTGCGATGACCTCGCGGCAGCGCAAGAAGAACGACCCCGGGGCGGCGGCGTTCACGGCGGCGGACCGGCGGATCGGCTCGCACCCGCTGTTCGCCGCGCTGCGCGTCTGGGTGCGCCGCGGCTCGGAGCACGGGTGGGCCGACGTCACGCTCGACGGCGACCTGCGCGCGCACCCCACGCGCAGGGCCAGCGAGGACGAGTGGGTGTGGGTGCTCGCGCACTGCCTGCTGCACCTGGGTTTCGGCAGCGCCGACTGCACCGAGGTGCTCGACTTCCAGTCCGCGCTCCGGCTCGGCGCGCGGCCGGAGTCTTGGGCGGCGGGCACGTGCGTGCGCGGCGGTGAGGCGAAGGATCCGCAGCGGTGGGCGACGAGGTTCGCGGCCGGGCTGTCCAACGCCGCCGTGGCCGCGATCGACGTGGCCGGCGGGGCGCGGTCGTCGCTGTCGGACCAGCGGCCGCTCAAGACCGAGTGGGATCTGGCACTGAGCTGGTTCGTGTCGCACTACCCGCTGCTGGGCGCGCTGGCCACGGCGATGACCGTCGTGGCCGACGCGGAGCTGGCGCGCGGCTGGGACATCTCGGTCGCGGCGGTGTCCACGGCGTCGGCGGAGATCTACGTCAACCCGCTGGCCGGGCTGTCGCGCGAGGAGTGGCGGTTCGTGCTGGCGCACGAGATGCTGCACGCGGCGCTGCGGCACTGCGACCGGGTTGGCGGCCGGGACCCCTACCTGTGGAACGTGGCCGCGGACTTCGTGGTCAACGGGTGGCTGGTCGAGATGGGCGTCGGGTCTGCGCCGGAGGGCGTGCTGCACGACCCGGCGCTGGCGGGGCTGTCGGCGGAGTCGGTGTACGACCGGATCGCGGTCGACCTGCGCCGGTACCGCAGGCTGCTCACGTTGCGGGGCAAGCAGGGTGACCTGCTCGGCGAACCACTGCGCGGACCGGCCGACATCACCGACCTGGACGAGTTCTACCGGCGCGCGCTGCTGACCGGGCTGAGCTACCACACCCCGGCCCGCGGGCTGCTGCCGTCCGGGCTGGTCGAGGAGATCAGGGCGCTGGAGCACCCGCCGCTGTCGTGGGACGCGCAGTTGGCCCGGTGGTTCGAGGAGTTCGTTCCGAGCGCGGAGAAACGGCGCACCTACGCGCGGGCCTCGCGCCGACAGGCGTCCACTCCGGACATCCCACGGCCCGGCTGGGTGCGACCGGAGGCGCTGGAGTCGCGGCCGACGTTCGGCGTCGTGCTCGACACGTCCGGTTCGATGGACCCGAAGCTGCTGGGCAAGGCGCTGGGCGCCATCGCCTCCTACGCCGCCGCACGTGACGTGCCCGCCGCGCGCGTGGTTTTCTGCGACGCGATGGCCTATGACGCCGGATACCTGCCCGTGGAGGACATCGCGGGCCGGGTGCGGGTGCGCGGGCGCGGCGGCACGGTGCTGCAGCCCGGCGTCGACCTGCTCGAACGGGCCGCCGACTTCCCCGCAGCCGGGCCGGTCCTGGTGATCACCGACGGATACTGCGACGTGCTGCGGATCCGGCGCGAGCACGCGTTCCTCATCCCCGCGGGGGCTTTCCTGCCGTTCCGCGCCCGCGGCCCCGTGTTCCGGATGTCGTGACGGCATGACGGAGATCGCGTGCGACGAGTCGGGGTCCGAGGGCGAGAAGCTCGTCGGCGGTGTCACCGCGGTCTTCGCGCACGCGGGTGTGCGGATGTCCCACGACGAAGCCGACGCGTGCGTGGCCGAGCTGCGGTCGATGATCAGGTCGCCGGCGGTGGAGTACAAGGCGAACCACCTGCTGCGGCAGAAGAACCGGTGGGTGCTGCTGTGGTTCCTCGGACCGTCGGGCCCCCTGGAGGGCAAGGCGCGGGTGCAGCTCGTGGACAAGCGGAAGTTCCTGGCCTCGCGCGTGCGCGCGGAGTTCGGCGCGGTCACCGGTCCGCTGGAGCTGTACAACGACCTGCTGCGCGCCCGTGGGCCGCGCGGGGCGCTGGACCCGTTGTTCCCGGCGATCCTGCGGGCCGTGGCCCAGTGGCACGGCCGCGTGTCGATCGTGCACGACCGGCAGCTGTCGCTGACCGACGGGCGGATCAGGCAGCTCAAGCAGCTGGCGCCGCGGCTGGAGAGCCTGACCCTGGTCGACTCGCAGCACGACGCACGGGTGCAGGTCGCGGACTTCCTCGCCGGGATCGCCCGGCGGGTGGCGGAGGAAGAGCTGAACGGACGACCGGACCACGAGGTGATCGACCTGTTGCGACCGTTCGTCGCCGGAAAAGAGATGTGGCATGGCTGACCCGATCTTCTCCGACCCGCGCCTGGCCGCGCTCTACGACGCGTTCGACGGGCCACGCGACGACCTGGAGCTGTACCTGGGGATCGCGGACGAGCTCGGGGCTCGGTCCGTGCTCGACGTCGGCTGCGGCACCGGGTGCCTGGCGGTGTCGCTGGCCGAGCGCGGCCGCACGGTCGTCGGTGTCGACCCGGCGCTCGCCTCACTGGAGCTCGCACGGGCCAAGTCGTCGCTCGTCACGTGGGTCCACGGCGACGCGACGACCCTGCCGCCGTTGCGGGTGGACCTCGCCGTGATGACCGGGAACGTGGCGCAGGTGTTCCTCGGCGACGACTGGGAGGCGACGCTGCGGGGCGTCCACGCGGCGCTGCGGCCCGGCGGGCACCTGGTGTTCGAGACGCGGCGGCCGGAGCGGGAGGCCTGGGTGACGTGGGCGGCGCGGCCCGAGCGCGCGGTCGGCGGTGTGACCGAACGGCTGGAGGTGCTCGACGTGAGCCTGCCGTTCGTGTCGTTCCGGCACACCTACCGGTTCCCCGACGGATCGGAGCTCGCCTCGGACTCGACGCTGCGGTTCCGGTCGTCCGACGAGGTCGTGGACAGCCTGGTGGCGTGCGGTTTCCGGGTGGTGGACGTGCGGGACGCACCCGATCGTCCGGGGCTCGAGTTCGTGTTCGTCGCCGAGCGGAAATAGGATCACCGCATGGCTTTCGGCTACATCGCGTCAATGAGGACCAAGCCCGGCCACCGCGACGAGGTGGTGGCGATCCTGACCCGCGGTCAGGAGGGGTTGAGCGCGGCCGGCTGCCGGCTGTACGCGGTCGGCCTGGACCCGGAGGACGAGGACAAGATCTGGGTCAGCGAGATCTGGGAGTCCGCCCGGCACCACGCCGACTCGTTGCAGCTCCCGGAGACGAAGGCCGCGATCGCCGAGGCCATGCCGATGCTCACCGGTGAGTTCACCGGCCAGAACGTCGAGGTCGTCGGCGGTCTCGGCGTGCAGGGCTAGGCCCTGTGGATCTTCACCAGAGGTGATGGGCGATGCAGGCCAAGATGATCTCGGCTCAGCAGCGCTCGACCACGTTGCGCATCTTGTGAAGATCCGGGTCGAAAGCCGGTGGCCTGCCACCGGCCGAGCCCTTGGTTTTGCGGCGGGCGATCTGGTCGACGCGTTCGGGGATGGTGGCTTTGATCCGCCGCTGTCGTAACGCGGTGCGGGTGCTCGGGTGGGTGTAGGCCTTGTCGGCGATCACCGCCCGACCCGCACTCGCCGCCGGTCCACGTCGATGTCGCGGATGTCGTCGAGTAGTGGCAGCAGTTGCGGGTTGTCGCCGGCCTGGCCGGGGGTGAGGATCACCGCGAGCGGCAGGCCGGCGGTGTTGACGGCCAGGTGGAGCTTGGTGGTCAGGCCTCCGCGGGATCGTCCGAGGCATTCGCCGTCGATGGCGAGGTCTTCGATCCAGTCCGCGCAGCCGCCTTTTTCCGGGCGCCCGCGGCGTGCTGGTGGGCCCGGACGCTGGTGGAGTCGACGCTGACCACGAACGCGACGTTGTCCTCCTCTGCGCGGGCAGCAACGGCGCGATCTTTGCCCAGGCCTTGTCCGTCAGCTCACCACGTCCGACCACACACCATCATCTGCACACGATCATGCAAAAGATCCGCAGGGCTAGCCGACCAGGGCGGGCTGCTTCCACGCCTGCACGAGCCACGGCAGGACGCGCGGCAGCCGGTCGGCCACGATGTCGTGCAGCACCAGCACGATCCGGCCGGAGCGCTCGGGTCCGGCGTCGAGCCACACGGCCTGCATGAGGATCCCGGCACCGAGGTCGAGCCCCGCCTCCGCCCGCGCCAGTGCGGCGGGGGTGGCGGCGGCGGGGTCGGCGACCTCGACGTGCGCGAAGCCGGAGCGACACAGTTCGGGGTGGAGTTCCACCAGGGAGTCCATCGCCGCGGCCAGGCGTCCGACGCCGAGCCCCGCCCGAACCTGCACCGTCATCGCTCTCACATTAGGTGACCCTAACCTACTTTCCAGGCGGGGTCGCGGCCACTGAGTCCCAGGACACGGTCCAGCAGCGGCGCGTCCGGGCCGACCTCCACCGCGGGCCCGAACAGCGAGCCGTCGCGGTTGTCGGGGCCGATGGACGACACGAAGCCGTGGACCACCTGGAGCAGGCCCTCGTCGACCTCGAACGGCTGCCCGGTGGCACGAGCGAGGTCCCAGCCGTGCAGCACGACCTCGTCCAGCGCCACCGCGGCGGCGACCTCACCCGGCAGGTCGACCCCACCGGCGGCGGTCATGCCCTCCCAGGCCTCGGGTGCCCGCCAGGCCTGCGCCAGCTCGGCGAGCCGGGCCGGCACCGACTCGCGGAAGTCCAGCGGCAGCCGTGCGGCGTCGCCGGAGCCGCTGCCCTGCAACGGCGTCTTGGCCGCGGCCATGGTGAACGCCACGGCCAGGCCGTTGACGTGGTCGAGCAGGTCGCCGACCGCGTACTGCGGACACGGTGTCGGCGCTTTCAGGTCGCGGTCGGTCACGTTGCGCATCAAGCCTGCGAGCTGCTCGGTGGCGGGCGACAGGTCGAACATCAGTAGCCGTCCCCTCCCCAGAACTGTTCTTCGAGCGTGTCCGCGGTGCCCGCCAGCAGCTGCAGCGGGTCGGTGAACTCGTGGATGTCGAGATCGGTCAGCGGCAGCGAGTGCCGCACCACGACGTGCTCCCCGATGATCGCGAGGCCGCACGCGACGGTCGACCGGCCGACCTCCTCCAGCACCTCCCGCAGGTTCACCTGCGAGGCCAGGCCGCACGGCGAGGCGATCTGCACCCATTCGTGCATCTTGTCGAGCACTTCCCTGACGATGATCACGACCTGCGTGCGCTCGTCGTCGCCCTCGTCCTCGTCCCCGAAGGTGAAGAGGATCCTCAGCTCCTCGGGCTCGTCGCTGATGACGTCGTACTCGGCGCGGACGTAATCCGCGAGGTCTCCCCAACTCGCCATGGCGCAACCCTACTGGCCGCGACCGCCCACAGCCCGGCGACCAGCACCGCGCCGACCTCCGCGGCGAGCAAGATCCTCTCGATGTAGCCCAACGGGAACACCCGCCACCACCGAACGTCGGAGACCGCCCCCAGCACAATGGCGTAGAGCAGCGGCATGAAAGCGACAACGCTCAGCAAACCGGACGCCATCGTCCACCTCGCGTGTCGGCCCCACACGTGGTCACGCAGCCACGGCCGGGCCAGCAGGACGATCGCGACCGGCAGGCTGACGAACGCGACCATGCTGCCGAACCGGTGGATGCTGCCGCTGAGCTGGTTGGTGCCCATCGCCCAGTTCGTCTTCGGGAACACCACCACGAGCAGCAGGCCCGCCGACCACAGCAGCAACGCGATCGACCCCGCCGACCGCCACCTCGTCAGTCCTCTGTGGACCAGGGCGGTGAGGATCGCGACCGAGCCCGCCACCAGCAGCAGCACCGCCACGTCGAACACCGGCCGGTGCTCGCCCAGCGCGTACTCGCTGATCGTGCGGCGCAACGACCCGACGGTCAGGTCGAGCAGCCCGACCAGGGCGACGGTCACGACGACCGCGAGCGAACCGCCGGTGGCGGCAAGGCGAGGAATCAGCACAAACCGGTCAACGCGCGGGCGGGTCCGCGTGGTTCCTGGCTTCAGGAAGCCGACAGGATGACTGCTAGCGCAGCGCGACCGCCGCCTCCGCCGCCACCGCCTCGGCGACCGCGGTCAGCGCGGGTGAGTCGAGCTTCCACTGCTGCCAGTACAGCGGCACGCTCACCGTCCGGCCGGGGACGAGGTCGACCAGCCCGTCGAGGAGCTGCTGCGGCGGCACCATGCCCCAGCCGAGGCCGGCGGCGATCGTGCGCACGTACACCTCGGACGACGGGACGTAGTGGCGGTGCTCGGAGGCGCCGCGACCGCGGGTCAGGGTGCGGACGAAGCGGTCCTGGAGGTCGTCGTTGCGGTCGAACACGACGACCGGGGCGTCCGGGAGCCACGACTTCGGCGGTCCGGCCGCGAAGCGGTCCACAAAGGACTGCGTGGCCATCGCGGCGTACCGGATGTGGCCGAGCTTGCGCACCGAGCAGCCGGCGACGGGTTCGCGCGAGGACGTCACGGCGGCCATCACGGAACCCTGCCGCAGCAGCGCGGTCGTGTGGTCCTGGTCCTCGCGGTGCAGGTCGAAGGAGATCCGCAACGCGGGCGGGACCCGTTGCAGGGCGGGCAGGAACCAGGTGGCGAGCGAGTCGGCGTTCACGGCGACGGAGACCCGGACCACGGCGCCGGTTCCCAGCGCCGAGGCGAGGTCCTGGTCGAGGGCCAGCAGTTGCCGACCGTAGCGGACGATCGCCTCGCCGGACGGCGTGAGGCGCACCGGCCGGGCGCGGACGAGCAGCACGCGGCCGGTGCGCTGTTCGAGGGCCTTGATGCGCTGGGAGACAGCGGAAGGCGTGACGTGCAGCGCTGTCGCGGCCGCGTCGAACGTGCCGGAGTCCACCACCGCGAGCAGGGTGCGCACCAGGTCCAGGTCCATCACGAGCGCTAATGATACGTAAGAACCTTTAGCTGGTCTCATCAAGAACGCGTCCATAGCGTGGAGCGCGTGAGAGACCTGCTGCTCGGCTTCGGCACCACGATGACCCTGATCGTCGCGATCGGCGCGCAGAACGCCTTCGTGCTGCGCCAGGGACTGCGCCGCGAGGCCGTGGCGAAGGTCGTCGCGGTCTGCGCCGTGTCGGACGCGGTCCTGGTAGCGGTGGGTGTCGCCGGGTTCGGGGCGGTCGTCCGCCGGTGGCCGCAGGTGGTCACCGTCGCGGCCGTCGTCGGCGGCCTCTTCCTGCTCGGCTACGGGTTCCTGGCGGCGCGGCGCGCGGTGCGGCCGCGGGCCATGCACGTCGAGACCGGCGCGCACAGCCGGCCGGTGCTCACCGCGATCGCGCTGACGTGGCTCAACCCGCACGTGTACCTCGACACCGTGCTGCTGCTCGGGTCGATCGCCGCCGGCCGGTGGCTCTTCGGGGTCGGGTCGGTGGCGGCGAGCGTCACGTGGTTCGTCGCGCTCGGCTTCGGCGCCCGGCTGCTCAGCCCGCTGTTCGCGAAGCCGCGGGCGTGGCGGGTGCTGGACGGCGTGATCGCCGCCGTGATGACCGGTCTCGGCGTCGCGCTGCTCGCCGGGTGGTGACCGAGCAGCAGCGCTGACGCCAGGCCGTTCCGCGGTGGTCGGGGCCGGTCAGGCGAGGCGGACGGCGCCGGGTAGCCCGGCCCGGTCCGCCACCGGCCACGCCAGCGGGTCGGGGCCCAGCTCCACCAGCTCGGCGACCTGCAGGCGGGCCCACGGCGAGATCACGCGGGTGCCGTCCAGGACACCGGCGGCGAACTCGGCCCACGGCACGCGTTCGGCCGAGTCGACCTCGTCGGGGTTCGGGGTGGGTTCGTCGTCGGAGAGCACCCGGAACACCGGGCACATCTCGTTCTCCACGACCCCGTCCATCTCGGCGCGGTAGCGGAACCGCGGCAGCAGCAGCTCGGGCTCGGAGCACTCCATGCCCAGCTCGTCCCGCAGCCTGCGCAGCACGGCCTGGGCCATGTCCTCCTCCGGCAGCGGGTGGCCGCAGCACGAGTTCGTCCACACGCCGGGGAAGGTCTTCTTGTGCAACGCCCGGCGGGTCAGCACGATCCGGCCGGCCGAGTCGAAGACGTAGCTGGAGAAGGCCAGGTGCAGCGGGGTGTCCGCGTGGTGCACGACGGCCTTGTCCTCGACGCCGATGGCCGAACCGTCCTCGGCCAGCAGGACCACCTGTTCCACAGTCACGATCACACGTAACCACACTCGTGCACGCTTCCGGAACCGGGGACCGACATCGTTGTCGTGTCCGGTGGCGGTCGGCTCGAGCGCGCGGCGAGCGGGAGCACAGGCGCCGCGCGTCACCCTGGGGTCATGACAACCCCGTTCGCTCCGGCTCACACCATGTTCCTGGTGCTGGTCAGCCCGGCCGGCCGGTGCTCCGTCTGGCCGGCGGCGCTGCCCGTGCCCGCGGGCTGGCAGGTCGTCCACGGCGTCGCGGCCCTGCAGTCCTGCGCGGACTACGTCGCCGCGGTCAGGGGCGGGCTGCGCACGGCCGCCTGACGTCAGCCGGCCAGCTCCTTCTCGAACCAGTGGTCGGAGTACACGGCCTCGTTGTAGCGCTTGACCTCCACGTACCCGTGCTTGGCGTACAGCGCCCGCGCCTCCACGAGGTCGGCACGCGTGTCGAGCCGGATCGTCGTGATCCCGCGCCGCACCGCCTCCTCCTCCATGGCGGCTATCAGCACCGAGGCCGCACCTTGGCCGCGGAACCGCTCACGCACGAACATCCGGGTCAGCTCACCGGCGCCGTCGGCCAGGAACCGCATCCCCAGACACCCCGCGTCCTCGCCGTCGCGCGACACCACGAGGAACACCGGCACGTCGTGGTCCATCTCCTCGCGCTCGTACCGCTCGACGTCGGCGGCGACGTCACGCCGGCCGAAGTACCGGCGGATGACGTCCACGTTGTACTCGTGGACGAGGGCCGAGCCCTCGCTCTCGCCCGCCGTCACGACCCATCCCGTCATGCGACCATCGTCGTGACGCCGTCCACCGAGTTCAGCGATGTGATGCAGCTCACTGCAACACGGCAACTGCGGGGAGCCAACTGGGGGCGTGATGTTCGCGGAGCTGTTCGACGAGCACGCCGGTCCGTTGCACAGGTACCTGGCGCGCCGGGTCGGCGTGGACGTGGCCGACGACCTGGTGAGCGACACCTTCCTCACGGCCATGCGCGGCGAGGACGGCTACGACCCCGGCCGCGGCAGCGTCGTCGGCTGGCTCTACGGCATCGCGACGAACCTGTTGCGCGGCCACGCCAAGCGCGAGGTCAGGCTGCTCAAGACCGCCGAGCGCTACGGCGTGACCCTGGCCGTCGCCGAGTCGCTGGAGAGCACGGTGGTCAGCCGCATCGACGCGCGGTCGCACCTGCGGCTGATCGCCGGTGAGCTGGCCAGGATGCCGGAGGCCGACCGCGACCTGGTCCTGCTGGTGTCGCTGGCCGGGCTGGAGGTGCGGGAGGCGGCGGAGGCGCTCGGCCTGAACGCCGCCACCGCCCGGTCCCGGCTGCACCGGCTGCGCGCCAAGTTGAAGGAAGTGGAGCTGCGCCATGCGTGACCTGCTGGACGACGACCTCGCCGAGCTGTACCCGCTGCGGCAGACCGAGGAAGACCTGCGGCTGGCCCGGATGCGCGAGCGGCTGTTCGCCCAGCCGCGCAAGCGCCGCGTGCCCGCGTGGGCGGGCGTGGCCGCTGCCGCCGTGGCGGTGCTGCTGGTCGCCGGGCTCGTCGTGTTCGTGCGGCCGGGCGACCACGACGCCCCCGCCGCCACGATGCCGACCGCGCCCGCGACCTCGCTGGTCGAGGCGGCGGGCATCCTGGAGGTCTCCGCGGAACCGCTCGGTCGTTACCGCCACATCCGGTACGTGTCGTGGGTGCCCGTCACCACCGGCTCGCTCGGCAAGTCGAACTGGGGCGCGACCCAGCTGGAGTACCAGACCGACATGTACCTGCCCTCCGCCAAGGGGGAGAACACGGTCGCGCACACCCGGCTGACCGGCAACCACCGGCCGATCGCCGGGGTCCAGCAGCCTGTGGAGCTCCTCGAACGCGAGGTCAACAAGCAGGGGCCGGCGCTGTGGACCACGCTGTGCACGCACACCCCGTGCCACGAGGTGACCGTGACCGCGCCGCTGGCCACCGACCCGGCGCTCAAGGTGCGCAGCGCCGCGGCGACGCTGATCTCGCCGTACACGACCAACCGGGAGAAGGCGGAGCTCTACCGCCGGCTCGCCGGTGACCCCGCGGTCCGCTGGGACGACGGGAAGGTGTGGATCGACGGCGGCACGACGACGCTGCGGGTCGACCCCGTGACCGGTGAGGTGGCGGGCTTCGAGGTGCGCGACCCGGCCGACCCGGTCGTGAGCAGCCTGCCACCGGGCACGCCGGTGCTGGACGTGTCGATCACCTACGGGTGGACCGATCAGCGCCCGTCGTAGGAGCGCGGCAGGTACCAGCCCAGCGCGGCGCGCAGCTCGGCCACCTCGCGGTCACGGCGGCGGCGCGAGCGTTCGTGGGCGATCGGGAACACCCGCACCCCGCCGTGGTGGGCGCCGAAGAACCGGCGCGGTGCCGGGTCCTTGAGCCACACCACGACCCACGGGCGCTTCTTGTGCGGCACCACCCGCACGCGCGCCAGCTCGTACCACCAGTACTGGTGGAACTTGCCGTTGCGGGTGGTCGCGATGCCCTCGCGGCTGATCTCCACGACCACCTTGCGCCGTGCGGACGCGCCGAAGAACCGGGCCGCCCGCACCACGAGCACGCAGAACGCGGCCAGCGCGAGCAGCTGGGTCGCCCCGTTCGCCTTGGCGGCCGGGTCGGCGATCGCCGCGGCGAGCAGGGCGGCGGCCAGGTTCACCACACCCCACGTGAACGGCACGATCCGCGACGTCGAGAACGTCGCGGCGGCCGGGGTCATCGGGGCGGGCAGCTTCGCGGTCGGCGGCTTCGCGAACTGGGCCAGCAGCCGCGTGACCTCGGAGGGGTCCGGGCGCTTGGCCGGGTCGCGGTGCATGCACCGCTGCACCAGCGGCCGCAGCGACTTGGGCAGCCCGTCGAGGTCCGGTTCGCCGTGCGCGGCCCGGTACAGCAGCGTCGCCGTCGGCCCCTCGCCGAACGGTCCCCTGCCGGTGGCCGCGTAGACGAGCACCGCGCCGAGCGCGAACACGTCGCTGGGGCAGCCGACGTCCTGGCCGGTGATCTGCTCCGGCGAGAGGAACCCCGGCGTGCCGAACACCATGCCGGTCTCGGTCAGCGCCGTGTGCTCCATCGCGCGGGAGATGCCGAAGTCGATGACCCGCGGCCCGTCCGCGCCGAGCAGCACGTTCGACGGCTTGAGGTCGCGGTGCACGAGCCCGGCGCCGTGGATCGCCGTGAGCGCCTCGGCCAGTCCCTCGGCGAGTCGTCTCAGATGGTGCTCCGGCAACGGCCCGTGCCGTTCGACGGCCTCCTGCAGCGTGGGCCCCGGCACGTACTCGGTCGCCATCCACGGCCGCGGCGCCCGCGTGTCGGCGTCGAGCACCGCCGCGGTCCCGTTCCCGCCGACGGCGCGGGCCATCTGCACCTCGCGGCGGAACCGTTCGCGGAACCGCGGGTCGTCGGCGAGCTCGGCACGGGCGACCTTGACCGCGACCTGGCGTCCGTCGCTGCTCTGCCCCAGGTAGACGGTTCCCATGGCACCACGACCGAGCCTGCCGAGCAGCAGGTAGTCACCGATGCGTTGAGGCTGGTCCACCTTCACCGGTTCGAGGGTAGCGGGAACTCGGGCCGGAACCTCACATCTGAGTAGATCTACGTATCGTTGTCACCCATGGGTCGGACCCGCTTGTACCGCAACGGCGAACTGGTAGACGAGGACTTCCCGGTCGCGGACGTCGCGCACCTGGTCGAGGATCCCTCGGCCGTGGTGTGGTTCGACCTGTGCGCGCCGTCGGAGTCCGACGTGGGCCTGCTGCGCGACGAGCTGGGCCTGCACGACCTCGCCATCGAGGACGCGCTCGGCGAACGCCAGCGCCCCAAGGTCGACCGCTACCCCACCCACCTGTTCCTCGCGATCCACGCCGTGACCTACGCCGACCACGAGGTCGCGACCACCGAGGTGGACGTCTTCGTGCTCCCCCAGGTCCTGGTCACCGTCCGCGAGAGCGAGCGCTACTCCCTGGACGGCGTGCTGCGCCGCTGGGACGCCGGTGCCCCGCTGTCCAGGTGCGGTGTCAGCTTCCTGCTGCACGGCCTGCTCGACGACGTGGTCGACGGCCACTACGCCGCCGCGCAGGCGCTGGACGACGACATCGAGGCCGTCGAGGACAAGATCTACCAGGAGAAACCCCACCTGGGCCGCAAGATCCTCAAGCTGCGCCGCGCGCTGGTCCACCTCCGCCGCGTGGCAATGCCGATGCGCGAGATCCTCGGCTCCCTGCTCCACCGCGACCAGTCGCTGATCTCCGACGACCTGATGCCCTACTACCTCGACGTGAAGGACCACACCCTCTTCACCGCCGAGCTGACCGAGTCGCTGCGCGAGCTCGTCACGAACCTGCGCGAGGCCGAGGTGGCCGTGCAGGGCAACCGCCTGAACTCGATCATGAAAAAGGTCACGAGCTGGGCCGCGATCATCGCCGTCCCGACCGCCATCTCCGGCTACTACGGCATGAACGTCCCCTACCCCGGCTTCGAGCAGCGTTGGGGCTTCTGGGTGTCCACACTCGGCATCCTGGCGCTGTCGTACTTCCTGTACCTGATGTTCAAACGCCGCGACTGGCTGTGAGGCTGCTCCTGTGAAGATCCACCTGACCCGTCAGCACGAGCTCGCGATCATCACGATCGACGCACCCCCGCTCAACCTCTACACCCTGGAACTCGACGCCGAGTTCCACGACGCCCTCGACGACCTGGGCGACGCCCGCGCCCTGCTGGTCAACGCGGCGGGCCGCGTCGTGTCCGGCGGCGTCGACGTCTCCCTGTTCGCCGCCCAGGAGTACCGCGCCGACGCACAGGCCCTCTTCGACCGCATGATGCTGCTCCCCCAGCGCCTGGCCGCACTCCCGATCCCCACGGTCTTCGCCGCCCACTCCCTCTGCCTGACCTGGGCGTTCGAACTGGCGGTGGCCTGCGACCTGATCCTCGCCGCCGACAGCGCCCGCTTCGGCCTGGTGGAGAAGGTCGTCGGCCTGACCCCGACGATGGGCGGCACCCAGCGCCTGGCCGCCCGCGCCGGAGTCGCCCGCGCCAAGGAGTTCGTCCTGACCGGCGACCTCTACCCGGCCGAGGTCATGGAACGCTGGAACGTCGTCAACCGCGTCCTGCCCGACGAGGGCTTCGCGGCAGCCGCCGAACAGTTCGCCCTCGGCCTGGCAACGGGCCCGACCCAGGCCCACGCGGCGACCAAGCAGGTGCTGGCGCACTTCGAGCACGGCGGCGTACCGGAAGCTGACGCACACGTCACCACGATCGCAGCGGCCCTGTTCGACACCGAGGACCTGCCCCGGGCCGTGCACAGCTTCCTGACCGACGGCCCAGGCAAGGCCACGTTCACCGGCCGCTGACCCTCTGATCGAGCCGAAGGCGAGGCGTTCCAGCCTTTCCTCGGGCGGTTCCGCGGTGGGTGGCTTCCCCGTCTAGCGCTCTGATCGTTTGCCGGGCCTGAGGGGTGAGGTCAAGTCGACACGCTTTTCGTCGACTTGACCTCACCCCTCAGGTCTGGCTCGCTCTGTGAGAGCTAGACGGGGCAGACGCCCACCGCAACGCAACCAAACAACCCAACCGGCAGCCGCCCAACACAAACAGGCGTGCCATCTACCTGCTCACGGCGCTGGCGGCTTCTTTGGGAGTGTCGGGGTCTGGGGCGGAGCCCCAGGAACACCTCAGTCACGGCCGCCCAAGCGAGGTACACGTGAACCCAGCCCGACGGATCACATCCGGATCAAGGATGTTCCGGGTGTCCACCACCACCGGCTGACGAACGGTCTCCGCCAGCCGCCCCCAGTCCAGCGACCGGAAGTCGGTCCACTCCGTCAGCACGACCAGCGCGTCGACGTCCTTCGCCGCCTGGTAGGGATCATCCACAACGGACACCGGCCCGAGATCGGTCCCCCCAGCCAGCGCCGGGTCGTAGCCCACGAGCTCGGCACCGGCCTGCTTCAGCAACGCGGCGACGGCCAGCGCCGGCGAGTCGCGCAGGTCGTCCGTGCCCGCCTTGAACGTGAGCCCCAGCAGGCCGAGCCGGACGTGCGAGAGCGACCCGCCGCGCTTGCCGGTGACCGCCAGCCGGACCTTCTCGACCATCCGCTGGCGCTGCCGCTCGTTGGTGTCGATCGTGGCGCGCAGCAGGCGGAACTCGAAGTCGGCCGCGTCGGCGACCTGGAGCATCGCGTGCGTGTCCTTGGGCAGGCACGAGCCGCCCCAGCCGGGGCCGGGGTTGAGGAACGACTGGCCGATGCGCTTGTCGTAGCCCATGCCCTCGGTGACGTCGGTGATGTTCGCGCCGAGCCGTTCGCACAGCTCCGCCACGGCGTTGACGTAGGAGAGCTTCATGGCCAGGAAGCAGTTCGCCGCGTACTTGACCAGCTCGGCCGAGGCCGCGTCGGTCAGCACCGTCGGCGCGCCCAGCCGGGCGTACAGGGCGGCCACGCGTTCGGCCGCGTCCTGCTGGTCGCAGCCGACGACGATGCGGTCCGGGTTCAGGAAGTCGTGCACGGCGGAGCCCTCGCGCAGGAACTCCGGGTTCGACACCACGGCCACGTCGTCGCGGCGCAGCAGCTCCGCGGTGCGCACGGCGGTGCCGACCGGCACGGTCGACTTGTTCACGATCACACAGCCGGACGGCAGGAGGTCGCGGGTCTCGTCCACAACGGACTCGACGGCGTTCAGGTCCGCGATGCCGCCCACGCCCATCGGGGTCGGCACGCAGAGGAAGACCACCTCGGCGTCGGCCACCGCGGCCGACGCGCCGACGACGAACGAGAGGCGGCCCGAGGCCAGCCCGCCGCTCACCAGGTCGGCGAGGCCCGGTTCGAGGATGTCGACCTCGCCGCGCGAGAGCCGGTCCACCTTGGCCTCGTCGACGTCCGCGCACACCACGCGGTGCCCCAGTGACGCAAGACACGCACCGGTGGTCAGGCCGACGTACCCGGTGCCGACGACCGCGATCCTTCTGACGAACATCATTCTCCCGTTCGGTTCACGGCGAACGCGCGGAGAACGGCGTCGTCGCTCACGTCGATCATCTTGTTGCCCCACTGGTCGGTGCCCGCGGCCAGTTCAGGTCTACCGTCCGGGAAAGGTCCGCGCGACACAAATCCGGTCAGCCCGTCGAACACCGAGACGTACGCCTCGGCCTGCGGGCGCCAGTCGAGCACCGCCTCGCAGCGGCGGCGACCCTCGAAGCCGAGCCGACCGCGGCGCTCCGCGTCGTCGAGCAGGTCGAGCAGCGACGTGGTGAACGCCTCGACGTCACCGGGTTCGACGTAGACGGCGCAGTCGCTGGCCGACACCACGGTCTCGGTCAGCCGGTAGGACAGCACCGGCAACGCGTAGGCCATGTACTCCATGGTCTTGTTCATGGTGGACACGTCGTTCAGCGGCGACAACGGGTCCGGTCCGAGGCCCACGGCGGCCGTCGACAGGTAGCGGGTGATCTGCTCGGGCCCGACCCGGCCGGTGAACTCGACGTACGGGTCCAGGCCCCAGGCCGTGGCCTGCTTCCTCAGGTCGTCCAGGCAGTCGCCGAAGCCCAGCAGGGCGAAGCGGACGTCGCTGCGGCCGTGGTCGAA
This sequence comes from Nocardia sp. NRRL S-836, assembly GCF_001279525.1. Lineage (GTDB taxonomy): Bacteria > Actinomycetota > Actinomycetes > Mycobacteriales > Pseudonocardiaceae > Lentzea. The sequence continues at coordinate 66,666 of NZ_LGDY01000091.1, read as the reverse complement.
GACGACCCTGCGGGCCACCTCCAGCACGCCGTCGACGCCGTCCTGCGGGCCCATGATGCCGAGGTAGGCCACCAGGTGCTTGCCGCCGCGGCGCAGCTCGTCGACGCCCTCGACCGGCCGCATCACCGTGGTGTCCGGGCCGGAACGCACGACGGTGGTGCGCTCGGGCGGCACGTCACCGCGGGTCCAGGCGATCTTCTGGTACGAGGTGTTGGTCGAGGTGACCCGGTCGGCCGTGCGGAACGTGCGGCGCTCCAGCCACTTCAGGACCCGGTACTGCAGCTTGCCCGCGAACCCGGCCGGCTCGCCGAAGCGGGACAGGAACACCTCGGGGTTGAGGTCGTGGTGGTCGAAGACGAACTGCACGCCGCCGAGCCGCCACAGCAGCGCGAGCGCCCAGTAGGTGTCCGGCGGGTTGCACGCCTGCATCACGTGGAACCGGCGGCGCGTCCGCACCTTCACGCTCAGCACCGCGGTGCGCACCCAGCAGTAGAGGAACTCCCAGGCGTAGCCCAGCGCGCCCTCGGCCTGCGGCGGCGGAGCGTACTTGTACAGGTGCACTCCGTCGAGGAGCTGGTAGGCCGGGTCGCCCGGTCCCTTGGGGCAGATGACCGAGACCTCGTAGCCGGCCGCTGTCAGCGCACGGCATTCGAGCCACACCCGCCGATCCAGCGGCACTGGCAGGTTCTGCACGATGATCAACACGTGCGGTGCGCTCACAACTAAGACCTCTCACCGGGGTACCGGGCCAACGCTGGATTAGTCGTTCCACCAACGGGTGTGCGTTACCGCGTGGTGCGGTCGGTGGACCATTCGGCCGTCACACCGGTCAAGCGGCGCCAGCGGGCGAGCACCTTCTCCACGGCGAGCACCGCGAGGAAGCACAGCGCGTCGAGCCGGGCGACCTCACCCGAGGACACCAGTCCGCGCAGCTGTCCCAGCGCGAGCGGCGGTTCGTGGCCGGTGAGGCCGAGCGCGTCGAGCTGCCGGTTGCCCAGGCGCACCCGTGCCCGGCGGCGCACCAGCGCGGGCACGGTCCTGGCCGGCCGCACCACCGCACGTGCCGATCGGACGATCCTCTTCTCCGCCAAGGAGAACCGGCGCTGCACGTAGCCGTCGTCGTTCACGACCTCCGGCATCGGGAAGATCCGGGCGTGCCCGCGTTCGGTCACCATGTAGGCGCCCGTGCCGGACAGGCCGCGGCGGTGCGCGAGCAGCCGCGCGATCGTGCGGTGGAAACCCGCGGCGACCCGCGAGCAGCCGGTCAGGTCCAGCTCCGGCACCGGCGCGCAGGCCAGCGCCGTGTCGTCGGCAGTGAGTTCGGACACCATGGCGCGCAACGACTCCGCCGTCAGGTCCACGTCCGCGTCGAGGTACACCCGCGGGAACGTCGCGCACACCTCGTCACCCAGCGCGAGCGCGTGCACCTTGCCCGCCACCGGTGTCTCCACGACCTTCACGCCCGCGGCACGCGCCACGTCGGCGGTGGCGTCAGTGCACGCGTTCGCCACGACTACGACGTCGAACTCGTTCCCCAGCAAGGACAGGGACCGCGCGATGCCGCGTTCCTCGTTGTGCGCCGGGATCACGACACCGGCGATCGGCGGCCTCACGCGGACCGCAGGAAGTCGGGACGGGCACCCCAGCCACCGGACCACTCCGCGCGCCGGCGCCACACCTCGCTCCACCGCGGCCCCTTGCCCAGCAGCCGTTCGGCCACCGCCCGCAGCGCCACACCGGCCCGCAGCGCGAAGAGCCCGTACCGCCGCTGCCTCAGGTGGCCCTTGACGACCGTCGCCCGTCCGGTGAGCACCAGCACGTCGCGATCGGCGCGGTGGGACGAGGAGGCGCCGACGGCGTGCTCGAACTCGGCCGACGGCGCGATGCACGGCGAGAAGCCCAGTGCGGCCGCGCGCAGGCACAGGTCCTGGTCCTCGCCGTAGATCAGGTAGGTCTCGTCGAAGCCGCCGAGCCGTTCCCAGGTCTCGCGGGAGATGAGCAGGAACCCGCCGCTGATCACGTCGACCGGCCGCTGGTCGTCGCGCTGCCAGCCGCCCAGCGACTCGGGGTCGAACACCGCGGAGCGGCGGAAGACGCTCGACAGGCCGAGCATGCCGCAGGTGAGGCTCCACGCGGTGATGCGGCCGAAGCAGCTGCGCGGGTCGAGCTCACCGTCCGGCGTGACGCAGCGTCCGCCGACGATCCCGGTGCGTGGCCGCGCGCGCAGCACCGCCAGCGCCGCGTCGATCGCGCCCGGCTTCGGGTGCGCGTCCGGGTTGAGCAGGAGGAAGTAGTCGCCCCTGGCGCGCTTCGCCGTGCGGTTGACCGCGAAGCCGAAGCCGGTGTTGCGGTGCATGCGTTCGACCGCCCCGGTGCCCAGCAACCGCTCGGCCACGTCGGCCGCGCCGTCCGCGGAACCGTTGTCCGTCACCAGGACCTCGAACGGGTCCGACGGCGCGGCAGACCCCCGCAGCGAACGCAACGTGGCTTCGAGGTGGTCGGCGGCGTTGTAGGACACCATCAAGATCGACAGACTCACCAGGTCGGAGCCACTCGTCATGTGAACTGGATCGAGGACCCCCGTGGTGTCGTTACAGTGACGCCATGTCCCGTCGCCTGGCCCGGCGCCTCGTCCTGCCGCTCACTGCTCCGATCGGATCAGTGCGCCAGGTCTCTTCGCCGCAACCGCACGTGGTGCTCACCTACGACGACGGGCCGCAGCCGGGCGCGACCGAACGGGTGCTGGAAGCGTTGGCACACGCCGGATGCACGGCGACGTTCTTCGTGCTGGTGGGCCGTGCGGAGAAGTACCGGAGCCTGCTCGGCGAGGTGCGGTCCGCGGGTCACGAGATCGCGCTGCACGGCGTCGACCACGTGCGCCTCACCACACTGCCGCCGCGCGAGGTCCGCACCCGCACGGCGGACGGCAAGCACCGCCTGGAGGACCTGATCGGCACGGAGGTGCGCTGGTTCCGCCCGCCGTACGGCGCGCAGAAGCCGGCGACGTACGCGGCGATCCGGGCCACCGGCCTGGACTCCGTGGTGTGGGACGTGGCCGCGTTCGACTGGGAGGACCACCCGGCGGCCGCGCTCGCCGAGCGGACGCTGAAACAGGTCCACAGTGGAGCGGTGGTGCTGATGCACGACGGCTACGCGGGACCGGAGGACGGGGTCGACGACGGGCCCGCGCCGACGTTCGACCGGGGTGAGCTGGCCCGGCTGGTCTGCGCGGGCCTGGCCGAGCGCGGGCTGACGGGTGTCTCGCTGCGCGACGCGCTGACCGGCGGCAAGACGGTGAAACGGGCCTGGTTCCGGTCCTGACCGGCTAGTGCACGGGCACCGGCGAGGCGGCCGAGGCGATCAGCACCCGTGGCGCCGCCGACCCGTCCGCGGGCACCCGGTAGATCGACGAGCGCTTCTCGTCACCGTTCGTCGCGGCGTACACGAGGGTGTCGTCGTCCAGCCACGCGGCCTGGTCGTCGATGCCGGTCGTGCCCTCGATGACGGTTTCGGCGCCGGTGCCCAGGTTCGTCACGGCGAGCCGCCACGGCCCGGTCCGCGACGTCCGCTTCTTGTAGGCCACCTTGGTGCCGTCGGGTGAGAGCGACGGGCATTCCGCGGTCTGCCGCACGTCGACCATCGTCCGTGCGACCAGATCGCCCTTCATCAGCCAGGTGCGCCCGGCCGTGGCCATCGTCGCGTAGAACGTGCGGTCGTCCTTGGCGACCGTGACGCCCCAGTAGTTGATGTCCGCCGCGGCGACGACCTCACCGCCGACCGTGGACCTGAAGGCCTCCAGCGACTCGATGAGCGTGCCGGTGTTCAGGTCCAGCACCCCGGTGCGCGTGGAGAAGCCGCCCGGCACGGAGTACGAGTCGCCGGTGACGAACGTCGTCCAGGAGACCACCTTGCCCGACTGCGAGACCCGCGCCCGGCTCGGCGTGCCCGGCAACGCGACCGTGCGCAGCACCTTGTCGTTCGCGTCCAGCACCGCGGCTTCGTAGGACGGGCCGATGCCCGCGAGCCGCAGGCAGACGGTCGTTCCGGCGGCCACGTAGACCCGTTGGCAGTGCAGCGTTGTCGGCGTGCGCCTGCCACCGGGGTCGGCGAGCGCCACCTGCTCGACCTGGCCCTGGTAGCCCTCCAGGTCGACGAACAGCAGCCCGCCCTTGGCCGGCGGGGCCGCGGTGGCCTCGGCGGAGTCGCGCTTGGCCACCGTCCAGGCGACGAACCCGCCGCCGCCGAGCAGCACGAGCACGATCGCGGCGATCCCGAACGCCACGCGGTGCCTGCCGATCCCGTTCACGCCGCCACCTCCTCGGTGTCAGCGGTGCCGCGGACGGTGAGGGCCAGCGCGGACGCCAGTGCGACGACGAGCGCGACGGCGGCGGTGAGCACGGCCCAGCGCATCTCCATGAAGGTCAACAACACTCCGAAGAGGACGGACGACAGCAGTCGTGCGACGGCCTGGCCGGTCTGCAGGATCGCGAGACCGCCGGCCCTGATCGGTTCCGGCACCAGCTGCGCCCCGTGGGCCATCAGCACACCGTCGGTGGCCGCGTAGAAGAGGCCGTGCAGCACCAGGACCAGGCACACGACCGGGATGCCGCGCCCGCCCAGCACGAGCACGGTGTAGACGCCCAGCAGCGCCACGTGCCCGACGGCGAACATCCGCCAGCGGCCGAACCGGTCGGCCACGCGGCCCAGCGGCAGTGCGGCCAGCAGGAACACCAGCGCGGTGCCCAGTGGCAGCAACGGCAGCAGGCTCGTCGGCACGCCTGCGGTCTTCTGCAGCACGACGAACACGAACGCGTCGCTGATGGTGGCCAGCCCGAGCACGGTGGCCGCGAGCGTCGCGCCGCGGAACCGCCGCTCGCGCAACAGGTGCAGACCATCACGCCACCTGATCCCGGGCCGCGGTGCGGCCACGGCCGTGCGCGGCGGTCCCGGCACGAACGTCACCAGCACGATCACGCCGAGCAGCGCGAAGCAGAAGCTCACCCCGAAGACCAGGCCGGGGTCGGCGCCGAGCTGGATCATGATGAGGAACGTCGCCAGCGGGCCGAGCATCGCGCCGAACGTGTCCATCGCCCGGTGCAGGCCGAACGCCCGGCCCAGCGAGGACGCGGGCGTGGCCAGCGAGATCAACGCGTCCCGCGGCGCGGTGCGCAGTCCCTTGCCCGCACGGTCCGTGGCCACGACGGCACCGATGGCCGCCGCCGACGCGCCGGCGAACGGGAAGAGCAGTTTGGACAGTGCCGAGATGCCGTACCCGGCCAGCGCGACCGCGCGATACCTGCCCAACCGGTCACCCAGGTGGCCGCCGACCAACCGGAGGAGAACGGTGGCGCCGCTGTACAACCCGTCCAACAGTCCGAACTGGACATACCCGAGCTGCAGGACGTAGAGCACGTAAACCGGCATGAACGCGGTGACCATCTCCGCGGAGACGTCGGTGAGAAGGCTCACAGTGCCCAGCGCCACCACCGTGGCGGGCACCCGGCCGGTGACCCCGGTCCCCCCGGCCGCCTCGGCCGGTTTCACGCGTGCGGAGGCCAGGTACATCGAGAGTCTCTCCTCCGCTGCCGGGACCTACTGCCGGACCACCGCGCCCGCGACCGCCACAACCTCGTCAGCTGCGCGTTCCCACGAGTAGTGCCCGCGAACGGCAGCCGCGTCGGCGGCCGTTCGAACGAACACGGTGTCATCCGTGAGCAGGCGTGCGATAGCGCCAGCCAGCTCTGATGGGTCATCGGTTGCCACAAGTGCACCGTTACGGCCGTCCTCGACGATTTCGGGCATGGCAAAAGCCTTGCGGGCCACGCACGGCAAGCCCCTGGCCAGCGCCTCGACCAGCGCGATGCCGAAACCCTCGAAGCGCGACGGCATGACGAACACGTCGTGGTCGTCGTAGATGCCCGCCATCGCGTCGATCGGCTGCCGGCCGAGGAACGTGACGCCCGGCGGGACCTCCCCCGGCACGGGCCACACCGCCGGGCCCACGACCGTGAGCGTGATCTCCGGGTCGACCTCGGAGCGCAGCCGCGCGACCGCGGCGAGGACCTGGGGGCCGTTCTTGGTGAAGAAGTCCTTGCCGACCAGCAGAAGCCGCCGGCGCGGGCCGTCGAGTCGCCGCTGCCGCACCTCGTCGGGCACCTCGGCACCGGTCCACGCGGCCGACGCGCCGGGGTGCACGACGTGCACCCGTTCACGTGGCACACCGGAGACGTTCACCAGGTGGTCGGCGAACCACCGGCTCATCGCCACCACACCGGCGGCGCGTTCGTACACGGCGCGCTGGCGGTCGCGGAGCCGTTCCAGGTCACCGCGTTCGAGCGACGGGAAGTGGACCAGCCGCCCGTTGTCGTCGAGGTGGTCGAACAGCACGTCGTAGCTGAGGTCCTGCAGGACGAGGAACGGCGTGGAGACCGGGGCCAGGTCCTGGATCTGCAGCACCACGTCGCAGGGGTTCGCGCGCAGGCCGCGGTCGAGGCTCACCTCGGCGTAGCGGCGGGCGAGCCGGGAGTGCTTCCACATCGACACCCACCGGCCGTCGACCCGCCGGGCGTTGGCGGCCTTGAGCGCCGTGCGGACCGCCGTGGGGTAGATCAACCCGACGTCGACGACGTCTATACGCTGACGCAAGGCGTTTCTGAGGTTCCACGGCGTGTGTGACCACGTCCCTTCCGGACGCGGGTCCCACGCGCAGGCGAATCCGAGGCGCATGGCGCACACGATAGCCGCGGGTAACGGGGAGCCCTGGCCACGCGATTACCGTTTCGTACAGGCGACTGCCCCGCGACTTGAGGTGAGCATGGATTTCTGGAAGACCATCAAGGTCCTCCTCCGCCGGTGGTACGTCGCTCTGCCCGTGCTGTTGCTGTCCCTCGGTGGTGCGGGGGTCGTGTTCGCATCGGTGCCGCCGGAGTACGAGTCGACCGGCACGGACCTGCTGACGGTGCCCAAGGCCGGCGCCACGCTCGATCCGTCGAAGCCGGCCGGGATCGTCAACCCGTTGCTGGCGTTCGACGCGAGCCTCACGACCACCGCGCAGCTGCTGACCCAGGTCCTGCTCGACCCGGCCGTCTACGCGCAGCTGACCCAGAACAACCCGGACATCGAGTGCGAGGCGGGCGACGGCGGCCTGCGCGGCCCGTTCGTCCAGGTGGTCTGCAAGGCGCCGACGCCGGACGCCGCGCGCGCCACCGTGGAAGCGGCGTTCAAGCGGCTGAGCCAGGAGCTCGTCGAGCGGCAGCGCAAGCTCGGCGCACCGGAGTCGACGTTCATCAACGTCGAGACCGTCGTCGCGCCGACCGAGGCGACCCTGCTGGTGGGCGGCAAGCTGCGGGCGGCGGGCGCGGCACTCGCGCTGGGCCTCGCGGCGAGCCTCACGTCGGCGTTCATGATCGAGAGCTTCCTGTTGCGCCGCAAGAAGCCGGACGCGCGCAGGCCCGAGTCGAAGAAGTCGGACGGCGAGCCGAAGTGGCCGGCCGACGACCAGGGAGAGCGGCGCGCCACACCGGCCGCGCCCCCGCACCACAAGCTCTCCAACGAGGCGAACCCGACGGTGCGCATCGCCCGGCCGGGCTGAGCCGATGACGAGAACGCCCCCGTACCCCCGCACGCTCACCCGGACGGACGGCGCCACCCTCTCGGTGATCTACATCGCCGTGCTGGTGCTGGTGCCGTCCCGGCTGGTGTTCGCCGGCATCCCGCTCGACATCCGGCCCTCGATGCTGCTGGGCTTCGGGCTGGGCATGTGCTGGCTGTGCGCGCAGATGGTCGACACGCTCGGCATGGCCAAGGGCCGCAGCGGCGTCCGCACGTCGATCTTCCTCTTCGCCTCGTCGCAGATCGCGACCTACGGGTACGTGACGCTGCGGCACATGCCGTACGACGAGCTGAAGTCGGCCGACCTGAGCTTCGTCACGATCGTCTCGCTGATGGCGGCCGGGCTGCTGATCATCGACGGCGTCCGCACCCTCGACCGGCTCGACAAGGTGCTCAAGTTCGTGGTGATCGCCTGCACGATCATGGCGGTCATCGGGATGCTGCAGTTCTTCACCGGCTTCGACCTCACCAAGTACATGGCGATGGTGCCGGGCCTGCGCTCGGTCGGCACCGGTGAGGCCGTGCTGGCCCGTTCCGCGTTCCGCCGTCCCGGTGGCACGGCGGGGCACCCCATCGAGTTCGGTGTCGTGTGCGGTCTCGCGGTGCCGCTGGCGGCGCACTACGCGTTCCGCTCCAAGAAGCGCAGGCAGCCCAGCCGCCGCTGGTGGTTCTGCGTGCTGATGCTCTCGATGGGCGCGGTCGTGTCGCTGTCGCGCTCGGCGATCCTCGGCCTGCTGGTCGCGGGCATCATCCTGCTGCCGACGTGGCCGGCCAAGCAGCAGCTGCACACGATCGTCGCGGCCCTGGGCTTCCTGGCGGTGCTGCGCGCGTTCGTGCCGGGTCTGGTGGGCACGCTGCTGAGCCTGTTCCGCAACATCTCCAACGACCCGAGCATCCAGGGCCGCACCGACGACTACGCGAGCACCGAGGCCACGATCGCGCAGCACCTGTGGCTGGGCCGCGGGTTCGGCACCTACCTGCCGACCAGGTACGGGCCCATCGACAACCAGTACCTCGGCTCGCTGGTGGAGAACGGGCTCGTCGGCATGCTGGCGTTCCTGTTCCTGTTCCTCGCGGGCATCTACGCGGCCGCGGCGGCCCGGCGGCTGAGCACCGACCCGCACGTGCGCGACCTGTGCCAGTCGCTGCTGGCGTGCATCGCGATGCTCGGCATCTCCAGCGCCACCTACGACACGTTCGCGTTCAAGATCGCCAGTGGCCTGATGTTCGTGCTGATCGGCTGCGCCGGCGCACTGCTGCGGATGCAGAAGTCGGCGGCCGCGGCCCTCGCGGCGGCGCCGGTGGCACAGCGGACGGCGACGTCCCCCGCCCCGCTCGTGCGGGAGGGAACGTCGCCGTGAGCAGCGCCGAGCCGGCCAGACCGCCAGTTCTTGCCAGACCGTCAGTTCTGCACCACCGACCCGTCCTCGAAGGTGTTGTTCACCCACTCGACCTGGCCGTCGAGGCGGGCGGGGCCGTAGACGAAGCTCTTGGTGAAGACGTTGTTGCGGATGACCCGGTTGGTGCCCTTGGGGTCGAGGTAGATCGTGTAGTTGCCGCCGTCGAGGAAGCTGTTCTCGATCAGGATGTTCGACGGCGAGCCGAACTCACCGCCGACCAGGATCGCCGAGGTCTGGTTCTTCGGGTTCTCGATCCGGCTGTGGCGGATGGTGATGTTGGAGCCACCGGTGATCTGGACGCCGTCGTTGTGGTCGCCGTCGCCCTTGCTCAGGTCGTGGACCCAGGAGTCGATCAAGCTCGCGCCGGTGTCCATCTTCACGCCGTCCGAGCAGCCGCTGATGTTGATGCGCACCGAGGTGACGCCTCCGTAGCCGACGCCGTACTCGCAGGCGTCGGAGCCGGTGATCTCGACGTCCTGCACGGTGAGCCGGGTGAACTTGTCCACGAGGTAGACGCCCCACTGGCCGGTCGCCCTGACCTGGCTGCGGGTGATCTTGACGTCGTTCGCGGTGACGCGCACCGAGCAGGGGATCTGCTTGCCGTCGACGACCGTGCCGGCCTTGTCGATCAGGTACTCGCCGCCCTTGCAGGCGACCGGGGCGAGCTTGACGCCGGTGTGCGCCCAGCCGGTGTTGCCGGGACCGGGCCAGCCGCCCGCGACGGGCGGCGTGGGGATCGACGGCGGCTTGGGCGTGGTGGTGGTCGGCAGCGGCGGCGCGACCGACGATTGAGTGCTGCTGGGGGCGGCGCTGCTGGAGCTCTCCGGGGCCGACGAGGACGTCTCGCTCACCGGCGGGGCGGTGCTGGGATCGTCCTCCCTCGCTCCTGCTCCGGACTTGCAGCCGGCGAGCGCCAGCGCGGCCGCGATCAGCGCAACAACGGTGAACCGTGCCGGCCGACCATTGTTCCCACTGGTCACGGCCCTATCACGGGCAGTTCTCATGAAGAAATCCTTCGTGTGATCATTGCGCAGTACACGGCGGACACCGACCAATGTCACTCACGTCCGTCCAACCGCGACCTCGCGGCAGCACGGCACTTCTTACCCCATGGCCCGGCCGTTGCCAAACCCCGGCAACGAATTTGTCGAGCCATAGGAATAATTGATCGACCGTGCCCCGGGGAGAAGTCATGACCGGCGAAGACCCGATCACCACCACAAAGGACGCCGGCCACCAGGGTGAATCCACTTCGGGCGGAAAAATCCGGCGCGCGCTCGGCCTGAGCCTCCTGAACACGGTGTTCGGCAAAATCGGAACGCTGCTCACAGGAATCCTCCTGGCGCGGGTTCTCGTACCGGAGGACTTCGGTGTCTTCGCGGTCGCGCTGGTGGCGCTCGGGGCACTGCTCGCGATCAACGAGCTGGGTGTCAGCCTGGCACTGGTGCGCTGGCCCGGCGACCCGAGGCAGATCGCGCCGACGGTCACGACGATCTCCATCGCGTCCAGCGGCCTGCTCTACGCGCTGTGCTGGTTCGCCGCGCCGTCGTTCTCCGCGGCGCTGGGAGCGCCCGACGCGACCGGCGTGGTGCGGCTGCTGTGCCTGTCGGTGCTGATCGACGGCGCCACGGCCGCGGCCGCGCAGTTCACCAACCGCGAGTTCCGCCAGGGCGCCCGGCTCGTGGTCGACATGTCGAACCTGGTGCTCACGACCGGCGTGACGGTCGGGCTGGCGCTGGCCGACCACGGTGCGTGGAGCCTCGCGTGGGGCCGGCTGGTCGGCAACGCGCTGTCGGCCATCCTGCTGTTCCGGCTCGTCTCGCTGTGGCCGCGGCCCGGTTTCGACCGCAGGCTGGCCCGTGAGCTGATGGGGTTCGGGCTGCCGCTGGCCGGTGCGAGCCTGCTCGTGTTCGCGATGCTCAACGTGCACTTCGTCATCACCGGCTCGCTGCTGGGGGCGGTGGCGCTGGGCCTGTACCTGCAGGCGTTCAACCTCTCCAGCTGGCCGGTCAACATGTTCTCGGTGGTGATCCGCCGGGTGTCGCTGGCCGCGTTCGCGCGCGTGCAGGACTCGCCGGAGGAACGCGAGGCGTTGCTGGCCCGGTTCACCACGCTGCTGATGGCCGGTGCGCTGCCGGTGTGCGCGTTGCTGGGGCTGCTGGCGTTGCCGACGGTGACGACCCTGTACGGCCACAACTGGGCCGGGTCGGCCGCCGCGCTGCAGTTCCTGGTGGTGCTCGGGGTGGTGCGGGTGGTCACCGAGCTCGCCTACGACTACCTCGTCGCGCTGGGGCTGCCGAGCAGCACACTGTGGCTGCAGGCGGGGTGGCTGGTGGTGCTCGTCGCGCTGCTGCCGCTGGGAGCGCTGTGGGACGGCATCCGCGGCGTGTCGGCGATGCACGCGCTGATCGCGGTGGTCCTGGTGCTGCCGGCCTACACGTTCGCCGTGTGCCGCACGGGCGTGCGCGTCAAGGTGCTGCTCTCCGCGATCGCACGCCCCGTCGTGGCCTGTGCGCTGCTCACCGCCGTGGTGCTGGTCGTCCGCTGGCTGACCGAACCGTCGGTCGTGCAGCTGCTGCTCGGCACCGTCCTCGGTGGCGGCGTGTACCTCGCCGTCGTCTGGCCGCTGCGCCACCTCGTGAAACACCTCGGCTGACCGCGCCTCCGGCTGCCACACGGGGAGCTTTCGTACGACAGGAGCGTACGAAACGTCCCCGCGTACGCCCGGCAGCCAGCCGACCACGCCTCCCGGCCGCCACGCGGGGCGCTTTCGTACGACAGGAGCGTGCGCAAGGGCCCCGCGTGGGGTGAGCAGCTAGGCGCGGGTGGGCTTTGTGGCGGCGGCGTTGGCGTCGTCCACGGCGGCGCGGCCGCGGAGGCGGGCGAGCTTGCGGCGCACCTTGTACGAGGCGAGGCCGCCGGTGGAGCGCACGACGTCGAGCAGGGCGGTGCCGGACGTACGGGCGGCGATCTCGTACTCCTGTTCCTGCAGTTCGGCCGCGCGGCGCAGGCTGAAGCGGCCGACCACGAGCTCGCGGCCGAACTCCCCCAGCTCGGCGCGCAGCCGCGGTGACTCGACGAGCCGGCGCAGGGACGCGGTCAGGGACGGCACGCCGTCACCGCCGAAGCCCCACCAGCCCGAGGTCAGGAACTGCGGCAGGCTCTCGCGCGTGAGCAGCTCGCTGAAGCCGTCCAGGCCGAGCACGACCAGCGGTTTGCCGAACGACAGCGCGCGCAGCGCCGAACCGCCCATGCCGATGGTGATGTCGGCGGCGGCGTAGGCGGGCCGGGGGTCGGCGAGCTGGCCGGTGAGCACGACGGCACGGCGGCCGGCCCTGGCGTTGGCCTGCTCGGCGCGTTCGGTGATCTCGGCACGGGCCGGGCCGTCGCCGACGATCGCGAGCTGCGTGCCCTCGCCGAGCTGCGCCATGGCGTCGCAGGCGGCGAGCAGGCCGGGCAGCTTCAGGTCCGCGACCAGCCGGGACACGGCGACGATCAACGGCGCGCCGGTGAGGCCGTGCGCGGCGCGGAAGCCGTCGGCGGGGACGCCGGGGTGGTCGCCGTCGGTGTCGACGGGTGGCTCCAGCAGCGTCACGCGGTGGTGGCCCGCGGCGACGGCCTCCCGGCGGATCTGCTCGGTGCCGACGATGAGCGGGATCGAGCGCGGGAAGAACGGCACGACCGACATCGACATCACGGTCGCGATCGGCGCGGCGGCGCGGCGGATCCCGGTGCCGTACAACGCCTCGAACGCGGGCGGCCACTCGTAGCCGTGCACGACGTCGATGCCGCGCGTGCGCACCAGCCGGTTGACCTCGGACACCACCCGCCGGTCAGGTCGCTTGCGCCGCAACGGGATCTCGACGTGTTCGAGGCCCAGCTCGGCCACCAGCGGCACCAGCTCGCCCGGTTCGGACAGCACGAGCACCTCGTGCCCGCGGTCGCGCACCGCCGCGGCGAGCTGGACCGCGTTCAGCTGGGAGCCCCCCAGCTCCATGCTGTGGGGGTAGACGACGACCCGCATCTTCACCTCTGCCGGTAGTTTTCCACGACGGGCAGCCCGATGGCCTGTGCCACCACCGCCGCACGGGCCGGCCACGAGTGCTGCTCGGCGTACCGCTGCCGGCGTCGCGCGTCCTGCGGCGCCCGGAGCGTGGCGAGCACGGCGCGGGCGAACTCGTCGGGCTCGGCCACCGCCACGACGTCGGCGGACTCCCCGGCGAGCCGGCGGGTCGCGGGCAGCGCGCTGCCGACGACCGCGCGACCGGCCGCGAGGTACTCCAGGGTCTTCAACGGGAACGAGGCGCGGTTGAACGCCGTGTCCGCGTACGGCGTGAGACCGACGTCCATGCGCCGCAACCACTTCGGCAGCTCGGTGAACGGGACCGCACCCGGATGGTGCACGTTGGGCCGTTGCAGCAGCGCCGGGAACCGTTCGGGCTCCCAGCCGGGGTCGCGCGGACCGACGAGCAGCAGCCCGGTCCCGGTGTCGGCCACCGCCTCCAGGTACCGGATGTCGATCCGGTCGGTCAGCTGGCCGACCACCCCGGCGACCTCCCCGGGAAAGCCGTCCGGCACCGGTGCGGGACCGACGGACTCGATGTCGCGGTACGCCGCCGTGTCACAGCCGTTGGGCACCACCACGGGGTCGGCGCCGAGCTCGCGCCACCGCGCGGCCAGCTCCGGCGTCACCGCGAGCACGACGTCCGCGCGGGCCAGCGCCGCCTTCTCCTCGGCCCGCAGCCGGGTGGCGTCCTGGTTCATCAACGCGGCACCGGAGACCCAGTCGTCGGTGCCGTACAGCACGTTCAGCGCGTCCCAGCGGCCGAGCACGTCGTCGAACGAGCACGCGACGACCGCGTGTGGCTTGCGCGGCAGGCACTTGCGCACCTGGGCCCGCACCAGCGGCCAGGTGGTCGCGCGGATGCCGGGCCTGGTCAGGCCCGGCAGCGCGATCGGGGTGAGCCGCGTGACGCCGGGAGCGGCGGCACGCAGCGAGGGACGCCACGACCTGCGGGTGCTGCCGATGCCCCGGTACCGCCGGGGTGTCAGGGGCGAGACCGGCGGGTCCACCCACAGCACGTCCGCGTGGGCCGTGAGAGCTTCGGTGAGCTGGCGTTCGGAGCCCCGAACGCCGTCCCACGTCACTCCGGAGAACAGCACGACCAGGGGCCGTGGCGTCACTCGGATCAACTCCTGGTCAGCTTCCCGGGGTGAACACGACGTCCACCCAGTAGTTCGCTCCGCCGAAGGTGTCTCCGGGGAAACCGGTACCACCGCGGAACACACCGTTCGGTGATGCTGCCGCAGCCAGTGGTGGACTGCTGACCGCCGAGCGGTTGAAGTACCCGGCGTCCGCCGAGTACCGGCCGACGGTCGTCGTGTACGAGGCCACGTACGTCTGGCCGGCGGTGATCGGCACCGGGGTGTCGAACACGAGCGTCTGCCAGCCGGTCGCCGTCTCATTCACGAACGTGCCGGTCGCGAGGCGCGTGCCGTCGGCCGCCCACAGCGACCCGGTGTGCGTGCCGGTGTTGCCCGCGCCCTTGTAGAACTTGACGGCGGACACCTGGCCGTCGGCCGCCGCGGTGAACCGCACGCCCAGCTCGTAGGCGTTGTTGTCGTTGGACGAGGTCACCGCGGGCAGCGCGGCGGCGCTGAACAACGTGCACGGGCAGGTCACCGTCGAGGTCGTCGTGAACGACCACGTGGCCGGGCCGGTCATCGCGTTGCCGTTGACGTCGGAGATCCGCATCTCGGCCGAGTACTGGGTACCCGGTGCGAGCCGCGCGTCCGGCGTCCACGTGACCGTCCTGCCGTCGGCGGAGAGGCTGACCGCGCCGGAGGTGCCGGCGCCACCGGGGTCCTTCAGGGAGAACTGCGCCGACGCGAGGTCGACCGGTTCGCTGAAGGTGGTGGTGACCGTCGTGGTCAGCGCGACACCGGTGGCTCCCGGTGCCGGGGTGCGCGCGGACAGCGTCGGCGGCACGCTGTCGCCGTTCGCGCCGTTGCGCCAGATCACGTCGACCCAGTAGTTCGTCGAGTTGTAGTTGCCGGTCGGGAAACCACCGCCCGCGCCGTAGCGGTAGACGCCGTTGGGCCCGTCGGTGCCCGCGCGCAGGGCGTGCAGCGAGTAGTAGTCGTGGCTCTGGTTGAAGCTGCCCCCGGTCGCGGAGTAACGGCCGTTCGGCGCGTAGTAGGACACCACGTAGGTGGTGTTCGCCTGCACGTCGACGGGCTGGTTGAACGTCATCGTCTGCCAGCCGCTCGCCGTCTCACCGGAGAACGTGCCGGTGGCGAGCCGCTGCCCGCTCGCGGACCACAGCGAACCGGTGTGCGTGCCGGAGTTGCCGAAGCCCTTGTAGAAGCGGACGCCGAGCACCTGGCCGCGGCCGTCGAAGCGGACCTTGGTGCCGAGCTCGACCGCGTCGGTGTCGCTCACCGCGTTGACCGCGGGGGCGGCGAAGTCGTCCCACACCGTGCACGGGCACGTCGCGGCGCGCGGCTTGCCGGTGGTGAACGACCACAGGGTCGGGCTCGGGGTGTTGCCGGACAGGTCGGTCGCCCGCGCGGACACGTCGTAGGTCGTGCCGGCGGCCAGCGGGGTGTTCGGCGTGAACGTGGCCTTCATACCGTTGGCCGCCACCGAGATCGTGCCGGAGACACCGCCGTTCGGGCCGTTGACCGAGAACTGCGCCGAGCTGGGCGTCACCGGCTCGTCGTAGGTGATGCTGATCGCCGGTGTGAGCGAGACGCTGCCCTGCTGGTTCAGCGGGTCGGTGGACAACGTGCCGGGGGCACGCGTGTCCGGGCCGGGGTCGAGCGCGAACACCGGGTCGACCCAGTAGTTGGCGTTGCGGTAGCTGTCGGTCGGGAAGCCCGACGACCCGCCGCGGAACACGCCGTTCGGGTTGCCGGACACGCCCCGTGCGGCCGACAGCGGTTCCAGGCCCACCGCCGCGTTCGTGAAGTAGTCGGCGTCACCGGCGTAGTGGCCGCTGGGCGCGAAGTACGACGCGACGTAGGTGGTGTTCGCCGAGACCTCCACGGCGGTCGGGAACGTCAGCGTCTGCCACCCGGACGCCGACTCGCCGGTGAA
Source organism: Nocardia sp. NRRL S-836 (assembly GCF_001279525.1). Taxonomy (GTDB): domain Bacteria; phylum Actinomycetota; class Actinomycetes; order Mycobacteriales; family Pseudonocardiaceae; genus Lentzea. Next base: position 50,556 of record NZ_LGDY01000091.1, on the reverse strand, counting down.
CGTGCCGGTCGCCAGCCGCTGACCGCCGGCCGACCACAGCGAACCGGTGTGCACGCCGGTGTTGCCGGTGCCCTTGTAGAACCGGACACCGCGCACGTAACCGTCCACCGTGGACTGGAACTTGACGCCGAGCTCGATCGCGCCGCCGTCGTTGGTCGACGGCACGGCCGGGGTGGCGTTCTCCGGCCAGATGGTGCACGGGCAGTCGCGGGCGAGGACCGTGACGGCGCGGGACACCTCGGCGGACAGGTTCGCGGAGTCGTCGACCGCGCGGACCTTCAGCGTCCTGGCACCGGCGCTGGAGAAGGTGTGGGTGTAGCTCCACGACGCCGTGCCCGCGGTCCAGGTGGCCGGGTGCCAGGTGGCGCCGTTGTCCACCGAGACCTCGACGCCGGCGACGCGGCCGGACGAGTCGATCACGGTGCCGTTGAAGGTGTAGCCGGTGCCGACGGTCGGCGAGTTCGTGGTGCCGAACGCCACCGACGGCGGCGAGGTGTCGGTGCTCGCAGTGGCGGCGAACAGGTTCGGCTCCAGGGTGGTCGGCTGGACGCCCATGTCCGCCAGCAGGTTCACGGTCGCCTGCTTGATCCGCACGTCCGAGGTCGGCGTGTCGGTGCGGAACGCGTGCTCGTCCTCCAGGCCCCACGCCCACTGCACGGTGCCGGCGCTGAAGACCAGCGAGCCGGACGCGTGCCGGTACAGCGTCAGCGCGTGCGTCTTGGTGCCGCTCGCGTAGAGGTCACCGTAGTTCTGCAGGACGTACTGGCCGTCCATGTTCACCGTGGTGCGGGAGAGCTGGGCGACACCGGGCGGCTGGAAGCCGTTGTCCTCCACGGAGTCCCACTCGTAGCCGAGCGTGCCCGGCTGGAAGGAGTAGGCGCCGGTGGTCATGGACGCGAGCGGGGTGTTGCGCCACAGCCGCATCTTGCCGTAGGCGGCGGGCACGGTCAGCGAGTCGTCGCGCCGGCCGTTGACCGTGAAGATCTGGCCGAGCAGGGCGTTCTCCGGGCTGGCGCCGTTGGGTGCCGTGGTGAACCGCGGGTCGCGCCAGCTGCCGGTCCAGTCAGGACTCGGGTCGATCTTCGCGCTGGCCTTGGTCTCCTTGTAGGTCACGACGGTGCGCCAGTCGGTCGGCGAGGAGCCGAGGCTGGGGGCCCAGCGGTGCTTCCAGAAGATCTCGTTGCCGGTCATGAACGCGAGGTGGACACCGGCGGCACGGGCGTTCTCGACGGCCGTGCGCTGCTCCTTGGACCAGTACTCGTCGTGGCCGACGGCCATGAACACCTTGTGGTTGGTGATCAGGTTGCCGCGGCGCGCGGTGTCGACGTTGGTGGTGTAGCTGACGTCGTAGCCGTTCTTCTCCAGCCATGTCAGCATCGGCACCTCGGCATTGAAGATGAAGTTCTCGTCGCCGGTGTTCGCGATGGGGCGGTTGTAGCTCACCGCGTAGGCCGAGCCCGCGTCACCGGGGCCGGTGCCGTAGTAGAGGCTGTTGCCGCCGTAGCGGTTGTAGGCGTGCCAGGTGGCGTCGGAGGTCTGGAAGAGGATCTTCGAATGGCTGGCGTCGTCGCGGACGACGAACGCGATCTCGTTCTCACCGCCGGTGTCGTTGCGGTGCAGCACGGCGTAGTACAGGCCGGACACGGCGTCCGACGGCACGTCCCAGGTGAGCGACACGGCCCAGTTGCCGCAGTCGACGAGCGCGGTGGCCGCGTCGGGCAGGCAGTTGACCGGCTGGTTCTGCGGGGTGGTGCGGTTGAGCTGGCGGACCAGCCTGGCACCGGCGCCGCCGTAGTAGCCGAGCCGGAAGATGTCGATCCGGTAGGACAACGCGTCGGTCTTGACCTTGAACTGGACCTGTCCGCCCGGGGTGGCGCTGATGTCGGTCGTGTAGCCGACGATCGAGTCGTCGAGCGCGTTCACCGACCAGTTGGCGTCGCCGCCCCTGGTGTTCTCGCACGCGACCTTGTTCACCACCGGTGCGTCACACGGCGCCGCCTGGGCGGCCGGAGCGAGTACCACGGCCGGAACGACAACAGCGGCCGCGAGCACCGCCGCGGCCGTCACCTTCGCACCCACGGATCTCAGGCGGTTCCTGGGATCGAACAAGGACATGGGCGTGTACCTCTACTTCCTGACTACCCCAGACGATGGTGTGGCACGGGCGCCGTCGCCGCACCGCGGACCGGCTCTCCCACCGGCCTGCCGCGACTCTCCACAGTGAACTTCGGGCCGGTACCTGCCTTCGTTACAAGGAATTCCGCTGAGCGGCCCAATGCTCACGATTAGGCCGTCCAGCGGAATCACTTGCGTCACAACACATCGACGGGGAGCGATCAATCACCTGCAGCTGACGAGCACCAGGCTGACGACTGTGCACTGTGTACTCGCGCTGTCATTGGCCGTGTTCGGGTCGATCGGGTCCGAACCAGTGCGCGCGGCCCGGAACCGGTAGTCCAGTCCGATGTTCAGCAGCCGGACGGGCACCGAGAAGGCGAGCTTCGTGCTCGCTCCCGGAGCCAGCACGGGCACGGGGCAGGTGACGGTGCTGCCGCTCGCGGCGCAGGAGCCGCTGGTGCCGGAGACGCCCTGGGGCAGCGTCGTGGTCACCACACCGCTGAGCAACGCGTTCGGGCCGTGGTTGGTCACGTCGACGGTGAAGTCGATGCGCGGCACCAGGAGCCCGAGCCGGGGCGTGCCGGTGATGCCGGCCACCTGCAGGTCCGCTTCGGTGTGGACGGTCAGTTGTGGACCGTCCACGGGGAACGTCGCGTAGTTGGCGCCGGACAGCTGCGCCTGCAACGTGCCGGTACCGCCGACCGCGTCCTGCTTCACCGCGAGGGTGAACGTGACGGTCGCGGACCGGTAGCCGCCGAGGGCCTCGGCCAGCGCCGCCTGGAACCCGGTCGGCCCGGTGGGACCGGTCAGCGTCGTGCAGCTCGCCGCACCGGTGCAGCCGACCAGGGTGGCGTACTCCGCGAGGGCCCGCGGGGTGCTGAACAACCTGGCCGTGGGCTGCAGGATCGTGAAACCGTTGATGTTGGTGAGCTGCACCGTCACCGTGAACTGCTCACCCGGCCGCACCACGGCCGCGCTCGAGGTCAGTTCCACCTCGGGCTGAGCCGCCACGGCCGGCACCGCCACAGCGGCGCCGAGCAGTCCGGCGGTCGTCGCGATCGCCAGCATTCGCCGAAACATTGTTCTCCTCCGGCCTGTCGTTGGTCCAGACTGATCCACTCCCCTCCCCCTGGAGGCCTTGGCACATCAGTACGCCCCGTGGCCGCCGAACACGGCTCGGAACGTCTTCCACAGGATCACCGCGTCGAGGGCGAGGGACCAGTCCTCGACGTAGCGCAGGTCCAGCCGCACCGACTCCTCCCAGGAGAGGTCGCTGCGTCCGCTCACCTGCCACAGCCCGGTGAGCCCCGGCTTGACGAGCAGGCGGCGCCGCACGTCGGAGGAGTACTTCGCGCTCTCCTCCGGCAACGGCGGGCGCGGGCCGACCAGCGACATGGCGCCGGTGAGGACGTTGAGCAGCTGCGGCAGCTCGTCGATGGAGTAGCGCCTCAGGAACGAGCCGACCTTGGTGATGCGCGGGTCCTTCTTCATCTTGAACAGCAGTCCGTGGCCCTCGTTGGCCGCGGCGAGCCTGGTGCGCAACACGTCGGCGTTGGTGACCATCGTGCGGAACTTGATGATCGTGAACGGCGCGCCGTCCTTGCCCACGCGCTTCTGGCGGTAGAACACCGGACCGCGGCTGTCGATCATCACGAACGCCGCCACCGCGAACATCAGCGGCGCCAGCAGGAGCAGCAGCAGGAACGCGCCGACCTTGTCGACGACGCCCTTGACGAGCCGGCGGAACCCGGTCAGCGCCGGTTCGCTCACCCGGAGCAGCGGCATGCCGAGCACGGCGCTCATGTGCAGGCGGGGACCGGCGACCTCCATCAGGCCCGGCGAGACGACCATCTCGGTGCCGGAGCCCTCAAGCGCCCACGCGAGCTCTTGCAGACGGCGAGGTGTCCAGTAGACGTCGGGTGTGACGGCGACGATGCGGTAGCCGCCGCGGCGGACCTGGTCGGCGAGCCGACGACGGGCACGCCGTCGACGTCCGGACCCACGCGGCCGCGGCCGTCGAGCGTGCAGACCGCGTCCACGCGCCAGCCCAGGTGGGCCATGCGGCGGGTGCGGTGGATGAGGTCCTCGACGGTCTCCAGGTTGCCGGCGGCGAGGACGGAGAGCATGAACCTGCCTTCGCCGCGGCCGCGGTGCAGTGGGCGGCGCAGGACGTAGCGGAGGGGGAAGGCGACCAGGGCGATCGCGGGAACGACCACGAAGACCCACAGGCGGGCGCCGGGGATGTCGACGGCGAGCGCACCGAGACCGAGAGCGACCACCGCGCCGAACAAGCCCCGGCCGAGTCTTCGGAACTCCTCGGCACCCTGACCTAGCACGGCCGGCGTCCAGACGCGGTTGATCGCGAGCGAGCCGACCACGACAACCACTGTGAGTATGTCCAGCAACGCAAGGGAAAGAGGTCCGAAAGCCGCGTGCCGTGAATGCATGACGGCCCCCACCGCCACCACGAGCAGCACCGTCGTCAGCACGTCCGCCGTGATCACGGCGTAGCGGTAACGCGTCTCCCACCCGGCAACGGGTGGGTGCGTCTGTCTGTGTTGGTGTGCACGTTCAGGGTTGAGCGTCGATCCCCGTCCGTGGCCTGCGTCACGGGCAGAGCGGACCTGCTCACTCATCGTTGTGATCTCCCCGGCTCAGCGGCGATTCGGACGTGGACCTGCGCAGGTCACCCCGAGGACCTTCGAGACTCCGGGCAGACCGGACCACCCCTCCCACAGGGCGGTACCGGAAACCAAAGCTCGCAAACCGTGATTCGCCCGCTCCGGCGTCCGCGTTACAGGCTGCGGAAAAAAGTTTTCCGGCACGCCCGAATGGTGGAAGTGACCTGCGTCTCACCGTCTGGAAACCGAGTAGCCACAAGACTATTGACCGTGTCCACAAGGGACGAAAATGTCACGTGCGGCACGAGCCGGTGGTCGAAAACAGGTCTTCTGACCCTTGCGCTTCGACCTGTTTTGAGCGTTGTCTTACCGCTGAACGGAGCAACCACCTACGGCCGAACGGAAATGCGCACCTCGTCGGTGCCGACCACCACGACGTCGCCCGCCCGCAGCTGGGCGCCCCTGCGCAGCTCCACAGCACCGTTGACGTGGACTTCCCCGTCCTCGATGAGCTCCTTGGCGTGCGCGCCGTCCTCAGCCAGCGCGGCCAGCTTGAGGAACTGTCCCAGCCTGATCGGCTCTTCCGAGATCTCCACCGTCCGCATGAGCCGCATCATCCCAGTAGGGCGGTCCCCACTGCTCGCTCGGGGGCGCACACCAGGGCGAACGGGTGACGTCGTTGACACGCTGACCGCCATGAAAACTTCGTGGGGGTACGCCGCCTGGTTGGCGGTGTCGGGATTCGTGGTTCTGGCCATCACGGCGTTCGCCGCGAGCGCCTACGTGACATTGGACATGGCACAGGCGCGGCCGGGACTGCACGGCCCGGTGCATTACGGCCTGCTGGTCGCCCACATCTTCACCGGAACGGTCGCCGTCCTGGCGGGTGTCTCGCAGTTCTGGCCGCGACTGCGCGCCCGGCACCCGCGCGTGCACCGGGTGCTGGGCCGGGTCTACTTCGGGGCCGTCCTGCCGTCGTCGGTGCTCGGCGTCGTCTGCGCGCAGCTGTCGCTGAACGGGCTGGCGGCGTCGGGACCGCTCACGGTGCTGTCCGTGCTGTGGTTCGCGAGCGCCGTCCACGGCCTGCGAACGGCACGACGACGCCAGTTCGGCGCACACCGGATCTGGATGATCCGCGGGTTCGCGCTGACGGGCGCCGCCGTGACCGGCAGGCTGTGGGGGCTGCTGCTCGGCGGCCTGCTGCCGGAGGCAGACGGGCTGCTGGTCTTCGCCACCGCGAACTGGCTGTCGTTCGTGGTGAACCTGCTGGTCGCCGAGTGGTGGATCCAGTCGAGGGGTTACACCCGCGACTTGCCGTCGGCAGCCGTCAGTCCGAGCATCTCGAGCAGGTCGGCGCAGTCCAGGGCGTCGGTCGCGTGACACGCGACGGTGCGCGCGGCCTTGCTGTTCTGGATCGTGCTGTGCTCCTTTTCCAGAGCCTTGGCCTCGGCAAACGTGCCGGTGTCAGGCTCGGCCAAAGGGGTACGCGCCCAAGTCATGTCGTGCCTGCTTCCGCATCGGGGGATGAGGTCATCATGACAACGGGATCACGAAAACACCAGACCAGCGCTTTCCGTGACCGACCCCCCACAGAGCGTACCAAGTCAGAAAACGCTTTCCCGGCCCGTTTTTGATCTATTGCGGAATCAGCGCCCGTACCTGAGCACGGACTCCACTTCGGTCACGAATGCGACCAGGCGCTCGTCGTCGACGTCCTCGGGGGTGGGGCCGTCCACCGCGAGCCGTTGCAGCGCGACGGAGGTGATGGCGTTCTCCCGCGCCAGCCTGCGGAAGCCGAACGTCGCCTCGAACGCGGCGACCGCGGTGGCAAGTGCCGCAAGGGTTGTGGCCGTGAAGCCCCACAGCGCGCGGCGCGGTCCGTCCGCCATTCCCACGGCCGCGGCCGCCGCCGCGGCGATGTAGAGGGCGGCGGCGATCGCGACCGTCCACGTGCGAGCGCCGGAGTACCGCCTGCGGCCGCGTTCGAAGTGGTCGAGCCGGTCGGAGAAGCGGTGCCGGAGGTAGGCCTCGACGAACTGGGCCTGCCGCTGCTGGTCGGTCATGTCCGCACCACCTCGTGCTTGCGGTCGCTGACCGCGGCTTCCAGGTCGGCCACCCGGTCCCCGCGTTCCTCCTCCGTCGCCGGCGCCGGGGCGGCCAGGTGGGCGAAGTAGAGGGCGCGGAGCCGTTCCGCGCGGGCCCTGGCGGTGAGGTACCTGTCCAGCGACTCGCGCTTGCGCGCCACGATCGTGATCGCCGCGGCGAACGCGCCGCCCGTGACGACCAGCACACCGGGCCACGGCGTGTCGTCCAGCCAGGTCTGCAGCGCGGCGAACACCGTGGTGGTGAGCCCGCCGGCGATCGCGAGCACGGCGAGCAGCCGGTAGCGGTTCTGCTCGACGCCGGCCTGCGCGTCGAGCTCGTGGAACGCCGGGGCCACCACCTGGTTCGCGTCGTGGATGGCGTCGGCGAGCAGCGGGTAGGCGACCACGAAGCCGGGGTCGACCAGCGGCCGCGGCTGCGGCGCGCGGTACCGCACCTTCGGCCAGATCGACGGCGGCCGGACGGGCTTCTCCTTGCCCAGCAACCGTTCCAGCGCGGTGACGACCTTGCCGGGGCCCTCGTCGGCGTGGACGACGAGGACCTTGCCGCTGCGCACCAGCACGGCCAGGTCGCCGGTCAGGTCACCGGTCGCGATCCGGTCGGCGAGCCCGCCGGTGCCCGCGATCACCAGCAGCGGGTGGTCGCCGCTGAGGTGGTCGACGACCTCCGCGTCGTTCTCGCCGCCGATGACGAGCGCGACGGTGGCTTTCTTGCCGCGGATGGCGTCCACCGCGCGGAACCGCACCGGTGTCGCGTCCGTCCACTCCGAACCGGGGACGACGACGGCGACGCTGTGGTTGGGTTCCAGCGCGACCTGGCCATTGGTGGAGGTTTCGGTGCGGTCGTGCACCCTGCCGGATGGCGCCACGCCGACCACGACGGGCCAGCGCTGCTCACAGGCCTGCAGCGCCATCCCCAGCAGGTGGACGACGCCGCGGTCGGTGCCTTCGGTGACGAACACCGCATCGGTGCGCGCCGCCGTCACCACGACGGATCTGAGGACCGGCAACAACTTCGCGGCGAGGTCGGTCTCGACGTCCTCGGTGGAGCCGAACACGGAGATCACGGCGCGGCCTCGGGGCACGCCGAGGGAGCGGGGCCGGATGTCGGCGTCCGGCTGGGACAGCCGTGTGACCGTCGGGCCGCCTGCGTTGGGCATGCCGCGCACCCTAACGCCGGGCTCGACCGCGGACCAGGGCTGTTCAGAGGTCCTCGTCGAGAGGGACCTCACGCTCCTCGTCGAGCGCGGGCGTCTCGGCCGGCTCCTGCGGCGCCACTTCCTGCTGCTGCTCTGCGACGTCGGCGTCGGGAACTTCGGGGTTCATGCCGTGCGGGTTCCCCGGTCGCGGCCGGGCCACACGTGCCCGCGCAACTCGGCTAGGTCACCCAGGCCGTCGAGGACGACGGTGGCCCCCGCGGCCCTGAGCTGCGCGGCGGTGCTGCGCCCGGTGGCCACGGCGACCAGCCGCACGCCCGCGACCAGCGCGGCACGCACGTCGTGCGGGGTGTCGCCGATCAGCACGACCTCGTCGTCGGCGAACCGGCGGACGTGCCGGGCCCGGTCGCGGGCGAAGGTGACCAGCTCGGCGCGGTCGGCGTGGTCGTCTCCGTAGGCGCTGACCTCCCAGTCGACCAGGTGCGCGAGCCCGAACTCCTCCAGCTTGATCCGCGCGACGCTGGCGAGGTTGGCCGTCAGCACCCCCTGGTGCACCCGCGGGTCGGCGGCGAAGGCCTCCAGGGCCTCCCTGGCGCCCGGCAGCACCTCGCCGTGCCCGGTCAGCTCACCGCGGCGGCTCTCGAAGCACCCGGCCAGCGCGGTCGCGAGCCGCTGCGACGCCTCCGCGGTGTGCTCGACGCCCTGCTCGCGCAGGCACTCGGCGATGATGTCCAGCTCGGTGCGTCCGCCCAGGTCGACGGCACCGACGAGCTCCCGCCCGAACGCCGTGCGGAACGCCTCGCGGTACATCAGCCCGCCGAAGCCGCGCGCCGAGATCAGCGTGTTGTCGACGTCCCACAGCACGAGCACCTCGGGACCCGTCACCGGACCGCCACCCCCAACCCCGTAAAATGCCTGATCATGACCTCGATCGACCCCGCAGAGCTGGAAGTCTGCCTGCGCGTGCTGGCACAGGTCGAGGACCTGCCCGCAGAACACGAGGACGCGGTGCGCGTCCGGCTGGCCACCGCGAAGATCTTCAAGGCCGCGAAGAGGTTCCGCAAATCCGAGCGCAGGGCCGCCATCACCGCCAACGACCGCGCGGTGACGTCGCTCACCGCCACGGGCTCGCCGGACCGCATCGACGACGAGACCCAGGGCCTCCCGCTCGTCTCCACGGCCCCCGGCGCCACCGCCGGCACGCTGCTGCGGGCCCGCTCCTGCTACACGTGCCGCAAGCGGTTCGTCGAGGTCGACGCCTTCTACCACCAGCTCTGCCCGGAGTGCGCGGCGTTCAACCACGGCAAGCGCGACGCCAGGACGGACCTCACCGGCCGCCGCGCGCTGCTCACCGGTGGCCGCGCGAAGATCGGCATGTACATCGCGCTGCGACTGCTGCGTGACGGCGCCCACACCACGATCACCACCCGGTTCCCCAAGGACGCCGCGCGCCGGTTCGCGCAGATGCCGGACGCCGACGACTGGATCGACCGGCTGCGCATCGTCGGCATCGACCTGCGCGACCCGGCCCAGGTGCTGGGGCTCGCCGACTCCGTGGCCGACCAGGGCCCGCTCGACATCCTGATCAACAACGCCGCGCAGACCGTGCGCCGCTCCCCCGGTGCCTACGCGCCGCTGGCCGCGGCCGAGCACGAGGCGCTGACCGGCGACGCGCGCCGCCCCGAGCTGATCACGTTCGGCGGGCACGGACAGCTCGCGCTGCCCGGCACCGCGGTCCCCGAGGCGCACTCGGTGACCACGCTCGCGTTGATGGCGGGCGGCAAGGAGATCGACGCCGGTGGCCTGGTGCCCGACACGGCGGCGACGAACTCGTGGATCCAGAACGTCGACGAGGTCGACCCGGTGGAGCTGCTGGAGGTGCAGCTGTGCAACTCCACGGCGCCGTTCCTGCTGATCTCCCGGCTGCGCGCGTCGATGGCGAAGTCGTCGTACCGGCGCAAGTACGTCGTGAACGTGTCCGCGATGGAGGGCCAGTTCTCCCGCGTCTACAAGGGTTCCGGCCACCCGCACACGAACATGGCCAAGGCCGCGCTGAACATGTTGACGCGCACCAGCGCCGAGGAGATGCTGCAGACCGACGGCATCCTGATGACCGCCGTCGACACCGGGTGGATCACCGACGAACGCCCGCACCCGATGAAGACGCGGCTGGCCGACGAGGGCTTCCACGCCCCGCTCGACCTGGTGGACGGCGCCGCCCGCGTGTACGACCCGATCGTGCGCGGCGAGGCCGGCGAGGACCTGTACGGGTGTTTCCTGAAGGACTACGCGCCCTCCCCGTGGTGACGCACGTGTCCGAGGTACCCGTCGGACGCACCCGAACGAGCCCTTTCGTCACGCCTTGGGTGAACACTGACTGGGTTTGACGTAACCATTTGTCATGAGAACTGTGTGGCGGGGAGCACTCCGGTTCGGCATGACGACGATGACGGTGCGGCTGGTGTCCGCGGCGTCCGAACACCGCGGCAGGGTGCACCTGGTGCACCGCGAGGACAGCGGCCGCGTGCGGCACCAGCAGGTGTGCGGCGAGTGCTCGCTGCACCTCACCCCGGACGACATCGGCCGGGGCTACGAGCTCGACGACGGCCGGATCGTGCAGATCGACCCGGCCTCGCTGCCCGCGCCGGAGGAGGGGGTCATCGACGTCCAGCAGTTCGCGCCGGTCACCGACGTCGACCCGATCTCGTTGCACCGCAGCTACTACGTCGACCCGGACGAGGTGTCGGTGCGCTCGTACGTGCTGCTGCGCGAGACCCTGGAACGCACCAGGACCGCGGCGATCGTGAAGTTCGGGCTGCGCGGCAAGGACACGCTCGCGGCGATCCGGCAGCAGCAGAGCGTGCTCGTGCTGCACACGCTGCTGTGGCCGGACGAGGTGCGCGAGCCGCACTTCGCGTTCCTGCACCGCGACACCGAGGTGCGCACCGGGGAGCTGGCGGCCGCCGCGGCGCTCGTGCGGGCGCAGACCCGGCCGTTCCGGCCGCACGACTACCCGAACTCCGGCCACGAGGCGTTGCTGCGCCTGGTGGAGGCGAACGCCTAGCCCGCGGGCCGGCGACCCGCGTATCGGGGATGAACGCGGGTCGCCCGCCCGCGTCCACGGGGCGGCGGCGGTGAACGTCTAGCATCGGCGGTCATGCTCGTCAGCCCGTCCGACCTCGTCGACCTGCTCGAGTGCGAGCACCGCAGCCACCTGGCGCGCAGCACGCGGCAGGACGCCCGGCAGGAGGAGCTGCACGACGCGGCCACGCGCACCGCGGCCGACCTGCGGGCGGGCCTCGACGTCGTGGCGAACCCCGTCTTCCTCGACGGCGACTTCCACTGCTCGGTGTCGATGCTGGTGCGCACGGACACCGGCTACGAGCCGTGCGAGGAAGCGCGGGAGGCCACTCCCCTGGCCGTGCTGAACCTGACCGCGGCGGCTCTGGCGTTGGGTGCCGAGCGCGCGCACCTGCTCGTGGACGGGCAGCGGACGACGTTCCGGGTGGCCGACTTCGCGCCGTTGCTCGCCCGGCTGCGGGCCCGTGTCGCGAAGCCGGGACCGCCGCCGACGCGGTCGTGGGGTGAGGTGAGGGCGGCGTGCACGGGCTGCCGGTTCGCCCGGCACTGCGCCTCCGGGCGGGAGGAGGCCCGTGACCTGTCGCTCGTGGCCGGGTTGCGGGCCGACCAGCGGCGGAAGCTGGTTTCAGTCGGAATTGACACGATCGACGCGCTTGCGGCGACCGAGGAACGGCCTGCCACCCTGTCCCCCGCGAGCTTCACCGCGCTGGCCGCGCAGGCCCGGTTGCAGGTGCAGCAGGAACGCACCGGTGTCGTCACCTACGAGGTCGTCGCGCCCGAGGCGTTGCAGAACCTGCCCGAGCCCGCCGAGGACGACGTGTTCCTGGGGGTCGACGGCGACACGTTCCGCACGCCGGGCTGGGAGGGCACGTTCGCGGAGTTCGTCGACCGCACGCCGGCCGGGCGGGTCTACCACTTCACGCCGCACGACCTCGCGGGCCGGGCGGCCCGCACCGCCACCCGCGAGTCCGAGGTGGACGAGCTGCTGCGGCGGTGCGTCGACCTGGGTGCGTTGACCCGCAGGGTGTTGCGGGTGTCCACACGGGAGTACACGCTGCCCGCGCTGGCACCGCTGCTGCCGGACGACAACCCGACCCGCGGCGTGCGGGACCTGCTGGAGAAGGTGAAGCGCGAGCACGGCGTGGAGACCGCCGCCCGCGACGAGGAGCTGGACGAGGCGGCACGGGAGAAGGCGGCGGAGCGGGCGCGGCGGATGGCGGCGCTGACCGAGCCGTTGATCGCGGAGGGCCACACGCTGTTCGCGGCGACCGTCGGCTACCACCGGCGGGAGTCGAGCCCGGCGTGGGGCGACTTCTTCCGGCAGGCCGCGGCGCCGATCTCGGACCTGGAGACCGACTCGAACTGCGCGGTGCCGATCACGCTGCGGGCGGACGCCTGGGTGCCGCCGAGCGGGCGGACGCGGACGTCGAAACGGCAGGTGCACGCGCGGATCGACCCGGAGCGGCCGCACCCGTTCGGTGCCGGCGAGCAGGTCCGGCTGCTCTACCCCGGCAACGTCACGCGCAACGCCGTGGTGGCCGACGACAACCCGCACGAGCTGGTGCTGACCGAGAGCGTGCCGCAGGAGCACGCCGAGCTGCCCCTCGCGGTGCTGCCCGGCAGCCCGGTGCCCGCGAAACCGAAGGACGAGGCCGTCGCGGAGCTCGCGCAGCAGGCCGTGGAGCTGCTGCCCTTGCTGCCGCGCAACCCCGGCATCGACCTGCTGCTGCGCACACCGCCCGCGCAGCCGTTGCCGCGGCACGAGGACACGGTGCAGGCGGTGATCAAGGCGGTCGACCAGCTCGACGGCGGCACGCTGGCCGTGCAGGGGCCGCCCGGCGCCGGCAAGACGTACCTCGCGACGAAGCTCGTCGCGCACCTGGTCGGGCAGGGCAGGACGGTCGCCGTGACGTCGACGTCGCACAAGGCCGTGGAGAACGTGCTGCGGTCGTGCTCGGGTGACGTGCCGATGGCCAAGCGGCCCAAGGGGAAGCCCGAGGAGGGTGTGCCGTGGGACCAGCCGAAGGACAACGGCGCGCTGGCCCGCTGGCGCGAGGAGCACCCGGCCGGGCACCTGGTCGGCGGCACGGCGTGGACGTTCTCCAACGCGGTGATCAAGGCGCAGCCGTTCGACGTGATGATCATCGACGAGGCCGGCCAGTTCGCGCTGGCCGACGCGGTGGCGGTGGCGACGGCCGCGCGCAACCTCGTGCTGCTCGGTGACCCGCAGCAGCTGCCGCAGGTCGTGCAGGGGGTGCACCCGCCGGGTTCCGACGCGTCGGCGCTGGGTCACCTGCTCGGCTCCTCGGACGTGATCCCCGCCCACCTGGGCTACTTCCTCGCCCAGACCCGGCGCATGCACCCCGAGGTGTGCCGGCCGGTGTCCGAGCTGTCCTACTCCGGGCTGCTCCAGTCGCACCCGGTCGCGGCGGGGCGGTGGATCGACGGCATCGAACCCGGCATCTACCTGCGCGAGGTCGACCACCGGCACAACATCACCTCGTCGACCGAGGAGGCCGACGCCGTGGTGGACACCGTGCGGTCGCTCGTCGGTCGCACGTGGACGGACAACGGCGAGACGCGCGAGCTGACCGATGCGGACGTCCTGGTCGTGGCGCCGTACAACCTGCAGGTCCGGGTGATCCGGCGGCGGCTGGCCGATGCGGGGTTCGACGAAACGCGGGTGGGCACCGTGGACCGGTTCCAGGGCCAGGAGGCACCCGCGGTGGTGATGTCGATGACGTCGTCGTCCACCGTGGACCTGCCGCGCGGCCTGGACTTCCTGCTCTCGCGCAACAGGTTGAACGTGGCGCTGTCCCGCGCCCAGGCGGTGGCCGTGATGATCTGCTCGCCGCGCCTGCTGGACGCGGACGTGCGCGGGGTGGAGCAGATGCGGCTGGTGGCGGGTCTCATCGCCCTAGCGCAAAACATGAGGATTTGTTCGTGGTGACACCTTAGCGTTGTCGGACGGTGACCTTTCGAGCGCTCTCGGTTGCTAGCGTGGCGCGGTTCACCCAGTCGGGTGATTAACGATCTTAATGCGCTAGATCCGCCACGCATTCACCAGAGCAGGAGAGTTTCCGTTGGCAAGAAGAGTTCTCGGCGCGTTCGCGGTGACCGCCACCGCAGCTCTGGCCTCACTGGCGCTGGCCACCCCCGCCTTCGCGCACACCGACAACGTGACGGCCAAGTGTGACGAGAAGGCTCAGAAGGCCGTTCTGACCGTCGGTCTCACCCAGTACGGCAGCAGCGCCGACAACACGCTGACGATCACGGTCGACGGCAAGGAGCAGCCGGCGATCGCGTTCCGCGGTGCGTTCGCGACGAAGACCTGGGAGTTCGACGCCACGGTCAAGCACGACTTCAAGGTGTCGATCAAGGCCTACGACGACCCCAAGGGCACGAACGGCTGGAGCAAGACGTACGACCGCTCCACCACGGCGTGCGTCAAGTACGTGCCGCCGACCACGACGACCACCGTGTCGCCGACGACGACCACCACGGCTCCGGAGGCGCCCTCGTCCTCCCTGGCGCCGTCGTCCACCCCGCCCGCCCCGGCCCCCGGTGGCAGCACCCCGGAACCGCCGCTCGCCGCGACCGGCGCGTCCCCGCTGTGGCTGCTGCTGTCCGGTGTCGGCCTCGTCGGTGCCGGTGCCGCCGCACTGCTGGTCGTCCGTCGCCGCCGCGCGTGACGTCCTGACCTGCCCGAAGGGGCGGCTCGCTTGCGCGGGCCGCCCCTTTGCGCGTGCTAGAGGGCCAGTTCGGTCTCCGGTCCGTGCCCCTCGCGGATGAAGCACTCGGTGCCGAACGCGTGCGCGAACATCTCGTCGTCCAGCGACAGGAAGAACGACTCCTCGGGAATCTGCGAGGCGTGTGCGCGCATCGCGGCCCGCTTCACGTCCAGGTACTTCGACACGTCGACCTCGGTCGTGATCTCCGACTCCGGCACGGCCCCGTCCATCGGCGGCGGCTCCTCGATCCCCGACCGCCGCATCGCCTCCCGGAACCGCGACTCGCGCACCACCGCCTGGTAGACAGCCGGCGTACCGGCGATCTCCGCGGCCCGCCTGCCCACCCGGTGCACCTGGATGTGGTCGGGGTGCCCGTACCCGCCGAAGCTGTCGTAGATCGTCAGCGCGTCCGCGCCCTCCTCCTGGAGAACCGCCGCGAGCTTCCGCGCCGCCTCCTCAACGTCCGCGGTCCAGAACGACCCGGGCCGCCCGTTGAGCTCGTCCCCCATCATCCCGGAGTCCAGGTACCCCAGGAACTCCACCCGCGCGACCCCCAGCAGGTCCGCTGCCGCGTGCGTCTCCTCCACACGGCGCTCCCAGAGCTCCTCGCCCTCGCGCAGGAAGTCGGGGACCTCGCCGCACTCACCCCTGGTGGCGACGACGAGCACCACCCGATGCCCCTCCTCGAACGCCTTGCGCATCACGCCACCCGTGACGATGCACTCGTCGTCGGGGTGGGCGTGGAAGGTGACCAGTGTTGCCATGGGGACGACGTTACCTGTGGGGGTGGGGGTGTCCGTTTGGCTGTTGCCCTGGGTCTGTCGCCTTGGCACCGGGGTTGAGTTGGGTCCGTGGTGCGTCGCCTTGGGTGCGTGGTTGGTCAGGCAGGGACGACGTTCGGGGTTCATCGCCGCTTCGCGACGATTGGTCAGGCAGGGACGACGTTCGGGGTTCATCGCCGCTTCGCGACGATCGCGATTGGGGCTTGACTTCGAGCCTCTAACGGGGCGATGAGTCGGCCTTAAAAGCCGGGCATAAAGGAGCCCGGCCGATCCCTACCAGGATATCGCCCCGCCCTCAAAGTCAAGCCCCAATCGCAGGTCAAAGGGGCTGTCACCGCTACCCGTCAAGGGAAGGCAGACACGTCTCGCTTCGCTCGATAGGCGTGAACTGCCTGAGGTGAGGGAGGGTCGTCTCGCTTCGCTCGACGGGTGTGACGACCCGTGTCTGGTTGATGCGGTTCGGTACCTGGCAAGGCGAGGTCCACGACGCGATGTCCCAGCTGCCAGCGGTCTACCTACTGCTGCGTTGTCTCGCGGAATTGTCAGACCCCGCGAGTACGTTGGGTCGCGGGGGAGCTGAAATTCAAGGGGACCCCTGCGCAAGCATGCGCAGCGTCACCGTGGCGGGTGCACCGGTCCAGCCAACCCGTTCCACCCGCGTGCGGGCCTGGCAACAACGTCGCCACTGGCGAACGAGCCCTATGAGGCCCGATACATCCCCGAGAAGTCCACGCGGCTGACGCCGCCGCGGGGCGTCCGAGGCCCGACAACGCCCGCTCCCCCAGGCAACCTCGCGTCACCGATGCCGTCCTGGCGTTCGCGAGCCCCACCACGCCCGCCCCGCCCGAAACAGCACCACTGTGGGGTGCCAGGCCCGACGACGACCGCTCCACCCCCGGTAAGCCCCGCAACGCGCACCGCTACGGGGTGCCAGGCCCGACCACGCCCGCTCCACCCCCGAAAAGCCCACGCAACGGCACCACCGTGGGTGCCTGGGCCCGACCAGCTCCACATCCCCCGGCGAACCCGCCCAACAGCGGCACCGTGGAATGCCCGACGACGCCGCTCCACCCCCGGCAAGCTGACCCAGCAGCACCCCCAACAGGTGCGCCCCCAGCCGTCCACCCCGCCTCCGCCTCACCCACGAGTCCAAAACGCCGCCCAAGGCCCCCGACCGTGCGAACGCGTGAAAGGGCGGCGCCTCCACCGGGGTTCCGGGTGGGAGGCGCCGCCCCTCGGCGAACGCGTGGAGCTATCGCAGGGTCAGGTTCCAGGCGTTGATGTACCCGGTGTCACCGGAGTACACGTCCTGGACCCGCAGCTTCCACGTGCCCGCCGCGACCTCGGACGAGGCGTTGACCGTGTAGGTCGCCACCACGTTGTCGGCGCTGTCCGAAGTGGACGAGTTCTTCAGGCGGTAGGCGGTGCCGTCCGGGGCGATCAGGTCGATGACCAGGTCGCCGCGGTAGGTGTGGACGATGTCCACGCCCACCTTCGTCGTCGCGGAGGCGTTGCCGGTCAGCGACGAGGTGATCGAGGAGGTGACGGCGCTGCCGGAGTCCGGGATGGCGACGTCGGTGGTGTTCTCCAGGCCGCCGGACGGGGGCGTGGAGTCGAGGGCGTTCACGGTCTTGGTGGCGTCGGCGAGGCCTGCGCCGCAGCCGCCGGAGCAGGTGCCGGGCAGGGGGCGGACGTTGGTCTTGATCAGGTCCTTGACCTGGGCCGGGGTCAGGGACGGCTTCTTCGCCACCAGGAGGGCGGCGAGGCCCGCGATGTGCGGGGCGGCCATCGAGGTGCCCTGGTACGGCTTGTAGGTCTCGGTGCTGGGGACGGTGGCGCCGGTGTTCAGGGTCGACCAGATGCCGTTCTCCGGCGTGGTGATGGTGCCCGGGGTGTCGGTGCCGCGGCGGGTTTCGCCGCCGGGGGCCGCCACGTCGATGCGGGTGCCGTAGTTCGAGTAGAACGCCTTGTTGCCCTCGCGGGAGGTGGCGGCGACGGTGATGACGCCGGTGCAGTTCGCGGGGGTGAAGTTGGCGACGTTCATGTTCGAGTTGCCGGCCGCGACCACGACGGTGGTGCCGCGGTTGATGGCGCCGGTGATGGCGTTCTGGTACGTCGTCGAGCAGGACGACTGGCCGCCCAGCGACATGTTGATCACCTTGGCGGGCGTCGCGTTCGCGGGGACGCCGGAGACCGTGCCGCCGGAGGCCCAGGTGATGGCGTCGGCGATGTCGGAGGTGGCGCCGCCGCACTTGGCGAGCACGCGCAACGGCTGGATCTTCGCGTCGTAGGCGATGCCCGCGACGCCCTTGCCGTTGTTGGTGGCGGCGGCGATGGTGCCGGCGACGTGCGTGCCGTGCCAGGACGAGGCCTGGTCGGCGGCGGGCACGGGGTTGCCGTTGGCGTCCGTGCCGCACTCGCCGCGGGCGACCCAGTCGCCCTCGTCGGCCGGGTTCGAGTCGCGGCCGTTGTTGTCACGGGCGCGGGCCGAGTCGGACACGAAGTCGTAGCCCGCGACGACCTTGCCCGACAGGTCGCTGTGCGCGACGTAGCCGGTGTCGATGACGGCCACGGTGACGCCCGCGCCGGTGCTGCTGGCCCACGCGCCGGGCACGTTCATGCCCGCGGTGGCCTCGAACAGGTCCCACTGGCGGGAGTACTCGGTGTCGTTCGGGTCGGCGAACGGCTGCATCAGCAGGTCCGGCTCGACGAACGCCACGTCGGGGTCGTTCTTGAACGCCTGGATGGCCGCGTCGGCGTTCGCGGTCTTCTCGCCGAGGTTCACGACGACGGCGCCGCTGGACATGCGGCGGTGCACGGACTTGCCCTTGCCGCGCACGTCGTCGGAGGCAGCGGCGTCGGACGAGGCTTCTGCGGTGCCCGCCTTGTAGCCGACGATCAGTCGCTCGAAGGGGCGGTTCACCTGGGACGAGTCCGGCTGGGACTGGATCTGGGCGGGAGCCGCCCAGGCAGGGGTGACGATGCTGAACACGGCGGCGGAAACTGCCGCGGCGCACACGCTCGTGCGTCGCAATCCGTTCACGTGAGGTCCTTCCACGCAGGGCCTCCGCGTGCCGTTGAGGGCGTCAGGGTTCTGAACCGGCTGCGGAGGTGGGGAGGACCGTAAGTCCGGTCACACCTGCGAAAACAGGTCTGGCGGAGTCAGGTTTCCGACACTGGCGTGTTCACGACAGGTCCGTTGCGCTGAATGGCGCACAATGTGGCCGTGTTCGGACACCTGGGCGTCGCGCCGGAGCTGACCGCCGTTTACGAGCTCCTGGTAGCGGGTGGCAGCCGCACGACCGCCGAGGTCGGCGCCGCGCCGGAGGTGCTGGACCGGCTGCTGGAGCTCGGGCTGGTCCGCCACCTGCCCGGCGACGTGTGGCAGGCGGTCGCACCCGACCTCGCCGTCGAGTCGCTGATCGCCGCACGGGAGGAGGCCCACCGCAGGGCCCGCGCGGACGTCGGGCCGCTGATGGAGCTCTACCTGCGCAACCGCGACGAGGAACAGGCCGACAGCGCGTTCGTCGAGGTCGTCTCCGGCATCTCCGCGGTCCGCGACCTGTGGCGCACGCTGCTGGGCAGTGCCCGCGACGAGGTGTGCGTGCTCGACCAGCCGCCGTACCTCTCGCCGCAGGAGGAGCACGTCGAGCTGGAGGACTCCACCCGCAGGCGCGACGTGCAGTGGCGGGTCGTCTACGACCGGTCGGCCGTCGACCTGCCCGGACGCGTCACCGAGATCATCGAGCTGGTGGCGGCGGGCGAACGGGCCCGCGTCACGCCCACCCTGCCGTTCAAGCTCGCGGTGGTCGACGCGCACGCGGCGGTGCTGCCGGTGGCGGACGGCGAGGTGATCGACCGGGTGCTGCTGATCCGGCCGTCGCCGCTGCTGGACGTGCTGCGGTCGACGTTCGAGCTGTACTGGGACAAGGGGATCCCGTTCAGCCCCGGCGGGATCTACGCGGCGGCCGCCGACGTCGACCCGAACCTGCTGGGGTTGCTGGCGGCGGGGCTGACCGACGAGTCGATCGCGCGGCAGCTGGGGCTGGCGCCGCGGACCGTGCAGCGGCGGGTGCGGCAGCTGATGGACCGCTGTGGCGCGCAGACCCGGTTCCAGGCCGGGGTGCAGGCAATGCGCCGAGGTTGGTTGTAGAGGCAACCCCGCGGCCGTCCCGTTCCGTCCTCCGCACGACGGATCAGGAGAGACGACATGGTGCGCAAAGCTTTGCTCACGCTGGCGGTGCTGGCGCTGGCCTCGTGCGGACACCCCGCCGAGCAGCTCGGAACACGGCCGACGACCGGCACGACCGCCCCGGTGAACGACCCCGCCGTGCTGGCAGCCGCCGACAAGGTCGTTCCCGTGCTGGAACAGCGGTTCGCCGACTTCTACGCGGGCGTCCGGGTTCGTGACGAGGTGCCGGACCTGGTGGTCTACCGCAAGCCGAACCCGCACCTCGACGCCGAGGTCACCCGGCTCGCACCGGGGGCGCGGATCGAGTTCCGCGACGCCAGGTACTACCTCGCGCAGATGAAGGACGCGCTCCCGTGCGCGATGGGCGTCCCGACGGTCGTCGTGGCGGGTCCCGCCGTCGACGGTTCCGGCGTCGGCGTCACCACGACGGGCGACCCGGAGACGGTCGCGCGCGAGCTGGAGGACCGTTGTCCCGCAATGGAGTTCACGGTGGAGAAGGGCGCGCAGCCGGTTCCCGCCGCCGGGTGACGACCGGGGCGGGCGCTTCCGGTCGTGGCGTCACCGGAAGCGCCCGCTCGATCAGCTGGTGACCTTGCGCGCGGCCACCAGCAGTCCGTCCGCGAAGCCCTCGACGCGCACCTCGGTGCCGGACGTGGCCAGCGCGACGGTGTGCGCGCCGTCGGCCACGTCGAGCGAGGTCGCCGGGCGGCCGTCGACGTAGACGTCCACCCGGTCGAGGTTCACGGTGTCCAGTGCGACGGTCGTGCCGTCGACCGCCACCCCGAGGCGGCGCACGGGCTGCTCGGCCAGCAGCTCGCCCGCGCGGTTGAGCAGGTCCACGTTGCCCCGCAACAGGTCCGCGCGCGTCACGCGGTGCTGGTGCGTCGGCCGCACGCCCAGGTCCTCCACCGGTGTGCCGGCGAGCTTGCCGACGCGCAGGGTGCGGCGGATCGAGACGCGCATGTTCGCCTTGTTGGGCAACGGCTGGTAGGGCGTCTCGGGGTCGCCGGGTGCGGGGATCCGCAGCAGCGTCGAGAGCAGCCCGTGCGTCCACACGTTCGCGCCGCCCGCGCCGGTGTTGTCGTCCACGCCGAGGATCGGGCCCAGCGCGTGGTCGGCCCAGCCGGCGGCGAAGATGTCGGTCGCGGAGTAGCAGCGGGCGTCGGTGATCAGCAGGACCGGCCCGTGGTAGGTCTGGCCCACGGAGTTCGCGCCGTCGACCGGTGTGATCGTGTGGGCGCAGGAGAACGCCTGGCCGGTCTCGGTCGAGGAGTCCAGCGACGGGAACCACGGGCCGAGGTTGATCTGCCCCGTCGGGTCTTCCGCGTGGCGGCGGCAGATGCGCAGGTTCAGCGGCGTGCTGAGGAACTGCACGGGTTCGGGCTCGACGCGGCGCGGCGTCATCGTCTGCAGCACGAACTCCGCGGCGAAGATGTGCCCGCCGCCGTTGTCGCGCACGTCGACGATCAACCCGTTCTGCGGCAACAGGGCCGCGAGCCGGATGAACTCCTTCAGGAACGCGTCCGGGTCGTCCACGCTGAACGTGAAGATCCGCAGGTGCCCGAACGTGCCGGACGGCGTGGTCACCGGGCGGGCGCGGAACACGCCGGGCATGGTCGTCGGCACGTCCTGCGCGCTCATCGCGACGGCACCGCCCACGGCCTCGGCGGTCACGACCTCGGGGGCGTGCAACAGCTTCTTGGCGCGCGCCTTCTCGTCCGAGTCGAGGTCGACGCCCTGAGCAGCGGCGGCCGGCGAGAGCGAGTCGACGTCGGTCATCGGCGGGAGGTTGTCGGTGACCTGCCAGTCGACCTTGACGTTCTCGCTCGTGCCGTCGGCGGCGAGGTGGGTGACGACCACCCAGTCCTCGTCGGGCGGGAGCTGGATCACCAAGGGGCGCAACGTGAGCGACTCCAGGCCGCGCGCGAGGTTCGCGGCGGTGTTGCTGCCGGCGAAGACGGCGCCGTTCAACGCGACCGCGCGGGCGATCGGGGTGCCGTTCCAGTGCGTCACCTCGGCACCGACGTCCAGGCCGGTGAACCCGGCGACCGTGCGCGCGACGAGGTACTGCTCGGTGCCGTCGGCGGTGAAGCAGCGCTCCAGCTGGAACGGCAGGAAGGCGATCTTGCCGGCGAACGGTGCCGGCAGCAGGTAGTTGGTGTGCAGGTCGCGCACCGAGTGGAAGGTGCTCGACAGCTCGTGGTGGAACTGCCACTCGGGCTCGGCGGTGGCGTCGGTCTGCCGTTCGAGTCTGGCTCTGAACACTCTGAGGCGCTGCACGGGGTTCACCGCGTGCATCGCCACCTTGAGCGGCAGGTGCGCGTAGTTCTGCTCCAGCAGGACGAGCGCCTGGTCCACGATGAGCTTGCGCTGAGCGAGCGTGAGGGTGCCCGCGGTGGCGAGGAACTCGGCCAGGCCGACGGAGTTCGCGACGTTCGGGTGAGCGGTTGCGGTCATGGTGGGGCCTCCTTGCCAAGTAGAGGCGTCCCGGGGCGTTCGGATACACCCCTTTCACCCGGATGGCCGCTAACCGGAGCAGCGTCGCGGACGACAACTGGAGTAAGAGGAGGCCACCATGAGTCCACGGACCCTGGAGCTGCGCATCCACGGGGTCAACAACACGCCGCCGCCGGCTGTGCTGGCGCTTCCCGAGCACGCCGTCGAGCAGTTCCGCGGCGACCGCTTCGGCAGCTTCTGGCGCCCCAAGGCGGACAAGCTCGCCGAACTGCCCGCCGACCACGCCGGGCAGGTGCCCGCGGACGTGCGGCGCGAGGCGTACTCGTGGGGCGGCATGGCGCGCAGCACGCCCGGTGTGCCGGGCAGCGGCGTGCCGTCGGTGCTCGCGAACGCGCTGGGCCGCGTCGGCTGGGCGTTGCTGCTGCCGTTCGGGCTCGCGAACGTCGCCTACTGGTCGCGCAGGCTGCCCGACGACTCGGTGCCGACGACGAAGAAGATGCTGTGGTGGAACGCCGGGCGCGGCGCGGCCAGCACGCGGTTGTTCGGGCTGGGACTCACGGTGCTGCTGGTGCTCGCGGTGTGCGCGGCCGCCATCGACCTCTACGCGGTGCAGTGCTCGCTGCCCGGCGCCGCGTGCCGGCGGCTGCCGGACTTCCTCGACGTGCTCGACGACCCCGCGCGGCACGTGCGGGTGCTCGCGGCGTCCGCGGTGCCGGTGCTGCTGCTCGTCGGGCTGATGGCGCTGACGTCGTTGTCGCGCAGCAGGTACGAGATGACGACGATGCGGCGCGCACCGGTGCGCAGGCCGGGGGTGATGCTCAGCAGGGCCTCGATGTGGGAGGGCAGCCCGCGGATCCGGCGGCTGACCCGGCTGCACCTCGCGGCCGGGTGCGCGGTCGTGACGCTGGTGACGAGCGTGGAACAGCTGGGACGGCACGTCTTCTTCGACGTGGTCACCGTGCTGGCGGCGGTGCTGCTGGCGCTCGTGGTCGGCAGGACCGTGGTGACGGCGGCGGACTGCCCGGACGTGCCCTCGACGGAGAAGGGCGGCCTGTGGTCGTGGCTGCTCGTCGTCTGCGCGGCGGTCGTGCTGGTGGCACACGGTTTCGGGCTCTACTGGATCGCTCCGGAGTTCTCCGGGCCGATGTGGCTGACGACGTGGGGCCCGCCGGTGGTCGTGGTGGCGCTGCTCGGGTCGGTGCTGGCGGCGTGGTCGTGGCGGCGCAACGACGCCAAGGGCCCGCTGGTGCTGCTCGTGCTGTTCGTCGCGTTCATGGTGGCCACGCACTGGTCCTCGTGGGCGTGGACCGGCGCGGCGGTGGTCGGGGCGGCGTTCGCGTGGCGGGCACGGCCGCGGGCAGGTGACCGGTGGCAGGCGTGGCGTGGCGCGGGACCCGGTGTGCTGCTGGGGTTGTCGCTGACGGCGTCGGTGCTGCTGGCGACGGTGCTGGTGCTGACGTTCCGCGGCTGGATCGGCACCGGGCTGCGGGTGCCGCCGTTCTACCCGTGGTTCAGCGCGGCGTTCGCGGTCGCGCTGGTGCCGCTGGTGCTGCTCGTCCTGGTGCAGGCCGTGGTGCTGGTGCTGCGCCTGCGCACACCGCTGCCGCTCGACGACGCGGCCGAGGTGCTCGTGGTGCGGGCCCGGCACGTGGTCGCGGTCACCCACCGGGCCGAGAACGTCGTCGGCGCGCTGTCCGCTCTCGGCGTGCTGGCGCTGGTGCTGACCTGCTACCTCACCTTCGGCGCACCGGCGTGGAGCGGTTGGTGGGGCGTGCGGTGGGTGGTCGGGAAGGGCGACTGGGTCACCGGCCTGGCCGGGGTCGCGGTGGTCGGGTCGTTCGTAGGCGCGGGCGTGCTGACCAACCGCAGGCCGCTCGGGCTGCTGTGGGACCTGATGTGCTTCCTGCCGCGCACGGCGCACCCCTTCGCACCGCCCTGCTACGCCGAGCGCGCGGTCCCCGAGATCGCCGACCGCACCCGCGAGTTCCTCGACGGGTCGCCGGACAACCGGGTGGTGCTGTCCGCGCACAGCCTGGGCGCGGTGCTCGCGGTGGCGGCGCTGTACGCGTTGCCGGAGGGGTACCTGGGCCGGGTCCGGCTGCTGACGTACGGCGTGCAGCTGCGGCCGTACTTCGGGCGGATCTTCCCCGAGCTGCTCGGGCCGCCGGTGCTGGGCACGCCGGAGGTGCGCGCGGGAGCGATGTTCGCGCGCGACCCGTGGGCACGTGATCCCGGCGCACTGCCCGAACGCGGCCTGTCCACGTTGCTGGGCGCCAACTGGATCAACCTGTGGCGGCGCACCGACTACCTGGGGTTCCCGGTGCACGGCTGGGCGGCGAACGCCGTCGACCGCAGGGCGAACGAGACCGACGGCTCACCGGACAAGATCGAGACGCATTCCGACTACCACCGCTGCGCCGCCTACCGGCAGGCGTTCGCCGACCTCGTCGCGACCGAGCGGGACCGGTCACCCGGAAGTGGAGTTGCGGGGGGTGGGAACCTGGAACACAGCTGACCTGAGGAGAATCATGCGCACGACTGTGGCGGCCCTGCTGGGCGCCGTTCTGCTGACCGGTGGACTCGCCGCCTGCTCCGGCGGCACCGACGCCGTCCCGGGCCTGTCCGGTTCGGCCTCCCAGACCCCGACCTCGCAGAGCCCTACCTCGCAGGCCCCGTCCGTGCGGCCGGTGGCGGAGGCGGTGGCCGCGGAACCGGCGGCCACCGGTGACCAGCCGAAGGCGATCACCTACGACGTCAAGCGGATCCCGCCGGGCGCCAAGCTCTCCACCGGCTCGTCCGTCTCGAATGGACAGACGACCGTCGAGCTGAGGGTGACCGGGCTGCTGCCGGACACGAAGTACGGCTCGCACGTGCACACCAAGCCGTGCGGTGCCAAGCCGGCCGACTCCGGGCCGCACTACCAGCACGAGAAGGACCCGGTGTCGCCGAGCGTGGACCCCGAGTTCGCCAACGCGCAGAACGAGATCTGGCTCGACTTCACCACCGACGCGCAGGGTGCCGGCTCCGGCACGGCGACGGTGAAGTGGGAGTTCCGCAAGGGCGAGGCGAACGCGGTCGTGATCCACGCCACACACACCAGCACCGAGCACGGCAAGGCGGGCACGGCCGGTGACCGCCTCGCGTGCCTTACGGCCCAGTTCTGACCCGCGTCTGCGAGCGCCGCCGCTCGCAGACGCCGCCGGCCGTCAGCAGGGCCAGGTCAGGGCCACACCTCCCGCGAGCTGTGGCCCCGACACCGGTTCCAGCACGGCCGCGCGCACGAGGTTGAGCACCTCGTACCGGGGTCCCGTGCGGCGGACCAGGCCGCGCACGCTCAGCGCGTGCACGGCGTCCTCGCTCTCCCAGCCGATCCGGTCGACCATCCGCGCGAGCACCGCACGCTCGTCCGGGTCCAATGTGGACAGTGAGCGGCGCAGCGAGTCGCGCAGGTGGGCCGAGGTCGGGTCGAGCGGGTTGGAGCGCAGCCGTTCCAGCAGGTGCTGCGGCGAGTACACCATGAACCAGCCCGCGGCGAACTCCAGTGCCGAGGGCAGGCCGTCCAGCTCGTGCACCAGCCCGATCAGCGCGGCGTGGTTGGCGGGCTCCGGCCGGAAACCGGGCCGCACCCGGCGCACGTGCGTCACCAGCAGCTGCACCGCGGCGTCGTCGGCCAGCGGCGCCAGCGGGAACACGTGCTCGCCCGGCAGCCCGGTGGGTGCGAGTGCCGTGACGACGATCCGCAGCCGCGGGTGCAGCTCCAGCAGCCGCGGGTCGGGCACGTGGTCGGTCACGAGCAGGGTGTCCGCGCCGGCGTCGATCGACGGCATGCGCGCGGACGGCAGCCACAGCACCGACCAGCCCAGCCGGAAGTGCAGCTCCCCCGCGACCTCCAGCGCCAGCCGGGTCTTGCCCACGCCGCTCACGCCGGTCACCGCGACCAGGCGGGTGCCCTCGACGAGCAGGTCCGTGAGCGCGGCCGCCTCCACCTCGCGGCCGACGATCGCCGACGACGGCGCGGGCGGCGCCACCGACACCTTGCGCGCCGGGCGCCCGCCGGCCTGCTGGAGGTCTGCCCGGCTGCTGTCGTCCAGCCGCAGGCCGTCGGCGAGCAGGCGCACCGTCTCGGCGCGCGGCGACCGGGTGCGGCCGCATTCCAGGTCGCGGATGGCCCGCACGCTCAGCATCGCGAAGTCGGCCAGCTGCTGCTGGGTGAGGCCGGCGTGGATGCGGTGCGTGCGCAGTAGTTCCCCAAACTCCTTCATGGTCCGTTCCTCCCTCTCCCGAGTGAGTTTCAGACCTCGCGCGCCTCGGAACATGGGTGCCGGTCCCCCATTTTCTCGTCGCGGGCGAATCTGGGTACTCGGCCCCCATGTGCGCTCCACCCGCACGTGCGAGGTTCAGCCTCGTGACCCCTGCAGCGGCGGAGTTCCTGGAGCGCGCCACGGCCGCCCCCCGCTCCGGTGCACCTTCCGACGACAGCTGGACCGCCGCGTTCGCCCACGCCCTGCGGCCGCTGGTCGACGCGGCGCGCACGGAGGTGGCACCGCCGTTCGACGCCGCGTTCGCCGAGCAGCTGGGCCTGCGGCTGGTGCAGATCGCGGCCCGCACGCTCGTGCTGGAGCTCAACCAGGCCCGCGGCACGCTGGCCGGTGACACACCGCGGGAGCGGTTCCTGTCCTTCACCCGCACGCTGGACCTCACCTCGCTGTTCGGCCGCTACCCGGTGCTGGCGCGGATGCTCGCGCAGGCGTGCGAACAGGCGGTCGCGGCGCACCACGAGCTGTCGGCGCGGTTCACCCGTGACCGCGCGGAGATCGTGCGGACGGTGTTCGGCGGGGCCGACCCGGGAACGTTGACGGGGATCGAGACCGGGCAGGGCGACCCGCACCAGCAGGGGCGGACGGTGGCGGTGCTGACGTTCTCCTCCGGCACCCGGCTGGTCTACCGGCCGCGGCCGATCGAGCTGCACGCGCACTTCGTCACGCAGGTGGCGTGGTTCTCGCGCCGGACGGGCATCGGCTTCCGGTCGCCGCGGCTGCTGGCGCGCGAGGGGTACGGGTGGCTGGAGCACGTCGCGCACGAGCCGTGCGCGGACGTGGCCGGGGTCGCCGAGTTCTACCGGCGGCTCGGGGCGTTGCTCGCGCTGCTCTACGCCGTCGACGGCACGGACATGCACTACGAGAACCTCATCGCGTGCGGGGACCAGCCGGTGCTCGTGGACGTGGAGACGCTGTTCCACCCGACGCTGACCGCCGCGGCCGACCCGGCGGCGCTGGCGATGGCCCGGTCGGTGCAGCGGACCGCGCTGCTGCCGCACATCCTGCTCGGCGACAACGGCGTCCTCGACGTCGGCGGCGTCGGCGGCGACCGGGGTGTGCCGTCGCCGCTGGACGTCGTGGACTGGCTCGACGCCGGAACGGACCGGATGCGGCTCGTGCGGCGCCCCCGTGAGTCCCCAGGAGCCCTGAACCGGCCGGTCCTGGGTGAGGTGGCCGCGGAACCCGCCGACTACCAGGACTCGCTCCTGGCGGGCTTCCGGGCGGGTTACGACGCGATCGTGGCGCACCGCGACGAGCTGCTGCGGCTGGTGCGGGAGTGCTCCGGCGACGAGGTGCGGTTCGTGGCCCGGCCGACGCGCCTGTACGGGACGTTGCTGGAGGAGTCGACGCACCCGACGGTGCTGCGCGACCCGCTGGACCGCGACGTGGCGTTCGGCGTGCTGGTGGTCGGCGACCCGTTGCTGGACGCGCTGGTGCCGCACGAGGTCATGGAACTCTGGCGCGGTGACGTGCCGTTGTTCGTGTGCAAGCCCGGCTCGCGCGACCTGTGGACCGGGTCCGGGCTCCGGCTGCCGGGGATGCTGCCGGAGCCCGGGCTGCACGCCGTGGAACGCAAGATCGCCGCGCTGAGCGAGGTCGACCGGCACGACCAGCAGTGGGTGATCTCGGCCTCGCTGGCCTGCCGCCCGCGCCCGGTGTCGCACCACAGCGGCGCCGTCGTCACCGGTCACGTCGCGCTGGTCGACCCGGACCCCGCGCGGCTGCTGCTGGCGGCGTGCGGGATCGCCGACCAGATCCTCGCGCACGCGGCGACCGGCCAGGACCGGGTGAACTGGCTGGGCCTGGAGCTCGTCGACGACCGGCACTGGACCGTGCTGCCGATGGGCGCCGGCTTGTCCAACGGCTACACCGGTGTGGCGCTGTTCCTGGCGGAGCTGGGCGCGCTGACCGGTGCCGCGCGGTACGTGGACTTCGCCTCGGCCGCACTGCGCCCGTTGCCCGCGTTGCTGGAGTCGTTCGCCGCGTCCCCGGAACTGGTGTCGGCCGTCGGCGGCGGACTGCACGGCCTGGGCGGCATCTGCTACGGCCTCTCCCGCCTGGTGCCGTTGCTCGGCCTGGAGCCCTCGCTGCTCTCGTTGGCGGTGTCGCTGATGCCGCTGACCGACACCTCCTCCACCGTCGTGGACGGCGTCGCCGGCTCGCTCGCGGCCATGCTCGCGGTCGGCACACCCGAGTCACTCGTGCTCGCGGACCACTACGCGACCGTCCTACGTGGCGCGATTTGCTCAGCCAATGGGTTCGCCCGTGGCCATGCGGGAATCGGATGGGCTCTGCGGCGTTACGCGGCAACGGTCTGCGACGAGTTATCAGATGTGGCAGGACGGGCTTTTCTGGAAAGCGACGCGATCGACCCCACCGACACGGGCTGGTGCTCCGGCCTCGCCGGAGCAGCACTGGCCCGTGACGACGAACGCCTGGTCGCCGCACTCGGCGAACGGGAACCGTTGCGGGACATGAGCCTGTGCCACGGTGAGCTCGGCGTGGTCGAGGCACTGGCCACGCACCACCCGAGCCTCGCGACACGGCGCACCGCGCTGCTGCTGGGCCGCCTGGACGAAGAGGGACCCCGCTGCGCCACACCGGGCGGGGTCCCCTCACCGGGACTGCTGACCGGCCTCGCCGGCATCGGTCACGGCCTGCTGCGCCAGGGCTTCCCGGTGCCCTCCGTCCTGCTGCTCGAACCGCACCACCCGACCAGATCGAACGACAACGAGGAGAGCACCAGATGAACGAGTCCCTGCACCGCCCGGCCGACCAGCCCACACCGGTCGAGCACGTGATCGGGGAGATGGAACTCACGCCCAGGTCGTTCGCGGGCGCGAGAGCCCGTGCGCTGTCCGGTGTGACGCTCGCCGTGGGTGCGTTCGCCGCGATCACGCCGGCGCTGTCGGACACGACGGTCAGCATGCGGTGAGAGGGTAGGTGTGCTGCGAGGGTCGGGTGGGATATCCGGCCCTCGTGGCGTTTCCGGGGTTGGGGTGGTCCGTGGGTCTGTCGCCTCTGGTGCGGGGTCGGGTTGGCCCGTTTGCGTGTCGCCTTGGCACCGTGGGTGGACGGGCACGTGCGCGATCGCCTCACAGCGTGGTTGATCAGGCAGGGACGACGTTCGGGGTTCATCGCCGCTTCGCGACGATCGCGATTGGCCTCTAGCGGGGCGATGAGTCGGCCTTAAAAAGCCGGGCATAAGGGAGCCCGGCCGATCCCTACCAGGATATCGCCCCGCCCTCAAAGTCAAGCCCCAACCGCAAGACCACGGGCTAGTCACCGCTGCCCGTCGAGGGAACGTAGAAACGCCTCGCTTCGCTCGATATCGCCGTGCTTGCCTGGGATCGGCCTGATGCGCCTTTCGTTGATCCACTCGGACCATCCGGCCGTGTGCGGAATTCGCCGTCTCACTTGGCTCGAAGGGCAAGAAGATGTGCTAGCGCCGGTGATCGCGGAAAGCTCCTTTCCTGATCACGGGGAATTGCGCTGGTCCCCTGCCCTGAATACGCCTGACCAGCCGATACGGACGGCACCACCCGGACGTTAGGGTCCTGCCATGCAGACCCGCGCGCCACAGGTGGTCGGCCGCGACCGGGAGGTCGAGGCCATCGCCAGGGCGCTCGAACGCACCCGGCGGGGGCAGGGTGGCGCTGTGTTCCTCACCGGTGAGGCGGGGATCGGGAAGTCCCGGCTCGCCCGGCTGGCCGCGGGGCAGGCGTTCGACGAGAGCATGCGGGTGCTGAAGGGAAGAGGCACGACGATCGGGCCGATGGTGCCGTTCCGGCCCATTGCCGAGGCGTTGCTGGGGTTGTTCCGCAGTGAGCCGCCGGACGACAGCGCGCTCGGGCCCTACAAGCCGGTGCTGGGGACGTTGATCCCCGAGTGGCACGACCAGCAGTCCACGACGGAGTCCGTGGTGGTGCTGGCGGAGGCGGTGCTGCGGTTGCTCACGTCGGTGGCGCGCAAGACGCCGTGCCTGCTGGTGCTCGAAGACCTGCACGAAGCCGACGCGGAGACGCTGGCGGTCGTCGAGTACCTCGCGGACAACCTGGAGGAGCAGCCGGTTCTGCTGCTCGCCACCATTCGCAACGATCCGGGCAACGCGCTGGAGCTGGTGCACCAGATCGTGCGGCGGGACGCGGCGACGCAGCTGGAGCTCAAGCGGCTCACCAGGGAGCAGGTGCAGCGGATGGCCGCTGACTGCCTGGAGAGCGAGCAGGTCCCGGACGAGCTCAGCGATCGCTTGTGGACGGACAGCGCCGGGAACCCGTTCGTGGTCGAGGAGCTGTTGCACGGCATGGTGAGCGGCGGGTTGCTGGTCGCCGGGGCGCGGGGGTGGCAGGTGCTCGGCGAGCTCAGGCTGCCGGTGCCCGCGGCGTTCGTCCGCAGTGTCGCGCACCGCACGGACCGGCTGGGGCCGCAGGGGCGGGAGGTGCTGTCGGTGGCGGCGGTGCTGGGGCACCGGTTCCCGCTCTCCGTGGTGCAGAAGGTGACCGGGCACGACGACCGGGCGTTGCTGAGCCACCTGCACGCCGGGGTCGCGGCGCAGCTGGTCACGCCGGACGAGCCCGCGCCGGACTGGTACGCGTTCCGGCACCCGCTGACGGCGGACGCGTTGCTGGCGCAGCTCACTCCGGTCGAGCGCGGGGCGTTGTCGGAGCGGACCGCGGACGCCATCGAGGAGCTGCACCCCGGGCTGCCCGGTGACTGGTGCCCGCTGGTGGCGAAGCTGCGGTTCGACGCCGGAGAACGCGGTGACGCGGGGCTGTTGTTCGCCGAGGCGGGACGGCGGGCGCTGGGCAACGGGGCCACCAGCTCCGCGGTCAAGCTGCTGGACCGGGGATACCGGCTGCTGACGGACTCGGCGGCGCGGGCGGACGTGCTGGACGTGCTGCTGCCCGCGCTGGCGGAGGCCGGGGAGTTCGAGAAGGCGTTCCAGCTCGGTGCGGCGCTCAGCGAGCTGCGCGGGCTCGACGGGCCGCGGCGGGCCAAGCTGCACACCAGGCTCGCGCGCGTCGCGTACCTGGCGGGGCGGTTCGGCGACGGGGCGGAGCAGGTGCGGGCGGCGCGCACGCTGCTGGGGCCGGACGCGCCGGACGAGCTGACGGCGCCGCTCGACGTGAACTCGGCGTTCCTGACGCTGAACATCCCCAGTGCCGACCGGATCTCCTCGGCGGCGCGGCTCGCGCACCGGGCGGCGGACGCGGCGGCACGGGCGCGGCTGCCGATGGTCGGGTGCGAGGCGTGGCAGCTGCTCGGGATCATCGCGCGGGAGCAGGACCTCGACGAGGCCAACGCGTGCTTCGACCGGGCGCGAGCGCTTGCGGACACCCACCAGCTGCCGATCCAGCACATCTACGCGCTGGTGCGCATGGCGGGCAACGACTGGCTCGCCTCGGGCAGCACGGCCTCGCTGGACAGCGCGCACGACCAGGCGTGCCGGGCGGGCGCGATCACGGTGGCGTACAACGTCGACGCTATCATGGCGTTGCAGTCGGTGCTCACCGGCCGCTACACCGAGGCCAGCGAGCAGGTCGACCGCTGCCTGCAGGCCACGACCCGGTTGCAGCTCAGCGCGCTCACCCGCTACCTGCTGATGGTGAAGGCGACGCTGCACGCGCACCAGGGCGACCGGCAGGCGACGGACCTCGCGGTGCAGGCGTTCGAGCAGAGCGCCAGGGGCGGCGCGCAGGAGGTGCCGCTCTGCTCGGGGCTCGCGAAGGCGTTCTGCGCGCTGCTGGAGGAGAACCACGCGCTGGCGGTGCGGGAGTTCGACCGGGCCGCCGCGCAGGAGTCGCAGAACCCCACCACGTTCCACCTGTCCGGCACGCACGGCATGCGCGTGCTGCTCGGCGTGCTCGACGGCCGGTTCGGCTGGCCCGACTACCACGCGCTGGCCGCCGCCTCGCCCGCGCGGATGCGGTGGAACCGGCAGTTCGCCGACCTCGCGCACGCCGTGCTGCTGGGCCGCGACGGCAGGACCGCCGAAGCGGCGCAGGCGTTCCACGCGGCGCAGGAGGCCGCGGCGCCGTACCCGATGGCACGGCACCTGGGGCTGCGGCTGGTCGCGGCGGAGGCGCAGCGGTGGGGTGACCCGGTCAGCTGGCTGCGCGCCGCCGAGGAGCACTTCCACCAGGCCGGCATCCCCGCGGTCGCGTCGGCGTGCCGCGGGCTGCTGCGCCAGGCCGGTGCGCCCGTGCAGCAACGCCGCAGCGGTACCGACCAGGTGCCCAAGCAGCTGCGCGGCCACGGGGTGACGGTGCGGGAGTTCGAGGTGTTCGTGCTGCTGGCCGACCGGATGGGCAACAAGGCCATCGCGACGCGGCTGCACATCTCACCGCGCACGGTCGAGAAGCACGTGGCGTCGCTGATCTCGAAGACCGGTCAGCCCGACCGGGAGTCCCTGTCGGCGTACGCGGCGGCGCTGAACCGCTGACGGTCGCGCTTGAGCCGCGCCTCCAGCTCGTGCCGCTTGCCGCCGGCCAGGTCGGTGCGCGCGGCCTGTTCGACGTCGCGGAACACGTCGTAGTACATGTCGTCGTACTCCTCGACGATCTGGAACGTCCACCGGCCAGGCAGGACGTTGCGGCCCACGAGGTCCCGTTGCACCCGGTCGGCGTGCTCGTGGTGGCCGGCCTTGCGCAGCAGCTCGATGGCCTCGTCGAGCATGAAGTCGGCGGTGCCGGTGAGCTGGTGGAAGGAGTAGAGGTGGCCGCGGGCGCGTTCGGTGGTTTCCAGCGCCGCGCTGAGCTTGCCGAGTGCCTCGATCGTCTGGTCGTCCATGTCAGACCGAATACCCCGCCCGCGTTTGCCTCTACCGCCGCCGGGTAGTCGGTCACTGATTGTGTCCACTCAGAGTGAGGTGACCCCCATGGTCGACGTACGGACACGAACCACCGTCCAGCAGGCGGCCTTAGCCGTCGCGGCGGTGTTCGGACTGGTCGGAGTGCTCGGGTTCATCCCGGGCATCACCACGAACTACGACACGATGACGTTCGCCGGGCACCACTCCGAAGCGATGCTGCTCGGCATCTTCGCCGTCTCCGTGCTGCACAACATCGTGCACCTGCTGTTCGCCGTGGCGGGCTTCCTGGCCGCGCGGACGGCGAGCGGCGCGAAGGCGTACCTGATCGGCGGCGGTGCCGTCTACCTGGTGCTGTGGCTGTACGGACTCGTCATCGACAAGGCGAGCCAGGCGAACTTCGTGCCGCTCAACACCGCGGACGACTGGCTGCACTTCGTCCTCGGCATCGGCATGATCGGACTGGGAGTGGCGCTTGGCCGGCGTGCCGCAGTGCGCTGACACCGTTGGCGTAGAAGAAGAGTTCCTGCTCGTCGACCCGGCGTCCGGACGTACCTCGGTACGGGCGGACGCCGTGTTGGCGCGCCTGCCGGACACGGAGCTGACGAAGTTCCACGCCGAGCTCGCCGGCACGCAGGTCGAGGCGGCGAGCGGGCCGTGCACCGACATGGCCGCGCTGGGTGCGGTCTTGCAGCAGGCCCGTGACGCCATCACCGCGGCCGCCGACGAGGTCGGCGTGCGGGTGGTCTCCCGCGGCACCCCGGTCAAGGCCTCTTTTCACCCGGTCGTGGCGGATGGGCAGCGGTTCCGGCGCGTTCTCGACACCTATGCGGGTGTTGTGGACACCTACGAGGCGAGTGGTTGTCACGTCCACGTGGGTGTGCCGGACCGGGAGACCGCGGTCGTGGTCCTGAACCGGCTGCGGCCCTGGCTGCCGACGTTGCTCGCGCTGTCGGCGAACTCGCCGGACCACGGCTACGCGAGCTGGCGGATGGTGCTGCAGTCGCGGTTCCCCGGCTCCGGTGTACCGCCCGTGTTCACCGACGCCGCCGACTACGACGCGCAGGTGGCCAGGATGGTCGCGTGCGGCACGCTCGTCGACCGGGCGCAGACGTTCTGGCTCGCGCGCCTGTCACCGAAGCTGCCGACCATCGAGTTCCGGGCGGCCGACGCGGCGGCGACCGTGCAGGACGCGGTGCTGCAGGCCGCGCTGTCGCGGGCGCTCGTGCAGACGGCCGTCACCGAGGAGACTCCGCCGGTACGCGACGACGTGTGCGCGGCGGCGGTCTGGACGGCCTCCCGGTACGGCCTGGACGGTGCCGCGGTCGACCCGTGGCGCGAGTGCCGGGTACCGGCGACGGCGTTGCTCGAAGACCTCGTCAAGCACGTGACACCGGCGTTGGAAGACCGCGGCGAGCTCGCGCTCGTGCACGACCTGATCGCTCTACGGGAATGAGGCCATGATGCTGCTCCCCGCACCACGCGGGCCGCTGTCCGAGACCGTCGTCACCGCGCTGCGCGGGATGCCGGGCGGCGGCGCGCTCCCGTTCGTCGAGGCCGATCCGTACGGCGAGGACCTGGCAATCGCGCTGTACACGTTGTACGAGCTGCATTACGGCGGCTTCGAGGGCGTTGACCCCGGCTGGGAGTGGGACCCCGAGCTGCTGAGGCTGCGCGCCCAGGCGGAACGTGTCTTCCTGGCGGCGTTGCGGTCCGATGTGGACATGACCGATCTGGACAGTGCGCTGGAGGCGTTGCTGGTCGAGCAGGTTCCCGGCAACGGCGTGTCGCACCACCTGCGGGACGACGGGACCTGGGAGCAGATGTGCGAGTACTTCGCCCACCGCTCGGTGTACCACCACAAGGAGGCGGACCCGCACGCGTGGGTGATCCCGCGGCTGCGCGGCCGGGCGAAGGCGGCGCTGGTGGCCGTGGAGTTCGACGAGTTCGGCGGCGGACGGGCCGACCGGATGCACTCGCGGCTCTACGCGGACCTGCTCGACGGTGCCGGGATGTCCTCGGAGTACCTGCACTACCTCGACGACGTGCCGGCGCCGGCCATCGCGATCGTGAACATGATGTCGCTGTTCGGGTTGCACCGGTCGTTGCGCGGTGCCCTGGTCGGGCACTTCGCCGCCGCCGAGATCACGACGGCGCCGAGTGCCCACCGCATGGCGCAGGCGTTGCAACGGCTCGGCGCCGACCCCAGGTGCGTCGAGTTCTTCACCGAGCACATCGAGGCCGACGCCGTGCACGAGCAGATCATGCGCCGTGATGTGATCGGCTCACTGGTGCAGGAGGAACCGGAGCTGACCGCCGACGTGGTGTTCGGCATCCAGGCCACCGAACTGCTGGAGGGCCGTCTGGCCGCTCACCTGCTGTCGGCCTGGGCGGCGGGCGAGTCGTCGCTGCGCACGCGCTTGCGGTGGCTGGTGTCGCAGAACGGGTAGCGCTTGCTGCGGCGGCAGGCGCACACCGCGACCACGAACCGGTCGCTGGTGTGCGTCACGCCGTCGACCTCGAGCTCGACCGGTCCCTCAACGAGAACCGGGCCGTTCGGCACCACCGTCACCCTGCGCGCGCTCGGGTCGGTCACCGCGGATCACCACCAGTTCCTCGTGTCGCTGACCGGGTTCGATCAGGCCGTGCCGTTCCAGGAAGTCGATGCGGCCGCGCATGACCGGTCCGAACGGGATCGAGCGCCGCTGCACGACCGCCGCCTTCATCCCGTTGTCGCGCAGCTGCCGCAACGTCGTGTCCACTCCGCACAGTGCAGAGTGGACCATCAGCAGCACACCGCCCGGGGTCAGCAGGTCGAACATGCGCGCGCACAACGGGTTCAGCAGCTGCCGGCCGTCCAGTCCCGCGTCCCACGCCCGAGCCGGTCCGCTCGCGACACACGGGTTCGCGGCGGGCACGTACGGCGGGTTGGCCAGCACGAGGTCGAACCGCTCGTCCGCGACGACCTCCAGCGCGTTGCCGAGCCGTACCCGCAACGGAAGCCGGTGCAGGGCCGCGTTCAGCCGCGCGGTCCACACGGCACGGCGCGACACGTCCACACCGGTCACCTCGGCCGCACCGGCGCGCAATGCCGCCAGCGCCAGCGCACCGGTGCCGGTACCGATGTCCAGGACGCGTGCGCCCGTGGGTATCGCCGCCGCGGTCATCGCGGCGACCAGCAGTTCGGTGTCGTCCTGTGGCGCGTAGACGCCGGGTGCTCTGAGCAGCCTCACGCCAGGGGAATTGCCCCGGAAAACACCTTGAAACCCGTGTTTTTCCGGCGCATTCGCGGGTAGACCATGGTGTGCTGACGACTGTCTTCCGCCTGCTCGCCTCAGCCAGGCGAGCTCGTGCCTTCCACCCCAGGGGTGTGCGGATGACCGGTGAGCTCACCGGCAGCGCGCCGTTCCCCTCCTCCGCCACCGTGACCGCACGGCTGTCCAAAGGCGCCGGTACCGGTCGTGGCCTGCCGGACGTGCTCGGGCTCGCGCTGCGGATCCCCACCGGATCGGGTGACTGGGACGTGCTGCTGTCCACAAGCGGCTCCGGCCGGTTCTCCCGGCTGCTGCCCAGGTTCGCCGGCCGCTGGCGGGGTGCGACGCTCGGGTCGATCCTGCCCTACCGCCACCGCGGCGAGCTGTGGTGGCTGATGGCCGTTCCCGCGGACGCCGGTGAACCGCCGAGCCGGTTCACCGTCCACGCGTCCGGCCGGGACGCCGTGTGGCGCCAGGTGGCCGAGGTGCGGTTGCACGACCTGAGCGACGACACCCCGATCGCGTTCGACCCGGTGCTCAACCGGCCCGCGGAGGTGGAACTGGCGCCGCGCTGGCTGGCCGCGCTGCGCGAGCAGGCGTACGCGGGCAGCCGGCGCGGCCGCCGGGTGTCATGACTTCAGCTTGTCGTACACGAGGTTCAGCACGTCGGACGCCGCGACCGCGGTGAAGGCGGTCGACACGAGCCGGGTGACCCGCGGTGCCAGCACCATCCCGGCGGTCAGCCCGCTGGCCACCCACACCGCGATGCAGAACGGGCACGTGAGCAGCTCGCCGATCGCGTGCTGCGCGGGGTTGTGCGACCGCACGGACTCCTTGAGCTCGGCGTGGCCGGCCGGTTCCTCGTAGCGGGTGAACGGCGCCCGCAGCGGGCTCGTCACGGCCTCCTTGGTGATCAGCCTGCTCAGCTTGTGCGTCGCCACCGACACCAGCGCGGTGTCGGCGAACGAGAACCGCTCCGGCAGCCGGGCACCGCTGCGGCGCCCGGCCACCGAGACGGCACCGATGATGGCGGCATAGGTGCCCATGGCGAGGAGGTAGCCGGGCAGCGGCCTGCTCTCGCCGTACGCCTGCCTGATTTCACTCACGCGCGGAGAACCTTCGTTCTGATGCCGTTCGGATGGTGCGGATTGCCTCATGAGGCGCGTATACCCGTCAGGACTCGGCCGAACCCGGCTCGGTCATCGATCGCATCATCTTCGCCTTGACGGGGTCCGGCGTGACCCGTCCGGCGACCGCCTGCACCTTGTTCTTCAGCGATCCCGCGACCACGTGGTCGTCGCCCTTCATCAACGCCTCGAAGCCCTGCTGCGCCACCTGCGC
Organism: Nocardia sp. NRRL S-836; assembly: GCF_001279525.1. Classification (GTDB taxonomy): domain Bacteria; phylum Actinomycetota; class Actinomycetes; order Mycobacteriales; family Pseudonocardiaceae; genus Lentzea. The sequence continues at coordinate 12,593 of NZ_LGDY01000091.1, read as the reverse complement.
CGGGTCGTCCTTGTCCCCCGTGGCGACCTTCGTGTCCTGCATGCCCGCGCGCTCGAAGAACTCGGTGTCGGTCGGTCCGGGCATCAGCGTCGTGACGGTGACACCGGTGTCCCGCAGCTCCTCCCGCAGCCCCTGCGCGAACGAGGCCAGGAACGCCTTCGAGGCCGCGTAGACGGAGTGGAACGGGCCCGGCGCCGTGGCCGCGATCGAGGACGTGTACAGGATCCGGCCCTGCTTGCGGTCCACCATGTCGCCGACCAGCCGGTGCGAGAGGTGCACCGCCGAGCGCACGTTCAGGTCCACGATCTCCAGGTTGTCGCTGAGCGAGGTGTCGCGCACGAAGTCGCCGCCGACGCCCACACCCGCGTTCACCGCGAGCACCTCGACGGGACGGCCCAACGCGCGCACGCGGGACACGAGCGACTCCACGCCCTCGTAGGTCGTGAGGTCCGCGCGCACCGGCTCCACGTGCACGCCGCCGCTGCGCAGGCCGAGCTGAGCAGCGGTGTCGGCGATCCGCTCGTCCTCCGCCGCGACGACGACGTCGAAGCCGTTGTCCGCGAGCACCTTCGCGAGCTCGTAGCCGATTCCACTCGACGCACCGGTCACCACGGCAAGCGCATTCACAGTTCCTCCAGGTCGTCGAAAGGGGTCGTCACCTCCCCGTGTACCCGTGACCGCGCGGTCGATGCGACATCGGCCGAAAGTCCGATGCAACCTCCGGGACCCATGCGGTGTCCTTATCGGTAGGTTGGTCGAAACGACATGGGGGACATTCGTGCGCAAATTCGTTCTCGCGCCGCTGTGCGCGCTGGTCACGGTGACCGTGGCGGCGTGCAGTCCGTCGGGTCCAGAGCAGACCAACCCGGAGCTGGCCCCGCGCGGCACGACGATGACCAAGGTCAAGCCCACCAAGCAACCCCTGACCACGCAGATCAGCATCACCGGCAAGGTCGAGATGAACCCGACCTTCGGGCTGGTCGCACCGGTGGCGGGCCAGGTGCGGTTCTTCGACCTGCCGGCGCCCAACGGCACGCCGACGAAGGCCATCAGGGTCGCCACGGTGTGGAAGGACGGGGCGCCGAACTACGTCGAGATCCCAGCCGGCGCGGTGTTCGCGGGCCGGCTGGTCGACGACAAGTCGACGGTGACAGCGGGCATGCCGCTCGCCTCGGCCAAGCACGTGGGGTACGCGCTGGTCGGCGACGTCGACGGGCAGCAGGCCTACAAGATCAGCGGTGCGCTCGGCGAGGTCAAGGCGCAGATCAAGAACGGGCCCGGCCCGTTCCCGTGCGCGGTCCTCGGCACGATCGCCGCGTTACCGCAGGGCACGATCCCGGAGAAGCCCGAGCAGACGCCGGACCAGAAGACGACGCCGGACGCCAAGACGCCCAAAACCCCTGACCAGCAGCAACCGCCGCAGCAGCCGAGCTCGTCCACCGGTCTGCGGATCGTCTGCACCGCACCGGCCGACATCAAGATGATCAACGGCGCCAGCGCGTCGATCGAGGTCATCACCGGCAAGTCGCCGGAGGCCATGGTCGTCCCGGTCGAGGCGGTCGCCGGTCAGCAGGGCAAGGGCAAGGTCGACGTGCTGCAGCCCGACGGCTCGCGCAAGACCGTCGAGGTGGAGCTCGGTCTCACCGACGGCAAGGTCATCGAGGTCAAGTCCGGTCTCACCGGCACGGAGGAGCTCGCGGTGCCCGGCCCGAACCTGCCGGAACCGCAGGGCGGCGACCAGAACAAGCCGACGGGTCCGTGATGACCGCGCCGGAGACGACCATGACGATAGCGGCCGTTCCGCCGCTGCTGCAGCTGAACGGCATCACGAAAGTCCTGAAGGGCCAGGAGGAACCGCGCACGATCCTCTCCGGCGTGGACCTGACCGTCCACCCCGGACAGAGCGTGGCGATCCTCGGCCGGTCCGGTTCGGGCAAGTCGACGCTGCTGAGCCTGATCGGGCTCTTCGACCGCGCGGACGAGGGCCGGTACCTGCTCAACGGCACGGACATCACGAAGGTGCCCGAGCGCAAGGCCGCCGCGTTGCGCAGCGCGGAGTTCGGCTTCGTGTTCCAGCGCTTCTTCCTGCTCAAGCACCTCACCGCGGCGCAGAACGTGGCGATGGCGCTGGTGAACGGCCAGGGCTGGTCCGCGCGCCGCAAGCGCAGGCAGCAGGTGATGGACGCGTTGGAGCAGGTCGGCATCGCGCACCTGGCCAAGAGCAAGCCCACCCGCCTGTCCGGCGGTGAGCAGCAGCGCGTCGCGATCGCACGGGCACTGGTCCGCCAGCCGCGCGTGATCCTCGCCGACGAACCGACGGGCGCGCTCGACACCGAGACCGGCAACCTCGTCGTCGAGGTGCTGCTCAACACGACCAGGCAGGGCTGCGGCCTCGTGCTGGTCACGCACGACCACGACCACGCGCGCAAGATGGGCCGCGTGCTGGAGCTGCGCGACGGGCGGTTCAACTGATGTTCTCCGGCAAGCTGCGGTCCGCCCTGATCATCGGTGGGCAGGGCATCCGCGCCCGCAAGCTGCGCACGTTCCTGTCGATGGTCTCGCTGTTCCTCGGCGTCCTCGCGGTCGTGACCGTGCAGGCGGGCGCCGCGATCGCCGAACGCGCCATGCTCACCGACGTCGAGCTGCAGCAGGGCAAGGACGGCACGTTCCAGCTCTACGTCAGCAGCGGGGGCAAAGCCACCTCGGTCGTCGAGAGCACGTTGAAGGGCAACACCGAGGCCGTCGGCGTCATCGGCTTGAACGCCATCATCGGCGAGCCCGGCGTCCGCCCGGTCAACGAGGGCGCGTCGCCGTTCGAGTACGCGGGCCGCGGCGACTACTACGGCGGCCCGTCGATGTACTGCGACCAGAACGGCATCTGCACCGAGCAGAAGAAGCCGGAGAAGAAGCCCGACGGCCAGGCCATCGAGGTCGTGGTGAACGCGCTGACCGGTGACATCCGCCAGTTCAAGCCGTTCCGCCCGATCTCCGGCTCGTGGCTCGACTTCGGCTCGACGCCCGCGCTCGCCCCGAAGATCGTGCTGAACGAGGAAGCCGCCAAGGGCCTCAACCGGTACAGGGTCCCCGGCGAGATGATGATCACCGGCGCCACCCACCACGTGTCACCGCAGATCATCGGCGTGATCTCCGACGGCAGCTCGCAACCGTCCGTCTACATGCGACTCGACGAGCTGCGCAACTGGCTGCCCTCCTCGGAGAACGTCCAGGTCGACCGGTTCCGCGGCGGTCCCGGCCTGCAGGTCATGCTGGCACCGGGCACCAACGACCTGCAGCAGCTGCTCAAGGCACGCCTCATCGGCGCAGGCACGCAGCCGGACCAGATCCACTTCAACGAGATCCAGTCGAAGAAGCGCATGCAGAAGGAACTCATGATCATGCGCCTGATCTTCCTGGGCCTGGCCGGCCTGGTGCTGCTCATCGGCGTCGCCGGCATCCTCAACGTCGGCCTCGCCACCGTCGGCGAACGCGTCGAGGAGTTCGCCCTGCGCCGCGCGGTCGGCATGTCCCGGATGCTGCTGGCCGGCATCGTGCTCGCCGAGACCCTGCTGACCGGCCTGCTGACCGCGGCACTGGCCATCGGCACCGGCGCGGCGGGCCTGAAGGTGGGGCTGATGCTGTTCGGCTCGAAGTTCCCGTCGCTCGCGGACGTCGCGTTCCCGTGGGAGGCGGGCGTCGCGGGCGTGATCGCCGGCCTGGTCGCGGGCGTGCTGGGCGGGCTGATCCCGGCGATCCGCGCGGCACGGATCCCGATCGCCACAGTCATGCGGGCCTGATAGAGGCAGGGCCCGTTGCCGACGAAGCCCCGGACCGCGATCGAGCGGACCGGGGCTTCGTACTTCTCAGGCTCGTTCCAGCTGCTCGACGATCCGTGCCCACAGCCGGTGGAAGAACTCCTCCTTGGTGAAGACCTCCTGACCCGCGCCGAACGTGCTGAGCAGGGAAAGATCCATGAGCTTGAGCTTCGGTACTCCGGCTCGCGCGTCGAAGAACGGCTCCGCGGTGGCGATCATGCTTCCGGAGGACCCGCTCCACGTGCCCGCCGGGCTGAACACCAGCCGGCCGTCATAGCTACCGGTGCCTCTCACGATGTCGAGCGAGTACGCGATCCGTTCCTCACGTTCAATCCTGATCGTTACGCGGTCTGCGGTGGTCCGCACCAGGCAGGGGAAGCCGATCGCGTCGAGTTGAGGCGCCGCATCCGCGAACCTCTCCGCCAGATGCGCGCAGATCGCGTCCAGCTCGGCGAACTTGCTGAAGCCGCGCGGTACCACCTTCGGCATCGGCAGTTCCAGCGCCGCCTGCACCACGCTGGTGACCTCACGCGGTTCCTGACCGGCACCCACAGCACCTTCGACCTTCGCCTTCAACAATCCGGCGAGCTGCTCGGGTGTGTAGTCATCGGACCTCAGGTACGCCACGTGCGGATGAAGCAGCTCCGGCGCCACCGCGACGTCGCCCACGAGGACCGGCAGGATGTAGCCGTCTCCCCGTTTCACCGCCGTCAGCATCGCGGCATCGAACTCGTCACGCGGATACGGTTTGACTACGTACTCGGTCGAGATGAACGGTACGAAGTAGCGGGTGAGCGACCCGTAAACCCTCCGCTGTTCGACCAGGATGTTCTTGCCCCACCACTCGACGGTCATGTCGCGGTCGTAGAAGACTTTCAAGCCGAGCGCCTTCGCGGCCTCGACCGTCCGCTCGACGTAGTCACGCTGCTCACCGGCGAAGGACACCGCGATGTCGTAAATCGGCTGATCGTCGGACATCACCACATGGTACGAGCGTGCTGGTCCGTGCCACATCCGCGACACGGACCAGCAGCGCGTCAGGCTCACGCCTGGTTGAACTCGTCCGGGTTCGGCCCGATGCGGCCACCGCGGTCCAGCGTGGAGAGCGCGGCCATCTCCTCGTCGGCCAGCCGGAAGCCGAACACGTCGATGTTCTCGCGGATCCGCGACGGCGTCACGGACTTCGGGATCACGACGTTGCCGAGCTGCAGGTGCCAGCGCAGCACGATCTGCGCCGCGGACCTGCCGTGGCGTTCGGCGAGCTCGGTGACGACGGGGTCGCCCAGCAGCTCGCCGCCCTGGCCGAGCGGTGACCAGGCCTCGGTGACGACGCCGTGCTTCGAGTGGAACTCGCGCACCTCGGCCTGCTGCAGGTACGGGTGCAGCTCGATCTGGTTGACCGCGGGCACGACGCCGGTCTCGTCGATGAGGCGCTGCAGGTGCGCGGGCTGGAAGTTGGAGACACCGATCGCGCGGACGCGGCCCTCCTTCTGCAGCTCCACGAACGCCTTCCAGGTGTCCACGTACAGCTCGCGGGCCGGCGTCGGCCAGTGGATCAGGTACAGGTCGACGACGTCGAGGCCGAGCTTCGACTGCGAGGCGTCGAACGCGCGCAGTGCGTTGTCGTAGCCGTGGTCGGCGTTCCAGAGCTTGGTGGTGACGAACACCTCGGAACGGTCCACATCGGACTGTGCGATGGCCGCGCCGACGCCGCCCTCGTTGCCGTAGGCGGCCGCGGTGTCGATGCTGCGGTAGCCGGCGTTCAGCGCCTCGGCGACGGTGGACGTGGCCTCCTCGTCGGGCACCTGCCAGACGCCGAAGCCGAGCTGGGGCATGGTCACGCCGTTGTTGAGCTTCACGGTGTCCAAAAGAGTTCCTTACAACGGTTTGTGCTTACGGGATGAGCGTCGGAGCGGTGCCGCCGTCGACGCGCAGCGCGGCGCCGGTCGTGGCGGAGGACAGGTCCGACGCGACGTACGTGATGAGGTTCGCGACCTCGTGGGGGCGGATCAGGCGGCCCAGCAGCAGGGTGGGGCGTTCGGTGCGGACGAACTCGGCCTCGCCGCCGTCGCCGACGCGGTCGCGGATGAACTCCTCGACGCCGGGCGTGAGCGTGGGGCCGGGCAGCACCGAGTTCACGGTGACGCCGGTGCCCTTCACCGACTGGGCCATGCCGCGCGCGATGGCGAGCTGCGCGGTCTTCGTCATGCCGTAGTGCACCATCTCGGTCGGGGTGAACACGGAGGACTCGCTGCTCACGAAGATCACCCGGCCCCAGCCGCGCTCGACCATGCGCGGCGTGTAGTGCCGCGAGAGCCGGACGCCGGACATGACGTTGGTGTCGAAGAAGCGCTGCCACTCGGCGTCGTCGATCTCGAACACCGGCTGGGCGCCGTAGATGCCCAGGTTGTTGACGAGCACGTCCACGTCGGGCACCTGAGCGATGAGCTCGTCGGCGCCCCGCGCGGTCGAGATGTCCGCCGCGACACCGCGCACGTCACCGGAGCCGTTGCCGCTGAGCTTGCCGACCGCCTCGGCGACCCGGTCCTCGCTGCGGCCGCTGACGACGACGGACGCACCCGCCTTGAGCAGCGCCTCCGCCGTGGCGTAGCCGATGCCCGCGGTGGAGCCCGTCACAAGTGCCGTGCGTCCCGACAGATCCATGTCTCTCCCCGGTAGACTTGTTGATGACGACTACAAGCGTACGCAATAGTTGCAGACGCTGTCTATTCGAAGGGGATGTTCTTCATGTCACTGGACGACGACGCCGTCCAGGCGCGCGCACAGGGCTGGCGCACGCTTGCGGCGTTGCACGCGCGCATTGAAGACCGCCTCGAGAGAGCGCTGCAGAAGGCACACGAACTCTCCGTGAGCGAGTACACCGTTCTGGACGTCCTCAACCGCCAGGACGGCTTCCACCTTCGGATGAACCAGCTCTCCAACGCCGTCGTGCTGAGCCAGTCCGCCACAACGCGCCTGGTCACGCGCCTGGAGGACCGCGGGCTGCTGCAGCGCTACCTGTGCCCCACCGACCGGCGCGGCATCTACACCGAGGTCACCGAGAAGGGCCACGAGCTGCTCGCGCTCGCCCGCCCCACCCACGACCAAGCGCTGTCGGAGTCGCTGGACGAGGCCGGGGCCACGCCGGAGCTGAAGCCACTCGTTGAGGCGCTCGCCAAGCTGTAGCCGCTCCAGCAAGATCAGCGCATGCCCGCACCGGACCTGCACGCGTTGATCCGCTCCGAAGCCCACCTGGCCGAGCAGCGGCGCGCGCTCACCGAGCCCGTGCTGACCGCGCTCGTCGACGCGGGCGTGCACCGCATGATCGCTCCCCGGCGCTACGCGGGTGCCGAGCTCGGGCTGCCGGAGTGGAGCCGGGAGATCGGCGAGCTGTCGCGGTCGGACGCCTCCACCGGCTGGACCGCCATGACGACCACCAGCTCGTCATCACTGGCCTGGTACCTCCCGCCCGACGCCGCCGACGAGATCTTCACCGACCCGCGTGCCCTGATCGCGGGCACCGCCGCCCCGCACGGCCGCGCCGAGGCGGTCGGCGGCGGCTACCGCGTCTCGGGCCGCTGGGGCTGGGGCAGCGCTGTGCCGTGGTGCTCGTGGGTCATCGGCGGCACCCTCACTTCCAAGGGCCCCCGTCTGGCCGTGTACCCACGTGCGGACGTGACCGTCCACGACACGTGGCACTCCGCCGGCCTGCGGGCCACCGGCTCGCACGAGTTCTCCCTGCTCAACGCCTTCCTCCCCACCCGCCGCGCCATCTGGCCCGTCGGCACCACCCCCGGCATCGAAGGCCCGGTCACCGCCTTCCCGTTCTTCAGCTTCCTGGCCGTCGGCGTCGCCTCCGTGTGCCTGGGCATCGGCCGCCGCGCGATCGACGAGATCGAGGCGCTGGCCGTCGAGAAGACCCCGCAGCACGCCACCACCCGCCTCGCCGAGCAGACCGGTCTGCAGATCGACCTGGGCCTGATGGAGGCCCGTCTGTCCTCCGCCGCCGCGTTCCTGCACGAGACGTTGAGCGCCGTCTGGGACATGGCCCTGCAACGCGCGTACGTCCCCGACGAGGCCAAGGCGCGCATGCGGCTCGCGTGCACGTTCGCGGCGTCGGAGGCCGCTGAGGTGACGCAGATGGCGTTCGCGGCGGGTGGCGGCAGCTCGGTGTTCGAGTCGTCGGCGCTGCAGCGTTGCTTCCGTGACGCCCACACGGCCGCGCAGCACACCGTGGTGTCGAAACGGCTCCTGGAGACCTACTCGATGCACCGGCTCGGCCTGGAGCCGGACATGGCGCGGTTCTAGGTCCAGGGCTGGGTAGGCTCACCCGTATGGCCGACACGCAGTACGAAGACCTGCTCCGCCACGTCCTGAAGGAGGGCGTGCGCAAGGAGGACCGCACCGGCACCGGCACGCGGTCGATCTTCGGTCATCAGCTGCGCTACCCGCTGGCCGCCGGTTTTCCGCTGGTCACGACCAAGAAGGTCCATTTCAAGTCGATCGCGTACGAGCTGCTGTGGTTCTTGCGCGGCGACAGCAACGTGAAGTGGCTTCAGGACCACGGCGTGACGATCTGGGACGAGTGGGCCGCTTCCGATGGTGAGCTCGGGCCCGTCTACGGCGTGCAGTGGCGCTCCTGGCCCACGCCCGACGGCGGGCACGTCGACCAGATCGCGGAGGTCCTGAAGACGCTGCGGACCAACCCGGACTCGCGGCGGATCATCGTGTCCGCCTGGAACGTCGGGGAGATCGCGCAGATGGCCCTGCCGCCGTGCCACGCGTTCTTCCAGTTCTACGTCGCCGACGGCAAGCTGTCGTGCCAGCTCTACCAGCGCAGCGCCGACCTGTTCCTGGGCGTGCCGTTCAACATCGCCTCCTACGCGCTGCTCACCCACATGATCGCCGCGCAGACCGGCCTCGGCGTCGGCGACTTCATCTGGACCGGCGGCGACTGCCACATCTACGACAACCACGTCGAGCAGGTCGAGCTGCAGCTCAGCCGCGAGGCACGCGAGTTCCCGACACTGCGGCTCGCCCCCGCGGACTCGCTGTTCGACTACCGCTACGAAGACTTCACCATCGAGGGCTACGACCCGCACCCCGGCATCAAGGCGCCGGTGGCGGTGTGATCGGGCTGATCTGGGCGCAGGCGCCCGACGGGGTCATCGGCCGCGACGGCACCATGCCGTGGCACATCCCCGAGGACATGAAGCACTTCCGCGAGGTCACGGCGGGCGCGGCGGTGCTCATGGGCCGCCGCACGTGGGAGTCGCTCCCGGCGCGGTTCCGCCCGCTGCCCGGCCGCCGCAACCTGGTGCTGTCCCGCACGCCGCAGGAGGGCGTGGAGACGTTCGACAGCCTGAAGGAGGCGCTCGCGGCCGTCGACGGCGACCTGTGGGTGATCGGTGGGTCGGCGGTGTACGCGGCGACGCTGCCGTTCGCCGACCGCGTCGAGGTCACCGAGATCCGCGAGGCCTTCGAGGGCGACACCTACGCGCCGGCGGTCGGCCGCGAGCCGGCGAGCGTCGGCGAGTGGCAGGAGTCGAAGTCCGGCCTGCACTACCGGTTCGTCAGCTACTGGCGCGCCGCGCCCGTGCGTGCCACGCCTCCACGATGAGCTCCTCCAGCTCCTCCACCGGGATGTGCTCCAGCCGCACCAGGATCGCCGGATAGCCCTGGAAGTGCGGCGTCGTGAAGTACACCGACTCGTCCGCCGCCAGCAGCGCCTCCTTGGCGCCCAGGTCCGGCACGCGGGCGGCGAGGATGGGCCCGTCGGGTGCCGACGGGCCCAGCGCGGCCAGGTCGGTCTTGCGCAGCGGCCGCTGCCACACGAACAGCTTGTCCCTGACCCTCCAGTCGACGACGCCCTCCCGCACCCGCTCCGTCACATCAGGCATGGAGGTGGCGATCCTGCGCACGTCGTTCCAGGTGGCCATCACGACTCCTACAGGTGGTCCGGTGGACGCTGCTGCTCGGCCAGGAACCGCTCGAACTCGGCGCCCAGTTCGTCCGCGGAGGGCAGATCGGTGTTGCCCACAGTCTGGATGAAGGCGTCGTACTGCCGCTCGAGCGCTTCCACCACCTGGGCGACCTCCTCGGACTCCGCGACCTGCCGGTGGATCTCGGCGTCGGCGGCCTGGGCGGCGTCCATCAGCCCGCCGATGGGCAACGCCAGCCCGGTCGCCCTGGCGACGGCGTCGAGCAGGGTGACGGCGGCGGTCGGGTACGACGACTGGGCCAGGTAGTGCGGCACCTGGGCGGCGAAGCCCATCGCGTCGTGACCGGCCTGGCCGAGGCGGAACTCCAGCAGGCCGGAGACGTTGCCGGGCACCTGCACGCGGTTGAAGAACGGCTGGTACTCCGAGACCAGCTCGGGGCGGGACGCGTGGCCGATGACGTTCAGCGGGCGGGTGTGCGGCACGCCCATCGGGATGCCGTGGAAGCCCAGCGTCAGGCGCACGCCCCAGCGGTCCACCAGGTCGCGCACGGCCTGCACGAACGCCTCCCAGCTCCGGTCCGGCTCAGGGCCCTTGAGCAGCAGGAACGGGTGCCCGGCGCTGTCGTGCAGCAGGTGCACGACGAGCTCGGGCGTGGCGTAGTCCTCCCAGTGGTCGGTCGCGTAGGTCATCAGCGGCCGCCGGGAGCGGTAGTCGATCAGGCTGTCGACGTCGAAGCGGGCGACGACGCGGCTCTCGAGGGTGTCCAGCAGGTGCTCGGCGAGCAGCCGACCGGCCGCGCCGGCGTCCATGAAGCCCTCGAAGTGGTGCAGCAGCACCGCACCGGTCAGGTCCGGCACCTCCGAGTCCACCTCGTACAGGTTGTCCGGGTCCAGCACCGCACGCCTCCAAACATCGTTCCCGTGTCCTCCAAGCCAACCATGGGGACGCGAGACTGATTCCGCACGGGTCGATTAGCCCATACGGCCCGAGTGAGCGCATCACCCCACGGGTACACCAACGCGGTGGACAGGCGCTGGGTGACGCGTGGGGCACTGGTCGCTGTCATCGTTCTCGCGATCGGCGCGGCAGTACAGCTCTGGGGCCATTTGCGGCCGTTCGGGGACGTGCTCGGCGAGCAGACGGTCGACCGCAGCCAACCGGCGGTGCTCAAGTCCGTCCGCGACCTGAGCCAGTACCACGCGGCGGCGGGCGAGTTCCAGGTGGTGCTCGACATCGAGCACGACGTGAAGTGGGTGCCCGCGGCGCTGGCCGGTGAGCGCACGCTGTTCGTCGCCGCCGGGTCGGTCGACGCCTACGTGGACCTGGGCAAGCTCTCCGACGAGGGCCTGGTCTTATCGCCGGATGGGAAGTCCGTGGAGATCCGGCTGCCGTCACCTCAGCTCGACAGGCCCAACCTGCACCACGACCGGTCGTACGTCTTCAGCCAGCAGCGCGGACTGGTCAACCGGCTCAACGCACTGGTCGAAGTGCCCGACCAGCAACGGTTCTACGTCGCGGCCGAGACCAAGATCGCCGACGCGGCCCGCGAGTCGGAGCTGCTCAAGCGCGCGGAGGACAACACCCGCACGATGCTGACCGGAATGCTGCGGGGGCTCGGCTTCCAGGTGACCGTCGTCCCCGGCTGAGAACGCGCCGCACACCGGATCGAGAGCGTGAGAACGAGCGGGCTCAACGGTCGCGGCAACGCCACCGGTCACCGCGTGGCACCGGGTTAGGATCCGGTGGTGGAAGACGATCTGATGGCCTGGGCACCGGCTGCCGGTGCCGCACAGGCGCCCGGGATCGCGTTACCGGGCTACAGCGGTTTCCGCGTGATCGCCCAGGGCGGCGAGGGCACGATCTACCGTGCCCGCCAGGACGGTCTCGGCCGCGACGTCGCCGTGAAGGTCCTCCAGGTCACCGATCCGGCCACCCTGACCCGCTTCCGCCGCGAGCTCGCCATCACCGTGGAGCTCGGCCGCCAGCACCCGCACATCGTCACCGTCCTCGACACCGGCACGTTGCCCGACGGCCGCCCGTGCATCGTCATGGAGTACTACGAACGCGGCTCGTTGCACGACCGTTTGCGCGCCATGGGCCCGTTGCCCGTGCAGGACGTGGTGGCCGCCGGTGTCGCCGTGGCCGACGCGCTGGCGTTCGCACACGGCCAGGGCATCCTGCACCGCGACGTGAAGCCGCAGAACGTGCTCGTGCTCCCCACGTCGTACGTGCTGGCCGACTTCGGCATCGCCCGCGGCGCCGACGCCGGCCACTCCGCGTCGCTGCAGATGGTCAGCTACCGCCACGCCGCCCCGCAGATGCTGGAGGGCGGCACCCCGTCGTTCGCCGACGACGTCTGGTCCCTCGGCTCCACGCTGTTCACGTTGCTGGAGGGCAAACCCCCGTTCGCCTCCGACAACCCCGACGAGGACACGCTGCTGTCCTACGTCGGCCGCGTGAGCACGGCGGAACCCCGTTCGCTGACCCGTTTCGACGTGCCCGCGGCCCTGAGCGCGGTGATCTCCCGCTGCCTGCGCAAGGACCGCGCCGAACGCTTCTCCTCCGCGCTGGAGCTGCGCGACGCCCTGATGGCCGTGACCTCGGGCGTGGCACTGGCGCCCATGTCCGTTGTGGACCCCGACTCGACGCAGATGCTGGGCGAGCGGCCCGTTTTCTACCCGGAGGGCCCGACCGAGGCGCCCGGTTTCGGCCCGCGCGGCGTCAGGGAGGAGGAGCCGGAACCCGAGGAGCCGCAGGAGGAACCCGACGACTCCTGGCAGGGCCGGCTCGCCGACCTCACCTACCGCCGCACCGACCTCCCGCCACCCCCTCCCCCGGC